>NZ_MKCS01000002.1:0-677777 GCF_001855575.1 Chromobacterium sphagni
CGCGCGCCGCCAAACCGCCGGCAATCGCGGTGGTGGGATGCATCCCCGGGCGGCGATGGCTTATGCCGTGAACAGGCTGGATTGCGCGGTGAATGCGTTGGAGCGCCACGCCCGTTTCAAATCGCAGCAGACTGTCGTCGATGTCCTGGCTGGACGCGAACAGGCCTTGATAGACGGACGGCGGCAATGTGATGGCGCCCACCCGATCTGCGCGCATCGCAGGAATTGATCGGTGGACTTGATCGCGGCGGCCATGATGGCGGTCCGGTAGCGGTGTTTTTCCAGGATGGCTTGCGATTCTTGCAGCAGGGCGAAGGCGTTGCCGGTCGAGGCCTCTATCCGGTTGACGTAAGGGGCGGCGTAGCTCGCGCCCGCCATAGCCGCCAGCACGATCTGCCGGGTTTCGAAGATGGTCGTCGCAGGGTGGCGACGCCTTCTTTCTCCAATATCGATATCGCCTTGAAGCCGTCGTTTATCGCCGGGATCTTGACCACCATCCTGGGGCTGATGGCCGCCAGCGCGCGTGCCTGCCGCAGCATGCCGGCATCTCGTTGCTGATGACCTGAACCGCCACCTGGCCGTGCTGGATCTCCAGCAGCGTCGCGATGATGTCTTCCACGCAGCTTGCGGCTGCGCCCAGTATCGATGGATTGGTGGTCACGCCGCCAGAATTCCAAGCGCCTGGGCGTCCTTGATGGCGTCGAAATCGATGGTGTCCAGCCAGATTTTCATTTTGCTTATTGTCCTTTTTCTATCGCGGCGGTGTCTGGAAGGGGCTTGATGCTAGCAGCTGGCCGGGCATGCTCGGCCAGCTGCGGAGGCCTATGTGCGAGGCTGCCTTGCTGTTGATCATGTTTTTTTCACGATTTAGCTAAACTTTTTCTGAAATCCCGGGATAAGACTCCGCAGATGAACGGATTCTTGGTGAGGGATAGCATGGTTGCAATAGTAGCAGGCGCGGGCTTGGGGCTTCGGAACGGTTCGCTGGCGGCATGGGCGAACAGGGGCAGCTGGGAGGCGCGCAGTTGGGCCGCGGCGGTGAACGGGTGTTCGTCAACGCCGGCAACGGCAACCTGGTGCTGCAGCACCGCGACGAATTCCTGGCCGCTAACGGCCTGCCGCTCAACCTGCTGCGCACCTACAACAGCCAAGGCCAGAGCGGCGACAGCGGCAACTGGCGCCTGGGCTACAGCCGCCAGATCCGCGGCCTCTCGGGCGCCGCCAACGCCGCCGGCAGCACGGTGCACCGCATCGCCGAAGACGGCAGCGACACCCTGTACGCGTTCGACGCCGGCAGCGGCCGCTACCTGTCGCAACACAGCGCCGGCGTCGACGACAGCCTGGCCTTCGACGGCCAGCGCTGGACCTGGACCGCCGGCGACAGCGGCCAGCAAGAAAGCTACGACGCCAACGGCCGCCTGCTGCAAGCGCGCGACCCGCGACGGCCTGGCCATCGACCTCGGCTACAACGGCGCCGGCCAACTGGTCAGCCTCAACAGCGCCAGCGGCGAGACGCTGTTCATCGACTACGACGCCGCCGGCAACCTCAGCCAGTTGCGCACCGTGTACCAGGACGGCCCGAACCGCCGCACCCTGACCCGCACCCGCTACGGCTACGACAGCGCCAATCGTCTGATCAGCGTCAGCACCGACCTCACGCCCACTGACAACAGCATCGCCGACGGCCAGGCCTACACCACCCGCTATCGCTACGACGGCGCCAGCCAGCGCCTCGCCAGCATCCAGCAGGACGACGGCAGCCGGCTCGATTTCGGCTACGTGCTGGTCGGCAGCGATTACCGCATCCAGACTGTCAGCGACGTGCGCGCCGATGGCGCGACGCTGACTACCCGCTTCGACTACGATGCGGTCAACCATCTCACCACGATCACCGACGCCGCCCGGCAAACCACCCTGCTGAGCTACGACGCGGCTGGCCAATTGCTGAGCCTGAACGCCGGCGGCCTGACACAAAGCTTCAGCTACGATGGCCATGGCCGCGTCAGCGACGTCAGCGATGCGCGCGGCCAGACCACCCATTACGAATACGACGCCAACGGCAACCGCGTCTTGCAGCGCGACGCGCTGGGCCACAGCGTCAGCCGCCGCTACAACGTGCAGAACCAGCTGCTGAGCGAAACGGTCGACAGCGGCCATGGCATGGAAACCAGCCGCTACGTCTACGACGCCGGCGGCCGCCATCTGCGCTTCAGCCTCAGCGCCGAGGGCCGGGTGGTGGAACACCGCTACGACGCCCAGGGCCGCGAAACCAGCCGTCTGGCCTACCAGGGCGGCGTATACGCCAATGCGGCCGACGCCACCGGCGAAGCCGAGCTGCAAGCGTGGGCGGCGCAGCAGGATCCGGCGCGGATCGAACGCCTCGACACCGCTTACGACCTGCGCGGCCTGGTGGCCAGCACCACCCGCTACGCCACGCTGGACGCGCAGGGCAACGGCGTGGCCGACGGCAAGCAAACCGTGGCGCGCTACGTCTACGACCAGGCGGGCAATCTGCTGCAGAAGCTGGACGGCGTCAGCGGCGCGGTGCTTTCCTCCTATCTGTACGATGGCCTCAACCGCGTAGTCAGCACCCGGGACGCGCGCGGCGCGGTCACCACCACCGTCTACGGCGACGCGCAGCGGCAGACCGCGGTCACCCTGGCCAACGGCCTGACCACCATCACCCGCTACGACGCCGCCGGCCTGGCGCTCAGCGTCAGCCAGCAAGACGCCGGCGGCCCGCTGGGCGCCGCCACCACCCAGTACAACGCCGACGGCCAGCCGGTGAAGCTGACCGACGCCAACGGCGCCGTCCGCTACCTGCTGTACGACGGGCTGGGCCGCAAGGTCGGCCAGATCGACGCCGAACTCGGCCTCACTGAATGGCTGTACAACGGCAACGGCCAAATGGTCCGCAGCCAGCGCTACGCCAACCGCGTCGACGCCGCCAAGCTGCAGGGCGACCCGGCCGGCTGGCAAGTGGCCAGCCTGCGGCCGGCGCCGGACGACGGCAACGACCGCTTCGAGTACCAGCTGTACGACAGCCTGGGGCGGCTGGCGCAGACCATCGACGCCGAAGGCGGGGTCGTGCGCAACCAGTACGACGCCGCCGGCCGGCTGACGCGCAGCGTGCGCTACGCCACCCGGCTGAGCGCCGAACGGCTGGCGCGGCTGCCGGCGCTGAGCAGCCAGGGTGAACTCGACCCCAACGACGCCGCCAACCAGCCGGCGGCCGACGCCGCCAACGACCGCGTCAGCCGCCAGCTGTACGACTGCGACGGCCTGCTGGTCGGCAGCGTCGACGGCGAAGGCTACCTGACCGAAATGCGCTACGACGGCGCGGGCCACGCGGTAGACACCATCCGCTACGCCACGCGCGCCGCCGCGGGCGACACGCTGGACGCCATTCGCCCGCAGGCGGACGCCCAAGACCAGCGCGTGCGCCGCCTGTACGACGGCGAAGGCCGCCTGGTCGGCCAGATCGACGCCGAAGGCTACCTGGACGAAACCGTCTACGACGCGGGCGGGCGGGTGGCGCAGACGATACGCTACGCCAACCGCGCGAATGCCGCCGGCGCCACGCTGGCGCAACTGCGGCCGGCCGCCAGCGGCCAGGACCGCGGCCTGCTGTACCAATACGATGACGCCGACCAACTGATCCGCC
Organism: Chromobacterium sphagni; assembly: GCF_001855575.1. NCBI lineage: Bacteria > Pseudomonadati > Pseudomonadota > Betaproteobacteria > Neisseriales > Chromobacteriaceae > Chromobacterium > Chromobacterium sphagni. The sequence goes on from NZ_MKCS01000002.1 coordinate 3,665, forward strand.
AGCAAAGCCAGCCCGACGGCCTGGTCACCCTCAATTTCTACGACGAGCAAGGCCATCTGGTCCGCAGCGTGCGCGATGCCGGCAATGGCGACGTGCGCAGCCAGCTCAAGCGCTACGACAGCCAGGGCCGGCTGAGCGGCGAACTGGGCGGCGAAGGCGCGCAAGCGCTGGCGGCGCTGGGCGCCACCCCCAGCCAGGCGCAAGCCGACGCCATCTGGCGCCGCTACGGCACCACTTACCAATACAACGCCGGCGGCCAGCGCATCGCCGCGTTCAGCCCCAACGGCGAAGGCGGCAGCGGCGGCCGAACCCTGTACTACTACGACGGCGAAGGCCGGCTCAGCCACACCCTCAACAGCCTGGGCGAAATCCGCGAAATCCGCTACAACGCCTTCGGCGAAGCGGTGGAAACCCGCAGCTACGCCACCCGGCTGAACCCCGAACAACTGGCGCAACTGAACGGCGGGCCGCGCGGCAGCCTGGGCACCCTGGCCAGCGCGCTGCAACGGGCCGGCTTCGACAGCCTGAGCCAAATCGGCTACAACCGGCTCGGCCAGCGCGTCAGCCAAAGCGACGCCGTCAACGCCAATCGCGACAACTGGGACTACAACGCCTTCGGCGAAGCCATCGGCCAGCGCCAGCGCCTCGACGCCGGCCATCGCGCGCTGCAGCAGAGCCGCTACGACCGGCGCGGCCAGCGAGTCGGCCAGACGGCCGACGCCGAAGGACTGGCGCTGCAGAGCAGCGCCCGCTACGACGCCTTCGGCCGTCTGACCGACAGCGTCGACGCCAACGGCAACGCCAGCCACCGCGACTACGACAAGCTGGGGCGGCAGATCGCCACCCAGGACGCGCGACATGGCGGCCAAAGCGCCGTCTACGACGCCTTCGGCCGCGAACTGAGCCACACCGACGCGCTGGGCCACACCACCACCACCGTCTACGACGACGCTAGCGGCACCGTCACCGTCACCCAGCCGGGCAACCTCCAGACCGTCAGCCAGAAGAATGCCTACGGCGAAACGGTGAAACTGATCGACGCGCTCGGCCACGCCACCACCTACCAATACAACCGCGACGGCCAACTGCAGTCCACCACCACCGCGGCCGGGACGAGCAGCAGCGCTTACGACAGCGCCGGCCAGCTCATCACCGCCACCGACGCGCGCGGCATCAAGACCCGCTACAGCTACGACGCCGCCGGCCGGGTGCTCAGCCGCACGGTGGATCCGGACGGCCTGAAACTGACGACACAAACGTGCTATGACGCCCAAGGCCGCATCCTGCGGCAAACCGACCCCAGCGGCCGGGTGACCGAAACCCGCTACGACGCCGCCGGCCAAGTCAAGCAAGTGGTGGTGGACCCGGACGGGCTGAAGCTGACCACCGCCTACGACTACGACAGCCAGGGGCAACAGCTCCGGGTGACCGAAGCGGCGGGCACCGCGCAAGCCAAGGTCACCGCGTACGAATACGATGGCGCCGGTCGGCGGATCCGCGAAACGGTGGACCCGGACGGGCTGAAGCTGGCGACGCAGTACCAGTACAACGGCAACGGCAACGTGGTGGCCAAGACCGACGCCGCCGGCAACATGACCCGTTATGTGTACGACGGGGGCGACCGGCTGCGCTACACCATCGACCCGCTGGGCCAGGTGACGCGCAACGACTACAACGCCGCCGGCCAGCTGACTGCGAGCACCCGTTACGCGACGGCGGTGCAACTGGCCAATCTGGGCGACAAGCGGCAGTTGAGCGAAGCGGACCTTGCCGGGCGGCTGCAGGCCAGCGCGGCGGACCAGAGCAGCCGCACGGTGTACGACGCCGCCGGCCGTCCGGCCTTCAGCATCGACGCGCTGGGCTACGTCACCGAACGGAAATACGATGCCGCCGGCAACGTCACGGCCACAATGCGCTACGCCAAGGCGCAGTCGGGCGCGGCGGGGCTGGACGACGCCGGCCTGCGCAAGATCTTGCAGACCGACGCCGCCGATCAGACCACGCGCACCGTTTACGACGCCGCCGGCCGTCCGGCCTTCAGCGTCGACGCCGCCAGCTACGTTACCGAGCGCCAATACGATGCGGCCGGCAACGTTACCGCGACCATCCGCTACGCCAAGGCGCAACCGGGCGCGGCGGGGCTGGACGACGCCGGCCTGCGCAAGATCTTGCAGACCGACGCCACCGACCAGGCCACGCGCAGCATTTACGACGCGGCGGGCCGGGCGACCTTCAGCGTCGACGCCGCCGGCTACGTCACCGAGCGCCGATACGACGCCGCCGGCAATGTCACCGACAGCATCCGCTATGCCAAATCGCTGGCCAGCAACCTGGTGAGCGGCGCCAACGCCATCGACCAAAGCTGGCGCACCGACGGCCGCACGGTCAATGCGGCCGATGCCGGGTTCGCCAGCGGCGGCAGCGCCATCTTGCTGGTCAATCGCGACAGCTTGGCCAGCAACGGTTTCGCGGTAAAAGAAAACGAAGAATACACGTTCGCGCTGGATACCATTCGGGGCGGCACCGCCGATGGCCGCACGCCGGCGCCGGTCGGAATCGGCTTCACTTATTCGACGGACGGCGTCAACTGGACGCAATGGAGCCGGGCGGCAGCCAGCGATCCGGCCCAGGCCGGGCTGCAGCACCTGAGCGGCATATTGAAAATCCCGGCCGGGGTGAAGTATGCCCGGGTGTGGCTGCAGATCGACGCGCCGCGCGACCAGACCAATAGCTGGGCGGTGCGCAATATCGAAGCGCGCCGGGTGGGCGACGGCGGCAACGCGCTCAACATGCTGACCGCGTTCAATCCGCTGGACCAGGGGCTGAGCGAGGCGGAACTGCGCGCGCGATTGGTGAGCGGCAGCGCCGATCAGACCACCCACACCGCCTATGACGCCGCCGGCCGGCCGACTTTCAGCGTCGATGCCGCCGGCTACGTCACCGAGCAGCGTTACGATGTGCTCGGCCACGTCACCGACAGCGTGCGCTACGCCAATGCGGTGGGTAGCGCGCTGGGTCTGGGAGAGGCGGAACTGCGAGCCAAGCTAAGGCCGAGCGACAAGGATCAGGCGACGCATGCCGCTTATGATGCCGCCGGCAGGCTGACTTTCAGCGTGGACGCTGTTGGCGCCGTCACCGAACAGCGTTACGACGCGGCGGGCAATGTCACCGACACCCTCCGCTATGCTCGGCCGCTGCAGGCCAACCTGGTGGCCAGTCCCAACGCGCTGGACGCCAGCTGGCAGGCCGAAGGCCGCACCGTCAACGCCAGCGACGCCGGCTTCGGCGTGGCCGGCAACGCCATCCGTCTGACCAACCGCGACAGCAATGCCAGCGCCGCCTTCGCGGTGAAGGCGGGCGAACAGTACCACTTCGCCGTCGACGCCATCCGCGACGAAGGCTCGGAACGGGGGCCGGTGGCGCTGCGCATTGGTCTGTCCTACTCGGCGGACGGCGTCAACTGGACGCAATGGGTGGCGGCGGCCAGCGCCGACCCGGGCAAGGCCGGCTTGCAGGCGTTGGCCGGCGACCTGACCATTCCGGCGGGCATCGGCTACGCCCGGGTCTGGCTGCAGATCGACGCGCCGTACAACCAGACCAACCGCTGGTACGTGCATAACGTGCAGGCAGCTCGAGTAGGCGATGGCTTGAGTCAAGCGGGTCTGGATGACGCCGGCCTGCGTGCGCGATTGCTCACCGCGACCACCGACCAGGTAACCCACAACGACTACGACGCCGCCGGTCGCCTGTTGGCGGTTAGCCACGGCGACGGCGTCAAGACGGCCACCACCGCCCGCTACCAGCTGGACGCCTTCGGCCACCGGGTCAAGGAATGGGACGGCAACAACCATCTCACCACCCGCGCGTTCGACGCGCTGGGCCGCGTCCACAGCGAAACCCACGGCGAGGGCGACGCCACCGTCACCGACTACGACGCCTTCGGCAACGCCGTCAAGATCACCGACCCGCGCGGCAACGCCGGCTATTTCTATTTCGACGCGCTGGGTCGCCGCACCCTGCAACTGGACCCGGAAGGCGACGCCACCGGCACCGACTACGACGCCTTCGGCAACGCCAGCCGCATCACCCGCTACGCCACCCGCGTCGATCCGGCAACCTTGCAGACCGGTACCCCGCCAGCCATCGCCGCCGACGCCAAGCGCGACGCGGTGACGCGGATCGAGCACGACGCGCTGGGCCGGCAGACCCAGATCACCGACGCCGAAGGCGGCGTCGAAACCATGGCCTACGACGCCTTCGGCAACAAGGTGCAGTACACCAACCAGCTGGGCGGTGGCTACGACTACAGCTACGACGCCGCCGGCCATGTGCTGACGGAAACCGCGCCGCCGGACAACGCCGGCCTGCGTAGCGTCAAGCGCTTCGAATACGACGCCTACGGCAACCGCACGCTGCAAGTGGAAGCGGCGGGCCTGCCGGAACAGCGGACCACCCGCTACGAATACGACAGCCAGAACCGGCTGGTGAAGCAGAGCGGCGACGCGGTGAAGATCTTCACGCTGGCCGGCGGCGAAGCCACCGTCAGTCCGACCGAAACCCGGCGCTACGACGCGGCGGGCAACCTGGTGGAGTTCATCGACGCGGGTGGCAATGTCACCCGCACCCGCTACGACAGCCAGAACCGCAAGGTGGCGGAACGCAACGGCGACGGCGTGTTGACGCAGTGGGACTACGACGGCGCCGGCAACATCATCGAGCAACGGGTGTACGCCACCGCGGTGGGCCTGCCTGCCGATGGCGGCGTGCCGCAGCCGGCGGACGGCAACTGCCGCGTCACCAAGTTTGAGTACGACAACAACAACCGGCTCAAGCGCACCATCGTGCCCAATCAGCAGGTGATCGCGCTGCACCGCCAGCCAGGCGACGACAACGGCGCCAAGAGCAACTACGACATCCTGACCAGCGACCTGGTCACCAGCCGCGACTACGACGCCAACGGCAACGTGATCCGCGAGACCGACGCCAACGGCAACCTGGCGCAGGCGCGCGACAAGACTGGCCGCAGCGTGCGCCGCTATTTCGACAAGGCTGGCCGCAAGCTGCTGGAAGTGGACGCCGCCGGCTATGCGGTGGCCTGGGACTATAACAGCGCCGGCAAGCCGATCCGCGAAACCCGCTACGCCGCCGCCATCGGCGTGCCGGCCGACGGCGACACGCTGGACGCGGTCAAAACCAAGCTCAAGACCGACGCCCAGGACCGGATCAGCGAGTTCGACTACGACCTGCTGGGCCGGGTGAAGGAAGAGCGCCGCCTCAACGTCGCCTACTACAACCAGGCCGACTTCAACGGCGCGGCCAAGGACGACGCCATCCAGCAGACGTTGCAGACCGGCGTAGTGCGCACCCAATACCACTACAACGCGCTGGGCCTGGTGGACCGCAAGAGCGACGCCAAGAATGGCGTTACCGACATTGGCTACGACAAGCTGGGCCGCGAGATCCATCGCGAAGAAGCCGCCTTCGCCAATCAAGCCGGCCAGATGGTGCGGCCGACCACCGACACCGCCTACAACGGCCTCGGCCAGGCGACGCAGGTGCGCCGGGCCGGCGTCGATGGCGTGTTCAGCGAAACCCACTACGGAACCGGCGGCCGCGCCGACTGGACGAAGGACGCCGAAGGCAACGTCACCTGGTACGACTACGACGCCGTCGGCAATGTCAGCCGCACCCGTCGCGACCGCAAGGAAGCAGCCGGCGGCCAGGACGTCACGCTCTACGCCTACACCGCCGCCAAGCAGCAGAGCGTCAAGCAGGACGCCGGCAGCGGCTTGATCAGCGAAACCCGCTACAACGCCTGGGGCCAGGTGACCAACAAGCGCACCAGCCTCAACCGCCAGGGCGACTGGCAAGAGTTCAGCGAATACGACGGCGCCGGCCGACTGACCCGCGGCAACGCCGGCGGGGTGACCAAGCTGTACGGCTATGACGCCAACGGCAACGCGACGATGACGGTGGAGTCCGGCGCCGACAGCCAGGACCTGCTGCGCAGCCAGGACTTGCAGACGGTGCTGAACCGGCTGTCCGACACCCAGGGCGCCAACTACCAGCAATACCTGAATGATTACCGGCTGAAGCTGGACGACTACGACGCGCGCAACCAGCACGTGGCGACCTACCAGCCGCGCATCGCCAACGCGACCGACTCGCAATCGGTGCAGGTCAAGGCCTGGGAAGTGGCCAAGCCGCTGACGAGCAATGGCGATGTGGTGACGGTGGGGAAGGTGCCGGTGCGGAAGGGGGGGGCGGCGAATCCGGCATCTTTGGATCGTATTTCGATTGGTAAGGCTGTAGGAGCAGCTTCAGTTTTGGAGGCTTCTTTTTTTGGGGTGCGCGATATTTTTGATGGAATGGGATCGCAAAGAGTTGCCCAGGGAATTCATCTGAAAATCAAACTGCCAGACTCATTCAAGGAACTTGGTGATGGAGGGTATCGGGCTCATGCGGTTGCGCATGAAGATAGTTTGACTATCACTCCGATTGGAGATCACCCAGTTGGGGGCTGGAATTTATTTCGTTATGGCGATGGTGTTGCAAGCTCGGACGGGTCTGATTTGTCGATTTTTATTAACATCGATGATGCAAAGCGCTTGAGGCCTACTGACCCATTGCTTGCACAGTATTTTGATGAGAATGCTCCTATTGATAAAAAGTTTGCATTGGATACGGTGGGGTTTATAGATATACCGAGTTTGTATTTTGTTACGATTGACTTGTATAAAAGAACAGAGTATGGGGATGTTTTTGTTGCTCAGTTGAAAAGCAATACTAGAGTGTATAATGAGACCCCTGCTATGAGGGGGCAGAATTATGGTGGGGTGGATATCACTAGATCAACGTGGAGTGAAGGGAATGTTAGTGCTAAGAAAATTCATTTCCAACGCCAACCTACAGAGGCGAGCCACCTATTATTGTTAACCCGCCCGGTGGGAAGTACGGCTGGCTGGCAAATCGCCAACGTTCCGCCTATGCAGATCAACGGCCAAAACGCCGCCGGCTGGTTCGCCTACGACTGGTCAGGCATGGCGCGCGGCAATTACGAGTACCGCTATCTGGCGCTGGATGCCGCCGGCAACGTAAAGAACAGCGGCCAGGGGCAGATGGCGCTGAATGACGGCGCGCCGACTATCACCCCGACCAAGGATGGCCAGGGCCAGCCGCTGGCCGCCGAGCGGGCCTTTCTCACCGCTGACGGCCTGCTCAACGTCACGGGCTTGGGCGGCAACGCTACGCATGGCCTGGTGCGTTTCCGCTCGCCGCCGGGCAGCGGCGCCTGGACCCAGGCTTACAACGTCAGCGTGGCGGCGCCGGCCGGCATCGCCAACGGTTGGTTCACCATCAATGGCCAAGGCGTGGGGCTGAAGCCCGGCACCCGCTACGAATACGACCTGCAAGGCCTGGACGCCAGCGGCAATGAGACCGGCCGCGTAGTGGGCAGCTTCGTGCCCGGCGAGGCCAGCACTTTGGGCCAGCCGACGCCATGGAGCAGCCAGACGCAGATCGTCCACCTGAGCAACCAGTCGCCGCTGGCGGCCAGCGGCGTGGTGCGCTACCGCCTGGCCGGCAGCCAGGGCGATTACCTCACCAAGGCGCTGACCAAGAGCGGCGACGGCCCGGGCCGCTTCGACTGGGACACCGGCGAGAACGGCGCGCCGGCCGGCAACTACGAATTCGAGTACCAGATCTTCGACGCCGGCGGCGCGTTGATCAACCGCCTGCTCGGCCAAATGGCGCTGGGATCTAACCAAGACGTCAAGCTGGATCGAAACTCCGGCCTGATCCTGCCGCTGGGCGTCCAGTTCGACCCCAAGCAGCCCAGCGCCGCGCGGCTGGACCTGAGCTACCGCGTCAAGGGCGGCAACGGCGATTGGCTGCAGACCCAGATACCGCGCAATGCCGCCGGCACCTTCCTGCTCAACGTCGATAACTGGAAAGAAGGCGACTACGAATACCGCTTCATCCTGCGCGACGCCGCCGGCGCGGTGATCAACGGCGCCGACGGCTCGGCGCTGGAAACCAGCGGCTACATCCACCGCGGCAGCAACAGCAGCCAGGTCAACGGCCAGTCGCTGCAATGGGTGGTGGACAAATCGCTGTACAACGCCACCGTGGTGCGCCGCCAGGCCTACAACGCCTTCGGCGAAGTGGTCAGCGAAACCGACGGCGTCGGCAACGCCACCGTTTCCGACTACAACGCCGCCGGCAAGCTGGTGGCCAAGCGCGAGGCGCGGCTGCGCCTGCGCGACGACGACGGCAATGCGCTGAAGAACGCCGACGGCAGCGACAAGCTGGGCGACGAAGCCGTCACCCGCTACGGCTACGACGCGATGGGCAATCTGGTGTCCACCGTTGACGCCAACCAGCACGAGAACAAGCAGCGCTGGCTGGCCGGCAGCCAGGACGGCCAGGGCAAGGTGCTGCGCGAGCGCCACGCCGATGGCAGCAGCAAGGAGATGGGCTATGACCAGCTGGGCAATCTGCGCACGCAAACCGTCAACGGCCAGCGCCAGCAGGACTACGCCTACGACAAGCTGGGCCGCTTGAAACGGCTGGACCGCGCGCCGGGCGCCAACGGCAAGCGCGGTTACGACGAGTACGACTACGACAGCGCCGGCCAGCGCATCGCCCACCGCACCACCAGCAACGGCAGCGACGTGCTGACCGACACCACCCGCTACGACAGCCTGGGCCGAGTGTTGGACACCGTCAGCGCGGCGACTCGCCATACCAGTTACAGCTATGTTTGGGACGCCCAACTGAAGGGCGCCGGCGGCATTGTGGTGGGTGGTTGGCGCATGACCACCACCAACGCCAACCAGATGACGATGCAGGACGCCACCAGTCTGTTCGGCCTCAAGGCCGAGCACCGCGACCTGGGCGGCCGGGTGACGCAATACCAGTACAACAACGCCGGCCAACTGGCGACGCAGTCGTCCAGCAACGGCCAGAACATCGTCTACACCTACTACGGCAACGGCAATCTGCAGGGCATCGAAGACCGCGCGGCGCACCAGTACACGCTGTACGGCTACGATGACGACGGCCGCAAGACCTATGAAGCCTATGCCAACGGCCCGAACCGCAATAGCCTGACCTTCTACCAGCAATCGACGCTGCGCTACGACGAGCGCGGGCGGGTGATCGAAATCAAAGATCCGCGCTTCCTCAGCCGTTACCAGTACGACGCCGTCGGCAACCGCCAGCGCGTCTACAGCGTGTACCAGGACGGCAAGGACGGCAGCCGCCAGGTGCAGGACAACTGGTACGACTACGACGCGATGAACCGCTTCACGCTGAGCCAGGGCAGCCGCGACGCATCCGGCAATCTGGCGCGCGGCAGCCGCGGCGTCAGTGTCGAGTACGACGGTTTCGGCCAGCGCGCCAAAGTCACCAATGGCAGCGACGGCACCGTGGAAACCTACAGCTACACCGCCGACGGCTATCTGGTCGACACCCAGATCAACGGCAAAACCGCCTTCCACCGCGACAACGACCTGCTGGGCCGCGTCACCGACTCTGCCAGCTACGATTGGAAAAACGGCGACGGCGGCACGAAGGCCAGCCAGACCCACACCGACTACGACGGCGACGGCAAGATCGCGCGCCAGGTGGTGGATGGCGCCACCACGACCTACGACCTGATGAACGATGGCACGGTCAAAACCACCACCCAGGTCAGCAAGGGCACCACCACCACCTACTACGGCTACGAATGGTGGGACGACGCCAAGCAGTCCACCATCACCGCCCAGCCGTACAACAAGGACGCGCCGGGCTGGCAGCCGGGCATCTCGCACTTGACCTATGACGTCAATGGCCATCTGAAGGAGGCCATCGACGAGAAAGGCCAGCGCAGCCTGCGCTACGTCAACGACGCCCAGGGCGTGGTGATCCGGCGCGAGGAAATCGACAAGCAAAGCGTTTACAAGAAGCAGGACTACTACTACGTCGACGGCAAGCAAGTGGGCGCGGTCGGCAACGACGGCCCCAGCCGGGTCGACTTCGCCCAGGCGCTGGCGCAAACCAGCCTGGGCAACAAGAAAGACCAATACCGCTTTGGCGTGGCGGTGAGCAGCGCCGACTTTGACCAGAACTACGAGCCGATCGGCCCCAACTACCCGGGACAGACGCCGGGATCTATCACGGTGCGGGATGGCGACACCCTGCAAGTGATCGCCGCCAATCTGTGGGGCGATCGCGCGCTGTGGTATCTGCTGGCCGACGCCAACGGCCTGCAAGGCACGGAAGCGCTGAAGGCCGGCCAAGTGCTGCGGGTACCGAACAAGGTCACCAACTTCCACAACAACAGCAGTACCTACCGGGTATACAGCCCGGGCGAAGCGATAGGCGATGTGACCCCGACTCTGCCGGAACCGCCTCCGCCCCCGCCACCGCCGGGAGGCGGTGGTTGCGGCGGGATCGGGATGGTTCTGGTTGCCATCGTGGCGGTGGTGGCGGTGGTGATGACGGCAGGGGCTGCGGCCGTGGCTATGGGTGCTATGGCGAGTGGCGCAAGTTTTGGCGCAGCCATGGGCGCTGTTGCTAGCGCGGGGTTTGCCGGTGTGGCTACAGCCGGTGCGGCGGTGATGACTGGGGCGATGGCTGGTGGGCTTGGTTTGGCTGCTGCTGCTATTGGCGGAGCCGTGGGTTCTATCGTCAGCCAAGGTGTAGCGATGGCGATGGGCATGCAGGACAAGTTCTCCTGGGGCCAGGTAGGCTTGTCGGCCTTTGCTACCGCGGCCACGGCTGGATTGGCGGGGGGCGGTGGCGCCCTTTCCGGCAATACCGCCTCGCAAACTGCGATGCGCGCTATGGTGGTGAATACTGCGACCCAAGGCGTAGCAATGGCGACGGGCCTGCAAAAGTCGTTCAGCTGGACCTCGGTGGCGGCTTCCGGTGCGGCGGCATGGGCGACATCTGGGATTGCGCCGGATAACAACAAGGACGTTTTCGCCAATATTGGCTACGGCACCGTGCGCGGCATGGCGGGTGGTACTATCCAGTCAGTGTTGGGAGAGGACCACCGACCCAACTGGAGTAACCTGGCGGCCAATTCGTTTGGCAGTGCGCTGGGAGATCAGGTAGTAGGCAGCTTGCAGGCCGCTGAGCAAGTCAAATTAAGTCAGGCACGAGTTGCGATCAATGCAATTGAGCGTTGGAATATCGATTACCAGAGAGCCACTTTGGAAGGTTTGCAGTCACTGAGCCCAACTTCGAGTTCATCGTCATTGGATGAGTTGGATGGGGATGTTGTCACAGAGCCAAAGAGGGCGAATGGGCATCGATCTATGATGCCCCAAAAAGCTCAGGCGGCACATAGTGTAGCCATGGATAGTGGATTTATTGGTAGCACGGGAACACCATATATAGTACTGCCGCCCGTTATTGTGTCTGCTCCGGATTTCAATCCAGCAAAATCCATGATGTATGGCAATGGGCACGGTTCTTCTGTCTGGGCTACAGATGGGGCTAATGGTGACTCCTTGGTCTACTATGCTGATGGGGTGGCGGTTACGCATCCTGATGGCACGACAAGTTTTGAGGCGCGTGATAATGATAAGCTGTTGATAAATGATAGGGCGATGGGACATGTCCTAAAACGGATATCCTATTTAAATGAGAAGGATGGTTGGGTTGTAGGTAGTATCAAGTCTGCATTAGGGATGCCTCACGATACGATTTCTTGGGCTGAAAGTAATGAGTTGTGGGGTCTACAAAGTTTGTATAGATTTAATCAGATTGAACGATGGGAAGAGCCGGATCGTCAGTTTGCTACGCTAGATGCAGTGAGGAATGGCCCACTAGGTACTTTGGGTTATTTTGTTGGTGGAGATCGAGGTGCACAGCTAGGCAGTATCGGCGATGGCATGACGACGGGGTTGATATTCCGGTCAGGAAATATGCCTAGTGTTCGTAGTGCCCAGGCTGAGGTGGGCTTATATCAAGAGAGTAGTCTGTCGGTACGTAGGAGTGACCCGTATGGGATTCGGCAGGTTCCAAACACGGCGGCTGCAACTTTGGCAAATATCGAGGGAAGATTTGCAGGCTCCTCTCGTGAGGTTGGTTTCATTGTTGATAGTCAAAGTGGTCAGATACTCGGTGTAAGGCGTGCAGGCTTGGCCAATGGAGCCGAAATACGACTAAATGCGGCTAGGGACTATCCGTTAATGGAGGGTAATAAATTTACCCATAATCATCCCTTGGGCGGAAATCTCTCGCCTGGTGATGTGGCAACTGCGCTTGGCTCTGGAGTTACGGAATTTAGGGCTGTCTCCCCTGCAAGGACGGCGTCAATCATGTTCGATAACCCACCACCACATGTATTTGGCGATCCGGTCAATTCCGTGCTTTTCATTGATAGGGAGAAAGCAGCAATCGGTGCGTCCTACAGGGCTGGTATTGCTGACGGTTCTCTGTTGCCACCGGTTGATTTGGCGGCAAAGAAAATTTGGATGAGTGATTATTTCATGGAGCAGCTTTCTTCACGAAACTCATGGATTAACTATTCACTTACTCATCATCCGTAAATGGAGATAAATATATGAGTGCCGAAATAAGAACATTGGCAGGAGTCGTTGCTGAGTTTGTGACTTCCCTTGCGCCTGAGGAGTTGCAGGCATTGAGAAGGCTTGTGCTTAATCATCAGGTAGAAGAAAGTTGGCCATGGTATGCAATTGTGTTGTCTCAATATCTAGAGGGGGATGGTTCGTCTGAGTTAATAAAAGAAATTGACGAGCTTTTTCCGGATGAAAGTGCTTTGAATCTAATTGAATCTGCTTCGAATGACCCAATTTTTGAAGCAAAAGTAATATTGAGAGAAGCGCAGAAGTGGGCTAGTCAATGATCTGTGCTTGGGGCGTCAGGTAACCGAAGTTTGACGTTCCAGACAGCATAGTTGGATGGACACAGCTTTCAAGTCGTAGCCGTGCTTACGTTAGGGATATTGAGGCTCAGACAGGCACTCCTCTAACTAATATGCAACGGAGTCTTCTAGCTGATGATATTCGTGTTAATGAATATAGCCGACTGTCTCCGGCAGAGTCTGCAAGACATAGAACTGAGTTTAATCGTCTGAAAAATGACCTGATTTCTGAGTGGGAATCTAATACGGGTCAAGCTTGGCCAACTTATACGGATCCAGTTTTTTCAAAAAATGGAACGACACTTAGGCGTGTAGGTCAACCATATGACGCACATCATGTGATTGAGAGCAGCTATGGTGGGCCAAATAAATGGTGGAATATTCACCCTGCTCGCTTCCCTGATCAGCATCAAGGGGGTGTGCATCGTGCAGGAAGTCCATTGAGAGATATCTTCGAGCGCTGAGAGAGATAAAATGGGATTTTACGATGACTTACTGAGCCTGAAAGGGACAGGAACTCCATTTGATAAGCTTGATCTGCTTCCGATTGGAAGAGTGCCGGCTCTATCATCAGGCGTTAGCCTTCCTCAGGATTACACTTCATTCTTGGTTGAGATAGGTTTCGGTGAATTAGGGGCTACAGCTTACATGCTTTATGATGGGCTTGTCGCACCAGAAGATATTTATGGGGAGGTGCCTGATGGGTTGGAAGGCATTCTTTTATTTGGTGATGATTTTCAGGGATTCAATGCAGGATTTAAAGTATGTGACTGGAGCGTGGTAGAAGTGGATCCTAGTAACATGACTATTAATGTCGTGGCCAAAAATTTCCAAGATTTTATCAGGAATAAAATAGTTGAGTTAACGTAAGACAAGCCCCGCAGATGCGGGGCTTATTGTTCCAAACAGAGTGATGTTGCCAGGTGAGACGGATTTTGTAGGCCCAACTTTGCAAGGCCGAAAAGTCACGGTTTATCGTGTTGAAGGTTCGCCGGTGGAAAATCATCGGATTAATGTTGCTTACGATGGTACGGTTTCTTTGGTTCCAGATAGCAATAAGGTTATCTGGTTGAACTTTGGCGATGAGGCTCGGGCTGATAGTTATTTCCTTCGAAAATTGGATGCAGGTTTGCCGGATGTGCAGCGCAAATCTTTTGACGCAGATGCTGAATTTTTAGTGCGTGTACGTCAGGATGCCGTTCCTGAAAAATATGCGCGGCAAAATCCAGATAGGCCAATCATTAGTCGAGATCCATATCCGGATCAGTATGGAATTCCGAAGTCTTACTTCGATGATTTGCTGAATTAAATTAACCAGGGGACGGGTAAGAATGGCCCATAAGTTGAAATTAAATCGGATTAATTGCAATAATTCCTTAGAGATATTGCCAGTCAATCCATGGAGCTTTGAGGTTGATCTTGGCGAGCAGCCAGAGGTGTCAATTGAGCGCTTATTAGAAATTGTTAGAGAGGTTTCAATTCGGAATTCTGAGGAGTGGCCCTCTGATGATGATTGGCGCGCAATATTGCCCGTGTGGTTGAAGACGGCCATTCCAGAGTTGTCAAAGGAGGAAACTGACCGGTTGTTGGAGAAAACCCCGAAGGAAAAGTGGGATTCTCTTCCTTGGGAATTTCTGTCTTGGCTTGATGCGCTACGTGATCGAGGATGGGAGTGGTGGGGTTATAAGATGATTGAAAATTCAGCCGCAACGATTGTGTTGCACATTGCTCGAGTGCCTGAACGGATAGATTCTTTTAGAGAACTCCTTCGAGCCTGTGGTATTGAAATATTATCGGAAAGTTATATGGATTTTTGATTTGTAAAGTAGTGTTTGTGGCTATCGGCTATCGGCTATCGTCTTGTGGATAGGGGCGCTCTTTGGGTAGGAGCATCGTTGCATTTTCAAAGTGGTGGTGTGAAATTTCTTGATGGATCTCGTGTGCAAGTGATGTGATATCGGAAATTTTTTGTATCCATTGATGTACGTATAACCCTACTGCGGCCTTGCTTAGACCAATCTGAATTGCTCGATACGGTAAAGGCTGTAGTAATAAATTGCGGTCGGGATCCCACTGGATGCGCACGGGGGCACTGTTCTTCAGGTGCTCCCATTCTTCTTTGTTCATTTTCGGATCTGCATGGCTCATGCAGCTGTGCGCCAAAGCCCATTCAAAACCTTGTCGTGTAATATCGATGGCTAGAATGCGGCTCTGGCCAGTGTCTTTAAATCCCCAGCCAGAGCGATACATCATCCACAAAAACGATGGTTTTATCCACGTCATCCGTTCCATCTTGAATGGCGGCGACACAAATGTTCCATGTGCCAAGGCACTATCGGCAATCTCATTGGAGTATGCCTGATAAACACGGATGGTTTTGTCATCGTAAACGGCGCGAATTTGGTGAAAATCTAGGGATGGTGTTGTAAGTTTTGGTTGGGAGTGCATGTTCAAGGATAATGATGTTGAGGGAAGAATGTTAATATTGATCATCTAGAGCATTTCGACAAGTGCTGGTTACCCACATCTTATGCAGGTTGCCGTGTCATTCCACAATATCCAAGCCGTGAAAGTTTGGCGGCAGGAAAAGGCCTGCCGGCTGCTTACTTCCCTCCCATGATCCGCGCCAGGCTGGCTGCGGGCGGCGCGCCTTGCACTTTCTGCACGGCGCCGCCGGCGTCGCGGTAGAAGGTGGTGGGCGTGGCGAACGCGCCGAAGCGTTCCATCAGCTGGTGGTTGGCGGCCAGTTTGGCGGCGACCGCCTGCGGCGGCTGCGCCATGGGTTTGACGCCGCCGCTGGCGTGTTGCAGCTCGTGGCGGTTCAGCGCCACCGCCGGGTTGGAGTCGGCCAGGATGGCGGCGGCCTTGCCGGGGCTGTCGGGCTTGATGATGCCGACCAGGATATGGCGGATCTGCACCTTGCCGGCCCGCACCCAGGGGCGGGCGTCGTTCCAGAACCTGTTGCAGTACGGGCAGTTGGGGTCGGTGAAAGTGTAGATCACGCGCGGCGCGCGGCTGTCGCCGTCGGCTATCCAGGCGCTGGCTTCCAGCTGCCGCCATAGCGCCGCGCCGAACTGCCGGTCCAGCCCGGCCTGGTTCCACTTCTGTCCGCGCGCGTCGGTCATGGCTCCGACTATCGCCTGCTTGCCGTCGGGCGTCAGGTACAGGGTTTGCGGCTGGCTCAGATACAGCGCGGCGTAGCCTGTCATGCCGCCCGGCGCCTTGAAGCTGTCCAGGATTTCATAGCCCTGCTGTTCCAGCGCCCGGATCGGGGCGGGAAGGGGCTGGGCCGGCGCGGCTAGCGCCGGCAGGCTAAGCGATAGGGCCAGCAGCGTCAGGCTGTGCTTGAGTCTTGCGTTCATCGGGTGTTTTCCTGGTGAGCGGGAGAGGGGCGCAGCGCCTGCAGCTTGCCGGCGAGCGAGGCGGCGGACAGCTCGCCCAGATGGCTGGCCGTCAGCCGGCCCTGCGCGTTGAAAAACAGGGTAGTGGGCAGCGCGGCGGAGCCGTATTCGCGGCCCAATGCGCCGGCGGGGTCCAGCAGCACATGGTCCAGCCGCAAGCCTTCGGCTTGCAGATAGCGGGCTACCGCGTCCTGGCTCTCGCCCTGGTTGACGAAAACGAAGCGGATGCCGTCTTCGCGCCGCTGGGCGTCTTGCAGCACCGGCATTTCGCGGCGGCAGGGCGGGCACCAGCTGGCCCATAGATTGACCACCAGCGGGCGGCCTTGCGCCAGCGCCGGCAGCGTGGCGGCTGCGCCGGACAAGGCGGCCAGCGGCTGCGTAGACAGCCCGGGCGCCTGTTTGCCGGCCAGCCAGGCTTGGCCGGCGCTCCAGCCCAGCATGCCCGCCAGCGCGGCGATGGCCAGCGGACGGCGGATGGCCGGTTGCCGCCAGCCGCGCCACAGCGCCAGCAGCAGCGCGCCGCCGACGCCGGCCCACAGGCTGAAGCCGCCGTCGCGGATGTTCAGCATGCTCCATGGCTGTGGCCGGTATTGTTCGAACCAGATGGCGACGAAGCCCAGCCGGGCCGCCAAGAGGCCCCACAGCAGCATGTCGTTCAGATGATGGGCCACGCCGACGCCCTGGCTGCGGCCGGCTAGCCGGCCGCAGCCGTGGGCGAGCAGCAGTGCCGCGCCCAGCAGCGCGGCGTCGATGGGAATGGGCAAGGGGCCCAGATTGAAGCTCAGCATGGTCATTCCTGTCGTTGCGCCTGCCGCAGGCGGGCGAGAAAGGCGTCGGCGCTCAGCGCGCCGACCACGCGCGCGGCGCGGCGCTCCTGGCCGTCCGGGCCGATGAATAGCAGGGTGGGCGGGCCCAGCACCTGATGCGCGGCCAGCAGTTGGCGGCTGTCGTCGCCGGCGGCGGTGACGTCGGGCCGCAGCAGGCGCATGCCGGCCAGGGCCTGCTGCACCCGCGCGTCGCCGAATACCTGGTGCTCCATCTCCTTGCAGGCCACGCACCAGTCGGCATAGTAATCCACCAGCGTCCACTTGCCTTGGCCGGCGGCGGCGTCTATCTCGCGCTGCAGCGTGGCGGCGCTGCGCACGGTGGCGAAGCCGTCCATGAAGGACGCAGCCTGGCCGGCGGATGCCTTGTTCGCGGCGGCGAAGGCCAGCGGCTGCAGAGGGTTGCTCTGGCCGGCGGCGGCGCCGATCAACATGGCCGCCGCCCACAACGCCAGCAGGCTGGCCATGCCGCGCAGCGTCCATTTGGCCTGGCCGGCGGCACAGCCCTGGCTCATGGCAAGCAGGCCGACGGCGGCGGCCAGCAGCCAGGCTCCCCACAGCGCCAGCGTGGCGGCAGGCGGCAGCACGCGGCCGAGGAACCATGCCGCCAGCGCCAGCAGCATATAGCCGAACGCCGCCTTGACCCGGTTCATCCACAGGCCGGGGCGCGGCAGCAGCCTGGCGCCCAGCGCGCCGACCAGCAGCAGCGGCGCGCCCATGCCCAGGCCCATCGCCAGCAGCGCCAGGCCGCCCTTGAGCACGTCGCCGCTGTCGCTGATGTAAAGCAGGGCGCCGGCCAGCGGCGCGGTCATGCACGGGCCCACCAGCGCCGCCGACAGCACGCCCATCGCCGCCGCGCCGCCCAGCGTGCCGCCTTGCTGGCGCTGGCTGGCGCGGCTCAGCCGGTTGCGCAGGAAGGCCGGCAGCTGCAGCTCGTAAGCGCCGAACATCGCCAGCGCCAGCAGCGCGAACAGCGCCGCGAACAGGCCCAGCGCCCACGGCGTCTGCAGCATGGCCTGCAGGTTAGCTCCCATGGTCGCGGCGGCGGCTCCCAGCGCGGCGTAGCTCAGCGCCATCGGCAGCACGAAAGCCAGCGCCAGCGCGAAGCCGCGCCGGGCGGACGCGCTGCTGCCGATGACCAGGCTGCTGAGTATCGGCAGCATCGGCAGCACGCAGGGGGTGAAGGCCATCAGCAAGCCCAGGCCGAAGAACACCAGCAGCATCCAGGCGGTGCCGGCCTGAGCCAACTGCGCGGCCAGGGTCTGGTCCTCGCCCTGCGCCTGGGTTTGTCCGCCCGGCATCGCCTCCCGCGTCTGCGGTCCGCCGCCTGCCAGCGTCACGACGCGGCTTTGCGGCGGGTAGCACAGGCCGGCTTCGGCGCAGCCCTGCCAGCCTATGCGCAGCTGCCGCGCCTGGCCGGTCTCCACTTGCAGCTCCAGCCGCTGGAAATAGACCTCGGATTCGCCGAAGAATTCGTCGGCAATGGTTTTGCCGGCCGGCATGGCCGGCGCCGGCGCGCTGCCGGCGGGCAAGGCTTCGACCGTGATGTGTTTGCGGTACAGGTAATAGCCGTCGCTGATATCCCAGCGCAGCCGCAGCCGGCCGTCGTCCTGCGGCTCCGCGCTGAGCCGGAACGCCTGTTCCGGCGGCAGAAAACCGGCTTGCGCGCCGGCCGGCGCCGCCCACAGCAGCGCAAGCAGCAGCAGGCTCCAGATTGAGCGCAACATTGGCGTCTCCTTTGGTTTGCGATGCCGTGCAGCCTGGCGGCGCGGGATTAAGCGGGCGTTAACTATGGGATAATCCGCCGCGTGCAGGCTGAGGTCGGGAGGCAAAAACATGCGGATACTGCTGGTGGAAGACAATGAACTGATCGCGCTGGGCATCCTGGCCGGACTGCGCGCGCATGGCTTCGTGGCGGACGGCGTCGGCACCGCGGCGCAGGCCGAGGCGGCGCTGGCCACGCTGGACGCCGACGCGATGATCCTGGACCTGGGCCTGCCCGACGAAGACGGCATGCGGCTGCTGGCCAGGCTGCGCGCCGCCGGCTGCGCGTTGCCCATCCTGGTTCTGACCGCGCGCGACGCGGTGGCCGACCGGGTGGCCGGCCTGCAAGCCGGCGCCGACGATTATCTGCTCAAACCCTTCGACCTGGCCGAGCTGGCGGCGCGGCTGCGCGCGCTGGGGCGCCGCGCCGGCGGCCGCGGCGTGGATGCGATGGAGGATGGCCCGCTGCGGCTGGATCCGGCGCGCGGCGAAGCCTGGCTGCATGGCCGGCCGCTGTCCCTGGCGCGGCGCGAACTGGCGCTGCTGGCGGCGTTGATGCAGGCGCGCGACCGCATTCTCAGCGCCGAGCAGCTGAAAGACCGGCTGTACGACTACAGCGAAGAGATAGAAAGCAACGCGCTCAATGTCCACATCCACCATCTGCGGCGCAAGCTGGGGCCGGACATCGTGGAGACGGTGCGAGGCCTGGGCTACCGCTACGGCAGGGCCGCGCCATGAGCCTGCGCCTGCGTTTGCTGCTGCTGATAGGCGTGTCGCTGAGCTTGCTGTGGGGCGGCGTGGCGGCCTGGATGCTCAGCGACCTCGACCAGCAGCTGCGCCGCACGCTGGACCAGCGGCTGGCGATGTCGGCGCAGATGGTGGCCGGGCTGATGGCGCAGCTGCCGCCTGGGCCGCCGCAGGCGCTGACGTCGCTGCCCGGCATCCACACCGGCATCGCCTGCCAGATCGTATCGGTGCGCGGCGAAATCCTGGCGCGCACGCCGGGCGCGCCGATGGCGGCGCAGGCCTTGCCGGCGCCGGGTTATGCCGACCAACTGATCCATGGCGAACAGTGGCGCAGCTACACGGTGGAGGCCAACGGCCTGCGGGTGACCACGGCGGATCGGCTGACCGAGCGCCGCGCGCTGCTGTCCCAGGTGCGCTGGGCGGCCGCGCTGCCTTTTGCCGCGGCGCTGGCAGGCAGCCTGTTGGCGTTGTGGTTTGGCGTGCGCCAGGGCCTGAGGCCGCTGGAGCGGCTGCGCCAGGCCTTGCTGCGGCGCCGGTCCGACAGCCTGGAGCCGGTGGGCGTGCGCTCGCTGCCGGCCGATCTGCAGCCGCTGGCCGGCAGCCTGGACCAGTTGCTGCAGCGGATGGGGCAGGCGCTGGCGCGCGAGCGGCGGCTCACCAGCGACGCCGCCCACGAGCTGCGCACCCCGCTGACCGCGATCAAGACCCATCTGCAGGTGGCGCGCATCACCCGCGGCGAGGACGCCGCCGCCGCGCTGGCGAACGCGGAGGAGGGGGCGGACCGGCTGCAGAGCACCCTGAGCCAATTGCTGCTGCTGGCCCGGGTGGAGGGGCCGTTCGATTGGGACGACGGCGCGCCGGCATGGTCGGACGAAGTGCTGCGGCTGGCGGCGCGCGACGCCGCGCCGCAAAGGCCGCAACGGATAGAAATAGACGAGCCGGCGAGATTGCCGCTGGCTTTGCCGCAGGCGCTGGCGGTGGCCGCGCTGCGCAATCTGCTGGACAACGCGCTGCGCTACGCGCCGCAAGATACGCCGGTGCGGGCGCAGGCGCTGGCGGACGGCAAGGGGGTGCGCTTTTGCGTCAGCGACCGCGGGCCCGGCCTGTCGCCGGAAGGACTGGAGCGGGCGACGCAGCGTTTCTGGCGCGGCCAGGAAGCCAGCGGCGGCGGCAGCGGGCTGGGGCTGGCGATCGTGGCGGCGATCGCCTCCCGTTTTGGCGGCGAGCTGCGCCTGCGGGACAATCCCGGCGGCGGCCTGCAAGCCAGCCTGACGCTGCCGCGCCGGCCAAAGGTCTAGAGCCGCCTCGCCCGGCTGGGCGGCATGCTGCCCAGGCCGCTTGCCGGCAATGGCGCTGGGCTGGCTGTTGCAGGTGGGCCGGGGACGATTGGCGGACGACTTGGGGCCGCCGCGGGTCCAGGCGATCAGGAGGGCAGTGCCGGCTGGCGCCGTCCACCCCAAAGGGGATGGACGGCAATGGGTCAGGACATCTTGACGGCCGGGCGGCTCAGGAGGGGATGTGGGTTCTGACCAGGCGGAACAGCAGCTTGGGGAAGAAGCGCCGCAGATACACGGCGGTGCGCTCCTTGGCGCGGCTGACGACGACTTCCGGTTCGCGGCGCGCCACCGCGCGCAGAATGACGCGCGCGCATTCCTGCACCGGCATGCCATGGTGCAGCACGCCCTCAAGCTTGCCGTAGCGCCCGCCGTCGCCGGTATAGGCCTTGCTGCCGATTTCGGTGTCTATGTAGCCGGGGCAGACGATGGTGACCGAGATGCCATCCTGGTAGACCTCGGCGCGCAGGCAGTCGAAATAGCCCAGCAGCGCGTGTTTGGACGCCGAATAGCTGGAGCGCAGCGGCGTGCCTATCTTGCCGGCCACGCTGCTCACCACCACCAGTTGGCCCTGCTTGCGCGCCAGCATGGACGGCAGCACCGCGCGGGTGAGCTCCACCGTGCCGAAATAGTTGATCTCCATGATGGCGCGGTCCACTTCGGAAATGGTGTCGCGCGCCAGCGCGCGCTGGCTGACGCCGGCACAATGGATCAGGATGTCGATGGGACCGTGGCGCTCCAGGCATTCGGCCTGCACCTTGTGCAGCTCGTCTTCGCGGCGGGCGCTGAGCAGCAGGTGAGCGCCTTGGGCCGCCAGTTCGCGGGCCAGGCCGGCGCCTATGCCGGACGATGCCCCGGTGATCCAGACTTTTTTGCCAAGAAAGCTCATTGCAGTGACTCCTCCTGATGGTGATGGGGGTCTAGCAGCGTTTGCGCCCTAGGACCGGCGCAGGACGATTGATGCCGGAGTTGCGGAAGGCCTGGCGGATGGGATCGCGCTTGCCGGCGGCGGCAGATGAAATCTAGATTGACGCGGCAGGCATTGGATTTTGCCGGCGGGCATCTTCCTGAGCATTTCACATTTTATGCGTGCGGCAGGGAAGGGCGTGCCTGATGCGGCAATAAGTACAGGATGGCCGGCATTTGTCGGCATCGCCGCTGTGGCGGCTGCGCCGAATTTGCCAACCATGCCATGGCGGGGTGGGCGAAACCGCGGCCTTGCAGGCACAGGAGCATTGGCCGTGAGGCATCGCCATCGCGCCACTGCCGTTTTCGCCCAACCCGGCGGCCCAACCCAAGCGGATGGGATTGGCCGCCGGGCCGGGACGGGGTCAGCTCCGCAAGGCCCGGTCGATGGCGTCCTGCAGCGCGGGAGCGTCCGGCTCGGTGGCCGAATCAAAGCGCGCCACGACCTGGCCTTTGCGGTCGAGCAGGAATTTTTCGAAATTCCACTGCACATCCTGGCCGCCGCCCACCGGGCTGTTGATCAGCGAGGCGTAAAGTTCGGATTGGCTTGCGCCTTTCACATCCTGCTTTTGCAGCATGGGGAAGGTGATGCGGTATTTCAGATCGCAAAACTGGGCGATTTCCTGCGGGGTGCCGGGCTCCTGCGCGCCAAACTGGTTGCAGGGAACGCCGATGACGACCAAGCCCTGGTCGCTTCTCTCGTCGTGAAGGCGCTGCAGCCCGCTGTATTGCCCGGTGAAGCCGCAATGGCTGGCCACATTGACGATCAGGCGTGCCCGGCCCTGGAATTGCTCTTCCGGCACAACGGTGCCGTCAAGAAAAAGTAATGACATATTGCTTTCTGCTGTTTCGAAGTTGAAAAACGCCGGCCAGTATACTCCTGTCATGCCGCGGCGATGCGGCGTCTTGTGCGCGGCATCGATCCTGACCGGGCTATCGCCATGGCTTGCGCTGCTGGGCTGGCGTCCGGCGGTTTCTTTGCAGGGAAGCGACGGCGATCCCGCCCGTGGCGCGCTCGGGATTTTCCGCCGTCTCGCTTGCTGCCGGCTTGTTTATCTTTAACCGGCGAAATTTTGCCTTTTCTTTATGCGAAACCCTGTTTACTGCGGATATGGCGGTTCCTGCTGATTGCCGGCTCGGCCGGCGGAGCAGGCGGCCAAGCCGCCGCTACGAGAAGATAAATCGCGAACCGCGACGGATGTCGTCGATTTCAGGGCGCAATGCCTGTCTGCCGGATTGCCGGGCGCTTGTCCATGCCGCATGACGGGGCAGGCAGGCGCCGATTCGCTTCATCCGCTGGCTGGCTTAATGGGGGTGGGTATGGGCATCGCAACTTTTTTGCAGTTGTTTGCTTTGCATGGCAAGAGCGCAGCGCGCGATTCGGCGGCGCCGTGCTGGAAATTGACCTTGGTTTGCGCGCAGCCGGCGTTGACTTCCTTGCGCAAAAGCGTGCAGCTGGAACTGCGCAGCCGCGGACTCAGTGCTTCGCGCATGGTCAGCATGCCCATCTATAAAAACGACCAGGCCTGCCTGGAACTGGTGTTGAACGGCTCCGCGCAAGGGAAAAAAGCCTGCGGCGAGCTGGCCATGAGCATCAGCCAATTGCCGGGGGTGGAGAAAATCCACTGGGGCCGCGCCACGATAATGTTGCATTAGGCAGTCGGCCGGCGGTTTCGCCCGGCTGCGCCAGGAGGCGGACAGGCCGGAGCCGGCTTGCCGCGAGTCGTCGAGCGGCTGACGGGCGCGCGCCGAGCGGCCGAGGCTCCGCGGGATATCGCAATAATGACGATCTTTGTCCATGCTATGCTGTGGCGTTTGCGGCGGCGTAGCCGCAGCCCGCGGCCGTGCCCGCGCAGTTGGCACTCGTGTTCTGGATACACCGCATGAGCAAGAGCATCATTTCCGATATGGACGGCGTGATCTATCGGGGCAAGCAGTTGATCCCCGGCGCGCGCGAATTCATCAACCGCCTGGTGGAAAACCGCACGCCCTTCCTGTTTCTCACCAATAATGCGGAGCAGACCCCGCTGGATCTGCGGCTGAAACTGGAAGGCTTGGGCATCAGCGGCCTCACCGAAGACAATTTCATTACCAGTGCCATGGCGACGGCGATGTTCCTGAAGAGCCAGACCCGCAAAGAGATGCCTACCGCCTACGTGGTGGGCGGGGCGGGGCTGATCAACGAGCTGTACAAGGTGGGCTTTTCCATATCCGAATCCCATCCCGACTACGTGGTGGTGGCCAAATCGCAAACCTTCAGCTTCGAGCAGATCAAGAAGGCGGTGCGCTTCATCGATCAGGGCGCCAAGTTCATCGGCACCAATCCGGACATGATCGACCCGATAGAGGGCGGCGGCTACGAGCCGGCGGCCGGCACCCTGCTGGCCGCCATCGAGGCCGCCACCGGCAAGAAGCCTTACATCGTCGGCAAGCCCAACTCGCTGATGATGATGCTGGCCACCCGCAAGCTGGGGGTGCATCCGGAAGAGGCGGTGATGATAGGCGACCGCATGGACACCGACATCGTCGGCGGCCTGGAGGCCGGCATGAGCACTGCGCTGGTGTTGTCCGGCGTGTCCACCCGCGCCTCGATGGAGCAATTCCCCTATCAGCCGGACTATGTGTTCGACAGCGTGGCGGATATCGATCCCGAAGCCTTGTAAGCTAAATAGGAGGCCGGGAGGGGCAGTGGCCTGTCGGCTCTCCGCTTCTGCGCCTCTCCCCTCCAGGCAATCGGCCTTTACGGCGCTTTCACATTCAGCGGTTCGCTCTCGGCGTATTTGGCCATGACCTGGAAAATATCGGGCAAGACCTCGAAGAACGCGTTGACTAGCCGGGGGTCGAAATGCTTTCCCGCGTCGGCGCGGATGTGCTCCAGCGCGCGCGCGGTTTCCCAGGCCGGCTTGTAGGGGCGCCTGGTGGTGAGCGCGTCGAAGACGTCGGCGATGGCCACGATGCGCGCCCAGCGCGAGATATCCTCGCCCCGCAGGCGCCTGGGGTAGCCGGAGCCGTCCCACTTTTCGTGATGGGAGTAGGCAATGGTGTGCGCCGCGCGCAGCAGCTCGTTTTGCTGATCTCCTATGATCACCGCGCCGATGTGGGGGTGTTTGCGGATCACCTGCCATTCCCGCTCGTCCAGCGGGCCGGGCTTGAGCAGGATATGGTCGGGAATGCCGATCTTGCCGACATCGTGCATCGGCGCCGCCTGCAGCAGCAGTTCCGCTTCGTCGGTCGACAGCCCGGCGCCCAAGGCGATCAGATGGCTGTAGTGGCTCATGCGCAGCACATGCAGGCCGGTTTCGTTGTCGCGGTATTCTGCCGCCCGTCCCAGACGGCGGATGATTTCCAGCCGGGTTTCGTTCAACTCCCGCGTGCGTTCCTGCACCAGGCTTTCCAGATGCCGCTTCTGATCCTGCAGTGCGAGGTGGGTCTTGACGCGCGCCAGCACCACCGGCGGGCTGACCGGCTTGGCGATGTAGTCGACCGCTCCCAGTTCGAAACCCAGGGTTTCGTCCTGGATTTCATCCTTGGCGGTCACGAAGATCACTGGAATCCTGGCGGTTCGGGGGGCGGCCTTCAGTTGGCGGCAAACGGTGAAGCCGTCCATGTCAGGCATCATCACGTCCAGCAGGATCAGGTCCGGCGGGGCTTGCGCCGCGGCGATGCGCAAGGCTTTCTCGCCATTGCGGGCGACTTTGACCTGATACTCGGCGTCGAGAATGCCCACCAGGATATCTATGTTTTCCCGAATGTCGTCGACGACCA
Organism: Chromobacterium sphagni; assembly: GCF_001855575.1. NCBI lineage: Bacteria > Pseudomonadati > Pseudomonadota > Betaproteobacteria > Neisseriales > Chromobacteriaceae > Chromobacterium > Chromobacterium sphagni. Next base: position 29,346 of record NZ_MKCS01000002.1, read on the forward strand.
GGATGGCCGCTTTGCTGCTTGTCATTTCAATGCCCAGCCCTGAGTAAATGCTTTGCGCGGCATGGTTCCTGCCATGCCGCCTGCTCAATCCGGCGCCAGCGCCACGCCCACCTCCCGGCAGGCCATCTGCAAGGATTGCAACGCGGCCTCAAACTCGTAGTCCAGCACGGCCTTGTGCAGCGCGCTCCAGGCCTCGGAAGGCGGCGGCGAGCCGATTTTCGGCTGCAGGGCTTCCAGGCAGGCAATGGCCTGGCTGTCGTCGGCGGCCAGCAGGCGCGCCAGCTGTTGCAGCTCCGGCGCCAGCGCTGGCCAATCGGCTTCTGCGCCGGGCGCCGGGTCTTGCGGGGCAGCTTGCAGAAAATGCCTCAAACTGCCAAGCAGGGCTTCCAACAAGGCGAAGGCCCGGTGTTGAGTTTGCGGATCGGGTTGCCGGTTTTGCTTTGCGCTGGTTTCCAGGCCGGCCGCCGCATTCGCCAATGCCTCGTTGCCTATGCTGGCCGACAGGCTTTTCAGCGTGTGGGCCAGGCGCCCGGCCAAGGCGTAGTCTTGCGCCGAGAACGCGGTCTTGAGGTCGTGAGCCGCCGTGGCGTTGCTGTCCAGATACCGGCCAAGCACTTTGAGGTATAGCGAAAGATTCTCGCCGGTGCGCCGCAGTCCCAGTTCGGCGTCCAGGTTCTCTATATCGGGCAACCGCGCGGTTGAAGGCTCGCTTGGCGGCAACCGCATGCCGGCGATGGCGGAGGGGGAGGCCTCCACTCCCGCCAGCCAGCGCAACAACAGGCGGTACAGCTCATCCACATCCACCGGCTTGGCGATGTGATCGTTCATGCCGGCGGCCAGGCAGCGCTCGCGGTCGCCGCTCATGGCGTTGGCGGTCATGGCGATGATGGGGAGCGCGGCGAATGCCGGCTGCGCGCGAATCCGGCGCGTGGCCTCCAGGCCATCCATCACCGGCATTTGCAGGTCCATCAATATCAGCTCCACCGGGGGGCCGGACGCCAACTGTTGCAGCGCCTCCTGGCCATGATTGGCTATCTCCACCATGATGCCCGCCTGGGAGAGGAGAGCGGTGGCCACTTCCTGATTGATCTCGTTGTCCTCGACCAATAACACGCGTCGCCCGGTCAGCCGGCGCAGGTCCGATGGGGCGGCTTTCTCCACGCTCGTCCGCTGCACCCTGGATTTGCCGAACACCTCCAGGATCACGTCGCACAGCGTCGAGGCGTTGACCGGCTTGTGCAGAAAGTGGCGCACGCCTACCGCCTGGGCAAGACGGGTTTCCTCTTCGCGGGCAAAGGCAGACAGCATGATCACCGCCGGCATCGGATTGGCGCGGCGTTGCAGTTGCCGCATGACTTCCAGGCCATTCATGTCCGGCATTTTCCAATCGAGCAGGATCAGGTCGAAGGCCTCGCGCTCCAGCATTGCCAGCGCCTGCGCGCCGGATTCGGCGGCGCGGGCCTGGTAGGTGAAGGTGGACAGGATATGTTGCAGAATTTCCCGCGCGCTGGGGTTGTCGTCCACCACCAGCACGTTGAGTCCGCTCAGGTCCTGCACCAGCTCGCGCAACTCCGCCGCGCGCTGTTCCGGCCAGGAGAAGCGGGCGGTGAAGCTGAAAGCGGCGCCGGCGCCGGGGGAACTGGCAACGCTGATTTCTCCATCCATCAATTCTACCAGCCGCTTGCTGATGGCCAGGCCAAGGCCGGTGCCGCCGTATTGGCGGGTGATGGAGCTGTCGGCCTGGCTGAACGCCTGGAACAGCTTGGCGCATTGCTCTGGGCTCAGGCCTATGCCGCTGTCCCGCACCTCAAACCGCAGCAGGCAGCCTTGCGCCGATTCCGACACCTGTGTGGCCGCGATCACCACGGTGCCGTTACGGGTGAACTTGACGGCGTTGCCGATCAGATTGATCAGCACCTGTCCCAGCCGCAGCGGATCGCCGCGCAAATGCATAGGGATATCGGCGCCGATGTCGAACAGCAGCTCGACGCCGTTCTCTTCCGCCTTGAGTTCGAACAGGTCGGACATCGATTCGATCACCCGATCCAGGTAGAAATCCACCTGTTCGATCTGCAGCTTGCCGGCTTCTATTTTCGAGAAATCGAGGATGTCGTCGATGATGCGCAGCAATGCCTTGGCGGAGTTGTGTATCTTTTCCAGGTAATTGCTTTGCCGCGGCGTCAGTTCGGTCTGCAGCAGCAGTTGGCTCAGGCCTATCACCGCGTTCATCGGGGTGCGGACCTCGTGGCTCATATTGGCGAGGAAGTCCGACTTTGCCTTGCTGGCTTCCTCGGCGGCGGTCTTGGCGGTGCGCAGCGCGGCTTCGGTGTCCTTGAGGTCGGTAATGTCCAGAAAGGACACGACGATTTCCTTGAGCGTTCCATCCGCGGCGCGGACCGCCATGCTGTCGGCCGATCCCCAGCAATGCGAGCCGCGCGCGGTCCGCAAGCGGATTTCGCGGCTTTTTTCGGGGTTGCCGCCGGCAAGGTGCAGGGCCAGCAGTTCTGCTATGGCGGCCTGATCCTGCGCCGCCACCCACTGCTGGATGTCGCTGCCTACCAACTGCTCGGCGCTGCGGCCCAGATAGCCGCACAGCCGGTCATTGACCATCACGATGCGGCCGATGGCGGTGAGGCTGCAAAAACCGACCCCGGAGTTGTGGAATACCGCGCGGAAATAGTGCTCGCGCTCCGCCAGGCTTTCGGCTTGCTGCCGGGTTTGTCGCAGCAGCAGCGCGCTGTGCCGCTCATGCCGCTGGACCTTGGCGTTGAGGGTGATGATGGGTTGCAGCTCGTTGAGCGCGCTCCGCTCGGCTTCGGTCAGCGCCGCCGGCGTTTCCAGCTCCAGGCACGCTATGGTTTCGCCATCGCTGATCATGGGCAGGGTGTAGCGATGCAACTGGCCGTCGTCGGCCTGGCCGGATGCCTCGCAGAGGCTCGCCACCCGCAGCAGCTGCGCGGCGCCGTCATCGCGGAAGTCGAAATGCAACTTGCGCGCGGCCAGCATCTCCGCCACGGTATGCAGCAGGCACAAGCCCATCTCCTCGATGCTCCTGGCCTGCTGCATGGCGAGGTTCAGGGTGATCCGCCGCTGGGAACGGGTCAGGATCGCGGCCAGGGACAAGGTCACCTGGTTGAAGGCGGCGGCGATGTCTTGCAGCTCGTCGCGGGTGGATAGCTCCACCCGGCCGTCCAGCTCGCCGCTGGCGATGCGTCCGGCCATGGCGGAGAAGTCGGAAATGTTGGATATCATCGCGTAGTACGCGCTGCAGAACAGATAGGCTAGCAGCAGCAGGATCAATAGCGCGCCGGCCAGCGTCAGCCACAGCTGCTGGCGGCTATGCCGTATCCGCTGCTCGAGTATGTTTCTCGCCGTAGGCAGGATGATGCTGAACAACTACTGGTAGCCGACATCGATCAGGCGGGTGGTGCGGTCGAAGAAATGTTCCGGCGTGGTGGCGAAGTGGCGGTCCAGCACATCGCGGAGCAAGGCGTCGTGCAATACCCGTATGCCGGCGTTGGTCTGATCGAGGGCGTTTTGCATCTCCGCGGCGATGGCGGGATTGAAACGGGCCGCGGTGGCGATATTGTTCTGCAGGTGGCGGCGGGCTTCCGCCACCACGGCCAAGCGGGCTTGTATTTCTCCTGTCTGTTGCGGAGTCAGGCTGCGCGCAGATAGCGCGCCGGTTCCCATGCCGCGCAACTGGGCAAGCTGTTCCAGCAGATCGGGGTATTTGTTTACCGCCGTTTCCAGCAGATAGTAGCTATCCACCACCGGGTCCAGCGTCATCGCATATTCATCGGCCAAGGTCACGCTGTAGCGCTGCAGCTGGTCGATCAGGCGGCTGTGCCGGTTGAAGTCCTCCGCGGGGGGCAGGCGTCCGCATTGCGGCTTCAAATCGCGCTAGGCGTCCTGCAGCCGCTGCCACGGCGCCGGATTGTCGCCGCTGTTCCGCAATTGCCGGTTGACGGCCGCCAGCGCCATGTCGACCTGGAGTGCGCTCTGCCGCAGGCGTTGCCTCAGCGCGATGCTGCCGCCGTTGCTGCCGGCGCACAGGCCGCGATGCAACTGGATTTGCTGCAGCGCCCGCTGCGCCGAGGCGAACAGCTCGGTTCCGGCGATCTCCCGCTGCTCGATGGTGATCTGGCGGTTCAGGATCGCGTAGATGCCGAACAGCGCCGCAGCCACCGCCAGCGCGGCAACCAGGCCGATCAGGGCAAATTTCTGCGGGTAGCGCAAGCGGTTCATTAGCCTGACGGCAGGCACAAACAGTCTGTTCATGGCGAAAACCCTGTTGCCGAGGTTGTCACGTATCAATTTGGGACGCCGGACCGGCGCGGCTCTTGGCGGGCGGATGGCTGGCGGGATGCCGGAAAGGCGGAACGGTCAGGCCTGCGATAGTTTCATCTTGGATGGGGGGCGGCGCAGATGCAAAGCGCGATGGCCGGATTGGCCTCCTGGGGCTTGCCGGGATGCAAGGTTGTTGAAAAGCCATCCTTTCAGGGGCAGGCTTTTTTCAGTTGCCTGCGGGGGCGATCATGGCGTCGCCGTGCCCGTCAGCACGCGCACTCGCAGCCAGCGCATCAAACGTCGTCTTGCACGAAGGGTTATGGCGCAGGCCCTCATGCATGGCGATCCAGGTATCAAGCTGGAGAGCGAATTGATCCGGCAGAACCCGGATGAGCGGTCTGGCCGCGCGCCTTGCGATGGGCGCCTGACAAATGCCAATGCCGGCGCCGAAACGGATCAGGGCGAGTTGCGCCAGGTCGCTATCGGTTCGGATCGCGAAGCGCTCGCGGTCGAATCCCCGTACGGATTTGGCCGCGCCGCGAATGAATGGGGTGGCGTGATCGAAACCGATCAGCGCATGTTCGGCGAGTTGGCCGGTGCTGTCTGGCGTGCCGCGCTTGTCGAGGTACTCGGGCGTCGCATGCAAACCGAGTTCAATCCGGCCGATATGCCGCGCGATGAGTTGCTCTTGCTCCGGGCGCGCCATGCGCACCGCAATATCGGCTTCGCGCCGCAGCAAGTCTTGCATCCGATTGCTCAGCGCCAGCTCGACCTTTAGTCCCGGGTGCTGATCGCGCAAGGCTGCAATGATCGGCGGCAGCACCTCCACGCCAATGACCTCGCTGGCGGTCACGCGCACGACGCCAGTGATGCCGTCTCCCTGCTTGGCGGCAGTCCGCGCCAGCGTCGCCGCGACGCTTTCCTCTCCTCCGCGTGCAGGCGTAACGCATGTGCGGCATCGGTTGGCATCAGCCCTGTTCGGGTGCGCGTAAACAACACCAGTCCCAGCCCTATCCGCCGACAAAAAAGGGCCGGATACGGGTTGAGCTGGAATGCCGCCTGCGGTCGCTCGCCAAGCAGGGCGGCCGGGCGCTGATTGTGCGGGCGGGGGATTTCTTCGGTCCACAGGTCGGGAACAACTGGTTTGCCCAGGGCTTGATCAAGCCGCGCCAAGCCGTGGACAGGATCCGTTACCCAGGGAGAAAGTCCATAGGCCATCAATGGTCCTACATCCCCGATGTGGCGCGGGGGATGGTTGCGCTGATTGAAACACGGGACGCATCGCAGCCTTTTGAGACCTTTCACATGGCAGGACATTGGGATCGCGATGGTCGGCAGATGGTGCTGGCGATATGCCGCGTTGCGGCGCGGCATGGCGGCGCGGCGCCTGAAGTTTCGGCTTTCCCGTGGTGGTTGCTGAAATTAGCCTCCCCTTTCAACACCACGTTCAAGGAACTGCAGGAGATGCGCTATCTGTGGCGGCAGCCCATCCGGATGGAAAGCGCCAAATTGAGGGCGCGTCTTGGCCATGAGCCGCTGCCCCCTGGGACGAGGCGGTTGAGGCCACCTTGCTCGGACAGCCCTGCTGTGGCGCCTAACGTCTCTTCCTTGCCGCGAGAATGGCAGGCGGCCAGCCCTTATGCCGGCGACTGACGCCGGGCAAAATATCCATGGCGAAAAAAAACCGGCGATCGCCGGTTTTTTTAATCGCTGCCGGTTTACTGGGGCAGGATGTTCGAGGCCTGTTTGCCTTTGGGGCCTGACACCACGTCAAAGCTCACCCGCTGGCCTTCCTTCAGCGACTTGAAGCCGCTGGAGTTGATTGCGGAGAAGTGAGCGAACAAGTCTTCGCCGCCTTCATCCGGAGTGATGAAGCCAAACCCTTTTGCGTCGTTGAACCACTTAACGGTACCGGTTGCCATTGCGTATCCATCCTATCCATGTAACGGGCGAGTGCCCAGCGAGCATCATATTCGGCGTTGGTGCGGAGCTCAAACCTTCTAGGCCCGGAATTCACTGATCGTTAGGACAGCGATTACGTTTTAGCAGCGCGAAGCGTCGCCAGTCATGCCTTTCGGAACGGTCTTTCCCATTTGTGCAAGCGGCTTAAAATCCAGTCAGATCATGGGTTTAAATCAGATGCGGCAGGAAAGTATTCCCGGTGTCGCATTTTGTGGATTAAGCGCAAGCGCCTTGGGCGCATCTGGTGAAAACGGAATCAGATGCTATCCCTATGTGCATATCAATAATATGACAATCCATGTTAAGAGCAATGGTCGAGCGCCGTTATGGTGTTTATACGTAGAAGCTGGCGCCAGATGAAAACCTCCGCTTATGGTTCGCAATTTCCGGGGATTCCAATGCGCTCCGCCGGCCGAAACTTATCGCGGGAGTGCCTTGATGAAAAACTGCAAATCCCGCAAGACCAGATCCATGGCGTTTGCCGTGGCTTGCGACTTGGGATGCGGCCTAATTCTTGCTGTTTGGTCAAAACGGTTATTTGATGGGCGAATGAAAAATGGCCGCTTGCCGACCGTAATCATTCCCGTGCGGCAAAGCGCATGGCGCCGTACTTTAATTTGACATTGTCATATGCGCGCAATCGAACAGACGATTTGATTGGGCGCCTATTAAGTTTGCCCATGATCGGATGGACTCCTGCGGGTAGCCATCTATTCGCGCAGACCTGCAAGGCCTGATCAGAGCAAGGAGCAATTCATGCGCAGATACCATATTGAATGCGTGCGCAACGCGGCCGGGTATTTCGTCGGCTGGTCGGTCCAAACTGGCCAGCCATCGCCGTCATGCCGGATTTATCCCCTTTACGAGATGGCGGAAACCGAGGCGTTGAGGATGGAGACTGAAACCAGTCAGCAAGAGGCTCGCACGGAGAGGCGTTCTAACGCCGCCGACCAGCCGTCCCTTTCCCTATAAGCAGGAGGTGCCGCCATGCGGGACACCACGTTTTTAGGCGCATCCACTGCCGATGCGGAAGCTGCCCGGCTTGACGCCGACCTGTCGCCGCAGCAACTGGCTCTGCTGCATCAGCAACTGCTCCAGGCGCGCGATGCGTTGTTGCGTTCGCGGCAGGAAACGGAAAACCATCTGCGGGAGTTCCTCGGAGATTCGGATGGCAGCGCCAGCGACCGCGTCCAGCACGAGGAAGGGTATTTGCTGAATTTAACCGTGCGTCGCCGGGAAGAATGGCAGCTGCAGCGGCTGAACGAGGCATTGCAACGCATCCGCAACGGCTGTTACGGCAGATGCGAGGAAACCGGCGAGCCTATCGGCATGGAGCGCCTATTGGCCTGCCCCACCGCAACGCTGTCCCGCGCCGCGCAGGAACAGCAGGAAAACCGGCAAAGGCAGCTGGGCGGTTAAATTCCTCCTGGCTGAGGGGCAGCAAGCGCCGATGCCTTGCCCGCGGTCCGCCGCATGAGCAAGCTCTTTGCTTCCATCCATGGCTATCGAGAACGATGAGGCGGTTGGTTGAGCGGCCGATCAGGCCTGCAAGCCGACATCGCTTTGGCTATCTCCTTTGCGGCGGCGGCAGGTCATATCCAAGGCGTCCGGGCCCGGCGGCGGCCGCGAGAACAAGGTCAGCGCGCACATGATGTTGTGTGCGCCAGCGTACAGATGGGTGGCGGCAAAAGCGCCGATGCTGGGAAACAGGGATACCGTCTACCCCGGGCCACAGGAAAGGAACGCGGCATGAACGCCATTACCTTATTCATCGTCACCATCATCATCGCGCTGGGCATACTGGCCAATTTAGCCGGTTATCTGGCGCTGGCCATCGTCTGCTGGTGCCTTGCGGCCATCGTGTACCAAGCCTTGCGCATGGCCAACACCTGGCAAAAATGCGTGGTGCTGCGCGCAGGCAAGCTGCGCGGCGTGCGCGGGCCGGGGCTGTTCCTGATCATCCCGGTGATAGACAGCGTGGTGGCGACCATCGATGAGAGAATCCAGACCACCGCCTTCAATGCCGAGCAGGCGCTGACGCGCGATACCGTGCCGGTGAATGTCGACGCCATCATCTTCTGGCACGTGCATGATGCGCAGAAGGCGGCGTTGGCCATCACCGATTACCGCCAGGCGATAGACCGGGTGGCGCAGACCTCGCTGCGCGAAATGATAGGCTCGTCGATGCTGGGCGTGCTGTTGAGCGATCGCCAGAGCACCGACCAGGCGCTGTGCCAGAAGATAGGCGCCAAAACCGCCGAATGGGGCATCACGGTGCGTTCGGTGGAAATCCGCGATGTCGCCATCCCGGAAGCGCTGCAGGATTCGATGTCGCGCCAGGCGCAGGCCGAGCGGGAAAAGCAGGCCCGCATCATTCTGGGTTCGGCCGAGGCCGAGATCGCCCACAAGTTCGTCGAAGCCGCCAATGTCTATGCCAGGCATCCGGCGGCGCTGCAGCTCCGGGCGATGAACATCATCTATGAAACCACCAAGGAGCGAGGCACCACCATCCTGATTCCCAGCTCCATGGTGGACAGCATGAATCCGCTGGCCGCCGTTGCGGCCAGAAGCCGGTCGGCCAACCGGTCGCAGCCGGCGGCAAAGGCCAACCACGCCCAAGGCGCGGCGGCGCCCACGCAGATATGAGGCGGCGGCGCGCGGCAGGCCGTGATCGGCTGCGTCTGCCGGCGGGCAAGCGTTGCCAGTCGCCGCATGATGCGGCGAAGGAGGAATGTCCATGCTACAAGGCCTGCTGAATCTGCCATGGTGGGGAAACGCGCTGGCGGCGCTTGGATTGACCCACATCACCATCGCCGCCGTCACCATCTTCCTGCACCGGCATCAAGCCCACAGGTCATTGCAGCTGCATCCGCTGGCCAGCCACTTCTTCCGTTTCTGGCTATGGCTGACCACCGGCATGGTGACCCGGGAGTGGACCGCGATCCATCGCAAGCACCATGCGACAACCGATACTGCGGCCGATCCGCACAGTCCGCGCCGCTTTGGCGTCTGGACGGTGCTGTTGGAGGGAGCCGAGCTGTACCGGCGGGAAAGCCGTAACGCCCTCACGCTCGGCAAATATGGCGCAGGCACGCCGGATGACTGGCTGGAGCGCCGCGTGTACGCGCGCCACTCGCAGCTGGGCGTCGGCCTGATGCTGCTGGCCGATCTGCTGCTGTTCGGCCCGATCGGGCTGAGCATATGGGCAGTGCAGATGTTGTGGATTCCGGTGTTTGCCGCCGGGGTGGTGAATGGTGCCGGGCATTATTGGGGCTATCGCCGCTTCGCCACCGATGACTATTCGAGAAACATCGTTCCCTGGGGCGTGCTGATAGGAGGAGAAGAGCTGCACAATAATCACCACGCCTATGCCGCATCGGCCAAATTGTCCATCCAGTGGTGGGAATTTGATATCGGCTGGATGTATATCCGCCTGTTGGAAGGCTGCCGCCTGGCCTCGGTGCGCAAGGCGGCGCCCGCATCGCTGGCAAGCGCCGCCATTCCAGAGGCGATGCGGTCGCACTGGAGGCCGCGATGATTACCGTTAATTGGGCGGTTTCGCTTGGGCCGGCCTCATTTGCGAGAAGAGATAACGATGGTGAATGAATAATGATCGTCCTGCGGCAGGGAATGCGGATTGCGCCGTAAGGATGATTTCGTCATTGAGGGGTGAAACCTGTCCATGAAGCGCGGCATGTCAAGGCATGCCGGCTTGCAGGAGGGTATATGCCGGAATCGTTTCCTGTTGCGCCAGACGCTTCCCCTGGGGAAGACGATGGCTTTTTGGTCCGCGCGCCAGGCTTGGACCTGCCCAAGGGCGGCGGCGCGATGCGCGGCATCGGCGAGACGTTCGCGACCAATCCGGTGAGCGGCACCGGCACGCTGACCTTGCCCCTTCCGATCTCCCCCGGCCGCGGCGGCGTCAGTCCGCAATTGTCGCTATCTTATGATTCCGGCGGCGGCAACGGCCCCTTCGGCATCGGCTGGCAATTGTCCTTGCCGATGATTTCCCGCCGCACCGACAAAGGCCTGCCGCGCTACCTCGACGCGGAGGATTCGGACAGTTTCCTGCTGTCCGGAGCGGAGGACCTGGTGCCGACGCTGCCGCCGCAAGGCGGGCTGGACGAGGCCATCCGCGATGGCTACCGGATCCGGCGCTACCGGCCACGCATCGAGGGCCTGTTCTCGCGGATAGAGCGCTGGACGCGGTTGAGCGACGGCGATGTCCACTGGCGCAGCATCAGCCGCGACAATGTGATGACCTGGTACGGCATCGACGCGCACAGCCGGATCGCCGATCCGGCCGATCCGCGGCGCATCTTCAGCTGGTTGATCTGCCATAGCGTGGATGGCAAGGGCAATGCCATGGTTTACCGCTATGCGGCGGAAAACGCCGACAACGTCGATCCGGCGCAGGCCAATGAGCGTAATCGCGAGCGCGGCGCCAACCGCTATCTCAAGTCGGTCCGCTATGGCAACCGCCAGCCGCTGATGCTGGACCCCGGCGCGCCGGATTTTCGCGCCGCGCGGTTGCCGCTGGACGCGTTTGCCGCCGCCGACTGGATGTTCGAAGTGCTGTTCGACTACGGCGAAGAGCGCTATCAGGAGCAGGGCCAGCCGGACGGCGACTGCCACGCCGCGCTGCAGCCCGGCGCGGACGCCGGCCGGGGGTGGCCGGCGCGGGCCGATCCATTCTCGGTTTACCGCGCAGGCTTTGAAGTGCGCAGCTACCGGCTGTGCCGCCGGGTGTTGATGCTGCATCATTTCGCCGAAGAACTGGCCACGCCCGACTATCTGGCGCGCAGCGCCGACTTCCGTTACCGAGAGACGCCGCGCGGCTCCTTCCTCATCGGCGCGACGCAGTCCGGTTTTGCCATCAGACCCGGCGGCGCCTATCTGAAACGCTCGCTGCCGGAACTGGAGCTGGATTATTCCCGCAGTCCGCTGGACGATGCGCGGCAGGAGGTGTTGCCGGTGCGGGCGGTGGACGCCGCTAGCCTGGACCATCTGCCGGCCGGCGTCGACCCGTCGCGCTATCGCTGGGTGGATCTGGACGGCGAAGGCATCGCCGGAGTGCTGACCGAGCAGGGCGGCGGCTGGTTCTACAAGCCCAATCTGGGCGATGGCCGGCTGGGGGCCGCGCGCCTGGTATCGCCGCGGCCGTCGCTGGCCAGGCTGAACGCCGGACGCCAGCAGTTGCTGGATTTGTACCGCGACGGCAATCTGGAGCTGGTGGAATTCGATGCGCCGCAGCCAGGCTTCTATCCCAGAACTCGCGCAGCGGGCTGGGAGCCGTACCGCACGTTTCCCTCCTTGCCCGACCTGGACTGGCGCGACGCCAACTTGCGCTTCATCGACCTGACCGGCGACGGCCATCCCGACATTCTGATCACCCGCGACGTCGCGTTGAACCTGTGGCACCCGTCGCTGGGGCCGGACGGCTTCGGCGCGGAGTTGCGCGAGCATCCGCCATGGGACGAGGAGCGCGGCCCACGGGTGGTGTTTGCCGACGGCAGCCAGTCGGTGTTCCTGGCCGATATGAGCGGCGACGGGCTGACGGACCTGGTGCGCATCCGCAATGGCGAAGTCTGTTACTGGCCCAATATCGGCTACGGCCGTTTCGGCGCCAAGGTAGAAATGGACCAGGCACCGTGGTTTGACGACAGCGCCGGCTTCGATCAGCGGCGCATCTTGCTGGCCGACACCGAGGGTTACGGCGCCACCGACATCCTGTATCGCGGCCGCGAGGGTGTCAGCGTCTATCTGAACCAGCACGGCAACAGCCTGTCGGCGCCCCGTCTGCTGACGCAGATGCCGCCCTGCGATAGCGCCAGCTCGGTGACGGTGGCGGATTTCCTGGGGAAGGGCACCGCCTGTCTGCTGTGGTCGTCGCCGCTGCCGGCGCACAGCCGCCGCCCCTTGTGGTATTTGGACCTGATGGACGGGGTCAAGCCGCATCTGCTGGTGTCGGTGCGCAACAATCTGGGCGCGGAAACTCGGGTGGAATACACGGCGTCCACGGAATTCTATCTGGCGGACCAAGCCGCCGGCGCGCCATGGCTGACCCGGCTGCCGTTTCCGGTGCAGGTGGTGTCCCGGGTGGAAACCCGCGACCTGATCAGCGGCAACCGCTTTGTCAGTCGCTACAGCTACCATCACGGCTATTACGACGGATTGGAGCGCGAATTCCGCGGCTTCGCCCGTGTGGACCAGTGCGACACCGAGGCCTATGCGGCAGGCGGGGCGGAAGGGCCGCCCGCTAATTTCAATCCCGCCTTCCTGTCGCCGCCGGTGCTGATCCGGACCTGGTACCACACCGGCGCGCAGGATCCTGGCGGGCGGGTGTCGCGCCAGCTGGAGCGCGAGTTCTACCGCGAACCGGGTTTGTCGCCGGCGGAGGAGGCCGCCATCCTGTTGGACGATACCGTGCTGCCGCCCGGCCTGTCGCCGCAGGACATTCGCGAAGCCATCCGCTCGCTGAAGGGCGCCAGGCTGCGGCAGGAGGTCTATGCGCAGGACGGTCTGCCGGAATCGGCGCGGCCGTATTCGGTGGCCGAATCCAACTTCACCATCGTGCCGGTGCAGCCGCGCGGCCCCAACCGCTACGCGGTGTTCTTCACCCATGCGCGCGAGGCGCTGGAGTTCCATTACGAGCGCAAGCTGTTCGCGGTGCGGGGCGGCGAGACAGTCGAGCCGGCCGCGGCCGGCTGCGCCGCCGGCGTCCGCTGGCTGGCCGACCCCCGTGTTTCTCATGCGATGACCTTGCAGGTGGACGGCTACGGCAATATCCGGCAATCGCTGGCGCTGGCCTACGGCCGCCGTTTCCGCGACGGCAGCGCCCATCTGAGCGAAACCGACCGCGCCCGCCAGCGGCAGCTGCAGGCGACCCTGGTCAATGCCGACTACACCCATGCGCTGGACGAGGCTGACGCCTACCGCGCGCCCTTGCCGGCTTCTTCGCTCAGCTATGAGTTGATTCACCTGGCAGAGGCCTGCGCCGCCGGCCCTGTCCGGCCGGAGGTCGCCGGACTGCTGCGCTTCGATACGGTACGCCAGTTGCTGTCCCGGCCTGACAACGGCGCAGTCGAGCTGCCGTACGAGGATGTCTTCGCCGCTGGCGCGGTGCTGCCGGTGCTGTACCGGCGTCTGGTCAACAGCATCCGCACCCTTTACCGCAGCAATGACCTCAGCCGGCTGCTGCCGTGGCGGTGTCTGGAGTCGCTGGCGCTGCCCGGCGAGAGCTACAAGCTGGCGTTCACTGCCGGATTGCTGGCCAGCGTTTATGAGTCCGGCGGCGCGCAGCGCCTGCCGGATCCCGGCCAGGTATTGGCTGGGGCTGGCGCCGACCTCGGCGGCTATGTCGAGCTGGACGGGCCGGGCCGCTGGTGGATGCCGTCAGGCCGCAGCTTCTATCATCCGGAGCCGGCCGCCACGCCGGCCCGGGAACTGGCGGAGGCGCTGGCGCACTTCTTCCTGCCGCGCCGCTTGCGCAACGCTTTCGGCGCCGACGCCTTCATCGACTATCAGTACGATCTGCTGCCGCTGCGCACCCGCGACGCGCTCGGCAACGCCGTCAGCGTCGCATACGATTACCGCGTGCTCAAGCCGCGCCTGATGGTGGACCCCAACGGCAACCGCAGCTTCGCCGCCTTCGATGCGCTGGGCCAGACGGTGGCGACCGCGTTGCGCGGCAAGGAAGGGGAGAGGCTGGGCGATACGCTGGACGGCTTCGGCGCGCGCGACGCCGACCCGCCGCTGGCGCGGCTGCAGGCTTTCGCCGCCACCCCGCGCGCCGAGGCTGTCGCCATGCTCAAGGGGGCCACCACGCGGTTTGTCTACGATTTGCACCGCTACCGCCGCTGCGGCGAGCCGCCTTTCGCCGCCACGCTGGCGCGGGAAACCCATGTCAGCGATCTGCAACCGGGGCTGGCGCTGAAAATCCAGGTGGTGTTCGCCTACTCCGACGGCTTCGGCCGGGAAATCCAGTCCAAGATTCCGGCTGAGGGCGGAGACGCGCCGTTGCGCGAGCCCATGCGTCTGCTGCCGGACGGCGATGCGGTGCCGGCCGCGCTGCTGCTGGACGGCGAAGGCCAGCCCTTGCTCGGGCCGGCGCGTTTGCGCTGGGTGGGCAAGGGCCGCACCGTGTTCAACAACAAGGGCAAGCCGGTCAAGCAGTACCAGTCCTTTTTCAGCAGCACCCATTTGTTCGAGCCGGAGCGGCAGCTGCGCGAGACCGGCTTCGCCTCGATTCTGCTTTACGATCCGCCTGGCCGGCTGGTGGCCACGCTACATCCCGACCACAGCTACGAGAAAGCGGTGTTCGACCCCTGGTCGCTGCAGAAATGGGACGCGAACGACACGGTCACCCGGCTGGATCCGCGCGCCGACCCGGATGTCGGCGGCTACTTCAGGTTGCTGCCGGAAACCGACTATCTGCCCAGCTGGTATGCGCAGCGCAGCGATGGCCGGCTGGGCGAGGACGAGCGCAACGCGGCAAGGCGGGCGGCTGCCCACGCCGACACCCCCGAACTGAGCTATATGGACGCTCTGGGACGCACCGTGCTCGCCATCGCCGACAACGGCGCCATGGGCAAATACCCGACGCGCACCGTGCTGGATATCGAGGGCAACCAGCGCTCGGTGCGCGATGCGCTGGGCCGGACGGTGATCCGCTACGACTACGACATGCTGGGCCACCGCATCCATCAGGCCAGCATGGATGCCGGCGAGCGCTGGATGCTGCACGATGCCGGCGACAAACCCATCCGCGCCTGGGACAGCCGTGGCCATGCCTTCCGCATTGCCTACGATTCGCTGCGGCGTCCCCTGCGGCATTACGTGTCTGGCAGCGGCCCGGCGGCGGATGCGCGCACGCTGGCGGGGGAGGCGTTGTTCGAGCAGACGGAATATGGCGAAGGCCAGCCCGACGCCGCCGCGCGCAATCTGCTCACCCGGGTCTACCGGCAATACGATGCGGCGGGCATCGTCACCAGCGAGCGCTACGATTTCAAGGGAAACGTGCCGGACACCGCGCGCCAGCTGCTGCTGGACGACCAGGCCTTGCCGGATTGGAGCCGCGGCGGCGAAGTCTTCCGCAGCCGCACGGTATTCGATGCCTTCAACCGTCCGGTCCAGATGCTGGCGCCGCATGGCGAACAGGCGGGGGACGTGTTCAATGTCATCCGTCCGGATTACAACGAAGCCAACCTGCTCAGCCGGATCGATACCTGGCTGTCGCTGCCGACGGCGCCGGCCGGCCTGCTGGAGCCGCAGTCGGCCAGCGAGCGTCTGGTCGCCCATATCGAGTACGACGCCCAGGGCCAGCGCACGCGAATCGCGCTGGGCAACGGCGCGGAGACCGATTACGCCTACGACCCCGTCACCCTGCGCTTGCTGCGGCTGAGCACCAGCAAGGGCGGCGCGCGCTTCCAGGACCTGGCCTACGTCTACGATGCGGTGGGCAATATCACCCGCATCAGCGACCGTGCGCAGCAAACGCTGTATTTCGACGGCGGCGCGGCGCAGCCGGGACACGACTATGTCTACGATCCCATCTACCGGCTGATCGCCGCCGACGGGCGGGAGTTTTTCCTGGCCAATCACGGCCCGCAGCCTTCCAGCGCAAGCGACCGGCCGCGGGTCGGCCAGAGCTGGCCGGGGAATCCCCAGGCTGTCCGCGGTTGGAGCGAGGAATACCTGTACGACGCAGTGGGCAATATCCTGCAACTGCTGCATCGCCATGGCAGCCTGGCGGGCAGTCCGGGCGAGCCGCTGTGGGCGCGCGACTACCATTACGCGCAGCGCAGCCAGCTGGAGCCGGAGAAAACCGGCAATCGCCTCAGCCACAGCAGAGTAGGGCAGGACGAGGAACGCTACGGCTACGACATCCATGGCAATGCCGTCCATCTGCCGCAACTGTCGGCGCTGGAGTGGGACTTCAAGGATCAATTGCGTCGTTCGGCGCGGCAGCGGGTGGCGGATGGCGAAGACGGGCGGCAGGCTGAAACCACCTGCTATGTCTACGACGCCGGCGGCGACAGGGTGCGCAAGGTGACCCGGCGCCAGAACGGCAGCCGGCTGAGCGAGCGGATCTATCTGGGCGGCTTCGAAATCTATCGCGAGTACGACGCCGACGGCCAGCGGATATTGCTGCAGCGGGAAACCCTGCACCTGATGGCCGGCAAGCAGCGGCTGGCGCTGGTGGAGGCCAAGACGCTCTCGAGCCGGCCCGATCCGTCTCCGGCGCGGCTGATCCGCTACCAGTTCACCGACCACCTCGGCTCCAGCAGCCTGGAGCTGGACGATCGCGCGCGGATCATCGGCTACGAGGAGTACTACCCCTACGGCAGCACCGCCTATCAGGCGGCCAACCGGCAAATCCGGGCGGCGGCCAAACGCTACCGCTACACCGGGATGGAGCGGGACGAAGAAAGCGGACTCAACTACAACCGCGCCCGCTACTACCTGCCGTGGCTGGGGCGCTGGCTGAGCTGCGACCCGGTGGGTCTGCAGGGCGGCATCAATCTGTACGCCTACGCTGCCGGCAACCCGGTGGCCCACACCGACTCGCGCGGCACCGCCTGCGACCCGACCGTCGCCACCTGCATGGATTTCGAAGGCCAGGAGATCAACTTCACCGCCGGCAATTTCCGCGAGGTGCCGTTTGCGCTGCATGTCGACGAAATCGACGCGGTGCGCGGCAATCTGGCTGGCGGCGTCGCCGGGTCGCCGTCCGACCCCGCCAACAAGCAGATGCTGGATCGCAATACCAACAGCCTGAGCAAGAGCAATTTCATCATGGCCGCGCCGCCGCCCAACCGCCCCAGCGTGTCCATCGCCACCGACCCGGACGAAGCGGCCAACCGCTTTCTCACCGGCCGGCTGTCGGAGATCGATGAAATCAAGGCATTGGCCGACGACGCCACCAGCAACACCGCGCCGGGGGTGCGCACCAACGCCGGCCTGCGCTACCGGATGGCCAGAGACCCGGTTGTCAGGGGATTCGTCGCCTCGTTGGGGATAGATCCGGACAACTTGACGGTGCAGACGCCGTCAGGCGTGGCGCAGCGTCCGACCGGCAGTTCGGTCAACTTCACGCCGCGCGATGCGGATGTCAATCCGCAAACCGGGCAGGTGGTGCCGGGGCCCAATACGGCGGCGGCGATGCTCCGGAGGACTGCCGCCCAGGTGGCGGCGGCCGAGGCGGAGCTTGAGGGCGGCAGCTCTGTGGCGCCGCCGTTGATGACGCCGTCCGCGCCGCCTGCCGGCAGCACGCTGGGGCGGCTTGGCAACGCGGCGGCGGATACCGGGGTAAGGGTGTTGCCCGGCGCCGGCGAGGGGGTGATCGTGACAGAAGCGCTGGGCTATTCGGCCTTGCGCATGGGTTTGACCCGGGTGGGGGCGGCAGCGCTCTCCGGCGTCGAGGCCGGCGCGCCGCCTGCCTTGGCCGGCGCCGTGATCGGCGTTCCCGCCGGCAATGCCTTTGAAGGCGCGGCGCGCGATGCCGGCCTGGGCAGCACCGCCTCGGTCGGAGTGGGAACCGTGGGCGCGGTGGCGTACGGCGCGATGGCCGGGGCAGCGGTGGTGCTGGCGCTGGCCACCGCGCCGGTTTCGGTGCCGGTGCTGGCCGGCGCGGCCATCGTCGGCGGCTTGTCGGCGGGCTTCGCCTACTTGATGTCGCATATGTGACGGGGGATGGCCGCGGCGCGCCCGGCTTTGCCGCCGGGCGCGCCGCCGGATTCATGATTCGCGGCTTGCAAGGAGTCACAACGCCATGTCTGCACTCATCGTCATTCGCCTGACACCCGCCGCGCCCGTTGACGCCGGCACTTTCGCCACGTATCTCGACGGTTTGCAGATCCAGGCATTCGATCTGACCTTCGGCAGCGTTCCACAGGGCGTGTCGGCGGGGCCGGCGGCGCGTTTCATCGCGCCGACTTCCAGCCCGATCGCGCCGCTGCCGGCGCCGCCGGAATATGCGGCGCCGCCGACCTACAACCCGGCCACCGGCATCGTCCAGCATATTGAAGTCGAAATCGGTCCGGTGTACGCCGCAGCCGCGGTCGCCACCGCGGTGATCCCGGTGAGCGCATCCACGGCGCTGGAAAACCTGCGCGTCGTGATGACGCGCGGCGGCATCGGTCTGCCGGTGAGCGAGGCGTTCTACAATGTGCAGATGGATGCCGGCACGCCGACGCCGGACCAGTTTCAGGGTTTGGCCGTCACCAGCTGCTATCTCACGCTGCCAGCGGTTTCCAGCAATGGCATCGCGATCGGCCTGCCTGCCGATGGCTCGCCGCCAGTCTTCGACACCCTGGTCGGCGCCATCGCCGCAGTGCTGGGCATGGATCCCGGCGGAGCCATGCCGGCGTTGGCCAGCCTGACGCCGGAGCAATGCGGCCATATCGCCCATGAAATCGCCTGGAGTGCGCCCGGCCCCTTGCCCGGCCCGCCGGATGTCCTGGAAAACCTGTACACCAATCCCCCCGATTCCGGTCTGCTGACCGATCCTGAAGAACAGAAACTATTGCAATTCCAGGGGGCGCTATCGTCGTATTACGCGCCCAAGGACGCCAACGCCCAGTTGTTGACCACTTTCGTCTACGCGGCGGCGGCGGCGTTCGCCTGCCAGCAGCTGTCGTTGCAGGCCAGCCAGGCGCTGTTCGAGCTGCCGGTGGATGCCGGCGTCAGCAGCGGCGGACCGCTGGGCTCCACCGAAGTGCTGCTGCTCAACCCCGCGGGCGGCGTCTTACCGGTGAGTTTCGGCGTGCCGGCGGCGTATTTCTATGCCTTGTCCGCCAATATGCCGCCGCAGGTCAGCGTTCCGCAGCGCTTTACGATGGCGACCGGCGAGCAGGCGGCGCGGCTGTTGTCGCAACTGGCCCAGGCGGTGAGCGACGGTACTGTCACCGATCACGAGCAAATCAACGGCACCGGGGCGCAGATCAATCCGGCTCAGGCGGCGCGCCGTCTGAACGCGTTGGGCGTGGAGGGCAGCAACTCGCGGCCGCGGTGCCCGGTGGACGCGGATATCGCCACCGTGCTTGACGACTGGCTGGCCTACGGCCTGGACTGGCCGGACGCCGCCGCCCATCCGATCAACGAGTTCTGGATCACGGCCAGCCCTGCCGGCGGCGAGGCCGTCAGCCATCCGGTTGAATATCTGGATTTCGTGTTGGCGGCGTTGACGCAAGGCTATGTGCCGCCAGGGGGTGTGCAGTCATTGACGCAACTGGTGCTGGCGGGGTTGAGAATCACCCCGGCCGGCGGCGCGCTGCCCGCTACCGTGGCGCAGCTGGCCGAGGCGCAAAGCACCGATTGGCGGACTTTCTTCATCTCCAGTCCCGGCTGGCCCGGCAACCAGTGGTTGCCGCCGTTTACCGGCGGAGGCAGCGCCGAAGCCCGGCTGGCGGCCTTCATCATCTATATCCAGCAGTTTTTCTCCGCCGCGCCGCCGGCGCAGCCTACCAGCTACGCCGCGGCCAATCCGGCCGCGCCGCCGCTGCTGGCCGCGCCATACACCGACTGGATAGGCCAGGCGCTGTCTGCCTATCCGTCCGGCCCCATCGTTCTTGGCAACGGTTTTGATCCCGTATTGATGGCGGCGGCGATAGGGCAACTGCTGCGGGATGATGACGATGCCCAGGCCTGGCTGCTGCAGGCCTTGACCGCGCTGGACGCGCTGGCGGCGCTGGTCAAGCCGCTGGGACTCGACCCCGGACTGGGGTTTTCCGTGATGGAGGCCCTGTATGCCCGCGGCCTCACCGCCGCGGCCGACATCCTGCCGCTGTCGCCGGCCGAATTCGAAACCTCGCTGATCGGCAGCGTGGCCTATGACTATGCGGCGGCCATTTTCAGCAATGTCGGCGGCAATGCCAACCCGCCGCCGGGGCCGGGGCCGTTTGCGCCGGTCAATCCCGGCAATCTGGTCAATTGCCTGCCGGCGCCTTGCCGTTCGCCGCTGGGCCGGATCGCATATCTGCACGAACTGCTGCAATTGTCGCCCAGCGCGACTTGCGCCAATCCTCAAGCTGCGCCGGCCAAGGGCCAGACCACCCTGGCCGACGCGCTGGCCGGCCGGCGCGGGCCGTTGGCGCAATTATTGGCCAGTTGCGCCAATCTGGATATCCCCTTGCCCTTGATCGACATCGTCAATGAAAACCTGGAGAGCCTGGTCGCCACCGTTCCGGCCCAGTCGCAGGGCGTGGTGTACAACACCGCCGGCGACCAGCTGGACGACTATCCGCTGTGCGCAACCCAGTGCTGCCCGCCTGCTCACGCCGAGGGCGATCCGGCCTGCCATGACCCGGCCACCCTTTACGCAGCGTTGCCCGCGTACTCCAGTCCGGCGACGCCGGTCGCGGCACCGGCGGCCTATGCCGCGCTGGCGAACGACTTTTCCGCGCCGGACCTGCCGTACTCGCAGCCGTTGGACGTCAACCGCTCCTACCTGCGCCACCTGGGCACCTCGCGCTTTGCCGCCATGCGCCGCTTCTGTCGCGACATCACCGAGTTTGTCCACGACAGCGCGCTGGCACCGCCCGTGTTCCAGGCGCACTTGTGGCGCTACCCGCTGAGCCTGGATCTGGCCCTGGAATATCTGTGCCTGGCGCCGGGCGATCTGCCCGGCGGGCAGGGCGAGGACCGCGGCAGCGATGGCTGGCGATGGTATGGCTTCAGCGCCGCGACCAGCAACAAGGTGCCGTGGACGCGCGCGTTGTCGCAGCCGGGGGCGTTCCTGTCCCGAACCGGCCTGAGTTGGTGCCAGTTGGTGGAGCTGCAGCAATGCGGGGTGGCGCCGTTCAGTTTCAGCGCGAGCAAGGACGGCAAGCTGCCCGAGTGCGAACCCTGCTATCCCAACCAGTACGCGCTGGTTTTCGGCAGCGCCGCCGCCGCCCAGGCCGGGCTGGGCTTGCTGGGCGTGTTCATCCGGTTATGGCGCAAATTGCAGTGCTGCGGCACTACCCGCCTGAGCATGAATGACCTGGCCGACATCTACGCGGTACTGTCGCCGATCGCCAGTTGGGCGGACTTTGTACGCCAGTTGGCCGCCATCCTGCTGTTGCACGAGGCCTTCCACGTCGAGCTGCGCGACCGCGGCGACGACGGAGCCGGCAGCGGCGCCGACCGGCTGCACATCCTGGCGCTGTGGTCGGGACCCGGCGCGCGCAAGTGGGACTGGGCCGTGCGGCAGCTGCTGCATGGCGTGGGTCCGGCGGCGAGGCGCCATCACGCCTGCGGCGAGCGGCCGCCGCAGTTCATCAAGCTGCTGGCGCGCAATCTGGACCCGTTGTCGCGGCTGGCCGGCTTCGATCCCGCCGGCGCCGGCCTGGAGTGGCACGCCCGTCCCGCCGCCACGCTGCGGTTTGCCGAGGTGCTGGGCAAGTTGTACGCCTCGTCGTTCGAGGTCGGCGAGCTGCTGTATCTATTCACTGCCGACAGCCAACTGGATGGCGGCGAAGCTTTTCCGCTGCAGACCGCCAACGAAGCGCTGGATCAGCCGTTTGGCTTGCCGGACGACGAGGCGGAGGCATCGCTATGGCGGCTGCGGCGCGCCTTGCTGGCAGCGGAGGCGGCTGCGGACGCCGCCGCGCATTGGAGCTGGAGCCGCATGAGCGCCAGCTTGCGCGAGGATTTCGCTTATCAGCCGCTGGCCGGGGTCGATCCGTGGCTGGCGCTGGGCCAGCATTTCTTCCCGGATATGCTGGGCGCGGCAGCCGGGCAGCGACAGTTCCGCGCCGCGCTGGCCAGCACCAATCCCCTGATGTGGAACACGCCGCTGGACGGGCCGTTCCAGTACGATGCCGCTACGCACGAGCTGTGGGCGCAGCTGCCGCTGCGCGACGAGGCGGTCATCGCCAAGCTGGCCAGCCTGAGCCCGCTGGCCACGCCTCAGGAGCGGCAGGCGGTGGAGAACGTCTATTTCCTGCCGCGGCTGGCGCTGGCGCCGTTCGCTTTTTTGTTCGACGACTACGCCGCCGCCGAGCGCGCGCTGATTGAAACCGCCGACGAGGCCGAGCGCTGGGTATTCTTCCAGCGCCAGTTCGCCCTGGCGCATGTCCGTTGCCGCTGCATCGCCGAGCATCTGGCGCGCCATGTCGGTTGTGCGGCCGGCATCGAGCATGCTTGCCCCGAGGCGGCGTGGATGGTGATCCGCAATCTGTACGGCGATGAGAACGCTGGCCTGGCGCCCTGGGAGAGCGATGCCGGCGCCGAGCCGCCGGTCGCCTGGAAACCCAGGCCCAACGGTTGCGGCTTTGCCGCGCTGCTGGGCCTGGCCGGCACCGGCCTGCTGGGCGAGTACGCCAGCGGCGGCGACGCGGCGATATGGCGCGAGCTGCGCGGGCCGCTGAGCGCGTTCGACGCGGCGCGCAACCGCCGCAACAGCCCGCAGCCGCTGTTGATTCCGGCGCTGGACGCCACTCTGTCGACGCGTCAGCTGCAGCAGCTGACGCTACGCAACGGTTTTGCGCTGGCGGACGGCAGCGGCAGCCTGTTGGGCGGAGTGCAGGGGTTCACAGTGCGCTGGAGCGGCGTACTGCTGATCGAGGAGGCCGGCGATTACCGCTTCTTGGCCGGCGCGCCCACCGCTGAAGGCGAAGCGCCGGATTTCGAGCGGGCCGAGGCTTGCCGTTGGCGCGTCACCCTGCAGCGCGGCCAGCGCAGCTGGCAGGTGTTGAACCACCAGTGTGAAGACCAGCAGGAGCATGCCCGGTCCGAGCTGGGCCTGCAGCGCGGCGCTTACCAGCTGAGCATAGAATTCATCCAGCCGGCGCCGGAGCTGGACGATTGCGGCTGCGCGGCCGAACCGTTCCACACCGGCTTCCAGCTCAAGTACCGCGGGCCGGACAGCTGCGATTGTTGGGTCGCCTTGCCGCTGTGCCGGCTGTATCAGCAGCAGAAGACCGCGCCGCTCAGCCACGGCATCCGGCTGCCGGAGGACAGCGCGCTGGGCAGATATCTGGACGCGCGTTACAGCAGCTCGCTGCGCGACATCCGCCGCACCTATCAGCGCGCGTTCAAGGCCATGCTGTTCGCCAGCCGCTTTGGGCTGTCGGCCGAGCCTGCCAGCGACGACGGGCAGTCCGAACTGGGTTTCATGCTGGCCAATCCAGCCAATTTCGCCGGTCGGTCCTATTACCTGTCCGCTGGCGGCTATGCCAGCCATGAGGCCGGCTTCGACTTCAACTTTCTGCCCTTGTTGGACAACTACCTGCCGCCGGCGGCCAGTGTGGACGACCGGGTGGCGCCTTCGCCGCAGCGGGTGCAGGCGCTGTTCGACTGGTGGGAGCGGATATTCGACTACGCGCGGATGCGCGACGCCACCCGCGCCGCGCGCGCGCGGCCGGCGTGGCTGCTGTTCCACGATGCGCAGCAGCAGCAGCCGGCGGATCCGGCCTATCTCACCCGCCACATCGGCGTCGATCTGGACTATGCGGAGGCGATGCTGCGGCGTTTCGACCAGAGCGCGGGCGCGGTCTACAGCATAGACAGCGCCGATTTGCAGGACGACCGCTGGGCGGTGCGGGTATGGCATGCCGACGGCTGGATGCGCGAACTGCTGCATGACTTCGCCGCGCAAGACCCCGGCGCGGCGCGGCCCT
Source organism: Chromobacterium sphagni (assembly GCF_001855575.1). NCBI lineage: Bacteria > Pseudomonadati > Pseudomonadota > Betaproteobacteria > Neisseriales > Chromobacteriaceae > Chromobacterium > Chromobacterium sphagni. The sequence goes on from NZ_MKCS01000002.1 coordinate 53,201, forward strand.
GCCTATGGGCTTGCAACGATCCGGGCAGCGCGCTGGCCGGCCAGACCGACAGCGGCAATGCCAATCTGGCGGGCTTCGCGCAGCGCGGCGAGTTCGCCAACGGCAAGCCGCAGCGCTATCTGGCGCTGCGCCGGCTCAACGATTGCCTGCGCGAGCGCGCCCGCGCCGCGCTGCTGTCCTATCTGGTCAACAATAACCGCGTGCCGCTGCCATGGAGCGGCTTCGCCACCGCGCCGGACGATCTGTCGGCCTTGCTGCTGCTGGATGTGGACAGCGGCGTCTGCGAAAGCGCCAGCCGTATCGAAGAGGCCATCAGCGCCGCGCAGAACTTCATCCGCCGCGCCCGGCTGGGGCTGGAGGCGGGCTGGCCGGTGAGCGGCGAGTTCGCCCGCTTGTGGGACCGGCAGTTTACCAGCTTCCAGACCTGGCGGCGCTGCAAGGAGCGCAGGATATATCGGGAAAACTGGATGGAATGGTCGGAGCAGGCGAGGGCCGGCGAGGTGGAGGCCTATCGCTTGCTGAGCAGCGAACTGCGCCGCAGCACGCTGTCCGTCGCGGTTCCCGGCGGGCTGGAGTGGTGGCCGGATCAGGCCCCGCCCAGTCATGATGGGCTGACGGTTTTGCAGAGGCGCGAGCCCTCCGGGCTGCACCGGTTTCCGCCGCGCCAAGGACTGGGGCTGCAGGGTTTGCCGGACCGCGATGGCCGGCTTTCCTGGCTTGCGCCTTTGGCTGGCGCCCCGCCCGGCCAGGGCGGCGATACCCGCAACCCCGCTGGCGTGGCCGCGGTGGCGGGCAACGCTGCGCTGGCGGTGGCGGCCAGCCAGGCGGCGGGTCCCGCCTTGCCATTCTGGCTGGAGGCCGCAGTGAAGATGGGCCGGCGTTTCTACCGGATAGCGGCCGGCGGCGAGCCGATGGCCGGCCACGCTTTCGCGCCGCAAGCGGACGCGCCGGCCGACGGCTGCTGCCGGTGCTGCGGCGAGACGCATCCGCCGCTGAGCGACGAATACTATTTCTGGCTGGAGCCGGCGGAGACATTCAACGAGCCCGCGCCGACAGCCGGGGCGGACGTGGAGCCGCACAACTTCCAGTATGGCTTTCAGGATGATCTGTACGCCGCGGCGCAGCAGGAGGCCACCTTGTGGCAAAGCCCGGCGCAGCTGCCGCAGCTCTTGGCCTGGCCGGCGGCGCCGGTGGTGGCGCTGGCCTGGACCCGTTTGCACAACGGCCAGTTCCTGCCGCCGCGGCGCTCCGGGCAAGGCGTGCCGGTGAGCGATGCGGCCGGCGCCGATTTTGTGTTCCTGGGCCGCCATGACGACTCGCTGACCTTCTCGGTCAGCGGCGCGCTGCCGCCGCCTCCCGGCTACAACGATCCCAGCGCCCCCGGCTTCCGCTACGATCTTGCCAGCGACAGCGCGGCGGTTCTGCCGCTGGTCGCCGCGGCCGCATCCAGCGGCATCGCCTATCCGGGCGGGCTGCCGGCGTATCCGTTCTTCTTGTACGCGGACCGTGGCGCGCCGCTGTTTCCCGGCAGCCTGTACGCGCCGGCGCTGGCGGTGGCCTGCGTGCTGCGCGAGCATTGCCGGTTCGAGTCGGCGGTAAAATGGCTGCAGCTGGCTTTCGATCCGTTGCATCGGGATAACACCTGGATGCGTTGCAAGCAGACCGCGGAGCCGCTCGACGAAGCCGACGACAGCGTCCATGTCGGGGCGACGGACAACGGCCAGGGATGCTGCAACAGCGCCGGCATCAACGACACGGTGGCACGCAATCGCTCCATCCTGCTGCAGTTGCTGGATACGCTGCTGCAGTGGGCGGATGCGCTGCTGCGCAAGGCCACGCCTGAGGCCTTCCAGCAGGCGCGGCTGCTGATGGACACCGCCGCCGGCATACTCGGGCCATTGCCGCCGACAGCGGAGAAGGCGGCGTTGGCCGATGGCATGACGGTGGGCGATTTCGCGGCGGATTTCCCGCCGCTCAATCCCAGATTGCTGGCGTTGTACGACAGGGTGGCGGACCGGCGGGCGCGAATCCATCGCTGCGAAAACAGCCGCCGCTTGCGCAATGGCAGGGAGGATCGCGACGTGAGGTACTTTGGCGAGCCCGGCCTCGGCGATGGTTGCTGTCCGGCGCTGACGCCGTGCCCGGAGCCCTGGGGCAACTGCCAGATCTTCAGCCCTTACCGTTTCGAGTTTCTGCTGGGCAAGGCGCAGCAGTTCGCCGCCAAGGCGCGCGAGCTGGGCGGCGCGCTCTTGTCGGCCTACGAAAAGGGCGATGCCGAATATCTGGCCGCGCTGCACGCCCGCTTCGAGAACGAGCTGTCGGAGTTGACGCTGAGCGTGCGGCAAGACCAGTGGCGCGACGCCGACTGGCAGATCGAGGCGCTGCAGAAGACCAAGTCCGCCAGCCAGGCCAATCTGCTGTATTACACCAATCTGCTGAATAATGGCCTGATCCCCGACGAGCTGCAATACCAGGACCTGACCAGCAGCGCGATGGTCACCCGCGCGGCCGGCAACACCATCGAGGCGATAGGGGAGGCGATCAAGCTGATTCCCGACGTGTTCGTCGGCACTTCCGACTACGTGCAGCTGCCGGTGGGCACCAAACTGGCGGGGATGTTCGAGTCCATCGCCCGCATCATCAATGTGGTGGCTGACATCGAAAGCGCCACCGCCGGTCTGGACCTGACCAATGCCGGCTGGGAGCGGCGCGCCGACGAATGGCTGCACCAGACTCAGGTGCTGCCGATAGAAATCCAGCAGATCGAACGCCAGATCCTGGGCGCGCAGCGGCGGCGCGACCAGGCGTTGCGCGAGCTGAATGTCCAGCAGCGGCAGATCGAACAGGGCCGGGAGGCGCTGGACTTCCTGCGCGACAAGTTCAGTTCCGACGCGCTGTACCTCTACCTGCAGAAAGAAACCACCGGCCTGTACTGGCAGGCCTACGAGCTGGCGCTGCAGGCGGCGCATCAGGCGCAGCGCGCTTTTCACCTGGAGCGCGGCGACGACTGGCGCCGTTTCATTCCCACCGAGGGCTGGGACTCGCTGCGGGAAGGGCTGTTGGCGGGAGATCGGCTGGATCTGGCGCTGGCGCGGATGGAGAAGACCTATCGCGACGAGAACCTGCGCGAATACGAGTTGACCAAGCATTTTTCGCTGCGGCTGCATTTCCCGCTGGCCTACCTGCGATTGCGCGCCACCGGCCATTGCGAGATCGAACTGCCCGAATGGATGTTCGACGCCGACTATCCTGGCATGTATATGCGCCGCATCCGCAACATCAGCCTGACTTTGCCCTGCGTCGCCGGACCGTACACCGGTGTGCATTGCCGACTCACTCTGCTGAGCAGCGTCACCCGCGTCGATCCCAGCGCCCGGCCGCCGGCGCACCATTGCTGCGGCGACGTCCACGACGGCTGCGACTACGAGGCCTGCTGCTGCGACGATCCGCGGCTGTTGCGCCAGTATGCAGCGCGCGAGGCGATAGCCACTTCCGGCGGCCAGAACGACAGCGGGTTGTTCGAGCTGAACTTCCGCGACGAACGCTATCTGCCGTTCGAGTTCCACGGCGCGGTCAGCCGTTGGCGGCTGGAGCTGCCGCCGGAGAACAATCTGTTCGACTTCAATACCCTCAGCGACCTGATCCTGCATTTGAACTACACCGCGCGCGAAGGCGGCGAGGCGCTGCATTGCGAGGCGCAACGCTGCGCCAGGCGGCACCTGCCGGGCGACGGCTGGAGCCTGCTGGAAATCCGCCACGAGTTTCCTTCGGCCTGGGCGCGCTTCCAGCAGGATGGATGCGGGAAGGAAGGGAGGGATCTGGACATCGAGCTGCAGCGGCGCCAGTTCCCGTATCTGCCTGGCGGGCCGGACATCGTCATCGGCGAGTTTGCGCTGCTGTTCGAGACCCGCGGCTGCGATCCGCGGGGGGAGTACTGCGTGCAGGCCGCCTGGTTGCGGCCGGCTTGCGACGGCGACGAGACGGCGTGCCGCGACATCCGCTGCTTCGCCAGCGCCGAGTGGCCCTGCCTGTACCACGGTCTGCAGGCGTTGCCGCGGCGCTGCCTGGGCGAGGCTGACGGGCAGCCGTTGCGGCTGCGCTTCCGGGTGCGGGAGACGGTGGTCGCGCGGATGTTCCTGCTGTGCCGCTACCGGGCGCAGCAGCCCGCCGAGCATTGCCGGCAGCCTGATCCGCAGCCATGCGCCGATCCGCATTGCCTGTGCTGCGGCGGCATTGGGAAGGAGGCAGGCCAGCGCGCGGCTGACCGCCACTGAAAGCCGGAGCGTGGCGGTTTGTGCGCCCGTTCTCTTGACGGTTGCTCATCGATCCGGAGCCGTCGATGAAGTCGCGGCTCGCCATGATTCATTGGCCGGGTGACGCGTTGCCGCGAAATCTGTCCAAAGAAACGGTTTGGTTGGATGGCGCACCGACATGTCCCGGCGCTTCCGGCACCGTATTGGCACCGACGTCTTGCAATGTCGCGGGAGGCCGGACTCATCGGAGCATGATCATGGACCAACTCAATCAACAGGATACCGACAGCGACCTTTCCAGAAAGGCCGAACAGGATAAGAAGCCCTTTTCCGGCCAATCCTCCCCGGAGGGCGAAACGACGCCGCATCCTCAGGAGCATCGCTATTTCGACCCGGTGGTGTGCGATCCGGCCGATGAGCCGATAGAGCATGATTTGAAGGCCTACGGGGCCTCCAACGACGATCAGTCGGAAATTGACTGAGTCGGCAGTCTGAGCGGATGTCCGGCCCCGCGACAGGCCGCGCGCCTGGCCGGGACATGGCGGCGCGATGGCCGGAAGCGCCAGATTTCAATGGTACTGCAAGGCGGAGGCTGATCGTTTCGCCGATGCTAAACGATCATGGCCCCGCGCACGACCCGGCTGTCAATCCGGCTGAGTCGCGCCACCGTGGAGAAGCACATGAAACTCTCTTCCAGAAATCTTGTTTTGACCGCCGCCATTCCCTTGGCCCTGATCGCCGGATGCGGCGAGGCGATCGCCAATCCCCGTTCCCAAGAAGTCATCGACGCGCGGCAAGAGGCCCAGATCGCGACGACTTATGCCTTGAATCCCTATCTGCGCTACAACAATCTCAAGGTGACCGTGTCGCAAGGCACCGCCACCTTGTCCGGCAGCGTGGAGGATGATGTCAACCGGGATTTGGCCAAGGAGATCGCGCTTGGCGTCAGCGGTGTGGGCAAGGTGGATAACAATATCGTGATCCAGAGCAATCAGGATCCGCAAACATCGGCCTATGCCGGAGAAGCGATCGACGACAGCACCATCACCGCCTCCATCAAGTCCAAGCTGTTCTGGAGCCAGCGCACGGAACGGCTGCCGATCACGGTCAAGGCCGACCGGGGCCATGTGGTTCTGCGCGGAACGGTTGACAGCCAGGCGTCCAGGAATTTTGCCGGCCGTCTGGCCCTGAGCACGCGCGGCGTGGTGTCGGTGGAGAATCAGCTGCAGATCAATGGCAAGCTGCCGGTAGCCGCCACCTATGGCGCGCAGGAGGGGGTCAAGGCCGAATTGTCCGATAGCTGGATCACGACGAAGGTCAAGTCTACTTTCCTGTATTCCAGTAATGTTTCCGGCTCCAATATCGCGGTCAGCACGCTGCACGGGGTGGTGACCTTGAGAGGCATGGTGGACACCGGCGCGGAGCGGGCGTTGGCCATCGAACTGGCGCAGAACGTGCGCGGAGTGAAAACAGTCAAAGCGGCCAACTTGGCCTTCAGCGCGCCGGCGCAATAGCCTGGCGCGCGTGTTGGTCGCGCATTGTGCGGACATGGGCGGCTGGCCGCCGCCGCGCCGGTCCTGGCGTTGCGCGATGCCGAACGATCCTGATGATGGCGCGCGTTCCTACGCACCGACCCGGCCAGGGCTTCGCGTCCTGGCCGTTGCGATGTCGACCGTTGTCGGGACGTCCGCCGGGAGAATGCCATGTTTGAAACCATCATTGTGTTGCTGCTGGTTCTGTGGGCGTTGGGCTTGTTGACCGCCTTTACGATGGGCGGACTGATCCATATCCTTTTGCTGCTGGCTGTGGTGGCGATACTGGTGCGTTTTATCCAGGGGCGGCCGCTGTAGCCATGGCAAGGCCGCGCGCGACGGGACGGGCCATATTGCATGGAAGCTTGCCGAGGCTGGCCAAGGTGGCCCGATTTGAGCAAGGCCATGCCTGGAGTCTGCCGCCATGAAGTTCCATGACTTTTACGAAACGCTGGGCGTCCCGCGCGATGCCCCGCAGGAAGAGGTCAAGCGAGCCTATCGCAAGCTGGCGCGCAAATTCCATCCCGATGTCAGCAAAGTGCCGGAGGCGGAGGCGCGCTTCAAGGAGCTCGGCGAAGCTTACGCGGTGTTGAAGGACCCGGAGAAGCGGGCGGCCTACGATTTGATGGGCAGCGGGTTGAAGGCCGGACAGGATTTTCAGCCGCCGCCTGGCTGGGATGCCGGCTTTGAATTCAGCGGGGACGGTTTCCGTCCGGAGACCGGCGCCGATCAGGATGATTTTTTCGAGGCCCTGTTTGGCAGGCGCACGCGCGGCGCGGCGCGCAGCCACGCTCATGGCGCCGGGCAGGATCACCACGCCAAGGTGTTGATCGATCTGGAGGACGCTTACCGCGGCTGCGAGCGCAGCGTGGCGTTGCGCATGCCGATGCAGGATGCTCAAGGGCATGTCGTTCTACAGGCGCGCACGCTGATGGTGGCCATTCCCAAGGGCATACGCGCGGGCCAGCATCTGCGTCTGGCGGGACAGGGCGGTCCGGGCGCGGGCGGCGGTCAGCCGGGAGACCTGTATCTGGAGATTGAATTCAGGCCTCATCCGCTATTTCGCGTTGACGGCCGGGATGTATTTCTGGAGCTGCCATTGGCGCCATGGGAGGCGGCTCTGGGCGCTACGGTGGAGGCGCCGACGCCCGATGGCCCGGTCCAGCTCAAGGTTCCGCCGGGCTCGGCGGCGGGCAGGCAGTTGCGGATGAAAGGCCGCGGGATTCCTGGGGCGACGCCTGGCGATTTATACGTGGCGCTGAAAATCTCCTTGCCGCCGGTTGCCAACGAGCGGGACCGCGCAGCCTATCTGGCGATGGCGGATGCCTTCGACTTCAATCCGCGCGGCGCGCAGAAAGGATAAGCCATCATGGATCATGACGGGACGGCACCGATTCAGGGCTTTGTGGTGGAAGAACAACTGGAGCTGACGCTTGTTGAACTATGCCAGGCCTGTCATGCGGACGAGGCGTTCGTAGTCCGCTGGGTATGGGAAGGGGTATTGGAACCGTCGGGAGACACTCCGCAGAACTGGCGCTTTCGCGGCGATGCGCTGCGGCGCGCGCGGATGGCTTGGCGTTTGTCGCGTGACCTGGAGATCGACTCGGCAGGCGTGGCGCTGGCGCTGGATCTGCTCGATGAGCTGGCGGCCCTGCGGGCCCGCCTGGAGCGCGCCGGGGGCGACCATGGTCCGGCGGCGCGCTAGCTGGGCATCAGCATTCGCGCCACTGCGGCGCCCATTACCACGGTTGCGATCCAGGCCAGGATGATCAGATACCTGCCTGCGGTGAAGGCGCCCATCACCGATTTTTTGGAAACCAGCATGATGATCACCACCATCAGCGGCACCGCCACCACGCCGTTGATCACCGCGCTCCAGAACAACGCCCGCATCGGGCTGATCGGCGAGTACTGGATGCCCAAACCCAGCAGCATGCTGACGGCGATAATGCTGTAAAAGCCGCGAGCATCGCGCACTTTGCGCTCCAGTCCTTCCTTCCAGCCCATCACTTCGGACACCGCGTACGCGCCTGAACCAGCCAGGACGGGAACGCCGATCAGGCCTACGCCGAGAATGCCAAGCGCAAACAGCAGGTAGGCGGAATCGCCAGCCAGCGGCCGCAGCGCGCTGGCGGCCTGGCTTGCGGTATCGATATGGGCGATGCCCGCCGTGTGCAGCGTGACGGCTGTCGCCAACATGATGAAGTAGGCGGTGAGGTCGGAGTAGAGCATGCCACTCCAGGTATCCCAGCGGATGCGGCGCAATTCCGGCGCTGCGGACCGTTGGTCGCGGACCAGCGCGATGCTGCCCTTGACGGCGAGCATGTCTTCGACCTCTTCCGACGCCTGCCAGAAAAACAGGTAGGGGCTGATGGTGGTGCCGAACACCGCTACCACCACCGCCGCGGCATTGGCGTCGGGAGTGAACCGTGGCCAGACTGTGCGCAACGCAACCTCTTCCCACGGCACGTGGACGGTGAACAGAACAGCGGTATAGGCCAGCAGCGAGAGGGTAAGCCACTTGAGGAAGAACACGTAGCGGTGATAGGGAATAAACATCTGTTGCAGCAGGATGCCGAATACGAAGCAGGCGGTCATCAGGTGGCGGTTGAGGCCGGTGATCAGTTCGGAGACCTCTCCCATCGCGGCGACGTCGGCGGCGATGTTGAGAATATTGGCGATCAGCAACAGCAATACCACCGTCCGCAGCACCGCAGGTGGGAAGGCATCCTTGATATTGGCCGCGAGCCCCTTGCCGGTGACGCGGCCGATGTCGGCGCACATCGATTGCACGGCGGCCATCAAGGGGAAGGCCAGCGGCATGGTCCAGAGCATGTTGAGGCCGAATTGCGCGCCGGCCTGGGAGTAGGTGGCGATGCCGCTTGGATCGTCGTCCGCTACGCCGGTGATCAGCCCCGGACCGATCCGCGCCAGCGGATGCGCCTTGATCCGGCGCCAGAGCCGCCGCCAGGGTCTTGCCAGCGCCGCTTTCCTGGCTGTCATGGGCATCTCCCGCTCAATTGGCAGCGAGTATCGCAATCTTGGCCGAAAGACCCGGCGCCGCCTATGGACGCCGCGCCTCTCATCAGCAAGTCATTTCATGCGGCATGGCTGGGGGATGGCGGCGACCCTCGCTTCCGGGCTGCTTGCGCTCGTCCAGGAGGGCCGCAAAGGACGGCATGACGCCCTTTATTTCTTGAGGTCTTCTTGCAACTTGCCCACATTGGCCTGGGTCTCGCCAAGGATTTTCTCCTGGCGTCCCCTTTCTTCCAGCTCCTTGTTGCGCACCACCTTCCCGGTAGCTTCCTTGACGGTGCCGGCGACTTCCTTGAGCTTTCCCTTTACCTGATTCTTGTTCATGCTTTTCTCCCGTTGATTGAGTGCGATTGCATACCCGCGCGCCGAGGGCGCGTTCCTGCAATACGCTAGGACAGTAAGCCGTAATCGGGAAAGGGTATGTGCGACAACGCACAGTTACCGGAGAAAAGAGAAAAGGCGCTGACGCATGTGTGCCGCGATCAGCCAAGCTCCAGCCTGCAGCATGATCAAGCCACGGCCAAGGCCAATGGAATCCCATCGGGAGGGCTTGTTCCATGGCGAAGCCGCTTTCAGCGGGATTGGCATCCTGATCGTTTGTTTTTGTTTTTCGCAATATAGGGCAGCAGACGGTCGGTTTCCTTTTTCACCACGGCATAGCATTCGCAGCTCATCTGCTCCAGCCTGGGGCGGTCGAGCACTGTGATATGGCCGCGGTTGTACGCGATCACGCCCAGCTTCTGCAATTTTCCTGCAGCTTCGGTCACGCCTTCCCGGCGAACTCCCAGCATGTTGGCGATCAACTCCTGCGTCATGGTCAGATGGTTGCTGGGCAAGCGGTCCAGCGACAGCAGCAGCCAGCGGCACAATTGCTGGTCAATGGTGTGGTGCCGATTGCAAACCGCCGTTTGGGCCATCTGCGTGATCAGGGCCTGGGTGTAGCGCAGCATCAGTTGCAGCAGCTCGGTGTGTCGATTGACTTCTTCCTTGAAGCGCGTGCCGGACAGGCGATAAGCATGCCCGCAGCTCTGCACGATAGCGCGGCTGGGGGTGCTTTCCCCGCCCATGAACAGCGCCATGCCGACCATGCCCTCGTTGCCCACCACCGCTATTTCCGCCGAGGCGCCGCTTTCCATCACGTACAGCAGGGATACGATGGCATCTGTCGGGAAGTAGACATTGCGCAGGGTGTCGCCCGATTCGTAGATCACCTTGCCAAGCGGCAAGGGCACTTTTTCCATATGCGGGTTCAGCCGGACGAGAGCGTCGCTGGGCAAGGCCGCCAGAATATGGTTCTGCTGCAATGATGCGCGTTCTGGCACGGTGATTTCCATACGGACTCCTTGTGCCGGACTGCATTGGAGCGGCACTGAATATGAGCATCATCTCGGAAGGCTACTGGACATCCAGCCGACTCAGCCGATGGCAGGTTTGTGTCGCCACGCACAGACATGGTTGCGGCTTTGCGTTCAATCTGCCAATGGGCAGAAATGGTTTTGCCAAACCGCAGCTGGAGATAATGTCATGTTTGAAATAATCATCATTTTGCTATTGCTCCTATGGACAGTTGGTATGCTGACCGCTTTCACTATGGGAGGACTTATCCATATCCTTTTGGCGGTGGCGCTGGCCATTTTGCTGGTGCGCTTGATTCAACGCCGCCCAATTTGATTCGGCGGCGGAAAATCAGATTGGCCGGCTTGCGGCAAAGTGATCAAGCTAATCATCAAGGCCAGCGGATAGATCGCCATGGTAACGCGGTAATTCCATGCTGTTTTTCCATAAAGCAGCCAACCAAACCCAAGCAGGGCTGCCGTCGCTAGGCATGCCGGAGTTTTGTCGGTGGTCCGGAGTATTTCCGGCATTACTTGCCGCGCCGGCCTGATCAATGGGGCCGGCGCCTTAATTTCCTGAATCCGTTTGAGCGCAAGCATGGCGGCTCATGGCCGTGAGCTGGAACTGCAGTGCGTGGACGACGCCGATCTTTGCTGAACAATTGATCCCAAAAAGCGGTGGTTACTCCATAGTATCCCGATGGCTCGGCTTGCTGGTGATGCAGCGCATGCCAGAGTTTCCGGCGCCGCCACCAGTTATTTTTCGCATGCCAGTGATGAATTGCATGATGCGTAATCGAATATGCCAGATATCCTGCCATGATTCCGACAGTCAAAGCGCCCGCGCGCCACGCTCCGGCCACTGCCATGGCAGGAAGAAATATCAGCATGACGATCAATGTCAGGCTTATGATGGTTGGCGTGAAGATCAATGCCTGGGGCCGAGTATGGTGCGCCGCATGCCAGCCTTTGAATGGCTGGAAACCATGCAGGACAAAGCGATGCAACAAGTATTCGATCAGGCTCCAGCTAATCAGGCCCATTAAGGGCAGGGCTATCATTTCCAGCCCCGGCACATGCGTCCAGGCGGTGGAAAGCGTCAGCAGCAATAAGGCCAGCAATATGCCATAAATGACATGGTCGGCCATGTAGGCCGCTTTGCCGTGCTCCAGCGCGAAGATTCCCATTCTCTTCCTTTCCAGTCTGGCCCCTAGCTTCATCGCAAGTCTGTATTTCAGTCATTGCGGAACTTTAGCGGTGTTATGTGGAAATTGTCTGTACGGCACCGAACAGAATGAAAATATTTCAACAGCTTGTGGCGAATTTATTGTGCGATGCAAAATATGATTGAATGTATTTCAGCTTGCTCGTTTTTTCAATCATTTTCGTTTTTAAATTTTTGTATTTTTTGGAAAAATCATTTTTTTGAAAGTGATTGGCCGTAGCGTCAGGGATGGGCGGGGCGCGGTACGCACATGGAAATCCAGACCATTTTCGCCCGCGCGGCATCAGGCGGATTTTAATTTTTGTACGCTAGCAAACAGTCGTGATCCGCGATGTTCGGTAATTTGGATATTCCGTATGCGGTGCTAATGGAGCGTCATCTTGCCTATCATCGAGAATCATCTGCTCAGATTGCTGCCCATTGATGACCGGAACCGTCTTTTGTCCCGATGCCAGCAGGTGGAGCTGGTTCCGGCGGAAACCCTTTGTCAGCACGATAGCATCGCGAAGCATGTTTACTTTCCGCAGCGCGGCCTGATTTCTCTGATCGCCCAGGACAGGGACCATCATCAGCTTGAAGTCGGGATGATTGGAGCCGAAGGGGCGTTGGGCGCGCAGCTGGCTTTGAGCGTGCCGATGGAACCCTTGCACGCATTGGTGCAGGCGCCTGGGTCCGCTTGGCGCATCGGCGCGGCGCCTTTTCTGGGCGAACTCTCGCACAGCAAGGCATTGCAGTCGGCATTGCACCATTATCTTTACGTATTGATGACGCAATATGCCACCACTGCGGTATGTCTGCAGTTCCATCTGCTGGATGAGCGTTTGGCGTGCCGGTTGCTGATGCATCAGGATAGGGCACGTTCCGGCAATTTTTATGTCACGCATGAGACGCTCGCGCAAATGCTTGGCGTGCGCCGCGTCAGCATCACAGTGGCTGCCGGAGAACTGCAGCGTAGCGGCTTGATCGAATACCGCCGCGGCTGGCTCACCATACTGGACCGTCCAAGGCTGGAAGCCTGCGCCTGCAGCTGTTATGCCGTCAATAGGCGGATTTACTCCGAGATGCTGGGGGCGGGAGAGGCGCTGCCGATAGGACAGGCCGCCGGACATTGACGATGCCCGGCCATTGGCCGGGCTGCGGGAACAAGGCATGCAAAAGCGGACAGGCGGCAAGGCCTGTCCTTTTGTTCCGCTTAACGCTTGATGCGTGAAATCTTGGTGCCTTCGATGCTGAGGCTGGCCATCAGGCCCTGTTGGTCGAAGATGAAGGCATAGGCATCGCCGCGCAAAGTCGTGGTCGTCAGGTTTTTCGCCTCCCCGGCATCCACCACGACAATGCTGGGGCCGGTGCCGATTTCCCAGCCTTTCGACTGCTTCAGATAGCGCAAAGCCTTGTGATTCATCAGGAAGACCGCATAGCCGAAAGACTCCGCTCCCGCCTGCCATCCCCAGGACCCGGTGACCGAGTTGTAATAGCCATTCGGGCGTCCGCTTTCCAGCAGCACGCCCTCGCCATAAGCGCCGCCGAAGATCAGCCCGGCCTTGATGATTTTGGGAAACACCAGAATGGCGGTTGCCTTTTTCGAGAGATTTTCAGCCAGTGGGCTCTTCTGGTACAGCATTTGCAGGGATTGCGCGGCTCCTTCGTCCAGGTCTTGCGCGGACTCGGCCCGTGCCGGATTACTGGCGAACCCCAGTGCGAGGAGGGTGGCTGCCAGTAACCATGCTTTTTGCCAGCTGCGTAGGGAATGGATCATCGCGGTATACCTTTCAAGTGGATGGGAAACCCATCTTACATGCCATGGCATGAAAGCCTGGAGCCTCCCGTGACGACAAATGGCTGGGTGAATTTCATGGTATAGCTTATCCGGGTACTCCGCGTGGGACGGTTCGCTATCGAACATAACGGGTGGTCTCCGCCGCTTTATCCTTCGCCTATGCTCGCTAGCGAGCAGACTTCGCCGCGCCCGGTCGTCATAGTGGCCATGCTTGTCCGTCCTCCTGCCGCGGTTGTTGAAAGCGGGCGGTTTGACGGGCGTGATGAAGTCGCGTGGCGCGGCAATGGATGCCGTCAGGCCCGCGCTTGCCTGAAGGAGGCTATCTGATGAAAACGTTTCGGGAATATGCGGCAAGCGCCGCCATGGCTGCCATGCTGTGCGGCCTGTGCGGCTGTGCCGGGATGTCGCAGCGCGGGCAGAATACCGCCATCGGCGCCGGCGTGGGCGGCGTAGCCGGCTCGGTGCTCACCGGAGGCAGCGCTCTGGGCACGCTGGGCGGGGCCGCGGTGGGCGGCGTCATCGGGCATGAGATCAAGAAGTGAAGCCATGTTGACGGGCAGCTCGTCTCCAACTGGGCGCTAGCCCGCATTGCAGGCGTCGTCGGCGGATTTCCTGTCCGCCATAGAGCAACCGTTCTTTCAAGCGGGTTCAAGCGTCGCGCGAGCTTGGGCCCTGCCAGTCATGGCCTGGGCAAGTTGCTGCCGCCGGCCGCAGTCCCGGTTCATCAAACCAGGAGCGTGCGACTCCCATCGCATGACCAAGCGCCATGTCGCTTCCTTACGAATCCTTGTTACTGGGCGTATTGCTGATCACGATGGTGCTGGCCGGGACCTTGCTGCCGCGGCTATTGCTCAGCAGTGCCATGATCTATCTCGGGGTGGGTTATGCGCTTGGCCCGGGAGTGCTGGGGGTGGTCGCACCGGATCCCTTTCGGCATGCCGATGCGTTGGAGTGGGTGGCCGAAGTGGCGTTGCTGGTTTCGTTGTTCAGCGTCGGGCTGAAGATGGGGTGCGTGTCCTTGCGGGATCGCCGCTGGGTTTTACCCTTGCGGCTGTCGCTCATCTCCATGACGCTCACGGTTGGGTTCATCGCCGCCGTCGGACATTGGCTATTGGACTTGTCTTTGGGCGCGGCGGTATTGCTGGGTGGAATCCTGGCGCCTACCGATCCGGTGCTGGCCGCCGGGGTGCAGACTGAAAACGGCCCGTTGCCCGACCGGCTGTATTTCAGCCTCTCCGGCGAGGGCGGCTTGAATGACGGCACGGCCTCGCCTTTTGTGATGCTGGGTCTGGGCCTGCTGGGCTGGCGCGAGTTGGGGGCCGGGCAATGGCGCTGGTGGCTGGTGGATGTGCTGTGGTCGATGGGGGGAGGGCTATTGATAGGCGCGGTCTTGGGCAGCCTGATCGGCGGATTCGTCGTCCATTTGCGCACCCGCCATCAGCAGGCGGTGGGTTTGGACGAGTTTCTGTCGCTAGGCCTGGTGGCAATCGCCTACGGGACCGCGCAGCTATGCCTGGCATCGGGTTTTCTGGCGGTGCTGGCCGCCGGCCTGGCATTGCGGCGCGTGCAGGAGCGGCCGCGCGAGGGAACCACGTCGCTCGGGTTGGAGCCTTCGATCGGGCACACTTATGGCGAATTGTCCACGCACTCCCATCATGCGAGCGAGGCAATGTCGCATGCCGTGCTGGGATTCAACGAGCAATTGGAAAAGCTGGCCGAGCTGGCGATTGTTTTGCTGGTCGGCGCCATGCTGCCGTATGCTGCGCCATGGGCAAGCTTGTGGTGCCTGGTTCCAGTGCTGTTTATCCTGTTGCGTCCGCTTTCGGTGTGGCTGGGTTGTTTGGGCGAGCCTATGGATAAGTGCCAGCGGGCGATGATTTCCTGGTTTGGCATTCGCGGCATCGGTTCCGTGTTTTATCTGATGTTCGCGATTGGCCACGGCGTGGCCGGGCAACTGGCGCGGCAATTGCTCACGCTTACGCTGCTGACTGTGGCGGCATCCATTGTGGCGCATGGCATATCGGTCCGGCCATTGATGAGGTGGTATGCCAGGCAGGGACAGCGCTGACCTGCACGGATTGGCATTGAGTCCGGGCGGTTATTTGGATCTTTAGCGCTTCTGTGCGCAGGCGCACATACCGATATGCCCCCGCCGGATTATTTTGCCAAACATCATGCCTCCTGTTTTCCACCGAGCAAGCGGGACGATGGGTTCATGGCCGATACCGACGCGCGGTAGCTGTCTGTTTCCTTGCAGTCTGGCTTTCTTCGGAGAGGAGACCAAACCATGGCTTGGCACAGCGATATCGAACAATGGGCAAACCATATCCGGCAGCGCAATCCCTTCGCGGCAAGACTGGTGTGGGATGGGCGGCAGGTTGACTTCGGCGCTTTCGAGACGCCGTTGGTCACGATGTATGTGCGTGAGGCGTCGGCGCTGCGATATTTGCTTTCTCCCAGCCTGGACGGCCTGGGCGAGGCCTATGTCCGCGGCGTTTTCGATGTCGAAGGCGCGCTGGACGATGTCATCGACTTGGCTTATGCGCTGTCTGGCGGCGGAGAGAACAAGCGCTTCAAGGCGATTGCCGGTTATTTCCGGCACTCCCGCAAGGCGGACAGGCAGGCCATCCAGTATCACTATGATGTGTCGGACGCCTTCTACGCCTTATGGCTGGACCCGGAGATGGTGTATTCCTGCGCTTATTTCGAGACCGGGCTGGAGAGTCTGGAGGAGGCGCAGCTCAAGAAGATCGATCATATCCTGACCAAGCTCAAGCTGGCTCCCGGGCAGTCATTGCTGGATATAGGCTGTGGTTGGGGGGGCTTGGTGATGCGCGCGGCGCAACGGTTTGGCGTACGCTGTCTGGGGATTACCCTTTCCCGGAATCAATATGAGGCGGCCACGCGGAAAGTGCGCGCGGCGGGCCTGCAGGACCGGATCGAGATCAGGCTGCAGGATTATCGGGATGTGAACGAGCAATTCGACCGCATTGCCAGTGTTGGCATGTGTGAACATGTGGGCATCAAAGGCCTGCCGGCCTATTTCAGGCGCATCAACGACATGCTTTACGATGATGGCATGGCGTTGAATCACGGCATTACCATGGTCAACGCCGATAGCCGGGAGGCGCCGTTTGGCGCGGGCAGGTTCATGGAGAAGTATGTGTTTCCCGGCGGAGAGCTGCCGCATGTGGGGGAGGTTTTGCGCACCATGCAGCAGGGCGGGCTCGAAGTGCTGGATGTGGAGAGTCTGCGCCGGCACTACGCAAAAACGTTGGCGGCCTGGTCGCGGAATTTCGAGACAAACAGCGAGGCGATCCGCCTGGAGGTGGGGGAAGAGAAATTCCGGATCTGGCGGGTTTACCTCTCTGGTTGCGCCTATGCGTTCCGGCATGACGTAGTGAGCATTTATCAGGTGCTTTGCCACAAGGCCGGGCGGGATGCCGATAGTCTGGATTGGTCGAGAAGGTATATGTATGCCAAATGATTGATGTCTTGTCTTTTCCCCGACCACGCCCTTGCGGGTAGAGCCGGGGACGTGGATTTTACGGGCCATCCTGCTGGACTTGCTGGATATCCTTGATTTGCATGTAGTTGATGACAACCCGGACTTCCTTGACTGCCAGAGCCAGATCGCTGGCGCGATCTATTTCCGCCTGGGTGCCGACCCGGCCATTCAATATGACTTTGCCGTCATTGGTTTCCACCTGAATCTCGGACGATGTTAATTCCGGGTCATGAAATATGGCGGCCTTGACTTTGCTGGTAATGAACGCATCGCTTACGTAGTTGGCGGCCTCTGTCGAGCTGGCGTCGGCATCGCTGGAAATCGTGATCGGCGCGGAATCATAACTGGCCGCCAGCGAACTGCGCGCCGGGCCTTCCTTTCCATTGGCATAGCCATTGCCGGCAATTGCGCTCAGCGCGATATAGCCAATCAGCCAGGCAATGCTCGTTGTGCATCGGTTGAATGAAATACGCATGATCAACTCCTTTTAATAAGGCAATGCCGCTGCCATTGCAAGGCTGCGCCGAGGCATGGCCTTGAATGGATTGCTTGTGTTGCCTAAAGAGTATCGCGGCTACGCGCGCTGTGATCTGTGCGACAAAACACATATTGCGGACTGTTTCAGTAGAAAATAGCGAAGGATTGGCCCAGCCTGGTTTTGTCGCTGGCCGCTTTTTTTTCAGGCCAGGCTCACTTGGCTGTGCTTGATGGCAGAAGCTGCTCATACTCGGTCTTTATTGCGGAGTAGCATCCACATGCGCGTTCCCCCAGGCTGTTTCTTTTCAGTATGGTGAGATGGCCGCCAAGGTAGCGGATCAAGCCATTGCGTTGCAGGCTCATGACGGCATTGATGACTTCCTGCCGGTTTGCGCCCAGGATGTCGCTGATCAGATCCTCGCTCAGTTCCAGCTCATTTCCCTGCTGGCGATCCAGGCTTGTCAGTATCCAGCGGCATAGCCGCTGTTCAAGCGAGTGGTCGATATTGCATGTCGTGGTTTGCGCCATCTGCGTAATCAGCGCCCGCGTATAACGCAAGAGCAGAAGCATGAACTGGCCGGAATGATTGAGCTCAGCTTTCAGCGCCGAGGAGGTCAGCTTGAAGCCATAGCCTGCGCGTTGCACGACCGCTCTGCCGGGAATGGTTTCGCCGCCCATCGAGAATGAAATCCCGACAATGCCCTCATTGCCGACTACGGCTATCTCCGCGGTGTTGCCATTTTTGATGATGTGAAGCAGGGAAACGATTGCGGTGCAGGGAAAATAGATACAGCTGGACTCTGGGGCCGCTTCGTATAAGGCCTCGCCCGCAGGCATTTCAACCAGATCCAGATGGGGAGCGATGCGATTCCATTCAGCGGAGGGAAGCGCAGCCAAAATACTGTTGCGATGCGATTCGATCAGTGTGGTCATGTTTTCGTTCCAGATGCCTGATAGTTGCTGAAACTATACTTTAGGACAGGGAATCATCGCGGTATGTACGCTAACGCACATTGATTTATTTCAATTGAATTATCTGTATTGATTGATGGGCCTGGATGCGACGGCAATAACATCCGGCAGGGCGTTATGCTGAACGGTAAATATCAGCTGATATATGTAAATTAGCACAACTCATGACTATCGCTATGACACATTTGGGGGCGAATGGTTTCCAGCGTGCTGAGCTTCGTTCGATAGCGCACAGACCATTTTCTGGCCTGACACCACGATATGGCTTCCTACGGCCATTCTGGGAGGAGTACGCCATGAAAACAGATATTCAATTGCAACAGGATGTGATTGCCGAGCTTAGCTGGGACCCTTCGATCAATGCCACGCATGTCGGAGTTTCAGTTAGCGATGGCGTGGTGATGCTGTCGGGACATGTCAGCAGCTATGTCGAAAAATGGAGCGCGGAACGGGCGGCTTTGCGCGTGGCGGGAGTCAAGGCGCTGGCGATTGAAATGGATGTCGAGCTGCCTAATGCCGACAGGCGCGAGGATTCCGATATTTCCCGCTCGGTGGCCAATGTATTGCAGCAAATGACCCAGATGCCTAAAGACGGCGTGCAGGTCATGGTGGAAAATGGCTGGGTTACTTTGTCGGGCGAGGTGGAGTGGGAATATCAGCGGCAGGCGGCTACGCGGATTGTGCGCCATTTGCTGGGCGTTACCGGGGTTAGCGACAATATCGCAATCAAGCCCAAGCTCTTGATGGATGCGGTGAAGGCGGGAGTGGAAAATGCCTTGCGGCGCCGCGCGATAAGCGATATGGACAGCATTTCAGTCTCCATCCACGATGCGGATGTGATCTTGAGCGGGTCCGTGCATAGCTGGTCCGAGCGCGAACTGGCAAACCATGCCGCATGGAGCATGCCTGGCGTGCACCAGGTGATCAATAAGATCAAAGTCCTTATTTGAAACCCGTTCTCCAAACGAGCTTCAAAACAGCCCACTTCCAAAGGAAAAGCCATGGAACATGCCAATCTGGCAGTTTATGTTTATAACACTCATGTCGAAGCGGAGGATGCCATCCGTTTTCTGAGCAAGGCCGGCTTTGACGTGAAAAAGCTGTCGGTAATCGGCAAGGGTTACCATAGCGAGGAGCATCCTGTCGGGTTTTATACCTTGGGCGACAAAATGAAAGCCTGGGGCAGCGTTGGCGCATTCTGGGGTGGCTTGTGGGGCTTGCTGATTGCGCCCGCGGTATTTTTTCTGCCGGGGCTGGGCTTGGTCGCCATGGCTGGCCCGGTGGTTTCGGCGCTGGTCGGCGCGCTGGAGGGCGCGGTTGTCGTGGGTGGATTGTCTGCGCTGGGGGCGGCTTTGACCAAGGTCGGGGTGAGCGCCGAACAGGCAATCAAATATGAAACCGCTCTGAAGGCGGATAAATATGTGCTGGTGGTTCATGGCGGCATGGAAGACGTTGCCAGGGCGCATTCCATTCTGGATGTCTCGTCCGGATGGAAAAGCGCCTGACGTATGCTGGCGCGCTGTCCCTCTGGGCCGGCATGTCCAGGCCGCGGCGGCAAGGGCAGGCGGCTCTGCAGGCTTGAATGCCGCGCCCGGTCTGCCGGACGATCTGGCAGACAGGCTCCATAGCGTTGCAGCGCTTCGTGAGCCCGGTCTTAAAATGTCAATTTTTCAGAATCAACGCTCCTGACGCCGCGGATATCCTTGGCCAGCCCAATGGCGAGCGCCCGCTCCGCCGGCGTGCGCACTTTTCCGCTCAAGGTGACGGCGCCGTCCTGAGTGCTGACTTCGATGTTGTCGTCGAAAATGTCGACGGAGTACAGGAAGGCGGCTTTGACCCGCGAGCTGATCCAGCTGTCGGACAACATGGCGTTGATGCCGCCTTGCGGTTCGGTTTTGTATGCGCCAACAACCGCCGCCCTTCCGTTGGCGAGCAAGCGATTGTCCACCGACACCACGCCGCGGGTGCTGATCGCCAGACCCCCGGCATGACTTCTGGTGGCCGCCGTGTCGACGCTGCCTCTGAGGATCACCCGGCCTTGATTCGTTTCCACGGCAATGGGCAGGCCATCGGTTGTCCGGCTCCAATACAGCTTGGACCTGATCGTGAGGGTGATGGTGGCATCGTCTATTGCCGCTCCGGCATGGGGTGAATGTTTCGCATCGGGTCTGTTCCGGATCACGATGCTGTTTTCCACGATATTGATCCCGTTTACGCCGCGCGCGATATCCAGCGCCAGATCGCGGTTGATATCGTCTTCCGCGCTGCCGGAGATTCTAGCGGCGCCCCGCGATACCGACACCTTGAGCTTGCAGAAGCGCAGATAGGGGCTGGCGGCGTAAGTCGCGGCGATTTGGCTTTCCTGCCGCGCGTCGAGCGCCGCCTGTGAGAGCGGGGCCGCGACGGCGCCTGGGTTTCCTGGCATCAAGGCCAGCAGGATGCCGACGATGGGAAGGCAATGTCTGCAATAGCGTTTCATCGACGTCTACCGGTGGGCAAAGGCGGCGTGTTACGAAGCGCGGTCGCGATGGCGGAGGGCGGCGGAGATGGATAAAGCGACCGCCCATGCAGTCACGGGACGGCCGCTCTGTCGATCTCGCGGTCACTGCGTCAGGCGCTGTTGGCGCCGGTCATGCAACGCTATGTCTGCTTTTGGCGCTCGCCCGGCCAAGCGCAGTTTGGCGCAGGCTCAATACCTTGGCGGCTTGTAGCCGGTGCTGCTTTCATGGGCCGATGTTTCATGCGCTGCCGGCGTCTTGGCGGGATCCTTGGCCGGATCGTAAGCCGGGGTACCCGGCTTGTGCGGCTGCCCTTGATTCGGCGTAGGGGTTTCGCAGCCGGTTTTCGGCGTTTCTACCGCCGGCTTTTGGTCCGGGGTGGCTTGCTTGGGAGCGCCGGGGGCGGCGTTCGATTGGTTGGGCTTGTTCATGGTAAACCTCTGAGGTATCCGGCTCTCCGCGAAGTTGCAGGTAGTCGGTATGCCTACTTTGCCGATTTTGACTATGGGTGTCGGTGCGTTAGCGAGCGGATGCTTGTATCGTTCCCGTTTACCCGCACACCGGCAGGGCGGCGCAATCGGGTCAATCTCCCCAGAGCTCGATACTGTCTATCGAGGGCGCGCTGTTGGGGGCGATGGCATGCGCCGGGACTAGGGTGATGTTGGCGACGCATTCGCCATCGGGGGATATGGCGGGGGCCGGGTGGCCTGGAGTCAATTCAAAACTGACGTCGCGTTGCATGCCGGGTCCGATGCCGTAGAAATTGAACTCGCCAACCATGATTTGGCCAGGCGGTTCGCCGGCTTTCCTGGCCGAGTCCTGCAGGTAGACCCGGTAGGCGCTTTGCGGATCGGCGCCGGCGCGGATGCCGCGCAGATGCAGGGTCATGCGTCTGCTGCCGGAGCTGGCCTTGCAGGCACCGCCACGCCAGGGGAGCGCAATCCTGACAACCGGCGGGCCGATGTCGATAACGCCTCCTACTATTTGGTACTTTCCAAGAAGATGTAGCGTGGATGCGCATCCCAATAGAAACATCATGGCGGGAAGAAGGGGGGCGATGCGCAGCGCTGGACTCATCCTCATCGGCCCCTCCCTGGGCACCGCGCCATGCTGGCGGGCGCGAGTAAAAAGGATCCAGCAGTCAGAGGAGTCCCGGCAAGGCTCCCCTGGCCGTTTCAGGACGCCACCAGCGCGATCTTGTCGATCGACGGCAAGGCGTCGGCATTGCCGGTGCCGGTCGGCACCAGGGTCACCCTGGGAACATCGGTATTGCTTTGCGCCAGCAAGGCGCGGGTTTCCGCGCTGAGCAGGAAGCTGAAAGCCTTCTTGTCGGGATTGTTGCCTTCGCCGCCTGTCGCGTCATCATGCTGGTGCGTGCCGGCCGCGCTGAAGAAGTTGATCTGTCCGACAAAGGCGGGGCCGCGCGTGTCCTGGCTTGGCGCATCGTTGGCATGCACATAGACGTTGTATACGCCATTGACCACGCCATGGGCCGAAAGTCCTTCCAGGCGCAGAAACAGGTTGGCCTGCTTCTTCAGGCTGCGCAGCTTGGCGGAAAACAGCTGGTTGCGTTGCGTCGCTTCGGCGGCGGGCGCGGGATTGGCCAGGTCTACCGTGACGGGCGCGTTGCCCAGCCGGACGGGAGCGGATTTCTCCGTCGCGACGTTTTCCATCTGCAAGGCGAACTGGGGCGACAGCAGAACCGGCATCCGCTTGGGGAACGGCAGGCTACCCGCCGGACGCTGCGCGTAGTGATCGTATGCGGTTTTGGGTACCGCCAGGAAGTCTTTCACCGTGCCAACGACTGCGCCGCCGGTGGGGCCGGCGAAGACGAATTGAGTGTTGAGGAAGGCCGGGTCGGCTGGGTTTTTGCCGCCGGCGAAATTCCAGCTGGCCCAGATGCGGTCGATGTTGCAGTGGTGCAGCCAGAATATCGGATCATTCGCCGCCCAGGGAACCGAGGCCATGCCGACATTATTGCCGACATCCACGTGCAGCGCGCCGTGCGGGTTCATGTCCAGGTTGGCGCAGAAGCCGGCGTCTCCGCCCGAGGTTCCGGAGTACAGGTTCGACTTCATGGCGTTCAGGTTCAGGTCGGCGCCGCCCGGTCCCTGGGTGATGTTCTGTCCGGCGTTGGTCTGGGGCCAACGGCTGGCGCGGTACAGCGAGTTCCATACCGGATCGCCCTGCTTTCTGAAGTCTACCGGCAGTATCTGTTGCACGGGATCGGTGTAATCCCAGTAGGGCAGCGTGAAATTGGGCTTGCTCGACACTTGCCGGATGATCTCCTCGAAGTAGCCGATGAACATCCGATGCCACGGCAGGAAAAAGTCTTCGCGTTGGCCGCTGCTGTGCGCCTGGCAGGTGTCCCACACCTTGGTGGCCAGGACCTTGTTAGGGTCGTTCACCGGGTAGACCCGGGCCAGTTCCTGTTGCTTTGTCTTGTCGGCGCGAACGAAGTGGGTGTACCACTGGAATATCCAGTTCAGCGGGTTGCCCTCTGGGTACTGCGCCGGATCCATCATCTTCTTCACCGCGCTGGCATAAATCGCCAGCATGGCTTGGCCTTCGGCGCTGGCAACGCTGTAGCGGGTATGCAGCTGGCGTCGGGGGATAAGCAGTGGTTTGGCCGATACGGGCAGCGCAAGGCTGCCGAATACAATAGCGCCTCCCAGTAGCAGCTGACGACGATTGAATTCGGACATATTTCCTCCTGGACGGGTATATGGTTTTGTCTGAACAGGTCTTGCAGCGCTCCCGCTTGTAGCCAACCAATGCAATGCTCAAAAAAGTGTTTTGCAGGGCATTTTCAGGATCGGCGATAAATGGCAATGGAGAGACAGACCAAACTTTTATGCGTTGTTGGCGACTCTCTCCCGATGAGCGACCAGATAACTGAAATGGCAACCAGCCAGTCATAGTGGTGGCATCAGTTTTTTGTGGTTTCTAGGATGGATGTTCAATTGTTTATTTGTTTGTCCATCCTTATTTTGATTAGATGTATTGTGGGTGGGTTGCAATCCGGATTATTACCTACTTTTGATGAAATCAGGCAGTAACGGCTTGGTTGGTCCGGATGGCGGTTTGGGGGCGTGGTTTGTTATCGTTGCGCCATATTTCAGCTTCGGTTTAAAAGAATTTGCATGGCGGCTATTTGTAAATCAACCCGCGGGATGCAATGAGATGCGCAGGTTTTGTCTGATGTTGCAATTGACCCTTGTCCCGTTCATATTGTTTTTCCAGTTTTTAGATCAAGGCGCAAGCCAATGCCGCGCGATTTGAATTGTGTCTGGAGTTTTTGAATAGGCGGAATGCAGGAATCCTGGTGGATCCCTTGCTGGGGGCCTCAGGTTGAATGCAAGGCAGGCATGAGCGTCTATATATTAAAAACCCCTAGCTTTTGGCTAGAGATTCTTTCACGCGAGCCTTCTGTTCTTCACCGGGGTGGTCGTGCGTGCCGCATTCGGCCTGGCTGGCGCCCGTCGACGTCATCCTGCCGTCGAGCGTTGTAAAGCCAGCAAGCCAAGCAGTGCAAGAACGGAGGGCCGGGCGGCCAGCCGGCGGTAGCGCTCCGCCCAGGCGATTCCGGTTGCGCCGAGCATGATCGCGGCGCCGTGGCCGGTGAGGGAGGCAAGCAGCATCAGCGCCCAGCAGCTGCGGATGCAGGCGGCGGCGTGCTGCATGCCGTAGAGCAGGCAGTCCCGGTCAGCTTGCCAACCGCTTGGCGCCAATGCGCGCGTCTGGTGGCATTCGGCCAGCGCGCGGGCTTTGCAAGGGGTGAGTTGCCATATCATCGCGGTCATAAAGCCCAGGATCGCAACCGAGCCTGCGGCGGCTTGAGAGGCCGCCGCACCAGATAGGCCCTGCAGGACAATCGCCGCGGCAAGCCAGCAGCCCAGATAGCCGGCCAGAAACCCGCCAATCGCGCGATGGCGGCGGCGCCACAGGCTGAGAAACGCAGCTTGCCGAATGCTGGCGGCAGCCAGCGGCATCATCATCGCCAGCGTCATGCCAATCCATGCCGATATCCGCGCCGGGTCGCCGAGATTCAGCACCGCCTGCCATGGCGCCAAAGGCGCGGCCACCCGGCAAAGCGCGCCCGGCCACGGCGGGGAGCGGGGGGAGAGCCAGACCAGCCACGCCGCTGCGCTGATTGTCAGCGACCACCATTCGGGGTGGCGTTGGAACCAGGGCAGCTCACGCCGCCAAAAGCGCCGATGACGGTCGAGCCGCGGGACGCCGACAAGGCCGCCGCCGATTGCTATGCGCTGTTTCGCCGCCGTTTTCCACGTAGCCATCGCCGCACCCGCTCATTCGTAATACAGGCTCACCCTGCCGATTTTCACTTCCGCCGCGCGAGTCTGCTGGCGTCTGGGCACGAAAGTCACGCGCAGGTCTTTTGGGTTCCATCCGGTTTGATGCTCAAGCTTTGCGATCAGGTCGGTAACTTTGTAGACATAGTGCAAACCAGTGCCGGCATGGCCGCGTCCGGGTTTTGACGCTTTTTCCAGCCCGAACAAAGGCAGAAGCCCGGCGCACAGCTCCTCATGTTGCTGTGGGTCGCTTTCATTGGGCGAGTGCAGATAGACTTCATAGCCAACCGGCATCCCGCTGCCGGTGATTTTTTCAAGGCGCAGATAAGCCTGCCGCGCTTTGCCTGCGGCTTGCGCCTGCAGCGCCGGGCCGGTTGGCGCTTCAATCGACAGGCTGACGGTGGTATTGGAGGCGGACAAGGGAAAAGACTTCCCGGTGGCAGCCACCATTTCCGATTGTTGTGCGATCGACATGGTCTTATCCCCCAGTGGCTAGCGTAGTCTTGTCCGCTGCGGCGGCCGGCGTCTCTCCGGTTCTGTCGTATTGATAATGCCAGGGGCTGGCGATGGTATCGACGACATCCTGCGGAGAATAGGTAACCGGTTGGCCGGCGGCATTGTGGAAAAAGAATTTCACTCCGGTCAGCCAGGATGGATCGGTTGGGTTGCTGTTGCCCTGATGGCGCCAGACCTCCCACAGCCGGTCGATATTGGCGTGGTGCAGCCAGAAGATGGGATCGAGCGCGGCGGTGTCGGGGTCGCCCATCAATCCGCCGATATCGCTGTGGATCACGTCGTGCGGCACCATTTCAAGCTGGCCCTGATCGTTGTCGCCCGAGTGGTTGAAGCCCCTTGACGGCCCGCCAAACCCCGAATCGCCCCCCGGTGTGGAACGCCCGGTGAAAATCTTGTGTTTGAGGCTGTTCAGACTCACCGCCTTGGAGTCGAGGAAGGCGGCGCCGTCGTTGCCCTGATCCCGCTCCACCCGCAACGGATTCTTCTCTGGCACGCCAAACTCGGCGGCGGTGAAGGCGGCGGGAAGTTTTCTGGCGTTGGGATTGGTGGCGTCGCTGTAATCCCAATAGGGCAAGGCCCAATCTTGCGGGCCGCCCAGCTTGGCGACGGTGGCCGCAACGATCTGTTCGAATATCCCGAGGAACATGCGATGCCAGGGCAGGAACAGCCAAGTGGCGTGCTGGCATTGTCCCCATGCTTTTTGCTGATCGGCATTGAAGGATGACGGATCGGCGTTCGTGCCATGCACGGCAGCCTGGTATTCCCAGCTGGTCGTATTGCTGAGGGGGCGCTGCCGCATGGCGTCGACGGCCCGGGCGTACCATAGCAGCGTCGGGTCATCGGCCGCCAGCCGCCATGCATCCTTGCGCACCCGGATCGGGCTGCCAGTGGTGTTTGCCATCGCGGACTCTCCTTTGCGGACTCAAGTTTGTCGACATGCTTGCTGCAGACATGTGAAGCAAGAACGCCGGGTAGCCAAGATAAAACAAACATGATGCGCCTAAGTTGGGTATTAGAGCATGCCGCGGAGATTGCAAAACTATTATGTGGTTTTATCTGCGCCTATTGAGAGTGTTTCTTTTCCACAATTCAGATTCAAGTCGAATCTGGATGCGATGGCAATGGTTTTTCAATCGCGGTTGGTGTATTTTTGCCAGCAGATACTTTAATTTTTGTGTGCGGTGGCGCACAGACAAACGCCATATCGTGAAATTATTTTCCCCATTACCTGATGGTTTGCCATTTGGTGCCACAGGACTAACGGGAGCAATGGCGATGAGCGAGTTTACTCAACATATTCAAGCCGGGACTGCCAGCCAGGTGATGCCCCGCGCGCAGGCTGATCAAGATGGATCTTCCGGACAGGAAATGACCTATCCGGATACTTACGAGCCAGGAAACGATGAGCCAGAGTATCTGCTGGTTCAATATGTCGGCACGAGCTGGTTGGGCGATAGGCTGAAAGCCGACGAGGCTGATCCCGAGTTTGGCGGGCCTCTGGACAATTTGATGGAATTGGATTTTGACGATTGATCTGCATATTGCGGCTTCGCGAGTTTCTATACAGTAAAATTTCAATGTGGAGGTCGCACAGGCTATTCTTGTGCCGTTATTGACTCTTTGCCTAGCGCGGCTTGTCATTTTACGCTGTCAGCCTCAAAGGATAATGCTGCGGAAGTTCGGACAGCCAAGATAAGAGGGGAGGCTGGGTCGGGGATGCTCGCGTTGCTTTAACCCTTATTGGGCGAATTGTCGCAAAACAAACAGCCAGGCAAGCCGCAAGGCCTGCCTGGCTGTTGTTTGCCTACAAGATATGGCTGATCCGGCTCCAGCTTTACAGCATCTTGCTGAAGCGGGGGCTTTGTTGCACAACCCCGTGTTCGTAAGGGCTTGGTCAGCTAGCCGTATGATCAAGCCCGCTTCGAAACAGTAACGAACCACCAACTGGAAAGCCTACAACCAAGCCCTGACCCAGCGTGGCCCTTGTCCATCTGGCTGGACACGAGCATGGCATGGCAGGCAAGACCGCAGGCGAAGCGAGGCCGGGCACAGACCTACAGCGATGCGGCCATTCCATTCTGTTTGACCATCAAGAACCTGTTCGGCCTGGTGTTGCGACAGACCATCGGTTTCATCCAAAGCCTGTTCAAGCTGACGGGCCTGGGCTGAACCGTCCCGGACTTACAGTGCACGGCGTCGGCATCAGCTGACGCTGCAGGTCAAGATTCCCTATCAGAAACGCTTAGGCGCGCTGCATCTGCTGGTCGATAGCACTGGCATCAAAATGCCGGGCAAAGGCGAATGGAAAACTAAAAAGCATGGTGCCGAATACCGCCGGCAATCGCGCAAGGTTCATCTGGGCATCGATGCGGAAACCCTGCCAATCCGGACCATTAAAGGTGACGGACAATCGCCAGGTCGATGCGCCAATGTTGCCTTCGTTGTTGGTGGAGATCCCACCAGATGAGTCGATAGCCTGAGCGGGCAAGGAGGCTCACTGGGCGCGCCGGCTCGAAACGAGATTCTGCGCGCCACCAAGCGACTTGGCCGGTTGGCTGGGCGACCTGGAAACGCTGGAGCGGCTACCATCGCCGCAGCTTGGTGGAGACCAAGATGCACGGCTTCAAACTGTTAGGCGAAAGGGTGATGGCCTGACGCTTCGATGGCCAGGTGACTGCATGCGGCCATCTTGAACCGCTTCAACATGCTGGGCCTTCCGTGCACGGTGGCGGTGGCATAGGCCTGCCGGAGGAAAGGGGAAACTCACTCTGCTCCGGACTTATGCAACAGAGCCCCGGTTACACAAAAATTCGGACACCTTCATTTCTGGACGAAAAAAAGCCCGCGCTTAAGCGCGGGCCAATGATGAAAGAGGACCAGACTGGCGG
Source organism: Chromobacterium sphagni (assembly GCF_001855575.1). NCBI lineage: Bacteria > Pseudomonadati > Pseudomonadota > Betaproteobacteria > Neisseriales > Chromobacteriaceae > Chromobacterium > Chromobacterium sphagni. Next base: position 81,530 of record NZ_MKCS01000002.1, read on the forward strand.
TGGCGGATTAGAAATCCAGCTCCGCCGGGGCTTTGGCCTTGCTGTCCTGGGCCGCCTCAGCCACGGTGGCGTCGGTGGTCAGGATCAGGCTGGCGATGGAGGCCGCGTTTTGCAGCGCTGTGCGCGTCACCTTGGTCGGGTCGATCACACCCATTTCCACCAGGTCGCCGAACTGGCCGCTGGCAGCGTTGTAGCCGTGGCTGCCTTTGCCCTCCAGCACCTTGTTGACGATGACCGACGGCTCGTCGCCGGCGTTGGCGGCGATGGTGCGCAGCGGCGCCTCCAGCGCGCGCAGCACGATCTGGATGCCGGCGTCCTGATCGGCGTTGTCGCCCTTCAGCTCGCCGATGTGGGAGCGGGCGCGCAGCAGAGCGACGCCGCCGCCGGCGACGATGCCTTCCTCCACCGCGGCGCGGGTGGCGTGCAGCGCGTCGTCCACGCGGTCTTTCTTCTCTTTCATTTCGACTTCGGTGGCCGCGCCGATGCGGATCACCGCCACGCCACCGGATAGCTTGGCCACCCGTTCCTGGAGTTTTTCGCGATCATAGTCGCTAGTAGCCGCATCGATCTGCGCCCGGATGGTCTGTACGCGCGCGTCGATCTTGGCCTTGTCGCCGGCGCCGTCGATGACGGTGGTGTTTTCCTTGCCGATTTCCACGCGCTTGGCGCTGCCTAGTTCGGCCAGGCCGGCTTTTTCCAGAGTGAGGCCGGTTTCCTCGGAAATGACGGTGCCGCCGGTGAGGATGGCGATGTCTTCCAGCATGGCCTTGCGGCGATCACCGAAGCCCGGGGCCTTAACGGCGGCCACCTTCAGGATGCCGCGCATGCTGTTCACCACCAGGGTGGCCAGCGCTTCGCCTTCCACGTCTTCGGCGATGATCATCAGCGGTTTGCCGGCCTTGGCCACTTGCTCCAGCACTGGCAGTAGATCGCGGATATTGCTGATCTTCTTGTCGTAGAGCAGCACCAGCGGGTCTTCCAGCACGGCGGTCTGCTTTTCCGGATCGGTGATGAAGTAGGGCGACAGGTAGCCGCGGTCGAACTGCATGCCCTCGACGACGGCCAGCTCGTTGTCCAGCGACTTGCCGTCCTCGACGGTGATTACGCCTTCCTTGCCCACCTTGTCCATCGCGTCGGCAATGATCTTGCCGATGTCCTCGTCCGAGTTGGCGGACAGCGCGGCCACCTGGGCGGTTTCCTTGCTGTTGGTCACCGGTTTGGACAGCGCTTGCAGCTCTTTGATTACGGCATGGACCGCCTTGTCGATGCCGCGCTTCAGGTCCATCGGATTCATGCCGGAGGCGACGTACTTCATGCCTTCCTGCACGATGGCCTGCGCCAGCACGGTGGCGGTGGTGGTGCCGTCGCCCGCCACGTCGGCGGTCTTGGACGCCACTTCCTTCACCATCTGCGCGCCCATGTTCTCGAACGGGTCTTTCAGTTCGATTTCCTTGGCGACCGACACGCCGTCCTTGGTGATGTGGGGCGCGCCGAAGCTGCGCGCCAGCAGCACGTTGCGGCCTTTCGGGCCCAGGGTGACTTTCACGGCATTAGCCAGCACATTGACGCCGTTGACTATGCGTTCACGGGCGTTGTCGTGGAAGCGGACTTCTTTCGCAGCCATGGTTTAACTCCTGTGATAAATGGGGAAAATCAAGCAGCCTTGCGGCTGGGCTCGGATGCGCCTTCGATCACGCCGAAGATGTCCTCTTCGCGCAGCACCAGGTATTCCTGGTCGTCAAGCTTGACGGTCTGGCCGCCGTATTTGCCGAACAGCACCAAGTCGCCTACCTGTACTTGCATCGGCAGCAAGGTGCCGTCAGGCAAGCGTTTGCCGGGACCGACCGCGATGACTTCGCCTTGCTCGGGCTTTTCCGCGGCGCTATCGGGAATGACGATGCCGGATGCTGTCTGGCGGACCTTTTCGACCCGCTTGACGATAATCCGGTCGTGCAGAGGACGGATTTGCATATCAATCTCCTGTGCGATTCAGATCGTTGGGAACGGTAGGTAAGACCGGCTGGCCGCAGGCGCGAAAATGCCCGCGCTTGCCGGTCACACTCAGCCAGGGAGGCTGACGAATGACGAAATAAGGGCGGGCAAAAAACTTTTCAAGAGGTTTTTTTCAGAAAAATGCGACTAAAAAATGACGCGCTCAACGTAGCCGAAACGGTATTCGGTCCGGGCCGCCTTGCCGCCGCGGCAGGCGCGTGGCGCGAGCGGGCAAGGGGGCTGGCGCAGTCCCGTCTCGCCCAGCGTGTCGTCTTCGGCCAGTTCGCGCCACAGTCCGCCATGCACCGGCCTGAACTGCCAGGAAACATAGCCGCGGTGGGCCGCCAGCCGCATCAGTTCCAGGCCGTCGGGCGCTTCGGCCACTACGCTTTCCTGGCCGTCGATCGCCGGCAAATCGCCAAAAGCCTGGCGGCAGGCCAGCTCCTCGCCGGCGGCGGCGCCCATGGTGTTGCAGCCGCGCCGCTCGTCGCGCAGCAGGCTCCAGGCGCCCAGCTGCCAGGCCGCGTCCAGAATCTCTTCCTCCAGCAGCGACAGCGCGCTCCATCTGCGCGTCAGCTGCAAGACCGACGCCGGCACTTGCCGCAGCGAGGTTTGGCCCGTCGGCGCGCGGCCGGCGGCGGCTTTGCGGAACCCATGCCAATGCAGCATCAACAATAGCGGGGTATCGGGAAAGGGAACGGCGCTGAGGCTGACCGCGAACAGCGGCAGGCGCATATGGCGGATCTGGGTGGACAAGGTATCGAACAACTCCATGGCGACACTCCATGACGATGGATGGGAAGACATGCTTAAACGATAAAAACAATGCCGGCGCGAGGCAAGTGCATACCTTGCAGTTATGACCAGACGTTTATTTCCATCCCTGCAGCCATTGGCTTTTGTCGCGCAGCGACTGCCACGGCACAACTTGCTGACGTCTGGTATATACCGCCTCCAGCGTTACCGTCTCGACCGGGCCATCGGGCGCGGGCCGTCCCAGTTTCACCACCAAGAAGTGCTTCTCCTGGTTTCGCGGGCTGGCGGCGGTCCATTTGCTCAGCAGCAATTTTTCCGGATTGAGCCGCCTAGTTGTCGCCACGGTCCTGCCTCACCCAGATCAGCTTGTCCGCCGGCACGCCCAGCCTGGCAGCCACCGACAACAGGGCGGGCTTGGCGTCGGCGGCGGGCTGTTTGTCGCGCGACAGCAGCCACAGATAGTCCTTGTCCGGTCCCACCACCACCGCCCAGCGGTAGCCGGGGTCCAGCGCTGCCACATGGTAGCCGCCGTAGAACGGGCCGAAGAACGACACTTTCAGCGAGGCGACATCCGCGGGGCCGTTGAACCAGGCCTTGCCGACTGCTTCGCGCCAGCTGGAAGTGGTGGCGTCAAAGCCGCGGTTGACCACGCGGATGCTGCCGTCGGCGTTGCGACTATAGTCGGCGCTCACCGCCTGCAGGCCGCGTTCGAAGCGGTGGTCCAGGCGGGCTATTTCATACCAGCGGCCCTGGTAGCGTTCCAGTTGAAAACCCTGTACCGGAGCGATCTCGGGCGGCGGCGCGGTGTCGCAGCCGGTCAGCGGCAACAAGGCGAGGGCGAAGAGGGCGAGCGGTATTTTCAGCATGGTGGTCTCACAGTGCGTCGAGATTGGCTTGCAGCGCGGCGGCGCGCGCGGTGATGGCGGCGCGTTCGGCTTCCGGCAGCTTGTCCAGCTGGCGGTAGACCAAGGCCAGCCGAGGATTGGCGGCCAGCCGCGCGCGGTGGCGTCGGAAAAAATCCCAGTACAAGGCATTGAACGGGCAGGCGTCGGCGCCGACGCGCTGTTTGGGCCGGTAGCGGCAGCCGGCGCAGTAGTCGCTCATGCGGCCGATATAGGCCGCGCTGCCGGCGTAAGGCTTGCTGCCGAGCAGCCCGCCGTCGGCGAACTGGCTCATGCCCAGGGTGTTCGGCAGCTCCACCCACTCGAAGGCGTCGATGTAGACGCCCAGATACCACTCATGCAGCGCCTGCGGCGACAGGCCGGCGATCAGCCCGAAATTGCCGATCACCATCAGCCGCTGGATGTGGTGGGCGTAGGCGTCCTCCAGCGATTGGCCGATGGCGCGCGCGAGACACTGCATGCCGGTATCGCCGTTCCAGAACCAGCGCGGAAGCGGCAAGCTGTGTTCCAGCGCGTTGCAGTCGCGGTAGCCGGGCATCCTGGCCCAATACACGCCGCGCACGTATTCGCGCCAGCCCAGTACCTGCCGCACAAAGCCTTCCACCGCAGCCAGCGGCGCGCGGCCTGCGCGCCACGCGGCGGCGGCGGCGTCCACCGTCTCGCGCGGATTGAGCATTTTCACATTGAGCGCGAAGGACAGCAGCGAATGAAACAGCCGCCGCGCGCGCAGGCTCATCGCGTCCTGGTAAGCGCCGAAATGCGGCAGCGCGTGTTCGATGAAGGCTTGCAGCTGGGAGAGCGCCTCGGCGCGGTTGAGCGGCCAGCGCAGCGCATCCGCCTGCGGCTGGCCGAAGCTGCCCACTCCGGCGTCGGTGATGGTTTGCCACAGCAGGCTGTGGTCATGCGCCGGCCGCGGGTCCAGCGGTTCGGGCGGATCTCCGCGCCAGCGCTGGCGGTTGTCGGCGTCGAAATTCCAGCGCCCGCCGGCCGGCTCGCCGTTGTCGTCCATCAAGATGCCGTGCTGGCGCCGCAACTGGCGATACAAGGTTTCCTGGCGCCATTGCCGCCGCGGGCCGAAAAACGCCGCCGCCTCGCCGCGCGCGGTATAGAAGTGTTCGTTGTCCGTCATCTGGCAGGGAATGGACAGGCCGGCGGCCCAGTCGGCCAGTTGGCGGTCCAGCCGCCATTCGTCCGGCGCCTGGTATGCCGCCGTCGTCGCGCCGTAATGGCGGATCAGCGCATCCAGATTGCCGGTCAGCGACTGGCGGTTGCTCGGGTCGTCGATGGCTACGTAGCGGACGCGATGGCCTTGCGATTTCAGCTGGGCGGCGAAATCGCGCATCGCGGCGAAGACGGCCAGGATCTTTTGCGCGTGGTGGCGCACGTAATCGGTTTCCTGGCGGATTTCCATCATCACATGCACCACGTTGGGATCGGGCGCGGCGAACCAGCTATGGCAGGGATTGAGCTGGTCGCCCAGGATCAGTCGCAATGTCGTCATGCCGCGCCCCATAGCGCGCGGTAGCGGCCTTGCGGGTCGTGCTCGTCGGCCTGGCGCTGCGGGTTGAAGCGCCGTCCGCCGCGCGGGTCGGTACCGCGACCGGCGATATACAGCCAGTTGCCCTGGTTGCTGTAGACGTCGTAGTCGAGCAGTTGCGCCTCGAACCAGGCCGCGCCGGCGCGCCAATCGCCGCCGCGTTCGTAAATCAGGTAGCTGGCCGCCACCTGGCGCAAACGGTTGGACAGATAGCCGCTGGCCGCCAGTTCGCGCATCGCCGCGTCCACCAGCGGCTGGCCGGTCTCGCCGTCGCGCCAGCGCTGGAATGCTGTGGCGTCGTGCCCGGGCGCCGGCTGGCAGGATAGACCCGACGCGTGAAACAGCCTGGCGCCGTGGCGCAGCAGCAGGAAGCGGAAATAATCGCGCCACAGCAGCTCGAAGCCTATCCAGTAGCTGCCGTCGCTGGCGCCATATTCGGCCTCGAAATCCTTCAGCGCTTGCCAGACGCGGCGCGGCGACAGGGCGCCGCAGGCCAGCCACGGCGCAAGCTTGGTGGAAAAGTCTGCGCCGTACAGCCGGTCGCGCGTCGTTTTGTAGCGGTGCGGCAGGCCGCGCGCCAGGTATTGCGCCAGATGCGCGCGCGCCGCTTCTTCGCCGCCGTGGAACGGCGGCAGATGATAGGGAAAGGACGAACGAGGCTCGATGGCCGGCGGCACGCGCGCCGGTGGGGCATCGTCCGGCCAGCCGTCAGGCGCGGGCGGCAGCGCGTTCGGCGCGTCCAGCGGCGCGGCTGGCGTCAGCGATGCCTGTTCGATTTCGCCGCGGAACGGCGTAAACGCCATAGGCAAGCGATCCAGCGCGAACGGCAGCTGCAGCGGCGCATACAGGCTGGATTGCCAGATGGGGTCCACCTGCAGGCCGGCGCGGCGCAAGGCGGTGACTTCGGCTTCCTCCTCCGGCGCGGCGATGTGCTCGCATACCACTCGGTCGGCATCCAGTTGCCGTGCCAACCGAGGCAATATTTCCGCCGGCGCGCCCGCCAGCTCGCACAGCGCGCTGCCGCGCGCTTTCAGCGCCCGCCGCAGTCCGTCCAGCGCTTGGCCGACAAAGGCCTGGCGGTGGCGGTCGCTGCGCGCGAAACCCCAGCCGCTGTCCTGTGTCGGCGCATGGCAGTACACCGGCAGCAGCCGCTCGCCGCCGCAGGCCGCCAGCAGCGCCGCGTTGTCGTCCAGCCGCAGATCCTGGCGCAACCAGTAGATGACCGTGCTCATGCGCTTTGCCTTTTGCCGCGGCGGCAGCGCTCTGAACAATACTGAGCCGCGTCCCAATTAGCGCGCCACTTCTTGCGCCAGCTCATGGTTCTGCCGCAGGCGGCGCAGGGCTTGGACGGCAGCGCCGCCTTATTGCCCTTGAATGTGTTGGCCGCCATCACGCGGCCTTGAGCTTCTTGCGCAGCCAAGCCACCGGCAGGCCTAACAGCGGAATCTTCTCGAACAGCTCCTCCGCCGCATCCCAGTAGTCCCGGTGCAGCGTGATCTTGCCGTCGGCGTCGAACTGCAGATGGCTGCCTCCGTGGATTCCCAGTTTGCGGCCGGCGTAGATAAAGTCGAAATCCCAGGTGATGAAGGCCTGGTCGCCATCGCGCAGCGCATGGATGACGGTGAAGCGCGGTTGGTCCAATGTTTTGAACATGTGGCGGAATACCGCTTGAATGTTTGCCAGGCCGCGCGCGTCGTTGAACGGATCTTTGAAGCGGGCTGCATCGGTGTAAAAGCGGCCGATGTCCGGCAGCGTGTCCGGCGTCAGCGTCTGGTACCAGTCGAGCAGGGCCTGCCAATCGGCCTGGGAGAGCGTGCGTTTCATGATCGTGCCAACCTCGCGAGCAAAGGCAGCCGCAGCCGGTAGGGCAGCAGCCGCAACAGTTTGAGCCATATGGTGAAGCGGAACGGGAAGTGGATTTCAAACGCGCCGCGCGCGAAGCCGCGCATGATGTCCCGTGCCGCCTGGCGCGGCGTGAGCAGCGCCGGCATGGAGAAGTCGTTCTTGGCGGTGAGCGGCGTGGCGACGAAGCCGGGGTTGATCAGGTAAACCGCCACCCCGCGCGGCTTGAGCTCGGTATAGAGGATTTCCGCCAGATTGATCAGAGCGGCCTTGCCTGGGCCGTACACCGCAGCGCCGGGCAGACCGGCGTAACCGGCCACGCTCGCGATCAGCGCCACCCCGCCGCCCTGCCGTGCCAGCGTCGGCAGAATGACTTCCAGCCCGTAGTAAATGCCGAGCAGGTTGGTGTCGAGCAGGCGGCGGGTTTCCTCTGCGCGCAGGTCCAGGCAGGTTTGCGGCCGGTAGTCTGCCGCGCAGAACACCACCAGGTTGGGCCGCGCGTTTGCCGTTTCCAGCTGCGACCACACGCGCAGCCAGGCGGCCGGGTCGGTTACATCCAGCGTTTCCACCCGCGCGCGGCTGCGGCCGGCGGCCAGCGCGCGCATCGGTTCGGCGCGGCGGGCGGACAGAATCACTTCCGCGCCGGCGTCCAGCAGTTCGGCGGCCAGCGCGGCGCCGATGCCGCTGGACGCGCCGATCACCCACACCCGGAGCGCGCGCCAGTCGGCGATGGCGGGATTAAGCCGCAGCGTCATGGCCTGGGCTCCGGCTTGCGGAAAAACAGCGTCACTTCGCCCAGATGGAAGCCGTACTTGCTCATCGCCGCGCGGTTGAGCATGCTGCGCTCGTCCTGCAGGAACATCCAGTCGTCGAACTGCACCTGATATTCCTTGCCGTCCACCGGCAGCCTCAATGTGTAGCGCCAGCGCAGCGCGTTGCCGGCGGTTTCGCCAGCGGCTTCGCCCACCACGTCGTCGGCCAGGCCGCGCCAGCGGCCCGCGCCAGTCGGCTTGAGCCGCCACACGCGTTGTTGACGGCTGCCGTCGCTGTAATGGAAGCGTTCGGTCAGCACCAGCTCGTCGCCCAGGCGCTCGCCGTCCATGTCCACGGTGAAGCGTTTGACCAGCCGGCCTTGCCGGTCCTGGAACATGCCCCAGGCCTCGGTTTTTCCCAGGAAAAACTGGCCTGGGTCGAACAGCGGCCGGTTGGCGGCGTAATCGCCGACCGCCGGGCCGGCGCAGCCGGCGAGCAGGGCCAAAGCGGCAAGACAGGCGGGGCGGCGCATGATCACAGCCTTTGCAACAGAAACTGCGACACGCCGATGCGGCCGGCGTCGAACCCTGCCTCGCAGTAGCACAGATAAAGCCGCCACAGCCGGATGAAGGCTTCATCGAAGCCCTGGCCGCGGATGGCGTCCAGATTGGCCTCGAAAGCCATGCGCCAGCGGCGCAGCGTTTCGGCGTAATCCGCGCCGAAATCCAGCCGGTTGCGGCAGCTCAGTTGGCTGTGATGCGCCGCGCGCTCAAAACGCTCGCGGCTGGGCAGCATGCCGCCGGGAAAGATGAAGGTCTGAATGAAATCCGCCTCAGCGCGGTAAGTCTCGAAGCGCGACTCCTCTATGGTGATGCTTTGCGCCAGCGCTTTGCCGCCCGGCTTCAGGCAGCGGCGCAGCGTGTCGAAATAGCCGGACCAGTAGCGCTCGCCCACCGCCTCGAACATTTCGATCGACACGATGGCGTCGTATTGGCCGGAAAGATCGCGATAGTCGCGGTGTTCCAGCTTGACCAGCGGCTCGCTGGCCAGGCGGCGGCGCGCGAAGTCCAGCTGGGCATCGGAGATGGTGATGCCGTGCACCGCCACGCCAAGGCGGGCGGCGTGCTCGGCGAAGCCGCCCCAACCGCAGCCGATTTCCAGCACGCGCATGCCGGGGCGCAGCTGCAACTGCTGGCAGATGCGCTGGTATTTGCGGGTTTGCGCATCAGCCAAGGGCAGGGCGTAGTCGCCGTCGAACCAGGCGCTGGAATAAGTCCAGCTGGGGTCCAGCCACAGCCGGTAGAAATCGTTGCCGATATCGTAATGGGCGTGGATGTTGCGGCGGCTGCCGCGTCGGCTGTTGACGCGCAACAGGTGGCGCAGCCGGTGCCATAGGCGGGCGGCCCAGCGGCCCAGCTCGCCCAGTTGCAAAGCGTTTTCGTTGCGCAGCGCCAGCCGCAACAGGACGGCGAGGTCTGGGCAATCCAGCCAGCCGTCGCGGTAGGCCTCGGCAAAGCCGATGTCGCCGCCGGCCAGAATGCGGCCGCATGCGCGCCAGTCGCGCAGCGCCAGCTCGGCGTCGGCCTGGGCATGGGGCGCGCCGAACCACAGCGTCTCGCCATCCGGCGTGACAACTTTGAGGCTGCCGTGGCGCAGCCTGGACAACAAAGCCAGCAGCGCCCGCCCGGCGGCGGGGATATCGGGGCGGGACAGGATGATGGGTTGGCTCGCGCTCATGATTTCAGCTCCAGGCCGCGGCTGAGCTCGGCGGCGGGGGGATGCGGTTTGCGGAAGAAGGGCACGCGTTTGAGCCATAGCTTCAGCGCCTGCCAGTGAATGCGGGCGATGACGCCCAGTGTGAGCAGAGGCTGGCGCAGCAAGGCGGTTGCCGCGGTTTTTGGCGTCAAGGCTTGCAGGCGGCCGGATAGGGCGGTGTGCAGCACAGCGCCCGCGCCATCGTGATAGTCGATGCGCGCCAGCGCCAGATCGCCGCTTTGGTGGAAGCGGAACCGGTAGTGGCCCTCGACGCGGCAGAACGGCGAGACATGCAGCAGTTTGCGGCAGCTCAGCTGGCTGGCGGCGGTGATTTCGCGGCCGTGGGCGGGGCTGAGCAGATAGCTGTGGTGCTCGCCGAAGGTGTTGTTCACCTCCGCCAATACCGCGATCAGTCTGCCGGCCGCATCGTGGCAAAACCAGAAACTGACCGGGTTGAAGGCATAGCCGAACACGCGCGGGAAAGTCTGCAGCCAGACTTCGCCGTCGGCGGGCAGGCCGGCCTCCGCCAGCCGCGCGCGTATCCACGGCAGCAGCGCCGAACCGTCGCGCGGACCGTAGTCGCGCGTGCGCAGCGACAGCGGCCGCCAGCAGTCCACGCCAAACCACAAGCCGCGCATCGTCTCCAGCGCGGACACCTTCAGCCGCAGGCAGAACACTGGATAGACAAAGCGGTTGGCAGCCGGCCGCAGGCGGCGGTGCATCACATGCCCGGTCAGAAGATAAGCCGCGCTCATGATTCCAGCCTCGCCCAGTCTGGCGCCAGCCCAAAAGCCTGCGCCACCCGCAGCGCCGATTTCAGCCCGTCCTCATGAAAGCCGTAGCCGGTCCAGGCCCCGGCAAACCAGCAAGCGCGGCGGCCCTGAATGCTGGGCAAAGCCGTTTGCGCGGCGATGGCGGCGGCGTCGAACAACGGGTGCTCGTAGTGGAAACGGCGCAATACCTTGGCGGGATCGGGCGGGCGCGGCGGGTTCAAGGTCACAGCAACCGGCGTGGCCACCGGCAACGGCTGCAGCTGGTTGAGCAGATAGCTGACGCCCACCGCGCGGCCGTCGTCTTGCTCATCCGACAGGAAGTTCCAGGCTGACCAGGCGGCTTCGCGGCGCGGCAGCAGCGCGGCATCGGTGTGCAGCACCGCCTCATTGGCTTGATACCGCACCGCGGACAATATCTCGCGCTCCATCTCATCCGCGTCGGCAAGCAGGTTCAGCGTTTGCGGCGCATGGGTGGCGAACACCGCGGCGTCGAAGGTTTCTTCGCTGCTGGAGGTGAGCAGACGCACGCGTCCATCGACGCGGCTTGCGCGCAGCACCGGAGTGGACAGCCGGACATCGGCCAGGCCGGCAGCGATTTTATCGACATATTGCCGCGCGCCGCCCGGCACGGTACGCCATTGCGGACGGTCGCGCAGCTGCAGCAGGCCATGGTTCAGGCAGAAGCGCAGAAAAGTTTCGGCCGGGAAGGACAGAATGTCGCTGCAGGGGCTGGACCAGATCGCCGCCGCCATCGGCAGCAGATAATGGTTGCGAAAGCGTGCGCCGTATCCATCCGCATCCAGCAAGCGTCCCAGGCTCTGCGGCGCTTCCATCGCGCGGCGCAGATTGCGTCCCGCCTCGCGGTTGAAGCGCAGAATATCGGACAGCATGCCCCAAAAACCCGGCGACAGCAGATTGCCGCGCTGGGTGAAAACGCTGTCCAGATCGCGGCCAGCCCATTCCAGCCGGCCCTGGCCGATGGAGACGCTGAACGACATCTCGCTGGGATGGCTGGGGATATCCAGCTCGCTGAACAAGGCGATGAGGTTGGGGTAAGTGCGGTCATTGAAAACCAGAAAGCCGGTATCCACCGCAAAGTCGTATCCATCGACCGTGATATCGACAGTGTGGGTATGGCCGCCCAGATAGTCGGCCGACTCAAACAGCGTCACCGAGTGCTTTCTGGAAAGAAAATGCGCCGTAGCAAGGCCGGCGATGCCGCTGCCTATCACAGCGATGCGTTGTGGCGATGAGGCGTTCACCATGTCGTCCTGTCGCGAGGGAGAAAATCCACCGGCTTGGAGGGGGGGGGCCGGGGCTGCTTTGTATTCAGGATAAAACCGATTTGAAAAAAATGCTACTTATCAGTAAAAGGTGTTACTAATTGGTATTCTCGGAAGGCTCAGCTTCAAGGACCAAGCATTCAAGCTGCGCGAACAGCCGTGCTGGACGCCACCACGCGGATGCTGGCGAGCAAGGGCTTTGATCTGATGATCATGGACGACGTGGCGAGCGAAGCGGGGATTTCCAGACCCAGCCTTTACAAGCATTTCAAAATCCAAGGACAAACTGGCGACCGAAGTGATGATCCGCTTGCTGGACGATGCGCAGGACTATCTGGCCAAGCAGGAGCCGGAATGGAGTCCGCCTGCGCGACCTGCCGGCCTGGGCGCTGCGGTGAGGCTTGCCCTTTCTGCCTTCCTCCAGCCCGCAAGTACGCGGCATGCTGACCCGCAGCCTGCAGCCGTGCGATCACGCTGCACAAGACACTGCAGGACATCGTCGAGCAAGCGAAAAAGGAAGGCGAATTGAAAGCCGAGATGCCGACGGACGTGATTCTGTATAGCTACTATTCCCGCGGCTGCGACCGGGCGGTGCAGTGCTTGCGCGTGTACGGCAAATACGAGAATGAAGACATCATCAGGCATATGCTTCAGGTCTGTTTTGACGACATGTCGGCTGGACGTCAAATCGTAAACGTGCAGATCAGGGGGAACTCAGACTTATCGCCTGATCAGCTATCGCCATGCGCAGCAAACCTTGCAGCAGCGGCGGCAGATACTGGCGCTGCACGGTGATGGCGTAGAAGGTCTCCTCGACGCGCGGCACCACGCAGTATTGTTGCAGCAAGCCTTTGCCAAGCTCGTCGCGCACTACGATGGCCGGCAGCAGCGCCACGCAGCCTGCATCGCGCGCCAACAGGCGCAGCATGGCCATATCGTCCACTTCGGCGCGGATGACCGGCTGTAGCGCCAGTTCCTCGCACAGCAGGTCGAAGCGCAAGCGAATCTCGCTCTTGCGGCTGGGCACCAGTAGCGGCAGCGCCGGCAAATCGCGTTCGAATTGGAACGTTTGCCCCTCCGACCGCGGCGGCCCCACCAGCACCACCGGCTGACGCGCCAGCGTGCGGCAGCGCCAGGATTGCTTGTCGTCGCCCAGGGCAGGGCGATTGGACAGCACCACGTCCAGTTCGTGCGCCTTGAGCCGCTGCAGCAGCTCGTCCAGGCTGCCCGACTCCAGCACCAGGCGTACATCGGTTTCTTTCAGCACCGGCTGCAAAAACCACTCCTGGAAATTGCGCGATAGCGTGGCCACGCTGCCTATGCGCAAGGTGCCGCGTCCTTGGCCGGAGGCGGCGGTGGCCAGCAGTTCGTTGCCCAGCGCGAAAATCTCCTCGGCATAGCGCATCACCACCACGCCCAGTTCGGTCAGCTGCAGCTTGCGGCCTTCGCGCAGAAACAATGGCTGGCCCAGTTGCTCCTCCAACTGGCGGATTTGCGCCGATAAGGCTGATTGCGATACATGCAGCCTTTCGGCCGCGCGCGTCAGGTGGCCCTCGCTGGCGACAGCCCAGAAATAATACAGATGGTGATAGTTGAGCCGGTTCATCGTTCTTAAATAAAGAATAAAAACTAATATTTAATCTATTTTACTGAACATGTTCGATCAGGCAAAGTTCAAGCGGGAAAACAACGGAGCCCATCATGCCCCAAACCCTGCTTGCCGTGCTGCCATGCACCATCGCGCTGGCCTGGTTGCTGCCCGCCCTGTGGCCTGGCCGTGTTCTGTCGCGTCACTGGCAGGCAGCCGAAATCGCCGCCCTGACTGGCGGCCTGCTACTGCTTCCTCTGATCTTCATGCCGATGCCTGCGCGGTGGTCCGCCGCCGCGTGGCTGATGCAGGCGCTGATCCAGCTGCTGGGCTGGATGGTCCTGCGCTACTCGCGCCGCTATATGCAAGGCGAGCAGGGTCAGGCTCGCTTTTTGCGCGCTATCGGCTGTCTGCTGATGGCAGTGACGGTGGTGGTGCAAGCCAGCCATCTCTTGCTGATGGCGTTGGCCTGGATCGCTTGCAGCCTGGCCTTGCAGACGCTGCTAACCTTTTACCCCGGCCGACCGGCCGCGCAACTGGCCGCGCGCCGCGAATGGCGCGCCAGCCGTCTGGCCGAACTCTTGCTGCTGGGCGCTCTGCTGCTGTGGGCCTTGGCCGGCGGCAGCCTCAGCCTGCTGCCTGGCGCGCCATCCGCGCTGGCCAATGGCGCGCAGGGCTACGCCATGGCGGCCGGTGTGTTGCTGGCGGCGGCGGTGGCGATCAAGACTGCCCAACTGCCCTTTCACGGCTGGCTGACCCAGGTGATGGAAGCGCCTACGCCGATTTCCGCGTTGCTGCATGCCGGGGTGGTCAATCTGGGCGGCATGGTGCTGATCAAGGCGGCGCTGCTGCTGCAAGCAGCGCCGCCAGCCAACACTCTGCTGATGCTGTGGGGCGGGGCCAGCGCGCTGCTGTGCTGCGTGGTGATGCTCACGCGCATCAGCATCAAGCTGCGTCTGGCCTGGTCCACTTGCGCGCAGATGGGCTTCATGCTGCTGGAAATCGGCATGGGCTGGTATTCACTGGCCTTGCTGCATCTGCTGGCCCACTCGTTCTACAAGGCTCATGCCTTCCTGCTGGCCGGCGAAACGGCGCGCGACAGCGCGGCGCGGCGCATGTTGGGCAGGGAAATGGTCGATAGCGCGCTTTCTCATCTGGCGCGCGGTCTGATCGCAGCCGCGCTGCTGGCTGTCTCGCAATGGCTGTGGCAGCGCTGGATCCCCGCAGCGGCCTTGCCGCCGCTGTTCTGGCTGGCGATGGGCCTGGGCATGGGCGCGCTGCTGCGCGGCTGGGCAGGCTGGCTGGCCGCGCTGGCCTTGAGCCAGTCCTATCTGCTACTGCACGCCTTGGCGGCGCAGATCCTGCCGTTGCATGGCCCTATGCCGCCGGAGTGGGCGCAAGCCTTGCTGGCCGCGATGTTCCTTTTCGTCTTTCTGCTGCAAGGCTGGCTGCTGCGCCATCCGCAAGGCGCGCTGGCGCGCCTGATCTATCCGCATGCCTTCGCCGGCTTCCACCTTGACGAATGGTGGTGCATGCTGGGCCGCCGCCGCCCGCGGCCGGCCGCTCCCCTTGCCCTGAAATGGCTTCAACTGCAGGAGAGCCGCCGTGACTGATCATAAAGCCAGATGGCGGCAAGCCATAGACCACGCCCTGGCCGCTGTCGCACCCGCCTGGCCGCTGGACAGCCTGGTGGCCAGCTCACCCTACTGGGGTCTGCGCGACCAGCCCTTCAGTCATGCCGCCGACACGCTGCGCCAAGTGGCGGATAGCTCGCTGCATCTGCCGCGCAGCGAGTATCTGGATGCCTGGCAGCGCGGCGAAATCAGCGCCGACGCGCTGGAAGCCGCGCTCTTGGAAGCCGGCTGGACCGACGGTGCGCAAGCCTGGCTGGCCACCGAGCCGCGCAATGCCGATCATCCCCCGTCGCCACGCCCGCTGGCCGCCTACCATCGCGAAGCGGCGGGCCCGCTCAGCGCGCAAAGCTGGACCGATGTCGTCATCCAGCAAATCAGCCAGTATTGCGCGGCTTGGTTCGACCGCGACCAAGCCAACTGGCACCTCGACCATGAACGCGGCTTTTACGCGGCCTGGCTGGAGCAGATGCGCCATCCTTACGGTCTGAGCGTCTTGCCCGAGCGGCGGGAGCAGATCCGCCTGCGGGCCGAACAGTTGCCCGGCGACGCGGAGGCCATGTTGGCCGCCGGGCTGGAGCAGCTGCAAGCGGGGCAGGCGTGGCTGACGCCCTGGCTGCAGGCCCTGCTGATGCGCAATAACGGCTGGGCGGCCTGGTGCGCTTATCTTGGCTGGCAAGCCGGGCTGAAAAGCGAAACGGACGGGCACCTGCGCCAGCTGTTGGCTATCCAGCTTGCCTGGGAATGCATGCTCGACGACGGCGCGCGCGGCCCGGACAGCGCCTGGTCGGCCTGGCGGCGCGATTGGGAGCCGCACCGGCATGGCCGAGCCGACGCGCGCGCGCTGATCTGGCAACGTGCGCACGAGCTCTCGCTGCATGGCCCGCTCACCCAGGCGTTGTGCCGAGAACCTGCCGCGGAAGACGTCATGCGTCCCACCCTGCAAGCCGTGTTCTGCATCGACGTGCGTTCCGAACCGCTGCGCCGGGCGCTGGAGGAAACGGTTCCGGACTGCCGCACTT
The DNA here is from genome assembly GCF_001855575.1 of Chromobacterium sphagni. Classification (NCBI taxonomy): domain Bacteria; kingdom Pseudomonadati; phylum Pseudomonadota; class Betaproteobacteria; order Neisseriales; family Chromobacteriaceae; genus Chromobacterium; species Chromobacterium sphagni. The sequence continues at coordinate 97,364 of NZ_MKCS01000002.1, forward strand.
ACGGTTTCGCCGGCTTTTTCGGCCTGCCGCTGGCTTACCGCGTACCGGGCAGCGACGCCGCTCAACCGCGTCTGCCGGTGCTGCTGGCGCCGGGCTGGGAGGCGCATACGCCGCTTGAGACCAAGCCCGCGGCGGCATGGCGCGGCTGGCGTGCCTTCCTGCGCTCGCCGCTCTCTGGCTTCGCCTTGGTGGAAAGCGCCGGCCTGGGCAAACTGGCGGCGCTGGCCCGGCGCAGCAAGGCGCGCGGTTATCAGGCAGCCCTGCCGCAGCTAGACCCCTGGCTGACACCGCGCAGCGCCAAACTTGTGCCGCAAGAGGGACTGGGCCTGGAGAAACGGATGGAAATCGTTTCCGGCCTGTTGCCGGCCATGGGTCTTTCCGGTTCGATGGCACCCTGGGTGCTGCTGGTCGGCCATGCCAGCCATGCCAGCAACAATCCTCAGGCGGCGGCGCTGCAATGCGGGGCCTGCGGCGGTCATGGCGGCCACCAGCATGTCCGGCTTCTGGCCAACTGGTTCAATGATCCGGCGCTACGCGAGCGGCTGGCGGCGCTGGGCCGCCCCATTCCCGCCGATACGGTGTTCCTGCCCGCGCTGCATCTGACTCACAGCGACGAAATCCTGTTGCTGGACGCCGAAACGCTGCAAGCGGACGCGCGTGCTCGCTTGCCCGGCCTGCAGGCGGAATTGCAGGCAGCATCGGCGCTGGCCCGTAAGCGCCGCGCGCCACAAGTGGGCCTCGCGCCGGAGGCGAATGACGCCATATTGCTGAAGAAAATGCGGCAAAAGGGAGATGACTGGGCGGAAACGCGGCCCGAATGGGCGCTGGCCGGTAATGCGTTTTTCATCGCCGCGCCACGCTCCAAGACGCGCAGGCTGGACCTGGGTGGCCGCGCCTTCCTGCATGAATACGACTGGCGAGCCGATGCCGACGGCTCCCGGCTGCAGACGATTCTGGCCGCGCCCATGGTGGTGGCGCACTGGATCAATATGCAGTATTTCGCCTCCACGGTAGACCCGCGCCGCTTCGGCAGCGGCAACAAGCTGCTGCACAATGTGGTGGGCGGCCGCATCGGCGTGTTCGAAGGCAATAGCGGCGATTTGCGCATTGGCCTGGCATGGCAGTCGGTGCATGACGGCCAACGCCTGCGTCACGCGCCGCTGCGGCTGGCTGTCTGCATAGACGCGCCGCCGGAGAAACTGGCCGCCGCGCTGGCGGCGCAGCCCATTCCGCGCCAGCTGGCGGAAAACGGCTGGCTGCACCTGTATTGCGTGCACGGCGAAACGCCGCTGCGCTGGCATGCCGAGGGAGGGTGGAAACATGACTGAGCGCCGCGCCGCTTTGCTGACCCGCCATGGCAAGCATGCTGCTATCGCTCCCGCGCTGGCCGGCATCGGCTGGGACTTGACGCTGGTGGACAGCTTCGATACCGACAGCCTGGGTACTTTCACCGGCGAAGTCGCGCGCGCCTGCAGCCATCGAGACGCCGCGCTGACCAAGGCCAAGCTGGCTTGCGAGCTCAGCGGTTTGCGCTACGGCATCGGCAGCGAAGGCAGCTTCGGCGCCGACCCGTGGCTGGGCAGCTGCGGCTGGGCCACCGAACTGTTGCTGTGCTGGGACGCGGAACGCCAATACGCGGTGGAAGCCTGGATGCGCGGACCGGAAACCAATTTCCGCCACTGGACGCTTCACGATCTGGCTACCCTGCCGGACATTATGCTCCAGGCAGGTTTTCCAACGCACGGCCTGATTGTCGGCCGGCCCGGCGAGGCGGCTTTTCACAAGGCGCTGACCGACGAAGCCGCGCTGCGCGCGCATCTGGCGCGGCATCTGGCTGGCGGCCCGCTGCATTTGGAGTGCGATATGCGCGCCCACCGCAACCCAACGCGCATGGCGATGATCGCGCGGGCCTCTGCCGCGCTGGCGGAGCGGCTGGCTAGCGTCTGTCCGGGCTGCGGCGCGTCCGGTTTTGGCGAGATCGCGCCGCTGGCAGGCGCGCCGTGCCAAGACTGCGGCGCGCCCACGCGCCAAGCCTGCGTGCGCCGCTGGCAATGCCCGTGCTGCCAGGCCACGCGTGAACAGCCCTTGCGGGCGGTCGCATCGCCGCAATACTGCGATTACTGCAATCCCTGAACTTTAGAGAACTATGAAGTCACTTAGCCCCACCCCCGAAGGATTGGATCAGGCAGCCGCGCTGTTGCGCGCCGGCGAGCTGGTCGCTGTTCCCACCGAAACCGTTTACGGGCTGGCGGCCGACGCCACCCAGCCCGATGCCGTGGCCGCCATTTTCCGCGCCAAGAACCGGCCGGCGGATCACCCGCTGATCGTGCATTTGCCGGGCCTTGAGCAACTGAACGAATGGGCGGCGCGCGTCCCCGACTGTGCCTGGCCGGTGATCGAACGCTTCTGGCCCGGCCCGCTGACCCTGGTGGTGCCGGCGAGCCCGAAGGTGCCGGCCATCGTCAACGCTGGACAAAACACGGTGGCGCTGCGCTGGTCCAGCCATCCGCTGCTGCAAGCGCTGCTGGACCGGCTGCAACGCCCGGTGGCGGCGCCTTCGGCCAATCCGTTCTGCCGCATTAGTCCCACCACCGCCGACCACGTGCGCGCCCATATGGAGGGCCGCATCGCCGCCGTGGTGGATGGCGGCCCGTGCGCGGTGGGCATCGAGTCCACCATTCTCGATCTCAGCGGCGCGCGGCCGGCCATCCTGCGTCCCGGCGCCATCACCGCCGCCATGCTGGCACCTTACCTCGATCTGGCGGAAGCCGCCGCGCCCGACGCGCCGCGCGTGCCCGGCAATCTGGCTTCGCACTACGCGCCGCGCCAGCCGTGCTACCGGCTGGAGGCCGCGGAGGCGGCGGCGGCGGCGGCGGCGGCGGAGAGCGCGCACGAAGCCGGCTGGCAGCATGCCGCTGTGCTGGCCATCGAACCGCCGGCCGCGCGCTGCGGCTGGTTCAAACGCATGCCGCCTACGCCGGAAGGCTACGCGCAGACGCTGTATTCCGCGCTGCACGAGGCCGACGTCAGCGGATGCCTGACCGTTTGGATCGTGCTGCCGCCCGATGAAGTCGCTTGGCGAGCTGTGCGTGATCGCTTGCAGCGCGCCGCGCAGCCCTTAGATGGGCATGTACTGAATTTTGTGTAAACGGACTATTTGGCAGGAAACTGCCGTCTTGTCTGGAGACACAATGAGCTCGAAGAAACACGACGTATCTGACGCACTTCTGGACAGTTTGCTGGCCGATTACCAGAAGTCCGAAGACCTCATCGGTGAGAGCGGCCCACTGAAGAAACTGACCAAGCGGCCGCCCGATAAAGCGCTGGAGGCAGAGAAGGCCGCGCACCTTGGCCATAGCAGACACGAGCCGGTCCTCAATCCCGCCGGCAACACCCGGAACGGCAAGAGCCGCAAGACCCTAAAGGGCGAGTTCGGATACTTACCCGTCGAGGTGCCACGTGACCGCAAGGGAACCTTTGAGCCTCAACTCATCCTCAAGCACCAGACCAGTTGGACCGTATTCGACGACAAAGACATCACACTTTACGCCCGCGGCATGACTGTTCGGGAAATGCAGGCCCATGTGGAGGAAATGTACGGAACCGGGGTCTCGCCCAGTCTGATCTCCTCCATCACCGATGCTGTCACCGAAGAGGTCAAGGCTTGGCAGGCTCGCCGTCTCGATACGGTCTATCCGATCATCTACCTCGACGGTATCCACGTTAAGGTGCGCGAGGTGGCTGTGCGGGTGAAAGCCGTCTATCTCGCCATCGGCATTACCCTGGCGGGAGAGAAGGAGGTGCAGGGGAGGTGGCAGGCTCAGACGGAGGGAGCCAAGTTCTGGCTTCAGGTCGTGACCGAGCTGCGTAATCGGGGCGTACAGAACATCTTTGACTCGCTTTACCATTCAGTTCGAGGAACGCATTCCACAGGCGTAAGCCAAACTCCGTTACACAAAAATTCGGACAGGCCCAAAACATACCCTTCAGCAGGCTTTGTTGCATAACCCCAGCTAAGAGCGAGCCTCCCTTTTCCCAAGGCGGATTTAGCCCATCGCCGCTACCGCCACGGTCTTCGGGCAGCCAAGGGCGGTAAAGCGGTTCAATAGCGCCGCACGCACTTGCAGTTCCGCCACCTGTCGATCAAAGGTGCGCGCCATCACTCGGCTACCCAGTCGCGTGAAACAGTGCATCTTCGTTTCCGCCAGACTGCGGCGGTGATATCCGCTCCAGCGTTTCCAGATTCGACATCCCAAGCGCTTGCATGCCGCGATCGCTGCATTGCCCACCTCGCTGCCAGTGATTTTCGACTTCCACGGCTTGGCGTTTTTGCGCGGCGGGATCACCGGCATGATTCCTAGGCCAAACAGCGCTGCGCAACAACCCTGAGTGTCATAAGCGCCATCCAGCGTCGCCGTGGCAACGGGCTCATCCGCCAGCTGCATTCACAACTCCGGCAGTATCGATGCGTCTCCCACACCCTTGCCAGTCACCTCGATAGCTCGGATTTCCAATGTTTCGGCGTCAATGCCCAGGTGTGCCTTGCGCCACTGACGACGATATTCGGCACCGTGCTTTTTGCGTTTCCCACTCGCCTTCGCCGAGAAACGGGATGCCGGTGCTATCGATCAGCAGATGCAGCGGACCCTTAGCTGCGGCGATAGCCGATCCGGACCTGCAAGGTGCGCTGGCGACGGCATGCGGTGGAGTGATCCGGCACCAGCCAGTCGAGCCCAGCTAATTGCAGCAGACTTTGCACCATACCCAGAGCCTGCCGCAACGGCAGATTGAACAGGCATTTAATGCTGAGACAGAACTGGATGGCAGCGTCGGTGTATGTGGCTGATCGGCCGTTGTTGCCGGTTGGCAGGGAGGGTCAGCCATTGCATGTCTTTATCGAGCCAGACCAGCAGCGATCCGCGTGCGGTCAGGGCCGCGTCGTACTCATGCCAGTTGGTGGTTGCGTAGCGTTGCTTGGGCTTCTTGCTCTGGGGTGCTGCGGTGTTCATTGACTTAGCATGCCGCAGCTGGCGGCGGGGTTATGCAACAAAGGCTTTGTCATGAGATAAATGCCGGATGTCTATTCTAATGTGGATAGTCTTTTTTATGGTTGGCAGCGTGGCGGATCTTTCATGTGAGGGCTCAGTTTTCCTCAAGTGATGCTGCGATTTATTGATTGAATGAAACAATGTGCCAGTAAGTCATTAGTTCTTGAACGACTGCGATGAGACTAAATGGTCAATGTTTTTGTCTTTTAAAAAGATCGATTTTATGGTGAGGGGGTGTTGCTCGCATTGATTGTTTTTTCACCGATTTTTATGAATTGAATAGGTTTTGATTAGGGATTTTTCTTGATCGTTGATGGAGCTTTCATCTTAAATCAATTGTTTCAAATTTGCTTATTTCTTAATGGTTTTTGTTTAAGGATGTGAGTGGAAATTCAAATAATGGTATGTATTGATTAGTAGTTTTACATCTTTGTCGCGCACCTTTATTCATACGAATGTTTGGAGTAAGTAAGTTTTCACGTTTACCTGTTCTTTTTGTCATCTTTTAAATGTGAAAAGTATCATTGAATCCGATTTCTTTTTGAATATAGGCTCATCGCCATCTCGCATCAGGAGTTGGCGGTTGATTTCTCTGGTTTGAGATGAACTCTGTTTTTTATTTTGCATTTGAAATGTTTCTTGGTCGATTGGCCAAAGTCCTAAGGGGGAAAGGTGGGCGACATGAGGATCTTTAATGCGGCGGAGCCGGAGCTGATTGAGAGAAGGAATGTCGCCAGGGGATTATGCCATGCCATCAATGTCGCGCAGGGCAACCGCGATGAACTGTATCGCGCGTTGTTTGGAGCCGTTGGCGAAGGGTTCGAGTTGTGGGGAGGGGTGTTCTGCGAGTTCGGCTGGAACATCAAAATAGGAAATAAGGTATTCATCAACGTTAATGGCGTGTTTCTGGATGCGTTTGAAATCAGCATTGGGAATCATGTGTTCATCGGTCCCAATGTGGGAATTTATACCTCCAATCATGACAAGCACCCGCAGCGCAGGCGCGAGTATGTCGAGTCCGGCGCGCCAGTGGCGATTGAAGATGATGTTTGGATTGGCGGCGGGGCCATTATTTTACCGGGAGTTAGAATCGGCAAGGGTTCCATTATCGGCGCGGGCGCCGTAGTCGCGCGATCGGTTCCGGCGTACAGCAAGGTTTTGGGCGCGCGCTCTCAGGTTTATCCTCTTAACATAGAAGGTTGACATGTATCTTTATCAGTCTCGATTGAAAGACCAGATCATCCATTCGGTCAAAGATGTTTATGTGCATGCGGAACAGGGTGTGTATACGGATGCCATTTCCGGCATGTTCAATGTTCCATTTGGATATTCGTGCGACGCCATCAAACAACGCATTGCGCAGACGCTGAATGATTTGCCCTTCCATCCCAAAGACCACTTTTATTCCCAAGAGTGGTTTGAAGCGTCGGCCATGCTGCTAGGGCGGGCGAAGATGGACGATGGCGCGTTGCTATACGTGAACAGCGGCTCCGAGGCGATAGAGTCCTCCATCGCCATGGCTCTGGAGTATCACCAGCGCAAGGGCAATCCCGTGAAGCGCAAGGTGATATGCCGCAAGCACTCCTATCATGGCGCCACGCTGGGCGCGCACAGCATAACCGGCCGCAATGATTTCCAGGAACTGAGAAACAGCGGCTATGACACGATACGCATACACCCGCCGTTTGCCGTGACCCACCAAGGCAAGCTGCTGGAACCGCACAGCGTGGCCGACGTGGAGAACATCATTCTGCAAAGCGGCCCGGAGCAGATAGCCTGCATCATTTTCGAACCGGTCAATCATTTGAAGGGCATGCGGCAAAGCGGTGGCGAGTATCTAGCGGGCATCCGGAAGCTGTGCGATCGTTACGATATCGTGATGATCACCGATGAAATCGTCACCGGCGCCTCTCGCACAGGCGATTTCCTCAATACGCATCGTTTCGGCGTGACCCCCGACATCGTGGCGCTGGGCAAAGGCATCAGCGGCGGTTATTACCCCGCGTCGGCCATGGCGACGTCCGCCAAGATCGCTTCGGTCTTCGAGAAGCGAGGGCCCTGGATTCCCTATTCGTACTCCCACACTTATGCCAGCAATCCAGTGTCGATCGCGTCCATTCATGCGTCGCTGCAGGTGTTGGAACAGGTGGAGTCATCCGGCCGGCTGAGCCGCTTGATCGGCAAGACGGCGGCGTTGACTAGCGAGCTGGCATCCAACGAACGCATCACCAGGATCGAGGCCAGCGGACTGTTGATCGGCCTGACGCTGGATGAGCGCCTGGGCGCGGCGGCGGGGAAAAAGCTTGAGCAGCTGTGTTTCGAACGAAAGCTGATCATTCGCGGCGAGGAGAACTGGGCATGCCTGGCTCCCGCTTACGTGATGTCGGAAGACACGCTGACGGAAGCGTTCGAGGTGCTGAATGAATCGATCAATCATCTATAGGCCCGGCATGGAGAGCCTGTCGGCGCAATTGCTTGGCATCGAGGCTTGCCTGAGCGGACGCCGCGCCTTTCTGGACGGCGCAGAGCAGGCCCGGGCGCAGCAGGAAATCGAGACCGGTCTGACGCTGGCTGAGTCGTGCGACAGCATCAATGCGCTGGCTGTCGCCATCGCTGGCCGCTTCGAGCCCTTCTATCGAAACGCGGGTGAGTGCTTGGAACGCATTCACGAAATAGCCGGCTATGGCACGCTGGCGTCCTGCCTGTCGTCGTTGGACATCGCCGAAGCGCTTTTCGACGCCGGGCTTTGCGACGCGTCCGGCGTGGCGTCGGCGAACCTGGTGATAGGCCGGGGCCATATCGCCCCCTTGTTTTACGCTTGCCGGCACCTGAGGCGAGGCATGCCGCTCGCGTTTCTCGCCGCGGTGCACGACAGGGTGCCGTCCGTGGTCAACAAGGCCTATGGTTTCGCCTATGGCATGCGCCATAGTTTGGGCGAGGGCGTGGGCATCGCGCTCGGCAGGGCTCAGACCGACCGCGATCAGCGCGTGGTGTGCGTCGCCGGCGACGGGGAGCTGAACGAGGGTGTGTCCTACGAGGCCATACGGCTGGTTGGCGAACTGGAAACGCGCAACCTGACGCTGATCGTCGACAGCAACGGAAAGGGCATCGACCCTTTGCCGGGCAAGCTCAGGCCAGCCTATCTGGCCGCCTATTTCGACCGGGTGTACGAGGTGGACGGCCACGACGCGGCGGCGATATGCGAGCGCATGCGCGACGCGGAGCGCGAGGGCGTGTCCGCCGCCATCGTCTGCCATACCCGGAAGGGTTCCCACTCGTTCAAGCGCGCGGGCGCGAAGCCTGCCGCCTCGGCTTCTGCCGTGACTCCCAAGGCCAGCAGCTGCAGCCTGACGGGAAATTTAATCGAGGAGATTCGGGACGGCGCGCCAGCGCATATCTTCACGGCGGACCTCGCCGCGCGCTTTGGACTCCAGCCATCCCACGGTTACTGCAATCTTGGCCTTGCCGAGTCCGCTCTGCTGACCGCCGCCATGGGCTGCCCGGAAGACGAGCTCAAATTCGTTTTGACCGACGATAAATATTATCTGAATGCGGTCGATGTCCTGCATTCGGCCTTGATCGGCAGCCGCAACCTGCATGTGGTCGCCGCGCGCAAAAACGGCGTATGGGGCGGTCCTACCTATGTTTCCACCATCTTCGGCTTGCTTGAGGACACGGTGTACGAGCTGACGGACCCCAGGGACTTGGAGGCTTGCATAAGACGGCGCCGGGCATCGGGAAGCAATGGCCTGTATTTATTGCACGATCAGCCTATGGAGCGGGTGCTGGCGATGCGGGAAATGTATCGCAGGCTGTCCGACGAACTGTACGCGCATCAGCTGGAGCATGCCGCGGGCACGGTGGTCCTGTCTTCGGAGTCGATGGCTTACGAGGCCTTCCAGGCGGTGGACGGCAAGCGCTGCGCGCATATTCGGACGCTGTCCACTCGGCCCGACCTGGAGCGCGTGCGCAAGCTGCTGTGCGCCGCGGAGGAGGTCGTGGTGGTGGAGCACAACGGTTCCCGCTTCAATCTGGCGGAGTACGTCGAGGCCACGCTGCTCATCAGGGTCAAGAAAATCTATAGCGACGCCTATGAATGGCCCCGGATAGAGACTTTTCAGGCCGCGGCCGCGCCGCGCAAGCTCGAGGCCTTGCTGGCTGAGCCTTCTTGCGCGCTGGCGGGATAGCCGCCGCGCCGCAACCATCCATTTCCCATTTTCATTGTTTTTCCGAATCCCGAACGGGCTTCGGCAACCCCTGTATTGCCCAAGGAGTGAGAAATCATGACGCAGGAAAACGCAAAACACGACAAGTTGGCAGGCAAGACCATGATCGTGGCCGGCGGCGCCAGAGGCATAGGCGCAGCCATCGCCGAGGCGCTGGCCCGGCAGCAGGTCAAGGTTTGCATCTTCGACACCGACCGCGCGCCGACAGCCACCAATCATTATCAGAGCCGGGACATCAGCGGCTATCAGGCCGCTTGCGAGCTGGCCGAGACGTTGACGGCGCAAGGCTTGTCGGTCAAGGCCATGGCGGTGGACGCCACGGCTGAGGCGCAGGTGGTGGAGGCCGTTGGCAATGTGGCCCACGCGGCGGAAGATTTTTACGGACTGGTGAACGCCATCGGCAGCAGCCATGTGGCCAACGCGGTGGACTCGTCGCTAAGCGAGTTCGAGGCCATTCTGCAGACCAACTTGACCGCGCCCTATCTGACCTCCCGCGAGGCGGGACGCGCGCTGATCCGGCAAGGCAAGGGCGGCGCCATTCTGAACATTAGTTCCATCGCCGCGAAGGCCGCTTTCCCCGGCATTTCCGCTTATTGCGCGGCCAAGGCCGGCCTGCAGGGTTTTTCCGGCTCGCTGGCGCTGGAGCTGGCGCCCCACAACATCCGGGTCAACTGCGTGTGCCCTGGCATCGTCAAGACCAATATGTGGAAGTACCTGGAAAACCAGCTGATGACGCCGGAGGAAAACCTGGCGCAATTGTGGGCGAGGATGGAAGGCTTGATTCCGCTGGGACGCACCCAGACCGCGGAGAACATCGCGCGCTTCTGCGTGGCGATACTCGAAAACGAGGACATCACCGCCCAGTCGCTGTCGGTGGACGGCGGGATGAATTTGCATGGCTGATGACCCGCTAGGGGTCGAGATGGCGCGGCGTCCTGCAACGGCGCCGCGCATCTGCGGCCTATCATTCGAGGCCCGGCGCTGCGCGAGCCTCCAGTACCGCGACGGCGCGCTGTCTTTAGGCAGCGAGCCCGGCAGCGACGGCTTCAACATTCCGGGGCTGCACCAGGCGGACAGGCTGGGGACAGCGCTTGCGCCGATGGCGGGGCCATTCACCCTGGCCGCTGATGTCAGCGTGGCCAGCCAAGGCAAGTTCGACGCCGCCGGATTGTTCATCGAGGCGGCCGGCCACAGGCTGAAATTCGGGGTGGAGGAATACGGCGCGGGCAAGAAGCTGGTATCCGTCCATTCCGCGCCTTACAGCGACGAGGCCAATGGCATCGATGTCGGCGACGCCCCCGTCAGGCTGTTTGTGACGCGTAGCGCGAATGTCTTTTCCTGCTATTCAAGGGCAAGCGATGGAAGGATCGCTTTCCATCGGGCGTTCTACGTGGAGGCTTGCCCGGATGAGGTGAGGATTGGCTTCTGCGTGCAGTCGCCGTTTTCGGAAGGGGCGGAGGGGCGCTTCGCCGACATCTCGATTTCGGACGCGGGCATGGAGCCTATCAGGGAGTGAGAGGATGAAGCACCAAGACAGCTGGCTGATCGTTTCCGATTTCGACGAAACCTTCATGCCGGCGATGCAATCCTGCGAGCCGGACGCCGGCATCGAAAGGCTGCAAAACCGTCTGGCCGAGCTCAAACGCAGCCATCAGCTGCTGTTCGGCTGGGCCACCGGCAACAGCCGGCGCGCGGTGATGGAGAAGATGCGACGCTATCCCGACTTTCCATGGGATTTCGCCTTGACCAGCCTGGGCACGGAGCTGTACTGGCGACGGCCGGACGGCGTGGTAGAGGACGAGGAGTGGCCCATCGGGGCCGGCGCGGCGTTCGAACCGAGGATGGCGATGCTGATCGAGCTGTTCGAGCGGCACGGCCTGGCTTTGCGGGCTCAGCCGGACGCCTTCCAGCAGAAGCGCATTCGCGGCTATTACCTGCCAGCAGACGGCCGGGAGGGCGAGTCGATCGAGCGGATTCACCGCCTTTGCGCGCAAGCGGGGCTGGCGGCGTCCATTACCCATGCCAGCCCGGCGGCGGGCGATCCCGAAGGCGTTTACGATGTGGCGATCTTGCCGCCAGGCTGCGGCAAGAAGCAGGGCGTGGACTTCATCGCCGGGCTGCGCGAGGTGGATCCCCGCCGGGTGATCGTGTTCGGCGACAGCTGCAACGACATCGAAATGCTGCGCGGCTACGAGCACGGCTACCTGGTGGGGAATGCCCTGGATGAAGCCAGACGGGCGTTTGGCCGGGTGGTGGAGGGGGTTTACTGCCATGGCATCGTCGATGGCTTGGAACAACATTTCTGACAAGGGGCCTTCATGGAAATCGAAAGCGCGGCGCGGCTGGCGCGCCACAGCGACAAGCAGATATTCGACATATATTTCGGTTTTCTTCATAGCTATGCCTTGCTGTTCGCCGATGAGGTCCGGCTGTTCGACCTGCTGCGCAGCGAGGCATTGACTCTGGATCAAATCTCGGCGGCGACGTCGCTGCCGTCTCGTTCGGCCCAGGCGCTAGCTTCCCTGTGCTCGGGCCTGGGCCTGCTGGAAAAACGGGGAGAGACGTTTACGCTCTCTTCCCTGGCGGAAGCCTTCCTCACCCGGGAGGCGGAAACGTCCTTTTGCGGGGTGCTGGCCTCGGCAAGAAGCCAGGCGTCGGCTTTCTCCTACGACTTCTTCAAGGCTTCGTTGCTAAAGGGCGAGTCGCAGCTGTTCGGCGGGACGGATCTATTCGACAACAATGCCCAGGATGCGGAGCACTGCGAAGTCTTCACCCGCGCGATGCACAGCAAGAGCAAGGGACCGGCCCAGGCCTGGGTGGAGAAGATCGACCTGTCGAGCCATGCCTGCCTGCTGGACGTGGGCGGCGGCTCCGGGGTGCACGCGCTCAGCGCGCTGGCGCGTTGGCCGCAACTGCAGGCGGTGGTGTTCGACCTGCCCCCGGTGTGCGCGGTCGCCGACACCTTCATTGAGCAATACCAGATGCAGGAGAGGGCGCGGACTTGCGGCGGGAGTATCTGGGAAGCGGCCTATCCGGCCGCCGACGCGCATTTCTACAGCGACATCTTTCATGACTGGCCGCTGGAGAAATGCCTGTTCCTGGCGCGGAAGAGTTTTGCCGCCTTGCCGAGCGGCGGCCGCATCCTGTTGCACGAGATGCTGTTCAACGCCCAAAAGACGGGGCCGGGCAATGTCGCGGCATACAACGCCAACATGCTGCTCTGGACCCAGGGCCAGCAGCTGTCGGCGCCGGAAGCGATGGGTTTGCTGCGGGCCGCGGGCTTCGCCGACATCGCGACACTTTCGACAGGGTATGGGGACTGGAGCCTGGTGACGGGCGTCAAGCCCTAGGGCGACGCGGGGAGGGCGCCGGTCTGGCGGCTCTCCCGGCGCAAGAATGTCTCCGCGGATACGCTCCGCCTTCCGTTGGGCCTTGTTGGGAAGCCGATACATGATTCCAACCCGCTATCGTATTTTGTGCATCTACTCCGCCATGCTGGCGATGACGCAATTCCAGTGGATGCGTTTCGCCCCCATTACCGACCTAGTGGCGTCCAGTTACGGCATTAGCTATCGCCAGGTGGCCGCGTTGTCGCTGGCTGTCACCGCGCTGGCCTTGCCCTTGGCCTTACCCGGCGGCGGCATGGTGGACCGGTTGTCGGTGCGCGCCTGCTTGAGAATGACTGCCGCCGCCATGCTGTCGGCGGCGTTTATCCGCGTGGCGCAGCCGCAGTACGCGTTTTTGCTGGCTGGCCAGCTGCTGTTCGGCTTTGTCCAGCCTTTGACCATGTCTTTGCTGGTCAAACTGATGCTGGTCTGGTTTCCACCCAGCGAGCGCGACAGAGTGTCCGCCTTGTCCAGCATGGTCATTTTTCTGGGAATCGGCGCAGCTTTCGTGCTGGTGCCATTGACGGAGCCGGGGAATGTGGGCGGTTCTTTGTGGCTGGATGTCGTTTTGTTCGGGGCGATAGCCATCCTGACTTTCGCGTATGTGCCGCATGACCATTTGCCTGCCGGCCTGGATGCCGGGCATGAGCCGATTGGCCGCTCCTTGTGGACGGATAGCCTGGCTCTCATCCGCACGCCGTCCTTCATGGCGGTATTGATGATGATTTTTCTGACCAATGGCTATTTTTCCGCCATCACCACCTGGTTGGAGCCGATTTTGGCGCGGCGAGGCGTGGATGCGCAGACATCGGGACTGGTGGTGGTCTTCATGCTGGCTGGCGGAATGGGGGGCGCGGCGCTGATCATGGCCTTGATTCGAGCCGGAGCCACTGCCGGGCGCGTGCTTTCGGCAGCCGCGCTGGCTGCCGGATTTGGCACGTTGTGCCTGTTTTACAGCGGCTGGTTTCCATTGCTGGCGTTTGCCGGGCTGATCATCGGAGCGGCGTTGCTGTCGCCGCTGCCTTTGCTGCTTGGGAGGGTGGCTTGCATCGCTGGGCGGCGGCGCTCCGGCATGGCGACAGCCATTTTCTGGCTGATGGGCAATATTGGCGCGACGCTGATGATAGCGGCTCTGGGCGGCGCGGCGAATGATGGCGACTGGCAAAACGCCGCCGTGTTGCTGTGTCTGCTGTTGCTGGCGCAGATCGCGACTTCCCTGTTGGGGTTTCGGCCGATGCTGGCGGGTCCCGAGCGGGCATGATCGTCCCGCCAGTCTGTCCGGGCGTGTCGGCATGAGAGATGTGTTGTTGAAAAAACACGCCCATCGCCATTTTTTTGGCATTTTCCATCAGGGCTGACGGGCCGGGCGCAGTGGCGAAGGCAATCAGCAATGCGGAATAAATGCCAATGGATTTCGCGGGGCGCGTTTCGACAGCGACATCTTTGTTTGCAAAAGGAGCTGTCGCAGCGCATGCGTTTCCGCGGAATGGTCGCTTGGCAGGGGCATTGTCGGCGCGGGTGTTTACATGAAGGGAAAATCCTTCCGCATTGCGCGGCTGGCTGGGGCGTATTTCTTTTTTTCGATCCGGTTCTCGTCTGGAAAAGATGAAGCCGGCTCAGCGCGGCGCGTTGGTGGACAGCGCGGAGAATAGGGCGACAAATAAGCAAGGGCATAACCAGTAAAGGTTATGCCCTATGTTGGTGCAATTTCAACTATGTGCACAGAGTTTTCAATAACTCTGAAAACCTACAAAACCTACACCTTGCCGCCCTCCTTGAACGTCATGCACACGGAATTGATGCAATAACGCTCGCCGGTTGGCTCCGGTCCGTCGGGAAACACGTGGCCCAGGTGGGCGTCGCAATGGGAGCAGCGCACTTCCACGCGCACCATGCCGTGGCTGGTGTCGGTGATGCGGCGGATGTTGGCGCCGGCGGCTTCGGCGTAGAAGCTGGGCCAGCCGCAGCCGGCGTCGAACTTGGCGTCGCTGTGGAACAGCAGCGTGCCGCAGCAGAGACAGTGGTAGTCGCCGGGCTTGTTGTGGCGGTAGTGTTCGCCGCTGAATGGCCGTTCGGTGCCGGCCTGGCGGGCCACGCGGTATTGTTCTGGCGTGAGCTGTTCGCGCCATTGCTGGTCGGTTTTCTGGATGGTCATGCTGTTTTCCCTTGATGTCTGCCGCCGCTGGCGGCGGTTCCGGCCCGGATGCGGGTCGGGCTGGCGTATGGTTTGGTCGGGCGCGGCGCGGCTTTCTTACTGGATTTCGTCCAGCGCGCCGGATAGGTGCGATTCATCGGCCCAGCGCTGCAGCGTCCATTGTCCATCCCGGTAGTCCAGCCAGTTCAGCGCGGCGTTGGGGATGGGGAAGTCGCGTTTGTCCCGCAGCGGCTTGGCGGTGGCGGCGCGGTACAGGATGTCCAGCACGCCGCCATGGGTGACCGCCAGCACGCTCTGGCCGGGGTGCATGGCGGCGATGCTGGCGAAGCCGTCCAGAATGCGGCGGCTGAAGCGGTTGAGGCTTTCGCCGCCGGCCAGGTCGTAGTCCGGATCGCGCGCCTGCTGGCGCTGGTAGATGTCCGGGATGCGCTCCGCCGCCTCGGCATAGGTGAGGCCCTGCAGCGCGCCCATGTGGCGCTCGCGCAGCTGCGGTGTGTAATGGGGGGAGAGCTGAAGCTTGTTTGCCAGTGGCGCGGCGGTCTGGCGGGTGCGGGTGAGATCGCTGACGTAGAGCGCGTCGAAGCGGTGGCGGCCGGGCCAAAAGGCTTGGGCCAGCTGGGCGGCCTGTTCCAGGCCGGTGTCGTTGAGCGGGATGTCGGTATGGCCTTGCAGCCGGTATTCGCGGTTCCAGTCGGTTTCGCCGTGGCGAACCAGGCAGAAGCGGGTGACGGGCTGAGTCATCTTTGCCTTTCGTTGATGTTTACAGGATGCCGACGCCGGACAGTTCGCGCGCCAGGTTGGCGGCGTAGTTGTCGGTCATCGCGCCGACGAAGTCCAATACCTTCATATAGGCCTGGTAGAGGCTGTCGCCTGTTTGAATATGGCCGTCCAGCAGGCCTATCGCCAGGTGTTCGCGCGGGGTCAGGTCCTTGCCCTGGCGGCTGATGGTGGCGTGCACCGCCGGCACCAGCACGTCCAGGATGGTGGCGATGCAGGGGTAGGAGGCCAGCTCGGTCACCAGCTTGGTGCGGTGGCGGTACACCTTGGTGCTGGCCAGGTCCTTGGCCTGCAACAGCGCCTCCTGCACCGATTTGTCGCACATATTGATCAGGTCTTTGGCCGGGAATTCGCCGTGCAGCAGCGAGCGGTGGTGCAGCATGAATTTTTCTGCCACCTCGGTGACGCAGCGGCCTATCGCCACGCCGCGCAGGGTGCCGCACTTCTGGCGGATGTCGTGGATGCCCCATACCCGCTCGTGCTCGGAGAAGCTGGAGAACAGCGTCTCGAACTCCTTGAAGTCCAGGATGCCAATCTCCACCGCGTCTTCCAGATCCAGTATCGCGTAGCAGATGTCGTCGGCCGCTTCCATCAGGTAGGACAGCGGGTGGCGGCTCCATTGCAGCGGACCGTGTCGGAGCAGGCCCAGTTCGTCCGCCACCCGTTCGAAATAGGGCAGTTCGGTGCGGTAGAGGTTGAACTTGTCGCGTTCGCGGGCCGGCGGCGCGTCGGATGTCCACGGATATTTGATCAGGGTGCCCAGCGCGGCGGCGGTGAGGCGCATGCCGCCTTCTCCGGCGTACATTTCCAGCGAAGCCAGCATGCGCAGGCCGTGGGCGTTGCCTTCGTAGGTTTGCACGTCGCGGATTTCTTCCGCGGACAGGCCGACCAGCCAGTGGGCGTTGCGCTCGGCGCGGAACCAGTCGCGCAAGGCGTCTTCGCCGGTATGGCCAAACGGCGGGTTGCCGATGTCGTGCGCCAGGCAGGCCACCTGCACCACCGCGCCGATGTCGTGCGGGGTGTAGCCGGCCGGCAGCAGGCCGTCGTGCTCCAGCATCACGCCGACGCGGTTGCCCAGGCTGCGGCCGACGCTGGCCACCTCCACGCTATGGGTGAGGCGGTTGTGGGTGTGGTCGTGGCGGGCCAGCGGGTGCACCTGGGTTTTGCGGCCCAGGCGGCGGAAGGCGCTGGAGAACACCACGCGGTCGTGGTCGATATGGAAGTCGGTGCGCAGTCCGGAGCCGCCTTCCAGCGTGGCAGGAGTGCGGGTTTCCTTCACTTCGCCCTGAATGATCTTGAAGCGGCGGGTGGAGAGCAGTTGCTCCCAGTTCATGCTTGGATTCATGGCGTGGCCCAGGTTGGATATTCCCTGCCGATGATATGGGCTAAGGCCGTAAAACAAAAG
The DNA here is from genome assembly GCF_001855575.1 of Chromobacterium sphagni. Lineage (NCBI taxonomy): Bacteria > Pseudomonadati > Pseudomonadota > Betaproteobacteria > Neisseriales > Chromobacteriaceae > Chromobacterium > Chromobacterium sphagni. The sequence continues at coordinate 114,361 of NZ_MKCS01000002.1, forward strand.
AGCCAGCGGGGCGCTGGCTCTGTTCGGGGGCTTGGTCTTAATGCCGGCCGGTCTGGTGGCCGATCACGCCGCCGATGGCGGCGCCGCCCAGTGTGCCCACGGTGCCGCCGCCGGTCAGCACCGATCCCAATACTGCGCCGGCCGCCGCGCCGATGGCGGTGTTCTGCTGGCGATGGGACATATTGGCGCAGCCGGAGAGCAGGCTGATGGCGATGAGCGCGGTGGCGGCCAGTTTGGCGCTGGATTTGCTAAGGGTGGTGTTCATGTTGTCCTGCCGTCAAGTGAGTGACATATAGCACTTTGGCAGAGCGTGATCGCTACAGTTCCGGCATCTGTGTTACCGATTGTTATGCGGCGCGGCGCGCGGTTTTCCGGCTTGCGGCTAGGCTTTGGCAAGCCGGCGTGGAAATTTGCCGGCCAAAGGCGGGAATCGGGTCGATACTGCCTTTACCGTCATAGTTTTATTTAGTACAGTTCAGCGTTTTTCCACGTGTTTGGCGCTTGCTCCGACGCTGGGGCTGCGCTTGCCACGCGGGTTCTTGCGCGCTGGGCGGTGCCGCTGCTCAGGGCTGCCATGCATTTCACCATTTTCGATACTCCCATCGTCCGCGACGTGTTCCGCGTGCTGTCCATCCTGTTGCTCAAGCTCAGCGGCTGGAAGCTGAAGGGCGAGTTCCCGCTGCTGGACAAGTACGTGATGATAGGCGCGCCGCATACCAGCAACTGGGACTTCCCCATCACGCTGGGCTTGTGCTTCGCCTCGCGCGCCAAAATCTACTGGATGGGTAAGCACACCTTGTTCAAGGGGCCGATGGGGCCGGTGATGCGCTGGCTGGGCGGCATTCCGGTGACGCGCCATCAGAACAATTCGCTGGTGCAGCAGATGGTGGACGTCTACGGCCGCAGCAGCCGGCTGGTGGTGGCGATCCCGCCCGAGGGCACGCGCCGGGCGGTGAAGGAGTGGAAGACCGGTTTTTATCATATCGCCCACGGCGCCAGGGTGCCGATTGCGTTGGCCTATCTGGACTACAGCCGAAAGGAAGGCGGCTTTGGGCCGATGTTCATGCCCAGCGGCGATGTCGAGCGCGACATGCCGCTCATTCGCGCTTTTTATGCCGACAAGGTGGGGCGTTATCCCGGCTGAAAAACGAATGAGAGTGGCAAAACGGCGCGGTCCCGGGACGGCGCCGTTTTGCATGGCCGGGCGGATTCAGTCGGCCTTGGGATCGAACAATGCCTTCCAGCCGGCCACGCCGAGCTGTTGCACGGTTTCGATATTGCGCTCGTAGATGTCTTCCGCGTTGGGGAAGGCCGCCACCGCGCGGTCCAGGCTTTCCTCGCGGATCAGGTGCAGCGTGGGATAGGGAGAACGGTTGGTGTAGTTCTCGACATCGTTTATGCCGGTGCCCTCAAACTGGAATTTGGGATGGAAGCTGGCCACTTGCAGCACGCCTTCCAGTTGCAGCTCGCCGACGATGGCGTCGGTGATGTCGAAGAAGTCGTTGAAGTCGAGGAAGCGTTGCAGCGTCTTGGGATGCACCAGCAGCGTGGTGTCGATTTCCTCGGGATCGGCCTGGGCCAGCAGCTGCAGCTCCTCGGCCAGCTCCTCGGCCAGTTGCTGGGGATTGGCGGCCTCGCTCACCTTGATGCGCACCTGGTTCTTCACGTACACGGCTTTGGCGAAGGGGCAGAGGTTGAGGCCGATCACGGCTTTCTCCAGCCATTCTCGGGTGGCTGCGATCACGGTTTCATGGTTGGCGGACATGGATGGCTCCGGTGGCGGATGGCGCGGCAGTGGGCCGCAAACGCAAAAAACCCGGATTAAATCCGGGTTTTCATCAGGCTGATGATCTCGCTAGGGAGATTACACCGGCTGGATGTTGGAGGCTTGCTTGCCCTTGGGGCCGTCGACGATGTCGAAGCTTACGCGCTGGTTTTCAGCCAGGGTGCGGAAGCCTTTGGCATTGATCTGGGAGAAGTGAGCGAACACGTCGTCGCCGCCTTCGTCCGGGGTGATGAAGCCAAAACCTTTGGAGTCGTTAAACCACTTAACGGTACCAGTTGCCATTTTGTTAAATCCTCAAAACGAGCAGTTGAATAAAATGCACGAAGATCAAGGGAAATGGCGACTGAGGTACGGCCTATGCCACTACGACAACTACACATCCACAACTTGAGCATCCTGCGGGTGGGATAGTGCCTCTTGTTGCCGCCCATGGCAAGCATTTTCTTCAGGAATCGCCTGTTTTTACGAATATTTAATATGTTGTACGCAGACGTTTACATTTTCTTGGCCGGGCTGCGCCGAGCGTGCGGCGCGGCGTGAGTTGCATATACTGAATAAATCAAGAGCGGGTGGGGGAGCCATGATGGCCAAGCAATCGGTGGTGCCTGAAATTGTCGATCCGATGGGTTTCCAGGACTTCCGCGACGCGGTGTCGGATTATGCGCCGCAGCTGGAGCAACTGGTGTGGAGGATGAGCGATGGCGACGACAATGAAGAACGGATCGCCCAATTGTTCCGCATCCTGCACAGCATCAAGGGTGATGCCAGCCTGTGCCAAGTGTACTTCATCGAACCCTACCTGCATGCGCTGGAAAGCCTGCTCGGCCGGGTGAGGCAGGGCGAGCTGCCTTATCTGGAGGTGATAGGCGACATGCTGATGCTGGTGCTGGACCGGCTGGTGCTGGCGCTGGACGCGGTGGCCCACGGCGAATCGCTGGACGATCTGCATCTGCCCACCATCCTGGCGGTGCTGGAGAAGTTGCCGGTGCTGGGCGTGACGGAAGTGCCGCAGGCCTGCGCCAAGCTGGTGGCCAATATGATGGGTACGGCGGGAGGCGCGTCGGACAGCGGCGAAGTGGCGATGACCGGCAGCCGTTCCGAGCGACGTCTGGCCGATCTGCAGTTTTTCCGCACCCTGGCCTTGCAGCTGGAGCAGCGGCTACCGCCGTTCTCGGGCCGTACCGAGCGCAACCTGGCGCTGGCGCTGGAAGCCAACAACCTGTCCAGCCAGCCCCTGAACATGGAGCAGCTGGCGGCGGCGGTGTACATGCACGATATCGGCATGATGCTGTTGCCGGAGGCGCTGTGGCTGAAAGTGGGCCGCATGAGCGATGAGGAGCGGCAGCAGATGTCGGCCCACCCGGGCTGGGCTGCGGGTTTGCTCGAGCGGATGCCGGGTTGGGAGGACGCCGCCAAGATGGTGCGCCAGCACCACGAGACGCCGGATGGCAAGGGTTATCCCAATGGCCTGTCCGGCGGCGACATCTGCGAGGGTGCCCGCCTGTTGGCCCTGGTGGACGCGTTCGAGTCGGTGATGCTTAAACACGCGCTGCAGGGCCAGCGCCGCTCCATGCTGCGGGCGGTGGCCGAGCTCAATGCCTCGGAGAGGCAGTTCGACCCCGCATGGCTGCAGTTGTTCAATCAGGTGATCCGTGCCCGGCTGGAAGTGCGCCATGCTGTGGGCGGACGCTGATCGGCGCCGCTCAGCGCGCGCCGTGGCGGGCGAACCAGTCCAGCATTTTCTGCCAACCGTCCTGAGCGTCTTTCGGATTGTAGCCGGGGCGGTAGTCGGCGTTGAAGCCGTGGCCGGCATCCGGGTAGATCACGATGTCGCTGTCCTTGCCAGCCAGCTTCAGCGCGGCGCGCATCTTCTCCACCGAGGCAACCGGAATGCTCTGGTCCTGGGCGCCGTACAGGCCCAGCACCGGCACTTTCAGATCCGCCACTATGTCCAAGGGATGGCGCGGCATGTTGTCGGTGACCGGTCCCTCCAGCTTGCCGTACCAGGCTGCGGCGGCCTTCAGCGCCGGGTTGCGCGCGGCGTACAGCCAGCTCTGGCGCCCGCCCCAGCAAAAGCCGGTGACGGCGGCGCGCTGCAGATCGGCGCCGTGCGTGCCGGCCCAGCGCCAGGTGGCGTCCAGGTCGCTCTGCACTTCGCCGTCCGGCACCTTGGCGACGATGTCGCGCAGCAGGGTGTCGGTGTCAGGCGCCTGCGCCGGATTGCCGTGGCGGAAGTACAATTCCGGCGCCACGGCAAGGTAGCCATGCTTGGCGAGCCGGCGACACAAGTCCTTGATGTGCTCGTGCACGCCGAAGATTTCCTGAATCACGATCACCAGCGGCAGCGGGCCGCCGGTCTGCGCCGGCCGGGCGTAATAGCCGGCCATCGTTCCGCTGCCGGTATCGATCGCCGGGACGCCGGTCTGCAGCGACTGGCTGTCGGTCATGATGGTGCTGGCGGCGATGGGCTGCACCGCCAGCGCGAAGCCCAGGGTGCCGGCGCCGGCCAGGAAGCTGCGGCGGGGGAGGGCGTGGTCCTTGTCGCTCATGTGTTGGTTCTCCTGATGGGGGCGCAGCCGGATCGCGATGGGATGCCGCGCGCAAAGCTTGAATAAGGCGCTATTGGCTGCGATAAGCAATATTGAAAGCTCCCGCCGGTATTCCACCGGCGCAACCTTAGCAAGTGGAATATGACGGATTCGTCTCCAAAGGTAAAACTTCCACGCAACTTTTTGCGTGCGGGCCAGCAGACGCCAGTGGACGTGTACGCCAAGAATGGCGTGCTGCTGCTGAAGCGTGGCTATTACGTGCTGACCGAGGAGCAGCGCGACCGCCTTGCCAGGCTGGGCCATGGCGAAAGCGATGAGGTCGAGGCCAGGCTGGAGCGCGAGCGGCTGGAACGCGTTGCAATGCGGGAGAAAGAGGCCGAGCAGCTGCGCAACAGCGCGAATCCCTTGCAGGAGATGGCTTTCCTGCTGCGCCGGGCCGAGGGGGTGCTGCAGCATGGCCTGGCGGTGCGCGATCTGGCCGGCAGCCTGCTGGACATGGCGGAGGGGCTGCTGAACATCAGCCGGCGCCATCCGGACGGCGTCCTGGCCAGTGTGTTCCTGCTGCCTTACCAGGACATAGGCAGCGCGCAGAGCGTGCACGTGGCGGCGATACTGGTGGTCCTGGGCCGGCGCCTGGGCCTGTCCGACGCGGAGCTGCGCCCGATGTTGTGCGCCGCGCTCAGCATGAATCTGGCCATTACCGGCCTGCTCAACCAACTTGCCAGGCAGATGGAGCCGATGAGCGCCGAGCAGCAGGAATTGATGTTCGCCCATCCCGCGCTGGGGTCGGCCATGCTGCGCGAGGCAGGGGTGGTGGATGAGTGTTGGCACCTGCTGGTGCAGCAGCACCACGAGCAGCTGGACGGCGACGGGTATCCACAAGGCTTGGCGGGCCAGGAGATCGAACCGGACGCCATCCTGCTGCAGATGGTGGATCTGGTGTGCGGCTGCGTGCACCAGCCGCAGCCGCAGCTGCCGGCCCTGGTGCTGGGTAGCCTGTTCCGCGGCGAGCTGGGCGTGTTTCCGCCGCAGCATGTGTCGCTGTTGGTGAAGGAGTTGGGCATTTATCCGCCTGGCAGCTTCGTGCTGCTGGCGAGCAATGAAGTGGCCATCGTCACCCACCGCGGCGACAAGGCCAATACTCCCAGGGTGGCGGCGCTGCGCAAGCTGGATGGCCCGCCCTACGCCGACCCGCTGCTGCGCGACAGCCGCCAGCCGGCCTACCAGGTGCTGGAGCCAGTGGCGGCGGCCAGCGCGGCCACCAAGCCGGCGTATCTGTACAAGCTGTGGTACAAGCCCTGAACGATGCCTACTTGCCCGGTTCGGCCAGCGGCCGCGCCGCCACCTGGCTCAGGTCCGGTATCTTCCATACCCGGCGCATGTGGCCGAAGTCGCGTTTGCGCTCGTCGCTCAGCTTGACCTCGGGCAGAAAGGACATTTCCAGCTGCACCTGGCCCAGGTAGACGGTTTCCCCGGCATTCAGATGGAAGGGCGCGTTCAGCTTGAACTGCCTGATTTTCAGATCGGAGCCGAAGACGCCGTCCTCTGCCCAGTGGCCCCAGACGCCGGCCAGCGTGTAATCGCCCGGCGGCAGGGTGAGCAGCACCAGCTTGCCCTCCACCGGCGACATGCCTTCCTCGCCGAACACCGTGTCGGTGATCAGGCTGGCGATGTCCTCCGCGACTACGCGGCCTTGCTGGTCGCGGACGCTCAGGCCGACGCTGGCGCTGTCCGGGTTGAAGGCTTTGCCGGTGAGGGACAGGATGGCGTAGGCCTGGCCCGGCGGCGGCGTCAGCGAGCCGTTCAGCCGAGTAGCCATCGAGGTGCAGCCTGCCAGCAGAACGATGCAGATTCCCAGCAGCAGTCGGCGCATAGGATGGCTCCTTTTTCTAGGGGATGTCAGCGCGCTGGCGCGTCGAAAATCATGCAGGTGGTGGTGGTGTGCGCGTATAGCTTGCCGCTTTCGTCAAGCAGCTTGCCTTCGGCGGTGGCCATGCGGCCGCCGGAATGGATGATGGTGCCGTGGCAGCGCATCCGGCCGCTTGCGAGCGTAACCGCGCGGACGAAATTCACCTTTAATTCCAGCGTAGTGTAGCCCTTGCCCAGCGGTAGCAGCGATTGCACGCTGCAGCCCATCGCCGAATCCAGCAGCGTGCTGATCACGCCCCCATGCACGGTGCCGATGGGGTTGTAGTGCGATTCGTGCGGCAGGAAGGCGAACTCCACCGCGCCGGGCGTGGCGCGCACAAATTCGAAGCCCATCATTTCCATCACCGGCGGCGGCGGTATCCGTTGCTCCTGCATGGCGAGCAGATAGTCCAGGCCGCTGAGGCCTCTGGCGGCGTCGGCGCCAATGTGCGGGTCCTGCCAGCTGAAGGTGCGGCTGCGTTGCGTTTCCGGAGATGATTTGGTCATGATGGCCTCTTGGGGGGGGCAGGCCCAACCTTGCCGCCATCGCCGCCGGATTGTCAATGTCATTGACATGGGTGGCCGGCGGTCATGTTTTCAGATGCGGGCCGATGAAGCCTAGTATCCGCTGCGGCAGCCAGTCTATCCGGCCGGGGAAGGGGCCGGTGGCGAAGCCGACGTGGCCGCCGTCCCGCGGAAAGTCCAGGGTGACGCAGTCGGCCACCTGTTCCGCCGCCGGCAGCGCGCTTTCCGGCAGGAAGGGATCGTTGCGGGCGTTGAGCAGCAGGGTAGGGCGGGTGATCTGGCGTAGCCTGGGCTTGCTGCTGGCCTGCTGCCAGTAGTTGAGCGCGGTGCCGAAGCCGTGCAGCGGCGCGGTGATCAGGTTGTCGAATTCGATGAAGGTGCGGGCGCGGCGCAGCTGGCCGGCATCGAACAGGCCGGGATGGCGCTGCAGCGAGGCCATCGCCTTGGGCTTGAGGGTGTCCATGAACATGCGGGTGTAAAGCAGCTTGCCCAGGCCCTGGTCCAGCCGGCTGCTGGCGGCCACTAAGTCCAGCGGGGCGGAGACGGCGGCGGCGGCGCAGGGCAGCGCGGCGTCGCCTTCTTCGGCCAAGTAGTTGAGCAGCATGCTGCCGCCCAGCGAAACGCCCACCGCGGCCAGCTGGGCAAAGCTTAGCGCCAGCCGTTGCAGTATCCAGCGCACTTCGGCAGCGTCGCCGGCGTGATAGCCGCGCGGCAAGGCATTGTCCACGCCGCCGCAGCCGCGGAAATGCGACACCACGCCGTGCCAGCCGCGCTTGGCCACTGCTTGCATCAGCGCCTTGGCGTAATGGCTGGCGCTGCTGCCTTCCAGGCCGTGGAACAACACCACCAGCGGCGCGCCGGCTTCGCCGTCGACGAAATCCAGCGCGATGCGGCCGCCGTCCGGCGTGTCCCACAGCTCGCGCCGGTAGCGCGGCGGCTCCACCTTCACCGCCAGCGCCGGCCAGATGGTCTGGGCATGGCCGCCGCGCAGCCAGCGTGGGGCGTGATAGCTCATGGCGCCGGCTTGACGGCGGATTTGGGGCGGAAGGCCTTCACCACCGCTTCATGGGTTTCGATCCAGGGCGCGCCGATCAGGTCCAGGCAGTAGGGCACGGCGGCGAAGATGCCGGGCACCTCCACGCTGCCGTCCTGGCGGCGCAGGCCTTCCAGCGTTTCCTGGATCGCCTTGGGCTGGCCGGGCAGGTTGAGGATCAGGCTCTGCTTGCGGATCACCCCTGTCTGGCGCGACAGGATGGCGGTGGGCACGAACTTCAGGCTGATCTGGCGCATTTGTTCGCCGAAGCCGGGCATTTCGCGGTCGGCCACCGCCAGCGTGGCGTCCGGCGTGACGTCGCGCGGCGCCGGGCCGGTGCCGCCGGTGGTGAGCACCAACTGGCAGCCTTCGTCGTCCACCAGCGCCTTGAGCGCGGCTTCGATGCCGGGCTGCTCGTCGGGTATCAGCCGGCAGACGGTTTCAAACGGCGTGGCCAGCGCGCGCGCCAGCCAGTCCTGCAGGGCCGGCAGGCCCTTGTCCTGGTAGACGCCCTGGCTTGCGCGGTCGGAAATGGAAACCAGGCCTATCTTTAGCATCACTCGTCGTCCTTTTCCTCGTCCTTTTGCCAGATGCGCGGCTTGCCCGGCTCGGGGATCTGTTCCTTGATCAGCTGGTACAACTGGCGGTAGGACTTGGGCGGCTTGTTATCCTGCTTTTCCTTGCGCGACTGGCGCACCAGCGAATGCAGCTGCTTGGGGTCGGTCTCGGGAAAGCTTTGCAGGAACAGCGGCTGGTTGGCGTCGTCGGCCATCAGCTTGTCGCGCCAGCGCTCCAGCAGTTTTTGCCAGGAGATGTGTTCGGACGATTCGCCCTTGAGGATCTGCAGGTATTGCTGGATCGGTTCGGGATCGACATTGCGCATCAGCTTGCCGATGTATTGCAGCTGGCGGCGGATGGCGCCATGGGCGGTCAGGCGCTTGTGCTCCAGCAGCGCGGAGAGCAAATCCTCCGGCAGCGCCATTTTCTTCAGCGTATCCTTGGACAGCTCGACCAGTTCGCTACCCAGATCCTGCAGCGCGTCCATATCGCGCTTGCGCTGGGATTTGCTGACAAAGCCGTCATCCTGGCCGTCGTTCTGGTAGTCGCTCATTGTTGCTAGGTCTCACTCGGTTTTCAAGGCTGGTATGATACCGGAAAAGGCTGCGGGCCGTTTCCACCATTCCGAAAGATACTATGGCAGATAAGACATTCAGTTTCAGTTCCGACACGCTGAACGGCATTGCCGCCCGCGTTCTCGAACTGGCGCGCCAGCATGGCGCCAGCGCCGCAGAAGCCGATGTTTCCGAAGGCGTCGGCCAGTCGGTCAGCGTGCGTCTGGCCGAAGTGGAGACCATAGAATACAACCAGGATAAAGGTGTCAGCGTCACCGTTTATCTGGGACAGAAAAAGGGCCACGCCAACACCTCCGACTTTTCCGAACAGGCGCTGGCCGACACCGTGCGCGCGGCGCTGGACATCGCCCGCTACACGGCGAAGGACGATTGCTCCGGCCTGGCCGATCCGCAGCTGCTGGCGGACGATTTGTCCGATCTGGACCTGTTCCATCCATGGCAGCTGCCGGTGGAGCAGGCGATAGAGCTGGCGCGCCGCTGCGAGGACAGCGCCCGCGCGGTGGACGCGCGCATCAGCAACTCAGAAGGCGCCAGCGTGTCGGTGCAGGCCAGCCAGTTCGTCTACGCCAACAGCCATGGCTTCCGCGGCGGTTTTGCCAGCAGCCGCCACAGCCTGTCGGCGGCGGTGGTGGCCGAAGAGGGCGGCGTGATGCAGCGCGACTATTGGTACTCCTCCGCCCGCCACCGCGACGATCTGGCGCCGGTGGAGGAGATCGGCCGCATCGCTGGCGAGCGCGCGGTGCGCCGCCTGGGCGGCCGCCGGGTGAAGACCGGCCAGTATCCGGTGCTGTTCGAGGCGCCGGTGGCGATGTCGCTGATCGGCCACCTGACCGCCGCCATCAGCGGCGGCAGCCTGTACCGCAAATCGTCCTTCCTGCTGGACTCCCTCGGCAAGCCGGTGATGTCGAAGCAGGTGGTGATTGACGAAGACCCGTTCCTGCTGCGCGGCCTGGCCAGCAGTTCGTTCGACAATGAAGGCGTGGCGACGCAGTCGCGCCGATTGGTGGACGAGGGCGTGCTGCAGGGTTATCTGCTCTCCAGCTATTCGGCGCGCAAATTGGGAATGCAGACCACCGGCAACGCCGGCGGCGCCCACAACCTGATCGTCCACTCCACTGGCGAAAGCTTCCAGGAGTTGCTGTCGCAGATGGGTAGCGGCCTGCTGGTGACCGAGCTGCTGGGTCAGGGCGTCAACACCGTTACCGGCGACTATTCGCGCGGCGCAGCCGGCTTCTGGGTGGAGAACGGCGTGATCGCCTACCCGGTGGAGGAAATCACCATTGCCGGCCACCTGGGCGAGATGTTCCAGCGCATCGAGGCGATCGGCACCGACGTGCTGGACCGCGGCGGCCGCCGCATGGGCTCGGTGCTGATCGGCAGCATGATGGTGGCTGGCGAGGAGTGAGCGGCGACCTGTTCGCGCCGGACGACGGCGCTTGGGTGGAGCGGCTGGCACCCGGCACTGTTTTGCTGCATGGCTGGGCCTGTGCGCAGGATGCCGATTTGTGCGCCGCAATTGGCGAAATCATCCGCCTGGCGCCGCTGCGCGGCATGGCGACGCCCGGCGGCCAGAACATGTCGGTGCAGACCAGTAGCTGTGGCGACTGGGGCTGGGTGTCCGACCGCCATGGTTACCGCTATGCCGCAGCGGATCCGCAAAACGGCCAGCCCTGGCCGCGCATGCCGGAGCGGTTCCGGCAATTGGCGCAGGGCGCCGCCGCGGCTGCCGGATTTCCCGGCTTCCTGCCCGATGCCTGCCTGATCAACTGCTACCTGCCCGGCGCCCGCATGGGCCTGCACCAGGACAAGGACGAGCGCGATTTCGCAGCGCCCATCGTGTCGGTGTCATTGGGCCTGCCGGCGGTGTTTTTGCTGGGCGGCCTGCGCCGCGCCGACCGCGCGTTGAAGATTGCGCTGCATCATGGCGACGTGCTGGTATGGGGGGCGGAGGACCGCATGCGTTTCCACGGCGTGCAGCCGGTCAAGCCCGGTATCCACCCGCTGTTGGGCGAACGCCGCGTCAATCTCACTTTCCGCAAGGCGCGCTGATGTCCGTTTCCCGCTGTGACATTCCTCTGCCGGAGAACTTCCGTCCGGAAGATATTCTGGCCTTCCACCGCCGCGACGGCGAGCGGCTGGCCGAACAGGTGGACGATCACGGCCTGAAGAAGGGGCTGCTGTGGCGGGGCTTGCCGTCCTGTCTCGAACTGCGCTTCCAGCCAGGGGCGGCTCGGCTGTCGCTGGCCATCGACGGCGCTGCCGCGGCGGACGACGCCGGGCGGCTGGCCAGCCTGGGCCGGCGCATGCTGGGCCTGGACCAGCCGGTGGAGGCGTTTGAGCGGCAGTATGGCGCGCACCCGCAACTGGGCCGGCTGATCGCCGCGCGGCCGGGCTTGCGGGTGCCGCAGACGGCCTTTCCGTTCGAGGCGCTGGCATGGGCGATCACCGGCCAGCAGATCAGCGTGCAGGCGGCGGTGAGCATACGCCGGCGCATGCTGCAATTATGCGATTGCCGCCATTCCTCCGGCCTGCTGTGCCACCCGGACGCCGCGCGGCTGGCCGGACTGGACGCCGACCAACTGGGACAGGCCGGCTTTTCCCACGCCAAGAGCCGCGCCATCCTGGCCTTGAGCCGGGATGCGGCGGCGGGCGCGCTGCCGCTGGATGCCTGGCTGGATGGCGTGCCGGTTGAGGAGATATCCGAGCGCTTGCTCGCGGTGCCGGGAATCGGGCCGTGGACGGTCAGCTACGCCTTGCTGCGCGGTTATGGCTGGCTGGATGGCTCATTGCATGGCGATGTGGCGGTGCGGCGGGCGATGCAGATGACGCTGGGTCTGCCGGACAAGGTGTCGCAGCCGCAGGCGCAGCGCTGGCTGCAGGACTTTTCGCCGTGGCGGGCGCTGGTGGCCGCGCATTTGTGGGCGTTGCTGCAGGCCGGGGGTTTCTGATTCTGCCGATGTGCGGCTTGCTGCTGCGCTGCGTTTTTGACTATCTCTAATAGAACAAATAAGACGCGCGGAAAGAGGCTGTCATGCACAGGCCGAGCAGAATCGGTTTGGTATTGTCGGGAGGGGGCGCTCGCGCGGCTTACCAGGTGGGTGTCCTGCTGGGCATCTCCAAGCTGCTGCCTGATCCGGCCAAGAATCCCTTCCCCATCATCTGCGGCACTTCGGCCGGCGCCATCAACGCGGTGGCGCTGGCTTCCGGCGCCGCCAACTACCAGCTCGCCGTGGCCACGCTGGCCAAGGTGTGGAAGCAGCTGCACATCCAGGATGTGTACGATGCCAGCGCCGGCTATTTCTTCAAGACCTTCCTGCATTTCGGCATTTCGCTGATGAGCGCCGGCCATGCCTGGCCCAATCCGCAAAGCTTCCTCGACAATGCCCCACTGCGGGAGATGCTGGCCCGCACCATGCAGTTCGGCGGCATCGAGCATTCAATCGACAACGGCTGCCTGCAGGCGCTGGCGCTGACCGCATCCTGTTACACCACCGGCATGTCGGTGACGTTTTTCCAGGGGCTGGAAACGCTGGAGGAGTGGACGCGCTACCAGCGGCTGGGCATACGCGAGAGGATAGGGCTGGACCACCTGATGGCTACCGCCGCCATCCCGTTGATCTTCCCTTCGGTGCGGATAGGCGAGAAGTTTTATTGCGATGGCGCGGTGCGGCAGTTGTCGCCGTTGTCGCCGGCCCTGCATCTGGGGGCGGAGAAGCTGTTCGTGGTGGGGCTGGCCAGCCAGCGGCCGGACATCATCGAGCGGCGCAACAGCGGCGCGTATCCGATGCCGGCGCAGATTTTCGGCCACCTGCTCAACAGCGTGTTCATCGACAGCATGGCGGTGGACATGGAACGGCTGACGCGGGTCAACCACACGGTTTCCCTGTTGCAAAGCAACGAGGCGCTGGCTAGCCAGACCCAGCTGAAACGAGTGGAGATATTCCAGCTCAATCCCAGCAAGTCGCTGGAGGGCATCGTCTACCGCCATACCCACCTGTTTCCACCCATCCTGCGCTTCATCATGAAAGGCACCGGCGCCACCCGCCAGCGTGGCACGGCGCTGGCCACCTACCTGTTGTTCGAGCCGGGCTACTGCCGCGAGCTGATCGCGCTGGGCTACCGCGATACCCTGCAGCAGAAAGAGGCGATCAGCCAGTTTCTGGAACTTTAGCCGCGCGGAACTTTGCGAGGCTGTCAAAATCTCAGCTTTTCCGTTTACACTGCGTTAACGCGGTAGACATACAAGGAAAGGCTGAGGGGATGGGTTTGAATATGACGAACAGGCAGGGCTTTCTGCTGGTGGCGGCGGCCTGCGCCGGCGCGATGGCGTTTGCCCTGTATGCGCAATATCAGTTGGGGGAGGAGCCGTGCCCACTGTGCATCCTGCAGCGCATCGGCGTGATGGCGGCGGGCACGCTGGCCTTGCTGGCGGCTTTGCATAATCCGCGGCGCGCCGGCGCCAAGGTGTGGGGCGGGCTGGTGGTGCTGGCGGCGTTGGCCGGCAGCGGCGTGTCGTTGCGCCAGCTGTGGCTGCAGAGCCTGCCGGCGGACCAGGTGCCGCAATGCGGGCCTGGGCTGGAATTCCTGATGGAGTCCTTCCCCTTGTGGCAGGTATTGTCCAAGGTGCTCAAAGGCAGCGGTGAATGCGCCACGATACAGGGTACCTTCCTGGGCATGAGCATGCCGTTCTGGGTGGCGGTGTTTTTCGTCGGCGTCATCGTCTGGACGCTGCGCCTGGTGTGGCGCCGCCGCTGAGCGCTGCGCGATTGCCGTTTCGATGCCGCCCGTTTGGGCGGCATTTTCCTTATGGGCGCCGCTGAGCGGCCGTCAGGGCGGGGAGGCTTGCGCGGCGGCTTGGTCCGGGCGGGCCAGGCGCACCCGGTTGCGGCCTTCGCCCTTGGCCAGGTACAGCGCTTGGTCGGCGTCTTCAAACAGGCTGCGAGTGGTGTCCTCGGCCGGATGGCGCGCGGTCAGGCCTATGCTGCAGGTGACCGTTCCCTGCGGGCTGGCGGCATGCGGCATGGCGAGGCCTTCCAGATGGCGGCAGAAGCGCTCCGCGGCGGCAAGCGCCTGTTCCGGCTGGCGGCGTTCCAGCAGGATGCCGAACTCCTCGCCGCCCAGCCGCGCCACCGTCTCGTCGTTGCGGCGGAAGCATTTGCGCAGCGCGCGGGCGGTTTGTTGCAGCACTTCGTCGCCGGCGTAATGGCCGTAGTGATCGTTGTAACCCTTGAAGTTGTCCAGGTCGACGATCAGCAGCGCCAGCGGCCAGTTGCGGCGCTGGTGTTCCGCCAGCGCCGCGGCGAAGGTCGCGTCGAAGTGGCGGCGGTTGTGCAAGCCGGTCAGGCTGTCGGTCATCGCCAGCGTATGCAGCCGCGACAGGCTGGCGACGAAGCGCAGGATGCCGGCTAGCAGCAGCAGCAGCGCGGCTACGCTGCCTCCCAGCCAGATCCGCCCCAGATACAGCGCCATGGCGGAACCGCACAGGATGGCCAGCGCCGCCAGCGCGTAGCTGGCCAGCAGGCGGCGCGGCGAACTTTGCCGCGCCAGCCGCCAGTCGGCCAGCAGCAGGATCAACGCGCTCAGCAGGGCTTTCCAGCCAGGATCCAGCGGCGTGACCGGCGGATGCTCCATCAGGCCGTGCAGCATGAAGGCGTTGATCTCCACGCCGGACAGGCCGCGGTTGTTGGCCGACAGCGGCGTCAGGTGGCTGTCGCCCAGCCCGGTGGCGGTGGCGCCGATCAATACGATGCGGTTGGCGAAACTGTCCGCGGGCAGCCGGTTGAGCGCGTCCGAATAGGAAACCGTCTGGTAGGGGCGCGCGCCGTTGCTGAACGGCACCATCACCGCCTGCGCGCGGTACCAGGCAAGGCCGGAGAGCGCAGGCGGCGGCGGAGCCGGAGCCGGAGCCGGCCGAATGCCGCGGGCCAGTTGGCTGACCGCGCCGGCAAAGCTGGGATGGCGCGGGCTGCCCAGGCCGGCCTGCAGATAGGCGCGCCGTATGATTCCGTCTTCGTCCTGCTCGTAGTCGGTATGGCCCAGGCCGGCCATGGCGCTGGCCAGCAGCGGCAGCGGCCGGGTTTCCACCAGCCGGTGGCCCTGCATCTCCGGAAAAACCGGACCGATGACCTTGCCGTTGCGGCGGATGGCGTCGGCCAGGTGCTGGTCGGCTTCGGGCTGGGTCGAGGGTTCGACGATGGCGATGTCCAGTCCAATCGCGCGGGCATGCAGCAGCTTGTCCAGCAACTGGGCATGGTAGGCGCGCGGCCAGGGCCAGCGGCCCAGTTCGGCCAGGCTTTTTTCATCGATGGCGATGACGGTGATGCCGCTGTGGTCGTCATGTTTGAGCTGGCTGCGGATGAGGCCGTCGTACAGCCAGAAGTCCAGCCGGTTCAGCAACTGGCTGCCTATCAGCAGCAAACCCAGAATGGCCAGCAGCAGCGGCGCCAGCCGGGCTAGCCTGGGAAGGGTGGGGGCGTGCATTCATCTTTTCCGGATCGGACCCGTGCTCGGCGCGCGGGCATGGCTGCAGCCGGATGGCCTTGGCAGGCGCCGGCTTCACGGCAGGTCGAGCGATGGGTATTGCTCTTCGGCATGGTAGCCATTGTTGTCGTCAATGTGGATGGTGACGGCAAAACGGCCGCGCGGCAAGTCGCGCAACGGCCAGAGCGGCTGGTCCGAAGTGAGTTGCAGCAGCGGCGCTCCGGCCTGGCCCGCGCGGCGCAATGATAGCGTGTAGCGGGCGTCGGGCAGCGGGTAGCGCCGGGTGGCGAGCGCGTCGGGCCGGATGTCGGGCAGAACCAGCCAGCCCGTCACCACCAGGGTCTGGGCATCGCTGTAGGGGCCGAGCGCGCCGTCGTCGGCGATGGAGGCCGCGCGCCAGTGCCAGGCGCCCTGGGCCGGCAGTTTCAGCGTCAGGCTGGGTTGGGCGACGCGGCCGTCGAACAGCAATTGCTGAAAGCCGGGATCCCGCGCCACCTGCAGCCAGGCCGGATGGCTGGCGTCGGCGCTGCTGCGCAGCGTGAACGATTGGCCGCGTTGTTGCTGCGGCCCGAGGCTGGCGACCAGCAAGGGCGGCAGCGGGTGGGCGCGCAAGGTGAATTCGCGCTGGCTGTCGAAGCCTTGCAGGCCGGCGGCATTGATGGCGCGCGCGGTCAGGCGATACTTGCCGTTTTGCGCAAGCGGCGGGAAGAAAGCGGCGGATGCGCTGTCGCGCTCCAGCAGCAAGGCCTGGCTGCTGGAGCTTTGATTGATGGATAGGTGATAGCCGGTTTCTCCGGCCGCCGCCTGCCAGCGCAGCGGCGGAGGGTTGAATTCCGAGCTTTGCGGCAAGCCGTTCAGCGCCGGGGCGACGGGCAGGGCGACCGGTTGGCCGTTGCCGGATGTGCCGCGGCTGCCGAAGCCGGCGGGCACGTCGACTTCGCCTTGCTGGCCGAGGACATTCACCTTGCCGCGCAGCACTTCGGCGGCGGTGTCTTCGCGGCTTTCGCTGCGCACGCGAAATTCGGTGCCGCGCACGGTGGTGACGGCGGACGGCGTCTGGATGCGGTAGCGGCTGGGCATCAGCAGATTCGGTATCACCGAGCTGCCGGTGCTGCCCTGGTCCAGCTGACTCTGCGACTGAATGGCGCCGGTGCTGGGGTAATAGGCTTGGTTTTCCAGCGTCAGCGTGGTGTTGGCGTTGAGCACCAGGGTGGAGCCGTCCTGGAATTTCAGCCGCAGCATCGCGTCGCTGCCGGTGGAAAAACGGGTGCCGCTGGGATAGTGCTGGCCGCGCACCAGGTTCAGGGTGGCGCCGTTGCGTCCCTGTGCGCCGACCTTGCCGGACATATCGTCCAGCACCGCATCGGCGACATCCTGCTTGACCCAGGCGTAGGGGATGTTGAGCACGCTGCCTGGCGGCAGCTTGTAGGGATTGGCGATGTGGTTCTGCGCCTGCAGCATGGGAACGTAGCTGGGGGAGAGCAGGTGTTGGGATGCCAGCGACCAGAGCGTATCGCCGGCTTGCACCCGGTACTGCCAGATGGCGGTGTCGGCGGTCGTGCTGGCGATGGCGGTGGTACAGGGCAGGCAGAGCGCCAGCAGGATTGCCTTGCTTGTCATGTAATCTCTTGATGTTAAATGTGTAAAGTCAGACAGTATTACCGCCGCGGAGAGGTTTGGCAACCCGACTTTCCATGCCTATGGAATTATTTTCGCGGCAGGGGGGGAGGGCGAAAAGCGGTACTCGTTGGTGGAAACGCAAAAAAGCAGCCCGTAGGCTGCTTTTCTTATTTTTGGCGGAGTGGACGGGACTCGAACCCGCGACCCCCGGCGTGACAGGCCGGTATTCTAACCAACTGAACTACCACTCCAACCGTAAACCTGGTGGGCGTTGACGGAGTCGAACCGCCGACATTCTGCTTGTAAGGCAGACGCTCTACCAACTGAGCTAAACGCCCGAAAACGTGTACATCACTTGTAACTGTTGGCGGAGTGGACGGGACTCGAACCCGCGACCCCCGGCGTGACAGGCCGGTATTCTAACCAACTGAACTACCACTCCAACCGTAAACCTGGTGGGCGTTGACGGAGTCGAACCGCCGACATTCTGCTTGTAAGGCAGACGCTCTACCAACTGAGCTAAACGCCCGAAAACGTGTACATCACTTGTAACTGTTGGCGGAGTGGACGGGACTCGAACCCGCGACCCCCGGCGTGACAGGCCGGTATTCTAACCAACTGAACTACCACTCCAACCGTAAACCTGGTGGGCGTTGACGGAGTCGAACCGCCGACATTCTGCTTGTAAGGCAGACGCTCTACCAACTGAGCTAAACGCCCGAAAACGTGTACATCACTTGTAACTGTTGGCGGAGTGGACGGGACTCGAACCCGCGACCCCCGGCGTGACAGGCCGGTATTCTAACCAACTGAACTACCACTCCAACCGCAAACTGGTGGGCGTTGACGGAGTCGAACCGCCGACATTCTGCTTGTAAGGCAGACGCTCTACCAACTGAGCTAAACGCCCGAAAACGTGTACATCACTTGTAACTGTTGGCGGAGTGGACGGGACTCGAACCCGCGACCCCCGGCGTGACAGGCCGGTATTCTAACCAACTGAACTACCACTCCAACCGCAAACTGGTGGGCGTTGACGGAGTCGAACCGCCGACATTCTGCTTGTAAGGCAGACGCTCTACCAACTGAGCTAAACGCCCGAAAACGTGTACATCACTTGTAACTGTTGGCGGAGTGGACGGGACTCGAACCCGCGACCCCCGGCGTGACAGGCCGGTATTCTAACCAACTGAACTACCACTCCAACCGCAAACTGGTGGGCGTTGACGGAGTCGAACCGCCGACATTCTGCTTGTAAGGCAGACGCTCTACCAACTGAGCTAAACGCCCTGAATTCGTTTCGCCGTGTGTGTTTCGGCGAGGAGGCGAATTAAAGCACAGGGTTTAAGCTCGCGCAAGTGTCTTGGCTGGGTTTTTTTCCAAAACCGGCCCATTTTGAATAATTGCTCCAATTTTCTGCCGTTTTGCCGGTGTAACGGGTGACGGCGACTTTGCGCCTCATGTATCATGCCGCGATTAGGTTTGACCGGATGATGTGAAGAATGAAGCCGACCTTTCTCGATTTTGAGCAGCCGATCGCCGAGCTTGAGAACAAAATAGAAGAACTGCGTTTTGTTCAAGACGACTCGGTGCTGGACATTTCCGAGGAAATCGCTCGCCTGCAGAAGAAGAGCATGGAGCTTACCAAGGCGCTGTACGCCAAGCTGACCCCGTCGCAGATCGCGATGGTGGCCCGCCACCCGCAGCGTCCTTATACCCTGGACTATATCCAGGCCATTTTTACCGATTTTGAAGAACTGCACGGCGATCGCGCCTTTGCTGACGATGCCGCCATCGTGGGCGGACTGGCCCGCTTCAATGGCCAGTCCGTCATGGTGATAGGCCAGCAGAAGGGCCGCGATACCAAGGAAAAAATTCGCCGAAATTTCGGCATGCCGCACCCGGAAGGCTATCGCAAGGCATTGCGCCTGATGAAGCTGGCGGAGAAGTTCGGCATTCCGGTGATGACTTTCGTCGACACCACCGGCGCGTGGCCCGGCATCGGCGCGGAAGAGCGCGGCCAGTCGGAAGCCATTGGCCGAAATCTGTACGAGATGACCCGCCTGCGCGTGCCCATCATCGTTACCGTGATCGGCGAGGGCGGTTCCGGCGGCGCGTTGGCGATCGCTGTCGGCGATCAGGTCAATATGCTGCAATACGCTACATATTCGGTGATTTCGCCGGAGGGATGCGCCTCCATTTTGTGGAAGACTGCCGAGCGCGCGTCCGAGGCGGCCGAGGCGCTGGGCATCACCGCGCCGCGTCTGAAGACGCTGGGCCTGATCGACCGGGTGGTCAACGAACCGGTGGGCGGCGCCCACCGCGAGCACGCGCAGATGATGACCACCATGAAGCGCGTGCTGCAGGAAGAATTGAAGGAAGTTCAGTCCAAGCCGCTGGACGAGCTGCTGAAGCAGCGCTTCGACCGGCTGATGAGCTATGGCCGCTACAAGGAAGATGCAGCCTGATCTGATCGGGCGCCTCATCAAGCATTGGCCGGACGAATTGTCCGGCCAATGTGCGTTTGAGGTGGGCCTTTCCGGCGGTTTGGACTCGGTGGCGCTATTGTCGCTGCTGTGCCGCATCCGCGAACAGCGGCCGCAATTGCGGCTGTCCGCGGTGCATGTCCATCATGGCTTGAGTCCGAACGCCGATGCCTGGGCGGAGCATTGCCGGCGATTGTGCGGGGCCCTGCAAGTGCCGTTGCGCGTCGAGCGCGTGGCGTTGCAGCTGGCCGGCGGCGACAGCCTGGAAGCGGTGGCGCGCGAGGCGCGTTACGCGGTGTACCGGGAGTCGGCCGCCGAAGTGGTGGCGCTGGCCCATCATCTGGACGATCAGGCGGAAACCGTGTTGCTGCAACTGCTGCGGGGCGGCGGGGTGAGGGCGCTGGCGGCGATGCCGGCGTTGCGCCCACTGGCCGATGGCAAGCTGCTGTGGCGGCCCTTGCTGGGCCTGACCCGCCTCCAACTGGAACAGTATGTCCGGCGGCAGGGCCTGAGCTGGGTAGAGGACGAAAGCAATCAGGACACCCGCTACCGCCGCAATCTGCTGCGGCGGGACATCCTGCCGCGGATAGCGCAGGGCATTCCCGATTACCGGCAGCATCTGGCGCGCGCCGCCGCTTTGCAGGCGGATGCGGCCGCCATCTTGCAGGAAGTGGCTTTGGTGGATCTGCAGGCCTGCCGCGTGGCCGCAGGCCTGGACTTTCTGGCGGTGGCTGCTTTGTCGGCCCCGCGCCAGCGGCAGCTGCTGCTGGCATGGCTGCAAGAGTTGGGCTGGGCCGCGCCGGAGCCGGGAGCGCTGCAGGAATTTCTGCGGCAGGCGCAACAGGCCGCGGCTGCCAGTTGTCCGCAGCTGGCGTTGCCCTCCGGCCATGTGTTGCGTTTTGCCGATACCCTGCAGGCCTGGCCTAAAGTCCAGCTCGATCAAGCGTCAGAAGTGTTGCCGGATTGCCGCGGCGGACCCGCTCTCGTGTTGCCGCGATGGGGCGGCGAGCTGAGCTGGGAGTGGCGCGAGCATGGTCTGCCGGATGATTTGCTGGCCGCCGGTTTGCGGCTTGGCTTGCGTCAGGGCGGGGAGAAGTTGTCCGCCAGGACGGGCCGCCGCGAAGTGAAGGACTTGCTGCGCGAGGCCGGCTTGCCTCCTCTGCTGCGCCAGCGCTGGCCCTTGCTGTATGGCGCCGACGGGCAGCTGTTGGCGCTGCCGGGCATCGCGGTTGCTTTCGCCCATTCCGCCGGACCGGGCTGGTGGCCGCAGTGGACGCCGGCCCGGTCCGGCCGCAGCCGTTGAAGCGCTGCGCGCTTATTTTGATTTATTCAAACCAGCCGGCAGAGCTGGATGGCGATTGGCGATTCCATTGAAGATCGGGCCGCCGATGCCTTGCCGCCGCAGGCGCGGGATGCGCTGAGCTTGGCGCGGCGGTCATCGGGCCTGCCATCCGCGCCGCCCAGTCGAGGACGCCGAATATGGCGCCTGCCGGTCTTGTTTCTGCGCCGGGCGTTGTTCCGATGTGCGCTATGGTTTTGGGCCGGCCATGGTTTGCTCTCCGGCGCCATATGTCTGGAGTGGGGGAAGGGCAGCGCGCCAGCCGCGGGCCGGCGCGCCGGGCGGGTGTCAGAAACCCTGGTAATGCGAGCCTTGCGCGCCGCCGTCAGGGGCTTGCGGTTTGCTGGCCGGCTGCGCCGGCAGGCCTTGCTTCAGGTAGCGGATGGCGGCCTCCAGTTGGGCGTCTTGTCCCTGGAAGCTGGCCCAGGGCGGGTTATCCACTTCGATGTCCGGCGTCACGCCGCGGCCCTCCACCACCCAGCGCCGGCTGCCATCGGCATTCACCACGAATTGCGGCGAGCTGGCGGCGCGGGCGATGCCCTTGTCGCGGCTCAAGTTGTTGTCGCTCAGCCACATGCCGGCGCCGGCGGTGCGTTTTCCTATCAGGGTGGCGATGCCCAGGCGCTGCAGCCCCAGGGAGAAGGTTTCGCCGTCGGAATAGGTGTCGCCGTCTATCAAGGCCACCACCTTGCCGCGGAAGGCGTGCGGCGGATTCGGGCTGGCGATGGTTTGATTGCCGTCCTGCCACCACACCCAGACGCGGCGCAGCAGTTTTTCCAATAGCCATTGGTCGATATTGCCGCCGTTGTTGTGGCGCAGATCGAGGATCAGGCCTTCGCGCTCGAATACCGGATAGTATTCGCGCGCCCAGCGCGCGGCGTCCTCCTTGCCCATCGCCTGCAGGTGCAGGTAGCCGATGCGGCCGCCCGACTCCCGCTCCACCCGCAGCTTGCGCTGGTTCTCCCAGCCCAGGTAGCGCAGCTCGCGGTCGCGGCCCAGGTTGACCGGTCGCACGATGACGTCGCGCGGCGTGTTCTCCGCCCGCTGGACCTTGAGCAGCACCTGTTTGCCGACCTGGCCGCGCAGCGCGCTGGCGAGCGCGTATTCGCTCTGCAGCGGCTGGCCGTTGATCTCGCGGATGACGTCGCCGACGCGGATGCCGGCTTCGGGTTGCGCCAGCGGCGAGCGTTCTTCCAGCAGCTCGGGGTCGCCGTTCCAGATGGCGCCCACCCGCAGGCCGCCGGGCGCGCGCCTGAAGTCGGCGGCCAATTGGCCGACATCCACATCGCTGTTGGCGGGGGCGGCGTCGCGGATGCCGACTTGGCTATGCTGGATGCCGACCTGAGCGATCATCTGGGCGATGACGTCGTTCAGTTCCTGCCGGTTGGTCACCTTGTCCAGCAGCGGTTCGAAGCGGCGGCGCGCGGTTTGCCAGTCCACCGCCTGGATGGTGGCGGTATGCACCTTGTCGCGGTGCATGCGCCAGGTGTCGTTGAAGATCTGACGCCATTCGGCGCGCGGGTCCAGCGGCAGCGACCATGCGCGCAGGTTCACCGTGTACTTGTCCAGCTCCTTGGGCGCCTGGGCCGCGGCCGGCACCACCAGCAGGCTGGCTTGCTTGTTGACTTCTTTCACCAGCAGCAGCTGCTTGCGGTCGGTGGACAGGCGGAACTCCTTGATGCCTTCGCTGAAGGTTTCCGGTTTGGGCGGAGTCGGGTTCGGCGCTTCTATGGCCAGGCTCAACAGTTGTTTGAGTTCGGCTTCCGGGGTGTCGCTGCGGGTGAAGTACAGCCGTTTGGCGTCCGCCTGCAGGTTGTCGTAATTGCCTGGCTCCAGCGGCACTTCGTACAGCCGCTGGCTGACTCCGGCATCTATTTTCACCGGCTTGGCGGCATCGGATTTTCCCTTGGCTTCGTCCCGGTCTTTCTCGCCAGCGTCGCCGTCGCCCTTGCCGGCCAGTTCATCCTTGGGCTGGAACGGCCAGCGGCTGGCCGCGTCCAGCATCAGGCCGTAGATTTTGGTCTGCTTGTTGAAATAGGGTCCCGGATCGCGCTGGCCCCAGGGGCTGGAAACCTGGGAGTCCAGATTGCGGTCGCTGAGGAAATACAGCGTCTTGCCGTCCGGCGCAAATACCGCGCTGCGGGCGTGGTAGCGGTCGCTTGACAGCGGCTGCTCGCGTCCTTGCTGGCCGTCGTACAGCCACAGCTGGCTGAATTCGTTGGCGGCATCGGCCCGGTATACCAGGAAGCGGCTGTCCGGCGACCAGCTGAAATCGCCAAGATCGCCTTGCTCCAGCTGGCGGATCAGCTCCTTTTCCCGGCTATCCAGATTTAGCAGCCACAGGCGCCGGCGGCCGTCGGCATAGGCCAGCTTGCGGCCGTCGGGCGAGGGGGTGGGCTGGTATATCGGCGAGTCGCTGCCGCGGGTCAACTGTTGCGCGGCGTCGCCGCCGCGGGCGGCGACGCGCCAGAATTCCTGTTCGCCGTCCTTGTCGCTGGCCAGCAGCAGCGATTTGCCGTCGGCGCTGAAGCTCAGTTCGCGCGCGCGCTGGCTACTGTCGATCAGCACGTCGACGCGGCGGCCTGAGCCCACTGGGAAGATGGAGACGTAGCCGCGCGCCTGCACCGCCACGCGGTCGCCGTTCGGCGACAGCGCCAGCGCCGACAGGTAGTTGACCGGATTGCTGATCATCCTGGCGCGCAACTGGTCGAAATCGAAATTCAACTGGATGGAAAGGGTCTGGTCCAGGCCGGTGCGCGGATCGAGCACGTGAAGCTGGCCGGCGCGGGTGAAGACGATGCGGCTGCCGGCGGCGGTGCGCGCCAGGCTGGCGCCGCGCACTTCAAAATCCTGATAGCGGGTGAGCGGCCGGCTGTCCGCCAGTACGCCGTCGGCGCCCAGCCGGGCCTGCCACAGATTGAGCCGGCCGCCTTTGTCGCTGATGAAATAGGCCTGATCGCCGTCGCACAACGGCTGGCGGCTGGTGCCGGGGTGGTCCGGGAAAGCCGGCTTCGCCTCATGTCCTGGCTGCCAGCTCCACAGTTGCTGGCGTTGGCCGCCGACGTAGCCGATGACATTGTCGGTCGGCTGAGGTTCGCGGGCGAACAGAATGGGCAGGTTTTGATCGCTCAGGCAGGCTTCGGCGGCTTCGGCCAGCGGCAAGGGCGCGCGCTCGCCGCTGTCCGGATGGATCAGGTACAGGCGGGTGTCCGGCTTGCCGCTGTAGCGGCTGCTGGAGACCAGCACCCTGCCGTCGCGGCTCCAGCCTTCCACCCTGATGCCGCGGTCGCCGTCCACAGTCAGCCGCCGGGTGGCGCCGCCCTGGGCCGGCATGACATAGACTTCCGGCGCGCCGTCGTAGCGGCCGACAAAGGCCAGCCAGCGTCCGTCGGCGGAAATGGCCGGATTGGCGGCGTCCGCCGGACTGCTGGTCAGGCGCCGGGCCGCGCCGCCGCTGTACGGCACGCTCCACAAATCGCCCTCGGCGACAAAGACGATGCCGTCGGGGCCGGCGGCGGCCTGGCGGTAATAACCCAGTCCCTGGCTGTCCACCGCCAGCGGACCGGCGGGGAGGGCAGCCATGGCTGGGGCGGCGAAAGCCAGTCCCAGCGCCAGAATGGCGGGGCGCAGGGCAAGGCGTGACATGGAACGACTTGGCAAAGGACTCTCCAAACCATGAGAAACGGTAGACGGCGATGATGCGGGAAAGTCCTGATAATGACAATGGGGTTGAGGTTGTCGGGCGAGGGGAGAGGAATGGGATGGGCCGACGCAAGGCAGCCTGACCGCTAGCCAGGCGGGATGGGGGGGCTTCGCCCCCCCCCATTGCCGCCGGGGCAAGCCCCGGCGGTTGCGCGTTTACAGATCCACCGACAGCGAGACCGCCACGCTGCGCGGCGCGCCCAGGTAGTAGCGGACGCCGCCGCCATCCGTGGAGTTGGCCTTCATGCCGGCTGGAATGCGGTAGCTGGTGTTGAAGATGTTGCCGACGTTCAGCTTCAGCGTCGGGTTCTTGAAGATGGAGGTATTGCCGAAGCGATAGCCGGCATCCAGGTCCACCAGCGTGTATTCCGGCACCGCCTCGTCATTGACCAGGGTGGCGTACTGCTTGCCGGTGTGCTTGACGTCGGAGCGGACATACCAGGCGCCCGGCGAGTACTGCAGCGACAGCGCCGCCATCCATTGCGGAGTCATCGGGAAGTCCTTGCCCTGGGTGGCCAGCACGCTGTCCTTCTGCCAGTTGATGTTGTTCTTCATTTCGCTGTGGTTGGTGGTGAACGAGGCGTAGGCGCTCCAGCCCTTGACCGGAACTGTGCCCAGCTCCAATTCGGCGCCCCAGGTGTGGACGCTGCCGGCGTTGGCGTTGACCGATTTCAGGGTCACCGGGTCATAGGTGTTGGCCTGGCGATTGCTGTAGTCGACATTGAACAGCGAGCCGCTCAGCGTCACGTAGTCCGACTGCAGGCGGTAGCCCAGATCGGTGTTGATCGCGGTTTCCGGCACGATATCGCTCACCAGCTGCACCTGGCCGTTCACCACCTGCACATTGCCGTTGGTGCTGCTGTACACGTAGTTGGGCGGCGCGCGGTAGTTCTTGGTGACGTTGACGAATACCTGCTGCTTGGGCGTCAGGTAGTAGCGCGCGCCGATGCTGGGCAGGGTTTCGTGGTAGGTGCGGGAAATGTTGTAGTCATAGGCGGCGGGACAATTGGCGGTTGCGCCGCAGCCTTCGTTGGCGTGATTGGTGAAGTCGCGCTTGATCGACGGCGTGCGCACGCCGGCGGTGATGCCCAGCTTGTCGTCCAGGAAGTTGAAGGTACCCATCGCGAACAGCTGGGTGGCGGTGCTGATGGTGTCCCAGTCGCGGTATTGGTACAGGCTACCGTCCGGCCGGGTGATGTAGTTGGAGTTCAGCCAGACGCTGCTGGAAGTGCCGTCGTTGTTGACCGGCACGCCGGGGCTGGTCTGGACGTGCTCGGCGCGCTCGTACCACAGGCCGGCCTGCAGCAGGTGGTTGCCCAGGCTTTGCTCCATGGTGACGGTCACGCCGGGGCGGCGGGTGCGGGTGACGGAGCTGGAGGCGATCAGAATCTTGTCCAGCGTGTCGCCGTCGCCGTTCAGGTCTTTGGCGGCGGTGTCGCTATGGGTGGCGCGGTTGAGGAAGCCGCTTTCCGACTGCAGCTGTTGCTGGCTGCCGCCGGTGCCGTAGCCGTACCAGTAATAGGGCTCGATCTTGACCCGGGTGTCCGGCCCCAGCTTGAGCACCGCGTCTACCTTGGCGATCACGTTCTGGAACGGGCTCATCGCCAGCTGGTAGTAGGCCGGGCTGGGGCCGGTCTCGATCTGGGCGGTGCCGTATTTTGGCGGCAGGTGGCCCGGGGTGAAGCGGGACGAATAGTCGTAGTTGTAGCCGTTCTTTTGCAGCTCGGTCAGGGTGGGGCTGTAGATGGCGTTGGCGACCTGGCGGTTGTAAAGGATGGAGGCGTTGATGTAGCTGCCGGAATTGAAGTCGTAGCGGAAGCCGGTGTCGATGTGATCGCGCCTGACTTCGCCCGCCCCCTTCCACTTGTCGGACTCGGTATGAGAATAGCTGATGAAGGCGCGCGCCTTGTCGTCGTCGAACAGGCCGGTGTCGCCGCGCAGATAGGTGCGGTGCAGATGGTTGCCTCCCATGGTCTGGGAGATGCGGAAGCGGCGGGTCTTTTCTGGATCGCAGGTGACGAAGCCGAGGTTGCCGCCGCTGGCGCCGATGTGCGGCGAGTCGGTGTCGCTGGAACCCTGGGTGACGAAGGCCTGACACAGGTTTTCATTGTCGATGAATTCCTGCGGGTAGACGGCGTAGCTGCCGGAGTCGTTGACCGGCACGCCGTTGATGGTGATGCCCAATTGGTCGGAGTTGAAGCCGCGTATCGTCAGCGCGCCGCCGAACAGGCCGGAGGCGTCCTGGCTGGAGGCGTTGACGCCGGGCAGCATATTGATGCCCTGGTAGATGTTGGATGTCGGGCTTTGCTTTTCCAGCGCGGCCTTGCTGACGTCGCTGCGGGCGCGCACGCCTTCCTGCTGTTGCAGCATGCCGACGCCCAGTTTGTCGCCGGCACCGGTGATGGTGACGGTTTCCAGCTGGGTGCTGTCGGCCAGGGCGGCCTGGCTGCCTAGCGCGGCCAGGACTGCGAGCGCCACCGGACGCAGATAATAATTCTGGTGTTTCATTCTATTTTCCTATTGTGAGCCAGAAACGTCGTTTAATGCTTTTGTCGTTCATGGGGCGGCCGCTCTGTCAGCCTTGCGCTCCAGGCGTGGCGGCTTGGTTCGCCTAAGCGAAAATCGGCGGTTTGGCGGCTGGATCGCCAACGCCGGCGGGGCATGCAGGCATGTCGGGCGGTGTGGCGCGGGTCTGTGCGGACAGGGGAGGTGCGGGCGCGCGGCGCACGCCTGCCGATGCGAATCCAGGAAGTTGCGGTTCTGGCTGGATGAACATATTTTGTCTTGAAAATAATTTCGGAAGCCGCAAATCTAGTTGAATGTCATTTCATTTTCAAGAAATGAGCATTGCAAAAATAATAAATAAATATGTCTTTGAATTGAGATTTGCCGTGATTTCAGGTTTGTGTGTGAACGGTTTTCCGCGATTTAACAATTTCATGGAAATGCTGCGATGCAGAAATTTTTATATCCATCAGGCATTTAAATTTTATTCAGTTGGATTTTTCGATGGATTTGAAAAGCGAGGGCCGCTGCGGAAGGCGCCGGGATCGGGAGCCGCAGCCGCTCCGGCAAGGTGTGGCAATGTCGTCTGTTTCTGTATGGACAGTAGTCGAGGCGAAGGCCTGGGGAGGGGGCGGCGGAGGGCCGGATGTTGAATGCAGAGCTTGGCGCGTGTCGGTTGCCGTTGGTCCTGAGGGCCGCGCGCTTGAAGGCCAGCGTCATGCTGGATGGCGCTGGCCAAGCGTGGGAGCTTTGCTGGGGTCTGAGTCTGTAGCCGGGCCGGTGGCTTGTCGGCCAAGCAGGCTCAGCGGCCCAGTT
Organism: Chromobacterium sphagni; assembly: GCF_001855575.1. Taxonomy (NCBI): domain Bacteria; kingdom Pseudomonadati; phylum Pseudomonadota; class Betaproteobacteria; order Neisseriales; family Chromobacteriaceae; genus Chromobacterium; species Chromobacterium sphagni. Next base: position 142,243 of record NZ_MKCS01000002.1, read on the forward strand.
GCAAGGCGCTGACGCCGGCTTCGTCCAACCGCAGGTAGCCGCCATGCTCGCCGTGCCAATCCTGGATCACCCAGCGGCTGGCGCCGCGGTCTTCCGCCAGGTGCCGGTGATGCGCTGGACGGTGAGTGTGGCCGTGGATCAGCGTGGGCCAGTCATGCGCGGCCAGCAGCGTCTGCACCGCGGCTTCGGTGACATCGGAAATGGCGGAGAGGCCGGTTTCCTGCTTGTTCATTTCGCTTTGCGCGCGGGCGTGGCGGGCGATGGCGTGGCGCTCGGCCAACGGGCGGGCCAGCATCGCCTGCTGCCATTGCGGCTGGCGGCTGACGGCGCGGAATTGCTGGTAGGCGGCGTCGTCAGCGCACAGCGCGTCGCCGTGGCTCAGCAGGATGCGCAGACCATGAGCTTCCAGCATGGTCGGATCGGCCAGCAGCTTCGCGCCGCTGCGCCGCTCGAAGCCTTCTCCCATCAGGAAGTCGCGGTTGCCGTGCATCACATAGAGCGGGGTGTGGCGGGCGAACCCGCGCATCGCCGCCAGCGGCGCGTCGAGATAGGCGGAGTCGTCGTCGTCGCCCACCCAGTATTCGAACAGGTCGCCCAGAATGTAGAGCGCGTCTATCCGGCCCTGCCATTCGGCCAGCGTGTCCAGGAACAGCTGGTTGAGCGCGGGGGTGTCGTCGGCGAGGTGCAGGTCGGAGATGAAGTGGATGGCCATGGTTGCGGATCAGTGTGAGGCAATGAAAAGCCGGGGCTTGGCCCCGGCTGGTTTCTGACGCTTGGCGGTTTAGACGATTTCCGCCTTTTCCAGCACCACCGGTTCTACCGGCACGTCCTGATGCATGCCGCTGCGGCCGGTGCGCACGGTCCTGATGCGGTCGACGATGTCCTGGCCGGCCACGACCTGGCCGAACACCGCGTAGCCCCAGCCCTGCGAGCTTTCCGACTTGAAGTCGAGGAAGTCGTTGTCAGACACGTTGATGAAGAACTGCGCCGAGGCGGAGTGCGGGTCCGAGGTGCGGGCCATCGCCACGGTGTAGGTCTTGTTGGACAGGCCGTTGTTGGCTTCGTTCTGGATCGGATCTAGGGTCGGCTTCTGCTTCATATCGGCGTCAAAACCGCCGCCCTGGATCATGAAGCCGTTGATCACGCGGTGGAAGATGGTGCCGTCGTAGTGGCCGCTCTTCACGTATTGCTCGAAGTTGGCGGCGGTTTGCGGAGCCTTCTCGTGGAACAGTTCCAGTGTGATTTCGCCGAAGTTGGTCGTCAATTTGATCATGATGCTTTCCTTTTCGCTGAGGCCGGCTGCGCGGCCTTAGGGTTTGATGGTGACTTTTTGGATGACGATGGGTTCGAACGGAACGTCATCCATGCCGTTCATATTGCCGGTGCGGGTCTTGGAGATGCGGTTCACCACATCCATCCCCTTGCTCACCTTGCCGAACACGGCGTAGCCGGCGCCTTGCGGGCTGGGCGACTTGTAATTGAGCGAGTCGTTGTTGACCAGATTGATGAAGAACTGCGCGGTGGCGGAGTTCGGATCATTGGTGCGGGCCATCGCGATGGTGCCCATATCGTTCTTCAGGCCGTTGCTCGCCTCGTTGACGATGGGCGCGCGCGTCGGTTTCTGGTTCAGCTTGGCGTCGAAGCCGCCGCCTTGGATCATGAAGCCGTCGATCACGCGGTGGAATACCGTGCCGTTATAGTGGCCGGCTTTGGCGTAGGCAACGAAATTCGCCACGGTCTTCGGCGCCTTGGCCGAGTCCAGCGTGATTTCGATATTGCCCTTGTTGGTGACCATTTCGACCACCGGGGCGGCGAAGGCCAGCGCGGGCAGAGCGGCCAGAGCCAGGCTGCAGATCAGTTTCTTCATGATTGAACGGTTGCCGACGTGGAAGTTGGGGCTGTGATTCTAACACAGCCGGAGATGGGGATTGCCAGCCCGCTTGCGCCGGGAGCGGACCGGCGGACGTTAATATAAGTTCAGGAAGATGTGTTTTTCTCTTGCGGCGGCTGGGATTCGAGTTTAGACTCCACGCCCTAAAAAAGATGCAAGCGCTATCTACTTATCATGCTTGCTTCCGCGATAAGCCCGGGCCGGCCCCTTGACGGCCATGCGGCGTAATGAAGAACACGTCAGGAACATAACCATAATGCAATCTGCTGTCTCGCACCGCTCGCCGCGTCTGCTTTCCTTGGTCATCGCCAGTTTGTGCGCCGCATCCCCCGCCGCTCATGCAGCCGGTTTCCAGTTGACTGAACAGAGCGTGGCCGGCATGGGCCGCGCCCACGCCGGCGCCGGCATGGCCGGCGACGACCTGTCGGCGGTGTTCTACAACCCGGCCGGCATGACTCTGCTGCAAGGCAGCCGCGTGCAAGGCGGTTTGACCTACGCCGAAGTCGATGCGCCGTTCAGCGGCAGCAATGCCACCACCAGTGTCAACCCGATCACCAAACAGGTGATGAGTGTGCATACGGCGGATGCCTCGGACAATGGCCGCGCTCCGGGCGTGGCCATCCCCAACGCCTACTTTACCCACCAGATCAGCGACAAGCTGTACGCCGGGGTGGGCTTGACCACGCCGTTCGGCCTGGGCGCGCGTTACAGCGACAGCTGGGGGGGGCGCGACAGCGGCATCTCCAGCTCCATCATGACGTTGGACATCAATCCTTCGCTGGCCTACAAGTTTGACGAGCATTGGAGCTTCGGCGCCGGCGTTTCCGCCCAGTACGCCAAGGCCCATCTGAAAAAGGGCGCTTATCTGCCCGGCGCCACCGGCGAGATCAAGGCCGACAGCTGGGGCTTCGGCTACGATCTGGGCGTGATGTACAGCTATAGCGCCGACACCCGCGTCGGCCTGTCCTACCGTTCCAAGATCGACCACCATGCCAAGGGCGACTACACCAACAATGGTTTTGCCAACAATAGTCCGTTGCTGGCGCAACTGGACGGCACCTACGCCGGTTCGGCGGACGTCAGCACCCCTGAGTCGCTGCTGCTGAGCGGCTACAGCAAGTTGAATAGCAAGTTTGCGGTTGGCGCCACCGCGCGCTGGACGCGCTGGAGCCGTTTCGACCAGTTGGTGATCAAGGGTAGTCCGACTTTCACTTATCCGGCGATCGTGCCCGGACTTGGCGGCCGATCGGTCGATACCACCACCACCATCGACAACCACTGGAAGAACAGCTGGATGTTCTCGGTGGGCGGCGACTACTTCTACAGCGACGCGTTGACGCTGCGCAGCGGCCTGGGTTATGAAACCACTCCGGTGGCCAACGCCCAGCACCGCAATCCGCTGATCCCGGACGCCGACCGCATCTGGCTGAGCCTGGGCGCCGGCTATAAGATCAGCAAGCAGGCTACGGTGGACATCAGCTACGCCTACCTGCGCGCGGTGGGCGACAGGAAGATCGACAACGTCTCCAAGAGCCCGTTCGGCACCCAGAGCCATCTGCAGGGCCAATACGGCTCCATCACCGGCCATCTGCTGGGCATGCAGATGCGATACCGCTTCTGATCGCTTGATGCGAAATGAAAACAGGCACGGCATTGCGCCGTGCCTTTTTTGCGTTCCGCGAGAGCTTATATCTGGTATTCCAGGCAATCGTCGCCATGCCTCAGCCTGTGTTGCTGCGGTTCCAGTCCGAACAACTCCATCCGCCGCAACGGCGGCGAGTACAGGTGCAGGGTGACCAGATCTTCGCCGTCCGGCTGCTGGTTGGCCACCTGGTGGATGTCGAGATGACCGTTGACCACCAGGCTGCCGGCAGCCAGCTCGCGGGTTTCGCGCGAGGCCACCAAGCCGGACGGCGTTTGCTCGAATACGGTTTCGACGGCGACGCCCTGCAATACCCGCACGCCACACAGGCTGCCCCGGTGGTTGTGGATCTGGCTGCGCTGGCCGCTGCGCCAGCACAGCAACAATAGTTCGCAGAAATCGTTGGCGTAAATGCGGTTGCGGCGATACTGGCGGTCGCCGAAGCGCCAGAACGGCGCGAGGTCGGCGCGGGAGAGCCGCAACGCATGATGGAAGAGGCGGATTTCCTCCAGGCCGAGACTGGCGCGGCATTGCTCCAGCAGGCTCAGGCATGACAGCAGGCCGGCGCTCATGTCATCCGGCGACAATGGCGGGCTGGGCGCTTCCATCGGCTTCTCCTTCCGGTCCGGGCGTGAGGTTGGCGCATTGCGGCGATGTCTCGTCTCGACAGCTTGATGGAATATCGCTGGGGACGGCTTGATGTGCTTATCAGCGAATTCAGCTGGCGGCACGGTTGCGGTATAGCCGCTGCGGCGTGGAAAGTGGATGGCAGAAATGTCAGGGCAAGGATGACAGCGGCAGTTTCATCGTCTGTTTGATGGCGTTGAGCACGATGGTGGATTTCACGCTGCGCACCAGCGACAACTGCATCAGCTTGTTCATCACGAAGGTGGACAGCGAGGGCAGGTCCGGCACCACGATACGCAGCAGGTAGTCGGCTTCGCCGGCGGCGGCGTAGCATTCCAGCACTTCCGGCAAAGCGTGGATGGATTGGGCGAAGTCCAGCAGCGCGCTTTCGTTATGCCGCTCCAGGCTGACATTGGCGAAAGCCATCACGGAGAGGCCCACCTGCTCCGGATCCAGCGCCACTTGATAACCCTGGATGATGCCGCTTTGCTCCATGCGCTGGATGCGGCGGCCGATCTGCGAAGCGGACAGGGGTATTTCCTGCGCCAGCTTCTGGTGGGTGGCGCGGGCATCCTGTTGCAGTTGCTGCAGGATCTGCAGGTCGAAGCGGTCTAGCTCTATTTTGCGCATAATTTGCACTATATGACATTTAATGCGGCAAGTATGCAAAATTTATGGAATTTAGGCAAATAATGCGGTCTTCCCGCATGTTCAAGGGGCTAAACTAGAGTAAATAACCCACAGTTCCAGGAGCCCCGCAATGAACGACCGCGCCGACTTTGTCGTGCCCGACATCACCACCCGCAAGAATGTGGGGCTGAGTCACGACGCCAGCGATTACACGCTGCCGCAGCCGCTGGATCGTTACAGCGCGGAAGACCACGACACCTGGGCCACGCTTTACCAGCGCCAGTGCGCGCTGTTGCCGGGCCGCGCCTGCGACGAGTTCCTGCAGGGTCTGGAGCAATTGGGCGTGGACGCCGATAGGGTGCCGAACTTCGACAAGCTCAACCGGCAGCTGATGGCCGCCACCGGCTGGAAGATTGTCGCGGTGCCGGGGCTGATTCCCGACGACGTGTTCTTCGAGCACCTGGCTAACCGCCGCTTCCCCGTCACCTGGTGGCTGCGGGAGCCGCACCAGCTGGATTACCTGCAGGAGCCGGACGTGTTCCACGACCTGTTCGGCCATGTGCCGCTACTGATCAACCCGGTGTTCGCCGACTATCTGGAGGCCTACGGCAAGGGCGGCATGAAGGCCAAGAGCCTGGGCGCGTTGCCGATGCTGGCGCGCCTGTACTGGTACACGGTGGAGTTCGGCCTGATCGATACGCCGCAGGGCACGCGCATCTACGGCGCCGGCATCCTGTCCAGCAAGTCGGAGTCGATCTATTGCCTTGACAGCGCCAGCCCCAACCGGGTGGGTTTCGATCTGTTGCGCATCATGAATACCCGCTACCGGATAGACACCTTCCAGAAAACCTATTTCGTCATCGACAGCTTCAAGCAATTATTCGACGCCACCGCGCCCGACTTCACGCCGCTTTACCAGCAGTTGGCGGACGCGCAGCCGTGGGGCGCCGGCGATATCGCTCCAGACGACAAGGTGGTCAATCGCGGCGACCGGCAAGGTTGGGCCGACAGCGACGACGTCTAGACGGCTTTCCTGCAGATGGCCGGGCCTGCATTGCGCGGGCTTTTTTCATGTTTGCTGGCTGGGCTACAGCCATAGAAACAAGAAATAATTCAGAAACGCGGATACACCATCCCCTTAAACCTGCTAACTCCCGCATGGCAGGAGCCTATGGACGGACTGCGGCCGCTTGATCACTGCATGCACATTCTGTTTGCTGCATGGATGCCGGCCCGTCTGTTCATGTGTTTATGTCTGCATTCGCCATGACGCGCGTAGCTGATTCAGGCGGGATGTTCAGATCAACGGTGATCAAGCGAAGCCTATACACTAGTTATGATAACGGGTCGGGTCTGACCTGGAGCGCATAGAGGAAACTGGCCAGCGTGGTTCGACAGATGCATCGTGCTGCGCGCGATGCTCAACGGGGAACCGGGCGACCTATCGAGATGGCGAACATGCAAACGACAGAGCTGATTCCCTGCATCATATCCGGCGGAGCCGGTACCCGTTTATGGCCGGTTTCGCGTCAGGAGCTTCCCAAGCCTTTCATCCGGATGGCCGACAAGCAGAGCTTGCTGCAAAAGACTTTTCTGCGCGCGGCACGGCTGCCTGGCGTTCGGCGGATGATGGTGATCACCAGCCAGCAAGTGATGTTCCATACCTTGGCGGAGTACGGGGAGGTCAATGAACGGGGCCTGGATCTGGAAATGTTGTTGGAGCCGGTGGGCCGAAATACCGCTCCCGCCATCGCCGCCGCTGTCTTGGATGTGCTGTCGCGTGGCGATGGACGCCGCGTGATGTTGTTGGTGTTGCCAGCTGATCATCTGCTGGAGGACGAGGTGGCTTTTGCCGAGGCGGTGGCCCGCGCCCAAGCGTTGGCTGAGCAAGGCCGTCTTGTCACCTTTGGCTTGAAACCCAGCAGGCCGGAAACAGGTTTCGGCTATATCGAACAGGGAGAGGCCGTTTCCCAGCTGGGTTGCCGGGTGGCGCGCTTCATCGAAAAGCCGGATGCCGCCACCGCCGCCAGCTATCTGGCCGATGGCCGTTTCTTGTGGAATAGCGGCATGTTCTGTTTTGCCGCTGAAACCATGCGCGCTGAACTGGCCAGGCATGCGCCGGATGTGCTTGCCAGCGTCGCCGCGTGCCTGGAGGTCAGTCCGGACCTGGTTGGCGCCGGTCGTCGCCAGCGCGAACTGGATCGGGACAGTTTCAGCCGCTGTGCCGATATTTCCATTGATTATGCCGTGATGGAAAGATCGAGCGAAGTGGCGGTGGTGCCGTGTGAGTTGGGATGGAGCGATATTGGCAGCTGGGACAGCTTAGCCAAAGAATACCCGCAAGACGAAAACGGCAATGCCAGTTGCGGCGAGACGCTGCTTCACGATACCCATAATTCTTTCGTGCAAAGCTGCGGTCGGCTGGTGGCGACGCTGGGAGTGGACAATCTGTTGGTGATCGATACGCCGGACGCGTTGCTGGTAGCCGACCGCACCCGCAGCCAGGAGGTGAGAAACATCGCTGCGGAGTTAAAGCGACGCGGCCACCCGGCCTATTTGTTGCATCGCACCTCGCAACGTCCCTGGGGCCAGTACACGGTGCTGGAGGACAGCCCGCATTACAAGATCAAGCGTATTGTGGTCAGAGCAGGGGCTTCATTGTCGTTGCAATTGCATCACCATCGCAGCGAGCACTGGATCGTGGTCAGTGGCACCGCTCTGGTAATCAACGGCGAGGACGAGAAGCTGGTTCACACTAATCAATCCACCTTCATCCCTGCAGGGAAAAGGCATCGTCTGGCCAATCCGGGCGTGATCGAGCTGGTGATGATAGAAGTGCAGAGCGGCGATTACCTTGGCGAGGACGATATCGTCCGTTTCGACGACCACTATGGCCGAGGTCCGGCCGGATGACGCGCGCGGCGCCGGTGGCAACGGGCGGTCCGTATACTCCTAGCCGTATCCTGGCGCAACCCGCCAGTTTGACGAGGGCATTCTGATGCGCATTGCACTGCTGGCGCCGCTGCCGCCGGAGCAAAACGATATTGCCGATTACGCCGAGGCCTGGAGCCAAGCGATGCGCGTAGGCGGCGTCGATGTGTCGACTCCGCTGCGCGGCCAGACGCTGTCGCCCTATCCATTGCTGCTGGCCCGGCAAATGCAGAAAGTGGATTGGGGAGCGGTGGATTTGGTGCACGCCGAACTGGGCGGCGGCAACGAGTTCCTGGCGCTGGAATGGCTGGCCGAGAACCATCCCGATCTGCCGCTGACCGCCACCGCGCACGATCCCGAGCGGCTGGTGTGGCGACCGATGCGCTTGCCGGGGCCGCTGGCGCTGGCCGAACGCTTGCCGCGCCCTCTGTACCTGATGGCCGCGTTGCTGGCAGATCCTTTGTTGTTGGCGCGCGAGCGCAGCTTGGCTGCCAGATTGTCACGGTTGGTGTCCCTGACTGCTGGCGGGGCGCAGTGTCTGGCGCAAAAGATGCGGCTGCCGTCGGGGCGGGTGCTGCATATTGCGCATGGCAATCAGCCATTGCCGGCGGAGCCGTTGCCGCCAGTCCACCCATTGAAGCTGTTGTATTTCGGTTTTATCTCCCGCGGCAAAGGCATAGAGGATCTATTGCGCGCGCTGGCGATTCTAGGCAGAACGCGGCCCAGGCTGCCTGTGGAGCTGAAGTTGACCCTGGCGGGCGGGGCCGTGCTTGGCCGCGCCGGCAGCGATCTGGAGCGGCTGAAGGAGCATGCCCGGCGGTTGGGCCTGAGCGAGTCGATGCTGGAATGGCGGTTGAATGTGCCGATAGGCCAGGTTCCCAGGCTGGTCCAGTCGCATCACGCGCTGGCGCTGCCTTGCCGCGCATCGCCGAAATCAGCTTGGCTGGGTCGGCGCAGGGGGGGGCACGGCGTGTTGTCCTGGGCCGCCGCCTGTGGGCGCAGCGTGGTCAGCTCGGATGCCTTCGTCCAGGCCGAGGAGGTGTCGCGCGGCTACGGCGCGGTGTATCCGCAGGGGGATTGCCAGGCCTTGGCGCGCGAACTGGGGCGTTTGCTGGATGAGCCGCAGTTGCTGGCCGAACGCGGAGAGCGGGCTGCGGACCTGGGACGGGAGCGTGCCTGGCCGCGCATCGCCGAGCAGTTCCGGCAGGTGTTCGAGCCGTTGCGGCGCAGCAGGGCGGAATGAGCTTCTGGCCAGGCGGGCGATGCCGGAAGCCTGTTGCGGCTCGAACCGCCATCGCCGATGGCGCTAGTGGGTGGCGCCGCCCTCCACGGCCAGATCCTGGCGGTGGGCCAGCGCCAGCTCCACCGCCAGTTTGAGCGCCGCCACGCAGTCGTCCAGGCTCATGCTGGGGGCGCCGGGATGCTGGGCCGCCTGCTCGGGCAGGTAGGGAATATGGATGAAGCCGGCGCGCGGCCCGCGGCGGTGCAGCAGGCCGTACATCACATGGTTGCAGACGAAAGTGCCGGCGGTTTGCGATACCGAGGCCGGGATGCCTCGGGCGCGCAAGCCGGCGACGATGGCCTTGATCGGCAGCGTGGAGAAGTAGGCGGCCGGACCGTCCACGGCGATGGACCTGTCTATCGGTTGCTGGCCGGCGTTGTCGGCGATGCGGGCGTCGTCGATATTGATCGCCACCCGTTCCACGCTGATATCCGCCCGGCCGCCGGCCTGGCCGACGGCGATGACCATGGCCGGCCGCAATTCGGCCAGATGGCCGTCCAGCGCCGCAAGCGCCGCGCCGAATACGCAGGGCAACTGGCGCGCGACGATGCGCGCGCCGCCCAGTTGCACGCCATCCAGCCGGCGGGCGGCCTCCCAGGACGGATTGACGGTTTCGCCGCCAAATGGCTCGAAGCCGGTCAGCAGTACGGTTTTCATCTTGTGTTCTCCTCAGCGGAACATCAGCCAGTTCATCAGCGCGGCGTTGACCGCCAGCAGCAGCAGCGCGGTGGGCACCTGGGCCTTGATCACGGCGTTCTTGTCCGGCAGCTCCAGCAAGGCGACCGGCACGATGTTGAAATTGGCCGCCATCGGCGTCATCAGCGTGCCGCAGTAGCCGGAGAACATGCCTATCGCCGCCATTACCGCCGCGTCGCCATGATGCATTCCCAGCAGGAAGGGAATGCCGATGCCGGCGGTCATCACCGGGAAGGCGGCGAAGGCATTGCCCATGATCATGGTGAGCAGCGCCATCCCCAGCACGTAGGCCAGCACCGCCACCCAGCGGGTGTCCAGCGCTAGATAGCCGGTGGCCATATGCGCCACCGCCTTGCCGGCGCCGGCATCGGCAAACAGCAGGCCCAGCACCGCCAGCATCTGCGGCAGCAGCACGGCCCAGCCCATGCAGTCCAGCAAGCGGCGGGTTTCGCGCATGCCCTGGGCGGGCGTTTCCCGGGTCAGGCGGCAGGCCAGCGCGAAAGAGGCCAGGCAGGAAACGCCCAGTGCCAGCAGGGTGACGTTCTTGGGGTCGAACAGCGGCGCGCCGGCCAGTTTCATATCCTTGACCGCCAGGCTGAGCGCCACGGTCAGCAATGGCACCAGCAGCGAGGGCAGAAACACCTTGCGGCCCAGCTTCTGCAGGCTGTCCTGTAAACGGAGCGCCGGCAAGGCGACATGGTGGCCGCTGCCGAGACGGCCCAGGCCGGCCAGCAGCACGATGGCCAGCACGATGATGCCGGAGAGTTCGGCCGGCAGCCAGTCGCCGGCCAGGAACAGCAGGCCGAACAGTCCCCAGAAGGCGGCGCTGCCGTAGCGGCGCGGGTGGGTGGTGTCGGCCAGCGTGTAGGCGGCCACCAGCAGTAGCGCCGCGCCGGCCAGCCAGTACAGGTAATCGACATGCAGGATCATGCGTGCTGCTCCTTCAGCCTGGGCGCCGCGCCGGAACGGCGCAGCAACTGGTGCTCCAGCCGCATCAGCCGCGCGGCGTGGATGATGAAGGCGAACAACGCGGTGGGAATGCCCCATAGCGCGATGTGCAGCGGCTCGGCGGCGACGCCGTTCTCTTGCAGGAAGGTGTGCATCAGGATCACCGCGCCGAAGGCGACGAAGATGTCTTCGCCGAAGAACAGGCCGACATTGTCGGTGGCGGCGCACATGGCGCGCAGCTGCTGCTGTTGCGCCGGATTGAGCTCGCCGTGCTGTTTTTCCCAGGCGCCTTCGGTCATCGGCGCCAGGATGGGACGCACCATCTGCGGGTGGCCGCCCAGGCCGGTGAGGCCGAGCGCGGCGGACAACTCGCGCACCAGCAGGTAGGCGATCAGCAGACGACTGGCGGTGGCGTTGCGTATGCCCTGTATCCAGTCGCGGGCCTGTTCGCGCAGGCCATGCCTTTCCATCAGTCCGGCCACCGGCAGCACCAGCAGTAGGATCAGGGTGAGATTGCGGGTTTTCATGAAGCCCTGGCCCAGCTTGGCGAGGATGGCCAGCGGCATCATGCCGGCGGCCAGGCCAGTGACGATGCCGGCGGCGCATACCACCAACAGCGGATTGAAGCGCAGCAGGAAGCCTGCGACGACCACCGCTATGCCTAGCAGCGGCCACAGATTGACAGCTTGATCCATGGTGTCTCCTTGGGTTGGGCCGCGTCGCGGTCTTGCCGCCGCCTGGCGCGGCGCTTGCTATTTGCCTGCGCTCACCTTGACGCCTTGCGCGGCGAGGTGCTGGCGCAGGCGGTCGGCGAATTCCGCCGCGCAGGGACCGTCGCCGTGCAGGCAGATGGTGTCGGCGCGCAGCGGCACGCTTTCGCCGTTGACCGCGAGCACCCGCTGCCGTCGCACCAGGTCGTCGACCTGGGCCAGCATCGCCTCGGCGTTGTCCAGCAGGTCGCCTGGCGTGCCGCGCGGCACCAGGCTGCCGTCGGGGCGGTAGCCGCGGTCGGCGAAAGCCTCCTGCCACACGGCCAGCCCCTCGGTGCGGCAGGCGGAGAGGAAGCGGCTACCGGCCAGGCCCACCACCCGCAGGGCGGGGTTGAAGTCGCGGATGGCGCGGGCCAGGACGGCGGCCAGCGCGGGGTCGCGCGCAGCCTGGTTGTACAGCGCGCCGTGTGGTTTGACGTGGCGCATCGCGCCGCCCTCGGCGCGGACGATGGCGTCAAGCGCGCCCAGTTGATACAGGAAGCCGGCGCGGATGGTTTCAGGCGACAACTGCATTTCGCTGCGGCCGAAGTTGTCGCGGTCGGGAAAGCTGGGGTGGGCGCCGATGGCGACGCCGCGTTGCAGCGCCATGCGCACTACCTGCAGCATGGTTTCCGCGCTGCCGGCATGCCAGCCGCAGGCGATGTTGGCCGAGCTGATGTGCTCGAGCAGCGCGGCGTCGTCGCCGCAGTCTTCTCCCAGGTCGGCGTTGAGGTCAATTTGCATGCAGCAGCCTTTCGATGCGGTTCTGATAGCGCAGCAATTGCTGGCGGGCCTGGCGGGCGCTGTCCTGATCCGCCGGGATGAAATGCAGCTCGCTGCCCAGCGCGGCCTGCCCCAGCTGCCACAGGTCCGACTCTACCACCATGCCCAGCCGGGGATAGCCGCCGGTGGCCTGGGCGTCGGCCATCAGCACGATGGGCTGGCCGTCCGGCGGCAACTGGATCAGCCCGGGCAGCACGCCGTGGGACAGCATGCTGCCGCCTTCCCCGGAGGGCAGCGGCGGGCCGGCCAGCCGATAGCCCATGCGGTTGCTGTGCGGCGTCACCCGCCAGCGCGTATGCCAGAAGCGCTCGCGCGCCGGCTTGGGCAGCAAGTGGAACTCCGGTCCGGGGCAGACCCGGATCTGGTTGCCGGGACGGGGCAGCCAGACGCCGATCCTCGGTCCGGGCGGCTGGGGCTCGCCCAGCGGCAGCCGGTCGCCGTCGCGCAGCGCGCGCCCGTCCAGGCCGCCGAAGCCGGCCATCAGGTCGGTGCTGGCCGAGCCCATCGGGCGCGCCGCCACGATGCCGCCGTCCAGCGCCAGGTAGGCGCGCATGCCGAAGCGCGGCGCTTGCAGCTGCAGCACCTGCCCGGCATGAAAGCGGGTGCGCCAGCCTGGCCATACCGGCGCGCCGTCGAGCAGGGCCAGACAGTCGGCTCCGGCCAGCGCCAGCTGGCCGTCGCGCAGCAGGCGAAAGCTGGCCGGCGGCAGCGTGATCTCCAGCGCGGCGGTATTGGCGTGATTGCCCACCAGGCGGTTGGCGATGCCCAGCGCCAGCGTGTCCATGGCGCCGGCGCGGCAGACGCCGAGATGCCGGACGCCGAAGCGTCCCAGATCTTGCACCGTGGTTTGCGGTCCGGCCTTGATCACTTCCAGCATGCGGGCTCCTCGATGGCGACGAAGCGGACGATGTCGCCCGGCTGCAGGCTGCAGGGCGGCTGGCGGTTGGGATCGAACAATACGACGTCGCTGTGGCCTATGATTTGCCAGCCGCCGGGTGAGGCGGCCGGATAGATGCCGGTCTGGCTGCCGCCTATCGCCACCGAGCCGGCCGGTACTTTGGTTCTGGGCGCGGCGCGGCGCGGCGTGGCCAGCCGGGACGCCAGGCCGCCCAGGTAGGCGAAGCCGGGCTGAAAGCCGAGGAAGAAAACCGTGTAGTCGCTTGCGCAATGCATGTCCACCACCTGGCGCGAGCTAAGTCCGCAGTGACGCGCCACTTCGTCCAGATCCGGGCCGTGCCGGCCGCCGTAGCAAACCGGAATTTCCACCCGCCGCTGCGGGATGTCGGCCTGTCCGGCTTGCTGCCACAGCTTGCGCAGCCGGGCCGGCAACGCGGCTGCGAGCGGCGAATCCGCGTGCAGCTCCACGGTGAGGTTGTTCATGCCCGGCACGATTTCGCGTATGCCGTCGCCGCCTTGCAGCTGCTGGGACAGCCACCAGATGCGGCGCTGGCAATCCAGGGTGGCGGGCGGGGGCATTTCCAGCGTCAGCGCCTGGCTGCCCAGCCAGTGTATCGAGGGGGAGGAGGGAAGGGCTGTAGGCATCGGGTTTTGAAGAAATGCGGTTTGGGAATATAGTTATGATTATGGGTTAATTGAATGTAATGATGCAATGTTAATAATTTCTCGTCAATTTATTAGAATAAAGGGATGGGAAGGCCTTGGATTTCGAGAAACCGGAGACGAATGTCAATGACGAATGATTTGCCGAAGATCGTGTCTTCACAGCATCTGGTGTCGGAGCGCAGCCCTGAGTTGTCGGAGTTCGAATTCAGCCTGACAGTGGTGAACAATGCCTTCCACCGCTGGATGGTGCGTTGCATGGCCGCCGCCGGGGAAAAGGACATGACGCCGACCGAGGTGCTGCTGGTGCATCACGTCAATCATCGCGGCCGGCAGAAGAAGCTGGCTGACATTTGCTTCGTGCTGAACATGGAGGATACCCATGTGGTGGCCTATGCCTTGAAGAAGCTGGTGAAGATGGGGTATGTGCACAGCGAGAAGAACGGCAAGGAAGTGCTGTTTTCCACCACCGACAGCGGGCGCGAGCTGTGCGAGCGCTACCGCCAGGTACGCGAGCAATGTCTGATGCCGACGCTGAGCGATGGCGGCATCGCCAACCCGGCCATCGGGGAGGTGGCCCAGCTGATGCGCGCGCTGGCCGGGGTGTACGATCAGGCGGCGCGGGCCGGCGCCTCGTTCTGAAGCTTGGCCGGGCTGAGGTCTACAGCACGGCCCACAGCGCCAGGATGGCCACCAGCACCAGCACCCCGGTCAGGATCTGCGAAGTGCTTTTTTCTTTTTGCAGCGCGCGCTTGATGCTGTCGTGCGCGCCTTCCAGCTGGTCTATCCTCTGCTGCATCGACGCCCTGGTCTCGTCCTGGCTGGCCAGCGTCTTCAGCATGTCTTCGCCGCCGAACTCCTTGATCGCGTCCTTGTTCCAGACGCCCAGCAGCTTGTTCACCTTGTCCTTGAAGTACAGCGCGCTGCGTTGGGCCGGGTCCTGCCATTCGAACTGGAAGCCCTGGGTGGCGAAGAAGGCATGCCGCTGCAGCCGCTCTTCCTCGGAGTTGCTCTGACCCATGGTGACCAGGCCGGGGGTGATCGCGTAGTCGGGATAGATGCCCTTGGCCCAGGCGATGATGTTGGCGAACAGATAGGTTTCCAGATTGCTGCCCACCAGGCCCGGGCTGCAGCTCACCCCGCTCTTGGGGCCGAAGGTGACGGTCTTGCTCGGCCGATCCACTCGTATCCAGGCGACGTTGTACACGGTGTGGAAGCGGTTGTCGTCCCCCTCCAACATCTGCCAGTGCTGGCCGTCGGCGCGGGCGTAGCCGCGGAATTGCAGGCGGAAATAGTCGGATTGCGCGGTCATCGCCCGGCTGCGCTGCAAGATGCCGTAGATGGGGCCGCCTTCCATATTCAGCGTGAGGATGGTTTCGCCCAGAGGCATGGCCAGATTGGCCAGGTTGATCTCGTTTTCCGGCGGCGGCAGCGGAATGTCTTCCGCCTGATGGGTAGGAGGATTGTTTTGCGCGCTGGCGGGAGTGGTCATCTGCGATTGCGTTCTTTAAGCGGACTATATTTTCGGGACGAGCGCGGCCTGGCCGTCAGGCGTCGGCCATTTGATTCTATCCTACATTCTAGAGAACTACCGGCTAAGCCACAAACCGGTTCCGGCAGCCGCGCCGGCATCGCGAGGGGAGGGGCATTGAAAATCCGCCATGAGATCTGGCTATGCGTTTTGTGCGCGCCCGCGATGGCGGCCGGACTGTGTCCGCGGCCGCTGAGCGTGGGTTGGGATCAGTGGCCGCCATTCCACTACCGCACCACCCAGGGTCGGATGGCCGGCTATGCGGTGGAGGTGCTCAACGCCGCGGCGCAAAGACTGGGCTGCACCTTGGAATACCGCCAGACGCCTTGGCCGCGCACGTTGCAGCAATTGCAGACCGGTCAGCTGGATATCGCGATGCAGGCGCTGAAAACCCCCGCGCGCGAACGGTTCGCCTGGTTCGCCTCCGGCTACAGCCCCACCTTCATCCGCTTCTGGGCCCGGGCCGAGCGTGTCGACCGCTGGAAGGTGCGCAGGCTGGAGGATATCGGCAGGTTGGGGCCGTTGACGCTGGGGGTGACGCGCGGCGACAGCTTCGGCCCGCAGCTGGACGCCTGGCTGCGGGCGCCGCCGGCCAATGTCAGGGTGGAGGTGGGCGGGGAACTGGAGGGCAATCTGCGCAAGCTGCAGCTGGGGCGGGTGGATCTGCTGCTGGCGTCAGGCAACGCGGCGCGCGGCATCTTGAGCGGTTTGCCGGCCAAGCCGGCGGTCGCGCCGCTGGCGCTGTCCTGGTATGTCGGCGACGCCTATTTCGTTTTCAGCCGCGGCAGCGTGCCGGAGCCGCTGTTCCGCGCGTTTGACGGCGCGCTGCGGGAAATGAAGCGCGACGGCACCTTGCCGGCCATCTACCGCCGCAACTTCGCCGAGGCCTATCCCGTCGATTGAGGCGGCGCGCTGGGGCGGCTCAGGCCTTGAGTATCGGCAGCGGGCGGAAACGTCCGCCCAGCACATTGCGGCTGTCCTTGCCCCACCAGCTGTCTATCGCGGTGGCGTAGACCTGGCGGAAATCTATCGCGTGCTGCAGATTGCCGTCGCTGACGCCGGCCAGCTGCAGCGTCTGGCCGTATAGCCCGCCATGCACCCGCCCGCCGGCGGCGAAGTGGACGCTGGCGGTGCCGTGGTCGGTGCCGCGGTTACCGTTCTCGCGCGGGCGGCGGCCGAATTCGGCATAGCTGAGAACCAGGGTATCGTCCCAGCGGCCTTGCTGGCTCAGCTCGCTGCGCAACTGGGCCAGGCCGTCGGCCAGTTCGGCCAGCAGCCGCGCCTGCACCGGCTGCTGGTTGCCGTGGGTGTCGAAGCCGGTGAGGGTGATGCGGGCGACGGCGATGTCTACGCCGCGCGACAGGGTGTCGGAGAGCGTGCGCACCGCTTGGCCGAAGCCGCCGTTCGGTTTGGGTCCGGCCATCGGCGATTCGCTGGCGGCAGTGCGCGGCAGCGGGGCCAGGCTGGCCGCGGCCTGGCGGATGTCGCCTTCCACTTTCAGGATGTGCTCCAGCGCCGAGCCGGCGTGGCCGGGCTGCTGGTCGGCCACCAGCTTGGCCTGGCGCGCGAAATCCTGCGGATTGGACAGCACCACCGCGCGCGAGCCGCCGTCCAGCGGCCCCAGCACTTGGCTGGACAGCACCACGCCGTCGGCGGCGAAGTTTTTCGGCGTCGGCTGCTCGCGGAACAGCCGGGTCAGCCAGCCTTCGCTCAGGTATTGCTGGCTGGCGGAGGCGGTATCCCAGATTTCTATCGAGCGGAAGTGCGATAGATTGGGCTCGGGGTAACCGACGCCCTGCAATAGCGCCAGCTGCTGGTCCTGCCACAGCGGCATCAGCGGCGACAGCGCTGGATTCAGGCCGACCTCGCCGTTCAGCTGCAACACCTGCTCGCGGGCGATGGCGATGCCGGGGCGCAGCCGGTAGTAATCGGCGCTGGCGTAGGGCACCACGGTGTTGAGGCCGTCGTTGCCGCCTTTCAACTCCACCAGCACCAGCAGCCGTTGATAGCCGGCAGGCGCCAGCGCCCAACTGAGGTTGGGCAGCACCGACACCATCAGTCCGGCGCCCATGGTCTTGAGAAATTCGCGTCGCTTGAACATGGCGGTTTCCTTACTCAACCTGGTAGGCCGGGTCCAGCAGCAGCTGGGCGATGGCTTTGGCGCCGCTGGTATCCGGCGGCAGGGGATTGGCGGGCGGCAGCGCCAGCAACAGGCGGGCGCTGTCGGTGGCGCTGCGCGCATGATAGATGGCCGCCCATTCGTCGGGCTGCAGCTTCATCGAGTTGAGGCCGTTGGCGGCAAAACGGCGGATGCGTGCCTCGCGGCCGGCCATTTCGCTCATGTCGCCGTCGGCCTGGGCGAAGGCGTCGCGCGCGGGGGCGGCGTCGTGAGCGATGCGGTCGAGGAACTGCTTGCGGGTGAGCAGGGTGGCGCTGTTGATCCAGGCTTCGCCGCCGGGCCAGCCCTTGACGTTGGGCGGAGCGAACAGGTCCTGGCCCAACTGGCGGTTGAGGCCGGCTATCACCCTCCAGTCGGCCGGCATCAGGTCGAAGGTGACCAGGGTGCCGACGGTCAGTTCCACCGGCGATTTCACCAACTGGCCCTGGCTGCGCCAGAACTGCGGCGTCAGCAGCATGGCCCGCAGCAGCGGCTTGATCTGGTAATGGCTGCGGCGGAACTGCTCGGCCAGCCGGCCCACTGTCGCCGGGTCGGGCGTCGGCGACACGAAGTTGCGCCACAGCTTGTTGGTGACGAAGACCGCGGTGGCAGGCTGTTGCAGCAGCAGGTCGATCACGTCGTTGCCGTCGAAATTGCCGCGCTGGCCGAAGATCGTCTTCTCGCCGGTATCGCGCAGCCGCGGTCGCACGATGAACTGGTCATCATGGTCCAGCCCCCAGCCGGTGAAGGCGCGCGCCGCCTCGCGGATGTCCTGTTCGCTGTAATGGCCCTCGCCCAGCGTGAACAGCTCCATCACCTCGCGGGCGAAGTTCTCGTTGGGTTGTTCCTTGCGGTTGTTGGCGGTGTCCAGGTAGCGCATCATCGCCGGGTCGCGCGCCACCGCGTGCAAGAGCTGGCCGAAGTCGCCCAGCGCGTAATGGCGCAGCAGCAGGTTCTGCTGGTACATCATTTGCGGCGACCTCACCTTGTCCAGCGCCGAGACAAAGTGGTTGTGCCAGAACAGGGTCATCTTCTCGGTCAGCGGCGACGGCGTGTTGCGCATCTCGGTCAGCCACCAGCTGCGCAGTTCCACCGCATGTTGGTTGCGCTCCTGCTGCAGCGTCTTTTTCTGCTCTTCGGTGAGGCCGGGCTGGCCGGGACGCTCGAAGGGGTCGTTGGCCCAGCCGGGCGGCGGGGTGACGGCCTGGGTGGCGGTGGCCGCCAGCACCTTGTCCACCGCCGCCTCCCGGCTGAGCGGCGCGTACACGGCGATCTGCGCCGGATTGGCGCCGAAGCCGGTGCGCAGCAGCAGATGGCGGGCGCCGTCTATGCCTATGTCGGCCATGGCCAGTATGGGCAGGCTGCACAGGGAGGCGCCCAGCAGGATGTTTTTGATCATTGTTTTCACCACGGATAGCCAAAAGCGGGTTCGTTTCTCAGCTTAGCCATTTGTTCTAATACCGGTGTTAAGCGGTGGGGCCAGAGTGTTAAGTTGTATGGCCGCATCTGCGCTATACTGTCGCCCTGTCACCGGGGGTGCCCTGCAAACGGGCTGAGAGACACCCTGAGAACCTGATCTGGATCATGCCAGCGGAGGGAGCGTGATGTGCGGGATATCGCCCGCCTTGCCTGCTTGCTCCGTGGTTTCACCGCACGGAGATTGTCCATGAAGTTGTTCCCCAAACTCGCCATCATCGTTTTGAGCCTGGCCTGCCTGTCTGTTCAGGCGGCGGAATTGCGCGTGCTGGCCCACAGTTCGTTCAGCGTAGACAAGCCGCTGTTGGCGGCGTTCGAAAAGCAATACGGTGCCAAGGTGTCCATCATCAAGGCCGGCGACGCCGGCGAGATGGCCAATAAGCTGATCCTGACTAAGTCCAACCCGATCGCCGACGTGGTGTTCGGCCTGGACAACAGCCTGATCGGCAAGGCGCAGCAGGCTGGCGTGCTGGCGCCGCTGCCGGCGGAACTGGCGCGCGGCGGCAAGGTGAGTTTGCCCGGCGCGGTCGCCATCGACTACGGCTACGTCACCCTCAACTACGACAAGGCCTGGTTCGCCAAGCGCAAGCTGGCGCTGCCCAGGTCGTTGGACGATCTGACCCAGCCGGCCTACAGGGACCTGCTGGTGGTGGAGAATCCCGCCACCTCCAGCCCGGGCCTGGCCTTCCTGGCGTCCACCATCCATGCGCTGGGCGAGGACAAGGCCTTCGCCTTGTGGGGCAAGCTGCGCGACAACGGCGTGAAGGTGAGCAAGGGTTGGACCGAGGCTTATTACACCGATTTCTCCAAGAACGGCGGCGGCCGCCCCATCGTGGTGAGCTACGCCACCAGCCCGGCGGCGGAGGTGTTCTACAGCAAGGAGAAGCCTGCCGAAGCGCCTACCGCCAACCTGTTGCTGCCGGGCACGGTGTTCCGTCAGGTGGAGGGCGCGGCGCTGGTCAAGGGCGGCAAGGAACCGCAACTGGCGCAGCAGTTCATCGCTTTCCTGCGTTCCGACGCGGTACAGAAAGACATCCCCACCCGGATGTGGATGTACCCGGCGGCGGACAATATCGCGCTGGATCCGGTATTCAAGCACTCGTTGCTGCCGGTTTCGCACGACACGCCGGATGCCGCCACCCTGGCCGCCAAGCAGCGCGGCTGGATCAGCCGCTGGACGCGGGTGGTGTTGAAGTCGGCTGGCTAGTCCGGCTTGACGGGTCGATAATGCCGGTTTGTCTGAAACTGAGCGAAACGTCATGATGATCGAGGATATTGTCGCCCCTCGTCTGATCCTGCGCCATATGAGCGCAGACTTCCTGCAAGCCTGCCTGCGCGGCGATATCGACGCCGCGGCGGCGGCGCTGGGTTGCCAGCCGGACGCCGGCTGGCTGGCGGAGGGTGAACTGATGGCGATGCGGCTGGACGACATGGCGCAACAGCCGGAGTATGCGCCGTGGTCGGTGCGCGCCATGCTGCGCCGCGACGATCTGGCGATGGTGGGGCATATCAATTTTCACACCCTGCCGGGCCATCCCTATCTGCGGGGCCACGGCGACGTCGAGCTGGGATACGCCGTCTACCCGGCTTTCCGCCGCCTGGGCTATGCGCGCGAGGCGCTGCTGGCGATGGCGGGCTGGGCGGCTGGGCAGGGCGGAGTGCAGCGGCTGGTGCTGTCGATAGCGCCGGACAACCTGCCGTCGCAGCGGCTGGCGGCGCAGCTGGGCTTCGCCAAGGTGGCCCAGGTGCGCGACGACGAGGGTTGCGAAGAGGTGTTGACGGCCGATTGGCCGTTGTCTGGAGCAAGTATTTGAAGCAGTTTGACGCGCGGCGGCTGGCGCTGGCCGGCCTGCCCTTGTTGTTCTTGTCCGCGCTGGCGCTGGCGCCGCTGGCGCGGCTGCTGGCGGAAGGCGGGCTGAGGATCAGTCCCGGCCTGTTTGCCGACGGCTATCTGCGCTGGCGGCTGGGCTGGTCCTTGCTGCAGGCGGCGGTCAGCTGCCTGCTGTGCCTGTTTATCGGCGTGCCCCTGGCCTGGCTGTTGGCGCGCTACCGTTTTCCCGGCCGCGGCTTGCTGCTGCGGCTGTTGATACTGCCTTTCGTGATGCCCACCCTGGTGGCGGCGATGGGGGTGCTGGCGCTGTTCGGCCCGCAGGGCGCGGCCGGCGTCAATCTGCAGGACACGCCGTGGCTGCTGCTGTACGGCAACCTGTTCTTCAATCTGCCGCTGGTGGTGCGCGCCGCCTGCGACGGCTTCTCACAGGTGCCGGCCAGCCGGCTTGCCGCCGCCCGCACGCTGGGGGCGACGCGCTGGCGCGCCTTCTGGCGGGTGGAATGGCCGGCGGCGCTGCCCTGGCTGATGTCCAGCCTGTGCCTGGTCTTCCTCTACTGTTTCTCCGGCTTTGGCCTGGCCCTGATTCTGGGCGGGCAGCGCTACGCCACGCTGGAAGTGGAAATCTACACCCTGGTGGCTTACGAACTGAATCTGGCCGACGCCGGCGCGCTGGCCCTGCTGGTGCTGCTGGTGTGCGGGACCATCGCCGCCGTCTACGCCGCGCTGGCGCGCAGGCTGGCCACCAGCGCCAAAGTGGAGCCCTTGCCCTTGCAGCCGGTGCGAAATTGGCGCGAGAGGCTGGCTCTGCTGGCGGGTTTGGCGGTGTTGCTGTTGTTCGCCGGCCTGCCGCTGCTGGCGGTGCTGTGGCGCGGCCTTGCCGCCGCCGGCAGCTGGCTGGCCTTGTGGGATGAGGATACCCGGCTGGCGCTGTTCAACAGCGCCCGCTTCACCGCGCTGACGGTGCTGGCCGCCGGCGCGCTGGGCCTGTGCCACGCTTTGGCCGCCGGCCGCAGCCTGGCGCTGCGGGCCCTGATTTTCCTGCCTTTCGTCGCCTCGCCGGTGTGCGTGGCTTTCGGCCTCTTGCTGCTGTACCCGCAGTGGAGCGCGGCGTTGGCCCTGCTGTTGGCGGCTTATGCGCTGCTGGCCTACCCCTTCGTGTCCAAGGCCTTGCTCTCGGCGCTGGACGGCCAGCCGCCGCATTGGGCCCAGGCGGCGCGCAGCCTGGGGGCCGGCCCGTGGCGGGTGTTCCGCCGCGTGCAGTGGCCGCTGCTGCAGCCGGCGCTGCGGCGCGGCCTGGCTTTCGCCGCGGCGACGGCGGTGGGAGAGTTCGCGGTGACGCTGTTCCTGTCGCGGCCGGAATGGCTGACGCTGACCACGCTGATCTACCAGCGGCTGGGCCGGCCCGGCGCGGCCAATATGGATGCGGCGATGCAACTGTCCTGCCTGTTGATGCTGCTGGCGCTGCTGGCGTTCTGGATAATCGAGTCGAGCGGCGGCGCGCCGGCTGGACATAAGGAGGGTGGCCATGCTGGCGCTGCAAAATCTGAGTAAGCGTTTCGGCCAGCGCCGGGTGGCGGACGACATCTCGCTAAACGTGGCCGCTGGCGAGACGCTGGCCTTGCTGGGGCCATCCGGCTGCGGCAAGAGCACGCTGCTGAAGATGATCGCCGGTTTGGCGCGGCCGGATAGCGGCGAGCTGCGCTTTGACGGAACCGACCTGGCAGCCTTGCCGCCGGAGCGGCGCGGCTTCGCGCTGATGTTCCAGGATTTCGCGCTGTTTCCGCATCTGGACGCGCTGGGCAATGTGATGTTCGGCCTGATCGAGCAGGGCTGCGCCCGGCGCCAGGCGGCGGTCCAGGCTGGGGCGATGCTGGCCAGGGTGGGCCTGGCCGAGCATGGCGCGCGCAAGGTATGGACGCTGTCCGGCGGCGAGCAGCAGCGGGTGGCGCTGGCGCGTGCGCTGGCGACGCAGCCGCGGCTGTTGCTGCTGGACGAGCCTTTTTCCAGCTTGGACGCGGATCTGCGCAGCCAACTGCAAAGGGAGTTTCGCGCCTTGCTGCGCGAGGCCGGCATGCCGGCCATCATCGTCACCCATGACCGCGACGAAGCCTTCGCGCTGGCGGACCGGGTGGCGGTGCTGAAAGATGGCCGCCTGCTGCAATGCGCGGCGCCGGAAAAATTGCTGGCGCAGCCGGCGGATGCCTGGCTGGCGCGTTTTATCGGTTACGACAACGTGACCGAGCAGGCGGCGATCCCTCCAGCCGCCATTCTGCTGGGAGAGGATCAGCCCGCCGCGACGGTAATCGAGCTGATTCCGCTGGCCGAGGGCGCGAGAGTCAAAGTGGCGGCGGCGCAGGGAGAACTGGTGCTGACCTTGTCCGCCAGGGAGGCGGCGCGCTGGGGCGCAGCGCTGTTCGTAGGCGGCGAAATCGGCGTGGGGGTGGACGAGACCGCGCTGCTGCGTTTTCACTGACTCAGGCGGCGAGTCCGCGTGGCAGACCGGGTGGTGTTGGCTCAGGCTTCCGGATTGCGGGCGGCTCAAGCCATGTTACCGGGCTTGCGTCGCGTTCCACATCTTGGCCAGCAGCGTCAGCAGCTGGCTTTTTTCTTGCGCGTCCAGCGCGTCGGTGAGCGCCGAGCAGCTGCGCCAGAATCCAGGCAGCGCATCTCCCAGCACGGTTCTGGCCTGGTCCGTCAGCTTGAGCTGCAGGCTGCGCCGATCGGTGGGGTGGGGCGTTCGGGCGATCAGTCCGCGTTTTTCCAGCCAGTCCAACAAGCCGGTGGCGGAGGCGCGGGTGATGCCGCAGTAATTGGCGATACTGGATGGAGTCGGCGTGTCATCGCCGAAGCAGCCCTTCTCCTGCAGCAAGAACAGCATGAGCACTTGCAGCTTGTTTTCTGACAAGCCGTGCTCCGCCAGCCTTTCATTGACCAGCTTGAGTGCGTCATCGCCCAGCCATAGCAGCAGCAAACCCGCCGTCGCGCCATCTTCCGCGTTATCCGCAGGCAAGGTTTCCCGCATCAGTAGCAGATGGGGGGCTTGGAGTCCGGCGGATTCTTCACGCCAGGAGGGTGTGTCTGCGGTATTCATGGTCCATCGATCGCTAGGAGAGCTGCACGGATGCTAGCGGAAAAGCGACAAAGCGTCGATCTCTTGAAATAATTAGGTTGACTAATTATATGTCTGACGTACTATTTGAGCTCATTCTGTCAAAAGGAGCTGTCATGACGATTTCGATTCAAGCGCTTCACCATGTCGGTTTCGCCGTCCCGCCCGGTAAAGTGGAAGCGATGCGGGATTTCTATCAACAGGTGTTCGGCCTTGAGACCGATCCGACGCGCTGGGACATTCCCGGCGTGCCCGGCTGCTTTCTCGATCTGCCGGACGCGCGGCAGTTGCACGTGATGGGCAATGCCGGCGAGTCGCGTTACGCCCAGGGGCCGGGCCGGGATCCGGTGGCCAATCATGTCGCCCTCACCGTGGACAGTTTGGCTCATGCCGCCGAGGCGCTGAGCGGCTTGGGGCTAGACTTTTTCAGCCAGCGCAATGTGGCGGCGGATCGCTTGACTCAACTATTCCTGCGCGATCCAGCGGGCAACCTGCTGGAGTTGCGGCAGGCGGAGACGTCCGCTGCTTGATGGGGGCGGCAGCTTCGAAGGCGGGCAGCGACAACAAGGAGGGCCGCGGACGGGAGTGAAGTCATGCGCATGGCTGGCGCGAAGGCATGCTACGTGATGCCGCGCCAGCCGGAAAGCGCGGCAGTGTTTGGCCATGGCTTGGGAGATCGCTACGCGGCCTGGGACTTTGCAGAGAAACGCCAGGGTCAGCGCGTGCGCCTCAGCTCCATCGGCGTCAGGCCGTAGCGTTGGCGGAAACGGGCGCTGAAGCGCGAGGCGGAGGCGTAGCCGCTGCTGGCCGCGATGTCGGCGATGGCGCGCTCGCCGTTCTGCACCTGTTGCAAGGCCAAGCCCATGCGCACGTTTTCCAGAATGCCGCGAAAGCTGCTGTCCTCTTCGGCCAGATGGCGGCGCAGGGTGGATGCGCCTTGATTAAGCCGCCGCGCCGCCATGTCCACGCTCCAACCGGCGGCGGGGTCGAGCAGAAGCAAGTGCCGCACCTGCTCGGTGACGGTGCCGACGGCGGGGCGCAGCAGCGGTTCGACCTGTCCCGCCAAGGCCAGGGCCAGCAGCGCGCCGAAGGCGTGGTGAGTGGACATTTCCGGCGCGTCATCCGCGCGCAGGCTGTTTAGCAGGACGTTCCAGGCGAACTCGGCGCACGGGTCCAGCCGCGGGCACAGTTCGAATCCTGGCCGTTGCTTCAGCAACAGGGGGCCGTGGCGCTGGCGGAAATCTTCCAGCAACTCGGGCGGCAAGCTGACGATGTCGGCGAGATAGCCGTCCGGCCCGGCCGACATTTCCCGCTCGCCCAGCCAGATGCGTTTGAGGCCTAGGCGGACGCGGCATAGCGCCGGCACGAACACGGGAACCCGCTTGATGTTCTGCGGCAGACGGGCGCGGATCTCTCCGGCCTCGATGCGGCTGAGGCGGTGACGCGGAGCGGACATCAAGCGTTCAGCGGCCGTAAGTGGCGGTAAGAGTGGCTTTACCCAGCGCATTGGCATTGAGCATGAAGCCCACCAGCGCGCCGCTGGCATTGGCGTCTACCGGCAGCTTGTCCACCTTCAGCGCCCAGACGGTGAACTGGTAGCGGTGAGGTTTGTCGCCCACCGGCGGGCAGGCGCCACCGAAGCGCGATTCGCCGTAGTCGGTCCGGCCCTGCACCGCGCCGGCGGGGAGCTTGCCGTTTGCGCTACCGGCGCCTTCTGGCAACGCATTCACGCTGACCGGCAGATTGACCACGGTCCAGTGCCACCAGCCGCTGCCGGTGGGCGCGTCCGGGTCGTAGGCCGTGATGGCGAAGCTCTTGGCGCCAACTGGCGCGCCGCTCCAAGACAACTGCGGCGAGATGTTGCTTCCCTCACAGCCGAAGCCCTGATAGACCTGGCGCAGGGTTAGCGGCTTGCCGTCGGCGATGCTGCTGCTGGACAACTTGAAACCATCGGCATGGGCGGCCAGCGGCAGGGCCAGCAGGCTCGCGATCAGCAGGGTATTGCGCATATCGATTCTCCTGTGGAATGAGGCAAGACGGATGATAGGTGGGCGCGTAGGGTGGCGTTGTGCCGTGACGCTCGATTGATGTGCCGAGGCGCTCGCATCCTGCCTGCCGGACTTCTAGCTTAAGCTTAAAGCCTGTTCAACGTCTCTTTCCGCGCAGCGCTGGCTTGAGCCGCAGCCAGATGCGCGGAGGAGAGCACAGGCTTGGGTCAGCCCAAAGCCAAGCCCGACAACAAGGCCGGTTGCTGCCGACGTGCCGTTTTCCGCGTGGCCCATCCGGCAGAAAGCGACCGTTGACGAAAAGGACTTTGAACAGGCTCTTAGGGATGGCGGGTTGATATGATGTGTTGATTTATCCCATACATCAACCACGCTGAAGGTTTTCGCTCTTGAACGGATTCGACGGTATCAATGGCATCTATCGCCGCGCAAGTCTTTGTTTGCGCCCATCGCCGGGTGAGCGGGCGGGCCGGATGCTTGGGCTTGGCGCATCGGGCGATCCGCCGCCACGAGTTGCGGCGCCGCGGCTGGATGGCTCGGGAGGGTCTGTTGCGCTGTGTCCGGTAACCAGCATGCCGGCCCGCCGTCTACGGCAGGCCGGCTATTGCGAGCCGCCATGTGCTTCCGATTATCTGGCCCCGACGCATTGCCACGGGGCCGAGGATGTGGCTTGCGAGACCGCCCAGAGCCTGGCGAATTGCTGGCCCGAGTGGTGGGGCGCCGCCGCAAGCAGCGGCATTAGGCGGAACGGTCAGGCGGTGGCGGCATCCTCGCCGTAAGCGAAATGCCGCAAATCCGCGCCGGCCAGTCGGTAGCGCACCCACTCCGACTGCGGCGCCGCGCCTATCGACTGGTAGAAGTCTATCGCCGGCTGGTTCCAGTCCAGCACGCTCCATTCGAAGCGGCCGCAATTCTGCTCGCAGGCCAGTTGCGCCAGATGGCGCAGCAGCGCCTTGCCGGCGCCGGCGCCGCGGATCTGCGGCGTCACGTACAGATCCTCAAGGTACAGCCCGTTCTTGCCCAGCCAGGTGGAGTAGCTGAAGAAGTAGACGGCGAAGCCGGCCAACTGGCCGTCGACATGGCATAGCAGCGCCTGTGCCTTGGCGTCGGGGCCGAATAGCGTGGCTTCGATGTCGGCGACGCTGGCCTTTACCTCATGTTCGGCGCGTTCGTAGATGGCCAGTTCGGTGATGAAATGGTGGATCGATGCCGCGTCCTGCGGCTGGGCGGGGTGAATCTGGATGTTCATTGCGACTCCTTGGATGGCTGGGCCCTGGCATGATGTTGCAGGGGAAAACATTGAGCGCAATCTTATGTCAGCCAGTAAGATGAATACAGTGCATTGTTTTCAGTAAAAAATGAAAAATATTCATCCTGTACTGCGGCGGCTGGACCTCAACCTGCTGCTGCTGTTTGACGCGCTGTTCCGCCGGCGCTCGGTGCTGGCTGCCGCCGACGAGCTGGTCATCAGCGCCTCGGCCTGCAGCCATGCGCTGGCGCGTCTGCGCCAGGCGCTGGCCGATGACTTGTTCATTCGGGTGGGCGCCGAGATGCGTCCGACGCAAAGAGCGGAAGCCATGGCGCCGGCGGTGGCGGCCGCCCTGGCGCTGTTGTCCGACGGCCTGACGCAGGGAGCGGATTTCGATCCGGTCGACAGCGACCGCGTCTTCGTGTTCGCCGCCACCGACTACACCACTTTCGCGATACTGCCGCAATTCCTGCGCCGGATGCAGCAACTGGCGCCGCGCTTGCGTTTCCGCGTGGTGCAGACCGGGCAGAAGGTGCCGCTGGAGGAGCTGCTGGCGGGCAGCATAGACTTTGCGCTGGGCTATTCGGAAGAGCAGGGGAGCCTGCCGCCGGGCATTGATGATTTCGACTGGTTCAGCGATGACTACGTCGCCATCGCCAGCAAGAACCATCCCACCATCCGCGAGCGGCTGACGCTGCGGCAATACCTGCAGGCGCGGCATGTGGTGGTGACGCCGTGGAACGAGGCGCGCGGCGTGGTGGACCACGTGCTGGACACGCTGGGCCTGGCGCGCGAGGTGGCGGTGCAGGTGCCGTCAGTGTTGGCCGCGCCTTTCATCATTGCCGATACCGATCTGGTCATGACGCTGCCGCAACTGGCGGTGAAAACCCTGGCGGCGGCTGTGCAGGTCAATATTTTCCCCGCGCCTTTCGCCATTCCACCCTATCGGCTCAAGGTGTATTGCCACGCCCGGCACGCTCGCGCCACGGCTCACGATTGGGTGCGGCGGCAGCTGTTGGCCTGCAAGCAGGGGGAGGTGAAATGAAAAAGGGCCGGATATTCCGGCCCTTGGCGTGGGAAGAGCGGTTTCAGCCGGCCAGCCAGCTGCCGGGATGGGCCTCCAGCCAAATCTTGATGTTTCTCGCGTCGTTGACGCGGGCGGAGCTGGCGCCGGCGTCGAGCAGCACGATGACCAGCGGCTGCGAGCCGACCACGGCCTGCAGCACCATGCAGCGGCCGGCTTCCTGGATGTAGCCGGTTTTCTGGACCGCGATGTCCCAGTCGCCCTCGCGCACCAGCGCATTGCTGTTCTTGTACTGCAGCACGCGGTTGCGCACCGATACGATTTGGTGCTTCTCGGTGGTGGTGAATTCGCGGATCAGCGGGTATTTCTGCGCCGCCATCACCATCTTGGCCAGGTCGGAGGCGGTGGAGGTGTTGCGCACGTCCAGGCCGGTGGGGTCGTGGAACACGGTTTCGGTCATGCCCAGGCTGCGCGCCTTGCGGTTCATCCGCTCGACGAAGGCGGCGGTGCCGCCAGGCAGCGTGGTGCGGGCCAGCGTGGCGGCGGCCCGGTTTTCCGACGACATCAGCGCCAACAGCAGCATTTCCTTGCGGCTGAGCGTGGTGCCGACGGCCAGGCGCGAGGTGGTGTGTTTGACGCGGTCTATCTCCGCATTCGACACCGTCACCTGCTCGTCGAGTGGCACGCCGGAATCCAGCAGCACCATCGCCGTCATCAGCTTGCTGATCGACGCGATCGGCATCCTTTGATGGGTGTTCTTTTCGTAGAGGGTTTCGCCGGTGCTGCCGTTGAGCACCAGCACCGAGTGGGAATTGAGCCTGGGGGCGCTGTAGCCGGACATCTCGCTGGCCACCATCACGCCCTTGGGCGAAGCCGCCAGCACCGGCATGGACAACGCCGCCGACACCAGCAAACTTGCGATTTTCTTGATCATGCGTCACTCCATCATGAGCGCTTATTTTGGAGAGGATTGGACGGTATTCCTTCGGCATTTGCGCCTAAATTCTGCCAAGTTGCAGTCATCGTTTGCCACAATGGCCAATGGCGTCCTGCTTGCATTTTAAACAATGTTCCGCTGCTGTGTAGTGCAAAAAAACATTTTCCGACCGCGGTCATTTTCGCCCGATATCCCCGCGGGCGGCGCGGGCTGGAGGCGCGGCGCACACGGGGGATGAGATTGGACGGCGATGAGCGTAAAATCAACGGTTTCGCCACCTCCGTGCACCCGCCCATGCTGCTGACCTTTCCCGATAGCCCGTTTCAGCTGAACCAGCCGTTCGCCCCGGCCGGCGACCAGCCCGCCGCCATCGCCCAACTGGTGGAGGGCCTGTCCGACGGCCTGTCCTACCAGACCCTGCTGGGCGTCACCGGTTCCGGCAAGACCTATACCATGGCCAACGTCATCGCCCAGACCGGCCGGCCGGCGATCATCATGGCGCACAACAAGACGCTGGCGGCGCAGCTGTACAGCGAGATGCGCGAGTTTTTCCCGAACAGCGCGGTCGAGTATTTCGTCTCCTACTACGATTATTACCAGCCGGAGGCCTACGTCCCCAGCCGCGACTTGTTCATCGAGAAAGACTCCAGCATCAACGAGCACATCGAGCAGATGCGGCTGTCGGCCACCAAATCCATCCTGGAGCGGCCGGACTGCATCATCGTGGCGACGGTGTCGGCGATCTATGGCATCGGCGATCCGTCCGACTACCACCAGATGATCCTGCACCTGAAGGAAGGCGAAACCACCCCGCAGCGCGAGATGATCAGCCGCCTCACCACCATGCAGTACAGCCGCAACGACCTGGACTTCAGCCGCGGCACTTTCCGCGTGCGCGGCGACGTGATCGACATCTACCCGGCGGAAAGCAGCGACACCGCGCTGCGTGTCAGCCTGTTCGACGACGAGGTGGAAACGCTGACGCTGTTCGATCCCTTGACCGGGGTCACCAAGCAGCGCGTCGGCCGTTTCACCGTGTTCCCGTCCAGCCACTACGTGACGCCGCGCGACACCGTGCTGCGCGCCTGCGAAGAGATCAAGGAGGAGCTGGCCCGCCGCGTCGAGTGGTATCTGAAGGAAGGCAAGCTGGTGGAGGCGCAGCGCATCGAGCAGCGCACCCGCTTCGATCTGGAAATGCTGTACGAGATGGGTTTCTGCAAGGGCATCGAAAACTATTCGCGCCACTTCTCCGGGCGCGGTCCAGGCGATCCGCCGCCGACGCTGATCGACTACCTGCCTAAAAACGCGCTGATGTTCATAGACGAAAGCCATGTCACGGTGCCGCAGGTGGGGGCGATGTACAAGGGCGACGCCGCGCGCAAGGCCAACCTGGTGGAGTACGGCTTCCGGTTGCCTTCTGCCGCCGACAATCGGCCGCTGAAATTCCATGAGTTCGAGCAACTGATGCCGCAGACCATATTCGTCTCCGCCACGCCGGCGGTGTACGAGAAGGATCACGCCGGCCAGGTGGTGGAGCAGGTGGTGCGCCCCACCGGTCTGGTGGATCCGGAGATCGAAATCCGCCCGGTGGCCACCCAGGTGGACGACCTGTTGTCGGAAATCCGCCTGCGGATGGAGCGCGGCGAGCGGGTGCTGGTCACCACACTGACCAAGCGCATGGCGGAGCAATTGGCCGACTACTACACCGAGCACGGCATCAAGGTGCGCTATCTGCACAGCGATATCGACACGGTGGAGCGGGTGGAGATCCTCCGCGATCTGCGCCTCGGCGTGTTCGACGTGCTGATCGGCATCAACCTGCTGCGCGAAGGCCTGGACATCCCGGAAGTGAGCCTGGTGGCCATCCTGGACGCCGACAAGGAAGGCTTCCTGCGCTCCGAGCGCAGTCTGATCCAGACCATAGGGCGCGCGGCGCGCAACCTGCACGGCCGCGCGCTCTTGTACGCCGACCGCATCACCGATTCGATGCGGCGGGCGATGGACGAGACCGAGCGCCGCCGCCACAAGCAGATCGCCTTCAACACCGAGCACGGCATCGTGCCCAGGGGGGTGGAGAAGAAGATCAAGGACATCATCGACGGCGTCTACAGCGTGGAGGACGAGCGCAAAAAGCTGGTGGACGAAGCCCGCGTGGCGATGATGGACGAAAAGTCGCTGGCCAAGGAGATCAAGCGGCTGGAGAAGGAGATGATGGAGGCCGCGCGCAATCTGGAGTTCGAAAGGGCGGCGCGGGTGCGCGATGAACTGAAGCAACTGAAGGAAAAGGCCTGGCTCAGCGATCTGTAAGCCAGGCTTTCCGCCATCCTCTATCCCCGCTCAGGCCAGCGGGGATTTTTCTTGCATCCGGCTCTGCCGAAGATGCTGGCGGCGGAAGCGCTGCGCCAGCATCGCGCACACCATCAGCTGGATCTGATGGAACAGCATCAGCGGCAGCACGATGGCGCCGATGGCGTGGCCGGCGAACAGCACCTTGGCCATCGGCACGCCGCTGGCCAGGCTCTTCTTGGAGCCGCAAAACAGGATGGTGATCTGGTCTTCGCGGTTGAAGCCCAGCTTGCGCCCGGCCAGCGTGGTGATCGCCAGCAGCAGGCCCAGCAGGATGCCGTTCACCACCAGCAGGCCCAGCAGCGCGCTGACTGGCGTCTGCCGCCACAGGCCGCCGATCACCGCGGCGCTGAAGGCGGTGTACACCACCAACAGGATGGAGCCCTGGTCCACGTACTTCAGCAGGGCCTTGCGCTTGTCCACCCAGAGCCCTATCCAGCGCCGCGCGATCTGGCCGGCGATGAAGGGCAGCAGCAGCTGGTAGACGATGTCCAGCGCCGAGCCCATGCCCTGTGCCGCGCCGCCATGGCTGACCACCAGCCAGCCCACCAGCAGCGGCGTGATGAAGATGCCCAGCAGATTGGACGCGGTGGCGCTGCAGATGGCCGCCGGCACATTGCCTTGCGCCATCGAGGTGAAGGCGATCGACGACTGAACGGTGGACGGCAGCATGCACAGGTAGAGGATACCCAGATACAGCTCGGGCGTGACCAGCGGCGTCAACAGCGGCCGCAGCAGTACGCCCAGCAGCGGAAACAGCGCGAAGGTGCAGGCCAGCACGGTGAGGTGCAGCCGCCAGTGGCCGGCGCCGGCGATCACCGCCTCGCGCGACAGCTTGGCGCCGTGCAGGAAGAACAGCAGCCCTATCGCCAGATTGGTGATCAGGTTGAAGGCCTGCGCGGTTGCGCCGGAGCAGGGCAGCAGGCTGGCTAGCGCGACGGTGGAGAGCAGGGCCAGGGTGAAGGAATCAAGCAGTTTGGGCATGGCGGTCATTCTGTGAAACAGCGATGCGAGTATTGAAGCGCAGCCGGATTCAGAATACAAATGTATTTATCTGATCAATTGATGATTATTTTTTATGAATGTCACGCTACGTCAACTGAAGGTATTCCGCCGGGTGGCGGAACTGGCCAGCTTCAGCCGGGCCGGGGACGAGCTGGGCCTGAGCCAGCCGGCGGTCAGCCGCGCGGTGCGCGAACTGGAGCAGGCGCTGGAGTTGCGGCTGCTGGACCGCACCACCCGCGAAGTGGTGCTGACGGATGCCGGCCAGCGCTTGCTGTCCAAGCTTGCACGCGCGCTGAATGAACTGGACGAAGTGTTGCGGAGCGCGCGCAAGGAAGGTGGACAGGCGATGGGCAGCGTGCATGTCGCCAGCAGCCCCACCGTGTCCGCCAGCTTGATGCCGGCCATCATCGCCGCTTGCCGCCAGCGCTATCCGCAGCTGACGCTGCATCTGCAGGACCAGGTGCAGCGGCTCAACGTGGCGGCGGTGCGCGGCGGCGCGGCCGACTTCGGCCTGGTGGTGGAGCCGGAGCCTTGCGACGATCTGTGGCAGGAAGAGGTGCTGGCTGACGATTTCTGGCTGGTGTGCCGCAGCGACCACCGGCTGGCCGCCGCCGCCGGGGTGGAGTGGCGGCAGCTGGACGGCGAGGCGCTGGTGCTGCTGGACGGCAGCTCCGGCAGCCGGCCGCTGATAGACCAGCTATTGCGGGGATACGGCCTGGATTGCCCGGTGGCGCAGGAGCTGGGGCATTCCCATTCGGTGTTCCGCATGGTGGCGGCCGGCATAGGGGTCAGCATCTGCCCGGGCCTGGCCATGCCCTTGCCGGCCGGCTGCGATCTGCTGGCGAAACCCTTGTCGCCGCGCGCCAGCCGCCGCATCGTGCTGATCCGCCGCCGCAACCGCACTTTGTCGCCGGCGGCGGAGAGCCTGTGGCGGCTGGTGCTGGACATGCGCGAACCCTTGCAGCTGCTGGCGCGCGCGGCCTGCGGCAGCGAAGAGGGCCGGCCGTCTGCTACTGGAAGGGGAAGCTCAGCCGCAGATTGAAGGAATTGCCGCCGACATCGCTGCTGGTGTGGAAGCCGTAGTTGTAGATCGCCATCAGCTTCACTTTGCCAAACTGATAACCAAGCAGCGGGCCGATGCCGTAGTTGCTGGCGCGGCAGCCTCCGGTCTGAGCGCAGGCCGCGGCGCCGCTGCCGGAGTCGTTGCCCAGCTGGTTTTCCTGGTAGCCGCCCAGGCCTATCGTCCATTTGCCTATGGTTTTGGCGGCGGTGTAGTCGATGGCCAGCTGCTGGCCGGACTGGTACTGGGTGTCCGGGTTGCGGAAATTGTAGGCGTAGGTGGCGTCCATGCTCAGGTTCCAGCCGTTGTGCAGCCAGCTCAGCGCCAAACCGGGCTGCAGCGTCCAGAAGCCGTTGGCGGCGCCTAGATAGGTGCCGTTCGGCAGCCGGCCCGGCGATGAACTGCCGGTAGGCAGATAGACCGCCAGGCTGGTCTTGAGGTGGAGGTTGTTAGGCAACGCCCAGGACAGCTGTCCTGGAACCAGAATGGTGTTGAAGGTGCCCCAACGGCCATTGGGTGGCAGGCCGCCGCCGCTGAGCGTGGTGTAGTCGACTGGTTGGGCGATGGCCACGGCGTAGTCGGCGCCGAGCACCTTAAGCCCGGTCGACCACAGCACTTCCGGCAGTTCGATCAGCGCTCTTACCCGCAGGCCGGTCTTGTCGCCGTTGTGGTCGTATTTGTCCACCCAGGTCCAGTAGTTGTTCAGCACGCCATAGACGCCTTCCGGCGGCAGCACGCCTGCGGCCAGTCCTTCGTTGATGCCGCGCAGATGAGGGTCCCACAGTTCCTGCCCATTGGCGCTGGAGTGCGGCAATAGGCAGGCGATGGCGACAGACGCGGCCTGCACGATCATTTTTGATGGTTTCATCCTGAAAGTGTCCCTGTTAGGTTGCGCTTTGTGGTCGGTGGCATGCGAGGCGATTGTATGCAGGCCTGGCGCTAGGCAAGCTGAGTATAGGCCGATCATTCCAAAGAGGTGCTGTCTGCTCGCCAGCCATGATCATGGATTGCGTGTGCCAGGCGGTCTGGAAGGCATGCATGGACTGGATGCCTCCCCGGCATGCGGTGGAGAGCAGATTTGCCGGCGTTGGCGGATCGGAAAATGCCGGCAAAAGGAATATCATGTGCCGGAATGCGAGTGCGCATGAAAAACGTTGCGGCAGGGAGCCCGGCCCCTTGCAGGGGGCGGTTGGATGAGTAAACCATTGGAAGCATTTTGATGAGGGACGCAGGGATGGAGCAGCCATTGAAGGCTTATCAGGTTGGCGGCAACGATATCGTCGCCGCCGGTTCCCGGGAAGAGGCTTTGGCCGTGCTGGAGGAGCTGGCAGGCCAGACGGATCTGACTGTCGGGGATGTCGCTCCGATTGCGGAGGATGAACTCGATGTGCCCGTTGTGGACGAGGAGGGCAACCCCTGTCCCTCCATCCGCCAGATGTTGGCCGAGTTGAGCGAGCCGGCCTATCTTTTTGGCTGGGACTGACTGCGAATGCTGCTCTGATTAACAGCCATGGCTCATGGCTGGATAGGGATGCAGAAGGAGTGTCGGCAATACCAACACAACAGGAAGCGGCTTTCGGCTGACTCCAGCAGCCTTGCATGCAAGGCTGCTGGCTGCAGCGGTGCCCTTTCATCGAGCTGGAACTCTAAAAGCCAGACGCTACTGATGAAGAGTGAGCGTCGTTAGTAAAATAAAGGCCCTCACTAATGCCGAGGGCCTTTTTTGCGATTGCGTCGCTTTATTTGCAGCTGAAAATTATAGGCATTGATCAAGAACGGTTTTGACCTGCTTTTCTGCAGCTTCGTGAGTGATGCCATATCGTCGCTGTACGATGATGGTAAGCTTCAGCAAATCACCTTCTGTTTGCAATAGCTCTGCTTCAGTCAGTTGATTCAAAGCTTGTTTGGCTTTGCTGATATGCTCTTTCCACGCATGCTTGGACTGGTCTGGCGTAGACCCGCAGTGGTCTGCATGAGCTTGGGTTTGACCGGCGCCTTCGGCATGGCCGACCGGCTTGTCTTCGCAGTCGGCGGCCTGATGGGCGGGGGCTTGCTCAAGCGCGCTATGGCAGATTGGCTTGTCTTGGTCGATTGGTGTGGGCGCCGCGGTGCTTTGGCTGCCTGAATGACCGGGGTAGCCTATAGTCTTTTTGGAAGCTTCAGTATTGCTTGCCGACTTGTCGGGGGCGGTCGGATTTTGGTTCGTTGTCTGGCCGGTAGTGCTGGATTTGTTAAGGGTTTCGCTCATGATCATTACTCCTTTAGCCTAGTGCTGCCAAATGGCAAACCGCTAGGTAAACTAGAGGGTAAATGCCAATTCATATCTAGTCAGTCTGTTATCGTACCCTGCGATTGTTAGTTAATATCTTCATGAAAAACTTGTAGGATACTATTTGCCTATTTGCTTGGTGAGTGCTAAATGAAGCGATTCGCCAAGGTAGGTAGTATGATTCTACGCATAGGAGCGATAGGTTGAAGCTTCCCCATGGTTGATGTCGGTGGTATGTTTTTGAGAAATTCCTTTTGCAAAATCGGAGCAAGTTAGATGTGGAGGACAGAGAGGCACGCTTTCAAGCAAGGCTGCGAATGCAATGAGAGTTATGTGTTTTTTTGGTACATTTTTTGTAGTTGGAAAATTAATATGGACTGATCGAGAATGGACCTGACTTGTCTTTCAGCAACTTGATGCGTAATGTCATAGCGCTGTTGCACTAATTCAGTAAGCTTTAGCAGATCGCCCTCGGTTTCCAATAGTTCATTTTCAGTCAATAGGTCCCAGAATTTCTGTGAGTTTCCAATGTATTGCTCCCATGCGGCTTGGATTTGATTGGCTGCGATCATATCGTAGGCGGAAAAGTTGGTTGATGATTCAGCTTGCGACATGGTCTGATCGGCGCTGTCGGCATGAAGGCTGAGTTGATTTTTTGCACCTGAAATGGAGGGCTTTCCGCTTGTCTTGTCAGTGCCCGTTTTTCCTGCGATCTTTTCAGAGTGGCTGGTTGGCCGGGGGAGGGGCAGGCCCATGCTGCTGGACTGAGTATGCGAAATGAAGTTCACCATGGCTATTGCTCCTTAATTCCATGCTGGGGAATAACGACTGTCGGAATGGCTAAAGAGTAAGTCTGGATGTTGAAATGGTCTGTACGCTATCGTGCCCAGCATGTGTTTTCAAAGTAGGCAGGGGAGCCTAGTCGTCAAAATCCAATTCCATGGCATTGTCCATTGGGCTGAAAAATTCGGGATCGGCTTCGTCCACTTGTAGTCTATCCATCCAGTAGCGGCTGCCCTTATGTTCTGTTGGAAAGCCATCTGTTCCATCATCACCAAACTTATAGGTGTCTAGGTAAGGCATCTCATGACCCGCTGCGCCATCATGGCTGGGCGAGTCATCGTAACGGCCTCCTATTTGAGATGTTGGCTGGATGGTGGTTTCTGATTGAATCTGTCCAATGACTTTGCTCATATTCATTACTCCGTGGCGAGTCTGTGCCGCGATATGGCGGCTGCAAGAAATTAAAATGATGATTATCATTACTTTGATTATCTGTGTGCTGCCTAGCGGTGCGTGCGCATGGCGCTAGCGGTTCCGGTTCTTCGGGGCGGTGACATTTTGGGAAACCTAAATGCAAGATCATCAAACTTGCCTCGCTGCCGACCAGCCTGAGTGGCGCGCAAGTCAATCAACTGTTTTGTCGAACGCCGACTGTGGGCGAGCAGAGGCCGGCCAAGCGCATTGCTGCCGGCGATGCAGACCATCTTGGTGGCTTGCTCGCCGAGATGCGGGCGCTGTCCGTATCAGAATGAGTGCATTGGCTGGCTTAGACGGACTGCGCGACGACCGCCGGCGGCGAGCGGGAGTGCTTGCCGCAAATGCGCTGGGCGCCGGCGTGAGTATTTTGCGCGAATGCTTTGGTCGGGCTGTATTGCATAAATCTGTGAAAGGATGAAAGCGCTTGCAACTCTGCTTGGCCATCGAAGCGCCGCGCTATCGCTCTTTTCCCCAGCAATGTGAAACAACGCATCCTGGCTTCCACCGAGCTGCCGCGACTCCAGGCCGAACAGGCATCTCGTGGTCAGGCACAGCAGGATGGCTGCATCGTTAGAGGTCTGCGCCCGTCCACGTTTGGCGCGCGGCGTTGCCCGCCATGCCATGTCGTTGTCCAGTCAGATGGACAAAGAGCCGCGTTGACGTAGGGCCTGGCTACAGGTTTGCCAGTTGGTGGTCCGGCACTGCTTAGGAGCGGCTTGGCCAAGCAGCTAGGCCGCCAAACCGCGGCACAGGCTGATTTGCAAGGCCATGCGGAGGCGTCAAGAGGAAAAGCGACAGACCTGCCTGCCGGAGGAGATTCAATCTGTGCGCGATGCCGGATGTGGTCGCGGCGGGGGCGCCCGTCCGGTTGTTTTTGTCAGGCTACATCGCATAGCGCGGTTTTCTGCGGGTGTCGCCACCCCGATCGAGACTGGAGTGGCGTGGCCGGATTCCTCAATGATGAAAACGAGCGGCAGGCAGGGGTTATTACAGCTGCGCACCCCAGCCCAAGGCCATCTGCACTTCCCCGGCGGCGCATTCGAACGCCTGATCGATGCGCTCGCGATCATCCCCCGCCATCTGCAAGTCGGCCTTCAGTCGTTCGCCGATCCCGGACAAGGTTCCCGCCACGTCCGCGCCGCGGTTATTGAAGCGCTCCAGAAGTTTGTGCAGAGGGTAGTGCTTTCTGGATATCGCCGAGTCCTTGCCGGCCAGATAATTGCGTCCCACTGTTTCCGCCAGGGAGCAACCCTGCCGATCGAACAGGTAGTCGATGTCGTTGAAGCGGTCAGCTTCGAACTCCGCTGCGCCGAACTTGGCGCGGCCGAAGTCGATGGCCTTCAGGAATACGGCGCCGTCCTCCTTGCGTTCGTGCACCAGCAGGTTCTGCATGTGTAAATCGCGGTGGGACAGCTGATTGCAATAAAAGGCCCTGGCCATGTCCACCAGTTGGGTCGCCATGCTTCTGGCCTGGTCCAGCGACAGCGCGGGCAACGCCACATCGAGCTCGCGGCTGGCGATGAGCGCCGGGTCGTACAGCGGTACTTGGGCGTAGGCGAATTTGTCGCTGACGCCCGGCGGCGTGGCGATCTGCTGCTGGGTGGAGATGTAGTGCTGCAGATCCGGGTGGGATTCCGCGTACTCCTGCAGGCGGTTTTCGCGGACAAAGTCCTCGCGGCCGACATCATCGCGGGCCTGCAGCACCCCGGTGCCGGTGTGGAAGCGCTTGTGCACGCCGCCGGCGCCAAAGTCGCTGTCCTTGAGCTGGTTCAGTTGATCCGCGGAGATGTCCCGCCGGTAATCCTCCAGCGATAAAGCTTGCGTTTGCGCGTGCTCCGCGCTGGGCGGCAGGCCCAGGCGCGCCAGAATCATGTCCCGCGCTTCCAGCGACACTTGCTCCGTTTTCACCGCGTGGCCGCTAATGCAATAACTGATTTTGTAGCCGGTCTGATCCGGCGACACCGCGATAGTGAACAGCGTGCGGTTGTTCGTCGTGGCCATCTGGGCCAGCTGGTTGAAAGCGTAAAACGAGTGGGAGGGGCCCCGCCAGGTGTTCGTCAGTTCGAACAGCGTATTCAACGCGTCCTGTTTTTTCTCGGCGCGGAACAAGTCCTTGAACTTGTCCCACAGGCCCATATGAGTAGCGGTTTGCTTGTCGCCGCTCATCATGCGGGCCGCTCGTTCGTTGCTCAGGGAGAACGCTGTTTGGCGGGTATTGACGTGGATGGAGGTAGACATCGTATTTTGGCCTGTGCAGATAACAAAAAAAGCGGAGACAAGTTGCCTTGCCAGGCTGGTATGGAGCGCTGGCTGTTTGCCTGCAGGAGCGGCAGGTTGCCGAAGCCATGGTTGCGCGCGAAGCGACGCCCGGTTCGTTGCCGTTCGATCTGCCTATTCCTGATGTCGAGAGTGTCAGAGCAGGGGAGGCGAGGCTTTCAAAAAGCGATCACCTGATTTGGCGTCAGGTGGTTCGGCGTCATTGGCCGGACGTCTGCGGTCGGCAAGGTGTGGTTAACGACAGATGAGCCGACTGCCTGCTTGTTGGTCCTTCATGAAGATTTACCTTGAGCGCCGCAGCTGGCTTTATGGCCATTCAGAGTCACGTCTTCGCCGCCGACTGCCCACTATGGATCGCCTTCGACAGTCGCGCAGTTTACGTGGCTTTGCTTCGGGTAACTGACGGAGTTGCCAGCCGGCGCGGCGGCCTTGCCAAATATTGCGTTTGTGCTGCTGGCGCTGGTGATGTTTCCGCAGTGGTCGGTCGGGTCGACTAAGCGGATGATTCTTTTAAAATCTGTATTTAATTTTCCTGGACTGGTTTTTGCCTTAGATGTTATTTGCGGGCTAGGCATGGGCGGCGAAGAGGGTTACTAATCAAACTTTATATCTTCTGTTGAGGATGGTTGTAAGGCTGATTTCGTGTCAATATTTAAGCTCTCGATATATATATATGCGCAGATGCGCAAATTTGGGGCCGTGGCCGCGTATTGAATTCGCTGTGTTTTCTTAGTGGTCATTTGTTTTTAATGGAAAAACTATCAATCTTGTTCGTCTGCCACGGCAATATCTGCCGCTCTCCTACTGCCGAGGCCGTCATGCGGCGCCGGGCGACGGAGGCGGGCTTGGCGCAGGCGCTTCGCGTCGACTCCGCCGGCACGCACGGCTATCACGCGGGCGAAGCGCCGGACGCGCGCAGCATCCGGGCTGCGGCCCGGCGCGGCTATGATCTGGCGCCGTTGCGCGCCCGCAAGGTGGACGATGCCGATTTTGCCGCGTTCGACCTGATTCTGGCCGCCGACAACCATAATCTGGCCGGTCTGCGGCAGCGGTGCCCGGTCGCCCTGCAAGGGCAGTTGCGCCTGATGTTGGAGCCGCTGGGCGAAGGATGCGAGGTGCCGGACCCTTATTATGGCGGCAGTCAAGGGTTTGAAACCGTGCTGGATTTGCTGGAGGCGGCCTGCGATGGTTGGCTGGCGCGGCTTGGGCTGGTGCAGCGCCGAGCGGACGACGGGCTGCCGGAGCGGGGCAAGTCCTGCTAAGCTACCTGAATAACCTATCAAGCCCGCGAAAGGCTGGTGATGCAAAAGAGGCTATCGCCGGCGCGGGCGGACCATGTCAGCAAGGTAAATCCATGGCCCTGACTTCGCACGAGAGAGCGAAC
The DNA here is from genome assembly GCF_001855575.1 of Chromobacterium sphagni. Classification (NCBI taxonomy): domain Bacteria; kingdom Pseudomonadati; phylum Pseudomonadota; class Betaproteobacteria; order Neisseriales; family Chromobacteriaceae; genus Chromobacterium; species Chromobacterium sphagni. The sequence continues at coordinate 182,904 of NZ_MKCS01000002.1, forward strand.
AAGACCCCGCTGGAAATTGTCCCCAGCCATAGCGCGGATGTCATCCTGCCACGCCAGCCGGGCAAGACGCCGCTGGCCAGTCAGACCGTAATCGTCATCGGCTCCTCCACCGGCGGCACCGAGGCGCTGCGCACGCTGCTGACCGCGTTGCCGGCGGCTATGCCACCCATCCTGGTGGCCCAGCACATGCCGGAAATGTTCACCCATTCTTTTGCCCAGCGGCTGGATTCGCTGTGCCGTTTGCGGGTGAAGGAGGCGGAGGACAATGAAAGGCTGCAAGCCGGGACAGTGTATATCGCCCCCGGCCATTCCCATTTATTGATCAAGAGCGCGCCAACCATAGGCTACAGCACCTCCTTGAACAACGGCCCGGCGGTCAACCGCCACAAGCCTTCGGTGGACGTGCTGTTCCGCTCTGCCGCCAATCTGGTCGGCAAGAACAGCATAGGCGTCATTCTGACCGGCATGGGGCGGGACGGCGCCAGCGGCATGCTGGAGATGAAGCAGGCCGGCAGCTGGAACATCGCCCAGGACGAGGCCAGCTGCGTGGTGTTCGGCATGCCCAAGGAGGCGATAGCCATGGGCGGCGCCCACGAGGTGCTGGCGTTGACCAGCATCGCCCAGCGCCTGGTCGCGCTGGCGCATCAGCGCCAACCTTCCGCATAGACAAAGCATTGGATTCCATGAAGTTTCTACCCATTCTGGTGGTCGAGGACGACGCAGACCTGCGCGAGGCCATCATCGATACCCTGTCCCTGTCCGGTTATCCCACGCTGGAGGCCGGCGACGGCACCCAGGCTTTGCAAAAGCTGAAGCAGGAGCCGGTGGGCCTGATCATTTCCGACGCCCAGATGGCGCCGATGGATGGCTACACGCTGTTCGAGGAGGTGAAGAAGCAGTATCCGGGCATCCCCTTCATCTTGATGACCGCCTATGGCGTGATCGAGCGCGCGATCGAGCTGCTGCGCGCCGGCGCCACCCATTACCTGCTCAAGCCATTCGAGCCGCCCAGTCTGCTGGCGGAAGTGGAAAAGCACCTATTGCGGATGCCGGGGGACGAAACCGGCGAAGTGGTGGCGGAGTCGGCGGCGATGCGTCAGCTGTTCGCATTGGCGGGGCGGGTGGCGCAAAGCGACGCCAGCGTGATGGTCAGCGGCCCCAGCGGCACCGGCAAGGAAGTGCTGGCGCGCTACATCCACCGCTACTCCCGCCGCAAGGATGGGCCCTTTGTGGCGGTGAACTGCGCGGCGATACCGGACAATCTGCTGGAGTCCACGCTGTTCGGCCACGAGCGCGGCGCCTTCACCGGGGCGGCCCAGGCCTTGCCGGGCAAGTTCGAGCAGGCGCAGGGCGGCACCATCCTGCTGGATGAGGTGACGGAGATGCCGTTGACGCTGCAGGCCAAACTGCTGCGGGTGCTGCAGGAGAGGGAGGTGGAGCGCATCGGCAGCACCCGCACCATCAAGCTGGACATCCGGGTGCTGGCGACTTCCAACCGCGATCTGCAAGCTGAAGTGGAGGGCGGAAAATTCCGCGAAGACCTGTATTTCCGCCTGAATGTTTTCCCCTTGCGCATCCCGGCGCTGGCCGACCGGACGGACGATATCCTGCCACTGGCACGATTCCTGCTTAAGAAACATATGGAGGCCGCCGGGCGGGGGTCCCTGGTGTTTTCCAGGGATGCGGAACGTCATTTGACGGCCTATAGTTGGGAGGGTAACATCCGCGAACTGGATAATGTCGTGCAGCGGGCGGTGATTCTTGCCGCCGGGGCGGAAATTCTTGCCGCCGATCTTTTGCTGGGCGATATCGCAGGCGTGGGGCAGTTTACCCGGGCAGTGTCTGATTCAGACAGTTCGGTGTCGGATGAAACCGACATGAAAACCCTTGAAAAACGCCATATTCTGGAAACATTGGCAGTCGTCGGCGGCGTGAAGAAGCTGGCGGCCGAAAAACTGGGCATCAGCGAGCGCACCTTGCGTTACAAATTGCAGCGATACCGTGATGAAGACGCTGCAGGTTCTGGCCTGGATGTTCCGGAAGGAAATGGCACGGAGTAGCCATGTCAGTCAATAATATCGACCAGTTGCTGGGCGAACTGAGAAGCGCGGCGGCCTTGGCCGCCGGCAAGCAGGCCCCTGCGGCACAGGAAACGTCGCAGGTCGATTTTTCCGATGTGCTCAAGTCGACCATAGAGCAGGTGAATTCGGCGCAGCAGACTTCGGAGGAGATGCAGAAGCAGTTCCAGTTGGGTGACAACAAGGAGGTGAATCTGCAGGATGTGATGGTGTCACTGCAGAAAGCCAGCTTGTCGTTCCAGACCATGGTTCAGGCGCGCAACAAACTGGTGAGCGCCTATCAGGAAATCATGAATACCCAAGTCTAGCGCTGACCGGCTTCACGGACGGGCAGCGGTGGACCTAAACCAAAAACCACCGTATGGCTGATCTGGCAGAAGAAAACGCAACTCCGGTTTGGCGGGCTCGATTGAACGAAGCGGGCGATCGTTTCAAGGCCTTCCCGAACAACAAAAAAATCCTCTTTCTAACCGCGATCGCCGCGCTTTTCGCCGTGATCGTCGGTGCCGTCGCGCTCAACCGCACGCCTTCTTATAAAGTCTTGTTCTCCAATTTGGCCGACCGCGACGGCGGCCAAGTGACGGCTGCGCTGCAGCAAATGAACATTCCTTACCAGCTTACTGATGGCGGTGTGATTTCGGTGCCCTCGGACAAGGTGTACGACGTGCGCCTCAAGCTGGCGGCCCAGGGCTTGCCCAAGGCCAGCGGCGTCGGCTTCGAGCTGATGGACAACCAGAAGTTCGGCATCAGCCAGTTCGCCGAGCAGGTCAATTATCAACGCTCCATCGAAGGCGAGCTGGCGCGCACCATCGAGTCGGTATCGTCGGTGCAGAGCGCCCGGGTGCATATCGCCACGCCCAAGCAGAGCGTATTCGTCCGCGACCAGCAGGCACCCACCGCCTCGGTGATGCTGCAGCTGTATCCCGGCCGGCTGCTGGATGGCGGCCAGGTGGCCGGCATCCTGCATCTGGTGTCCAGCTCGGTGCCCAACTTGCCGGTGAAGAACGTTACCATCGTCGATCAGGACGGCAATCTGCTGTCCAAACAGATGGGCCCCGACGAGAATTCCGGGTTGGATCAGCGCCAGCTCGGCTTCGTGCGCCAGATTGAGGATGGCTATGTCAAGCGGATCGAGGACATCCTCGAGCCTATCTTTGGCCACGGCAACGCCCGCGCGCAGGTGACGGCCAATGTCGACTTCTCCGAGACTGAGCAGACTTCCGAGACCTACCGTCCCAACTCCAGTCCCAATCCCTCGGCCACCCGCAGCCAACAGATCAGCGAGAAGCTGGCCAATGGCGCGGCCCAGCCTTCCGGGGTGCCGGGCGCGCTGTCCAACCAACCGCCGTCGGCCGCCTCCGCCCCCATTACATTGCCGCCGGCCGCGGCGCCGGGCACGGCCAACCTGTCCGGCCAGAGCGTCAGTCCGAGCGGCACGCTGCAGCGCGACATCACCACCAATTACGAGGTAGACAAGACCATCCAGCACACCAAGGTGCCGACCGGCGTGGTGAAGCGCTTGTCGGCTGCCGTGGTGGTGAACTATCGCCGCATGCCGGACAAAAGCGGGGAGATGAAGCCGACGCCCCTGACGCCGCAGGAGGTGCAGCAGATCAACAATCTGGTCAAGGAGGCGATGGGCTACAACGCTCCGCGCGGCGACACGCTGAACGTGGTGAACGCGGCCTTCGCCGACAATGCCCAGCCGGTGACGATGCAGGACCGGGTGGTGGATTACGTGTCGGACAACGGCACCAATCTGGTCAAGTATGGCCTGTTGGCCATCGCTGTGCTGTACCTGCTGTTCGGCGTGGTCCGTCCTATCATGCGCGATCTGGTCAAGCCGGCGTCTGCCGCTGGTGGCGGGATGGAGGGCGCGGCCGGTGCCGCGGCCGGCGGCAGGCTGCTGGGCGTGGCCGGGGAAGAGGGCGAAATGGGCGCGGCTGGCGCCGGCGCCAGCGCCGGTTCCGGCTCGGTTCCCGGTTCCTCCGACGATCCGCGCGAAGTGCAGCGGCGCCAATACAGTAGTAATCTGGAAGCGGTGCGCGAATTGGTGAAATCCGATCCGCGCATGGCCGCCCAGATCATCAAGGAATGGATAACCGCCGATGAGTGAAAACGGAGTGCGCAAGAGCGCGGTGCTGCTGTTCAGTCTCGGCCAGAATGAAGCGGTCGAGGTGTTCAAGTATCTGGGGCCCAAGGAGGTGCAGAAGATCTCCCTGGCGATGGCGGCGATCAACAACCTCAGTTATGAGCAGATCGACGATGTGGTGGCGGATTTCCGCAATGAATGCAACGCCCGCGCCAGCATCGGCGCCTCGGACGAATACCTGCGCAACGTGCTGATCGAGGCGCTGGGTCCGGACAAGGCGGCCAACCTGCTGGACAAGATCATGCAGGGCAACGATCACAGCGGCATCGAGAGCCTGAAGTGGATGGACCCGTCGTCCGCCGCCGACCTGATCCGCCACGAGCACCCGCAGATCATCGCCACCATCCTGGTGCATCTGGAGCCGGACCTGTCCAGTTCCATCCTGTCGTTTTTCCCGGAGCGGATGCGCAACGAGGTGCTGATCCGCACCGCCACGCTGGAGGGGGTGCAGCCGCAGGCGCTGCGCGAGCTGAACGACGTGCTGACCCAGCTGTTGTCCGGCTCCGACCGCATCAAGAAGAGCGCGTCCGGCGGCGTGGGCCTGACCGCCGAAATCCTCAATTTCATGGGCGGCAATGTCGAGGCTTCGGCCCTCAGTTTCATCCGCGAATACGATCCGGAATTGGCGCAGCGCATTCAGGACAAGATGTTCGTGTTCGAGAACATCCTCGATATCGACGACCGCTCGATCCAGACCATCCTGCGCGAAGTGCAGTCCGACTCGCTGGTGATTGCGCTCAAGGGCACCAGCACCGATCTGAAGGAAAAGATCTTCCGCAATATGTCGCAGCGCGCGGCGGAAATGCTGCGCGACGATCTGGAGTCCAAGGGGCCGGTCAAGCTGTCCGAAGTGGAGGCCGAGCAGAAGGAAATCCTCAAGGTGGTGCGCAAGCTAGCCGACGACGGCCAGATCGTGCTAGGCAGCAAGGGCGGAGATGAAGGCCTCATCGAGTAACAATCCCATCATTCCCGGCGAAGAGCTGGAAAGCTGGACTAGCTGGAGTCCCGAGTCCCTCGACGGCTTCACCCAGGTGCTGTCGCCGGCGCAGTTGGTGTCGATGAGCCAGTTGCGCCGCCCCGGCGTCAGCCTGGCGGAGAAAGTGGCTCAGGCTGAAGCGGAGGCGGCTCAACCGCTGGCCGAGGTGGTCTCGGCGGATGCGCCGGCGGAAGAGGAGGACATTCCCGGTTTGGGGTATCCGACCGCCGCCGAACTGGAGGCCATCCACCAGGAGGCCTGGCAGACCGGCCACGACGCCGGCTTGGAGGCGGGCCGCGCCGAAGGCTTCGAGCAAGGGTTGCAGGCAGGGCGCGAACAGGGCATGGCCGAGGTGCGGGCCGAGCAATTGCCTAGGCTGGAAGAAGCCTGGCGGGCGCTTGACCACATGGGCGGCGAGTTTGCCGGCGAACTGAAGCGGGTGGAGCGGGAGCTGGCCGGGGACGTGTTGCAGCTGGCCTGGCAGCTGGCGCAAAAACTGCTGCAGCAGCGCTTGCAGCGGGACGACCAGGCGCTGCTGCCATTGTTGCAGTCCGTGTTGGCCGAGTTGCCGTCCACGCTGGGCAATGCCCGTCTGCGGGTCAATCCCGCCGACCTGGCCGCCGCGCGCGAATTCCTGCAGCAGGAAACCCCGGAAACCGCGTGGCAGTGGATGGAAGACCCGAACATGGCCCGTGGCGGCTGCATCATCGATACCGCGTCGGTCCGCCTGGACATGACGCTTCCCACGCGCCTGGCGGCCTTGAGCCGGGCGTTGGGCCTGGAGGCGGGCGATGAGCGGCAGCCTGATTGAGCGCCAGCGCGGCTGGCTGGCGGCCTGCGCCGAGTCGGCGGCATCCGCCTCGCTGTGGCAGCCTTGCGGCAAGTTGGTGCGCGTCACTGGCATGGTCATGGAGGCGGTCGGCATCAAGCTGCCGGTTGGCAGCGCCTGCCAGGTGGCGTTGTCCGGCGATGAGGTGGTGGAGGCGGAAGTGGTGGGTTTTTCCGGCGACAAGGTGTTCCTGATGCCGCTTACCAATGTACATGGCCTGTTGTCCGGCACGCCGGTTTCTCCTCTGTCCACCGCCACCCCTCCCGAGTACGGCTACCATGGCGGCCAGGTGCGCGCCAATGGCGCCATCGGACGGCAGGTGCCGGTGGGGCTAGGTTTGCTGGGGCGGGTGTTGGATTCGCTGGGGCGTCCGCTGGATGGCCTGGGCCCGGTCCATCCCGATGCCTGGTTCCCCTTGTACAGCCAGCCCATCAATCCCCTTGACCGCACTCCGGTGCACGATGTGCTGGACGTAGGCGTGCGCGCGATCAACGGTCTGTTGACGGTGGGTCGCGGCCAGCGCCTGGGCCTGTTCGCCGGCTCCGGCGTCGGCAAGTCGGTCCTGCTCGGCATGATGGCGCGCTTCACCAAGGCCGATGTGGTGGTGGTGGGACTGATAGGCGAACGGGGCCGCGAGGTGAAGGACTTCATCGAGAACATCCTGGGGGAGGAGGGCCGCGCCCGTTCGGTAGTGGTGGCGGCGCCGGCCGACATGCCGCCGCTGATGCGTCTGCATGGCGCGGCCTATGCCACGGCGCTGGCCGAGTACTTCCGCGCCCAGGGCAAGGATGTGCTGTTGCTGATGGACTCGGTCACCCGTTACGCGATGGCGCAGCGCGAGATCGCGCTGGCCATCGGCGAGCCGCCGGTGACCAAGGGCTATCCGCCATCGGTGTTCGCCCGCTTGCCGCAATTGATAGAGCGCGCCGGCAATGGCGAGGAGGGCGGCGGCTCGATTACCGGCTTCTATACCGTGCTGTCCGAGGGCGATGACCAGCAGGATCCGATCGCCGACTCGGCGCGCGCGATTCTCGACGGCCACTTCGTGCTGTCGCGCGATCTGGCCGAATCCGGCCACTACCCAGCCATCGACATCGAGCAATCCATCAGCCGGGTAATGGTGGATGTGGTGCCGCAGCAGCAGATGGACCTGGCGCGCCACTTCAAGCAACTGTACTCCCGCTATCAGCGCAATCGCGATCTGATCAGCGTCGGCGCCTATGTCGCCGGCTCCGACCCGGTGCTGGACGACGCGATGCGCCGCCAGCTGCCGATGGTCAGCTTCCTGACCCAGCCTATGCACGAATCGCACGACTACGCGTCCTGCTGCGCGCAGCTGGCGAGCGTGCTGGCTTGAGGCGCTAAGCCATGTCCGGCAAGTACCAGCTGCTGATTCATCTGGCCGATGAGCGCCAGCAGGCGGCGGTGGAGCGGATGAGCCTGGCGCAGAGCCGGTTGAACGAGTCGCAGGCGCGGCTTGAGCAACTGGACGCCTTCCGCAACGAATACCGCCAGCGTTTGCTGGGGGGCGGCGGCAAGGGCATGTCCATCATCCAGTATCAGGACTTCCAGCGTTTCTTGTCCCGGCTGGACGAGGCGATGCTTCAGCAGCAGCTGGATCTGGATCGCAGCACCCAGCGCTTCGTCATGGAGCGTCAGGCCTGGCAGATGGAGTACAAAAAATTCAAGGCCTATGAAAAGCTGTTGCAGCGCGAGCAGGAGCGCGAGGCGCAAACGGAAGCCCGGCGGCAGCAGAAGCAGACCGATGAATTCGCCACCCGCCAATTCTGGGACCGCACCCACGACGAAGACGCCTGAGTTGGCACGCTACTTGCTTTTATAGCGACGTTACACTCAGTCGAGGCCTCATCATGACCATCACGGTAAACACGCCAGTGACCAATGCCGCATCCGCGGCCTCCCCCGGCGCGGGCGGCGGCGCGACCGGAAGCGCCGGCAGCGGAGCGGGCAGCGATCTGTTCGCCAGCCTGCTGGGCATCCAGATGACTGCGATTGGGTCGATGTTGCCCGGCACGGGAGATGGCGGAGACGCCAAACCCGTCAGCGACAAGCCTGCCGCCAAGGACGATGATGCCGGCGGCGACGCCCAGGCCGCGGCGGCGATGCCTCTGCTGGCCGCCATGCAGGCCAGCCTGCAGCAGCAACCGCAGCCGGTCGATCCGAAGACGCCCAGCCAGGACCTGTTGGCGCAACAGGTGTCCAGCAAGCCCGATCTGAGCGCCATGGTGCAGGCCAAGCCGCTGTTCAACTGGCAAAGCAACCAGCAAAAATTGCCGGACCCCGATCCGAACGCCGTGCAATTCTTGCCGCTGCAGCAGTTGCAACAGCAGCAGCCGGCCAATGCGCAGTCCAGCGCCAATATGCCGGTGCTGACCCTGCCGCAGACGCTGAATGACCCTGCCTGGGGCAAGGCGCTGGGCGAGCAGATGCTGACCATGGTCAACATGAAGGCCGACAAGGCCCAGATCCAGCTGAACCCGCCGCAGATGGGGCCGATCGAGATCACGCTCAAGATGAATGGCACCGACCAGGCTCAGGTATTGTTCACCGCCGCCGTGCCGGCCACGCGCGAGGCGCTGGAAAACAATATGCACCAGCTGCGTTCGATGCTGTCGTCCAGCGGCATCCAGTTGACCGATTCGCAGGTTTCTAGCGGCCAATCCGGCCAGCAACAGCAGGCTTATCAGCAGAAAAAAGGCCGGTCGGAGCCGGTGGTGGGAGAGGTGGACGGCGTGGACGCGCTGAGCGCCATCAAGGCCGCGCGCGGCATACTCAGCATATTTGCCTGACCTGATTTGATATTGACCCTGTTCAGCCGGTCGAGAAAACTGGAAAATATGGCGAGGAAATCGTTTAAGATTTCACTAGGCACTCCATAAAGAACAGGTCATAACTTATGTCGGATGATAAAAAGGCGGAAAAGGCGGAAAAAAAACCAGGCGGAGGCGGCAACAAGCTGATGATGATAGTCATTGTGCTGCTGATTCTGGTTTTGGCCGCGGTGGGCGCTTTGGCTGCCTATATGTTCACCAGCATGAGCAAGGCGCCGGCCGGCGCCCAGGCCGAACAGGTCAAGGAAAAGCCGAAGAAGAAGCATGAAGGTCCGCCTATTTTCGAGAAGATGGATACCTTCGTGGTGAATCTGGCCGGCAACGACGGCAGCCTGCTGCAGGTCGACATGCAGGCCGAGCTGGCCGACGAGGACGCCAAGAAGAAATTCACCGATTACGGCCCCAAGATCCGCAGCGCCGTCATCCTGCTGCTGTCCTCCAAGAGTGCGACCGAGGTCAGCACTGCCGAAGGCAAGGTCAAGCTGAAGGCCCAGGTCAAGCAGATCATCAACGAGTCCATGGATTCGGGTGACGAACCCGTCGTGGATAGCGTACTCTTCACTTCCTTCATCATTCAGAAGCAATAAGCGCCATGGGCGACGATATCCTGTCCCAGGAAGAGGTAGACGCGCTATTACGAGGCGTCTCCGGGGAGGACGAAGATGATGATGGCGGCCAGGATGCCCAGGGTGTCCGAGGCTATGATATTGGTCGGCAGGAGCGCATCGTCCGCGGACGGATGCCGACCCTTGAGATCATCAACGAGCGTTTTGCGCGCAATCTGCGCATCGGCCTGTTCAATTTCCTGCGCCGCAACGCCGAAATTTCGGTGGGGCCGGTGCGGGTGCAGAAGTACAGCGAATTCATCCGCAACCTGGTGGTTCCCACCAACCTCAACCTGGTGCATGTCAAGCCATTGCGCGGCACCGGCCTGCTGATTTTCGATCCCGATCTGGTTTTCCTGATCGTGGATAATTTGTTCGGCAGCGACGGCCGCTATCATGTGCGGGTGGAGGGGCGCGATTTCACGCCCACAGAGCAGCGCATCATTCATCGGCTGCTGGAGGTGGTGTTCACCGAATGCCAGAAGGCCTGGGAGCCGGTGCATCCGATCGAGTTCGTCTATCTGCGCTCGGAGATGAACACCCAGTTCGCCAACATCGCCACCCCTACCGAAGTGGTGGTGGCGATGACCTTCCATATCGAGCTGGGCGCGGGCGGCGGCGATTTCCACATCTGCCTGCCGTATTCGATGGTGGAGCCGATCCGCGACCTGCTGTCCAGCACCATGCAGGCCGACCGCACCGAAGTCGACAACCGCTGGGTCAACCTGATGACCCATCAAGTGCAGGCGGCGGAGGTGGAGCTGGTGGCCAGCCTGGCGCATACCAAGGTGACGCTGGGGCAGATCCTGAATTTGAAGAACGGCGATGTGGTGATGATAGAAATCCCCGAACTGGTGGAGGCCGATGTGTCCGGCATTCCGGTGTTCGAGGCCAGCTATGGTACCGTGCAGGGCCGTTATGCGTTGAAAGTGGAAAAGATACTGGCGGGCGCCAATGAGTTCATGGAGTCGCCGGGGGATAAAGAGCAATGAGCGAAGAAGAACAGCAGGCCGGCGCCGCGGGCGCGGAAGAAGAAGTCTCGATGGACGACTGGGCGGCGGCGATGGCCGAGCAGGAGGTCGCCGACGCGCCGCCTCCGGCCGAGGAGGCCGTGCCGGCGCAGAACCTGTTCCAGGAGATAGGCGCGGGCGTGGCCATCGCCGGCGGGCCGCCCAATCTGGACATGATCCTGGACATCCCGGTACAGCTGACGGTGGAGCTGGGCCGGACCAAGATCGCCATCCGCAACCTGCTGCAGCTGGCCCAGGGGTCGGTGGTGGAGCTGGACGGCATGGCCGGCGAGCCGATGGACGTGCTGGTCAACGGCTGCCTGATCGCCCAGGGCGAAGTAGTGGTGGTCAACGACAAGTTCGGCATCCGCCTGACCGACATCATCACCCCGGCCGAGCGCATCCGCCGTTTGCAGAAATAATGGACATGGCACAAGCATCGAAAGTGCGCCTGGCGCTGCGGGGCGCATTTTGTTTTCTGGCATCGGCGCCGCTGATGGCGGCGCCGGCCGTCGCGCCGGCGGCCGCTCCCTCCCCCTTTGTCAGCCTGGTGCAGGTGATCCTGGGCCTGGCGGTGGTGCTGGGCGCCATCGTCGGCGTCGCCTGGCTGTTCAAGCGGCTGTCCGGCGGCGTGATGGGAGCCGCGGGGCGTCTGCGGGTGGTGGGCGGAACCATGGTCGGGCAGAAGGAGAGGGTGGTCATCGTCGAGCTGGAGGGCGAGTGGCTGGTGCTGGGCGTGACGCCCAGCCAGGTCAACCTGTTGAGCAAGATGCCGCGGCCTGAAGGGGCGGATCAGCCGCCTGCCGAGCCGGCCGACCCATTCGCCCGCTGGCTGAAGGCGGCGCTGGAGAAAGGCCGTCCGCTGCGGGGGCGGCAGGACACGTGATGAAAAAAGCTACCGTTATCGCCCTGTTGTCCAGCGGGGCTTTGCTGTTTCCCTTGCTGGCGGATGCCGCCATCGGCTTGCCGCTGATGACCAGCACGCCGGGCGAGGGCGGCGGGCAGAATTACTCGCTCAGCCTGCAGATGCTGTTGTTCATGACGGCGCTGGGCTTTATTCCGGCGATGCTGCTGATGATGACAGCCTTCACCCGCATCGTGATCGTGCTGTCGCTGCTGCGCCAGGCGCTGGGCACCACTCAGTCGCCGCCCAACCAGGTCATCGTTGGCCTGGCGCTGTTCCTGACGCTATTCGTGATGGGTCCCACTTTCGATCAGGTCTACGCCAAGGCCTGGGTGCCGTTCTCCGACGACAAGATCAGCATGAACCAGGCGCTGGACGAAGCCAGCAAGCCGATGAAGGCCTTCATGCTGCGGCAGACGCGGGAAAAGGACCTGGCCTTCTTCATAGAGATTTCGCAATCGCCGAAGCCGCAGACCAAGGAAGAGGTGTCGATGAAGACGCTGGTGCCGGCCTTCGCCATCAGCGAACTGAAAACCGCTTTCCAGATCGGCTTCATGATCTTCATCCCCTTCATGATCATCGACCTGGTGGTCGCCAGCATATTGATGGCGATGGGCATGATGATGGTGTCCCCAGTCACCATTTCGCTGCCGTTCAAGATGATGCTGTTTGTGCTGGTGGACGGTTGGACGCTGCTGATGGGCTCGCTGGTGCAGAGCTTCTACACGGGGTAGCGATGGACTTGCGACAATTGACCCCAGCCGATTTGCCCGCTTGCTACCATCTGTTCGGCGCCAGCGTGCATGGCCTGGCCGGCGCATGCTATACGGCGGAGCAGTGCCGCGCCTGGGTGCCGCTTGAGCGATGGACCGACGAGCGGGAGCAGAGCTGGGCGCGCCGGCTGGGCGGCTCCTGGGCCTGCAAGGCCGTGGCCGGCGATGGCCGGCTGGCGGGCTTCGCCTGGTTGAGTTTCGATGGCCAATTCGACATGCTGTTCGTCGCCCCCTGGGCCGGGCGGCAGGGCGTGGCCGGCCGCATGCTGGCCGAACTGGAATCGAAGGCCGCGGCACACGGCGTGACGGCCCTCCATGCCTGGGCCAGCCATGCTGCGCGGCCGGTGTTCGAGCGGGCGGGCTACCAGCTGCTGCGCGCGAATCGCATCGATCGCCAGGGCGTGGCGCTGGATAATTGGCTGCTGGCCAAAGGCGGCTGGCGCGAGCCGGAACAGGAGGAAACGACATGACGCCGGAACTCATCATCAGCATCGTGCAGAACGCCTTGTACATCCTGATCATCGTGTCGGCGCCGGTGCTGCTGACATCCTTGCTGGTGGGCCTGCTGGTCAGCATCCTGCAGGCGGCCACCCAGATCAACGAGATGACGCTCACCTTCATCCCCAAGCTATTGTCGATGTTCCTGGTGCTGGTGCTGGCCGGGCCGTGGATGCTCAATACGCTGATCGAATACACCACCCGCCTGTTTCAGAGCATACCCAACGTGATCGGCTGATGCTGACGATAAGCGATGTGCAGATCAACGCGCTGGTGGGGGCTTTCGTCTGGCCCTTCGCCCGCATCATCGGCCTGTTCCTGGCCGAGCCGCTGTTCGCCTACCGCGGCGTGCCGCGCAGCTTCAAAGTCGGTTTTGCGCTGATTCTGACCGTGATGATCGCGCCGCTGCTGCCGCCGTTGCCGACGGTGCCGCTGGTTTCCGCCGCCGGCATCGCCATCCTGTTGCAACAGCTGTTGATCGGCTTGGCGATGGGTTTCGTGATGCGCATCGTGATCAGTGCGGTGGAGCTGACGGGATTCATCATCGGCGCGCAGACCGGCCTGGGTTTCGCGATGTTCTTCGACCCGGTCCACGCGGCCCAGGTGCCGGTGCTGTCGCAGATGCTGTCGCTGTTCACCTTTTTCCTGTTCCTGTCCTTCGATGGCCATCATGTGGTGCTGCAGACGCTGGTGGAAAGCTTCCGCGTGCTGCCGATAGGCATGTCGATGCCGGCGGTCGGGATCAAGGCGCTGGCGCTGTGGGGAACGCACCTGGTGGAGTGGGGCGTGTGGCTGGCGATGCCGGTGATAGGGGCGTTGCTGATCACCAACCTGGCCATCGGGGTGATGACGCGGGCGGCGCCGCAGTTCAACATCTTCTCTTTCGGCTTTCCCCTGACCATCATGGTGGGCTTCGGCGCTTTCTACCTGACGCTGCCGATGATGGTGCCGGCGATCGAGCAGATGTACCGCGCCGGTTTCGAGATGATGCTGAAAATGCTGCAGGCGAAGTAGCGGCGCCGATATTCGTAGACGGCGCCGGCTTTCTGCTAAAATACCGCGATTTTTGGACGATTGGGTTCGTCGGAACCAGATAACAGACAGAGGCAAATATGGCAGGTCACAGTAAATGGGCTAACATCCAGCACCGCAAGGGTCGCCAGGATGCCAAACGTGGCAAGATCTTCACCCGCCTGATCAAGGAAATCACCGTTGCCGCCAAGATGGGCGGCGGCGATGTCAACATGAACCCGCGCTTGCGCCTGGCGGTGGAAAAGGCCAAGGCCGAGTCCATGCCCAAGGACAATATCGAGAACGCGGTCAAACGCGGCACCGGCCAGCTGGAAGGCGTCGATTACGTCGAGTGCCGCTACGAAGGCTACGGCATCGCCGGCGCGGCGGTGATGGTGGATTGCCTGACCGACAACAAGACCCGCACCGTCGCCGACGTGCGCCACGCCTTCTCCAAGTACGGCGGCAATATGGGCACCGACGGTTGCGTGTCCTTCCAGTTCAAGCATTGCGGCTACCTGGTGTTCGCGCCGGGGGTGGACGAAGACGCGCTGATGGAAGCGGCGCTGGAAGCCGGCGCCGACGATGTGGTCGGCAGCGACGACGGTTCCATCGAAGTGATCACCGGGCCGTACGAATTCACCGACATCAAGGCGACGCTGGAGGCCAAGGGCTTCAAGGCCGAAATGGGCGAGGTGACCATGCGCGCCGAGAACGACACCGAGCTCTCCGGCGAAGACGCGGCCCGCATGCAGAAGCTGCTGGACGCGCTGGAGGATCTGGACGACGTGCAGGATGTCTACACTTCCGCGGTGCTGGACGAATAAGCGCGCCATCGCGCAGCCATCCGGCGCAGGCACCCCAAACCCGGCCAAGCCGGGTTTTTTCATGCCGTCGTCCTTGCGCATTGGCGCGGCAGGCTTGGGGGCTTGCCTGCCAGGGTGTAAACTGGCGTTTTTGCCACTGCCGCGCAAGGTCCGCCGGGGAAAGCCGAACATGTATCAGCCGCACGCAGAGCGCCGCAACCGCCTGTTGTCCATCATGGGCGACGGTGTGGCGCTGCTGTCCACCGCGCCGGAAGCGGTGCGCAATGCCGACAGCCACTATCCTTACCGCGCCGACAGCTACTTCCTCTACCTGACCGGTTTCATCGAGCCGGAAGCGGTGCTGCTGCTGGATGGCCGCAGCGGCAAGTCGGTCCTGTTCTGCCGCGCCAAGAATCCCGCTATGGAAATCTGGGACGGCTTCCGCCACGGGCCGGATGGCGCGCGCGAGGCGTTCGGTTTCGACGAGGCTTATCCGCTGGACGAGATGGCCGAGCGGATTCCGGACCTGCTGGCCGACAGCAATCAGCTGTGGTGGCCGTTGGGCCACGACGAGGCCTTCGACCGCCGCGTCAATCGCTGGCTGGACAGCGTGCGCCAGCGTTCCCGCAGCGGCGCGCGCGCGCCTGCGCATTATGGGGACTTGCGCGCCTTGCTGGACGAGATGCGCATGGTCAAGGACGAAGCCGAGATCGCCTTGTTGCGCCGTGCCGGGGACATCTCCGCCGTCGGCCACATCAAGGCGATGCAGGCGGTCCGGCCCGGCATGTTCGAATACGAGGTGGAGGCGGAGATTCTGCGCGCCTTCATCCGCCGCGGCGCGCGCTATCCGGCCTATGAGAGCATCGTCGCCGGCGGCGCCAATGCCTGTACCTTGCATTACGCCGCCAACAACGCTCGCCTCAACGATGGCGAGCTGCTGCTGATAGACGCCGGCTGCGAGCTGGAAGGCTACGCCGGCGACATCACCCGAACCTTCCCGGTGGGCGGCCGCTTCAGCGCGGCGCAGCGCGACGTCTACCAGGTGGTGCTGGCGGCGGAGTTGGCCGGCATCGCCGCGGTGCGTCCCGGCGCGTTGTGGAACGCGCCAGGCGAGGCGGCGCTCAAGGTGCTGGCGCAGGGCATGCTGGACCTGGGCTTGCTGAGTGGCAGCGTGGACGGCGTGATCGAATCCGGCAGCTACCGCCAGTTCTACATGCACGGCATCGGCCACATGATAGGGCTGGACGTGCACGACGTCGGCCAGCGCAAGCTGCACGGCCAGTGGCGCGGCTACCAGCCCGGAATGTGCACCACGGTGGAGCCGGGCCTGTACATCCGCCCGGCGCCCGGCGTGCCGGAGGCCTTCCACAACATCGGCATCCGCATCGAGGACGATGTGCTGGTGACGGCGGATGGCAATGAAGTGTATACCGCAGCAGTGCCTAAACAGATCGACGAGATCGAGGCGCTGATGCGCGGAGATTGAGAATATGCAAGCGAGAACGAGCGAACACGCCGATGTGTTGATCGTCGGCGGCGGCCCGGTTGGCGCGCTGGCGGCGCTGCGGCTGGCGCGGCAGGGCCGCAGTGTGCTGCTGGTGGAGGCGCGCGCGCGCGACGCCGCGGTGCGCGACGCCCGCGCGCTGGCGCTGTCCTGGCACAGCCGCGAGCAACTGGCCGAAGCCGGCGCCTGGCCGGACGCGCTGCCGGTAACGGTGATCGACACGGTGCACGTGTCGCAGCAGGGCAGCTGCGGCCGCACCCGGCTGGACAAGGAGGATCTGCAGCTGCCGCATCTGGGCGTGGTGGTGGACTACCCGGCGCTGGTGGCAAGCCTGGCCGAGGTGCTGGACCGGGCCGGGGTGCAGGTGCTGTGGCAAAGTCGGGTGACATCGGTGAAGAGCCTGAGCGAATACGCCTGCGCCGAAGTGGAGACGCCGGACGGCGCGCGGCTGTTGACCGGCCGGCTGCTGGTGCTGGCCGAAGGCGGCGCGCTGGCGGAAACGCTGCCCGGCGTCCGCCGCCTGGAGCATGATTACCACCAGTGCGCGGTACTGGCCGAGATAGAGACCGAGCTGCCGGCCAAGGGCGTGGCCTATGAGCGCTTCGCCGACAGCGGACCATTCGCATTGCTGCCGCACGGCGAGGGCTACATGCTGGTATGGACGCGCAGCCAGGGCGATGCGGCAAAGCTGGTGGGCGGCGACGAGGCCGGATTGCGCGCTGAATTGCAGCAAGCCTTCGGCGAGCGCCAAGGCCGCATATTGGGCATCGGTCCGCGCGCCAGTTTTCCGCTGGCGCTGCGGCAGCTCAACAAGGTGGCCAGCGGCCGGGTGGTGCTGATAGGCAACGCCGCCCAGACCATGCACCCGGTTGCGGCGCAAGGCCTGAACCTGGGGCTGCGCGACGCCGTGGGCCTCGCACGCGCGCTGGAGGGCGCGGCCGACGCCGGCGATCCGGCGGCGCTGAAGCGTTACGCCGCCGCCCGCAAGCTGGACAGCCACGTGGTGGTGGGCTTCACCCATGGCCTGATCAAGCTGTTTGACGGCCACCATCCCTTGCTGAACACCTTGCGCGGCCTGGGCATGACCGCGCTGGACGTGATACCGCCGCTGCGCCGCGCATTTGCCGGCCATCTGGTGTTCGGCGTGCAAGGATAAACGGATGCGAGACAGTCAATACCACGCAATCATAGTCGGCGGCGGCCTGGTGGGCGCCAGCCTGGCGCTGGCCTTGTCGCGCGCCGGCAAGCGGGTGGCTCTGCTGGAGCCGCGCCCGGCGCAATGTAACGAATTGGAGCAGGGCTGGGACGCGCGCATTTATGCGGTGAGTCCGGCCAACCGCCGTTTCCTGGAAGGCATGGGTGCCTGGCCCGGCATGGAACGGATAGGCATCATCGCCGTGATGGATGTCTGCGGCGACGCCGGCGGACGAATCGAATTTTCCGCGCGCGACGCCGATGCCGACGCGCTGGCCTGGATCGTGGAAAACCGTTGGTTGCAGGCGGCGCTGTGGCGGCAACTGGCCGACAGCGAAGTCGATTGCATCGGCGACTGCCAGGCGCAATCGTTGAGCACCACCGCTTCCGAGGCGCGGCTGGTCTTGGACGATGGCCGGCTGCTGAGCGCCGAGCTGCTGGTGGGCGCCGACGGCGCCAACTCCTGGGTGCGCGGCCAGCTGGGCCTTGCCGCCAGCGTCAAGCCATACGGCCAGAGCGGAGTGGTGGCCAACTTCGCCTGCGAGAAGCCGCATGGCCAGGTGGCGCGGCAATGGTTCACCGGCGACAGTATTCTGGCCTGGCTGCCGATGGCGGGGAACCGAATCTCCATGGTCTGGTCCACATCTGATCCGCAATCTTTGCTGGAGCTGCCGCCCGAAGCGCTGGCCGACAAGGTAGCCGCCGCCGGCGGCCATCAGTTGGGCGCGTTCGCCACCCTGACGGCTGCCGCGGCCTTTCCGCTGCGGCTGGTCCAGCCCGAAGCCGTGGTGGCGGAAAGAGTGGCACTGGTGGGCGATGCCGCCCATACCGTCCATCCGCTGGCCGGCCAGGGGGTCAACCTGGGCTTTCAGGATGCGGCGCAGCTGGCGGCCCTGCTGCAAGCGGCGCCCGACTGCGGCGACTGGATGCTGCTGCGCCGCTACCAGCGCCAACGCCGCGAAGCGGTCACTACGATGCAAATCGGCTGTGACAGCCTGTACCGGCTGTTCCATGCCAAACTGCCCGGCCTGCCATGGCTGCGCAATACCGGCCTGTCCCTGACCAACTGCTGTTCGCCACTGAAGCGGCGGTTCGCCAGGCAGGCGATTGGATACTGATCCTCAAAGGACACTTGATGAAGACAAGATTGAAGTCGCTGGCGCTGGCCAGCGCGATGCTGATGTCGCTGGCCGCCTGCTCTCAGGCCGCCGGCGGCAACCTCGACGACGTGAAGAAGGCCTTCGCGGAACACTTTCCGGGCAAGCAGGTGAAGAGTGTCAGCGCCACGCCGGTCAAGGGCATCTACGAGCTGGTGGTGGACGGCAAGCAGGTGGTGTACACCAACAGCGACGCCAGCTACCTGTTCGTCGGCGACCTGATCGACACCAAGACCAAGGAAAGCCTGACCGAGAAGAGGATGGCCGAACTGTCCAAGGTGGACTTCAATTCGCTGCCGTTCCAGTACGCGTTCAAGGACGTGCGCGGCAAGGGCGAGCGCAAGATGGCGGTCTTCACCGATCCGGATTGCCCGTACTGCAAGAAGCTTGAGCGCGAAAGCCTGAAGGACATCGACAACGTCACCATCTACACCTTCCTCTATCCGCTGACCCAGTTGCACCCGGACGCGATGCGCAAGTCCAAGCAGATCTGGTGTTCCAGCGACAAGCCAGCGGTCTGGACCGCCTTCATGCGCGACGGCAAGCCGCTGACCGGCGCGGATAATTGCGATACCAGCGCGCTGGACAAGATCCAGGCGCTGGGCGAGAAGCTGGGCGTCACAGGCACGCCGGCGCTGGTGTTCGCCAACGGCAGGCTGGTGCCGGGCGCGATCGACGGCAGCGACATCGAAGAGCTGCTGAAAGCCAAGTAAGCGGAAGTCGGGACAGGAGGAACCTGGCCCGATTTTTTTGCCTGGCCGCGCCCAAGGGGATCGCTTGATGAAACTCCGGCCCTGGACCGTGACGGAGCGCTGGCTGTTGGCCTTGTGGCTGTCCTTGCTGCTGCATGGCGCTTTGTGGTGGCTGCCCTTGCGGCCGGGACAGCCGGCTGGCGAAGCGGGCGGCTTGACGGTGCGTCTGTCCATTGCGTCGGAGCCGGCACCCCCGCCCACGGCGGCGGTTGCCGCCGGGATTCCGGGCGGGAGCGCGGCGGCCTCCGCGCCGGTCGACGCTCCGCCGCAGCCGGATGCCGGCGACCGGATGCGCCTGGGGGCGGATATCTATTATCCTGCCCGCGAGCTTGACCGCCTGGCGCAGGAGCGCAGCGCCATCGTGCTGCCGGATGTCGAGCTGGACGGCCATCCGCCGGCGTCGGTGCTGGTGCTGGTGTTCATCAGCGAAACCGGCCGGGTGGATGGCGTGCGTTTCGAGGGCGCGGCGCCTGCCCGGCTGGCCGACGCCATCGGTCCGGTGTTCGGCGCCGCCAGCTACCAGCCGGCCTTGAAGGACGGCGTGCCGGTTAAGAGCTACAAGCGGATACGGATAGAGCCGCAGCCTGAGCCCGCTGCGCTGTCGCCGGCACTGTCGCATTGAGGGCGCTTCGTGATAAATTGGCGGTCGTTCCGGCGCATGCCGGGGGGGCTAACATCATCAGGGGTGGACAACCATCCCGGTTTTCAACAAAGGATACAGTCATGTCTGATCTGCAGACGCTTTTCACCCAAGCTCAGGCCGATGTCAAAACCCTGTCCGAGCGCCCGGACAACCAGACCCTGCTGCAGCTGTACGCGCTGTTCAAGCAGGCGACCGAAGGCGACGCCAGCGGCGAGCGCCCGGGCATGATGGATTTCATCAACCGCGCCAAGTTCGACGCCTGGGAAAAGCTGAAGGGCCAATCCGCCGATGACGCGATGCAAGGCTATGTCGACGTGGTCAAGCGCCTGCTGGCTGACTAAGTCTGCGACAGACGGCTGCCGCGCGGCAGCCGGCTGAATGAAAAAGCGCCCCTTGGGCGCTTTTTCCGTTTCGGGGCGGGCGCGCGCTACCAGCAACCGCTGATGCCGAGTATGCCGCCGCTGGCGCTTAGATTGGTCTGGTTGCCCAGATTGTCCAGCTGGTAGGTCTGGCAGCTGTCCTGCGCCTGCTGGCCCTGGGGCGTGGCGGTGAGGACGAAGGCGGTGGAGCTGGCGCTGGAGATGGCCAGCGCGTAGTAATTGCTGCCGTTGCCCGGCACGTAGACGGTGCCGCTGCCGTAACCCAGCGTGATCAGCTGGCTGGCGTAGGTGTTCTGCAGCGAATAGTAGCTTTCCTCGCGCGTGGCCAGATCCTGCAGCGCGGTCTTGGCCGAGGTGCGGTTGGACTGCAGGATGAAGGTGCGGTAGGACGGCAAGGCGATGGCCACCAGGATGGACAATACCGCCAGCGCGATCACCAGTTCCAGCATGGTGAAGCCGTTTGCTTTGCGACTGCTATGCATCGTGATGTTTTCCTTGGCGCTTGTCAGCGCAGTTCTATCCAGTTCAGCCGGGTGTGCAGGTCGAAGGCGGCCGGGTTGATCTGCGGCGGCGTGGCGATGGGGCCGCCGTTGGTGCTGCTGCCGATGGCGAAAAAGTTGTTTTGGTAGCTGACCACATTGGGGCTGCCCGCCATATTGATGGCAATGCCGTTGATCACGCTGCCGCTGATGCCGCTGAAGTTGCCCTGGTCGTTGGCGTAGAACGACGATGCGGTGGCGCCGCCGGTTTTCATGTTGAGCGACATCGAGAAGCTGGTGGCGGAGGCCACGGTGCAGGACGAGGCATTGTTGTTGGGCGGAATCGAGGTGTTGACGGTGAAGGTGCCCAGTTCGTTGACCGGGTTGTACACCACCTGCTCGCCGCTGGACGGCAAGTTGAGCTTCCAGCCGTAGCTGTTGTTGGTGCCGCAGGCGCTGTTGCCCTGCCAGCAGACGGTGTTGCTGGACAGCGAGCGGTAGCCCTGCACGCTGCTGAGCGTGGAGTTGTAGGAGGCGGTGACGGTCTGGGCGGTCAGATTGCTCGGGCGCAGCGTCTTGCCGCCGGAGGGCGCGGCCTGGCTGTAGTAGGCCGACTGGCCGACCAGGGTGTTCCAGCCGGACAGGTCCCAGTCCCAGACACCGTAAAGGCTTTGGGTGCCGCCGGCGTAGATGTCGGCGGACGAGGTAGTGAAGGGGATTTTCTGGCCGGTGCCGAAGGCCACCAGCACGCGCGGGCTGGCGTTGCCGGTGGGAATGGCCGACACCAGCATCTTGCTGGTGATCGGCTGCAGGCTGCGGGTACAGGTGCCGTTGTTGACCTGGGTGTTGGTGCAGTAGGTGTACTGGCTGGTGAACAGCGGCGCTGCGGCGCCGCTGCCGTATTGGGAAACGCTCCAGTTGCCGGGGGTGTTGCTGGTGAGGTCGAAGCGCCAGACGTTGCCGAACAGGTCGCCGGCATAGACGTAGTCGGCGGTGCCGTCGCCGTCGAGATCCACCGTGGTGGCGTAGTAGATGCCGTTCTTGTTGCCGCCGCCCGATGGGTCGTTGGACTGTCCGCTGCCGGTGTCCAGCTCGTAGAAGCTGGGCGTGCCGCTGCTGCCCGCCAGCATGATGAAGAGCGCCGCATGGCCGTTGCTGCTGTTGTAGCCGTTGCCGAAGACGGCGCCCCATTGGCCGTTGTGGAAGCGGGTGATCACCGGCGTGCCGAAGGTGTAGCCCAGATCGTTGCCGCAAGTGCTCTTGTTGACGCAGCTGAGCGTGGCATTGCTGATTTCCTTGATCACCAGGCTGGCGGCGTTGGTTTCGGCGAAGTTGGCCGGATTGCTGATGTCCAGCATGAACAGCGCTTGGCCGCCGGCTCCCAGTCCGCCTATCAGCCAGGTGTGCCAGGCGTTGTTGTAGAACAGGTCGTCGGCGGCCGGGGTGGCGTCGACGAAGTACTGGTGGGCATAGGTGGGGTTGCTGTACTGCAGGGTGTTGGCTTGCGCGGCGGCGGGCACATAGGCGATGACCTCCTGGCCGTCGTTGGGGGTGGCGGCGGTGGAGTAATTGCCGCTGGAGTCGTTGGCGCCGCTGCGGTAGCCGTGCAGCATGCCGTCGTTGCTGCCGTTGTAGATGATGTCGGCGCGGGTCTGGTTGCCGGATTTGTAATTGCTGTAGGCCTGGGCGCCGCTGGCGTTTTCCGCCGGAGAGCTGCCGGGGTACAACTTGTCGCTCCAGACGTCGGCATAGCTGTTCTGCGGCGCGCCCACCCAGATCGGGCTGCTGTTGACCACGTCGCCCAGCACGCTGTCGCGGTCGCGGAACAGGCCGGTGCCCAGAGTGGTGACTTCATTGCTGCGCGCGCCCCTGAGATAGGACACCCGCGCCGAGCCATTGCCGTCGGCGTTCAGCACGGTTTGCTGGGTCGACGACAGGCTGGCCCATTGGAAGGGAATGCCCTGGCTGCCGTTCCAGCTGAGGATGGCGCGACTGGTCTGCGCGCTCATATTGCTGGCGCCGGTGGCGCTGCAGCTGCCGCCGGTCAGTACGCAGGATGCGTCCCAGGTCGCGGTGGCGGAGACGGTCACCTGGCCGGTGCCGCTGTTGCCCAGCAGCGCGTAGGACGCCACCTCGCCCCACCAGTTGTCGGAGTGGTAGCTGGCGACGTACTGCTGGGTGCCGGTCTTGATCAGGCTGGTCTGCTGGCTGTTGAGGCCGCTGGAGCTGGCCGACTGGGTGGATGGCTGCACCTGGAAGCATGTCAGCTCGTGCACATTGCGGCTGCCGCCAGTGGAGCCGGCGAAGCCGAAGGTGATCTGGCTGGGTAGCGGGCCGCTGACCGCGGTGTTGTTGATGTCGTAGTTGTTGATCACCGGCACGTAGGCGCCGTTGTTGTAGCTGTACCAAAGGCTGAGCAGATTACCGGTGGTGATCTTCAGCTTGTAGCTGATGGGCACCGCCTGGCCGCGGGTGGCGGCCGACTCCGCCGCCATCGGCTGAGTGCTCGGCAACTGGTAGACGCCGCTGCTGGTGCCGGGGATGTTGATGAACTGGTAGTTCATCACGCTGTGTCCACCGTAGCTGCCGTTGCGGCACACGTTTTGCACCGCCGACGCGCTGAAGCTGCCGCCGAACTGGCTGGCCAGCGTGCTGGCCGCCACCGAACCGGCGCCGCGCAGCGAGATGTTCTGTGGCTTGGCTCCGGGGCCAGAGGATGTGTTGTCGTTGGAGTAGCCGCCGTTGGGGAAGTTGCCGTACTCGTCCATGCCCAAGCCAAGATAGCCGCCGATGATGCCGTTGTACGGCGAGTTGACGTTGGAGCAGCTGTAGCCCAGGCTGCCGCCGAACGAGCCGACGGCGCTGGGAATGGCGGTGAGCAGAAAGAAGCTCATGCCGTCGGCGCCGTCGCCCGCCGAGCCGCCGGAGTCGCCGGCATAGGTGTAGCTGGTGAAGGTGGCCTGCAGGCCGCTGTTGGATGGGAACAGGCTGTTGTAGATGATGGCGCCGGACTGGCTGCCGGCGCTGTTGGTCAGCCGCAGCGCGCCGTTGCCTGAAGCGTCGGGCAGGGAGCCGCCGTAGCCGCCGATCTGAGTGTTGCCGCTGGGGTCCTTGCTGCCGCAGGCCGGGATGCTGCCGGCGCCGTTGCCCGCCGTCATGCAGGCGCCGCCGAACACCAGCCAGTTCAGCTGCGCGCTGCCGCCGGTGAAGTTGTCGCCCACCGTCACCGCCTGTCCAATAGCTGGCCAGAGAGCCGCCATCAGCCAGACGGCGAGCGGGGGGGGCGATGCGCGGAAGGGAGTTTTCATGGTCATTTCCCCAGATTGGAGACGCCGGAATACAAGGTGTACGTGCTTTGCAGTACCACTACGGAATAGGCGTTGCCGCCATAACCCAGCGTGGTGAGCTGGTAAATGGCACCATTGCCGGTGGCGTTGAGGCCCAGATACTGGATGTAAAGCTGCGGTGCCTGGTAGAAGGTTTGGCTGCCGCCGGAGACGCCGTTGACCGGCAGGGTCAGGTATGGCGGGGTATAACTGTAGCCGGTGCTCCATGGCAGCGTGGTCGGCGCGGCCAGCGCATTGCTGCAGATCTGCGGCGAATTGATCGCGCCGCTGCAACTGACCACGGTTTGGGTGCCGGCATTGCCCTGCAGCCACCACTCGGCGTATTGCAGCGCCGATTGCGCGGCTTCGAAGGCGCGGCCCTTCTCGCGCATATTGCCGGCCATCCGTCCCTGCAGGCCGACGCTGCGCATCATCGACAGTCCGATGATGGTGATGACGATCAGTATCATCAGCGCGGCTATCAGCGTGAAGCCGGACTGTCCGTTTCTGGCCGTGGCGGGATGGGCGGCGGGGTTCATAGCTGGTTCATCAGTCCTATCAGCCAGGACATGGTCACGCTGGCCGGCTGGCCGGGCTTGGCGGCCAGCGGATTGACCATGGTCAGCGTCACCCTGACCGAGCGCACGGTCGCGCCCGCCGGCAGCCCGGCGGCGTTGTAGTAATGGTTGACCGAACCGTTGCCGCTGCCGTCCACACCGTACAGCACGCTGATGTTGCTCACGCCGTCCACCAGCACTTGCGCGCTGCCGCCGTTGACCGAGCAGGTGAGCTGATTGCCGCTGTTGATGGCGAACAGATTGACATACACCTGGTTGGCGCTGCCGCTGTTGCCGTTGCCGTTGCAATTGAGCACGCCGTCGTTGGGCGCGGTGGCGAAGCGTATGCTCAGCGTGTCCGGCGGGCCGGCGGTGCCGGCTATCGACTGGCCGGCGGCGAAGACGCCTGCCGCCGGCAGCGCGGCGGCGGCGGTCTGCGACTGCGGGCTGGGGTAATAGCCGGCGGACTGGACGATGGAGTTGATGATGGTCATCGCCGTGCGCTGGTTGTCCTGTAGCTGCGCCAGGCCGTTTTCATTGTTTTCCGTCAGTTCGGTGGAGCTGAAGATGATGATCAGCATGCTCAGCAGAAACAGGCCGATGGTGATCGCCACCATCACCTCTATCAGTCCGCTGCCTGCTTGCCGCGCCGGCCGTTTCACGGCTCCACCACCATCTGGTAGTTCTGGCTGACGGTGCCGGACGCGACCGAGGCGGCATTGACCGCGCTCTTCTTTTCCAGCCATGAAACCGTGATGGTGCAGGCGATCGGCGCTGTGGAGGTGCAGGCGATCTGGCCGCTGCCGCCAGGAAGCGCCGCCAGCGTGCCGCTGCCCCACTGGGTGGTGTCGTAGCTGGCGAGGTTGGCGGAGTTGCAACTGGTGCCTGACGCCGAACAGTCCACGGTCTGGCTCAGGCTGGGCGAACCGCTGACGCCGCTGGCGTTGACCGACCAAGTGTTGCTGGCGGCGTTGGAGAGCGCGCCCCAGTAAGCGGTGTTGGCGTGCATCGCGGCGGCCATGCTTTCGGCGGCGATGGAGCCCAGGCTGCGGGTGCGCGCGATCGAGGTGTTGTTGATGGCGGCGGCTTGCATGCCGGCGACGCCGAGCAGGCCTAGCGAAATCACCATCAGCGCCACCAGCACTTCCAGCATGCTGAAGCCGGTTTGGCGGGGTGCGCGGCTCAAGGGCATGAGTATTGTCCGGTGGTGTCGGTCTGCCCGCTGGACAGTATCTGCGGATGGCCGACCGCCGCCAGCACCACGCAGCGGCGGTTGGCGGCGATATTGCCGGGGGTGTTGAAGCTGACCATGCCGACATTGCCGGATGGCACGTAGCCCATGCGGTTGAAGCACAGCGTGGTGTTGCCGGCATTGCTGTAGCTGGCGCTGTCGCCGCTGGTGAAGGCCTTTTGCTGGCGCAGGATGGTGCCGGTGCTGTCGCCGCAGCTGTTGTTGGCCGCCACCAGCGCCAGCCAGCCGGTGGCCCAGTTGGTGTTGTTGCTGACCGAGGTATTGCAGCTGTTGCCGTTGCTGGACGGGCAGAGCAGCACCACCTGGCCGCGCTTGATCGCCTCGTTGCGGATGAACAGGATGTCGCCGTAAAGATTGTTGCTTTCCGACAGGATGGAATTGGTGGCGATGGTGCTCTGATAGGCGGGCACCGCCAGCGCCAGCACGACGGCCAGCAAGGTCATGACGATCAGCAACTCCAGCAGGGTGAAGCCGTTTTGGTGGTCTGTGACGCTTGATCGCTTGCCTGGCATGTCTTCGCCTGCTCGTCTGTATTCGAACCATTATCGGATAAGTGCCAGGCAGATTAAATTGCCAATCGCTCCGCCGGTCCGGCCCGGGCCGCCGTCTGTCGTTTGCCGCGGCTTTCGCGGCGGGGAAGGCTCAGTTCCAGGCCTGCAGGATGGCTTGCAGCGCGGGATGTTGCAGCTTGCGGCGGCTGGCCACCGCGTAGTATTGCTCCCATACGCCATCCAGGCATCCCACCAGCTCCAGCCCCGGCAGATTTTGCGCGATGTCGGGCAGCGCCGGCGAGGGAAACAGGCCCAGCCCCTGGCGGGCGAAGGTTTCCATCAGCGCGCCGTCGTCGAATTCCCCCACCACGTCCGGACGCAGCCGCTGCGCTTCGAACCAGTGCTCCAGCTGGCGGCGCAGCACATTGTCGCGGCTGGGCAGCAGCAGCGGCGCCTGGTCCAGGCTGGCAGGAAAGCCAGCGCCGTATTGTCGGGCCAGCTCGGGGCTGGCGTACAGCAGCACCGGGCAGCGCAGCAACTGCCAGGATTGGAACAGCTGCTGCTCGCTGCTGGCCACCGGCCGGTCGGCCAGGATCAGGTCCAGCCTATGGCGGCCCAGCTCGCCCAGCAACTCGTCGAAATCGCCTTCGCCGCAGCTCAGCCGCAGCTTGCGCCCCATTTGCAGCGCCGGTTGCAGCAGATGGCTGGCGATGCGTTTGGGCAGCACGTCGGAGACCCCCGCCGCCAGCCGGATCACCTGATCCAGCTGCGCGTCCGCCAGCGCTTCGCCCAGCGCCTCTCCCAACATGAAGATATTGTCGGCGTAGCCCAGCGCCACCCGTCCGGCTTCGGTCAACGCCAGTCCGCGGCCTTGCTGGCGGAACAGCGCGCAGCCCAGCTGTTGCTCCAGCTTGGACACTTGGCCGCTGATAGTCTGCATGCTGATGCCCAGTTGCTCGGCCGCCTGGGTGACGCTGCCGGTGCGGGCCACGGTCCAGAAATAGTGCAGATGCTTGTAGTTGAGCTTGTCCATGATTTAATTCGAAAAAATCGTAATAATAATCAGATTTTAATTTATTTTTTCGATGCGTGTGATTGCATACACTGCAGTGTGGCCATTGCTGTGCCGTGGCTGCTCAAATGAATGACTATTGGGAGATGAATAATGAAACGGGTGATCTTGCTGATTGCCACCAACATCGCGGTGATGCTGGTATTGAGCGTGAGCGTGCGCCTTTTGGGCCTGGACCGCTTTATCACCGCCGGCGGGCTGAACCTGGGGATGCTGCTGATGTTTTCCGCGGTGCTGGGCTTTGGCGGCGCCTTCATTTCGCTGGCCCTGTCCAAGACCATGGCCAAGTGGAGCACCGGGGCGCGGGTGATTACCCAGCCCAATGGCCAGACTGAAGCCTGGCTGCTGGCCACCGTGCGCCGGCTGGCCGACCGCGCCGGCCTGGCCATGCCGGAAGTGGCGGTATATGAAGGCGAGCCCAACGCCTTCGCCACCGGTCCCAGCCGCTCCAATTCCCTGGTGGCGGTGTCGACCGGCCTGCTGTCCAGCATGACCGAGGAGGAGGTGGAGGCGGTGCTGGCGCACGAGATTGCCCACATCCGCAACGGCGACATGGTGACGCTGACGCTGATCCAGGGTGTGGTTAACACCTTCGTGTTCTTCCTGGCGCGGGTGGTGGGTTATCTGGTGGACAGCTGGCTCAAGCGCGATGAGGAGAATACTTCGGCCGGCACCGGCATCGGCTATTTCATCACGGTGATCGTTTGCGAGATCGCCTTCGGCATCCTGGCCTCGGTGGTGGTGATGTATTTCTCGCGCCAGCGCGAATTCCGCGCCGACGCCGGCGCCGCCGAGCTGCTCGGTTCCACCCGGCCTATGGCCAACGCCTTGCGCCGCCTGGGCGGCATCGAGGCCGACGGTTTGCCGCAAGGACTGGCCGCTTCCGGCATCGCCGGCGGCCGCGGCTTGCTGGGCCTGTTCGCCACCCACCCCAGCCTGGACGAGCGCATCGCCAGGCTGGAAGGCCGCGGCTGACGCGGGGGCGGCGGCATGGGCCGCCGCCGAAAAACCATTGATGGAGCGATGAATTGATCGAATTTTTGATGTCCCCGGCGCTGGGATACCCGCTGTGGGTCTGGCTGATGTTCCTGCTGGGCGTGCTGGCGCTGCTGGCTTTCGACCTGGGCGTGTTGCAGAAGGATGGCCGCGAGATCGGCGTGAAAGACAGCCTGAGGTTGTCGGCCTTTTATATCGGCATCGGCCTGCTGTTCGGCGGCTGGGTGTGGTGGTATCGCGGCGCGGACGCCGGCGTGCAGTATTTCACCGGCTATTTGCTGGAAAAGTCGCTGTCGCTGGACAATGTGTTCGTGATCTCGCTGATCTTCTCCAGCATGGCGGTGCCGCGCGTCTACCAGCATCGAGTGCTGTTCTGGGGAATTCTGGGCGCCATTGCGATGCGGGCGCTGATGATAGGCGCCGGCGCGGCGCTGGTGGCGCAGTTCCAGTGGGTGCTGCTGCTGTTCGGCGTTTTCTTGCTGGCCGCCGGCCTGAAAATGCTGCTGTCGGCGGATGACGAAGCCAAGCCGCTGTCCGAGCAGCGCTTCTATCAGTGGCTGCGCCGCCACATGCGCCTGACGCCGGCCCTGCACGGCAACGCCTTCCTGCTGCGCGGCGAGACGCATGGCATGGCGCGCGGCTGGTGGGCGACGCCGCTGTTGCTGACGCTGATCCTGGTCGAGTCGGCCGATCTGGTGTTCGCGGTGGACAGCATCCCGGCGATCTTCGCGGTGACGCAGGACCCGTTCCTGGTCTACACCTCCAACATCTTCGCCATTCTCGGCCTGCGCGCGTTGTACTTCGCGCTGTCGGCGATGGTGCACCGCTTCCATTATTTGAAGTACGCGTTGGCGCTGGTGCTGGTGCTGATCGGCGTGAAAGTGGGGCTGGTGTATCTGCATGATGCCGGCCTGGTGGCGTTCAAGATTCCCACCCTGTTGTCCTTGCTGCTGACCGTGCTGCTGCTGAGCGGCGGCATCGCCTACTCCTGGCATAAAACCCGGCGGGTGCCGCCTGGCTCCTGAGCGCGGAAGGAGCGGCGATGGAACCAATCGCCGCCTTTGCGGCTCAAACAGGCGGAGCGTCTCCTGACATGCGTGTCCGGGCAGCGGCGCCCCGCCGTTTTCATCATGGACGGCGCGATTATTTTTCAATCCAAAATTCTAGGAATAGTCCGATGTCCCAAGCGTCCCGATTGCTTATCGTTGATGATGATCCCGATCTGCGCGATCTGCTGAGCGATTATCTGAGCCGCCAGGGCATGGTTGTGGCCGCGGTAGGAGATGGCGACGCGATGAACCGCATTCTGGCCGAGCAGTCCTTCGACATCCTGATCCTGGACCTGATGCTGCCCGGCACCGACGGCCTGACCCTGTGCCGCGATTTGCGTTCGCGCTCCAGCATGCCCATCCTGATGCTCACCGCGCGCGGCGACGAGCTGGACCGCATCATCGGCCTGGAGATGGGCGCCGACGACTACCTGCCCAAGCCGTTCAATCCGCGCGAGCTGCTGGCGCGGGTGCGCAGCATCCTGCGCCGGGTGGAGGAGAGGCGCAGCAGCCACAGCGCGCTGCGCAGCCTGCAGTTCTCCGACTGGCGGCTCGAGCTGGGCGCGCAGCATCTGGTGGACAGCGGCGGCGTGGTGACGCCATTGTCCGGCGGCGAGTTCAAGCTGATGCAGGCGCTGGCGGAAAACCCGCAGCGGGTGATGTCGCGCGACCAGTTGATGGAGGCGATGAACGGCAAGGAAGCCGGTCCGTTCGACCGCACCGTCGACGTGATGATAGGCCGGCTGCGCCGCCGGCTGGGCGATGACGCCCGCGAACCGCTGCTGATCAAGACCATACGCAGCGGCGGCTATATGCTGGCATGCGAGGTAGTCTCGGTGCGATGAGGCATTTGCCGCGCACCCTGTACGGCCAGTTGCTGCTGACCCTGCTGACCAGCGTGCTGCTGGCCAACGTGATCGGCATCGGGCTGGTGCTGACCGACCGCGAGCGGCTGACCCGCACGTTGCGCGCCGAATATGTCGCCCAGCATCTGGCCGACATGATCAACCTGTTGGACGAGACCGCCGCGGCCAATCGGCCCAAGCTGGCCAGCGCATTGTCCTCGCCGTCCGCCCAGGTGTTGCTGGACCATCCCTGGGTGGAGCGCAATAGCGGCTGGCCCGAGGCCAGCAAGCTGTGCCAACTGATCCGCACCGATCTCAATTTCCCCTATCGCATGCAGGTGCTGTCCTTCCGCGAGGATACGCCGGATGCGGTGGAAGACCTGCTGCGGCCGTTCCTGGCGCCGGGTCAGCACGTGTTCACGCCGGGCAAGCAGTTTTGGGTGCAGGCGCTGCCCAGCAAGCTGGGCGAGGGCGAGGCGGAGTTCAAGATTCAGATGGCCACCGTGCAGGTGCGGCTGCGCGACGGCATGGTGGCGACTTTCCGCATCGGCCAGATCGCCTCCGCGGTGGAGACGCCGTGGCGGGTGACCGCCTGGCTGCTGCTGGTGGCGCTGGTGGTGGCGGCGGTGTCGGCCTGGGCGGTGCGCCGGCTGACCAGGCCGCTGGCGGTGTTTTCCCAGGCGGCCACCGGGCTGGCGGCCAATCTGGATCAGCCGCCCTTGCCGGAGACCGGCACTCAGGAAGTGGTGAATTCCACCCGGGCCTTCAACCGGATGCAGAAGGAGCTGCAGCGCTATCTGCAGACTCGCAGCCAGATGCTGGCCGGCGTGTCGCACGATCTGCGCCTGCCCATCACCCGCATCCGGCTGCGGCTGGAGCAACTGGGCGAGTCGCCCGCCCGCCAGGCGATAGAGCGGGATCTGGAGGAGATGGACCAGTTGATCGGCGACACGCTGGCGTATCTGCGGATGGGGCAGCGCAGCGAGAGCTGCGTGCTGCTCAATGTGGACGCGATGCTGGAGGGCGTGATCGAGGATGTCGAGGCTTTGGGGGCGGAGGTCGTCTACCGTTCCGAGCCGGTGAAGCCGCTGTGCGCCAGGCCCCAGGCCTTGCGGCGCTGTATCGCCAACCTGCTGGAAAATGCCCGCCGTTACGGCAGCGGGCCGATAGAAGTGCGGTTGCGCGAGCGGGAAGGGCGGCTGGAGATCCAGGTGCGCGACCAC
Organism: Chromobacterium sphagni; assembly: GCF_001855575.1. Classification (NCBI taxonomy): domain Bacteria; kingdom Pseudomonadati; phylum Pseudomonadota; class Betaproteobacteria; order Neisseriales; family Chromobacteriaceae; genus Chromobacterium; species Chromobacterium sphagni. The sequence goes on from NZ_MKCS01000002.1 coordinate 214,318, forward strand.
GGTCCGGGCATTGCCGAAAAGGATCTGGACCGGGTGTTCGAGCCTTATGTCAGGCTGGAGGACTCCCGGGCGCGCCATACCGGCGGCAGCGGGCTGGGGCTGGCCATCGCCCGCGCCATCGCCCGCGAGCACCATGGCGACATCCAGTTGTTCAATCATCCGATGGGCGGGCTTTGCGCCGAGATGGGATTCCCGGTGGAGCGGAGCAAGTGCGTGCCGCTTAACACTATTTGACAATCCGTAGTCCATGCACTGTTGACCTTAAGATTGCAAGCAAATACACTCTAATTGTGAGTTTATTGAACCGAGTTTCTTCTGGTTCAACAGATCTCCGGTCAAGTCTATCCTTGTAAGGCCCGCCAATGAGTGGGCCTTTTTTTTCTTATTTTTCTTTTTATTAACTTAACAGCTTTGTAAATTTTCATTAAGCAACAAAAATACATAAATTTGTTGTCGTAAGACATGATTTGTTAGTGTTGTATATATGCACAAAGTGTGTCTTTTTTACTACAAAAAAAAGAGTGTATGCTTGCGTATGTTGGTTTTGGAAATTAGTATTTGATCGCTTTCTAAGACAACCTAACAGGATGTGCCAAATGAAAAAGACTCTGATCGCCCTGGCAGTAGCCACTCTGCCGGCAGCCGCTTTCGCCGATGTAACCATCTACGGCCAAATCAAGGCCGGTGTTGAAAATGTTGATGCCGGCGGCATGAACAAGACCAATATCGATGACCTGGGCTCCCGCATCGGCTTCAAGGGCAGCGAAGATCTGGGCAACGGCCTGAAGGCTATCTGGCAGGTTGAGAGCGGTCTGGACATCGACGGCTCCAACCGCCAAGGCTATGGCAGCTTCGCCAGCCGCGAATCCTTTGTCGGCCTGGATACCGGTTTCGGCAAGGTGCGTCTGGGTAACATCTCCACCTTCAGCGACTCCAACATGAGCGTCGTGAACCCGTGGGAAAGCGCCAGCAACGCGCTGCAACTGAACGCCTTCACCCGCGATGACGAACGCGTGAAGAACGCCATCCGCTTCGACACCGCTAACTACAACGGCTTCCAGGCTGCCTTCCTGTACGGCACCAAGGAAGACAAGACCAGCGCGTTCGCGGACTCCGCAGCTGTTTCCGACAGCTCGCGCGAACTGTACAACCTGGGGCTGTCCTACGAGAACAGCGGCTTCTTCGGCAAGTACCAGTTCATCCACCAAACTCCGGTGAATGTCGCTGGCACGCGCACCCAGTCCAACGACAGCCATCGCCTGGAAGCCGGCTACAACGCCAACAACCTGCTGCTGGCCTTCGGCTACCGCAACGACCGAGGCGATGTCACCGTGACCCCGCTGAGCTTCCTGCAGAGCAAGGTGAATACCCCGGCAACGCTGGATGGCAGCAAGTACAAGTCGCAGGAATACGCGCTGACCGCCGCCTACACCCTGGGCGCCTTCACTCCGAAGGTCACCTACGCGCAAGCCAAAGACTATGACAAGGACGGCGTACGCCAGGACAACACCGGCTACAAGCAGTTCCTGGTGGGCGTTGACTACCAAATGTCCAAGCGCACCGTGGTTGGCCTGCAGTATGGCGAAGTCAAGGCTGATCAAGCCATCTTCAACAACAGCGGCGATACCTCCATCAGCGGCAACAAGCTGCGTGGCGTTGGCCTGAACATGGTTCACTCCTTCTAATACCGGAAACGGTATGCAGAATGGCTGCCTGCCGATGGGCTGACATCGGCTTAGGCAACAAAACCGCCGCTCTCCGCAAGGAGGCGGCGGTTTTGTTTTATATCCGGCCGGCTTGCCCGCCGGCGCGCGATGGCATTAACACAGGGTTTTTCATCAGGAGAGTGGCCGATGTCCGAATTTCAGCGCTTGTTTCAAGCAATGGCTGCGGATCTGCCGTGGCCGGCGGCCGAATGCGAACCATGGCAATGGCTGCAACAGTTGCCGCGGCGTTTATCGCAATGCCTTGACCGCTTGCCTGCCGACGAATGGCGCGTGGAGGGCGAGGCGGCCATCCACCGCAGCGCGCAGCTGGACCCCGGCGTGGTTCTCAAGGGGCCCGCGTGGATAGGACCGAACTGCCGTATTGCCGCTCACGCCTATCTGCGCGGCGGAGTGGTTTTGTGCCGGGGGGCGGCGGTGGGGCCCGGCTGCGAGATCAAGACCTCGATCATCGGACCCGGCAGCCGGCTGGCCCATTTCAACTTCGTCGGCGATTCGGTGCTGGGGCGGGATGTGAATCTGGAGGCCGGCGCCATTCTGGCCAACCACTGGAATGAGCGCGCCGACAAGGCCATCCGGCTGCATTTTGCCGGCCGGACCGTTGAGCCGGGCCTGGAAAAGCTGGGCGCGTTGCTGGGAGACCATGTGCGGGTGGGCGCCAACGCCGTGCTGTCGCCGGGCACGGTGCTGGCCCCGCGCGCGGTGGTGGCGCGATTGGCTCTGGTAGAGCAGGATGGCGCCGGCTGAATGAAAACCGCCCCTGCGCGGTAACCCAGGGGCGGCAAGATGGCGCTGGCGCGGCCTAGTGAGGAAGTGGCGCCACGCCGAACTTGGCCAGCAGATAGCCGGCGGTCTGCAACGCGCCTTCCACCCAGCCCTGGGCGTCGGAGTAAGCTTCGCCGCAGATGAACAGCGGCAAATCGGTCGGCTGCACGATGCGGTGCTTCACCTCCCAGCTTTTCACGCCTATGTTCCAGCTGTTCCAGCCGCCGCCGTAGGGATCATCGCCCCAGTCGCGGTAGGCGGCGTTGCGCACTTTGGGGGTGTAGGACAGGCTGTGCATCAGGGTGAGCTGTCGGGTGACCTCCTCGGTCATCATCCGCGGCGCTTTGTACTGGTGCCAGGTCAACTCGTTGCGTTGCACATTGTCGTCTTCGCCGATGAAGGGGTCCGCCAGCGGCGCCGCATCCAGTCCAGGCGCGCGCGGCTGGCGGCGCCTGGCGCGCAAGCCGTCCCAGAAGCCGGTGTTGTCGCCGTCGTCGTAGCTGGCCAGCAGCATGGCGTGGCCCTGGGTGGCGGCCTCGCCGTTGCTTTGGGGCCAGTAATAGGTCTGGCGCACCGGCAGATCGGTCACCGAACGGCCGGCCTGCACCGGCACGTAGACCGCTTGATCTTTGCCATCCTTGTCCGTGACCGTAATGGTGATGCCAGTGTTGCGCCACCATGGGCTGTTGTAGGTGGTGAACAGCTTGAACAGCGGCCGCGGCGTGACGGTGCCGATCAACGGCTGGATTTCCTGCAGCACCGGGCTGGTGGCCGCCAGGATTTCCAGCGCGCGGCGTGGCATCGCCAGGATCAGCGACTTGGCGGCGATGGTCCGGCCCTGAGACTGAAATTCAAAGCCGCCGGCCTTGCTGACGATATTGGACACATTGGACTCCAGCCGCACTTCGCCGCCCAGCTGCTGGAAAAACTGCGCCAGGGTCAACGGTACCTGCTGGAAGCCGTTGCTGAAACCTTTGTATACCGGGCTGACGCCGAAGTCGGAAAGATACCAGGGGATGGCGTCGGCGGCGTTCCAATTGCACATCGTGGAGTCGTAGCCGCCGACATCCTCGGCGTACTGATAGGCCTCGCCGGTGATGACCCGCAGCAGCACGTTCCAGAAGCCCTGCTTGTACAGCGGCACGCCGCCGAACTCGGCCTGCTGCGCCATTTCGCGCCGTTCTTCCTCGCTGAGGTTGGAATTGGTGATGCCGGGCACGATCTGCTCGATCGCGTTGACGATTACGCTGCCGGCGCTCTGGCCCTGATCGAGAAAGTTCAGCTGGTAGGGTACTTTGTCCGGATTGGCGGTGAAGTCGGCCAGGCGCAAGTAGACGCCGCGCAGATAGGCGATGTTCTGCGGTTCGTCCACCGGGAAGTCGTATAGCTCGATTTGCTGGTCCTTGGGCAGTTCCTGGTTCAGTTCCGCGATCAGGTCGGTGATCAGCGGCTGCACCGCCGGCAGGATGCGCATGCCGCCCAGCTCCGCCACCATGTCGGGGATGTCCGGCGGGCGCACTGACAGCAGCCGGCCGCCGATGTGGTTGCTGGCCTCGAAGACGGCGATCTTGTCATTGGGTTTTTCCTGTTTCAGGCGCCAGGCGCAGTAGACGCCGGATACGCCGCCGCCGATGATGGCGATGTCAAGGTTTTCGTCAGCCATGGTGCATTCCTCTACTGGAGATTGGAAGGGTTAGAAGATCACCGGCACGTTGCCGGGTTGGCCCGGGCCGTTGCTCAGCAGCCCGGTTTCCGGACGGAAGTGGAAGCAGTCCAGCGGCGGCTGCTTCTCGTAGCGGGCGTTGGATGCCTGCAGGTCGGGGGTGGGCTGGTCCAGTCCTACGGTATGCATGTCCAGCACATAGGCCTGGCCGCTCAACACGTGGTCGATGCCGCGCCGCACCGCCGCGCGTACGTCTTCCGGATGGCGAACGATCTCTCCCTCCATGCCGCCGAAGGATTTGGCCAGGGTGACGAAGTCCGGCTTGGGGCGGTGGATGCGCAGGTACTCCGGGTCCTGTGTCTTGGCGGTCCATTCGTAGCCTTCCGCCTCGCCGTACATGCTTTCCACCTGGGTCAAGCCCATTTGCAGCGTGTGGTATTCGTGGTTGTTGGTGATGATGTAGAGCACGCCCAGCTTGCGGTGTTGCGCGGTCCACCAGGTTTGCGGGTAGAACAGCGAGGAGCCGTCTCCGGTGGCGGCCACCACGAAGCGGGTGTCTATGCTCTGGCAGCCGTCCTGTTCCAGCTTGATGCCCAGCGTGGCTGGCATCGACCAGCCCAGCGAGCCGCCGCCGACGCAGTAGTAGCTGATCGGCGCCGCCGCCTGGTCAGTGAACGGCAGCAGGTACTGGAACGGCGCCGGGTCGGATACCGCCTCATGCACATAGACGAACTGCTTTTCCAGCTTGCGCTCGGCTATCTCCTTGCGCAGCGCGTCGGCGATCACCACCGCCCAGATTTCGTTCTGATGCGTCGCTTCGCGCAGATAGACTTCCCAGTCGGCGGCGCGCTTGGCGGCGAACTCCTTCAGCTTCTGGTTGCGCGCGGCGGCGGCGGGAGAGGGCTGATTGCCTATCAGCTGGTTGATCAAGGGCAAGGTGGCCTTCAGGTCGCCGAACAGCGCCGCCTCGCCGTAGTAGTTCTTGCCTATGTCCCAAGTGTTGTTGCTGAGGTAGACCTGGGTGACGTGCGGCGGGATCAGCGGGCCGTCGCTGTACTTGTAGACGGTGATCTGCGCCTGGTTGCTGAAGCCGCACAGGAACGCCACGTCATGGTCCTTGAACACCTGCTGAACGCCGGTCTGGCTGCCGGGTAGTTCGCCTTGCCAGTGGTAGTCGTTGTTGGGGAAGTTGGCCAGGCTGCTGAAGGTTTGTTGCAGCACCGGCGCGCCCAGCAGTTCCGCCATCTGCTGCAGTTCCGGCCAGGCCTGCGCGTAGCCGGCCGCGTCGCCGGCGACGATGATGGGATTCTTCGCCTCGCGCAGCAGTTTGGCGGCCTGTTCTATTGCCTGCCGGTCGGCGGTGAAGTGGGGAGAAATCTGGGTCACGCCCTTGATGCGGTCGTCGTCGCCGATGCGGCGCATGGTGAATTCCCATGGAATGGCGACGAATACCGGCCCATTTGGCGGTGCCATCGCTTCCTTGAAGGCGCGCTGCAGCACCATGGGAAATTCCTGCTCGGTGCGGACTTCGTGCGCCCATTTGGTGTACTGGCGTGCCAGGTCCACCAGATTGGACGCCAGCAACGGCTCCTGGGTGACCAGTTCATTCTGCTGTTGGCAGCACAGGATCACCAGCGGCGCCTGAGAACGCCAGGCGTTGAACAGATTGCCGATGCTGTGGGCGATGCCGGGGGTGACGTGCACCACCAGCACGCCGGGCTTGCCCGTCATCCGCGCCGAACCCATGGCGGCGCCGATGGCGATGTTTTCATGCAGACATTCGATGTACTCCACTCGATTTTCCGGGTAGGAAGTGCCATCGATGATGGGAATCTCGTTGGTGCCCGGCACGCCGAAAATCCGGTGTATGCCCAACTGGCTCAGGATATCGAACACATAGTCCCGGGCCCAGCGCTTCTGCCCGCTTGGCGCATCCATGCTCATGTTTTTCCTCCCACGTGAAAGTGCGAACCGATACGTGAGTGGTAATGCAGCAGGGGGCGGATTGAAACGAACGGAGTCTTGTCGGATAAATGCCAACAACGACGGTTTTAGTGTTGGTGTTTACTTTAGGTTGATGATTTTTAATGAAGTTTTTGATTTCAGGGCAAGTGGGGTAAGTGTGAATACGACCAGGTATTAAGGACAGTATCAACGTTTTTGATCGACTGACATTGTTGATATTGCGGCTTGCTGAACTAAAGGCGGGCTGGCGAAGCGCAAAGAGGCCGGCCTGCCGGCCGGCCCCTGTTTCAGGTGGAAAAGATCAGCGCGTCAGCGGCTTAGAACCACTGGCCGTAGCGCTTGATGTAGATGGTTTTCACGGTCTGCGTCAGCGCCAGGTAGCCGGCCATGGTCAGCAGCAGCCACCAGAAGTAGCTGGTGTCCAGCTGGATAAAACCCAGCGAGGAGGCGAGCGGCGAATATGGCAGGTAGCAGGCGATGGCGATGGCCACGCTGGTGGACAGCAGTATCGGCAAGGACGCAGTGCTTTGCAGGAAGGGGATCTTGCGGGTGCGCAACATGTGCACCACCAGCGTCTGCGACACCAGGCCCTCGATGAACCAGCCGGAGTTCATGATCAACTGGCCGCCGTCGCCGCCGTGCAGATGGTAGGCCGCGCCGGCTCCGAACACCGTCCACAACAGGATGTAGGTGGTGATGTCGAACACCGAGGATGTCGGTCCCAGCCACAGCATGAAGCGCTTGATGTTGCCGGCTTCCCACTTGCGCGGCTTTTTCAGGAAGTCCGGGTCCATCTTGTCCCAGGGCAGGAACATCTGCGACAGGTCGTACACCAGGTTCTGCAGCAGCAGCTGCATCGCCAGCATCGGCTCCCACGGCAGCCAGGCCGAGGCCACCAGCACCGAGAACACATTGCCGAAGTTGGAGCTGGCGGTCATGTTCAGGTACTTGAGGATGTTGCCGAAGGTCTCGCGGCCGGTGATCACGCCTTCTTCCAGCACCATCAGGCTCTTTTCCAAAAGGATGATGTCTGCTGTTTCCTTGGCGATGTCGGCGCCGCTGTCCACCGAGATGCCGACGTCGGCGTCGCGCAGCGCCGGCGCGTCGTTGATGCCGTCGCCCAGAAAGCCGACGGTGTGGCCGTTGGCCTGCAGGGCTTTCACCACCCGCGACTTCTGCAGCGGCGTGAGCTTGGCGAAAATGGTGGTGTGCTTGACCGCGGTGCATAGCGCCACGTCGTCCATCGCCTCGATTTCCTTGCCCACCAGCGGCAGACCGGGGCTGAGGCCGACGTCGCGGCATACCTTAGCGGTGACGATGGGGTTGTCGCCGGTCAGCACCTTCACCGCCACGCCGTATTCCTTCAGCGCGCGGATGGCTGGAGCGGCGGAGTCCTTGGGCGGATCGAAGAAGGTGAGGAAGCCGCGCACCACCAGGCCGGCCTCGTCGGAGGTCTTGTAGCTGCGCTTCTGTTCGGCGGCGGGAATGTCGCGGGTGGCCACTACCAGCACGCGGTAGCCCTCGGCATTGTATTCCTGGCTGCGCCGCAGCAGGTTGGCGCGCTCTGCCTGATCCAGCGGCTTGACGACGTCGCCGTCTTGCACGTGGCTGCAGACGGCCAGCATTTCCTCCACGGCGCCCTTGGATACCATCAGTTGCTGTCCGCCATCTTCCACTATCACCGACAGGCGGCGGCGCTCGAAGTCGAACGGCAGCTCGTCCACCTTGGCGTATTGCTGCAGCTTGACGCGTTCGCCCAGTTCGTTGGCGTGCTCCACCACGGCGATATCCATCAGGTTTTTCATGCCGCTCTGGTGGAAGCTGTTGAGCCAGGCCAGTTGCAGGATGGTTTCGTCCTTCAGGCCATGGATGTTGTAATGGTGCTCCAGGATGATCTTGTCCTGGGTCAGGGTGCCGGTCTTGTCGGTGCACAGCACGTCCATTGCGCCGAAGTTCTGCACCGAGTTCAGCCGCTTCACCACTACCTTGCGCCGCGCCATCGCCACCGCGCCCTTGGCCAAGTTGGCCGAGACTATCATCGGCAGCATTTCCGGCGTCAGTCCCACCGCCACCGCCAGCGCGAAGGTCAGCGCCGACATCCAGTCGCCTTTTGTGACGCCGTTGATCATGAACACGATGGGCACCATCACCAGCATGAAGCGGATCAGCAGCCAGGACACGCTGTTGACGCCCTTGTCGAAGCTGGTTTCGATGCGCTTGCGGCTGACCACGTTGCGCGCCAGCGAGCCGAAGTAGGTATCGGTGCCGGTGGCCACCACCAGCGCGCGGGCGGTGCCGGACACCACGTTGGTGCCCATGAAGCAGGCATTGGGCAGATCCAGCAGATCGCTTGCGCCGTCCGCATCCTGATCGGCGGATTTGGCGGCCACCGCGCCCAGGGTGTCGTATTTCTCCACCGGCAGCGCCTCGCCGGTGAGCACCGCCTGGCTGATGAACAGGTCGCGCGATTCCAGCAGGCGGATGTCGGCCGGGATCATGTCGCCGGCTTGCAGGTGGATGATGTCGCCCACCACCAGCTCGGCCATCGGCACCTCCATGCGCACCGGCGCATTGGGGGCGGAGGGCCGGCGCTGCACGGTGGCGGTATTGCGTACCAGAGACTTGAGTTTTTCCGCCGCCTTGGCCGAACGGAACTCCTGCCAGAAACGCAGCAGGCCGCTGATGGAGATCATTGTGGCCAGAATGATGACCTTGGTCCAGTCCTGGTCTTCGGGCGGCGCCATCGCGATGTCCATCACGTAGCTGATGATGCCCAGTACGATCAGCACCATCACGAAGGGATTCTTGAACGCCTGGAGCAGCTGGATCAGCGGGTGCGGCGGCTTGTCGTGCGCCACTTCGTTGGGGCCGTCCTGCTGCAGGCGGTGCGCGGCTTCCATCGCGGAGAGGCCATCAGGCTGGCTGCGCAGCCGCTTGAAGGTCTCTTCCAGCGGCAATTGCGCCTCGTTGGCCAGGCGGAAGGCGGTTTTGCCTTCATGCTTGCCCGGGGTGGCGATGAAGCCGCGGTTTTTGCTGCGTTGGGTATTGTGTTTGGTCATGGGTATCTCCAGGCGCTGACAACGGGCGTGACCATCCCTGCCGTGAGGCATCAGCGCCGACAATGTGTCGACTCGGAATCGAGAGAACATTGCCGCCCGTTGGGGTGCTCTATGCGAACGCCCCAGCGGATGGCATCTCAATCAGCGGGTTGCGTGTTTATGGCATGCCTTCTCCTGTGGACAATGATGGCGCCGCGGCTGGGCGGCTGAGCTTAGACGCTGGCGGGGCGTTGCAAGCCGCTTGGCGGCAGCGACAGGCAATCCAGCTTGACCCGGGTCAGCGGCATGGTGGCCAGCCGCTGGGCGATGCCTTGCAGGAAGTGCATACAGGCTTCCGAGCCGCAACGGAAGTCGGCGCAGATCAGCCAGGGCGTCAGCGTGTTGCGGCTTTCGCGGGCCGCCGGTTGCGGTTGCTCCTGCCACTGCTGGATGCGCAGGCCGTGCTTTTGCGCCAGGGTGCGGATTTCCCGCCGGGCAGTGCCCAGCGACATCGACGGGCAGATGATGGACAGTTGATAGAGTTGCGGATTGCGAGGGTTGGCGAATGGGTTTTGCATCGTAAGCTCCGGTGGGGTGGCGCGTGTGGTTTCACATGGCGACAGGCAGGCTTTTCCCATGGCGTGCCGGGGCCAGGGAAGGCGTGATGGAGGGCGCCGCGGTGGCACCGTCCAACGCTTACGGGAAGGGGAGGGTCAGTGCGATGCCGGTGGCGAAGGCCTTGCTGTCAGCGGTTCGGGTTCTTCGGGCATGGCTTGGGCCTTATATTGCGCGATGGGCTGCCGGCGGCGCATTGCCGCCGGCATGGACAAAGTTGGGTTCAGGCGGCGATGCGGGGGCGGCTGCTGAACAGGGAGCGATGATGCGACGGCGCGCTATGCAGGCGGCGTCCCCAGTGCACGCGGTGGATCTCCGGCAGCTGGCTCAGGCGCAGCGCCATCTCGTCCAGTTCCTGGCGTCGCATCAGCGGGCAGTTGAGCACCACCGACAGCTTGCACTGGTTTTCATGGCTGTCCGGGCCGATGGTGACTTGCGAGGCGCGCAGACCCAGATCGTGCATTTCCCAGAACAGTCGTTTGCGCAGGGTGGTGATGACGGTTTTATCGCAAACGATATTCAGGCGGAAGTCGGCCGCTTGTGCGGACTTGTTATTGCGGGTAAAGAATTTCAGCAGCTGGAACAGTTTCAGGGCTTGCATATTGAATCCCCCATTTGATTGCAACAGGTAATAGCCATCCCTTTCCGGTTTGAATAACCGTATGCGGGGATGTGGTCCGATATTGAATAGGCGGAGTATGGCGCGGCTGCTGAACCGGCTATTGCCGCCATATTGCGGAATCAGCCGGACACGCAGGTACGCAGCGCATACGTTCGCGGTTCTGGTTCTTCCGGCATGGAATCTCCTTTGGCGTACGCAGCTAGCGCAAACAATTCGGTCGGGTACTGAGTCGGTCTGATGCTTGGGGGTGTGGTTGCAATCCGTCTGCCACAATGACGCGCGGCGCATGCAAAAACACGGCTACTGCACGGCGGCATCAAGATGGAACTGTGTGGATTGCGTTTAGTGCGCAGCCCGGTCCGGGCTGGTGCAGACGCCACATCCTGGCTTTGCAGGATATGGCAGATGGAAGGAGTTCGGTCTGCTTAAATCCTGCAAGGCGATACTGCGATCGAAGATCGACTGGAACCGTCGTTGTCCACGGTTTGCCTTTGCAAAATTAATAACAATCCGACTATAAGCGAAACTGCCTATTAAATCAAACTCTATTGGTTTTCTAGGTGTAAATCGTGGCAAACATGCCATTCTCAGATCGAAACCCAATGGCCGCTGGCAGAATGGGATTGATTATTGAGTTTTCCAGTATCCCATTTCGCATGCGATGGACGAGCGATCTTGCGGGGGCGGGCGGCTGTTTCGTGTCGCCTATGGTTTTAGGGCGCATGACGGTGCCGCGGATTCTGTCTGCCAATTGGCAGGGGGCGCTCTGGATGTAAAAACGGCATCCTCGCTTGGCGGGGATGCCGTTCTGGCCTGTCGTCGTGTTGCTTACACGCCCGCCTCATGCGCCTGTATGTCGGCGTGGTAGCTGGAGCGCACCATGGCGCCTACCGCGGCGTGGACAAAGCCCATTTCATAGGCTTTTCCCTCGAACATCTTGAACACGTCCGGATGCACGTAGCGCAGCACCGGCAGGTGACCGTCGGATGGTTGCAGGTACTGGCCGATGGTCAGCATGTCCACATTGTGCGCGCGCAGGTCGCGCATCACTTCCAGGATCTCCTCGTCGGTCTCGCCCAGGCCCACCATCAGGCCGGACTTGGTGCGGACGTCAGGGTTCTTGGCCTTGTAGTCTTTCAGCAGCTGCAGCGAGTGCGCGTAGTCGGCGCCCGGGCGGGCCTGCTTGTAGAGGCGCGGCACGGTTTCCAGGTTGTGGTTCATCACATCCGGCGCGGTGCCGCTGAGGATGTCGATGGCGATGTCCAGGCGGCCGCGGAAGTCTGGAACCAGGGTTTCGATCTGGGTACCGGGCGAGGCTTCGCGCACCGCGTTGATGCAGTCGGCGAAGTGCTGGGCTCCGCCGTCGCGCAGGTCGTCGCGGTCGACCGAAGTTACCACCACGTACTTCAGGCGCATGGCGGCCACGCTGTCGGCCAGGTGCTTGGGCTCGTTCGCATCCAGCGGGTTGGGGCGGCCGTGGCCGACGTCGCAGAACGGGCAGCGGCGGGTGCAAATGTCGCCCATGATCATGAAGGTGGCGGTGCCCTTGCTGAAGCATTCGCCGATATTGGGGCAGGATGCTTCCTCGCAGACGGTGTGCAGCTTCTGCTCGCGCAGAATCTGCTTGATTTCATGGAAGCGCTGGCTGTTTGGCAGCTTGGCGCGGATCCATTCCGGTTTTCTCAGCTTTTCGTCCAGCGGGACGATCTTGATCGGGATGCGGGCGGTCTTGGCTGCGCCCTTGTGCTTCACCCCGGCCTGGTTATCCGGCTTCATGCTGTCTCCTTGCTTGTGCTCAGGTGGCGTTCCAGGTGCGGCAGCAGCTTGTCGGCGGCTTCGGCGACCGTGAGGTTCACGCCCAGATTCTTCAATTGTGTCACCTTGAGGTTGGCGTAGCCGCAAGGGTTGATCCAGCCAAACGGGGCCAGGTCCATGTCAACATTCAGGCTCAGGCCGTGGTAAGTGGCGCCGTTCTTGATGCGCAGGCCGAGCGAGGCGATCTTGGCGCCATCCACGTACACGCCGGGGGCGTCGACATCGCCATTGGCGGCGATGCCCTGCTCGGCCAGCATGTCTATGATGGCCTGTTCGATGTTGCGCACCAGCTCGCGCACGCCGACATGCATGCGCTTGAAGTCCACCAGCAGGTAGACCACCAGCTGGCCGGGGCCGTGGTAGGTGATCTGGCCGCCGCGGTCGGTCTTCACCACCGGCACGTCGTTCTGCTGCAGCAGGTGTTCCGGCTTGCCGGCCAGGCCCTGGGTGAATACCGGCGGGTGTTCCACCACCCACAGCTCATCCCGGGTGTCGGCGTTGCGCTGGTCGGTGAGTTCCTGCATGGCGCGCCAGGTCGGCTCGTAGTCGACCAAGCCCAAATGTTTGATGATGCGTTGCACCTGAGCTCCCTGGTCAGAGGACCATCTTCACCATAGGGTGGCCGGTCAGCGACAGGTAGATGTTGTCCAGTTGCTGGCGCGAGGTCGCGGTGACGGTGATGGTCAGCGCATAGAAGCGGCCGCCGGAGCTTTCGCGCAGCACCACGTCCACCTCGGCGAGGTCGGGAGCGTGGATGCGCACCACTTCGGTGATGGTGGCGACGAATTCGTCGTGCCGCTCGCCCATGATCTTGAGCGGGAAGCGACAGGGGAACTCCATCAATTCCTGTTTTTCATCAGACATGTCAGATCTACTCTTGCCAATTGCGAAACCGGCGAGCCGCGGCGACGCCTGGGCCCGCCCTTGCTGCGAATGCCTTTATTTCCAGCCCAGCATCAGCTTGAGGCTGTCCCACAAGCGGCTGAAGAAGTTGCCTTCCTCCACCGCCTTCAATGCTACCACCGGACGCTCCAGCAGCGGCTTGCCATCCAGCGACACCGTCAGCTTGCCCACCACCTGGCCGGCCTTGATCGGGGCGATCAGGGGCTGCATGGTGGTGAGGTCGGCTTTCAGCTTGGCCGCCTGGCCTTTGGCCACGGTGGAGTAGACATCGCTGCCGAACCCTACCGGCACCAGTTTGTCGCTGCCTTTATACACGGATACGTCGGACACCCGGGTGTTCGCTGCATAAAGTTTGGGCGTATCGAAAAACTGCAAGCCGTAATTGAGCAGCTTGGAGCTTTCCACCGCGCGCGCCTCCGGGCTGGCGGTGCCGACCACCACGGAAATCACGCGGCGGCCGTCGCGGTGGCTCGACGTTACCATATTGTAACCAGCGCTGTCGGTGTAGCCGGTCTTCATTCCGTCCACATTGGGGTCGCGGTACAACAGCAGGTTGCGGTTGGGCTGCTTGATGTTGTTGTAGGTGAACGACTTCATCGAGTAGATCGGGTAGAACTCCGGGTAGTCGCGGATCAGCGCGGCGGCCAGGATGCCCAGGTCGTGCACCGTGGTGTAGTGGTCGGCGTGCGGCAGGCCGGTGGCGTTCTTGAACTGGGTGTTCTTCATGCCCAGCTTCTGCGCCTGTTGGGTCATCATCTGCGCGAACACGTCTTCGCTGCCGGCGATGGCTTCGGCCAGCGTCACGCAGGCGTCGTTGCCGGACTGCACGATCATGCCCTTGATCAGGTCGTCCACCTTGGCCGGGACTTTCGGATCCAGGAACATCCGCGAGCCTTCGGTCTTCCAGCCTCGCTGCGACACGGTCAGCGTCTGCTCCAGGCTCAGGCGTTTCTCCTTCAGCGCCTTGAAGGTCAGGTAGGCGGTCATCAGCTTGGTCAGCGAGGCCGGCTCGATGCGGGAGTCCGGGTCGCGCGCGGCCAGCACCTGGGCGCTGTTGTAGTCCAGCAGATAGTAGGCCTTGCCGGCGATTTCCGGCGCGGGCGGGGTGAATGCGGTATTGGCAAAACCAAGGGACGGCAGCGCCAGGGCGGCGGCCACCAGGGCAGTGGTGAGTTTTTTCATTTTGGAGAGGACTTGCTAGGGGTCACAAACAGTAGCCGCTGATTATACACGCTGTGGCCACCACCGTTACCGGAAAAACCCGCTGACCGCCTGGATGTTGCAATGCAACGGCCGATGCGCGGCGGGCCTCCCGCTTGCTTGGAGTTCCTGATACTCTGACAGTTCAAATACAAGAAATTACAGGGACGAAGGCATCACTATGAGCGGCAAGCAAGACTATCTGGAACGCATCCTGACGTCACGGGTTTACGATGTGGCGGTGGAGACGCCGCTGGAGCGGGCGCCGAACCTGTCGCGCCGTTACGGCAACAATATCCTGCTCAAGCGCGAAGACCTGCAGCCGGTGTTTTCCTTCAAGCTGCGCGGCGCTTACAACAAGATGGCCAAGCTGAGCGCCGAGCAGCGGGCGAGGGGGGTGATTACCGCCAGCGCCGGCAATCATGCGCAGGGCGTCGCCCTGTCCGCCAGCAAGCTGGGCTGCGAGGCGGTGATCGTGATGCCGGTGACCACGCCGCAGATCAAGATCGACGCGGTGAAGCAGCGCGGCAGCCAGGTGGTGCTGTTCGGCGACTCCTTCAATGAGGCGTACCTGCACGCGGTGCAGCTGGCCGAGCAAAGCGGCAGGACCTATATCCCGCCCTTCGACGATCCGGATGTGATCGCCGGTCAGGGAACGGTGGGGATGGAAATCCTGCGCCAGCACCCGGACGGGCTGGATGCGGTGTTTGTCGCCATCGGCGGCGGCGGCCTGGCGGCCGGGGTGGCCAGCTTCATCAAGCGCCTGAAGCCGGAGATCAAGATCATCGGCGTGCAGCCGGTGGATTCCGACGCCATGCGCCAGTCCATCGAAAAAGGCGAGCGGGTGGAGTTGAAGGACGTGGGCCTGTTCGCCGACGGCGTGGCGGTGAAGCTGGTGGGTGAGGAAACATTCCGCATCTGCCGCGAGCTGCTGGACGAGATCATCCTGGTGGATTCCGATGCCATCTGCGCGGCGATCAAGGACATCTTCGAGGACACACGTTCCATCGTCGAGCCGGCGGGGGCCCTGGCGGTGGCCGGCGCCAAAGCCTATATAGAGCGCGAAGGCTGCCGCGAGCAGACGCTGGTGGCGATCTCCTGCGGCGCCAACATGAATTTCGACCGCCTGCGCCATGTGTCGGAGCGTTCCGAGCTGGGCGAGCGGCGTGAGGCCATCATCGCCGTCACCATTCCGGAGAAGCCGGGCAGCTTCAAGCGCTTCTGTTCGGTGATAGGCGGCCGCAACATCACCGAGTTCAACTACCGCTTCGCCGACCCCAGCGTCGCCCATGTGTTCGTCGGCGTGCAGATCAGCGGCCGCGAAGATGTGGAGCGCTTGTTGCAGGACCTGCGCGCGGCGGAGTTGGACGGCATGGATCTCACTGACAACGAGCTGGCCAAACTGCATATCCGCCATCTGGTGGGCGGCCATGCGCCGCAACTGAAGGACGAGCGGGTGCTGCGCTTCGAGTTTCCGGACCGGCCGGGCGCCTTGATGCGCTTCCTGGAGTCCATGCGCACCGACTGGAACATCAGCTTGTTTCATTACCGCAACCACGGCGCCGATTACGGCCGGGTGCTGGTCGGCATCCAGGTGCCGTCCGGCGACGCCCAGCCCTTCCAGCGGTTCTTGGATGTTCTGGGTTATCCGTGTGTGGAAGAGACCGGCAACCCGGCTTACCGTTTGTTTCTTGGCAAGACCATCCGTTGATGGTGGAATGGCGAACTATATATAACGTTTGAAGTTGAGATCATGATCAAGGCAGTGTTATTCGATCTGGACGGCACGCTGGCGGACACCGCCCGCGACCTGGGGGCTGCGCTCAACCGCCTGCTGGCGGAGGAGGGCTTGCCGCCGCAGCCGTACGAGGCGATCCGTCCACTGGCCAGCCATGGCGCGCGCGGACTGGTGAGGCTGGGCTTCGGCAAGGATATCGGCGCGGACAGGCTGGAGGCGCTCAGGTTGCGTTTTCTCGATCATTACGAAGCCAGCTTCGCCGACGAGACCTGCTTGTTCGAAGGCGTCAATACGCTGATCGATGCTTTGGATGGTCGTGGGCTGGTGTGGGGCATCATCACCAACAAGCCGATGCGCTTCACCGACCGGTTGGTGCCGGCTTTGCCATTTTCCAGCGCGCCGGCAGTGACGGTCAGCGGCGATACCGTGGGTGTGGCCAAGCCTGACCCGAGGCCGATGTTGCACGCCGCGCAGCAGATCGGCATCGCGCCGGAACATTGCATATATGTTGGCGATGCCGAGCGTGACATCATGGCTGGCCGCCGCGTGGGCATGAAGACAGTGCTGGCCAACTGGGGTTACATCTCGGACGAGGATCGCCCGGACGAGTGGGGGGCGGATGCCGATATCGACTACCCCCTGCAACTGCTTGACCATATATAGGCATAGCCCTGGGGGAGAGCCGACGGGCCGGCGGCAACGCCGGCCTGTTTTTCATGGCGCGGGCGGCAAGGTTTTGCACCGGCGCGGGGTTGTTGTGGCCGGGTTGTAAAACACCCCGTCTTCATATCTTCTTTTTCATCAGTTGCTTGCGTGGTCTTGGCGGCTGGTCGGCCCGCCGTTGCTCGCTTTTTTGCGAAAAGGTGTTGACGAGGATAGGGCGCGGCGGTATAGTTCGCCTCCTCAGCTGACGCAGCGAACGAAACAAGCCGAACGAAACAGGTTCCGGCGGTGTTCGAAGCGGCCGGCACTGCTCTTTAACAGAACGAATAACCGATAGGTGTAAGTGCTTGGCGAAAGCCAAAAACTTGCACTGCAAGAGATAAGAAATACTTGTTTTATTTCTTTGAACTTGCGTGCCAGAAAATTTGCTATGAGATTGAACTGAAGAGTTTGATCCTGGCTCAGATTGAACGCTGGCGGCATGCTTTACACATGCAAGTCGAACGGTAACAGGGAGCTTGCTCCGCTGACGAGTGGCGAACGGGTGAGTAACGCATCGGAATGTACCGTGTAATGGGGGATAGCTCGGCGAAAGCCGGATTAATACCGCATACGCCCTGAGGGGGAAAGTGGGGGACCGTAAGGCCTCACGTTATACGAGCAGCCGATGTCTGATTAGCTAGTTGGTGAGGTAAGAGCTCACCAAGGCGACGATCAGTAGCGGGTCTGAGAGGATGATCCGCCACACTGGGACTGAGACACGGCCCAGACTCCTACGGGAGGCAGCAGTGGGGAATTTTGGACAATGGGCGCAAGCCTGATCCAGCCATGCCGCGTGTCTGAAGAAGGCCTTCGGGTTGTAAAGGACTTTTGTTCGGGAGGAAATCCCGCTGGTTAATACCTGGCGGGGATGACAGTACCGGAAGAATAAGCACCGGCTAACTACGTGCCAGCAGCCGCGGTAATACGTAGGGTGCAAGCGTTAATCGGAATTACTGGGCGTAAAGCGTGCGCAGGCGGTTTTGCAAGTCTGATGTGAAAGCCCCGGGCTCAACCTGGGAACGGCATTGGAGACTGCAAGACTAGAGTGCGTCAGAGGGGGGTAGAATTCCGCGTGTAGCAGTGAAATGCGTAGAGATGCGGAGGAATACCGATGGCGAAGGCAGCCCCCTGGGATGACACTGACGCTCATGCACGAAAGCGTGGGGAGCAAACAGGATTAGATACCCTGGTAGTCCACGCCCTAAACGATGTCAATTAGCTGTTGGGGGTTTGAATCCTTGGTAGCGTAGCTAACGCGTGAAATTGACCGCCTGGGGAGTACGGCCGCAAGGTTAAAACTCAAAGGAATTGACGGGGACCCGCACAAGCGGTGGATGATGTGGATTAATTCGATGCAACGCGAAAAACCTTACCTGCTCTTGACATGTACGGAACTTGCCAGAGATGGCTTGGTGCCCGAAAGGGAGCCGTAACACAGGTGCTGCATGGCTGTCGTCAGCTCGTGTCGTGAGATGTTGGGTTAAGTCCCGCAACGAGCGCAACCCTTGTCATTAGTTGCCATCATTAAGTTGGGCACTCTAATGAGACTGCCGGTGACAAACCGGAGGAAGGTGGGGATGACGTCAAGTCCTCATGGCCCTTATGAGCAGGGCTTCACACGTCATACAATGGTCGGTACAGAGGGTCGCTAAGCCGCGAGGTGGTGCCAATCTCATAAAACCGATCGTAGTCCGGATCGCACTCTGCAACTCGAGTGCGTGAAGTCGGAATCGCTAGTAATCGCAGATCAGCATGCTGCGGTGAATACGTTCCCGGGTCTTGTACACACCGCCCGTCACACCATGGGAGTGAGTTTCACCAGAAGTGGGTAGGCTAACCGTAAGGAGGCCGCTTACCACGGTGGGATTCATGACTGGGGTGAAGTCGTAACAAGGTAGCCGTAGGGGAACCTGCGGCTGGATCACCTCCTTTCTAGAGAAGGCGATCGTCAAGTACTTACAGCCTATCGGTTATTCTGTTAAGGGCAGCCAGCTCCTTGTGGGGCTGGCGTAGAAGTTTACTGGGTTTGTAGCTCAGCTGGTTAGAGCACTGTGTTGATAACGCAGGGGTCGTAGGTTCGAGTCCTACCAGACCCACCAGTTGGGGGATTAGCTCAGTTGGGAGAGCACCTGCTTTGCAAGCAGGGGGTCGTCGGTTCGATCCCGTCATCCTCCACCACAACTCAAACACAAGCGAACTCGGAAGAGTTTGGTTCTGTTTGCGTTGTAATTTTAACGCCCGATCTTTAACAAACTGAAGAAGCCGAATATATAAGACGGCGAAATGAAAGCGTAGAGTTAATTCTGTACGCGGACAAATCGTCATCTTGGGTATTTGATTGTATCTAAGGCTGCGTCGCCATATCAAAAGGGGCGGTGCAGTCGTCGCACAAACACGCTCTGTCATGAAGTGACGTAGGTTACTGAAATGATAGGGTCAAGCGACTAAGTGCATCTGGTGGATGCCTTGGCGATCACAGGCGATGAAGGACGTGTAAGCCTGCGAAAAGCGTGGGGGAGCTGGCAATAGAGCTTTGATCCCACGATATCCGAATGGGGAAACCCGGCCCTTAGGGGTCATCCCGTGCTGAATACATAGGCACGAGGAAGCGAACTCAGCGAACTGAAACATCTAAGTAGCTGAAGGAAAAGAAATCAACCGAGATTCCGTAAGTAGTGGCGAGCGAACGCGGAACAGCCTGTATGTGATAGAGATTGCGTTAGTGGAAGGTTCATGGAAAGGACCGCCATAGTGGGTGATAGCCCCGTACACGAAAACGCATTCTTGGTACTAAGCATACGAAAAGTAGGGCGGGACACGCGAAATCCTGTTTGAAGATGGGGGGACCATCCTCCAAGGCTAAATACTCGTGATCGACCGATAGTGAACCAGTACCGTGAGGGAAAGGCGAAAAGAACCCCGGGAGGGGAGTGAAATAGAACCTGAAACCGGATGCATACAAACAGTGGGAGCGGACTTGTTCCGTGACTGCGTACCTTTTGTATAATGGGTCAGCGACTTACATTCAGTGGCAAGCTTAACCGAATAGGGGAGGCGTAGGGAAACCGAGTCCGAATAGGGCGAATCAGTCGCTGGGTGTAGACCCGAAACCGAGTGATCTATCCATGGCCAGGATGAAGGTGCGGTAACACGCACTGGAGGTCCGAACCCACTAGTGTTGCAAAACTAGGGGATGAGCTGTGGATAGGGGTGAAAGGCTAAACAAACTCGGAGATAGCTGGTTCTCCCCGAAAACTATTTAGGTAGTGCCTCATGTATCACTTCCGGGGGTAAAGCACTGTTATGGCTAGGGGGTCATTGCGATTTACCAAACCATGGCAAACTCTGAATACCGGAAAGTGCCAGCATGGGAGACAGACAGTGGGTGCTAACGTCCATTGTCAAGAGGGAAACAACCCAGACCGCCAGCTAAGGTCCCAAATGATCAGTTAAGTGGTAAACGAAGTGGGAAGGCATAGACAGCCAGGATGTTGGCTTAGAAGCAGCCATCATTTAAAGAAAGCGTAATAGCTCACTGGTCGAGTCGTCCTGCGCGGAAGATGTAACGGGGCTCAAACTGATAACCGAAGCTGCGGATGGGCACAGTCAAATGTGTCCGTGGTAGGGGAGCGTTCTGTAGGTCTGTGAAGGTGTGTCGAGAGGCATGCTGGAGATATCAGAAGTGCGAATGCTGACATGAGTAGCGATAAAGCGGGTGAAAAGCCCGCTCGCCGAAAGCCCAAGGTTTCCTACGCAACGTTCATCGGCGTAGGGTGAGTCGGCCCCTAAGGCGAGGCTGAAAAGCGTAGTCGATGGGAAACGGGTTAAAATTCCCGTACTTTTGTGTAGTGCGATGTGGGGACGGAGAAGGTTAGGTCAGCAGACTGTTGGAATAGTCTGTTCAAGCCGGTAGGTGTGAAGAGTAGGCAAATCCGCTCTTCTTTAACACCGAGACGTGATAACGAGGGTCTACGGACCTGAAGTGACTGATACCACGCTTCCAGGAAAAGCCACTAAGCTTCAGCTACACAAGAACCGTACCGCAAACCGACACAGGTGGGCAGGATGAGAATTCTAAGGCGCTTGAGAGAACTCAGGAGAAGGAACTCGGCAAATTGATACCGTAACTTCGGGAGAAGGTATGCCTGTTGTGGTGTAAGACTTCGCGTCTGAAGCTATGACAGGTCGCAGAGAATCGGTGGCTGCGACTGTTTAACAAAAACACAGCACTGTGCCAACACGAAAGTGGACGTATACGGTGTGACGCCTGCCCGGTGCCGGAAGGTTAAGTGATGGGGTGCAAGCTCTTGATCGAAGCCCCGGTAAACGGCGGCCGTAACTATAACGGTCCTAAGGTAGCGAAATTCCTTGTCGGGTAAGTTCCGACCCGCACGAATGGCGTAACGATGGCCACACTGTCTCCTCCTGAGACTCAGCGAAGTTGAAGTGTTTGTGAAGATGCAATCTACCCGCTGCTAGACGGAAAGACCCCGTGAACCTTTACTGTAGCTTTGCATTGGACTTTGAAGTGGTTTGTGTAGGATAGGTGGGAGGCTATGAAGCCTGGACGCTAGTTCAGGTGGAGCCAACCTTGAAATACCACCCTGACCCCTTTGAGGTTCTAACCTTGGTCCGTGATCCGGATTGGGGACAGTGCATGGTAGGCAGTTTGACTGGGGCGGTCTCCTCCCAAAGTGTAACGGAGGAGTTCGAAGGTTACCTAGGTACGGTCGGAAATCGTGCTGATAGTGCAATGGCAAAAGGTAGCTTAACTGCGAGACCGACAAGTCGAGCAGGTGCGAAAGCAGGACATAGTGATCCGGTGGTTCTGTATGGAAGGGCCATCGCTCAACGGATAAAAGGTACTCCGGGGATAACAGGCTGATACCGCCCAAGAGTTCACATCGACGGCGGTGTTTGGCACCTCGATGTCGGCTCATCACATCCTGGGGCTGTAGCCGGTCCCAAGGGTATGGCTGTTCGCCATTTAAAGTGGTACGTGAGCTGGGTTCAAAACGTCGTGAGACAGTTTGGTCCCTATCTGCAGTGGGCGTTGGAAGTTTGACGGGGGCTGCTCCTAGTACGAGAGGACCGGAGTGGACGAACCTCTGGTGTACCGGTTGTCACGCCAGTGGCATCGCCGGGTAGCTAAGTTCGGAAGAGATAACCGCTGAAAGCATCTAAGCGGGAAACTCGCCTGAAGATGAGACTTCCCTGGAGGCTAGACCTCCCTGAAGAGTCGTTCGAGACCAGGACGTTGATAGGTCGGGTGTGGAAGCGCTGTGAGGCGTGAAGCTAACCGATACTAATTGCTCGTGAGGCTTGATCCTATCATTTGAGTGGCTTGGGAAACTGAGTGACGAAGATGGAGTGTGAGTGCGACACAATTGAGTACCCGAAAAAATATTCAGAACGCGTTGAGAGACGAGTTCAGGCTTCTTGAGTTTGTACCAGTTTATGTCTGGTGGCCATAGCGAGGTGGTCCCACGCCTTCCCATCCCGAACAGGACCGTGAAACGCCTTAGCGCCGATGATAGTGTGGCATTCGCCATGTGAAAGTAGGACACCGCCAGACGCCCGATAGCGGAACCCCAGCTCAATGAGCTGGGGTTTTTGCGTTTGGCGCGCCGGATGAATTTGTTGAAACCCCATGGACCGATTCCATGGGGTTTCTGCGTTTGGGGCTGATCGCCCGCCCGCGCCCGTCGTGCCGGCTTCTCCCCAAGACTGTCAGGATTCTCGCCAGTTTGCACTGTTTCTATCTGGATGCGAAAGGGCGGCTTGCAAGCCCTCCCGTTGGCTTTGCCTGAGCGAGTACCGTACTCGAACCGGGTCACCTGGCGGCGCTCGGGCTTGGCGACCATCGGCGAGGCGGCTGCGGGTAGGCTGATGCCGCAATCATTGCTACCGTGGGCGATTTTTGCAAAAATGCGCGGCAGACGTTTTATGCAATGCATATTATTTGAAATGTCAGATAAATTCCTGAGGCGGGAGTCTTGAGTAAATTCAAAGGTGGCGAGTGGCTGCTGTTTGGTGCTATCTGGCTGATTTGCGCCCTTCTGGTGCTGAGCCAGTGGGGCATGGGGGAGTACCGCAGGCTGCAGGATGGTTTTGAGTTGGCTGCGCATCAGGCTTATGCCGGCGTGGCGCGCAGGCTGGACCAGAACGAGTCGGTGCTGTCGGCGATCGATGCCTTGCTGCTGTCGAGGGAGCCTTTCGATGCTCCCGCATTGAGCGCATTTTCACGGGAAATGCTGCCACGCTACCAGCAGTTGTACGCTATAGAGTTCTTCCGCAATGTGACTGCCGAAAATCGCGCGTCCTTCCTGCGCGAGATGGAAACCCGTTTCGGCGAAACCTTCTATATCCGCGATTTCGACGTGATGGGCAAGCGTAGCTGGCAGCCGGCGCCGGTGCGCCAGCAATCGCTGGTGGTGTCGATGATAGAGCCGGATTTGCCTGCGGCCAGCCCGGTGTTCGGCTACGACGTGCTAGGCGATCCCCATTTTGCCCCGGCGCTGCGCAAGGTCCTGCTGAGCGGGCAAAAGGTATCGTCCCGTCCGTTTGATTTGTATGACGGTGGCGGGCGCGCCTACATGCTGATGCAACCGCTGTTTCGCCAATCGGCCGCCGAATCCAGAAGGACGTCCGTTAAGCGGGAGCTGGCCGGAGTGGTCGCGCTGGTGGTGTTTTGCGACAAGCTGTTGCAGCTGCCGGTGGATCAAAGCCTGCCGGGCAGCCTGGATCTGTCCCTGCTGCCGAAGGAGGGCGATGGCAGCGAACCGTTGTACGAGCGCTTGCACCGCTTCGCCGAGCACGATTGGTGGCCGGTGGTGACGCGGCTGGAATTGCGCCTGCCTTTGAACAGCGAAGCTCAGCCCTTCGTGTTGGGTGTGGCGCAGGATGTGCGCCTGAATGATCTGGCCCTGCTGCCGCTCTTGCTGAGAGAGCTGTTCATCACCTTGTTGCTGGCGGCCGGCGGCCTGATCTATAAGCAGCGCATGGCTCTGCGGCGCGAGCGCAGCCAGGCTGACGAAGAGCTGTTTTTGCAGAGCGAGCGGGCATCGGTAACGCTCAGCGCCATTCATGACGGCGTGTTGATCTTGCGGCAGGACCGCTGCATAGAAATGGCGAATCCCATGGCCTTGCAGCTGGTGGAAATGCCGAGCGAGGAAGTGTTGGGGCAACCCTGCCACGAGGTGTTCCGTCTGCTGGGGGAACTGGCGTCGGAGTTTGCCGAGGACCCGATCAGTGAGTGCTTCCGCACCGGCCTGTCGGTGGAATTGCCGGAACGCATGCAGTTGACCACCGCGCGCGGCAAAGTGCATTTTGTCGAGGGCGGGGTGGCACCCTTGTTGTCGCGCGATGGCGTATTGATAGGCGTGGTGTGCGCCTTGCGCGACATGGGGCCGTTGCGCCAGCGCACGGCGGAGGCGCTCGAAGCCAGTGAAACCCGTGTGAAGGAGCATCTGGAAAAGCTGTCTCATGTGGCGCGCCTGCATACCATGGGCGAGATGGCGTCCGGCATCGCGCATGAGCTGAATCAGCCGCTGACCGCGATTTCAAACTATTGCCAGGCGGCGATGCAGTTGCTGGACGGCGTTGAAGACGTGCCTCCGCAAGTGAATTCAGCGCTCAAGCTGGCTGTGGCCCAGGCGGGCAGGGCGGGGGAAATCATCAAGCGGCTGCGGGCATTGGTCAGCAAGCGGGCGATCGAGACTCGGCTGATCGACGTGAACCAGGTGGTGGGCAATTGCATGTTCCTAGTGGAGTACGATCTGCGCGAGCGCGGCATCGAAGTGGTGCAGTTGTTGTCCGGCTATTCGATTCCGGTGATGGCCGACAGCATCCAGCTGGAGCAGGTGGTGCTGAATCTGTTGTCCAATGCGATGGATGCGTTGAAGGACGAGCCGGCGATGAAGCGGCATGTGATCGTGCATACCCGGCGCGAGGGCAAAAAAGGAATACTGGAGGTGCGCGATACCGGCCGCGGCATCACGCCGGATCTACTGGAAGTGCTGTTCCATCCCTTCTTCTCCACCAAGCCTCATGGAATGGGCCTGGGACTGTCGATCTGCCAAACCATCGTCGAGCAGTACGGCGGGTTGATTTCGGCGGAGAACATTCCAGCCAGCGGCGCCTGCTTCCACATCGAGCTGCCGCTGGCACTGCAGGCCGAGCGCCAACTGACTTAGCGGATCCCGGCAAGGCGGTGCGCCTTGCCGATGGCGGGCTGGCTAGACCGGCTGGCGTTGCAGCGCGCTGGTCTGGGTCCGTTGCGCGCGCTCTTCGCGCGGGGTGATGTTGAAGTGGTTGCGGTAGGTGCTGGAGAAGTGCGGGCCGCTGGAAAAGCCGCAGGCCAGGCCGATCTGCACGATGGACTTGCTGGTTTGCTGCAGCAGTTGCCGCGCCCGGCTCAAGCGCAACTCCAGATAGTATTTTGATGGCACCGTGCCCAGGTATTGCTTGAACAGCCTTTCCAATTGGCGTCGGGAGACGCCTACATAATAGGCGATGTCGTCGGTCGACAGCGGTTCCTCGATATTGGCTTCCATCAGGCTGACCGCCTCGGTCAGCTTGGGCTGGCTGCCGCCGATGCGGGTGGCCAGCGGGATGCGCTGTCTTTCGTTGCCGGGGCGTATCCGCTCCATGCTGAACAGTTCGGATAGCTGGGCGATGAATTCGTGGCCTTGCTGTTTGCCAACCAGATCCAGCATGAAGTCGAAAGTGGCGGCGCCGCCTGCGCAGCTCAGGTAGCGGCCTTCGCTTTCGTACAAATTGGACGTGACGATCACATCGGGAAATTCTTCGGTCAGCCGCGAGATTTCGCGCCAGTGTATGGTGGCGCGCTGCCCTGCCAGCAGGCCGGCGCGGGCCAGCCAGTAGCTGCCGCAACCCAGGCCGCCCAGCGTGAGCTTGTCGGTGTTGCAGGCCGAGATGCCCTTGCTCAGCTCTTCGAGCGCAAACTCGTTGCCTATCTCGTCGGCCAGGATCAGCAGGTAGTCCAGCTTGGGGGCGTAGGACAAGGGCAGGTCCACCGCCAGCTTGACGCCGTTGGATAGCTGCACCTGGCTGCCGTCCAGCGACAGCAGCAGGGTTTCGTACAGGCGTTTCTCGGCCAGCAGATTGGCGTGGGCGAGCACCTCGGACGCGGCGGCGAAGTCGGCCATCGAGGCGTGGGGCAGAAGCAGGAAGCCAAAGCGCAGGGCTTTGCCGGTTTGGGGCGGGTGACCCATGGTGTGATTGTCTGTACTCGGGTGGCAAAAAGACCGCCATGCCGGGAGACCTGGCATGGCGGCGTATCTTGCCGTGCATTGTACGATTTATTTCCGTTGGCAGGCAGAAGAATTGCTGCCGGTCGCTATCGTTTACTGCCTTATTGCTTTCTGGGAGCGAGGAAAGCCAGGTAACGCCGCTCGGCCCGCTTCATCAGCCAGACCAAGGCGAAGGTCAGACCCAGGTAGATGACAGCCGCGGTGAGAAAAGGCTCGAACGGCATGTAGCTTTCGCTGTAGATGCGGCGCGCCACGCCGGTGAGGTCGGCCAGCGTCACCAGGCCGGCGATGGCGGTGCTCTGCAGCATCATGATCACCTCGTTGCTGTAGGCCGGCAGCGCGCGGCGCAGCGCGGACGGCAGCACGATGCGGCGCAGCATCAGCCACTGGCTCATGCCCATGGCGCGGGCGGCTTCTATCTCTCCCCAGTGGGTATTGCGTAGCTGGCCTGCGATGATCTCGGTGGTGTAGGCGGCGGTGTTTAGCGTGAAGGCCAGGATGGCGCAGACATAAGCGTTCTGCAGATACTGCCAGGCCCAGCTGTCGCGCACCCAGTCGAATTGCGCCAGGCCGTAGTAGATGATGAACAGCTGCACCAGTAGCGGCGTGCCGCGGAAGACGTAGCCGAACAACCAGACGCCGCCGGACAACAGGCGGTTTTGCGCCACGCGCGCGATGGCGAGAGGGATAGCCAGCGCCAGCCCCAGCAGCAGCGACACGCTCAACAGCTGCAGGGTGAGGATCAGGCCGTCGCTGCTGGCCAGCATCGGGCCGCCGTCATGGGCTCCGAAGAACTCCGGGAGCCGTTCGATAATAAGCTTCGGGTCGATCATAGACCGCTCTCCTTGGTGCCCATCGAATAGCGCCTTTCCATCCAGGCCAGCAGCAGATTGGAGAGGCCGGTGACGATCAGGAACAGCAGGCCGACGATGATGTAGACGTCGAAGGGTTGCTGGGTGGCCGATTTGGCGGCGTCGGCGCGGTACATCACGTCATTGAGGCCGATGACGGAGACCAGTGCGGTGGACTTGACCAGCACCAGCCAGTTGTTGGAGAAGCTGGGCAGCGCGAAGCGCACCATCTGCGGCAGGGTGATGCGGAAGAATACCCGCAGCGGACTCATGCCGTATGCCAGTCCGGCCTCCATCTGCCCCTTGTTCACCGCCATCATCGCGCCGCGGAAGGTTTCGGTCATGTAGGCGCCGAAGATGAAGCCCAGCGTCAGCACGCCGGCGACGAAAGGGTCGATGTCGGGGCTTCGCCAGCCCAGATAGCCGCAGACGTCGTTGAGCAGCATCTGCGCGCCGAAGAACAACAAGAACATCCATACCAGGTCGGGAATGCCGCGCACCACGGTGGAGTAGACCTCGGCCAGCAGCGTCAGCAGCCGCGACTGGGCGGATTTGAACAGCGCGCCTACCAGACCGAGCGCGATGGCAACCGCCAGTGCCGAGCCGGCCAGTTTCAGGGTGAGCACCGCACCTTCGAGGATGCTGGGTAAGTAGCCTTGCAGAAACATGAAGCAATCTCGAAAGAGGGGATTGCAGGCGCAGGCGCGCCAGGATGACAGCGCCTGCCCGAGATGGGGTGCCGGTATCAGCCGCCGTATACGTCGAAGCTGAAGTACTTGTCCTGAACCTTCTTGTAGCCGCCGTCCTTGCGCACTTGGTCTATAGCCTTGTTCAGGCGGTCGGCCAGCGCCTTGTTGCCTTTCTTGACGGCGATGCCGGCGCCCAGGCCGAAGTATTTGACCTCGGAGTAGTTGGGGCCGACAAAGGCGTAGCCCTTGCCCTGCGGCGTCTTGAGGAATTCGCCCTCGCCGACGGCGCCGTCGACGAACACCGCGTCGACGCGGCCGGATTT
Organism: Chromobacterium sphagni; assembly: GCF_001855575.1. Classification (NCBI taxonomy): domain Bacteria; kingdom Pseudomonadati; phylum Pseudomonadota; class Betaproteobacteria; order Neisseriales; family Chromobacteriaceae; genus Chromobacterium; species Chromobacterium sphagni. The sequence goes on from NZ_MKCS01000002.1 coordinate 242,209, forward strand.
CAGGTCGAGGAAGGATTCAGGCGACTTGGCGTAGGAGACGACGCTGGCGCCGTTCTTGCCCCAGAAGTCCTTGGCGAACTTTTCCTGGGTGGAGGCGCGCAGCACGCCGATCTTCTTGCCCTTGAAGCTGGCGGCGTCTACCTTGGTGCCTTCCTTGGCTACCAGGCGGCTGGCGATATTGTAGTACTTGTGGGTGAAGTCCACCGCCTTCTGGCGTTCCGGCGTGATCTGCATCGACGAGATGATGGCGTCGAACTTGTTGGCGTTGAGCGCCGGGATCAGGCCATCCCAGTCCTGCGGCACGATCTGGCAGGTGACCTTCATCTCCTTGCACAGCGCATTGGCCATGTCGATGTCGAAGCCCTGCGGCTTGCCGTCGGCGCCTTGCTTGGAGAAGGGCGGGTAGTTGAGGTCGATGCCGAAGCGCAGGGTTTCGGCCTGGGCGGACAGGGAGGCAACCAGGGCAAAGCTGGCGCTTGCGATCAGTGCTTTTTTCATGATGTTGCTTCTGCTTCTCTATTTTCGGCTGGCTGCGCGACGCGCGCGGCTGCCGGCTTGTAAACCCCGCACCGGAGGCAGCGTTATTGTTCCGATCCGGGCCGTCTTGTGTTTATTGGCGGCCAAGGGACGCCACTTTCTGCAACATCAAGTGGCGGAATTGGTCAATCCCCATAAGCAAGTGCGCACATTCTACCTTACTTTGATATGAAAATGGAAATATCATAAAAAACAGCAAGTTACGCATGGTTTGTTGGATTGTCTACAATGTCCTCTGCAATGGTCTTTGTGTAACTGCTCGTCGCTTTGCTGTAAGGTATCGCGTGGATTCCGGGCCGGCTTATGCTTGTGGCGTACCCTGTTTGGAATGGGGTCAATCTGTTTTATGTAAGACTATGTCGCATTAAGGAAATCCCGGGCGGGTAGTGCTATCTACAATGCCCCGACAACCTCCCTGCTCACAACAAGAGAAGCTAAATGTCGCTTACCAACAAGACCGAACTGGCAAGCCTGATCGCAGATATTCAGGCTGTAGCCGAGAGCAAGCTTTCTTCCAAGGAGACCCAAACACTCGCCGCCTTCTTCCCGATCTACTTCGAAGAGACCGAACACGCCGACCTCAGGCAGTTCTCCTCGCTCGATCTGTTCGGCGCAGCCATGGCGCATTACGAGTTTGCCGGCAAGCGCAGCGCCGGCCAGGTCAAGTGCCGCATCTACAATCCCGATTTCGAGCGTGACGGTTGGCAAAGCACCCACACCGTGATCGAAGTGGTCAACGACGACATGCCGTTCCTGATCGATTCGATCACCATGCTGCTGTCGCGCTACAACCTCAATTTGCACCTGTTGGTGCACCCGGTGCTGTCGGTTGGCCGCGACAAGAGCGGGGCGCTGCAGGCAATCAAGCGCACCGAAGATCGCAGCCTGCCGCTGGAATCGCTGATCCATGTCCAGATCGACCGCATCAGCGACGCGGCATTGCTGCAGCAGCTGGAAACCGAACTCAAGCGCGTGATGGCCGACATCCGCCTGGTGGTCAGCGACGAGCCGAAAATGCGCGAAGTGCTGGCCGACATCGGCAAGGACCTGGCCAAGCTCAAGGGCGAGCGCGCCGCGGAAGCCAAGGAAGCCGTGGCCTTCCTGGAGTGGATGGCGGCCCGCAACTTCCTGTTCATGGGCTATTGCGACTACGATCTGGTCCGCCGCGACGGCAAGGACAGCTTGAAGATCGTCAAGCATTCCGGCCTGGGCATCCTGCAGGACCAGGGCGACAAGGAATACTCCGCCAGCTTCGAGCAGCTGCCGCAGGAGTTGCGCGAACTGGCGCATCTGCCGCAGCTGATCATCCTCAACAAGTCGCAGACCCGTTCCATCATCCATCGCCCGGCCTATGTCGACTTCGTCGGCATCAAGCGCTTCAATGACAAGGGCGAAGTGCTGGGCGAGCGCCGCTTCCTGGGCCTCTACACCGCCAGCGCCTACCAGATGTCGCCGAAGGATGTGCCCATCCTGCGCCAGAAGGTAGCCACCGTAGTCAAGAACTGCGATTTTGTCGACGACAGCTACAAGTCCAAGACCCTGGGCTTCGTGCTGGAAAGCTACCCGCGCGACGAGTTGTTTGAAATTCCGGCCGAGGTGCTGGGGCCGATCTCTGAAGGCATCGTCAGCCTGCAGGAGCGCCCGCGCGTGCGCCTGTTCGTGCGCAGCGACCGTTACCACCGCTATGTGAGCAGCCTGGTCTACGTGCCGCGCGACAGCTTCAGCACCGAAGTGCGCCTGAAAATAGAAAAAGTGCTGATGAACGCCTTCAACGGCAGCAGCGCCGAATTCAGCGTGCAGATCGGCGACGGCACCCTGGCCCGCGTGCACTACATCATCCGCACCAACGCGCCCAAACTGCCTGACTTCCACGAAGCCGACATCGAGGCCGAAATCGCCCGCTTGGTGCGCGGCTGGTCGGAAGAGCTGCATCAGCAACTGGTGGAGTCGCACGGCGAAGAGCGCGGCAACGCGCTGTTCAACCGCTACAAGGACGGCTTCCCGGTGGCTTACCGCGAAGAGTTCGCGGTGCGCAACGCGGTGCTGGACGTGCTGCATCTGGAAGGCATCAACGCCGGCGAGCCGCTGGCGATGAAGCTGTACCGCCCCTTCCATCGCGGCGGCGCGGCGTTCAACCTCAAGCTGTTCCGCGAAAGCGAGCCGATGGGCCTGTCCGCCAGCCTGCCCATCCTGGAAAACATGGGCGTCAAGGTGCGCGACGAGCATCCGTATTGCGTCAAGCGCGCCGACGGCACCCAGGTGTGGATCAGCGACTTCGGCCTGGACGTGGGCAGCTTCGGCGAGCAGATGGCCCGGGACCAGGTTCAACAAGACTTCCAGGAACTGCTGTCGCAAGTGTTCGCCAAGCGTTGCGAAAACGACGGCTTCAACCGCCTGGCGTTGGTGGCCGGCCTGGATTGGCGCGAAATCTCGCTGGTGCGCGCGCTGGCCAAGTATCTGCGCCAGGGCGGCCTGACCTTCAGCCAGGCTTACCTCGAGCAGTGCGTGGCCAACTATCCGGCCATCACCCGCAGCCTGGTGGAGCTGTTCTTCGCCCGCCTCGATCCGCAAGCGCATGACGACGAAAAGGCCGAGCTGCTGCTGGCAGCGGTGCGCGGCATGCTGGACGGCGTGGCCAATCTGGACGAGGACCGCATCCTCAATGGCTTCCTGACCGTGATCCTGGCCACCCGCCGCACCAATTTCTGGCAGAAGGGCACCGATGGCGAGTTCAAGTCCTACATCTCGTTCAAGTTGGAAAGCAACCAGATCGCCTTCCTGCCGCAGCCGCGGCCGATGTTCGAGATCTGGGTGTACAGCCCGCGCGTCGAAGGCGTGCACCTGCGCGGCTCCAAGGTGGCCCGCGGCGGCCTGCGCTGGTCCGACCGGATGGAAGACTTCCGCACCGAAGTGCTGGGACTGGTGAAGGCCCAGATGGTAAAGAACTCGGTGATCGTGCCGATGGGCTCCAAGGGCGGCTTCGTCGGCAAGCAGCTGCCGGCGCCGTCCGACCGCGAGGCCTTCCTGGCCGAAGGCATCGCCTGCTACAAGATCTTCATCTCGGCCCTGCTGGACGTGACGGACAACCTGGTGGCAGGCCAGATCATTCCGCCCAAGGACGTGCGCCGCCTGGACCCGGATGATCCGTACCTGGTGGTGGCCGCCGACAAGGGCACCGCGACTTTCTCCGACATCGCCAATGGCATTTCCGAATCCTACGGCTTCTGGCTGGGCGACGCTTTCGCCTCCGGCGGCTCTGCCGGCTACGACCACAAGGGCATGGGCATCACCGCCCGCGGCGCCTGGGAGTCGGTGAAGCGCCACTTCCGCCATCTGGGCATCAACACCCAGGAGCAGGATTTCAGCGTGATCGGCATCGGCGACATGGCCGGCGACGTGTTCGGCAACGGCATGCTGCTGTCCGAGCACATCTGCCTGAAGGCGGCGTTCAACCACCTGCACATCTTCCTCGATCCGACCCCGGACGCGAAGAAGAGCTTCGCCGAGCGCGCGCGCCTGTTCAACCTGCCGCGCTCCAGCTGGACCGACTACAACCGCGAGCTGATTTCCAAGGGCGGCGGCATCTTCGAGCGCTCGGCCAAGTCCATCCCGTTGTCGCCGGAAGTGAAGGCGTGGCTGGAGACCGACAAGGACCACATGGCGCCGAACGAGCTGATCCATGAAATCCTCAAGGCCAAGATCGACCTCTTGTACAACGGCGGCATCGGCACCTACGTCAAGGCGTCGACGCAGAGCCACGCCGACGCCCGCGACCGCGCCTGCGATCCGGTGCGCGTCAACGGCAACCAGCTGCAGGCGCGGGTGGTGGCCGAAGGCGGCAACCTGACCTGCACCCAGCTGGGCCGCGTCGAGTTCGCGCTGGCCGGCGGCCGCATCGCCACCGACGCCATCGACAACTCGGCAGGCGTGGATTGCTCCGACCACGAGGTCAACATCAAGATTCTGCTGGGCGCGGTGATGCAGGCCGGCGACATGACGCTGAAGCAGCGCAACGAGCTCTTGGCCGAGATGACCGACGAAGTGGGCCATCTGGTGCTGCGCAACAACGTGCTGCAGACGCAAATTCTGGCGATCAAGCGCCAGGAGGCGCCGGCGATGCTAACCACCCATGCGCGCATGATCGCCCACATGGAAAAGACCGGCGAGCTGAACCGCGAGATCGAATACCTGCCGTCGGAAACCCAGATCAACGAGCGCCGCCTGGCGCGCCAGGGTCTGACCGTGCCGGAAATCGCGGTGCTGCTGGCCTATAGCAAGATCTCGCTGGACCAGGCCATCCTGGCCACCGACCTGCCGGACGACAGGGACTTCCTGCCGGTGCTGGTCAACTACTTCCCGAAACCGCTGCAACAGCGCTTCGGCAAGCAGATGGAACAGCACCAGCTGCGCCGCGAGATCATCTCCAACCAGCTGGCCAACCAGATCATCAACCGCATGGGCACGACGTTCGTGTTCCGCATGCAGGAAGAGTCGCCGTTCTCCGCGGCCGATATCTCCCGCGCATGGTGGATCGCCAGCCGCGTGTTCAACGCGGAAAGCCTGTGGGGCCAGATCGAGGCGCTGGACAACAAGGTGCCGGCCGACCAGCAGATGCAGCTGATGGTGCTGGTGCGCACGCTGGTGGAGCGCGTCACCCGCTGGGTGCTGCGCAACAAGCGTCCGTTCGGTTCGGTCAACGCGGTGATCGAGCAGTACGCCGCCAAGGTGCAAGGCCTGCTGGCGCAGTTGCCCAAGCTGGTGCCGTCGGCAAGCTACCCGGCGGTGGCCGCGCTGGAGCAGCGCATCGCCCACGCCAATCTGCCGCAGGCGCTGACTCAGGTGCTGGCGCGCCTGGAGTTCGCGGTGCCGCTGATGGACATCATCGAAATCAGCGAAGGCAGCAAGCTGACGCTGGAGCAGATTGCCGCCAACTATTTCCAGCTGGGCAGCGCCTTGCAGCTGGACTGGCTGCGCGACGCCATCACCAGCCTGCCGCGCGACAACCGCTGGCAGTCGCTGGCGCGCTCGGCGCTGCGCGACGACCTGTACCGCGTGCATTGCAACCTGGCTCGCCAGGCGCTGCTGGACGGTGAGGCAACCGAAGCCTTCGCCGTGAAATGGCTCGAAACGCGCCATGCCGCGGTGGAAGTGTGCGGCCAGATGTTCGCCGAGCTGCAGTCGTTCAGCGCGCTGGATCTGGCGATGCTGTCCGCCGGCATGCGCGAGTTGAACAACCATCTGCTGGCATGATCTTGCAGCGGTGATGTCCCGGCTGCGGTGTCGGGATGACAAAACGCCACGAGCTTGCTCGTGGCGTTTTTTATTGCGGCTACTTGTTGCGAAATTGCAAGTTATTGGAATTTAATTTTATTAAAAATCAGTTTTTTGTTTTTAAATGTCATTTTTCTTGTGTATGTTGGCGGATTGCGATGTTTGGCTGTGGCAGCGGCCGGCAGCGGACTGTCAACATAACAATGGAGCAAGTCAATGAAACTGATTCCGCTGAGCCTTTGCTTGAGCGTTACGCTGGCGCTGGCCGCCTGCATGTCCGATTCTTCTTCCGTGGCATCCAATCGCGGCGAAAATAATGACCAACAGGTGCCGAGCGGCGCGCCAGTGGCAGTCAAGCTGATCGCCTTCAATGATTTCCATGGCAATCTGGAGTCTCCCGGTATGCTGACGGTGCCGGACCCTGCCAATCCGGGCAAGACCATCAAGGTGAATGCCGGCGGCGTCGATTATCTGGCGGCCTGGGTGAAGTCGCTGCGCGACAAGTCGCCCAACACCGTGGTGGTGTCCGCCGGTGACCTGATAGGCGCCAGCCCGCTGGTATCCGGCTTATTCCATGACGAGCCGACGATAGAGGCGATGAATCTGCTGGGTCTGGACATCAACGCGGTGGGTAATCACGAATTCGACGACGGCCAAGCTGAATTGCTGCGGATGCAGAACGGCGGCTGCAAACCGGGCTCAGCCACCACTTGCCAGAACGGCGGCAAGTTTGTCGGCGCGAAATTCAAGTTCCTGGCCGCCAATGTGCAAAAGCCGGATGGCGGCACGCTGTTCCCGGCCTACGAAATCAAGAAGTACGGCAATATTCCGGTGGCTTTCATCGGCATGACCTTGAAAGGCACGCCGGAAATCGTCTCTCCCACTGGCCTCCAGGGCCTGAACTTCAAGGATGAAGCCGATACCGTCAATCAGTTGATACCCAAGCTGAAGCAGCAGGGTGTGGCGGCGGTGGTGGTGGTGGTGCACGAGGGCGGTTATCAGTCAGGCAGCTTCAACGATTGCAATGGAGTCTCCGGTCCCATCGTCGACATCGTGGGCAAGCTGGACAAGGCGGTGGGGCTAGTGGTCACCGGCCATACCCATCAGGCCTACAACTGCGTGATAGACGGCCGCCGGGTGACCAGCGCCAAGAATTACGGCCAGTTGTTCACCGAGATAGATTTCAAGCTGGATCCCGCGACCAAAGGCTTTGTGCCGGGATCGATTCAGGCAGCCAACCGGCTGGTAGGCCAGGACATCGCGCCGCGCGCTGAAGTGACCAGCCTGATCAAAATCTATCAGTCTCTGGTGGCTTCCATCGCCAACCGGGTGGTGGGGCAGGCGGCAGGCGCCTTGACTCGCGGGGTTAACGCGGCTGGCGAATCGACGCTGGGCGATGTGATTGCGGATTCCCAGCTGGCGGCTGGCCGGGAGCAGGGCGCGGTGGCTGCCTTCATGAATCCGGGCGGCATCCGCGCCGACATCGCGCCGGCGGCTGGCGGCGGCGTCAGCTACCAGCAGATCTATACCGTCCAGCCTTTCGGCAACACCATGATGACCATGACGCTCACCGGCCAGCAAATCGACCAATTGCTGGAGCAGCAGTGGAGCAATCCGACCCAGCCCAAGATCCTGCAGGTGTCGGCCGGCTTCAGCTATGAGTGGAGCCAATCGGCCCCCGCAGGCAACAAGGTGGATATTTCCAGCATCAAGATCAATGGCGTGGCGATTGATCCGCAGGCGGCCTACCGGGTGCAGGTCAACAACTTCATCGCTGGCGGCGGCGATGGTTTCACTGTATTGACCAAGGGGGGCAACCGGGTGGGTGGCGTGGTGGATGTGAATGCGCTGGAGGACTATTTCCAGACAAGGCCGATGGTGGCGGTGCCGCAGTTGAACCGCATCATCCAGCGGCCCTGAGCGCCGCTCAGAAGAAGTCGATCTGCCCGCTCAACTGCTGAATTTCCAGCGCGCCGTCGGCCACCAGTTTCTCGTAGCCGCAGACCTGGTTGCGGCCATGGCTCTTGGCGTAGTAGAGCGCGCGGTCGGCCTGTTCCACCAGTTGGCCGGGCAGCAGGGCGGGGTGGATACGGGTGTAGCCTATGCTGATGGTGACGTTCTGGACCTGGGGAAAGGCGTGGCGCGCCACCTTGATACGGAAGCGCTCCAGCGCCATTTCCGCCTGCTCGATGTCCGAACCCCGCAGCAGCAGCGCGAACTCCTCGCCACCGTAGCGGAACAGCCCGTCCTCTTCGCCGAAGCTTTGCTGCATCAACTGGGCCAGCAACAGCAGCACCTCGTCGCCCACCATGTGGCCGAAGCGGTCGTTCACGCGCTTGAACATGTCCACGTCCAACAGTGCAAGGATGTAGGGGTTCTGCGGGGTCTGCGGATGTTGCAGCGAGGCGATCAGGCTGTAGAAGCGCTGGTCGAACTTGCGGCGGTTGTGCAGCGCGGTCAGCATGTCGCGGTCGGCTTCGAACAGCAGGCGCAGGAAGTTCTCGTGTATCCGCGCCATCGCTCTGAGCATGGCGTGATTGGCCTGGAATTGTGAAGTATGGATGATCAGCAGCGAGGCGATGCTGCCCATGCAGCGCAGCGGCATGCAGATTCGGCCGGGGGGATGGTGGAGGCTGTCGTCGCCTGCCGGCTGGTCGAGCAGGTCGTGGAGGACGGTGGGCGGCTGCTGCCAGCCATCGTCGGATGTTTCGCTGATGACGGGTTTGCCGGGGCTGGCACTGGCTTCCAGCCGCCGGCGGATGTAGGGCGTGTTGTTGACCCAACGGCAGGCGAACAGCTCTACTCGTTCGACGTGCATGACCTCTATCAGGGTTGAAAGCAGGCTGGACTCCAGCATTTCCTGCTCGCGCTGCGATGTCAGCTCGACTAGGTTGTCGAGAATCAGCTTGCTTTCATTCTGATCGGGAAGCGGTGTCTGCATCATAGGGAGACTCCTGGACGGGCGGCGCTTGGTTTGGCGGCGCCATCGCATTCCCGATTATAGGCAAGCGCCCACCCCTGTGGGGAGGGGCGAATGCCGGTCGGCTCAGCCGCGTCCGGTGCTGCCGAAACCGCCGCTGCCGCGCTCGGATTGTTCGAAATCGTCAACCAGCTTAAAGCCCACCTGCACCACCGGCACGATCACCATCTGGGCGATGCGCTCCATCGGCACCAGGCGGAACGGCTCGCAGCCGCGGTTCCAGATGGAAACGAATACCTGGCCTTGGTAGTCGGAGTCGATCAGGCCGACCAGATTGCCCAGCACGATGCCGTGCTTGTGGCCCAGGCCGGAGCGGGGCAGCAGCATGGCGGCGAGGCCCGGATTGTCCAGGTGGATGGAGAGGCCGGTGGGGATCAGGTGGGTTTCGCCCGGGGCGATGGTCAGGTCCTGATCGATGGCGGCGCGCAGATCCAGGCCGGCCGAGCCGGAAGTGGCGTAGGCCGGCAGGTTTTCGCGCAGGCGCGCGTCCAGGATCTTGACGTCGATAACGGGTTGCATGGTGTGTCCTCAAGTCGTTGGCGGCCAGCAGGCCGCCGGGATGGGTATTCAGCGGCTGGGGAGCAGGCGCGCCAGATGGCGGACGATGGCGCGCGCCACTTCGTCTTTGGGCATTTGCGGCAGAGGGTGCTGGCCGGCATTGTCCAGCAGTACCACCTGGTTGTCGTCGGCGCCCATCGCCTGTTGCGCCAGGTTGGCCACCAGCAGCGGCAGCTTCTTGCGCCGGCGTTTGGCCTCGGCGAACTCCAGCAGGTTCTGGCTCTCGGCGGCGAAGCCGACGCAGAACGGCGCGGCGGGCAGGCCGGCGACGGTGGCCAGGATGTCGGGATTTTCTTCCAGCTCGATGGTCGGGGCGACGGCGCCTTTCTTGATCTTGTGCTCGCTGCGGTTTTTCACCTTGTAGTCGGCCACGGCCGCCACCGAAATGAACACATTGGTGCTGCCCACTTCCGTCAGCACCGCCTGCTGCATGTCGGCGGCGCTGGCGACATCGACGCGGCGGATGTCCTGCGGTGCCGGCATGCCGGTGGGGCCGGACACCAGGGTGACTTCGGCGCCGGCGTCGCGGCAGGCACGCGCCAGCGCGTAGCCCATCTTGCCGGAGCTGATGTTGGTGATGCCGCGCACGGCGTCTATCGCCTCGTAGGTCGGGCCGGCGGTGAGCAGCACCTTTTTGCCGGCCAGCAGTTTGTCGGCAAAGAAGCCGTTCAGCAGCTCGACAATTTCGTGCGGTTCCAGCATGCGGCCGTCACCGGTTTCACCGCAGGCCTGGGAGCCGTTGCCGGGTCCGAACACGGTTACGCCGTCGGCGCGCAGCTGCGCCAGATTGCGCTGGTTGGGCGGGTTCTGCCACATCTGCAGGTTCATCGCCGGGGCGACGATCAGCGGGCAGGTGCGGGCGGCCGCCAGCGTGGAGATCAGGTCGTCGCAGGCGCCGTGCGCCAGCTTGAACAGCAGGTTGGCTGTGGCGGGCGCGATCAGGAACGCGTCGGCCCGGCGCGACAGCTCGATGTGCGCCATCGCGTTGCTGGGGCGCGGGTCCCACAGGTCGGTGTAGACCGTGTTGCCGGACAGCGCCTGGAAGGTGGCGGGCGTCACGAAGCGGGTGGCGGATTCGGTCATCACCACTTCCACCTGATGGCCGGCCTTGATCAGCTGCCGGGTCAGTTCCGCCGATTTATAGGCGGCGATGCCGCCGCTGATGCCGAGAAGAATGCGTTTGGCAGTCATCGTTATGTCTTCGCAAAGCAGCCGTAAACTGGCCATTTTAGCGGATTTGGCCGCGTGGTGGTTCTGGCGTCGGCAGATTGTTGCATGTTAATGTCATTGCTTGTTGCTATCTTGTTGGCCAGTAGACACAAACAATGCTATAGCCAGAGGGAGGATGCGCAATGTCGATTGCCAGTTGGCCCGAGTCGGAGCGCCCGCGCGAGAAGTTGTTGCAGCAGGGAGCCGCTTCCCTCAACGATTCCGAGTTGCTGGCGATCTTCCTGCGCACCGGCATCAAGGGCGTCAATGCGGTGGAGCTGGCGCGGCGCCTGTTGCAGGATTTCGGTTCCTTGTCGCGGCTGCTGACCGCGACGCTACCGGAGTTCAAGTCCAGGCCGGGGCTGGGCGAAGCCAAGTACGCGCAGCTGATGGCTTGCACCGAGCTTGCGCGGCGGGCGCTGTCCGAGTCCATGCAGCTGGGCGACGCGCTGTCCAGTCCGCAGCAGGTGCGGGATTACCTGCGGCTGAGCATAGGCCGGCGCGAAGTTGAAATATTTGTTGTGATATTTTTGACGGCACAAAACCGCTTGATCGAGGTCGAAGAAGTGTTCAAGGGAACGTTGACCGAAACCAGGGTGTATCCGCGCGAGGTGTTGCGCCGCGCCTTGCGGCATAATGCGGCGGCGGTGATCGTGGCTCACAATCATCCTTCCGGGGTGAGCGAGCCATCCGCCGCGGACAGGGCGCTGACCGATACGCTCAAGAGCGCGCTGGCGCTGGTTGACGTCAAATTGCTGGATCATTTCGTGGTGACTGGCGGACACGCGGAATCGTTTGCCGAACGTGGTTGGCTGTAGATGCAGGTTTCGATGCGATGGCGGTTCGACAGTGCCGCTGTCTGATTACGGGGTTTGCGAAACGTAACTGTCCGTTTGACCTTGTTCCCCACCGCATCAAGAGGAGGCCATCATGAACATTCTGCGTTTGCTGAATGAGTCCGACTACATTCAGGTCAACAACCAGTTCGTCAAGCCGGACTTCCATACGGTTTCCGAAGAGTTCTCCGATGACGACGACGTGGTGCTGGAAGCCAATCTGGATGGCCAGGAACTGGTGTTGACCGTGGCCGATCTGACCGATGCCACGCCGCTGGCCGATGGTGGCTTCTGGCTGGAGGGCCTGGGCTACCTGCGTTTCCTGTCGCAGCAGAATCTGCATTGAACGGCGTCATGCCTGCAACGGGATGGCCCGGCTCGCGCCGGGCCATGTCATTTGACGGTCGGGGTTTGACCTACCTCAAGTCGGTTTTGCAATCAATGATCTACAGTGATGGCGCTTATACGCTAGGCATAAATGGACAGGTGGGGATATATGCAAAAATTCAGAATCGGCATGGTTGGCGTGGGAGAGACCGGAACGCCTTTGCTGAAGCAGCTGCTGGATGCGCCATTTGTGGAGATGGTGGGGGTGGCGGATCTGGATCTGCAACTGCCGGGGGTGCTGCTGGCCAAGGAGCGGGGCGTGGCGGTCACTGCCAATTTCATCGAGATCGCAGAACAGGGCGAGCGGGTGGACATCATCATCGACGTCACCGGCTCGCGCAAGGTGAGGGAGGATCTGCGGCGCTACATGCAGTTTTCCGGCAACACCCATACCGTGATCGTGCATGAGCGCGTGGCCTTGCTGATGCTGTCGCTCGGGGCGGGGCAGTGGGTGGATACCCGGCATGACGAGTTAACTTACTGATGTGAAAGGACAACGCGGCGCGGCGGTTTTGGTGTGGCCGGGCGGCTGGAAGAGGGAAAGCGGGAGGCCTTGGCCTCCCGTTTTTTATTAACAAGTTGGAGCGGGTCGCCAAGCTGGCAATCTTGTATGCTGAAGGTGTTAAGTGGTTGAAATCATGCCGTTGTGATGGCGTGGCATCGCAGTCTTGGCTAAACGCAAGAGGAAAACAAAATGATGAAGGCATCTTCGAATGTTTTGTTGTTGTTGCTCGCCGTGCCTGCCCTGGCCTGCGCCGAGCTTGGGCAGAGACTGGACTCCGCGCCGACGGCAACTGGCTCCGGCAGACAGATGGCCGCGCTCAGTCCGACTGGCGGGGCTTTCAGCGTGCAGCAGAGCCAGGATGCGGCCGGGCGGCTGATCAAGCAGTATGCCGCGTCCAACGGCACGGTATTCGCTGTGGCCTGGAGCGGCAGCAGCCAGCCTGATCTGCAGCAATTGCTGGGCAGTTATTTTCCCGCCTACCGTCAGGCCCAGCAAAGCAACCGCAATGGCTTGAATGTGATGCAGGGGCAGGTTGGTAGCTTCATCGTGCGCTCGCACGGCCGCATGGGGGCATTCAAGGGCTTTGCCTACGACAGCGCGCTGATGCCGGTTGGTGTCACGCCGGATCAACTTAAATAGGGGGCGACATGAAAAAGATTCTGTTTGGCTTGTTCGTGTTGATCCTGGCTCTGGCGGGTTGCGGAGGCGGCGGCGGTGGCGGGGATGGCGCTTCGATTTCCAACGGCAACAATGGCAGCAGCACTGCCAATAATGTAACCATGACGGTGGACAATGGTCCCAGCGGTGCTCTGGGGCAGTTGAATATTCCCTATGTGTCGGTGACCTTATGCGCGCCGGGCAGCACCAGCAACTGTCAGACCATAGATCATGTGCTGGTGGATACCGGCTCCAGCGGCCTGCGGGTGCTGTCGTCGGTACTGGGGAGTTCAGTGCGGAATGCTCTGGGCAGCCAGCTGGTAAACGGCAGGCAAGTGGTGGAGTGCGCGCAGTTCGCCGATGGCTATACCTGGGGCGCGGTCAATGTGGCGGATGTGCGGATGGCGGGGGAGGTGGCTAGTTCGGTGCCGATCCAGGTGATTTCGGACCCGGTTTACACCACCGTGCCCTCCGCTTGCGCGAATACCGGCTCCAACGAGGGGAATCTGGCTGGATTGGGGGCCAACGGCATCATAGGCGTCGGTCTCAACAAACAGGATTGCGGCAGTAGTTGCGCCAATACGGTCGTGAGCGGTTTCTATTATCAGTGCCCGACCGCATTGACTTGCCAGCCTGGCACCGTGCCGCTGGCGCAACAGGTGTCCAATCCGGTGGCGAGCTTCGCCGCCGACAATAACGGCGTGCTGTTGCAATTGCCCAGCATACCGATAACAGGCCAGGCGACGGTGCAGGGCAGCCTGACCTTTGGCATCGGTACCCAGTCCAACAACGCGATTGCCTCTTCGGCCAAGGCCTATCGGGTTTCCAGCGATGGCTTCACCATCACCGGCATTTACAAGGGACAGACTTACCCCAGCTTCATCGACAGCGGCTCCAACATTCTGTATTTCACCGACAACAGCATCACCACTTGCCAAGTAGCCGGCAGCACCTGGTATTGCCCGGGTTCGCAGCTTAATTTGAGCGCCACCCTGTCCAGCGGCAGCAGCAGCAGTACGGTCAATTTCAATCTGATCGACGCGCAAGTGCTCAACAACAGCAGTTATGCGGCTTTTCCCAGCATCGGGGCGCCGATGACGGGCAGCCTTTCCGGCGATTTCGACTGGGGCCTGCCATTTTTCTATGGCCGCAGCGTGTATATAGGTTTTGCCGGCAGCAGCAATCCCTTGGGCAGCGGCGCCATGTATATTTTCTGATGCGCTTGATCTTGCAGTGCAGCAATATCTTGTCTATAACGCAACTGTCATCACGATGACATCTCCTCTGTCTTTGTGCTTGAGGATAATGGCAAACTGGCCCGGCGAACCCCGGGCCTTTTTTTGTTATATGGCCGGCACGAAAAGTCAGTTACGAAAATATTTATTCCATGCTAAATTTTTATGTCATTTTGAGCGTGGAATATGTGTGAACGCAGCAAAGAAGATACGCCTGTTGCTGGAACAGAGCGTGGATCGACAACAGACCGAGGTATTGTTGCAACTGGTCGCGAATCTGCAATTGGGCGTGCCTTTCGATCTGCGGCGCCTGTTCCAGATTGAGCCACAGTATTTCGAGCTGGGCATGGCCTTGCTTAGGGACTGGCGCTTCGATCACCACATCGCCGCGCGCAGCAAGCTGTTCGAGGAGATCCTGGCGCGTGACGCGCAGCTGCAGCGCCAGCTGTGCCATTTGGAATTGCCGGCGCTGCATTGATTTGCTGCTGCTAGAAAGGTGGTTTTGCGCAAGGAGACGGCGATGCTGGCGGATGTGGAACTGGCCAAGGCCTACCGGTTGCTGAACCACGGCCCCACCGTGCTGGTGAGCAGCGCGGCGGGCGGGCGGCAAAACGTGATGGCGGCGGCCTGGGCGATGCCGCTGGATTTCGACCCGCCCAAGGTGCTGGTGGTGATCGACAAATCCACCTATAGCCGCGAGCTGATCGAGGTCTCCGGCGAGTTTATCCTCAATATTCCCTGCCGCGCGCAGGCCGGGCAGGTGCTGAGCGCGGGCTCGGACAGCGGGCGTGAGCGGAACAAGTTTTCCGTCAGCGGTTTACAGCCGCAGCCGGCGCAGCGGGTCGGAGCGCCGCGCGTGGCGGATTGCCTGGCCTACCTGGAATGCAAGGTGGTGCCGGAGCCGCACAACCAGCAGCGCTACGACCTGTTCATCGGCGAAGTGGTGGCCGCGCAGGCCGACGACGGGGTGTTCCGCGACGGCCGCTGGCACTTTTCCGACGATGTCCGGCGCAGCCTGCATTACATCGCCGGCGGGGCGTTCTTCGCCACCGGGGAAGCCTTCAGCGTGGTCTAGCCGGCGGTCTGGCGCAAAAAAGCCCGTCAATCGACGGGCTTTTGGGTTTGCCGCGGCAGGCTTACTGCCAGTCCACCAGCGCGTACAGCTTCTTGCCGCGCTTGAGCAGCGTGTACTGGCCGAACAGGCGCTCTTCTGCGCGGATGGCATGATCCAGACTTTCCGCTTTGACGCCGTTGATGCTGACCGCGCCGCTCTGGATGAAGGTGCGCGCCTCGGTCTTGGACTTGGCGAGGCTTGCCGCGGCCAGCGCGTCCACCAGGCCGCTGTGGGCCGCTTCCAGCTTGACGCAGGGCAGGCCGTCTTGTGCCAGTTGGGCAAAGTCCTCCGCCGTGAGGCTGGACAGATCGTTGCTGAACAGGCTGTGGGTGATGCGCTGCGCCGCTTCCAGCGCGGCCTGGCCGTGCACCAGCGCGGTCACCTGTTCCGCCAGGATGCGCTGGCCTTCCGGCTTGCCTTCGCGGTTCTTGTCCGCTTCTTCGATGGCGGCGATTTCCGCTACCGACAGGAAGGAGAAGTAGCGCAGGAACTTGTAGACGTCGGCATCGGCGGTGGCCAGCCAGAACTGGTAGAAGGCATAGGGAGAAGTCTTCTTGGCGTCCAGCCAGATGGTGCCGGATTCGGTCTTGCCGAACTTGGTGCCGTCGGACTTGGTCACCAGCGGCATGGTCAGGCCGAAGACCTGGGTCTGGTTCAGACGGCGGGTAAGGTCGGTGCCGGCGGTGATGTTGCCCCACTGGTCGGAGCCACCGATCTGCAGTTGGCAGCCCAGGCGGCGGTTCAGTTCCGAGAAATCGTAGCCTTGCAGCAGGCTGTAGGAGAACTCGGTGTAGGAGATGCCCTGGTCTTCGCGGGCGATGCGCTGCTGCACCGCTTCTTTCTTGATCATGGCGTTGACCGAGAAGTGCTTGCCGATGTCGCGCAGGAACTCCAGCGCGCCCATGCCGCCAAACCAGTCGTAGTTGTTGGCCATCACCGCGGCGTTGTCGCCTTCGAAGCTGAGGAAGGGCGCCACCTGGGCGCGGATCTTCGCCACCCAGCTTTCGATGATGTCCGGAGTGTTCAGCTTGCGCTCGCTGGCCTTGAAGCTGGGGTCGCCTATCATGCCGGTGGCGCCGCCCACCAGCGCCACCGGGCGGTGGCCCGCCTGCTGGAAGCGCTTGAGCATCAGGATGGGCACCAGGCTGCCGATGTGCAGGCTGTCGGCGGTGGGGTCGAAGCCGCAATAAAGCGTAACCGTTTCCTTGTTCAGAAGGTCTTGCAGCGCAGCCATATCGGTAGTTTGCGCGATCAGGCCACGGGCCTCTAGATCCTGAAGAAGGGCGGTTTGCGTCATTTGACTGGGTCTCCAACACGGTAGAAAACAACGGCCCACTCAGGGCCGTCGCGGAAAACAGGTCCGGCCGCGCCAAGCGCGCAGCCGGAGAAACAACAATCTTAACCGAAAATGAGCGGAAATTGCGCTGGGTTGACCACATTGTTGAGGTGGATTGCGGGTGCGCGGTATGCCTGGCCGCCGCGATGCGGCAAAATAGCGGGATGCCGGATCAGGAAGGGAAGTCGATGATGTCGCAGCAGGTCAAGGTATGGGATATGCCCACCCGATTGTTTCACTGGACGCTGGTGGCGCTGTTCGCCGCCATGTGGTTCTGCGCTGAGCGGGGCGGCGAGTGGCTGCAGTATCACATCTATGGCGGGGTGGCGATGGCGTCGCTGCTGCTGTTCCGTCTGATCTGGGGCGTGGCGGGTAGCCAGACCGCGCGTTTCTCCAGCTTCGTCAGGGGGCCGCGCGCCATCCTGCGCTATCTGAGGGGCGAATTGCCGGAGCACGAGGCGCCCGGCCATAACCCGCTGGGCGGCTGGATGGTGGTGGCGATGTTGTTGGCGCTGGCATTCCAGGTGCTGACCGGCTTGTTTGCCGCAGATGTGGACAGCTATCTGTTCGATGGTCCGCTGGCCAGGCATGTCGACAGTTCGCTGGCCGAGTCGCTGACCAGCGTGCACAAGCTGTTGTTCAACGGCTTGCTGGGTTTGGTGGCGCTGCATGTGGCGGCCATCGTTCTGTATCGGGTGGTGAAGAAGCAGAATCTGTTGCTGCCGATGCTGACCGGCTACAAGCGCATGGCTGGCCGCAAGCCGCAATTGCATTTCGCCCATGGCGCGCTGGCTTTGCTGGCATTGCTGCTGTCGGCGGGGGGCTTGTACTTCGCCTTGCTGCAATAGCGGCAGGGTTTGTTTCGGCAAAAAAACCGGCGTGCGCCGGCTTTTCTGCGTGATCGCAGGCTTACTTTTCCGGTCCGCGGAAGCTGTCGTGACAGGTTTTGCAGTTTTGCGCCACTTGGCCGTAGCCCTTTTTGACCGCTGCCAGGTCGCCGTTCTTAGCGATGGCGGCCAGATCCCCCACCGACTTCAGGAAGGCGTCGCGGTCGGCCTCGAACTTGGCCGGCTGGCTCCAGATTTCCGGTTTGGCGCGGCTGCTGCCGCTGATGCTGCCGGCGGGGAAGTGCTTGAACGGCTCGGCGGCCAGCTGTTTCAGCGTTTCCGCCTGCTGCTGGAACTGCGCCTTGTTGTAGGGCGCGCGGTCGCGCGCCACCATGCCCAGCGGCTCGAAAGTCAGCAGCATCTTCTTGAAGGCTTTGGTGCGGATTTCCGCCGGGGTGTCGGCGTGGGCGGCGGGGACGGCGATCGCTGCCAATAGCAGCGCGGTCAGTATCTTTTTCATGGTCACTCTACTGTGGGTAGGCAAACTGGCGCGCGACGATTTGCGGGCCGGTGGCCATTATATCGGCAGTAAAGCGGCAGAGGGGGGCAATGGGGCCGGACGGCCCCGGAGATCAATCCTTGCGGAAGTCCTTGTGACAGGCCTTGCAGGTCTGCTGGGTGTCGGCAAAAGCCTTCTTGACCGCGGCCAGGTCGCCGGCCTGGGCCACTTGTTTCAGATTGGCGGTGGCGGCTTGGTGGTTGTCGATGGCCTTTTGCCAGTCCGCCGGCTTGCTCCAGATTTCCGGGCGGGCATCGGTCTTGCCGACGCCGCTGCCTGCCGGAAAGTACTGCCACGGTTTTTGCGACAGCGCTTCCAACTGGCTGGCCAGCTTGGCGAACTCGTCCTTGTTGTACGGCGTGTCGCCTTTCACCATTTTTCCCATCGCGCCGATGACCGGCTTGTACTGCTTGAGCGCGTCCTTGCGCTGGCTGATCGGATCGGCGGCAATGGTTTGGCTGGCGATCAGCGTCGCTGCCATGCCGAGCAACATCTTTTTCATGAATATCCCTTTGGAAGTGGTGGAAAATGCCGCTGGTCAGCGTATCACAGCGTCGGGACTGTCAAAACCCGCAATATGTAAAGGGTTGCCGCTTCGTGATGTTATATAGTAACATTTGCAACATCTACTGATCCGGTTTCCTTCCCAATGGCTTCCATGGACCAATCTTCTTATCTTGCCGCCGCCGAGCGGCATTGCGCCGGGCGCGGCAGCAAGCTCACCGCCTTGCGCCGCCAGGTGCTGGAGCTGGTGTTGAAGCGCAGCGGCGTGGTCAAGGCCTACCAGGTGCTGGCCGATTTGCAGCAGGAGCGCGGCGCGGCCGCGCCTCCCACGGTCTACCGCGCGCTCGACTTTCTGGTGGAGCACGGCCTGCTGCACAAGGTGGATGCGCTCAACGGCTTCATCGTCTGCGACCATTTCGATTGCCAGCATGAAAGCCTGATTCTGGTGTGCGAGCAATGCGGCCGCGTCAATGAGGTGGACGCCGCCAGCGGCCTCGCCACCTTGCGCGAAATGGCGCAGGCGGCAGGCTTCGCCCTCAGCCCGCAGAACCTGGTGCTGGCTGGCCGTTGCCAGTCCTGTGCCATTTGAATCGCCAAACAATCATGAACAAGACCAAAGTCAATCTGTTTACCGGCTTTCTGGGCGTGGGCAAGACCACCGCGCTGCGACATCTGATCTCCCATCGTCCCGCGCATGAAAAGTGGGCGGTGATCGTCAACGAATTCGGCGAGGTGGGCATAGACGGCGCCGCGCTGCTGAACGACGAGCTGGCGGTGGCGGAGATCGCCGGCGGCTGCCTGTGCTGCGTGGCCGGTCCGCAAATGACCGCCACCGTCGCGACATTGCTGCGGCGCGAGAAGCCCGACCGCTTGCTGGTCGAAGCCAGCGGCCTGGCCCACGCCGCCGGCGTCATCGACGAGCTGCGCGCCAAGCCGCTGGGCGACGCGCTGGAGGTGGCGGCGGTGCTGACGCTGGTGGACCCGCGTCAGTTCATCCAGCCCGACTACCATCGCCAGCCGCTGTACCGCGACCAGATATCGATCGCCGACGTGCTGGTGGCCAATAAGATAGACACCGCCGACATCCCGACCATGGACGCCTTCCGCCAGCAGGCGGCGGCGCTGTTTCCGCCCAAATCGCTTGTGGGTGAGGTGCGCAACGGCGAATTGGACGTGGCCTGGCTGGACGCCGAGCTGGCGGCCAAGCCGCGCTACCGGCCTGCGGTGCTACCGGACATCGCCAGCGAATGGCAGTCGGCCGGCTGGACCTTCGAGCCGGAACTGAATTTCGACGGCGAGCGTCTGACGCGGCTGTTCGACGATTTGCCTAAGAAGGTGCCGGGTCTCGTGCGCGCCAAGGGCGTGTTCCGCGTGCTGGACAGCTGGGTGTGGCTGAACTGGGCGGCCGGGCAGTGGGGCGCCGCCCAGGTGTCCTGGCGCCGCGACAGCCGCTTCGAGCTGATTGCGCCGCAATTCGACGCTGCCCAGATGGAGCAATGGCTGAAGGAGTGCCTGGAATGAGCGAATCGTCAGGCGGCCATTCGCATGGCCACGCCCCCCACCGCCCGCATAGCCATCAACATCTGACCCCGGCCACGCTGCGCGCGCCGCTCAGCCTGCTGGCGATGTCTGCCGGCCAGCGCCTGGCGCTGGCGTTGCTGCCGCTCGCCGCCCTGTGGCTGCTGGTGTGGTGGGCATTGCAGGAGCTGGCATGAGCATCGTCCTGAACAATCTCACGGTGTCTTACCAGCGCCACCCCGCGGTGCATCACATCAGCGGCCGCTTCGCCGAAGGCGACGCCACCGCCATCTGCGGGCCGAACGGCGCCGGCAAGAGCACGCTGCTGAAGGCGATGATAGGCGCGCTGACGCCGGATTCCGGCAATGTGGACCTGAACGGCTAT
This sequence comes from Chromobacterium sphagni, assembly GCF_001855575.1. Taxonomy (NCBI): domain Bacteria; kingdom Pseudomonadati; phylum Pseudomonadota; class Betaproteobacteria; order Neisseriales; family Chromobacteriaceae; genus Chromobacterium; species Chromobacterium sphagni. The sequence goes on from NZ_MKCS01000002.1 coordinate 262,627, forward strand.
CGCCGCGCCGACATCGCCTATCTGCCGCAGCAGGCCGAAATCGACCGCAGCATGCCGGTGAGCGTGTTGGAGCTGGTGGGCACCGGCCTGTGGCACAAGAGCGGGCCGTTCGGCAAGGTGGGGCGCGCCGGCGTGGAGCGCTCGCTGGCGGCGCTGGAGCAGGTGGGGCTGGCGGATTTCGCCTTGCGGCCCATCGCCGCGCTGTCCAGCGGCCAGTTTCAGCGTGTGCTGTTCGCCCGCATCCTGGTGCAGGACGCCAGGCTGATCCTGCTGGACGAGCCTTTCAACGCGGTGGACGCCAAGACCACCGAAGACCTGCTGCGGCTGGTGGCGCAGTGGCGCAAGGAGGGCCGCACCGTGATCGCGGTGCTGCACGACGCGCTGCAGGTCAGGACCCATTTCCCGCACACGCTGCTGATGGCGCGCGAGGTGATCGCCTGGGGCGACAGCGCCGCGGTGCTGAGCGAGGACAATCTGCGGCGCGCGGTGGAAACCGCCGCCCATTGGCAGGCGCAAGCGCCGGTCTGCGGCCTGGACGGAGCGAGAGCCTGATGCAACATCTGTACGATCTACTGATTTCGCCCTTCGTCGAATTCGCCTTCATGCGCCGCGCGCTGGCCGGCTGCCTGGCGTTGGCGCTGGGCTCCGGACCGATAGGGCTGTTCCTGGTGATGCGGCGCATGAGCCTGATGGGCGACGCGATGAGCCACGCGGTGCTGCCCGGCGCCGCCGTCGGCTTCATGTTCGCCGGCCTCAGCTTGCCGGCGATGAGCCTGGGCGGCTTTGTCGCCGGCGTGCTGGTGGCGTTGCTGGCCGGCCTGGCCACCCGCTTCACCAGCATCAAGGAGGACGCCAGCTTCGCCGCTTTCTACCTGCTGTCCCTGTCATTGGGGGTGCTGCTGGTGTCGCGCGGCGGCAGCAATGTCGATCTGATGCATATCCTGTTCGGCTCGGTGCTGGCGGTGGACAACGCCGCGCTGTACCTGGTGTCCGGCGTGGCCAGCGTTACTTTGCTGACCCTGGCGCTGATCTACCGGCCGCTGCTGCTGGAAAGCCTGGACCCGGTCTACCTGCGCGCGGTGGGCGCGCGCGGCGCCTGGTGGCATCTGCTGTTCCTGATGCTGGTGGTGCTGAACCTGGTGGCCGGCTTCCAGTCGCTGGGCACGCTGATGGCGGTGGGGCTGATGATGCTGCCGGCGATCACCTCGCGGCTGTGGACCGAACGCATCGAGGCGATGCTGGCGCTGTCCGTCGGCATCGCCTTCGCCAGCGGCCTGGGCGGCCTGCTGCTGTCCTACCACTTCGAGCTGCCGTCCGGTCCGGCCATCATCCTGCTGGCCGGCGTGGTCTACCTGTTGTCTTTGCTGTTTGCGCCGGTGGGCGGGGCTTTGCCGCGCTATATCCGCGCGCGCCATCTTGAATCGTAAGAGTGAGGAAAACCGCATGAAGAAGACTTTAGCCGCCTTGCTGCTGCTGGGCATGCCGGCGCTGGCGCTGGCCAAGCTGCCGGTGGTGGCCAGTTTCAGCATCATCGCCGACATGACCCGCGAAATCGGCGGCGACCGCGTCGAGGTGGTGTCGCTGGTGGGGCCGGACCAGGACGCCCACGTGTTCCAGCCAGCGCCAGCCGACATCAAGAAAGTGTCCGCCGCCAAGGTGCTGGTGTTGAACGGCTTGGGTCTGGAGGGCTGGATGTCGAGGCTGGACAAGGCGGCCAGCTTCCGAGGCGTGACCGTGGTGGCCGCCAAGGGCATCAAGACCCGCCAGGCGCCGGAGGAGGAGCATGCCGCCGACGAGCATGGCCATGATCACGGCGAGCTGGACCCCCACGCCTGGCACGATCCGTCGCGGGTGCAGATCTATATCAAGAATATCAGTGCCGGCCTGATTCAGGCCGACCCGGCCGGCAAGGCCGAATACCAGCGTCGCGCCGCCGACTACGCCGCCAAGGTGCGGGCGCTGGACGACTGGGCGAAGAAGCAGTTCGCCGCGGTGCCGGCAGCCAGGCGCAAGATGCTGACCTCGCACGACGCCTTCGGCTACATGGGCGAGCATTACCAGTTGAAGGTGCTGGCGATACAGGGCGTGAGCACCGAGGCCGAGGCGTCGGCCAAGGGCGTGGCGCAACTGGTGCGCCAGGTGCGCCAGGAAAAGGTCACTGCCGTGTTCATGGAGAATATGAGCGACAAGCGCCTGTTGCAGCAGTTGTCGAATGAAGCCAAGGTGAAGATCGGCGGACAATTGTACGCCGACGCGTTGTCCGGCCCCCAGGGCCCGGCGCCCAGCTATCTGCGATTGGTGCGCTACAACGTCGAAACCATCATGAAATCGTTCAGATAAGCAGCTGGATCAGGCGATACGCGCCCAGTCCCGCCACGCCCAGTCCGGCCGCCAGCCGCACTGGGCGTTGTTGCATCCAGCGCCGCAATCCGTCGGCGAACACCCCCATCAGCAGCAGATTGGGCAGCGTGCCCAGGCCGAAAGCCAGCATCAGCCCTGCGCCATGCCATGCCGAGCCGCTGGCCAGCGCCGAGATCGACGCGCTGTAGACCAGGCCGCAGGGCAGCCAGCCCCATACCGCGCCCACCGCCACCGCGCCGCCGGCGCCGCGTATCGGCAGCATGCGGCCCGCCAGTGGCTGCAAGCGCCGCCATACCGGCTGGCCGAGTTTCTCCAGCGAGCCTATCGCGGCCGACCAGCCGGCCAGGTACAGGCCCATCGCCACCAGCATCAGGTTGGCCAGCGCCAGCAGCGCCAGCTGGTAGGGATGGGCGGCGGCGAGGCCGAGGCCGCTGGCGGCCAGCGCCCCCAGCAGCGCGCCGATCAGCGCATAGCTGGCGATGCGGCCAAGATTGTAGCCGGCCAGGATGCGCCAGCGGGCAGTTCCGGCCGGATGGTGCAGGGTGAGCGCGGCGACGATGCCGCCGCACATGCCCACGCAGTGGCCGCCGCCCAGCAGTCCGGCCAAGAACAAAATCCAGAAATTCGTTTCAATCATGCCGCAAGCTGCCGACGAAAGCTCTATGGTAACAGAGGACCATGACGAAGTTGCATACTGCGGCGCGTGGACTTGCCGTGGGGATGACAGCCGTTTTGTCTGATTCTTTTTGGCATTGTTGAAACAAGCATTCTACAAAAAAGGTTGGATATAATTGTTTTGCCTACTGGCTAAAAGTACAGTTTGCAAAGAGAATGTCCGCCTGGACGCAAGACGCTGCAACGCAATGACGCGGTGGATGGCCCCAGCCCCGGGCCGGAAATGGGAGCGATGCCATGCTGTAGAGGCGGGGTCGATCCGGGCCGGGAGGCTAACGAAGATAGATGGGGATACAGTGAGGAACACAATATGGCTAGGTATCTGACACTTGAACGGCTGGGCAAATCAGCCATCATCACGCTTTCCAACCTGCCGGCGAATCTGCTGACGACGGAAAGCCTGAACGAGCTGACCGCCACGCTGCAGGCGTTGAATGCCGATGATTCCGTCCGCTCGGTGGTGATTACCGGAGCGGGCGACGCTTTCTTCTCCGCCGGAGCGGACCTGAAGCAGTTCGCCGCCGGCGACAAGGCCGCAGCCGATGTGCTGTTGCAAGCCTTCGCCGATGCGCTGCAGGCGATACGCGGCTACCGCGGGGTGACCGTGGCGGCGGTGAACGGCTACGCCTTGGGCGGCGGCCTGGAGTGCGCGCTGGTGTGCGACTACATCATCGCCGAACGCGGCTCCAAGCTGGGCCTGCCGGAGGCCAAGGTGGGCCTGATTCCGGCCGCCGGCGGCACCAAGACCCTGGCCGACAAGGTGGGGGTGTCCTGGGCCAAGCGCATCATTCTGGGCGGCGAGGTGGTGAATGCGGAAAAGGCGTTGAGCATAGGCCTGATTGAGGAAGTGGTGGATCAGGGCTTCGCGAAGATCGTGGCGGTGAGTCTGGCCAACAAGGTCGCCGCGCAGGGGCCGGACGCGGTGGCCGTGGCGCGCAAACTGATCGAAGACAGCCCCAACCTGACTCTGGAACAGCACTTGGCGCGCGAACGCGCCGCCACGCTGGGCCTGGTGGGGAGCGCCGAGCAAGTGGAAGGCGTGGCCGCCTTCATGGCCAAGCGCGCGCCCGGCTGGGTGCAGGAGGACGACGACTGATGCGATGCGCAATGCGCGCGTCGTGAGTCAACCGCCTGCCAGCAACCGAAGTGGCAGGCGGTTTGTTTTTGAGCGGACGGGCAACCCTGTGCTAGCCTAGGCGACATTTGGCATATACTGGCCCGGCGGACAGCCATGCCGGGCCTCTGTGATCGAACTGCAGGGAAGAGCATGGAAATCTACCAGTTGCGGACCTTTGTCACCGTGGCGCAGCAGGGCCACCTGACGCAGGCGGCCGAACTGTTGCATCTGTCGCAACCGGCGGTGACTGCCCAGATCAAGGCGCTGGAAGAGGAGGTCGGCATGCAGTTGTTCGAGCGCAACGCCGGCGGCGTGAGCCTCACCCGGGCCGGGCAGGAGCTGTTGCCGGAAGCGCAGGGCGTGCTGGGGGCGGCGCGCGACATCATCAATCATGCGCGCAAGCTGAAAGGCCAGCTGGCTGGCCAGGCCAGGATAGGCGTCACCCTGATGCCGGACATCCTCAAGCTGGGGCCATGGGTGGCGGCGCTGGTGGCGGCGTACCCGCTGCTGGAGGTGCAACTGAACCACGGGGTGTCGGTGGATGTGCTCAACCTGGTGCGCAAGAAAGAGCTGGACGCCGGCTTCTATCTTGGCCGCAACCCTTATATGAATGTCAGTACCGTGCCGCTGCAGACGTTGTCGTTCCGGGTGGCGCTGCCCGTGTCCTGGGCGGAGCAACTGGAGGGCGGCAAGCTCAAGGAACTGGGCAAGTTGCCATGGGTGGGCATCTCGCAGTTTTCCAGCCTGTCGAAAATCACCGCGGAATTGTGGCGCGAGTTGAACATCTCGCCGAAGAAGGTTGCGGAGAGCGACCATCTGTCGGTGATTCTGGAACTGGTGGCCGCCGGCGTCGGCGTGGCGCTGGTGCGCGAGGAGGATGCGCTGGCCTGGCAGGCCGACGGCCGCGTCTGGCTGGTGCCGGAATTGCGCAAGAGCGCGGATTTGCAGTTTGTCTATCCGGCGGACCGGGCGGGTGATCCGGTGCTGGAGACCCTGTTGCGGGAGCTGTTGGCGGTGTGGAAACTGCCGTGCCCGCAATCTGTTGCCTGAGACGCGGCTTGCGTCTATCGATGAGGAGGCCATATGGCCAGCTGGATCGTCGGAGCGATGGAAACGTATTGCGGTGCGATGGAGAGGGGGCAGCGGCGCTGGCTTGAGGTGCAGGAGGACGTCTGTAGCACCTGGCTGTCGTCGTTGTCGCCCAGCTTTCCCTTGTCCGAATGCGAGATGGAAAAAAGGATAGACGGCGGCCTGCTGGTCGGGGCCGCGCTGTGGCAGGCGCAGGCCGATACCCAGCGCGAGCTGATGCTGGTCGCGGAAAGGCTGATGGCCGACGTGGGGCGCTGCTTGCGGCAGCAGCTGCCGGACAACGATGCCGCGCCGATAGCGGTGATGCGCCAGGCGCTGGAAGTGGGCTACGCCTCGGGCGCAGCGATGTCCCAGGCGTCGCGCCAGGCGGGGCATTTCGCCGCCACCAATTTTTCCGCCACGCCATTGAAGGCGGCGCGGGACGTGCGCCGGGTGCTGCATCAGCGCAAAGGGTGAGGCGTCTGTTGTTTTCACGCGCGCCAGGGCAGGGCGTTCTGACTGATGAAGAAAGTCAACCCTGGGAGAGTGAAGATGAGCGTTCCGTTGATCGCATATTGCGCTTGCGCGCTGCTGGCTTCCACCGCGCAGGCGCGCATCGTTTTCGAGAGTGGCTGGGATTCGCCCGCCAATAGCAATGCGCAGGCCTATACCCAGGCCGGCGCAAGCGCCTATCTGGCCGGCTACAGCAGCGATCTGAAGCAGATGATAGACAAGAGCGCCTGCAAGCTGACCGTGGTCAAAGGCTGCCATCAGCCCAATGACAGGCATTTCACGGTCAAGGGTGCCGGGTCGGGCAAGTCCTGCGTCAATCTGTACGCCGGATCGAACAGCGTGCATATTCCGTGCTGATGCCGGGCTTGCGCGGATGCGACGGCTCGCGCAAGCGGGCCGTTCTCTTTGGCGGGCGGGATGCTCTGCGCAACGGCGTTCCATTACAAGGGATGAATGGATGAGAATCGATGGCGCTTGCCATTGCGGCAATATCTCGTTCGACCTGAACTGGTTGCCGGGGCCGGCTGAGATTCCAGCCCGGCGTTGCGCCTGCAGCTTCTGCCGCAAGCATGGCGGGGTGTGGACCTCTTGCCGCGATGGCAGTTTGCGGGTGAGCGTCCGCGAGCCGGGGCGGGTGTCGTGCTGCCGTTCCGGCGCCGGCACCGCCGAATTCCATGTCTGCGCCGCATGCGGCGTGGCGCCGCTGGTGAGCAGCCGGATTGCTGGCAATGTATACGCGGTGGTCAACGTCAATGCGTTTGAAGCGCTGTCCATTCCGGAGGGCTGCGATGAGCCGGTTTCGTTTGACGGCGAGGGCGAGGCTGATCGCCTGGCCCGCCGCGCCCGCAACTGGATCGGGGACGTCCGTTTCCTTTAATCTTTTCCAACGTTCCAGCGCGAGGCGTAATGCAGATATTTCTTGAGCCGATTGCGGCAGGCGAACTGGTCGATCTCGAACAGGCGTTGACGCCGCGCCGCTTGTCGGGCCGGGCGGTAGATGGGGCGATGCCGCCGCCGCGGGTGGCGACGCGGGCGCTGGAGCGTCTGCGAGCCGGCGATCCCGAGCGCTGGTGTCTGCCGTTTTACATGCGCGACGCCGAGCGGCGCATTGTCGGAGCCTGCGGCTTCAAGGGAAGCCCATGCGCAGGCCGGGTGGAGATAGGCTATTCGGTCGCTCCCGCCTGCCGGGGGCTGGGCGCGGCGGCAATGGCGGTGCGCCTGCTGCTGGAGCGCGCGCGGGACAGCGGCGAAGTGCTGGAGGTCCTGGCGCAGATCAATGCGGACAATCTGGCTTCGACCCGGGTGGCGCAGAAGCTGGGCTTCTTGCGCGGCGGGGTGGTGGTGGATCAGGACGACGAGTCTTTGTTACAGTGGCTGTACCCGGTTCATCGCGTTCCGGGCGATGGAGAGGAGCGGTCCGGCCGCTGATTCCCAACTGTGATAAGGAGCGCTTGTGAAGCTGATTGGCATGCTGGATTCCCCCTATGTCCGTCGCGTCGCGATTTCCCTGCAATTACTGGACATTCCTTTTGAGCACCAGCCCTTATCGGTGTTCAGCACCTTTGACCACTTCCGCGCCGTCAATCCGGTGGTGAAGGCTCCGACCTTGATTTGCGACGACGGCTCGGCGCTGATGGACTCCACACTGATCCTGCAGTATGCCGAATCGATTGCAGGGGCGCGCAGCCTGCTGCCGTCCGAGCCGCGCCAGCTGCTGCGCGGCCTGCGGCTTACGGGGCTGGCCCTGGCCGCCTGCGAGAAGAGCGTGCAGATTGTCTATGAACGCAAGCTGCGGCCGGAGCAGATGCTGTACCAGCCCTGGCTGGAGCGGATAAGCGGCCAGTTGCTGGCCGCTTATGACGAGCTGGAGCGGGAGTTCGCTCCGGGTTTGCCGGAGATTCGCAGCGAATCGATGGATCAAGCGTTGTTGACCGCCGCGGTAGCCTGGAATTTCAGCCGGCAGATGATTGCCGACATCGTGCCCATCGGGCCTTATCCCGCACTGAGCGCCTTGTCTGCCCAAGCGGAGGCGCTGGCGGAATTCAGGGCCGCGCCGTATGGCGATGCGACGTATCGGTCCAGCCGCTGATGTTTTGCGCCAGGGGAGCGATTTTCTGGCGCGCTTTCATTCAAAACATGCTTTTGGCAATGTTTGCGCGCTGATATTATCCATTCTTTGTTTCCGGCGGCCGTTGCGGATGAGCCGGCGGCCGCCGGTAGACCGCACAGCGATGGAGCGCGCATTTGATGAAAAAACTCTTGTTATTGGCCGCGTCCTGCGGCTTTGCCGCGGCGGGGCAGGCAGCCGTGGTGCCCGTGGTCAATCTGGAAGGCGCCAGCGTGATCGCCAACGGCAATACCGTCAGCCTGTATCGGGTGCCTAGCCAGGATGCGGCAGGCAAAATCCATTATTCCGACATCACCCTGACCCTGCCAGTGGACAAGAATGGCGCGATAGGCAAGCCGGCCCAGACCATCAAGCCGTCGGCCAGCCCGCAGGGGTTGCAGTTCGTCGCCGGCAGCTATGTGGGCAGCAGCGGCGCGGTGTGCGCGTTCACCACCTCCGCCTTGGCGGATGGCCGCCAGCAGGGCGCGCTCAGCTGCCGGCCTTCGGTGGGCGGCTTCGCCACCGGGCTGGCGGTGAACTGGGCGAGCGGGCCGCTGGCGGGCCATCCTTACGAGGTCGATCTCGCCAAGGCCGGCATCGACAAGATCGCCGGCCGCGGCGTCTATTCCTGGGGCGTGATCAACGACCGCAGCGGCGCCTGGTACAACTGCTTCAATACCGGCGACATCGTCAGCGCGGTGCAATCGGGGCGGCAGATCTCCCTCAGCGTCTACGGCCGCGGCAATACCGTCCAGTGCGGCGATGTGTTCACGCTGAACGCGCCCTGATCGCTGACGGGCCCGTCCCGTCAGCCCGCCTGGGGAGGCAAGGACAAACGCCGCCGCATCATATTAAAGATGCGGCGGCGTTCTTGCGTCCCTGGCGCTTATTGCGCCTGGCTGGTCTTGGCGATGGCGCCGCGCACTTCGGCCACCTGGTCCGCGTCGACCGGACTGGCGGCGTTGCCCCAGCTCTGGCGCATATAGCTCAGCACGTCGGCGACTTCCTGGTTGGACAGCTGCTGCGCGTAGCCGGGCATGCTGTATTCCCACGGCAGATGGCTGGTGCGGGTGTTGACGCCGCCCTCCAGCACCACGCGGATCAGCGAGGTGGCGTCGCGGGCCATCACCGCCGAGCTGCCGGCCAGCGCCGGTACCACGTTGTCGTGGCCCTGGCCGTTGGCCTGGTGGCAGGTGGCGCAGTTTTCAAAGAACAGCGCGGAGCCGGTGCGCACCGGCTTCACATCGGCGGCGCCGGCGCCCGGCAGGCTCTTGAGGTAGACCGCCATCGCCGTCAGATCGTCGTGGCTGACGTGCTGGGTGCTGTAATGCACCACTTCGGCCATCGGGCCGAAGGCGGCGGTGTAGCGGTTGCGGCCTTTCTGCAGGTATTCCACCAGTTCTTCCGCCGACCAGCCCCCCAGGCCTTCGCGCGCGTCGCCGGTGAGGTTGCCGGCGTACCAGCCGGCCAGCTGCGAGCCGGTGAGGTAGCCCGGCTTCTTGTCGGTGAGCGCCGTTTCCTGGAAGGCCGCGCCGCGCGGGGTGTGACAGGTGCCGCAGTGAGCCATGCCCTGCACCAAGTAGGCGCCGCGGTTCCATTGCGCGCTCTGGCCGGCGGTCGGCTGGTAGGCGCTGTCGTCATGGAAGAACCAGCGCCACAACGCCAGCGGCCAGCGCATCGACAGCGGCCACGGGATGTCGCTGTCGCGGTTGTCCTGCGCCACCGGCGCCACGCCGCGCATGAAGTAGGCGTAGAGGTCGCGCATGTCGGCGTCGTTGATGCGGGCGAAGGAGGTATAGGGCATGGCCGGATACAGCGAATGGCCGTCCTTGGCCACGCCCTGGCGCAGCGCGCGGGCGAAGTCCTCGTAGCTGTAGTCGCCGATGCCGGTTTCCTTGTCCGGCGTGATGTTGGTGGAGTAGATCTTGCCGACTGGGGTGTCCATGGCCAGGCCGCCGGCATTGGGTTTGCCGCCTGGCGCGCTGTGGCAGGCGATGCAGTCGGATACGCGCGCGAGGTAGGCGCCGCGGCGCACGCTGTCGGTGTCGGCGGTGGCCAACGTCGTCTGCGCGGCGGCCAGCAGGGCGAAAAGGCCCAAGGTATTCATCAGTTTCATCACGGTATTCCTGTGGTTCAGCTCAGCTCGTTGACGGCGCGCCATGCCTGGTCGATGGCGGCGTGGGTGTACGGGTTCCAGTCGGAGTCGGAGTTGGCGATCACCACATTGCCTGCCGGGCGGCGGGCGGTGGCGATGATGCGCTTGGACTCTTCTTCGTCGTCGTACATCGAGTTGAGGAAGTAGGAGTAGCCGTGCGACCAGCGGTTGACGGTGATGGCGGCGATGTCGCGCTGATGATCGAAGCCGGCGGGGCCGAGGATGCGCTGCAGCTGCTCGCGCACCATGGTCTCCATCTCGGCGAACGGCATGGCCAGCAGCTTGGCGCGGCCCATCCGCCATTGGGTGCGCGGGTCCAGGCCGGAACCGGCGATGGTGGGCACGTACACCATGTGCAGGCACATCGGTTCGGACGGTTTGCGCGGATGCTGGTAGCCGCCTATATCCACCGGATAGTCCAGCTTGATGCGGCTGTAGGGCATGGACGGGCAGTACAGCTCGTGCACGCCCAGCTTCATGAAGCTGTCCCAGTTTTTCAGCACCACCTTGGTGTAGACCAGTGGGGCCTTGACGTTTTGCGCCAGCGCTTGCTTTTGGTCGTCGGCCAGGCTGGGCATGATGTGCGGGATCATCATGTTGTAGCAGGCCATCACGGTGTGGCGCGCCTGCACGCGGCGCAGCTTGCCGGACGAGTCCAGGTAGCCGATGTCCACCGCGCCCTTGCCGTTCTCCACCCGCACCACGGTGCTGCTCAGCCGCAGCCGCACCGGGCGGCCGGCCACGTCCAGCTGGCTGTAGTCGAAGCGGGCCAGCACGATGTCGTTCATGTCCTTGCCCGGCGCGACTTGCGGGATCAGCTTGCGCACCAGGAGGCGGGCGATGGAGGCGTTGCCGTCCGGGAAGTGGTAGATGTACGGGTCGCGCAGTTCGGCTTCCGCCTCGGCGCTGATCTTGCCCAGGCCGGCCACGCCGTGGAAGCCTGGCAGGTCCAGGTTGCGCGCGTCCAGAGCCGGCAGGCCGTCTATGCCCACCGCCTGGAAGTCGTTGCTGCGCGACTGGAAGAAGCGCACCGCGGTGGCGCTGAGGCCGACGTGGCGGGTGAGGTAGGTGCTGTAGCTGATCTTGGCCAGGTAGGCCTCGCGCTTGTTTTTGGGCATGTCACCCAGGTAGTCGCGGCGGCTGGTGTGCAGGTCGATCAGCGCGTCGCGGTCCTTTTTCGACATCGGGAAATCGTTGATGAAGTCGCGGATCGGACGCGCGTTCAGGCGCTTGGGATCGATATCGTCCGCCACCTGCAGGTAAGGGTCGCCGCCTACCACCTTGTCGGCGCCGAAGTCTTCGCGGTTGAAGAACACGCCGCGCGACAGCTTGAGGTCGGGATAGAAATTGCGGTGGAAGTGGCTGGCCAGGCCATCGATGTCGACGGTCAGCTCCTTCATCAGCGCCAGCGCTTCCTTGCTGAACACATGCTTGGGCGATTGCAGCGATTCGGTGCCGCCGTAGCCCAGCACCAGGCGGTTGCCCACCTTGAACTCGTTGCGCTTGGCGTGGCCGCCGAAGTCGTCGTGGTTGTCCAGGATCAGCACCTTGGCTTGCGGGTGCTTCTTGCGGTAGTAGTAGGCGGCGGACAGGCCGCTGATGCCGCCTCCGACCACCACCAGGTCGTAATGCTCTTCCACCTTGGCGCCGGACAGGTTGTAGGCGTGGTGGGCGCGTCCCAGCTTGTGGGCATTTTCGAACGAGCCATCGTGATTGCCGCGCAATCCGGTGAGCGAAGGCGGGTAGTAGCTGGCGCTGATCTGACGGGGTGCGGCACGGAGAATTTCCAGCGGGGTGAGCCCGGCAGCCACAGTCAGCGCGAAACCGTTGAGGAAGTCGCGGCGGGTAATGGACATGGCTTTTCCTGATTGTTGTTTGTCATGAAGCAGCGGCATCTGTGTGCCGTCTGTGACGCCATTATAACAAATTAATTATTAATGTTTTCTAATGTAAACAGGCATGCGCAGAGTGCTTATCGCATGCCTGTTCATGGCGGATGGACTGCGGGGTCAGTTGGCGGCGGGGATTTTCTTCTTCAGCAGGCCAAGCAGCAGCGCGGTGGCGATGGTGCCGGCCAGCAGCGCCGCGAGGTAGCTGCCCAGGTGTTGCACCGCGTTGGGAATGGGCAGCACGAACACGCCGCCGTGCGGCACTTTCAGCGCTACACCCATGCCCATCGAGATGGCGCCGGCGAGCGCCGAGCCGGCCATCAGCGCCGGGATCACCGGCAGCGGATCGCGCGCGGCGAAGGGGATTGCCCCCTCGCTGATGAAGGCCAGGCCCAGCACACCGGCGGCCTTGCCGGCCTCGTATTCGTCCGGGGTGAAGCGGTCGCGGAACAGTCGGGTGGCCAGGGCCAGCCCTAGCGGCGGCGTCATGCCGGCCGCCATCACCGCCGCCATCGGCGTGTATACCTGGCTGGCGATCAGGCCGGTGGCGAAGGCGTAGGCCGCCTTGTTGACCGGGCCGCCCATGTCGAAGGCCATCATCGCGCCCAGCAGGGCGCCCAGAGCCAGCGCGCTGCTGCCCTGCATGCCTTGCAGCGCCTGGGTGAGGGCCGCCAGCAGCGCAGCCACCGGCGCGCCCACCACGTAGATCATCAGCAGGCCGGTCAGCAAGGAACCCAGCACCGGCAGGATCAGCACCGGCTTGAGGCCGTCCAGATGCTGGCCCAGGCGGATATGCCGGTTCAGCCAGCGCGTGCCGTAGCCGGCGATGAAGCCGGCGGCGATGCCGCCGAGAAAGCCGGCCCCCAGGCTGGCGGCCAGCATGCCGCCCACCATGCCGGGGGCGATGCCGGGGCGGTCGGCGACGGAGTAGGAAATGTAGCCGGCCAGTATCGGCACCATCAGCGCGAACGCCGATTTGGCGCCGATCTGGAACAGCGACCAGGCCAGCGTGCCCTTGTGGGCGTCGTCGAAGGCATAGATGCCGCCCAGCGCGAAGGCCAGCGCGATCAGGATGCCGCCGGCGGTGACGAAGGGCAGCATGAAGGATACGCCGGTCATCAGGTGCTTGTAGGGGCCGTCCTGCGTTTTTTGAGCCGGTTCGGCCCGCGCGTCCGCCGCGCCGGCCGGCTGGCAAGGCGAGGCTTCGGCGATGGCGCGGCGCAGCAGCGCCTGGCCGTCGCCTATCGCCGCCTTGGTGCCGCTCTGGAACAGCCGCTTGCCGCGGAAGCGCTCCAGCGCCACCTGGGTGTCGGCGGCGATCACCACCAGGTCGGCGTCGCGGATCTCGCCCGGGCTGAGTGCGTCCTGCGCGCCGACCGAGCCCTGGGTTTCCACGCGGATGGCGTGGCCCAGCGCCTTGGCCGCCTGCAGCAGTCCTTCCGCCGCCATGAAGGTGTGGGCGATGCCGGTGGGACAGCCGGTGATGGCGACGATGCGCAGCGGGCGCTCGGCGGCGGCCGCCGGCTGCAGCTGGGCTGCCGGGTCGGCCAGCACCGCGTCCAGCGTGGCGCGGCGGCCGGGGCGTTGTCCGAGGCGGGCGTCGTCGGCCTCGCCCACCAGCAGGATGTGCCCGGCGGCGGCCAGTTGGCCGGCGCTGAGCGCCGGCTGGCCGTCTATTTCTATGTCTATCTGCAGGCCCTGCTGCCTGGCGGCCTGGCGCAGCGCCTCGGCGGCCAGCAGCGCCTGGGTGCTGCGCTCGCCGGCGCGGATGATGGCGACGATGCTCATGAATATCCCCTGTCTGGAAAGGTAGGCGCCGGTTTCAGGCCGCGGCCAGGGTTTGCAGGCGGACTTCGCCCGCCAGCCGGCGTATCAGTTGCGGCTCCGGCAGATGCGGGCCGACGCATTGCAGCTTGGCGGCGGCGAAGGCCACCGCCAGCCTGAGGCTGTCGTCGCCGCTCAAGCGTTGTTGGCGGGCGGCCATCAGCCCCGCCACCAGCGCGTCGCCGGCGCCGACGGTGCTCAGCGGCCGTTGCGGCGGCAGGCTGGCCAGCCGCGCGCCGTCGCTGTCCGCCAGCAATGCGCCTTGCTCGCCCAGCGACACCACCACGCGGGCAATGCCTTGCCGCTGCAGGTCCTGGGCGCAATGCGCGATCTCCGTCAGCGTGGCCAGCGGACGGCCCGCCCATTGCTCAAGCTCCTCGCGGTTGGGCTTGACGCAGTCCGGCAGCGCCGCCGGCGGATTGGCCAGCGCGGCGGCCAGCGCCGGGCCGCTGCTGTCCAGCAATACCCAGGCGCCCTGCCGTTTCAGCTGGCTGCACAGGCGGGCCAGGCTGTCCGGCGGCAGGCCGGGCGGCAGGCTGCCGGCCAGCGCCACGCAGTCGCTAGCGCCGAGGCCGGCCAGGCTGGCGGCCAGCGCCCGCAGGTCGGTTTCCGCGGCCTGCAGGCCGGGTAGGTTGATGTCGGTGGTGAGGCCGGATTTGAGATCGGCCAGCTTGATGTTGACCCGGTTGTCGCCGGGCAGCCGCAGCATGCGGTCGGGAAGGCGCTTGGCGGCGAACAGCTGCTCGAAGGGGCGGCTGTTGGCTTGTCCCAGCAGGCCGTGGACGGTGGCGGGGTGGCCCCAGTCGGCCAGGCAGCTGGCCACGTTGACGCCCTTGCCGCCGGCGTTGAGCTGGGCGGCGCGCGCCAGGTTGACGCCGCCCGCGCGCAACTCGTCCAGCGTGACGGTCTGGTCCAGCGCCGGATTCAGCGTCACGGTGTGGAGGGCGGCGTTCATGCGAGCACCTCCAGCAACTGGCGCACTTCCTCGGCGCTGTCGCAGGCCAGCGCCTGTTCGGCCAGGCCCTGCAGCCGCGCGTAGTCGTGGCGACGCAGCATGGCCTTCACCGCGGCGATGTCGCGCGGGCTCATCGACAGCTCGTCCACTCCCAGGCCGGCTAGGATGGCGGCGCCCAGCGGGTCGCCGGCGATGCCGCCGCATACTCCGACCCAGCGCCGGTGCTCCGCCGCGCCGCGCACGGTGTGGCGGATCAGCCGCAGCACCGCCGGGTGCAGGCTGTCGGCTTCGGCGGCCAGTTCCGGGTGCTGGCGGTCTATAGCCAGCGCGTATTGGGTGAGGTCGTTGGTGCCGATGGAGAAAAAGTCGACATAGGGCGCTAGCTGGTCGGCCAGCAGCGCCGCCGCCGGCACTTCCACCATGATGCCTATCGGCACCGTCGGGGCGTCCAGCTCCTTGCGTATGCCTTCGCACCAGCCCTTGAGCCGGGTGATCTCCTTCAGCGAACTGATCATCGGGAACATGATGGACAGCGGCTTGCCGCTGTTGGCGGCGCGGTACAGCGCGCGCAGCTGCGGCTCCAGCAGTTCGCGGCGGCGCAGCAAGAGCCGGGCGCCGCGCATGCCCAGGAAGGGATTGTCCTCGCGCGGCAGCTTGAGATAGGGCACCTGCTTGTCGCCGCCGATGTCCAGCGCGCGCACGATCAGCGGCCGGCCCTGCAGCGCCTGCTGCATCGCCAGATAAGTCCGATGCTGCTCGTCCTCGTCCGGCGCGGTTTCGCGCTCCAGGAACAGGAATTCGGTGCGCATCAGGCCCACGCCTTCGGCGCCGCCCTCCAGCGCGCCGGCCACCTGTTCCGGCCGGTTGAGGTTGGCGGCGATCTCGATGCGGCGGCCGTCGGCGGTCTGGCCGGGCTCCTGGCGCTCGTTTTGCTGCCGCAGCCGCTCTTCGTTCTGCCGCTGCTGCCAGCCGCGGGCGGAGGCGAGGTCCTGCTCGCTTGGGTCCAGGTACAACCGGCCGCTGTCGCCGTCCAGAATGGCCGGGCTGCCGTCGGCCACGTCGAGCAGCGCGTTACCCGCAGCCACCAGCGCCGGCAGGCCCAGCGTGCGAGCCAGGATGGCGGTGTGCGAGGTGGGGCCGCCGTGGGCGGTGGCCAGGCCCTTGATGCGGGCGGGGTCCAGGCTGGCGGTGTCGGACGGCGCCAGGTCGGCGGCCAGCAGGATGGTGTCGGCGCCGAATTCTGCCGGCGCGCGGCTTTGCAATGAGGGGTCCAGCTGGAACAGCACGCGCCGGCCGGCGTCGCGCAGGTCGGCGGCGCGCGCCGCCAAGAGCGGGTTGCCCAGCGCGGAGAGCTTTTCCGCCAGACGCTCCACCGCCTGGTGCCACGACCATTCCACGCCGTGGCCGGCCACCATCAGCTGGCAGCTGAGGGTGATCAGGTCGGTGTCGTTCAATAGCTCGGCCTGGGCGCGGAAGATGTCGGCTTCGGCGGCGCCCAGCGCGGCCTGGGTGGCGTCTGCCAGCTGCGACAATTGGCGGCGGGTGGCGGCCAGCGCCTCGTGCAGGCGGTCGCCGCCTTCGGTCAGGCTGACGGGACGGTCGGCCACATTCAGCTGCGCCGCCGCCAGGATGCGCACGGTGCCGATGGCGAGGCCCGGGCTGGCGCTGATGCCCGGCAGCGACACCGCCCGGCCCGATGGTTGCCAGAGCGCGCGCTTGCGCTGGCCGGCCGCGCGTTGCGCCGCGATGGCGGCGGCGGTCTGCTCGGCCAGGCTGGCTTCGCGCATCGCCTGCAGCAGTTGCCTCAGCCCTTCGGCAGCCTGCGGGCCGCGCGCCGACACCGTGAGCAGCGCGCCCTGGCGCAGGGCCAGCTGCAGCAGGGAGATCAGGTTCTTGGCGTCGGCGGCCAGGTTGCCGTGGCGCACCTGCAATTGCGCCGGACTGCGGCGCGCCGCCTCCACCCACAGGGCGGCGGGACGGGCGTGCAGACCGTTGGGGTAATCCAGCCGCCATTCCTCGCAGAGGTCCAGGTCGTGCGCTTCGGCGTCCGGCGGCAGCGCTTCGGCTGGCTGGGCCAGCGCGGCGATCAGCTCGCCGGGATCGGCGGTGGAGAGCAGCGGCAGCAGCCGGGCTTCGTCCTGCAGCAGCCGGGTCAGCTGGCGCAGCATCACCAGGTGGTCGTCGGAACGGGCGGCGATGGCGCACAAGAGATGGGTGCGCTGGCCCGGGTTCCATTCCAGTCCATCCGGTATTTGCAGGATGGCGATGCCGGTGCGCAGCACTTGCGCCCGGTCTTCCGCCATGCCGTGCGGAATGGCGATGCCGTTGCCCAGATAGGTGTTGGCCACCGCCTCGCGCCGCAGCAGGCTGGCTATGTAGTCCGGCGCGATGCAGCCGGCGGCGGCAAGCAGCGCGCCGGCCTCGCGGATGGCGGCCTCCTTGTCGGCGGGCCGGCAGCCCAGGCGTATCAGTTGGGGAGTGAGCAGGGCGTCGGACACGGCGTACCTCGTCGGTGAGATCGTATGCTGGCGATTGAAAACGATTACATTTTCTCTGTCAATCCATCGCGGGCAATAAAGTATTGATATTGCATCGCAGCGAAGGGCTGGCCACTATTTTGCGCTTGCTCCTGTGATTGACTGAATGCAACATGGCGCAAATAAACTGAAAACGATTTCAACATGACAACCAGCATCAAGGATGTCGCGCGACTGGCAGGCGTATCGGTGGCCACGGTTTCCCGCGTTTTGGGCAACGGTCCGGTCAGCCCGGAGCTGCGGGCCAGGGTGGAGGCGGCCATCGCCGGCAGCGGCTATCGGCCCAATCTGTCGGCGCGCCGGCTGCGTTCGCAGTCCAGCCGTACCGTGGGATTGATCGTGTCCGATATCTGCAACCCGTTTTTCACCGCGGTGAGCCGGGAGGTGGAGGACGTCGCCTATCGCGAGGGCATGCGGGTGATCCTGTGCAATACCGACGAAAATCCGGACAAGGAGGCGATATATCTTAGGCTGATGCAGGAGGAGCGGGTGAGCGGGGTGATCTTCGCCGCCACGCGCGAAACCGCGGCGCGGCTGGACGTGTCGGCGCTGGGTTTTCCCGTGGTGATGATAGACCGCGCCGGTCCCGCCAGCGCCTGCGACGCGGTGCTGCTGGACAATGCCGCCGCCGCCGCCCAACTGGTGGAGCATCTGCTGGCGCAGGGCTATCGGAGCATCGGGGGCTTGTTCGGCAATACCAGCAGCACCGGCGCCGAGCGCCACGCCGGCTTTGTCGCGGCGCTGAGCCAGGCCGGCTTGCCGGTGGAGGCGCGCTTTGTCGCGCCCAGCGCGGCGGCGGCGGAGCGGGAGGTGGCCAACTGGCTGCGGCAGCCGGATGCGCCGCGCGCCTTGATCGCCAGCAATGGGCTGCTGCTGCTGGGCGCGGTGAAGGCGGTGCGGGGCGCCGGCGTGGTGGTGCCGGAGCAACTGGCGCTGGCCGGTTTCGACAACGACAGCTGGACCGAGTTGACCGAACCCGGTATGACGGTGGTGGAGCAGCCGGTGGCGGAGATCGGCCAGGCGGCGATGGGCATGCTGCTGGAACGCTTGCGGCAGCCGGAGCGGCCGGTGCGCAAGGTGGTGCTGGCCGGCCGACTGGTGCCGCGTGGCTCCAGCCGGCGCGCCGGTTCAGCGTAAGGGGCCGATCAGCCGCGTCAGGGTGTCGTCTTTCAGCAAGCGGTGATGCCAGACTGCGGCTGCGGCATGCAGGATGCTCAGCCACAACAGCACATTGCCCAGCAGCTCGTGGACATCCTTCAGTTGCTTGCCCAGCGCGGGGGCGGGGGACAGCAGCGCGGGCAGGGTCAGGCCGAAGAAAGACACTTCGCGGCCATTGGCTTGGATGAAGGCGATGCCGAGGATGGGTAGCGCCAGCATCAGCCCGTATAGCGCCCAGTGGCCGGCATGGGCCAGCAGCGCGGCGGCGCGGCCCGGGCGCGGAGTGATGGCCGGCGGCGGATTGCCCAGCCGCCAGCCCAAGCGCGGCAGCGCAAGCAGCAGCACAATCAAGCCGGCCTGGATGTGGGCGTAGCTCAGGCCGCCGCGCACGGCGCTGCCCTTGGGAAAGTTGCCTTTGATTTCGATGAAGACTAGCGCGGCTATCACCGCCAGCGCGCACAGCCAGTGCAGCGCGCGGGCGATTCGTCCGTAGCTTTGCGAGGAATTGCGCAGCATTTCGGCTCCCGGTCGTGAGTTTGCGAATGTTCAAGCTTAGCCGGGATAATTTAAGGGCGTCTTAATTCAAGGCAAAGCTTGTGACGTATTGTTGGCTTCCGCCGGCGGCAGAGCCCGCCGTATCACGCCGACCTTATCCGCCGGCCGCCATCCTTCCGGCTTCAACACCTTGCCGTCGGCGCGGCGCAGCACCTTGCCGTCGACGCATTTGCGCAGGTTGGCGTCGTGTATCGCCTGGCACATCGCCTCCAGCGGCAGGCCTTGCGACAGCAGCAGTCCGCAAACCACATTGAGCACGTCCACCGCTTCGGCGGTCAGTTCGGCTCGGTTGTGCAATTGCTGTTCCGGGCTTTGCTCCGGCAGGGTCTGGTAGTCGGCCAGCGCCTGGCGGAGTTCGGCCCACTCCTCGTCCAGCATGGTTTGCCACATGGCGAGCTGCTCGGAGCGGAATTCCGGCGCGTCGGGGGAGGGGATGTCGAAGCGCCGCATGAAATCGCGGCGCATCTGGAATAGATCGCTCATCGAAAGGCTCCACTTTATGTATATATATTGTGTAGCCTATCGATTGGGCGGGAAAGATATTGTGATTATTGCCGCAGCGAGGCCAGCGCCTGGAAGTAGTCGGGGAAGGTCTTTGCCACGCACTTGGGGTCGTTGATGGTCAGCGGCGCGCCCAGCAGCGAAACCAGCGAGAAGCACATCGCCATGCGGTGGTCGTCGTAGGTGTCGATTTCGGCGTTGGGCGTCAGCGCGGCCGGCGGGGTGACGCGGATGTAGTCGGCGCCTTCCTCCACGATGGCGCCCACCTTGCGCAGCTCGGTCGCCATCGCCGACAGGCGGTCGGTCTCCTTCACCCGCCAGCTGGCGATGTTGCGCAGCGTGGTGGTGCCTTCGGCGCCCAGCGCCAGCACCGCCAGCGTCATCGCCGCGTCCGGGATGTGGTTGCAGTCCAGGTCCAGCGCCTTGAGCTTTCCCTGCATGCTGGATTCTATCCAGTTGGCGCCGCGGCGGATGGACACCCCCATCAGCTCCAGCGCCTCGGCGAAGCGCACGTCGCCCTGGATGCTGGCCTCGCCCACGCCCTCCACCCGCACCGGGCCGCCTGCCAGCGCGCCGGCCGCCAGGAAGTACGAGGCGCTGGAGGCGTCGCCCTCGACGAAGACCTCGCCCGGCGAGATATAGTGCTGGCCGCCGGGAATGACGAAGCGCTGCCAACCCTGGCGCTCCACCTGGATGCCGAACTGCGCCATCAGGTTGAGGGTGATTTCGATATAGGGCTTGGAGATCAGTTCGCCCACCACTTCGATTTCGGTCTGGCCACCGGTGAGCGGCAGCGCCATCAGCAAGGCGGTGAGGAACTGGCTGGAGACGTTGCCCTTCACCTGTATGGGGCGGGCGCAATGCACGTCGGCCGGCGCGATGGCCAGCGGCGGGAAGCCGGGCTGGCCCAGGTATTCGATGTGGGCGCCGGCGGCGCTGAGTGCGTCGACGAGGTCGCCGATCGGGCGTTCGTGCATCCGCGGCACGCCGGATAGCTGGTAGTTGCCGCCCATCACCGCCAGCGCCGCGGTGAGCGGGCGGAAGGCGGTGCCGGCATTGCCGAGGAACAGCTCGGCGCTCTTCACCGGGAAGCTGCCGTCCGCGCCGTGCACGCGGAAGTCGCGGCTGTCGCCCCGCTGCTCTATCTTCACACCCAGCAGTTTCAGCGCGCCCAGCATGTGGCGGATGTCGTCCGAGTCCAGCAGATCCCGCACCAGCGTGCTGCCGCCTGACAGCGCGGCTAGCAGCAGGGTGCGGTTGGAAATGCTTTTGGAGCCGGGGAGCTTGATGGTGCCGCCAAGGCGGGAGTGGGGGGGCAGATGCAGTTGTTCCATATTGACTGGGCGTGCTTTATCTCGGGTGCGTATAGCGGGTTGGACGGAGCAGAGCGGACACTGTACCCGCCGCAGCGGCCTGCTTGCAATCGTCGGCGGGCCGCATTCCGTCAACAGCCTGCGGTCTGCTTGCGCTACAATCCCCGGTTTGACCGGCTTTTCCCGGCTGTGGCCGGAGGGCCGGTGGCATCAGATTTGCAACAGGATCAGACTTTCATGACAGTTCCGGTGATTACCATCGACGGCCCCTCCGCTTCGGGCAAGGGGACGGTGGCGGCCCTGGTGGCTTCGCGCCTTGATTTCCATTACCTGGATTCCGGCTCCCTGTACCGGCTGCTGGCCCTGCATGGGCGCCGCCATAGCATCGCCTGGGATGACGAGTCGAAGCTGGCGGAGGCCGCCGCCAATCTGCCGGTGGAGTTTTCCGATGGCGCGGTGTGGCTGGAAGGCAACGATGCCAGCCTGGATATCCGCGCCGAAGAGATCGGCATCGGCGCGTCCAAGGTGGGCGCGCTGCCTGCGGTCCGCGCCGCGCTATTGCAGCGCCAGCGCGATTTTCGCCTGGCGCCGGGGCTGGTGACCGATGGCCGCGACATGGGTTCGGTGGTGTTTACGGACGCCGCTTTGAAGATATTCCTGACCGCCAGCGCCGAAGAGCGCGCGCGGCGCCGCTATAAGCAGTTGATCGGCAAGGGGGAATCTGCTAACCTCCCCACAATTATGCAGGACATTATCGATCGGGACGCGCGGGATGCCGCCCGGCCGGTAGCGCCGCTGCGACAGGAGCCGGACGCCTTTTTGCTCGATACCACGGAGCTGACCATTGACCAGGCGGTCGACAAGGTCCTCGGATGGTTTGGGGAAAGACAGGTTTCCGGCCATTGATTTTTTTACGGCCGTTTCTTTTGCTGCATTGCGGCGGCGGTCGCGTGTTCAACCCTAACCCCGCACGCCGCAAGGTGTGCAACCGAGAGTACGCTTGATGACTACCCTCTCCATGGAAAACTTCGCCCAGCTGTTTGAAGAAAGCCTTACCCTGCACGATATGCGCGTGGGCGAAGTGATCACTGCCGAAGTTGTGGCGGTTGATTCCAACTTTGTAACCGTGAACGCAGGCCTCAAGTCCGAGTCCCTGATTCCGGCTGAAGAATTCAAGAACGACCAGGGCGTCGTTGAAGTTGCAATCGGCGACTTCGTGACCGTGGCAATCGACGCGCTGGAAAACGGCTTCGGCGAAACCAAGCTGTCCCGCGAAAAAGCCAAGCGCATGGCTGCCTGGGTTGAGCTGGAAGAAGCTCTGGAAGCCGGCACCATCCTGTCCGGCCTGATCAGCGGCAAGGTCAAGGGCGGCCTGACCGTCATGGTCAACGGCATCCGCGCCTTCCTGCCGGGCTCCCTGGTTGACGTGCGTCCGGTGAAAGACACCACCCCGTACGAAAACAAGCAGATCGAGTTCAAGGTTATCAAGCTGGATCGCAAGCGCAACAACGTCGTGGTTTCCCGTCGCTCGGTACTGGAAGAAACCCTGGGCGAAGAGCGCAAGGCACTGCTGGAAACCCTGAAAGAGGGCGCTGTCATCAAGGGTATCGTCAAGAACATCACCGACTACGGTGCGTTCGTCGACCTGGGCGGCATCGATGGCCTGCTGCACATCACCGACCTGGCATGGCGCCGCGTGAAGCACCCGTCCGAAGTTCTGGCGGTTGGCGATGAAGTCGAAGCCAAGGTGCTGAAGTTCGACCAAGAGAAGAACCGAGTATCGCTGGGTCTGAAGCAACTGGGCGAAGATCCTTGGGTGGGCCTGTCCCGCCGCTACCCGTCCGGCACCCGCCTGTTCGGCAAGGTGACCAACCTGACCGACTACGGCGCGTTCGTTGAAATCGAACAAGGCATCGAAGGCCTGGTGCACGTGTCCGAAATGGACTGGACCAACAAGAACGTACACCCGTCCAAGGTGGTTCAGGTTGGCGACGAAGTGGAAGTGATGATCCTGGAAATCGACGAAGACCGTCGTCGTATCTCCCTGGGCATGAAGCAATGCCTGGCCAACCCGTGGAACGAGTTTGCCGACAACTTCCACAAGGGCGACAAGCTGAAGGGCGCGATCAAGTCCATCACCGACTTCGGCGTGTTCGTTGGCCTGCCGGGCGGCATCGACGGCCTGGTTCACCTGTCCGACCTGTCTTGGAACGAAGCTGGCGAAGAGGCCGTGCGCAAGTTCAAGAAGGGTGACGAGGTTGAAGCAGTCGTTCTGTCCATCGACGTGGAAAAAGAGCGCATCTCCCTGGGCATCAAGCAGCTCGAAGGCGATCCGTTCAACAACTTCGTTGCCATGAACGACAAGGGCGCGCTGGTCAAGGGCACTGTCAAGTCCGTTGACGCCAAGGGTGCCGTTATCGCTCTGGATATCGACGTTGAAGGCTACCTGCGCGCCTCCGAGCTGTCCCGCGACCGCGTGGAAGACGCTCGCTCCATCCTGAAGGATGGCGAAGAAGTGGAAGCCGTGATCGTTGCCGTTGACCGCAAGTCGCGCAATATCAGCCTGTCGATCAAGGCCAAGGACGCTCAGGAAGAGAATGCCGCAATGAAGAACCTGTCGACCGTTGACAGCGCTTCCGCCGGCACCACCAACCTGGGTGCCCTGCTGAAGGCAAAACTGTCCGGTTCCAACGAGTAATTGCGTCATGACCAAATCTGAGCTGATCGCGCGGCTGTCCGAGAGACTCGCCGAGCGCAATTCTCAGTTGGTCTACAAAGATGCTGAGTTGGCCGTCAAAACCATTCTGGACGCGATGGCCAACAACCTGTCTCAGGGAAGCCGGATCGAGATCCGCGGCTTCGGTAGCTTCGACCTGAACTACCGTCCGCCGCGTGTCGGCCGCAACCCGAAGTCAGGCACCAGTGTCTCGGTTCCTGAGAAATACGTGCCTCATTTCAAGGCTGGCAAGGAGCTGCGCGAGCGCGTGGATCTGTCCCTGTTGGAGCAGACCCAGGCCTGATAGCAGTTGTTTGACGCCTGTCGTGCCGAAAGCGCCGCATTATGCGGCGCTTTTTTCGTATTCAATGGCCGCCGCGGCTTGGGTTGTGGCTGGCTATCGTTTAAAATTGCACTCCGGCAAACCCATCGAGCGAACCCATGCGATATTTGTTGCGTATCGTCGAACTGGCCCTGCTGCTGCTGCTGGTCGCCGTGACCGTGCAGAACAGCCATGCAGTCGAATTCAAATTATTCTTCGGCCAGTCCTGGTCGGCGCCGCTGATCGTCTTCTTGCTGCTGTTTTTCGTGGCTGGCGCGGTGGTCGGCCTGCTGGCGACCTTCAGCTTCTACCTGAGGACCCGCCGCGAGCTGTCGCAGTTGAAAAAAGAGCTGCGCAACCGTCCGCCCGCCAGCAAGGTTGTCAGCGATCCCAGCGACGCCATCGCCGATTGATGGCCGTCTAGCCTGCCGGCCGCCCTTGGCGGCCCGGATTCTATTGTCCCGAAAGGATTGCTGTTGGAACTCGATTTGTGGTGGCTGCTGTTGTTTCCAGCCTTCTTTGGTCTGGGCTGGTTCGCGGCCCGGGTGGACATGCGTACCGTGCTCAAGCAGGCCAAGTCGGTGCCGATCTCGTATTTTCGTGGCCTCGACGCGCTGGTAGACGACAAGACCGACGTCGCGGCGCAGGCTTTGGCCGAGGTGGCGCGCCAGCAGGGCGCGGCGCTGGAATTGCAGCATGTGCTGGGCAAGCTGTACCGCAAGCGCGGCGAGAACGACCGCGCCATCCGCCTGCATCAGCAGATGCTGGATTCGTCCGATCTGCCGGGCGAGCAGCGCGATTTGGTGCGCAACGAACTGGCGCAGGATTTTCGCAAGGCGGGCTTGGTGGACCGGGCCGAGGAGATTCTGCTGAAGCTGCTGTCGGGCAATATGGCGCTGGCGGCGCGGCGGCAGCTGCTGGACATCTACCAGCAGGACCGCGACTGGGTAAAAGCGATCGAAACCGCCAGGGAGCTGCGCAGCGACGCCCATTCCTTCCAGCATGAAGTGGCGCAGTTTTACTGCGAACTGGCGCAGGGCGAGCTGTACAAGTCCAATTACAGCCAAGCGCGCCAGTACGTGGCCGAGGCCATCGCCGCCAACCGCAAATGCGTGCGCGCCAGCCTGATCCTGGGCGACATCGAGTTCGCCGAGGGCGATGTCGAAGCGGCGATGGCGGCTTGGCAGGGCATAGAGAAGCAGAACTTCGAATACCTGTCGATGGCCGCCGAGCGGCTGTTCGACGCCTATGAAAAGCAGGGCAAGCCGTCGGAGGGGATTGCCCTGCTGCGCGGCTATCAGCGCACCTTCCCGCAACTGGAGCTTACCGATCTGCTGTACCAGAAGATCGCCACCTACGACGGCGAGGCCCGCGCGCTGGAGGGCGTGCGCGAGGCGGTGCATGCGCGCCCCAGCTTGTCCGGCGTGTACCGGATGATAGAGGCGCAGATGGACGAGTTGTCGCCGGAGGGGCGGATGGATGCCGAAGTGGCGCGCGCGCTGATCCTCAAGCATTCGCAGCGTTTGAGCGTGCATCGCTGCAAATGCTGCAACTTCCGTTCCCGCGCCTTCTTCTGGCATTGTCCGGCCTGCGGCGAATGGGAGAGCTTCACCGCCAACCGTTCGGAAGCCTGACGCGGTTGTGAATTTTGCGCCGCCGGCGGGGCCGGCGGCGCTTCATGCATACTTATAAATAGAATGATGGAGCATCCATGAATCCTCTGATTGCAGCAGCCGAGGCCCGATCCCCCTCGCCGGTGGTGGTGGCGCTTGACTTCGCCGACGCCGCCGGCGCGCTGGCCTTCGCCAGCCGGCTGGACCCGGCCGAGTGCCGGCTCAAGGTGGGCAAGGAGCTGTTCACCTCCAGCGGGCGCGACCTGGTGGAAGCGCTGGCCGCGCGCGGCTTTCAGGTTTTTCTCGATATGAAATTCCATGACATCCCCAATACCGTTGCCCACGCCTGCAAGGCTGCGGCCGAAGCCGGGGTGTGGATGGTGAATGTGCACGCCAGCGGCGGCCGCCGCATGATGGAGGCCGCGCGTGAAGCATTGGCCGGTTACAGCCAGCGTCCGTTGTTGATCGCGGTGACGGTGCTGACCAGCATGGAGGCCGCAGACTTGGCTGAAGTGGGCATCGCGGCTTCGCCCGAGCAGCATGTGCTGCGCCTGGCCACGCTGACCCGCGATTGCGGCCTGGACGGCGTGGTGTGCTCGGCGCAGGAGGCCGCCATGCTCAAGCAGACGCTGGGCAAGGACTTCAAGCTGGTGACGCCGGGCATCCGGCTGGCCGACAGCGCCGGCGACGACCAGCGCCGGGTGATGACGCCGACCGCCGCGCTGGCCGCCGGTTCCGATTTCCTGGTGATAGGCCGGCCGATCACCCGCGCCGCGGATCCGCTGGCGACGCTGCGCGCTATCAATCGCGACATCGCAATTTCTCAGGCTAAGCAATCATGAAAGTAACAGTGATTGGTTCGGGCTATGTCGGCCTGGTGACCGGCACCTGCCTGGCTGAAACCGGCTACCACGTTTGCTGCCTGGACGTGGATCCGCGCAAGATCGAAATCCTGCAACAGGGCGGCATCCCCATTTTCGAGCCGGGCCTGGAAGACATGGTGCGCCGCAATGTAGCGGCCGGCCGCCTGAGTTTCACCACCGATGTGGCCGCCTCGGTCGCCTTCGGCGACATTCAGTTCATCGCGGTGGGCACCCCGCCGGATGAGGACGGCTCCGCCGATCTGCAATACGTGCTGGCCGCCGCGCGCAATATCGCCCGCCATATGACCGGCTACCGCGTGGTGGTGGACAAATCCACCGTGCCGGTGGGCACCGCCGACAAGGTGCGGGCGGCGATGGCGGAGGAGTTGGCCGCCCGCGGCGCGGACATCGAATACAGCGTGGTGTCCAATCCCGAATTCCTGAAGGAAGGCGCGGCGATCGACGACTTCATGCGCCCGGACCGGGTAGTGATAGGCGTCGACGACGAGCGCGCCGCCGAGATCATGCGCCGCCTGTACAAGCCGTTCCAGCGCAACCACGAACGGGTGCTGCTGATGGACGTGCGCTCGGCCGAACTGACCAAATATGCCGCCAACGCCATGCTGGCCACCCGGATTTCCTTCATGAACGAGCTGGCCAATCTGGCCGAGACCATGGGCGCGGATATCGAACAGGTACGGCTGGGCATGGGGTCCGACCCGCGCATCGGCTACCATTTCCTCTATCCCGGCGTCGGCTACGGCGGCTCCTGCTTCCCCAAGGACGTCAAGGCGCTGGTGCAGACCGGCAAGGAGCACGGCCACACGTTGCGCGTGCTGAGCGCGGTGGAAGAGGCCAACGACATTCAGAAGCTGCGGCTGGTGGACAAGGTGGTGAGCCGTTTCGGCAGCGATCTGTCCGGTCGCTGCTTCGCATTGTGGGGGCTGGCGTTCAAGCCCAATACCGACGACATGCGCGAGGCTCCCAGCCGGGTGATCGTGGACGAACTGAGCCGCCGCGGCGCCGAAGTGGTGGCTTTCGATCCGGTGGCCACTCATGAGGCCAGTCGCGTGATGGGAGGCAATGCCCGCCTGCGCTTCGCCGACGACATGATGAAGGCGTTGGAAGGCGCCGACGCGCTGCTGATCGTCACGGAATGGAAAATGTTCCGCGCGCCCGACTTTGACGCGATCAAGCGGAGCCTGAAGCGGCCATTGATCTTCGACGGCCGCAATATGTACGACCCGGCATGGCTGCGCGAACAGGGCTTCGATTACCTGGCCATTGGCCGATAAGGGACAGAGCTATGGGTTTGATGCAGGAACTGAAGCTGGACGCCGCCAAGCTGGCGGAGAGCCTGGCGGCGGCCCGGGTGTTGGTGGTGGGGGATGTGATGCTGGACCGTTACTGGTTCGGCGACGTGTCCCGCATTTCTCCGGAGGCGCCGGTGCCGGTGGCCAGGATCGGCCGCAGCGAAGAGCGCGCCGGCGGGGCCGCCAATGTGGCGCGCAACATCGCTGGCCTGGGCGGCAAGGCCACCATCCTGTCGGTGGTGGGCGACGACGAGGCGGCCGATGTGCTGGAGCAACTGCTGCTGGACGATGGCATCGCCACCTCGTTCAAGCGCGACGCGAATATCGCCACCACCGTCAAGCTGCGGGTGGTGGCGCGGCAGCAGCAATTGATCCGGCTGGATTTCGAGGACGCTCCCAGTCACGAGATTCTGGCGGACAAGCTGCAGGAATTTTCCGCCATCGTCGCCCGTCATGATGTGGTGATCCTGTCCGACTACGGCAAGGGCGGCCTGACCCATGTAGCGGAAATGATCCGGCTGGCGTGCGAGGCGGGCAAGCCGGTGCTGATCGACCCCAAGGGCGACGACTACAGCAAGTACGCCGGCGCCACGCTGCTGACCCCGAACCGCAGCGAGTTCCGTCAGGTGGCGGGCTCCTGGTCCAGCGAGGAGGCGTTGGTGCGCAAGGCCGAGGCCCTGCGCGAAGAATTGAGCCTGGAGGCCTTGCTGGTTACCCGCAGCGAAGAGGGCATGACGCTGTTCCGCGCCGATGGCGCGCTGCATCAGCCTACTTTCGCGCGCGAGGTGTACGACGTGTCGGGCGCCGGCGATACCGTGATCGGCACCTTGGGCCTGGCGTTGGCCGCCGGCCAGAGCATGCCGGTGGCGATGAGCCTGGCCAATGCCGCCGCCGGCGTGGTGGTGGGCAAGCTGGGCACCGCGGTCTGCTCGCAGCAGGAGTTGTTCGCGCTTTGACATCCCCGGCATCCGGCCGGACCCGTTCGTGAGGACAGTGCAGATGGCGCAGTTGACCCCGGCGCAAGTGGAAGCCGTGCTGACGTTCTGGTTCGGCGGCGCCGACGATTCCAGCCTGGCCGCGGCGCGCGAGTCGTGGTTCCGCCGCGACGACGCCTTCGACGCCGACATCCGCCAGCGCTTCCTGCCGCTGTGGCGGCGGCTTGCCGACGGCGCATTGCAAATGGGCGCGGGAGACGCCCGAGCGGCGTTGGCCTGGCTGATCGTCGCCGACCAGTTTCCGCGCAATCTGTTCCGCGGCGACCCGCGGGCGTTCTCCACCGACGCCCAGGCCAGGGCGGGCGCGCGGCAGGCGCTGGAGCAAGGTCTGGACCAGGCTTTGCCGGCGGTGGCGCGGCTATTCGTCTATCTGCCGTTCGAGCACAGCGAAGACCTTGCCGACCAGCAGCGTTCGCTGCAGCTGTTCCTGGCGCTGGATGACGCGGCGCCGGGCAGCAATTATCTGGATTATGCGCGGCGCCATCATCGGGTCATCGCCGAGTTTGGCCGTTTTCCGCACCGCAATGCCGTATTGGGCAGGGGGAGCAGCGCCGCCGAGCTGGCTTACCTCGCCACGCCGGGAGCGGGGTTCTGAATTTGACACTTGCCGGGCATCGAGCCCTGGCTGACACAAGGACAAGCACATGACTATCGTTGTTACCGGCGCGGCCGGCTTCATTGGCTCCAATCTGGTCAAGGGGTTGAACCAGCGCGGCATCACCGACATCATCGCGGTGGACAATCTGAGCAACGCCGACAAGTTCCACAATCTGGTGGACTGCGAGATTTCGCACTATCTGGACAAGCACGAATTCCTGCACTTGCTGCTGGACGGCGAGTACGAGGGCGAACTGGCCGCCATCCTGCACCAGGGCGCCTGCTCGGATACCATGAATCACGACGGCAAGTACATGATGGACAACAACTATCAGTACACGCTGGCCTTGTTCGACTACTGTCAGCACGAGGAAATCCAGTTCTTGTACGCCTCCAGTGCGGCCACCTACGGCAAGGGCACGGTGTTCAAGGAGGAGCGCCAGCACGAGGGGCCGTTGAATGTCTACGGCTATTCCAAGTTCCAGTTCGACCAGGTGCTGCGCCAGCGCATCAAGGAAGGCCTGGCCTCGCAGGCGGTGGGTTTCCGCTACTTCAACGTCTACGGTCCGCGGGAGCAGCACAAGGGGCGGATGGCGTCGGTGGCCTTCCACCATTTCAACCAGTACCGCGAGCACGGCAAGGTCAAGCTGTTCGGCGGCTGGGACGGCTGGGGCGACGGTATGCAGAGCCGCGACTTCGTGTCGGTGGAGGACGTGGTCAAGGTCAATCTGCACTTCCTCGACAATCCGGGCAAGAGCGGCATCTACAATCTGGGCAGCGGCCGTTCGCAGCCCTTCAACGACGTGGCTGAAGCCACCGTCAACGCCTGCCGCCGCCATGAGGGCAAGCCGGCGCTGACGCTGGACGAGATGGTGCAGCAGGGCATCGTCGAGTACATCGCCTTCCCGGACGCGCTCAAGGGCAAGTATCAGAGCTTCACCCAGGCCGACATCGCCAAGCTGCGCGAGGCCGGCTACGCCGCGCCGATGCTGTCGGTGAGCGAGGGCGTGGACCGCTATGTGGATTGGCTGATCCGCCGCTAAGCCGCGGAGCGGGGCGCAACAGGCCGCGTTGTCTTCGGATGGCGCGGCCTTATTGTTTTCAGCGTTCTGGGCTGCCCTGCGCCAGCCGCATCCGCGCGCGCTCGTCGCGCTCGGTCTGCTGCTGTTGGCTCTGTAGCGTGCCGGCGACAAAGTCCAGATGGCGCTCCGCCGCCAGTTGCGCCTCGGACGGCTTGCGTTCGCGTATCGCTCGCCAGATGGCCAGGTGCTGGTCGCGCAAGGCTTCCGCCACCTCGCCCACCGCGAAGAGATTGGCGATATTGTCCTTCACATGGCGGTGCAGCATCGAGAGCAGGCTGCCGGACAGGTGGGCGAACAGCACATTGTGCGAAGCTTCCGCCACTGCCTGGTGAAACTCGACGTCGGCCCGGGCCTGTTCGGTCAGATCGCCGCCGCTGTAGGCCTGCTGCAACTTGTCCACGCAACGCTGCAGCCGCTCAAGGTCCGCCGGGGTGGCACGGCTGGCGGCGCAGCGCGCCACCGTGCCCTCCAGCACGCGGCGGAACTCCAGCAGATCGCCGCGCAGTTCCTCATGTTGGTGCAGCAGCTTTTCCCACGGGTCGGACCAAGCGGTTTCCAGCCTGTCCGTCACCCAGGTGCCGCCGCCCTGGCGGCTGGACAGCAGGCCGCGCGACGCCAGTTGCTGGATCGCTTCGCGCAGCGACGGCCGCGACACGCCGAACTCCTCGGCCAGTTGCCGCTCCGGCGGCAGCCGGTCGCCGGGCTTGAGCACGCCGTCGAGAATGCGTTTTTCCAATTGCCGGACGATGACGTCGGACAGCTTGGGCAGGGTGACTTTAGGGTAGTTCATGCTTGTCGGGGCGCGCTCGGGCGGAGTATTGGTCTGACCAGATGCGGGCAGCTTATCACAAGGGTTGGCAGGGGTGGCATGCCGGGGTGGACAGCCGGTAGGCGTGTCGCGCCTTGCGGGGGAGGCGCCGGCGCGACGGGCGTTCCCCTTATTATTCGCCGCTGTCGAAAATGACTTTTGCATGCCGGGCATGAGGCCATGCATCCGCGCGGGCGGGTGATCCAACAAGATTTTTCTCTGGAGGTCGGCATGGATGAGCCTGATCTGACGCGTCTATGCGGCAGCGTCGCATTGGACTGCCCCGGCTCCTGTAGGCATTCCTGCCTTATGATTTGAGCATAGGAGGATGTCCATGAGCACACCGCGTTTCACCCCAGAATTCAAAGAGGAAGCCGTCAAACAAGTCACCGAGCGTGGCTACTCCGTAGCCGAAGTTTCTGCTCGGCTTGGGGGTTCCAGCCACAGCCTGTACAAATGGGTGAAAGCAGTCAGTCCGGATAACTCGGAGAAACAGGCTGCCGAGCTGATCGAGGCCAAGAGCGAAATCCTTCGCCTGAAGGCGCAACTGCGGCGCACAGAAGAAGAGCGAGATATTCTAAAAAAAGCCGCGCGGTACTTTGCCAGGGAGTCCGAGTGAAGTACCGCTTCATGAACGAGCATCGTCATGCCTGGCCACTGACGACCATGTGTCGTTTGTTGCAAGTTGCCCGCGCCGGCTTCTATCAATGGCTACATCGCCCCGAGTCCGACCACGCCAAGGAAGATGCTAGATTACTGGCTCTGATTCGTGACTCGTGGCGGGCCAGTGGTGGGGTATATGGATCTCGCCGCGTTCTGGGTGACCTGCGCGAAATCGGCGAGCAGTGTGGCAAGCATCGTGTCGCCAGAATCATGCGGCAACACAGAATCAAGGCTCAGCGCGGCTATAAAGCCCCACGGCCCATTGCAGGGCGCCCCTCTTTGTTGGCCCCCAACCATCTGAACCGTGAATTCACGACATCACAGCCTGACCAAGCTTGGGTAACGGACATTACCTACATCCGCACCTGGCAGGGCTGGCTTTATCTAGCGGTGGTGATCGACTTGTTCTCACGCAAGGTGGTGGGCTGGTCGATGAAACCGACATTGAACCGCGAATTGGCGCTGGACGCCCTGCTGATGGCGCTGTGGCGGCGCAAGCCGACTGGTCGCGTGCTGGTTCATTCGGACCAAGGGTCGCAATATGGCAGTGATGACTGGCACCGTTTCTGCGTCTCCCACGACCTTGAACCCAGCATGAGCCGACGTGGCAATTGCTGGGATAACGCCGTAGCTGAGTCCTTCTTCAGCAGTCTGAAGAAGGAGCGTATCCGCAAACGGATTTACAAAACCCGCGACTTGGCCAAGTCAGATGTATTCGATTACATCGAAGTTTTTTACAATCGAACCCGCCGCCATAGTTACCTGGGCGGCATCAGCCCCGAGGCTTTTGAAAGGGCTTCGGCGTGAGGCAGAAATTTGTCTACGGTACCCGGGACAGTCCACATTGTCATATTGACGAAGCCGGGCAATCGCTCTACAGTGATTTGGATAAAGATAATTGGTCATACCAATTTACAAAGGACGCCATGAGCCAGCCGGCCGATGTCTACCTGTTCGGCACCTGCCTGCTCGACCTGTTTCTGCCGGAGGCTGGCCTGGACGCCATCGTCCTGCTGGAGCGGTTGGGCATGCGCGTGCATTTTCCCCAGCAGCAAAGCTGTTGCGGCCAGCCGGCCTATACCAGCGGCCATCCTGGCGAGGCGCTGGCGGTGGCGCGCGCGCAGCTGGCGTGCTTCCCGGAAGACTGGCCCATCGTGGTGCCGTCCGGTTCCTGCGGCGGCATGATCAAGCACCACTGGCCGCGCCTGTTTTCAGGCCAGCCGGACGAGGCGCAGGCCTGTGCGATAGCGGGGCGGGTGGTGGAGCTCACCGATTTCCTGCTTAACCGCCTGAACTGGCGGCCCCAGGACTTGGGCGAGCCGGTGAAGGTGGCGGTGCACACTTCCTGTTCGGCGCGGCGCGAGATGAATGTGCATCTGTCCAGTTGGGGATTGCTGGACCGGCTGGCCAATGTCGAACGGGTGGCGCATGACCATGAGTCGGAATGCTGTGGCTTCGGCGGCACTTTTTCCATCAAGCACCCGGACATCGCCGGTGCGATGGTGGAGGACAAGGCGCGGGCGCTGGTGGGCAGCGACGCGGTGGAGTTCGTCACCGCCGACGGCGGCTGCCTGCTCAACATCAACGGCAAGCTGGCGCAATGCGGCAGCGTCTTTCAGGGCCGGCATCTGGCCAGCTTCCTTTTGGAGCGTACCGGGGGCAAGCCATGAGCGCGCGCGGCTGCATCCTTGCCAAGCTGCGGGCCGCGCCCAGCCAGCCGCTGCCGCGGCCCGACCTCGCCGCCCATTTTCAGCGTTTTCGCAATCAACAGGATGAACTGGCCGCGCTGCGCCACTGGGCCGCGATGATGCGTGCGGTGAAGACGGAAATCCTGTGGGCGCGGGCCGATGATTGGCCGCGGCAGCTGGCGTCCTGGCTGGCGGCGCATCCGCAGGCTTCGTTGCTGTTATCCGACACGCCGCACGGCCGGGCGGCCGCCGCCGCGTTGCACGGCATGGCCGCTGCGCCGGCGCTGCGCTGGTTCGAGCAGGCGGTGGATGGCTGGAAAGCGGAGCTGTTCGACATCGCGGCGGCTTTCACCGGCGTTCGTTGCGGCATCGCCGCCACCGGCACCTTGGTGCTGTGGCCGGACGAGCGGGAGCCGCGCACCATGAGCCTGGTGCCGCCGCTGCACATCGCCTTGTTCGACACCTCCACGCTATATCCCGACTTCTACTCCGCGCTGAGCAGCCAGCGCTGGCAGGATGGCATGCCCACCAACGCCTTGCTGATCTCCGGCCCGTCCAAGACGGCCGACATCCAGCAAACGCTGGCCTACGGCGCGCACGGCCCGCGCGAGCTGCTGGTGCTGGCGCTGCTGCCGGCGCATGTGGCCCCGGCCGACCTGGCAGGAGGACAGCCATGAGCGAGCATCCGATCACCGTCCATTCGTCGCGCCAATTCAAGGACAACGCCAGAAGCGCGTTGGCCGACGACAAGCTGCGCACCAGCCTGCGCGGCGCGATGGACTTCCTGATGGCCAAGCGGCTGGACGCTTTTCCCGACCCTGCCGAGCTGGATGCCCTGCGTCGGCTGGGCGAGGCCATCCGCCAGCGTTGCCTGTCGAGGCTGCCCGATTTGCTGGAGCAGTTGGAGGAAAAACTCATCGCCAACGGCGTGGCGGTGCATTGGGCGGCGACCGCCGACGAGGCCGCGCGGATCATCCACGCGCTGGTGGCGGCGCGGCAGGGCAGGCTGATGGTGAAGGGCAAGTCCATGGTCAGCGAGGAGATAGAACTGAACCATTATCTGGCCGGGCGGGGGGTGGAGGCGGTGGAAAGCGATATGGGCGAGTATATCGTGCAGCTGGCCGGCGAAAAGCCCACCCACATCATCATGCCGGCCATCCACAAGACCAAGGCCGATATCGCCAAGCTATTCCATCAGCGATTGCCGGACACGCCATATACCGAGGATGTGGACGCGCTGATCCAGATCGGCCGCCGCGTGCTGCGGCAGAAGTATCTGGATGCCGACGTCGGCCTGTCCGGCGTCAATTTCGCGGTGGCGGAAACCGGCACGCTGTGCCTGGTGGAAAACGAGGGCAACGGCCGCATGTGCACCACGGTGCCTGACCTGCACATCGCGCTCACCGGCATCGAGAAAGTGGTTGAGAAGCTGGAGGACGTGGTGCCGCTGTACAGCCTGCTGACCCGTTCCGCCATTGGCCAGCCGATCACCACCTATTTCAATATGATCAGCGGCCCGCGCAAGGCGGACGAGAAGGACGGCCCGCGCGAGGTGCACTTGGTGTTGCTGGACAATGGCCGCAGCCAGGCCTATGCCGACGAGCAGCTGCGCAAGACGCTGCAGTGCATACGCTGCGGCGCCTGCATGAACCACTGTCCGGTCTATACCCGCATCGGCGGCCATGCCTACGGCACCACCTATCCGGGGCCGATAGGCGAGATCATCTCGCCGCACCTGATGGGACTGGAAGACACCCGCGACCTGCCGACCGCCTCAAGTCTGTGCGGCGCCTGCGGCGAGGTGTGTCCGGTGCGGATACCGATCCCGGAAATGCTGATGCGGCTGCGCGAGGAAAGCCAGCGTCCGGCGGACCAGCGCGTCGTCCATCCGCTGCGCGGCCAGGGCGCGGCGCACAGCGTGGCGGAGAGCCTGGCCTGGAAGGGCTGGCGGCTGCTGCACGCTTCGCCCAATCTGTACCGGATGTTCGGCTGGGCGGCGACGCGGCTGCGCAGGCTCACGCCGCCAAACCAATTGGGTTGGACCCAGAATCATGTTCCGCTGACGCCAGCGGCCAAAACCCTGCACGAACGGGTGCGCGAGCGCGAAGCCGCCCGCCGGGAGCTGTCATGAGCATGAGTCCCGCCCACCGCGCTTTTCACCAGGACCTGCTGGCCCATCTGCCGGCGGCGCGCATCCATACCGATCCGCTGTCCACGCTGGCCTACGGCACCGATGCCAGCTTTTACCGGCTGCGGCCGCAGATCGTGGCGAAAGTGGAAAACGAGGCCGAAGTCGGCCACATCCTGCGGCTGGCGCGCGAGCACCGGGTGGCGGTCACCTTCCGCGCCGCCGGCACCAGCCTGTCCGGCCAGGCGGTGTCGGACTCGGTGCTGGCGCTGCTGGGCGACGGTTTCAACCGCGGCCAGGTGCTGGACGGCGGCGCGCGCATCCGGCTGTCGCCCGGCATGATAGGGGCCCACGCCAACGCGATGCTGGCGCCGTACGGCCGCAAGATAGGTCCCGATCCGGCGTCGATCAACACCGCCAAGATAGGCGGCATCGCCGCCAACAACTCCAGCGGCATGTGCTGCGGCACCCGCGACAACAGCTACCACACCATGCTCGCCATCCGCGCGCTGCTGCTGGATGGCGCGGTGCTGGACACTGCCGATGCGGCCAGCGTGGCGGCGTTCCGCGCCTCCCATGCCGGCCTGCTGGACGGATTGGCCCAATTGTCGCGCGAGCTGGCCGACGATGAGGCGCTGGCGGAGCGGGTGCGCCGCAAGTACCGGCTGAAGAACACCACCGGCTACGGCATCAACGCCTTGCTGGATTTTGCCGATCCGGTGGAGATGCTCAGCCACTTGCTGATCGGGTCGGAAGGCACGCTGGGCTTCATCAGCGAGATCACCTTCCGCACCATAGTCGAGCATCCGCACAAGGCTTCCGCGCTGGTGTTGTTCGACGATCTGGCGCGCTGCTGCCGCGCGGTGTCGGCGCTGAGCGCGGCGCGGCAGCGCTGCGGCGTGTCGGCGGTGGAGCTGATAGACAGCCGCAGCATACGCGCGGTGCAGAACAACAGCGGTTTGCCGGACTTTCTCTATCATACGGTGGGGCCGGGCAGCAGCTGCCTGCTGATCGAGCTGCGCGCCGGCGGCGCGGCCGAGCTGGCCGGGCATCGCGCAGCGATAGATCAGCTGCTCGCCGATTATGCGCCGCAGGCGTCCAGCGGCTTCAGCGGCGACGCGCGCCAGTGCGAAAGCTACTGGGCGCTGCGCAAGGGCCTGTTTCCGGCGGTGGGGGCGGCGCGGCCGGTGGGCACTACGGTGGTGATCGAGGATGTGGCGTTTCCGATTGAGCATCTGGCCGACGGCGTGGCGCGGCTGACCGGGCTGTTCGACAAGCATGGCTACGACGAGGCGCTGCTGTTCGGCCACGCGCTGGACGGCAATCTGCACTTTGTGTTCGCGCCCGGCTTCGACAGCCCGGCCGAAGTGGCGCGCTACGAGGCCTTGATGCAGGACGTCAGCGACCTGGTTGCCGGCGAGTACGACGGCTCGCTGAAGGCCGAGCACGGCACCGGCCGCAATGTGGCGCCGTTTGTGCGCCAGGAGTGGGGCGACGCCGCCTGGAACATCATGCGCCGCATCAAGGCCTTGTTCGACCCGGAGGGCCTGCTCAATCCCGGGGTGATCATCACCGACAACGCCAGGCTGCATCTGGAAAACCTCAAGCCGATGCCGGCGGCGGACCCGCTGGTGGACCGCTGCACCGAATGCGGCTTCTGCGAGCCGGCCTGTCCTTCGCACGGCTTTACCCTTAGTCCGCGCCAGCGCATCGTCGCCTGGCGGCGCATCCGGCAATTGCAGCGCGAAGGCGGCGCGGCGGATGAACTGGCGGCGCTGCGGGCAGACTACCGCTACCGCGCGATCGACACTTGCGCGGCCACCGGCATGTGCGCCGCCCGCTGTCCGGTGGGCATCAATGCCGGCGCGCTGATGAAGCGGCTGCAAGGCGCGTCGTCCCGGCCCGGAGCGGCGATGTTCGCCGCCCGCCGCATGGGCCTGATGACGGCGGCGGCGCGCGGCGGCCTGCGCCTGGCGCACTGGTTCGGCCCCGAGCGCCTGCACGCCGTCAGCCAACGGCTGCGCAGCAGGCGCAAGATCATTCCCTTGATTCCGGCCAGCTTGCCGCGCGCCGCCGCGCCGTTGCCGCAACTGACCGGCGGGGGCGAGCCGGTGGTGCTGTTTGTCAGCTGCGTCAACCGCGTGCTGGCGGAGGGCGCCGGCGGGCGCTCCGTGGCGGGGCACGCGGTCAGCCTGTTGCGCCGCGCCGGCTTCCATCCCGTTTATCCACCCGGCCACAATGGCCTATGCTGCGGCCAGCCATTCGCCTCGGCCAATGCTGCGGCGGCGCAGGGCGATGCCGAGCGCGCGTTGAACCGGGCGCTGCTGCTGGCCAGCCGGGATGGCTTGCATCCGGTGTATCTGGACAACGGCCCGTGCGCGGCGAGGATGAAACAGGCTCAGGCGGACGGCTTGCTGGATGCCAGGCTCAACTTGTTCGACGCCGCCAGCTTTCTGGTTGAACGGGTGCTTCCCAGGCTGCGGTTCCATCGCCGGCGCGATCAACTGGCGCTGCATATTCCGTGCAGCGCTTCCAGCATGGGAGTGGCCGGCGCGCTCACGCAGTTGGCCGAGCGCTGTTGCGAGCGGTTGACGGTGCCCGATATCGCTTGTTGCGGCTTTGCCGGCGACAAGGGCTTCACCGTGCCGGAGCTGAACGCCCATAGCTTGCGGCGGCTGAAGCCGGTTTTGCCCGAAGCTTGCCGGCACGGCGTGTCGATGAGCCGAACTTGCCAGATCGGCCTGACCGAACACGCGGGCTTTGAGTACCAGAGCATCGAGGCTTTGCTGGATTTTTGCAGCGCGCCGCCTGGAGGGGCCTGAGCAAAGCCGCGATGATTTTTAGGCGGCGATTCTCTTTTGTCGGGTGGCCGGTTGCCGATCTTCCGATGGCGGATCGACGCTATCTGCGCATGCGTGGGGTGGCGCACATACGTCGCGAATCGGTCTTTGTACTCTTTGTCCACGTGGCGACTAGCCATGTTAGCCGGCCGAACATACGGAGCCATGATGATGGACAACACCCCAGTACGGAATCAAGCCACGCCTTCCCGCAACGAGATACTGCCGTCCGATGAGGCAATGGAAACTGAAGATGAGCTTCAAAAGCTGATCAGCCTGGTGCAGCAGCGTTATCATCTTGCGCGTGAAAAGGCGGAGGAAAGAGTCCGCGCCTTTTTGGACACCTACACCCAGTGAACCCCATGGCGCCAAACTATCGGCGCCGTCTCCTGGACTGTCCCGGGTACCGTAGACAAATTTCTGCCTCACGCCGAAGCCCTTTCAAAAGCCTCGGGGCTGATGCCGCCCAGGTAACTATGGCGGCGGGTTCGATTGTAAAAAACTTCGATGTAATCGAATACATCTGACTTGGCCAAGTCGCGGGTTTTGTAAATCCGTTTGCGGATACGCTCCTTCTTCAGACTGCTGAAGAAGGACTCAGCTACGGCGTTATCCCAGCAATTGCCACGTCGGCTCATGCTGGGTTCAAGGTCGTGGGAGACGCAGAAACGGTGCCAGTCATCACTGCCATATTGCGACCCTTGGTCCGAATGAACCAGCACGCGACCAGTCGGCTTGCGCCGCCACAGCGCCATCAGCAGGGCGTCCAGCGCCAATTCGCGGTTCAATGTCGGTTTCATCGACCAGCCCACCACCTTGCGTGAGAACAAGTCGATCACCACCGCTAGATAAAGCCAGCCCTGCCAGGTGCGGATGTAGGTAATGTCCGTTACCCAAGCTTGGTCAGGCTGTGATGTCGTGAATTCACGGTTCAGATGGTTGGGGGCCAACAAAGAGGGGCGCCCTGCAATGGGCCGTGGGGCTTTATAGCCGCGCTGAGCCTTGATTCTGTGTTGCCGCATGATTCTGGCGACACGATGCTTGCCACACTGCTCGCCGATTTCGCGCAGGTCACCCAGAACGCGGCGAGATCCATATACCCCACCACTGGCCCGCCACGAGTCACGAATCAGAGCCAGTAATCTAGCATCTTCCTTGGCGTGGTCGGACTCGGGGCGATGTAGCCATTGATAGAAGCCGGCGCGGGCAACTTGCAACAAACGACACATGGTCGTCAGTGGCCAGGCATGACGATGCTCGTTCATGAAGCGGTACTTCACTCGGACTCCCTGGCAAAGTACCGCGCGGCTTTTTTTAGAATATCTCGCTCTTCTTCTGTGCGCCGCAGTTGCGCCTTCAGGCGAAGGATTTCGCTCTTGGCCTCGATCAGCTCGGCAGCCTGTTTCTCCGAGTTATCCGGACTGACTGCTTTCACCCATTTGTACAGGCTGTGGCTGGAACCCCCAAGCCGAGCAGAAACTTCGGCTACGGAGTAGCCACGCTCGGTGACTTGTTTGACGGCTTCCTCTTTGAATTCTGGGGTGAAACGCGGTGTGCTCATGGACATCCTCCTATGCTCAAATCATAAGGCAGGAATGCCTACAGGAGCCGGGGCAGTCCATCCCCATTCCGCGCTTGATTGAGCCTGATCGTTCACTGGCCGGTTGTGTGGCCATGCGTTTTCGGCGGCATAGCAGTGT
This sequence comes from Chromobacterium sphagni, assembly GCF_001855575.1. Taxonomy (NCBI): domain Bacteria; kingdom Pseudomonadati; phylum Pseudomonadota; class Betaproteobacteria; order Neisseriales; family Chromobacteriaceae; genus Chromobacterium; species Chromobacterium sphagni. Next base: position 302,683 of record NZ_MKCS01000002.1, read on the forward strand.
TTCAATCTTCCCCGTGAGTTTCCCCCGCATCGCCCCAGTCGGTTCCCGATCGCCGCACCTCCCTGCCGCAGGCCGTTTGCAAAAGTTGCTAGGTTCATTCCGCCGACGGCGCGCAGGATGGTCCTGTTACCGACGGTTATTAGATTAGAAATAACGATTTCGTCTCTACTGATAGCCAATAGATATAATGGGGCCAGTTCTGGGAGAACCTCTGTGTACAAGCATCTGGAAGATTTCGTCGGCGGCACGCCGCTGGTCAAGCTCAAGCGCCTGCCGGGCGACAATGGCAATGTGATTCTGCTGAAGCTGGAAGGCAACAATCCCGCCGGTTCGGTCAAGGACCGGCCGGCGCTGTCGATGATACGGCGCGCCGAACAACGCGGCGACATCCGGCCCGGCGATACGCTGATCGAGCCCACCAGCGGCAACACCGGCATCGCGCTGGCGATGGCCGCGGCGATGATGGGCTACCGGATGATCCTGATCATGCCGGAAAACTCCAGCGCCGAGCGGGTGCAGGCGATGCGCGCCTACGGCGCGGAGGTACTTCTCACGCCGGCCGCCGGTTCGATGCCAGCGGCGATAGACCTGGCGCGCAGCATGGAGGCGGCGGGCGAAGGCCGCATTCTGGACCAGTTCTCCAATCCAGACAACCCGCTGGCGCACTACGAAACCACCGGGCCGGAAATCTGGGCCGACACTCAGGGCCGGATCACCCATTTCGTCTCCAGCATGGGCACTACCGGCACCATCATGGGCAGCAGCCGCTTCCTGAAGGAGAGGAATCCGGATATCCGCATCATAGGCGTGCATCCGGAGCCGGGCAGCCAGATCGCCGGCATCCGCAAATGGGAAGATCCATACGTGCCCAGCATCTGCGATTTCTCACGGGTGGACGAAATTCAATATGTCGGCCAGCAGGAGGCGGAGGACACCGCGCGGCTGTTGGCGCGGCGCGAAGGCATCCTGGCCGGGCCATCGTCCGGCGGCGCGCTGGCGGTGGCTTTGCGCCTGGATGCCCAACTGAAGGACGCGGTGATCGTGTCGGTGGTGTGCGACCGCGGTGACCGCTACCTATCTACCGGATTGTTCGACGCCGTTTGACAAACTATTGAGGGTCGCGGGCTTGGCTGAGGCCAAGTCTGCGATTAGCATGTCATGCTTCGGTTCAGACGAGACAATGACATGCTGCAACTCCACGTCGATCAAGATTTTCTCAGCCCCTACGCGATGGCGGCTTTTGTGGCGCTGACCGAGAAGGGGCTGCCCTTTGACGTATGCGTCCGCGACCTGGGCGGCGGCGAGCAGTTCGAGCCCGCCTATCGCCGGCAATCGCTGACTTCCCGCGTTCCCATGCTGCGGCACGGCGATTTCTGCCTCAGCGAGTCCTCCGCCATCATCGAATACCTTGAAGAAGCCTACCCGGACACGGTCCGGGTGTTGCCGTGCGATTTGCGGCAGCGCGCCCGCGCCCGCCAGTTGCAGGCCTGGCTGCGCAGCGACCTCCTGTTTTTGCGCGACGAGCGCAGCACCGAGGTTGTGTACGGTTTGCAGCCGGCCTTGCCGCTGGGCGACGCGGCGCGCGCGGCGGCGCACAAGCTGATTGCCCTGGCCGAGGAAGTGGCGCCTGCCGACGGCGGCGACCTGTTCGGCGCCTGGAGCGTCGTCGACGCCGAGTTGGCATTGCTGTTGAAGCGGCTGACGGCGGCGGAGCTGCCGCCGCGGCTGGCCGTCTATGCCGAGCGGCAGTGGCAGCGGCCGTCGCTGGCGGCCTGGAGGGCGCGCCAGCCGGGATAATTGTTCTCTGTCAGTCCTATACTGATTGAAAACAGGCCGGGGAGGGAAGATGCGAACAGCGTGGTTGGGTTGCTTGCTGGCCTGCGCCTGTCTGCGGGCCGAGGCAGCGCCGCGCGAACTGTCTTTCGTCACCCAGCTGTTCCCGCCCTTCATTTCCCAGAGCGCGGCCGGCAAGCCGGACGGCGCGCTGGTGGTCATCCTGCAAGAAGCCTGCCGCCGGCTGTCCTGGCGCTGCGATGTGCAGATCATGGTCTGGAAGCGGGCATTGCTCACCATCAACCAGGGCGGGGCCGACGGCCTGGTGCTGGTGCAGGACGCCCCGGAGCGGCGCGCGGTGATGGAGCTGTCGCGGCCGGTGCTGTCCAGCAGCTACGGCCTGTATGTGCAGGGCGGCGCGGCCTTGCGCTATCGGCGGCCGGCCGATTTGACCGGCCGCAATATGGCGGTGTACGGCCCGTCTCTGTCGCAGGACAATTGCGAGCGGCTGGTCAAGGGCGTGCCCGGCGTCAGCGTCGCGGTGGAGCTGGACCCGGAAACCGTGCTGCGCAAGCTGGCGGCCGGCCGCTACGGCAAAGAGGCGGTGGCCTTCTCCAACGACGATGTGGCGCGCTACTGGATGCGCCGCGACGGCCTGTCCAATATCCGCCAGCTGGCCGAGGTGCGCCCGCTCACCTATTTGTACGGCTTCACCCGCAGTCGGGTGCGGCCGGGCATGCTGGCCGAATTCAACCGCGCGCTGGACGACATGTGCCGCGACGGCAGCCTGCAGCGGCTGGCCGCGCCGTCCGGCATCCGGCTGGCGCCTTGCCGCTGAGTGGGGCAAGAATGGGGCAAAGCGGTTATCATGCAGGGATTCCCGGCCGCCGCGGCGGCGTCAACCAGTCGCGCAGAATCAAGCATAACCATGTCGCAACACACATTTTCCCCGGACGAGAACGTCCACTGCAGCCCGAAGGACTGGTACCGGATGGCCAGCGAAAAGCCTGGCTTCATCCATGACGAAGCCCAGGCGGCGGCCATAGAGCGGCTGGACAGCCTGTGGCACCAACTGGTGGACTTCAAGTCCAAGCGCAATCGCTTCCTGGGCCGCAGCCTGAGGAGCCCCGAAGTGCCGCGTGGCCTGTATTTCTGGGGCGGTGTGGGGCGTGGCAAGAGCTTCCTGATGGATGCGTTCTACGCCTGCGTGCCTTACCGCCGCAAACGCCGCATCCATTTCCATAACTTCATGGCCGAGACCCATCGCGAGCTGCGCAAGCTGGCAGGCAGTCCGGACCCGCTGCTGGCCTACGCCGACCAGATCGCCAAGGCCACCCGGCTGCTGTGTTTCGATGAATTCCACGTGTCGGACATCGCCGACGCGATGATGCTGGGCCGGCTGTTGTCGGCGCTGCTGGAGCGCGGGGTGGTGGTGGTGACCACCTCCAACTACGCGCCGGACGATCTCTATCCCAACGGTCTGCAGCGGCAGAACTTCCTGCCGACGATAGAGCTGATCAAGCGCGAACTGGATGTGCTCAATGTCGACGGCGGCAACGACTACCGGCTGCGCGAGCTGACGCGCGAACCGCTGTTCATGGTGCCGGACGATGCGGCGAACGGGGAAAAAATGATGCAGCTGTTCCGGCGCGTCAGCACCGGCCCCCAGTTGAAGCAGGGTGAGATCACGGTGCTGGGGCGCAGCATTCCGGTGAAAAGGATGTCGCCGGGGGTGATCTGGTTCGATTTTGCCGCACTGTGCGACGGCCCGCGCGCGCAGACCGACTATCTGGAAATCGCCAGCGGCTACCACACGGTGTTCCTGTCCGGCATCCCCAGATTGACCGCAAAGCAGGCTTCGGTGGCGCGCCGCTTCACCTGGCTGGTGGACGTGTTCTACGACAACCGCGTCAAGCTGATCGCCTCGGCGGCCGCCGCGCCGGAAGAGATCTACACCGAAGGCCTGCAGGCGGGGGAGTTTTTCCGCACCGCCAGCCGGTTGACCGAGATGCAGTCGAAAAGCTATCTGGAGCTGCCGCACCAGTCGATGGCGCAAAGCCACGATCAGCCGCCGCCGGGCGTGGCGGTGTAAGGCATCAGTTGCGCGCCGGCTGGATGTCCAGTTCCTGGATGTGGTCGGCGGCCATGATGTCGCGCGCCAGATCCACTACGCTGATGAAGGTGCGGCGGTTCTGCGCCGAGATCATGAAGTTCCACACGGTGCCGGCCTGATCTGCCCTGATGCTGATGCTCTCGTCGTGCAGCAGCAGGCCGGACCGCGCCAGCCGCTGCTCCAGCGTCTCCACCGTCCAGTTGTGGTCGGGCATCAGCCTGATGGTGATGAACAGGCTGAGCCGGCGCGGCAGGATGTGCTCAATCCGGTTCACCACCACCACGAACGCCATGCACAGCAAGGTCAGCGCGATGGCGGCGGCGTAAAAGCCCACGCCCAGCAGAATGCCTATTACCGAAGACATCCATACCGAGGCGGCCGAAGTCAGGCCGCTGATGCTCAGCCCTTCCTTCATTATCATGCCGGCGCCCAGAAAGCCTATGCCGGTGAGCACCCCTTGCGCCACCCGCGTCATGTCGCCATGCACCGTGTCCGGATTATGCCCGCCGTACCAGAAACCGGAATAGCCGATGATGCTGATTGCCGCGGTCGAGGCCATGCATACCAAGCCATAGGTGCGCATGCCGGCGGCGCGGCCGTTGTACCAGCGCTCATAACCCAGCAGGCTGCCTAGGCACAGGCCGCCCAGCAGGTTGCCCATTATCAGCAGGTTGACCTGCCATTTCGCCGCGCTCCAGTAAAGATCGATCAACTGCTGCCAACTCATGTCCATGGTGTCTCCGTGTATGCTATCCGACTTTGCTGCTTAGCTCGCCATCATCCCATATTTGCCGGCGGCTTACTCAGCGCCGCGGCGCGGCGCCTGCGATGGGCGGCGCGGACTGAATGGATTGGTGCAGATATTTTCATGTGGAACTATGTAGTTCATTCACTACATTTTTGGCGGAAACCTCTTCCTTGCCGGGCCGGAACTCTGTTATAACTTAGTGCTGATTACGTTTTAGCTAGAATTTTTCCGCTTTCGCGCCGTGATGTAGCGAAGGTACAGGGAGGGTTGCATGACTCGGGTGCTGGTCATCGGCAGTATCAATATGGACCTGGTGGTTTCCGCCGGGAAGTTGCCCAGGCTTGGGGAAACGCTGATGGGAGAGGGCTTCGCCACCTATCCCGGCGGCAAGGGCGCCAACCAGGCGGTGGCCGCCGCCAGGCTGGGCGCGCAAGTCGCGCTGCTGGGTTGCGTCGGCAACGACGCTTTCGGCGCGGAATTGCGTCAGCACCTGCAGCGTGAGGGCGTGGACACCGCTTGCCTGCACTCGGTGGAGGCCGCCACCGGCATCGCCGTCATTACCGTGGCCGGCGGCGACAACGCCATCCTGGTGGTGCCCGGCGCCAACCACCTGTTGCAGCCCGCCCATCTGGACGCCGCCGAGCAGGCGTTCATCGATGCCGATGTGATCCTGACCCAGCTGGAAATTCCGCTGGAAACCGTGCAGCACGCCGCGATGCTGGCGGCGCGCCACGACAAGCCGCTGCTGCTGAACCCGGCGCCGGCCATCCCGTTGCCGGAAGCGCTGCTGGCGCAGATCGCGCTGCTGACGCCGAATGAACATGAATTCCTCACCATGCTGGCGCAACCCGACGCCGACTGGCGGGCTTTGCTGGTGGAGCAGCCGGGCAAGCTGGTGATGACCCACGGCCGCCATGGCGCCTATTACGCGATGATGCGCGGCAAGCTGCTGCACCAGCCCGGTTTCGCGGTGGAGGCGGTCGACAGCACCGGCGCCGGCGACACCTTCAACGGCGCGCTGGCCACGTTCCTGCCGTTGGGCCTGCCGCTGGCGGTGCGCCGCGCCGCTGCCGCCGGCGCCTTGTCGGTCACCCGCCACGGCGCGCAAGGCGGCATGCCCACGCTGGCCGAGCTGGACGCTTTCCTGGAGCGGCAGCCATGAAAAAGCACGGCCATCTGAACCGCGACGTCGCCCGCATCCTGGCCGGCATGGGCCATACCGACAGCCTGGTGATAGCCGATTGCGGCCTGCCCATTCCGCCCGGCGTCGAGTGCATCGATCTGGCGCTGCAATTGGGCCAGCCGGGTTTCGCCGCCGTGCTGGACAGCATCCTGGCGGATTTCCAGTGCGAGCGCGCGGTGTTCGCCATCGAGTGCCGCCAGCATAATCCGGCGGTGCTGGCGCAGGCGGAAGCCATCGCGCAGCAAGGCGTGGCGCTGGACTTCGTCAGTCATGAGGAGTTCAAGCAGCGTTGCCTGGCGGCGCGGGCGGTGATCCGCACCGGAGAGTGCACGCCCTATGCCAATGTGATCCTGCACTCCGGCGTGATCTTCTGAGGTGGCGGCGATGCAAGTGACCATGCGCGGCATCTGCAAGGCCTTCGGCCCGGTCAAGGTGCTGGAAAATGTGGAATTCAATCTGGCGGGCGGCGAAATCCACGCGTTGATGGGGGAGAACGGCGCCGGCAAGTCCACGTTGATGAAAATCCTCAGCGGCGTGCACTTGGCCGACGCAGGCGAGATCCTGCTGGACGGCAAGCCGCTGGCGTTGCCCGACACCGCGGCGGCCGAGGCCGCCGGCATCGCCATCATCCACCAGGAGCTGAACCTGATCCCGCAATTGTCGGTGATGGAAAACCTGTTCCTGGGGCGCGAGCCGTCGCGCTTCGGCATGATCGACTTCGCCGCGATGCGCCGCGAGGTGCGGGCGCGGCTGGAGGCGCTGGACGCAGGCGGGATCAGTCCGGACGCCGAGGCCGGCAGCCTGTCCATCGGCCAGCAGCAGATGGTGGAGATCGCCAAGGCGCTGGCGCTCGATGCCCGGGTGCTGATCATGGACGAGCCCACCGCGGCGTTGACCGAGCGCGAGATCGACACCCTGTTCGGCCTGATGCGCCAGCTGAAGCGGCAGGGTGTGGCCATCGTCTACGTCTCGCACCGGATGGAGGAGATTTTCCGCATCTGCGACCGGATCAGCGTGCTGCGCGACGGCTGTTTCGTCGGCGAGCGCGCCATCGCCGCCACCGATTTCGACGAAGTGGTGCGGATGATGGTGGGGCGCGAGATCGGCGACCGCTACCCGAAGCGCGAAGCCGTTCCCGGCGAGGTGAGGCTGAAGGTGGAAAATCTGGCCGACGAGGACATGATCTCGGGCATCAGCTTCGATGCGCGCGCCGGCGAGGTGCTGGGCATCGCCGGGCTGATGGGCTCGGGCCGCAGCGACATCCTCAAGACGCTGTTCGGCGCCAAGCGCCGCTGCGAAGGCAGCGTCAGCCTGGATGGCCAGCCGCTGGCGGCTGGCTCGCCGGCGGAGGCCATCGCCGCCGGCTTGGCTTTCGTGCCGGAAGACCGCAAGAGCAAGGGTCTGGTGCTGGGGATGTCGCTGCGCGAGAACGCCACTCTGGTGCACCTCTCGCAATATGCCCGGCTGGGCGTGGTGGACGCCGCCGCCGAGCGCCGGGCGGTGGATGGCCTGATCGCGCAGCTGCGCATTCGCGCCCGCGACGCGGAACTGGACGTGAAAGCCCTATCCGGCGGCAACCAGCAGAAAGTGGTGTTTGCTAAATGGCTGGCGCGGCCGCCCAAGGTGCTGCTGCTGGACGAGCCCACTCGCGGCGTGGATGTCGGCGGCAAGGCCGAGATCTACCACATCGTCAACCAGCTGGCGGCGGCCGGCGTAGCCATCGTGATGGTGTCGTCGGAGCTGCCGGAAGTGCTGGCGCTGAGCAACCGCATCCTGGTATTGCGCGAAGGCCGCCAGGCCGGCATTTTCGATGCCGCCGGCTGCACGCAGGAAACCCTGATGGCGGCGGCCACCGGCGCCGCCGGCTGATCGTCCGGCAGAACAAGAAGCAAAGATACGGAACCATGATGACTCCCAACCAGAAAGCCACCCTGCAACGCCTGGGCCCCTTCATCGCCCTGGTCGCGGTCGCCGTCGGCCTGTCCGTGATGAGCCCGGACTTCCTCACCGTCAACAACCTGCTCAACGTGATGCGCCAGGTTTCGATCAACGCGCTGATCGCCTTCGGCATGACGCTGGTGATCCTGCTGGGCGGCATCGACCTGTCGGTCGGCTCCATCCTGGCATTGTCCTCGGTCACCGCCGCCAGTCTGATGCAGGCCGGAGTCGATCCCATGCTGTCCACGCTGCTGGGCATCCTGGCCGGCGCGGCGATGGGCCTGTTCAACGGCCTGATCATCAGCAAGGGCAAGGTGGCGCCGTTCATCGCCACGCTGGCCACCATGACCATATTGCGCGGCCTGGCGCTGGTATTCTCCAACGGCAGTCCGATCACCGGCTTCCAGAGCGATGCCTTCGCCATGCTGGGCGGCGGCTATGTCGCCGGCCTGGTGCCGGTGCCGGTGGTATGGATGCTGATCATGTTCGCCGTGTTCTGGTTTGCGCTGAAGAAGACGGTGTTCGGCCGCCATCTGTACGCCACCGGCGGCAACGAGGACGCGGCGCGGTTGTCCGGCGTGAAGGTGGACCGCATCAAGCTGTGGGTGTACACCGCCTCCGGCGCGATGTCGGCGATGGCCGGCGTGGTGCTGACCTCGCGCCTCAACTCCGCGCAGCCCACTGCCGGCACCGGCTACGAGCTGGACGCCATCGCCGCGGTGGTGCTGGGCGGCACCAGCCTGACCGGCGGCCGCGGCTGGATCTTCGGCACGCTGATCGGCGCGCTGTTGATAGGCGTGCTCAACAACGGCCTTAACCTGCTGGGGGTATCGTCGTTCTACCAGCAAGTGATCAAGGGCGCGGTGATCCTGCTGGCGGTGCTGCTTGACCGCAGCAACAAGAAATAAGTCCGGCGGCTTTGGCCGCCATCCGCAGTGCAATCTGTCTATTTCTCAGGGAGTCTTGGCATGAAACGCATTCTCACCCCGCTGCTGGCCAGCGCGCTGGCCCTCGGCATCGCCGCTTGCTCCAAGCAGGGGCCGGGCAGCAGCGAGGCCGGCGCGCCGGCCGCCGACGGCAAGGCCAGCATCGGTCTGGCGGTATCCACGCTCAACAACCCGTTCTTCGTCGAATTGCGCGACGGCGCCGCCGCCGAGGCCAAGAAGGAGGGCGTCAACCTGATCACGGTGGACGCCCAGGACGATCCGGCCAAGCAGCAGGCCAGCGTGGAAGACCTGATCCAGAAAAAGGTGAGCGTGATCCTGATCAATCCCACCGACTCCGCCGCCGCCGCCAATGTGGTGAAGGAGGCGACGTCTAAGGGCATCAAGGTGGTATCGCTGGACCGCAGCGTCAACGGCGCCGAAGTCAGCGCCCACATCGCCTCGGACAATATCGCCGGCGGCATGATGGCCGGCCAGTACCTGCTGGGCAAGCTGGGCGGCAAGGGCCGGGTGGTCGAGCTGGAGGGCATCGCCGGCTCCTCCGCCGCCCGCGAGCGCGGCGAGGGCTTCCATCAGGTGGTGGACAAGAAGGAAGGCGTCAAGCTGCTAGCCAAGCAACCGGCGGATTTCGACCGTGCCAAGGGCTTGGCGGTGATGGAGAACATCATCCAGGGCAACAAGGATATCCAGGGCGTGTTCGCCCATAACGACGAGATGGCGTTGGGCGCGCTCAAGGCGATTCAGGCTGCGGGCCTGAAGAATGTGGTGGTGGTGGGCTTCGACGCCACGCCTGACGCGGTGGCCGCGGTGAAGGCTGGCGCGATGTCCGCCACGGTGCAGCAGCAGCCGGCGCTGATCGGCCAGTACGGCGTGCAGACCGCCAAGCGGCTGATGGACGGCCAGAAGGTCGACCGGTTCATCCCGGTGCCGCTGAATCTGGTCAAACAGTAAGCCGCGACAGGGCAGGCGGGACCGGCCGGATGGCTCGGGCCCCGTTTTGCCGGATTGCGTTTATCATGCTTTTTCTTTCGCCTCCGCACGCCATGCCATGAGCAGCTTCAAACGCCTCACCATAGACGACATCGCCCAATTGGCCGGCGTGTCGCGCACCACCGCCAGCATGGTGCTCAACGGCCACGCCGGGCGCTACCGCATTTCGCAGGCAACGGTGGACAAGGTGGAGCAGGTGGCGCGCGAGCAGCATTTCAATCCCTCGCAACAGGCGCGCAGCCTGCGCAGCCGGCGCAGCAGCAGCGTTGGTCTGGTGATTCCTGACCTGACCAACTCCACCCACGCCGCATTGGCGCAGGCGCTGGAGAACGGCTGCCGCGCGCGCGGCTATCAGCTGCTGATGGTGACCAGCGACGAGGATCCGGAACGCGAAAGCGCCGGCATCGGCCAATTGGCGGCTCGCCAGGTGGACGGCATGATCGTGGTGCCGTGCAGCGGCGAGGCGCAGCGTTATCAGCCGTGGACCAGCCGGCTGCCGCTGGTGTTCGCCGACCGCCATATTCCCGGCAGCGGCATTCCGTCCGCAGTCACCGACGCGGCCGACAGCGTGGCCAGGCTGCTGGCGCCGTTATTGGCGCAGGGCGTGAGCGAACTGGCGTATTTTGGCGGCCAGCCCGGCCTGTCGGCCAGCCGCGAGCGCCTGTCCGGCTATCATCAGGCGTTGCGGGGGCAGGGCATTCAACCGCCGCCGGACTGGGTGGCGGAGCGGGATTTCCAGCGCGAGTCCGGCTACCGGCTGATGCGCGATTGGCATCAGCGTCATGGCCGCTATCCGCAGGCCTTGTTCACCGCCTCCATCACCCTGCTGGAGGGCGTGTTGTCCTTCATCCGCGAGCGGCACCGGATGCGGCAGGCGCCGCAATACCTGCTGACTTTCGACGATCATCCGCTGCTCGATTGCCTGCCGTTGCCGATAGACGCCATCCGCCAGGATAGCCAGGCGCTGGCCGAGGCCAGCTTGGGGCAAGTGCTGGCCCTGCTGCACGGCGAGCCTTTGGCTGAAGCTGATATCCGCATTCCGGCCAGCCTCAATCTGCGCCGCATTCCGGCCTAGAGCGATTGTTCCGCGGCGGAGGTCGTGATGGCGGGGCGGCGCGATTCCTGCCGCCCGCGCCGCCGGAATCAGCTGGCGGGCTCGCCGGCGGCCCCAGGGTTTTCCGCGCCGTTCTGCAGGAAATCGCGCAGCATGGCCAGCACGATGGCGGGTTGATCCCGCGCCGCCCGCAGGCCGGCGTTCTGGATGATCACCTGCGATAGCTGCTGGTGCTGCCGGATCAGGCCGGCGGCCAGGCCGTACGGCCGCCAGGACTGGCGCTTCTGCTGGCGGAAGTTCGAGGCCTTCGACCACAGCAGGTTGTTGAGCCAGACGTCCATGCCCAGGTAGTTGCCCTCCATGCAGTACTCGCCGTGATAGAGCAATACCTTGAGCTGGTCCAGCAGGCGCGGGAACAGGTGGGCGGAATCGTCCAGCCAGGAAGCGTCCAGCAACTGCTGCGGCATCGTCTGCAACTCGTTGCGCGAGCGCGGGTCGATATGCAGCGCTTGCTGCACTGCGGGCTTGGCCAGGTATTCGCCGAGGCGCTGCCGATGGTTGCCGGGCGGTTGGCGGATATCGTGCTTGTCGCGGCCGGAGCATTGCTGGATGTAGTTTTCAATCGCAGTGGCGATCCGGCTGGCTTGCGCGCGCCGCAGCGGTATCGGCGAGGCCTGGGCCAGGGAAAAATCCTGCAGCATCTCCAGCGCGCGGTGCTTCTCCTCCAGATTGATCAGCCGGTGCTGGTAGGCGTATTCGATATAGCTGGGCAACTGGATCTGCGGCGAAATCTGGCCATTGCCCAGCCCCAGCCCCTTCAGCCGCACTTCCGGCTGGCCATAGCCGTTGCCGTCCAGTATCGAGCTGGCCAGGCGGGCGATGGTGTGGCCGGCCGATCCGCAGCCGAACAGATAGAAGTCCTGCTGGCGGTAGCAGGGCCAGCGCAGCAGAAACTCCTGCAGCGCGTGGTACAGCTGCTGGGCCGCCTCGTCGTAATTGTCCGGCAGGTAGCGCGGATGGGTGGAAAACGACAGGCCATTGCCGAGCGGCTGGTCGATGATCAGGTAATTGACATGGTGGTGCCAGCTGAAGGGATTGCTGTATACCCGGCCATTGGCGTCCAGCAGGTAGGGACCGTGCTCGTCGAACAGGTTGAACAGCGCGTTCTCGACCGGGTGGCTGTTGACCCATAGCAGCAGCGGGGCTTGTTCCGGATTGATGCTGGCTTCGCTGAACCAGAAATACAGCCAGCCGCCAGCGGCGTCGCCGACCGAGAGATAGCCGGCCAGTTGGGTGGTGTTGATGGCGCCGTAGTTGGGCAGATGGGTGAGTGTCGCGCTCTCAAACAGAAAGGGATTCACTTGAGCGTTCATGATTGATGCCCTCCCTGTCCGGTGAGTGATGATACTGGATCATCTTGTCTGTATGCATTGTAGTTGCCATTGCGCATGGCTGGCATTTCGTTCTGGAAAAGTGCCGTGATTATTCACAAGTTGTTGCAGTTAAGTTGTTCGACCCGATGGCCGCCTTGTGTGGGTAACGGCAGCTGATGCCGGTTTCGACCAACCTAGACGGAGCATGACCATGCTGAGCCTGTACACCAATATCGCCGCACTGAACACCAAGTCCAACATGAACTCCACCCAGAACGCGCTGTCGACCTCGATGACGCGCCTGGGCACCGGCCTGCGTATCAACTCCGCCATGGACGATGCGGCCGGCCTGCAGATCGCCACCCGTCTGGACGCGCAAAGCCGCGGCATGACCGTAGCGATGAAGAACGCCCAAAACGGCATTTCCATGATGCAGACCGCCGAAGGCGCGCTGAGCGAAGTGACCAACATCCTGCAACGGATGAAGGACCTGGCCACCGAAGGCGCCAGCAGCACCTCCACCGCCAACGACAAGACCGCGATGCAGTCCGAATTCGACGCGCTGGGCAAGGAGTTGGGCAACATCATGGGCAACACCACTTTCGGCGGCGAAAAGCTGCTGAAGGGCGGCAAGATGGCCGCCGCCGTGAGCTTCCAAATTGGCGCCAGCTCCTCCGAGACCATGGCTGTCGACCTGTCCACCCAGATGACCGCGCTGGACACCGGCCTGACCGCCGCTTCGGGCACCTACAAGGACCCGACCAAGGCCGGCACTGAAATCACCGGTCTGACCGCCGGCACGCCCGCCGCCATCATCGATACCCTGAACACCGCTATGGACAGCGTTGGCAGCGTGCGTTCCGCCCTGGGCGCCAACTCCAACCGTCTGGACCACGTGATCAACAACCTGTCCAACGTCAACAACAACACCCTGGCCGCCAAGGGCCGCATCATGGACACCGACTACGCCAACGAAAGCTCCAGCATGACCGCCAAGCAAATGCTGATGCAAGCCAGCACTTCGATGCTGAAGCAAAGCGGCAGCATGAACAGCCTGGCCATGTCCCTGCTGCAGTAATCGTGGATGGCGGCGGCGCAGGCCGCCGCAACGCAAGCCAGTGGGTATTCCACTGGCTTTTTTGCATTTGGCGGTGGCCAAAATGCGCCGGCTTGCCGGCGCAGGGATTTATTTGTCCATGCAAGGCTGGTTGTCTGCCCCGATGGATGAATATAATTGGCCATTTTTACGCGTGACGATGGGGATGGCTATGCGAAAGGCCTTGTGGGTGTTGATAGGCCTGTTCTTGAGCGCTTGCGCTTTGGCCAATGCGGATCCGGTGGTGCTGACGGTGTCCGGAAAAATCGGACGATTCACCGATGCCAAACGCGGCGTCTATCAGTTCCGCGACAGCGATCTGGCCCGCATGCGGCAGGTCAGTTTCACCACGACGACCAGCTGGACGCCCTCGGTGACCTTCAGCGGTCCGCTGGTGCGCGATATCCTGGCCAGGGTGGATGCCAAGGGCGCCACGGTGCGGGTGCTGGCGATCAATTATTACCGCTACGATATTTCCGTAGCCGAACTGGTGCGCGGCAAGGTGGTGCTGGCGCGGCGCATCGACAACAAGCCCTTTGATGTCGCGCATTACGGACCGCTATGGCTGATGTATCCGTTGTCCGACATGTCCGATGCCGATAAGGGGCCGCCGCTGGACGCCAAGCTGGTGTGGCAGGTGGAAGCCATGGAGGTGATGTGAGGCGCTCCCGGATCGGCAAATACATCCAGGCGCCGTGGTGGCTGGTGCTGTCGTTGCTGTTGTTGCTGCTGGCCGCTTGCTGGAACTTCTACCGGATGGACCGCGCCAGCGAGGCGCTGATAGGCAACGGCAAGAGCGAGCAGCAGTACTGGACCGTGGCCCAGCTGCATGTCGAGCTGGAGAGGACGCGCGCCGAGTTGATAGGCTATGCCGCCGACGAAAAGCAGTTTCCGGACTTGCAGCAGCAATTGCAGGTGCTGCAAAGCCGCTATCAGGTGTTCGAGGCGCCCAACAGCGTGCTGGTGCACCGCTTGCTCAGCCAGGTGGGCGGCTTCGACGCGCTGGTCGGCGCGCTCGGCCCGCTGTTGCGCGACAAGGCCTGGCAAGACCTTACGCCGGCGCAGGCGCGCAAGATGGTGGTGCGCATTGATGCGCTGCGGCCGGTGCTGGCCAATTTCGCGGTGCAGACCCGGGAGGCCGAGGTGTCGGCCCGGGTGGCGCGCAGCAGCGCGCTGGCCAGCCAGCGCTCGCAGATGCTGATATTGCAGCTGGTGTTGTGCGGCGGCATCTGCGGCGTGTTGCTGATGCTGATGCGCTATCGCGAGGTCAAGGATCTGGCCGAGGCGCGCCAATCGCTGCTCGAGCAGGAGCGGGTCGCGCATCAGGCCACCGTGGCGCTGGAACTCGACCGCACCACCTTCCTCGGCACGCTGGGGCATGAAATCCGCTCGCCGCTGCAATCGATGCAGATGTGCATCGAGCTGGTGGAGCCGGCGGTGCTGCCGCAGGGCCCGGCGCAGCTGGCGCTCAAGCGGCTGAAGGCCGGGATGGCGCAATTGGCGACCCAGGTGCACGACATCATGGATGTCTCGGCAATCAAGAACATGCAGCTGCGGCTCAATCCGGGCCGGATGAGGCCGGCGCATGTGCTGCGCACCGTGATCGATGTGATGCAGCCGCTGGCCGACTCCAAGGGGTTGAAACTGCGTTACGAGAGCCAAGCCTTGCCGGAGATGGTGTTGATGGACGAAATCCGTCTGCGCCAGATTGTCGGCAATCTGGTGTCCAACGCCATCCGCTATACCGATCAGGGCGAGGTCTTGGTGAGGGCGCGCGGCCAGATGTGCCAGGACCATCTCGAATTGTGGCTGCAGGTCAGCGACAGCGGCATCGGCATCGCCGAAGAGGACCGGCAGCGCGTATTCCAGCCGTTCAGCCAGGGGCGCAACCGCCGTCCCGGCAGCAGCGGCCTTGGCCTGTCCATCGTCAAGGAGCTGGTGCGCTTGTTTGGCGGTTGCATCGAATTGGATAGCACGGTGGGCGTCGGCACCGCTTTCACCGTGCGCCTTCCGATGCGCGAGGTGCTGGAGGCGACGGCCAGCCGCAGCTTGCTGCTGGTGGACGACGACGAGGTGATACGCGCGTCGCTGGGGGCGCTGCTGGCGCAGGAGGGCTTCCAGATCGCCTGCGCTTCCACCCTGACCCAGGCGGCCGATTGCCTGGCCAGACAACGTTTCGATATCCTGCTGCTCGACATGCAGTTGGGCGAGGAAAGCGGCTATCGTCTGGCGGAGCTGGCGCGCAAGCAGCCGCAGCGGCCGTTGATGCTGGCGATGAGCGCCAATCCCGACGAGTTCGCCGATGTGCGCGCCGCCTGGTTCGCCGCCCGGCTGGCCAAGCCTTTCGACGGCGACGCGCTGAGGGCCGCGCTGGGTGAACTACCTTTGTAGAAAGGCACCGCGCGCATAAGAAAACAGGCTCCTTCGGGAGCCTGTTTGCGTTGCCGCCGGCGCCGTCAGATTATGCGTGTTCCAGTCCGTTGGTGACCATGTTCTTGATCTGCAAGGCCAGAATGGAGCCCGGCGTCGGCTTGCCGATGTAGTAGACGCCGCGCATCTGCAGCGCCTTGGACAGTTCGCTTTCATGCTCCAGCGCGTAGCCGGTCAGCACCACGATGGGCACGTTGGGCGTTTGGCGGCGGATGGTTTCTATCACGTCCATGCAGTTGATCGGTTCGCCCAGCACCCAGTCCAGCACGAAGGCGTCGAAGTTCTCCTGCGGCAGCGCCTCAAGCAGGTCCTGCGGATGGTGGTAGGGCAGCGCGAACAGGCCTTGCTGCACCAGGATCGCCGACAGCAGGTCGGCGTCCTGGTCGTCCAGCACCGCCACCAGCAGGCGCTTGGTGTTGGCGCGCTTGGGCGGGCGGATGGTCAGGTAGGTCACTTCGTAGCCATCCTCGCAATCGAACTGGGTGCCGGGGAAAACGTGCCAGCAATCGTGCAGGCGCTTGGCCAGCAGCAGCGGCGAGCAGGAGTCGTCGGCCAGCGGCTCGCCCAGCTGGATCCAGCAATGGGCTTCGCCGCTGTGGTTGTTCAGGTGCAAGATGGCCGGGATCAGCTCATTGTCGACCGGGCTCTGGCCATCCTGCTGCGAATGATCGACCAGCAGGTTGGAGGTGGGGACGTTGAAGTATTGCGCCAGCCTTTCCACCTGGGACAGTTGCCATGGGCTGCTGCCATTGAGCTTGCGGTAAGCCTGGGAGGTGCTCAGACCGAGAATTTGTTCCACCAGGCCGGCTTGCTGCGCCTCGGGCCAGCGGAATTGCTCCAGCTGGTTGCGGATGTTGTCGCAGATGATCTGGTTGGCGGTTTTCGGGTTTGCCATAAGCTTTATGCCGTCACATGATATTCATATATGGGATGCTAGCACTCATGCGTCCGACATGGTTGGGTAAAATGTCAGATTTTGCAGATTTTCTTAATTTGCGAAACATGCATTTGCATTTTCACAACATGCGAAAAAGTACATGCATATATTTTGCACCCAGTGAAAATACTTGACGCGTATTGTCGGTACGGCAGGCGGTGGACGGGGATGTGTTGCCGGTTGGCACACGGGAGTATGGCGCCAGACCGAACGGCCTGGCGCGCGGCATGCGACTGCGTCAGCCTAGGGTGCCAGTCAGGCTGACCTGGCGGTTTTCCGGCACCTCGTTGTAGGACAGCACGTGCAGGCCGGGGGCGAACAGCCGGCCGTAGCGCGCCAACAGCGGGCGGATCTGCGGCATCACCAGCAGCACCGGCGCCTGGCCCTGCTGCTTCATCTGGTCGCGGATCACTGGCATATTGGCCTGTAGCTGCTGCAGCACATTGGGATCGATCGGGAAGCTGTCCAGCTGCGGCTTGCCGGTTTGCTGCGCCTGGCTCAGCGCGGAGAGCAGCAGGTTTTCCAGATCGGCCGACAGGTTGAAGGCGCGGATCTCATCGCGCGGGCCGGCGATGCCCTGAATGATCTGGCGCTTGAGCGCGCAGCGCACTTCGGCGGCCAGCATGATCGGGTCCTTGGTGGTTTCGCTGGCTTCCAACAGCGCGCTGGCTACCGGCACGATGTCCTTCAGCGAGACATGATCCTGCAGCAACTGGCGGTACACCTTCAATTGCTGCACCGGCGGCAGCGCCGCGGCCAGCGCCGCGCCCAGCTTGGGCGACAGCGCGGTCAGCCGTTCGCCCAGCGCCACCACGTCGTCGTGGCGGAACAACTCGGACAGATGCTCGCGCATCACCTTGTTCAGATGGGTGGCCATCACGCTGGCGCAGTCCACCACCTGGTAGCCCAGGCCCAGCGCCTTGCTCTTGTCCGCCTGAACTATCCATGTCACCGGCATGTTGAAGGCCGGGTCTATGCCGGGGATGCCGTCAATCTCGCCGTAGACTTCCGGGGAGGGAATGGCCATCAGCCGGTCGGAATAGACTTCGGCCTCGGCCATCGTGTTGCCGGACAGCTGTATCGCGTATTGCGATGGCTTCAGCCGCAGGTCGTCGCGCAGGTTCACAGTCGGCAGCAACAGGCCCATCTGCTCGGACAGGCTCTGGCGCACGCCCTTGACGCGCTTGACCAGCGGCGCGCCCTGGTTCTGGTCCAGCAGCGCCACCAGCCGGTAGCCCAGGGAAATGCCCAGGGTGTCGGCATAGGGCAGGGTGCTCCATTCCAGCTCGATTTCCGCTTCGCCCTGGATGGCGGACTTGACTGCTGCCTGGTTCAGGGTATTTGCCGCCACCGGACGGCGGGCGTGCATGCGCCAGGCCACGTAGGCCAGCAGCGCCGCGAAGCCCAGGAAGGTGGGCCAGGGCATGCCGGGGATGATGGCCAGCACCAGCATCATGCCGGCCGCGCTCATCAGCACCGTCGGCGAGGCCAGCATCTGGCTGCCCACCTGCTGCTGCATGTCGCCGTCGTCGCTGATGCGGGTGACGATGATGGCGGCGGCGGAGGAGAGCAGCAGCGCTGGAATCTGCGCCACCAGGCCATCGCCTATGGTCATCAGCGCGTACTGGCGGAAGGCGTCGCCGGCCGACAGGCCGTGCATCAGCGCGCCGATGGCCACGCCGCCGAACAGGTTGATGATCAGGATCAGGATGCCGGCGATGGCGTCGCCGCGGACGAACTTGGACGCGCCGTCCATCGCGCCGTAGAAGTCGGCCTCGGTGGCGATGTCGCGGCGGCGCTGCTGCGCCTGCTCCTGGTTGATCAGGCCGGCGTTGAGGTCGGCGTCTATCGCCATCTGCTTGCCCGGCAGCGCGTCCAGCGTGAAGCGGGCCGACACTTCGGAAATGCGCTCGGCGCCCTTGGTCACCACCATGAAGTTGATGATCATCAGGATGACGAACACCACCATGCCGACCACGAAGTTGCCGCCTATCACCACATTGCCGAAGGCCTCGATCACCCGCCCGGCGGCATGGGTGCCCTCATGGCCGTGCAGCAACACCACCCGGGTGGACGCGACGTTCAGCGACAGCCGCATCAGCGTGGTGGCGAGGATGATGGTGGGGAACACCGAAAAGTCCAGCGGCCGCCGCGCCGACACGCTGACCAGGATCACGATGATGGCCAGCACGATGTTGAAGGTGAACAGCATGTCCAGCGCCAGCGGCGGCAGGGGCAGCATCACCATCGCCAGGATGGCCAGGAGGAACAGCGGGGCGGCAAGCTTGTGGCGGCCGATGTCGGCCAGGAGTCGGGTCAGCGAGTTCATGATGCGGGCTTGGGATCGGACAGTTCCTGCGGCACCGCCAGCTCCGGCAATATCGGCCGGTTGCGGCGGCTACCCGTCTGGAAAGCCTTGAGTTGCAAGACATAGGTCAGCACCTGCGCCACCGCGCGGTACAGCGGCGCGGGGATCTGCTGGTTGACCTGTGTGGTGTGGTAAACCGCGCGCGCCAGCGGCGGCAGCGGCAGCACGGCGATTTCCATTTCTTCCGCCAGCTGGCGGATGTAGAGCGCCATTTCATCCACGCCCTTGGCGATGATGAACGGCGCCTCGGCGCGGTCTTCGTCGTATTTCAGCGCCACCGCGTAGTGGCTGGGGTTGACGATGATGACGTCGGCGCCGGGCAGCGCCTTGCGCACGCCGCGCTGCGCCAGTTGCTGCTGCAGCTGGCGGATGCGCTGGCGCACCTCGGGCCGGCCTTCGGTGTTCTTGTATTCCTCCTTGATTTCCTGCTTGCTCATCTTCTGCTGCTTCATGAACAGGTAGACCTGCAGCGGCAGGTCGGCCAGCGCGAACAGCAGGAACACCGCGGCAAGCTGCAGCAGGCAGGACAGCAGCAGGTCGGCCGCGCCGGAGAGCGTGGGCAGCAGCGGCATGCCGTGCAGGGCGAAGAAGTCCTGCAGCGCGGCGGAGGCGATACGGTACAGCAACCAGCCCAAGAGCAGCGCCTTGGCGATGGATTTGGCGATTTCGCTGGCGTGTTTGGGTGAGGCCAGCCGCGACAGGTGGGCCAGCGGATTCATCCGCTCGAACTTGGGGCTGAGCTGGTTCAGCACGAATACCCAGCCGCCGGGGAAGAAGCTGATCAACAGCATCGTGGTGGGTATCAGCGCCAGCGGCGCCAGCATTTTCAGCAATAACAGCAAGGTGCCGCCAAACAGCTTGGACCAGCCGTTCTCCAGCGCGCCCTGGCTGGCGAGCGGAGCGAAAGCCAGCGCGAACAACTCGCGAAAATCGTTCAGCCAATCCGGCGCCAGCCAGAACATCAGCTTCAGCGCCAGGATCAGGCCCAGCGCGGCGGCCAGGTCCTTGGAGCGCGGCACCTGGCCCTGCTCGCGCGCCTTGCGCAGCCGCTGCGGGGTGGCTTTTTCGGTTTTGTCGCCGCGCTGCGCCTCAGCCATGGCCCATCTCCAGCAGGCGGTCCAGCAGGCGCAGCGTCTGCTCGCTCAGGCTCAGGTATTGCGGCGGCAGCACCTGCATCAGCAGGGTCAGCGTGGAGAGGCCGAACAGCGTCACCACTGGAAAGCCCAGGGAAAACAGGTTCAGCGCCGGCGCCACCCGGTTGATCATGCCGAAGCCGGCCTGCACCAGGAAGGTGGCGAATACCACCGGCAACGCCAGCGCCACCGCGGCGGCCATCACCCAGCTGACGCTGCCCGCCAGCACTGGCAGCGCCGCCTGCGGAATGCCGCCGCCCAGCGGCCAGGCGCGGAAGCTGGCGTACACCACCTGCACCAGCACCAGATGGCCGTCCATGGCGAAGAACAGCATCGCCGCCAGCAGGTAGAGCAGGTTGGACACCACGTCCGAGCTGTTGCCGTTGCCGGGATCGTTCATCACCGCCATCGACAGGCCCATCTGCGACGACAGCATGAAGCCCAGCAGCGACAGGATGGACAGGGTCAGTTGGAAGGCGAAGCCGAACAGCAGGCCTATCACCGCCTGCTCCAGGCTGGCGGCGACGCCGTGCAGCGAGAAGGGGTCGATGGGCGAGTGGGCGGGCATGCCGGGGATGCAGGCCACTGCCAGCAGCAGCGCCAGGCCGATGCGGGCGCGCATCGGCACCATGGCGTCGCCGATGAAGGGCGCGACGCTGAAGGCGGCGATCAGCCGGCAGAACGGCCACCAGATGGCCGGCAGCAGCTCTAGCAGCTGGGCGAACAGGCCCTGGCTCATGGCCTAGCCCACCTGGCTGGCGGCGCGCTGGAACATGGCGACGCAGAAGTCCATCAAGTAGCCGGTGATCCAGTGGCCGGCCAGCGCGATGGTGAGCAGCACGATCAGCAGACGGGGCAGGAAGGACAGCGTTTGCTCGTTGATCTGGGTGGCGGCCTGGATCAGGCTGACCACCACGCCGACGATCAGGCTGGGCAGCACCAGCAGCACCACCAGCGTCACCACCACGCGCAGGCTGTCGTTGACGATGTCGACGGCTATGTCCGGGGTCAGCATGGCTTTGGGCTTTCGCTACGCATTGTCAGTAGGCCTGTATCGAGGTCACCAGCGTGTTGACGGTCAGCGACCAGCCATCCACCAGCACGAACAGCAAGAGCTTCAAGGGCAGCGAGATCACCAGCGGCGACAGCATCATCATGCCCATCGCCATCAGCACGCTGGACACCACCAGGTCTATCACCAGGAAGGGGATGAACAGCATGCAGCCGATCTGGAACGCGGTTTTCAGTTCGGACAGCACGAAAGCCGCCAGCTTGACGGTGAAGGCGTGGTCTTCCGGACGGGCGACGTCGCCCTCGCCCGACAGCTTGGCCACCTGGGCCAGCGCGGTCTTGCTGGTTTGCGCCAACATGAAGCGGCTGACCGGCTTGGCGGCGATCTCCAGTGCCTGCGGCATGGTGATCTTGTCCGCGTCGAACGGCACCATCGCCTCGTTCCACACCTGCAGGCCCACCGGGCGCATCACCA
Source organism: Chromobacterium sphagni (assembly GCF_001855575.1). Classification (NCBI taxonomy): domain Bacteria; kingdom Pseudomonadati; phylum Pseudomonadota; class Betaproteobacteria; order Neisseriales; family Chromobacteriaceae; genus Chromobacterium; species Chromobacterium sphagni. Next base: position 324,249 of record NZ_MKCS01000002.1, read on the forward strand.
GCAGCGTCAGGATCAGCGCCACGCCGGTGATCAGGCGGTTGGGCAGGCCCTGCTGCAGGCCCAGCGCCTGGCGCAGCAAGGACAGCACGATGACGAAGCGGGTGAAGCTGGTCATCATCAGCGCCAGCACCGGCAGCAGGCCCAGCGCCGTCATCAGGATCAGGATCTGGGTCTTGACGGTGAAGTCCACCGCCGCGCCGCCGGAGGTGGCGGTCAGCAGTTTCAGCGAGTCGGCCCAGGCGGCGGGGCTGGCCAGCGCCAGGCCTAGCAGCAGGGGCAGGTAAGGCCGGTACCGTTTCATCAGGCCAGGTTGTCCAGTTCCAGGTCGTTCAGCTCCACCACCCTCAGGCCGTAGTTGTCGCCCGACACCACCACCTCGGCGCGGCCGATCACGGTGCCGTTCACCTTGATGTCCAGCGGCTCGCCGGCGATCTTGTCCAGCTCTATCACCGAGCCCGCGCCGATCTGGCACAGGTCGGCCAGGCTGACGTCTGCGCTGCCGACTTCCAGCGTCAGCTTCACCGGGATCTTGCGCAGAAAGGGCGTCATGTCGCGCGGCGCGCGGGCGGCTTCGGCCGGGGCGGCCTCCGGCTCCAGGCTGTCCAGGATGCCGTCCAGGTCGAAATCTTGTTTCAGGTCCATGCGTAGTGTTTCCAGTGCGATGGGAGTCATTCGGTATCGGCAAAGCCGCTCAGGCACAGCTTGCCCTGGCGTTCCACCACTTGGGCGCTGAACAGCGCCGCGCCCTGCACGCAGACTTCCGCCCGCGGCGGCAGCGTCACCGGCAGCACGGCGCCGGGCTTCAGGTCGAGGATGGCGCCCAGCGGCAGCTCCTGCTGCAGCAGACGGGCATCCAGCCGCATCGTCAGCTTGTCGCGGAAGCCGCCGCGGTCGTGGCCGGTGCCCAGCCGCGGGCGTTGTCCGGACAGATGCTGCAACAGCGCCTCGAAAGCAGAAGCGCCCAGGCGCAGGCGCAGCGTGCCGCGCAACGCGTCGCCGTCGGCGAGATCGATCTCCAGCTGCCAGGCGGCTTGTCCTGCAAAGGGCAGGGGGCGCGGCTTGTCGCCGGAGGAGGCCGGGGTCTGGTCCAGTTGCCGGATGGCGGCGGCCAGCCGCGGCAGCAGCCGCTCGGCCAGGTTGCGGGCCAGGCGGCGTTCGGTTTCGGTTTCAGCCGGCAGTTCTTCGCTGATGGGCGCGCCGCTGGCACCGAAGCGGTAATCGAGGATGCCCAACAGCAGGCTGCGGTCGACGTGGCTGCCCAGCTGCCAGTCGCCCAGCGCGTGCCATTGCCAACGCCGCTCGTCGCCGGCCGGCAGCGCCTGGCGCAGATCGGCGATGCGGAACGCGGCGTGGTAGCGGCGGTTCAGTTCCCGCTCCAGGAAGTCGCCCAGCTCTTGCTGCAGCGCGCGCTCGAATAGCGGCAACAGATGTATCGGGCGTCCCAGGGTTCGCAGATCCAAGGCCTGCAGGCGGACGCCGTCCTGCGGCGCAACGATTTTGGCTTTGGGCATGGCGGTATTCGTTCGTGGTCGGGGACAGTCGGACAGTCCCCGGCAATTGCTGGGACTGTGCATCTTACTGGCTGTCCGCCGGTGGTAAAGGGGGAAAATTCACGGTTGCGATTGTGAAAAATACCGACTGAGTAATAAAGCGTTGAGTTTAAAATCCGCCAGCTTGCATGTAAGCATTGCTGGCGGATGCCTGCAGCAGGCGCGCCGCGTTTTGATACCTGTTGATTAAGGATGAGTGATGGCCGCCAATCTGGGCTTGATGATCCATGCCGACCGCAACCAGTTGCTGGGAGAGATGGCTACCCTGGGGCAGGGAGCCATGGCGGCTCCGCGCCCCGCGCACGACGATGCGCCGCCTGCGCAAAGCTTCAGCCAGGCCCTGGTGTCGGCGGTGCGCGACGTGGACCAGCAGAACCGCCTGGCCTCGGACAAGATGACCGAGGTGGACAGCGGCCAGAGCGATGACTTGGTGGGAGCGATGCTGATGAGCCAGGAGGCCAGCCTGTCCTTTTCGATGCTGATGCAGGTGCGCAACAAGGTGGTCGGCGCCGTCGACGACTTGATCAAGATGCAGCTGTAAGTCGGGAGACGACGTGGTCAAGCAATTGCGTAGCGGCTTTGCCGCCGTACAAGAAAAAATGGCCGGCCGCCGCCTGCTGCCGGCCAACGCCTGGCGCTATCTGCTGCCGATGGTGATCCTGGCCATCGCGCTCAGCGTGCTGCTGACGCTGTGGCTGTGGCGCGACGACGCCAGTTACAAACCGGTGTTCGGCGCGCAGGAGAAGGTGAACGGCGCCGACATGATGGCGGTGCTGGACGCCGAAAAGATTCCCTACCGCATTCATCCGCAAACCGGCCAGGTGCTGGTGCCGGACAGCGAACTGGGCCGGGTGCGCATGCAACTGGCGGCCAAGGGCGTGGTGGCGCAGCTGCCGGCCGGCCTGGAGCTGTTGGACAAGAACGATCCGCTGGGCGTCAGCCAGTTTGTGCAGGACGTGCGTTTCCGCCGCGGCCTGGAGGGCGAGCTGGTGCAGAGCATCCTGGCGCTGGATCCGGTGCGCGCCGCCCGCGTGCATCTGTCGCTGCCGCGCAGCACTTCCTTCATCACCGCCGGCACCGACAAGGGCTCGGCCTCGGTGGTGGTCACCCTCAAGCCCGGCCAGCAGCTGTCCGGCGAGCAGATCGCCGCGGTGGTCAAGCTGGTGGCCGGCAGCGTCTCCACGCTGGACCCGTCGCAGGTGACGCTGGTGGACCAGAGCGGCAATCTGTTGTCCGCCCATGTCGATCTGTCCGACGGCGGCATGTTGGGCTCTGACAACGAGGCGGCGCGCCGCTTCCGCGAACAGGCGCTGCAGAACGTGCGCGATCTTCTGGTCCCGGCGCTGGGCGCGGGCAACTTCAAGGTGAGCGTCACCGCCGACGTCGACAACGACCGCGTCGAGGAAACCCGCGAGAAATACGGCGAGGCGCCCAAGGTCACCAACGAGGCCTCGCGCGAGGAAACCAGCACCGAGCGCATGGCGCTGGGCGTGCCCGGCTCGCTGAGCAACCGTCCGGTCAGCACCGACTCCTCCGGCCCGGCCAATGAGAAGTCCGGCAACAGCAAAAACGCCGTCACCCGCCAGTACGCCTACGACCGCAACATCATGAACATCAAGAAGGCGCGCGGCACGCTGCGCCGCCTCAGCGTGGCGGTGGTGCTGAACCAGGCTGCCGCGCCCGGCAAGAAGGGCTGGCAGTCGGCCGAGCTGGCCAATATCGACAAGCTGCTGCGCAATGGCCTGGGCATCAGCGCCGAACGCGGCGATGTGCTGGCTGTGTCCACGCTGAGCTTCGCCGCCCCGGTGGCGGAAGAGGCGATCTGGGAGCAGCCGGAAACCTGGTTCGAGGGCGCGCGCTGGGCGGCCTACGCCGTTGCGCTGCTGCTGGCCTATCTGCTGCTGGCCCGTCCGCTGCTGAAGCTGGCGCGGCAGTTGGCTGAACACAAGCTGCGCGACTACACCCCCGACGCGCTGGCGCTGACGCCTGAGGACCCGCTGCTGGACAGCCGTCCGCTGCGCGAAGTGTCCGGCCAGCGCCAGGCCGCGCTGGCGGCCGCCGCCGCGCCGGGCAACAACCCGGTGGTGCCGTTGTTGGAAAATTACGATCTGCCGCCCGCCGGTTCGCCGGTGGACGTGCTGGTGGACCACCTGAAGGTGCTGGCGGCCAAGGAGCCGGAGCGGGTGGCCGAAGTGGTCAAACAATGGGTGCAGAACAATGGACGCAAGCAATAACTTTGCGCCGGACGCGGCGCCTTACCTCCCGCCGGCGGCCAGTGGCCAGATGAGCGCCATCGAACAGGCGGCGGTGCTGCTGCTGTGCATGGGCGAGGAGCCGGCGGCGGCGGTGCTGCGCTGCCTCAGCCGCGAGGAGCTGCTGCAGGTGACCCAGGCGATGAGCGGCATGAGCGGCATCAAGGTGGATGCGGTGAAGACTACCATGCAGAAGTTCTTCGACGAATACCGCGAGCAGAGCGGCGTGCACGGCGCCAGCCGCAGCTTCCTCAAGCGCTCGCTGGAGCTGGCGCTGGGCAACGACATCGCCGGCAGCGTGCTGGACACCATCTACGGCGACGCCATCCGTCCCAAGATGGCGCGGCTGCAATGGGTGTCGCCGCAGTGGCTGGCCGAGCGCATCGCCGCCGAGCACGTGCGGATGCAAGCGGTGTTCCTGGCCTTCCTGCCGCCGGCCTTGGCCGGCCAGGTGGTGGACGCCCTGCCGGCCGCCAGCCGCGACAGCGTGCTGGTCAATGTGGCCCGCCTCACCGATGTGGACCGCGAACTGCTGCAGGAGCTGGAAGAGCTGGTCAACCGCTGCCTGGAAAGCCTGCACACCCAGAGCACCGCGGTGGAAGGCATGCAGCAGACCGCCGACATCATCAACCGCCTGCCGGGCGACCGCAGCCAGATGATGGAGCTGCTGCGCGCGCACGATCCGGACATCGTCGACGAAATCGAGGTGCGGATGTACGACTTCTTCATCCTGTCGCGCCAGACCGAGGAAGTGCTCACCCGCATCTGCGAGGACGTTGCGCTGGAGCAGTGGGCCATTGCGCTCAAGGGCGCCGAGCCGGCGGTGCGCGACGCCATCATCCAGACCATGCCGCGCCGCCAGGCGCAGAATTTCGAAGCGACGATGCGCCGCTCCGGCCCGGTGCCGAAAAGTCGGGTGGAGGAGGCGCGGCGCGAGATCATGGCCCAGGTGCGCCAGTTGGCCGACGGCGGCGAGATCGATCTGCAGCTGTTCCCCGAGGAAGTGGTCGAGTGAAGCACTGGCGCCCCTTCCGTTTTCCGCCGTTGATAGACGGCGCGCCGCTGGAGCCGACGGCCGCCGCCGAGGTGCAGGCCTCCGCCGCCGACGGTTTCCGCCAGGGCATGGACGCCGGCTACCGCGAAGGTTTTGACAGCGGCGAAGCCGCCGGCCGCGACGCCGGTTATCAGGCCGGCCTGCAGCAGGGCCGGCAGGAGGGCGGCGCGGCGGCGCGCGACGAGGCGTTGGCGCGCTTCGCCAGCATCGCCGCGCCGCTGGACGCGGCCATCGGACAACTGCAACGGCTGTGCCGCGACTACCAGGCCGCGCAGCGCGACGAAGTGGTGGAACTGGTGGCCAAGGTGGCGCGCCAGGTGATCCGCTGCGAATTGGCATTGAAGCCGGTGCAGATCCTGGACCTGGTGGAGGAGACGCTGGCCGCGCTGCCGGCTTCCGCCCACAGCCAGGGCGAGGTGGAGGTGCTGCTCAACCCGGAAGAGTGCCAGCGCATCCGCGAATTGGCGCCGGAGCGGTCCGCCAAGTGGCGGCTGCTGGCCGATTCCGGCCTGGCGCCGGGCGAATGCCGGGTGCGCGGGGCCGAATTCGAAGCCGACGCCGGCTGCCAGCAGCGGCTGGAGCATTGCGTGGACAGCCTGCGCGAACAACTGCGGGCCGACCCGGCCGCGCAGGCGGAAGCCTAAGCGATGCTGCGCCGGGCGCTCAGCCAGCTGTCCGTGCCGGACGCCCCTGTCGCCACCATCAGCGGCAGGTTGGTGGGCGTGAGCGGCCTGTTGCTGGAGAGCGTCGGCTGTCCGCTGGAAACCGGCCAGCGTTGCCTGATCGAAACCGCCGCCGGCGGTTGGCTGCCGGCGCAGGTGGTGGGCTTCAAGCGCGAAGTCTCCTTCCTGATGCCGTTCAAGAAGCCGGTGGGCCTCGCCACCGGCGCCCGGGTGCTGCCGGCGCCGGAAAGCAGCGGCTTGACGATAGGCGACGGCTGGCTGGGCCGCATCGTCAACGGGCTGGGCGAGCCCTTGGACGACAAGGGCCGGCTGGGCGGCGACATGCCGCTGGCCGCCCATCCGCCGCAGATCAATCCCTTGCGGAAAAAGCCGGTGGACACGCCGCTGGACGTGGGCGTGCGCGCCATCAACGGCATGCTGACCATAGGCCGCGGCCAGCGCGTCGGCCTGTTCGCCGGCTCCGGTGTCGGCAAGAGCGTTTTGCTCGGCATGATCACCCGCCACACCGAAGCCGAGGTGGTGGTGGTGGGGCTGATTGGCGAGCGCGGCCGCGAGGTGCGCGAGTTCGTCGAACACTCGCTGGGCGCCGAAGGGCTGGCCAAGGCGGTGCTGGTGGTGGCGCCGGCCGATGAGTCGCCGCTGATGCGGCTGAAGGCCACCGAGCTGTGCCACACCATCGCCGCCCACTTCCGCGATCAGGGCCGCAACGTGCTGCTGCTGGTGGATTCGCTGACCCGCTACGCTATGGCGCAGCGCGAAATGGCGCTGGCGCTGGGCGAGCCGCCGGCCACCCGCGGCTATCCGCCGTCGGTGTTCGGCCTGCTGCCCGGCCTGGCGGAAAGCGCTGGCAACGGTGAGGGCGGCGAGGGCAGCATGAGCGCCATCTACACCGTGCTGGCCGAAGGCGACGACCAGCAGGACCCGGTGGCGGACACCGCCCGCGCCATCCTCGACGGCCACATCGTGCTCAGCCGCGAGCTGGCCGAGCGCGGCCATTATCCGGCGATAGACATTTCCCGTTCGGTCAGCCGCTGCATGAGCCAACTGATCGACCCCGAACACGCCGCCGCCGCCCGCGATCTGCGCGGCGCGTGGAGCCGCTACCAAGAGGTGCGCGGTCTGCTGCCGCTGGGCGCTTACGTGCCCGGCGCCGACCCGGCCACCGACCGCGCGCTGCGCCTGCAGCCGCGCATCGAGGCCATGCTGTGCCAGGGCGCGGCTGAGGCGGCCGGCTTTGACGAAACCCGCAGTCAACTGCAGGAGCTGTCGCGCGCGTGAACCAGCCCATCGTCCAATTGAACCTGCTGCTGCAACTGCGCGAGCGCGACCGCCAGCAGCTGGAAACCGAGCTGGCCGGCAAGCGCCGGCTGCAGGAGCGCTACCGCCGCAATATCGAGAGGCTGGAGCAATTGAGCGCCGCCAGCGGCGCCAGCGCCGCGTCGGGGCATCCGGCGCTGGCGCTCAACTGCGCCGGCTACAAGGGCCATCTGGCGGGTTTGCGCCAGTCGCAGCGGCAAGACCTGCAGCTGGCCGAGGCGGACGCCGCGGTCAGCCAGCGCCACTTGCTGGCCGCGCGCCAGCGTCAGGAGCAGGTGGCGCTGCTGCGCGACCAGACCCTGTCGGCGTGGCGTCGGGAACAGGCGCGCGCCGAGCAGAAGCGCACCGACGAGGCCGCTGGCCAGGCCTGGCTGCGGAGCGCCGGCGAGTGGTGAATATTCACGATGTTTCAGCGATGGCCGCGCGCGGTCGCCATTGAATGGTGAATACCGTTAGCCGACGAAAGGAATAGCGATGGCGATAGACTTCAACGCGATGCCGCCCAGTACCTGGGCGGACAATCTGGCCAAAACCAGCCTGGGCAATATGCAGACCCAGCTTGACAACCAGACCAAGGCGGCCAAGGCGCGCAGCGACGCGCTGAACCAGCTGCAAAAGGCGCTGCAGGATTACAAGACCAGCCTGAGCACGCTGACCGGCAAGAAGAGCCTGGTGGCGATGAACGCCACCGCCAGTCCGGACGGCGCGGCCACCGTCAGCGCCAAGGGCAATGCCCAGCCCGGCAACTACAGCTTGTTCGTCGAGCAACTGGCGAGCGCCCAGCAATTGGCGATGGGCGACCTGTCCGGCGCCACCGCGCAGGCCGGCGACAAGTTCACCGTCAAGCTGGCGGGCGGCGACACTTTCGACGTGTCGATGGCCGGCGCCGACCGCGACGGCGACGGCAAGCTGTCGCCCAGCGAGCTGGCGCTGGCGATCAACCGCTCCAGCGGCAACGCCGGCAAGGTCAACGCGATGGTGCTGAACAACAACGGCGTCAGCCAGTTGGTGCTGTCCTCCGGCAAGACCGGCCAGAGCGGCGCCATTTCGCTGGACCTGTCCCAGGTGAGCGACGCTGGCCTGAAGAACGGCCTGTCCTCGTCCAAGCAGCTGACCCAGGCGCAGGATGCCGTGGTGTGGCTGGGTGGCAAGACCAGCGGCGTGCGCATGCAGCAAGCCTCCAACACTTTCGACAATATCGACGGCGTCAGCTTCACCGTGAACAAGGCGATGAAGGACGGCGACGCGCCTCTGCAACTGGCGGTGAGCCGCAGCGACAACGACACTACTGCCAACGTGCAGTCCTTCGTCGATAGCTACAACAAGATCTACAAGGCCATCGGCGACTTGTCCCAGCCGGGCATCAACGGTGCCACCGCCGGTCCCTTCGCCGACGATTCCAGCATCCGCAGCCTGAAAAGCCAGCTCAACTCCATCCTGCGCCAGTCCTTCGACGGCATCACGCTGGGACAACTAGGCATCAGCGCCAGCCGCGACGGCAGCCTGGCGCTGGACAGCAAGAAGCTGGGCGACACGCTGAAGAACACCCCGGACGCATTGGACCGCTACTTCAACGGCACCAGCCAGAACGGCGCGCTCAAGCAAAGCGGCGACTATCTCGACAAGTGGCTGAACTACAGCAGCGGCCTGCTCAAGCAGCGCAAGGACAGCGCCGACCGCACCCAGCAGGATCTGAACCGCCGCCAGGACGCGCTGCAGCAGCAGTATCAGCAGACCTACCAGCGCTACCTGGCCCAATTCACCCAGTTGCAGAACATGCAGACCCAGATGAACCAGACGCTGGGCATGCTGGGTTTCAACTGAGCAAGAAAGCAGGATTGAGATCGTGGATTACGAAGCCTATCGCAGCTACCACGCGGTGAACCTGGAAGCCCAGACCCATTCCGCCAGCCAGGTGGATCTGGTGCTGGTGCTGTTCGACGGCCTGCTGGAGGAGATCGCCCGCGCGCGCGGCCACATGCAGCACCAGCGCTTCGAACAGAAGGGCGAGAGCATCAGCAAGTGCATCAACATCCTCAACGGCCTGTCCAGCGCGCTGGATTTCGACAACGGCGGCGAGGTGGTGGTGAATCTGGCGCGGCTGTACGACTACTGCGCGCACCGGCTGTACCAGGCCAGCGTGGAGCTGGACGTGGCGGCGCTGGACGAGGCGGAGGCGCTGCTGGCGAAGCTCAGGGGCGGCTGGATAGGCGTGCGGGACCAGCATGTCCCGGCTTGAGGTCGACGCCTGGCTGCAGGCGATCGCCGCCGCCGCCGGGCAGGGCGACTGGCAGCGGCTGGCGCAGCTGGACCAGGCATTGCGCCAGCGGCTGGCCGAGCCGGGCCTTGCCTTGGACGACGGCCAGCGCCAGGCGCTGGCCGAAGCCTACCGCGCGGCGCTTGGCCGCAGCCAGGCTGAGCTGGACGGCTTGCGGCACAGACTTTCCTCGATGGGCCAACAGCGCGAAGGCCAGATGGCCTACGCGCAATTCAGTGAATGGGAACAAGCATGAGCAGAGTGGCCCCGCCGCAAACCAGCAACGCCCTGCCGGGGATGGCCGACGATGCCATCGGCCAGGCCTTGGATATCGACGATCCGAGCCAGCCGGCCAGAGTACCGGCGCAGGATTTCGCCAGCGCGCTGCAGGCTTTGCAGCCACCGGTGTCCGTTCCGCCGGCTTCCGAGGCCGCTCCGCCGCAACTGCATGCCGCGCAATTGATCGCGCCGCCGCCGTTGGCTGCACAGGATGACGGCATCAAACCCGACGAAGGGAAAAAGGACGAGGCCCGGTTGGCGCAAGCCGACCTGGCGGTCCTCAGCCCGGCCCTGCAGCCGCCGCTGATCTGGCAGTCGCTGCCCTTGACGCCGCGCCAGGCGCTGCCGGTGGAGGCGCTGCAGCCGCAGGCCGACCCGGCCCCGCGCGCAGCCGCGGCATCTTTGTCGCCGGCGGACGCCAAACCATTGGCCGCGCTGGCGGCGGATCTGCCGACGCCGCGCGCGGATGCGCAGCAGGCTGGCCTGCTGGCGGCCTTGCCCTTGCCGGCCATTCATCAGGCCGATGGCGGCAAGCCCGCAGAAGCCTTCAGCCTGCAATTGCCGGCGGCCCAGTCCGACAGCTGGAGCGGCAAACTGCAGGCGGCGCTGGGCGAACGGCTGCAACTGCTGTCCAGCCAGAACCAGGAGCGCGCCACCATCCGCCTGGACCCGCCGGCGCTGGGCACGCTGGAGATCGCCATCCGCCACCAGGCCGGCGCGTTGACGGTGGAACTGACGGCTTCGCACAGCGAGGTGGTGAAGCAGCTGCAGACCATAGGCGATAGCCTGCGCCAGGATCTGGGCGGCCGCCAGTACACCCAGGTGGCGGTGGAGGTGAAGGAAGGCATGCCGTCCGGCCACGGCCAGGGCGGCAAGCAGAACCGCGAGCAACAGCAGCAGAATCCGGGCCGCGCCTTGCGCGAACAGGGCTGGCAGACGGCGGAAGCCTTCCAGCTGGATCAGGGCTGAAGGCCGGACAAGGAAACGAATAGATGAATAGCAAGAGCCTGATCGCGGCAGTCGTGGTGGCGGCGCTGGTGGGCGGCGCGGGGGCAGGCGGCTGGTGGTATTACCAGCAGCCCGGCCATGCCGCGCCGGCCAAGCCCAAGCCGGTGGATTACCGTTTTGTCAGCCTGGACAAGATCATCGTGATGCTGAAAAGCGATGCCGGCGGCGATGCCAGCTATATGGCGGTGGATCTGGTGTTCCGCAGCGGCCCGGACGGCGAAGCCAAGGTCAAGGAGCAGCTGCCTTTGCTGAAAAGCGTGGCGGTGCGGGCCTTGTCGCAGCTGTCGCGCGAGCGCGCCAACGCGCTGGGCATAGACGACTACCAGCGCCTGCTGGACAAGTCCTACCGCGCCGCTTTTGCGCGCGAAGGCTGCGAGCAGCCGTTCAGCGAAGTGATGGTCAGCAAGCTGATCATCGAATAAGCCGATGTACGCCGAAAGCTATTCCGCTCCGCAGGCCGCCGACGAAGGCCGGTTGCTGGCGCAGTACGCCCCGCTGGTGAAGCGGGCGGCGCGCCAGCTGTCCAGCCAGGCCGGCGGCGTGTTCGACCGCGAAGACATGGAGCAGATCGGCCTGATGGCGCTGCTGGACTGCCTGCGCCGCTACGGCGGCGAGCCGGACGAGCGCTTCGCCGGCTTCGCCATGCTGCGTATTCGCGGCGCCATTCTCGACGAATTGCGGCGGCTGGACTGGCGGCCGCGCTCGGTGCGGCAGGAGGCGCACCGGGTGCGCGACGGCCTGCGCGAGCTGCGCCGCAAGCTCAGGCGCGAGCCCAGCGAAGCGGAGGCGATGACGCTGCTGGGGCTGGACGCCGACGCTTACCGCGAGGCGTTGCTGGCGGAAAACGCCGAGGCGATGTCCAGCTTCGACGAGCTGGTGGCCGCCGGGATGGAACTGGCGGCGGAAGGCTCGCCGGAGGCGCGGCTGGAACGCCAGAGCGAGCTGGCGCGCGCGCTGACCGCGCTGAGCGAGCGCGAGCGGCAGGTGATTCAGCTGTATTACGAGTTTGAACTGAGTCTCAAGGAGATCGCCGCAGTGCTGGAGCTTACCGAGGCCCGCATCTGCCAGATCAACAAGAGCGCCCTGAAAAAGATGCAGGCCTGCCTGATGGCGGCCTGAAGCAAGGAAACACCTCATGCAGCAACTGTTTGGCATCCTGATCGTGCTGGTTTGTGTATTCGGCGGCTTCATGCTGCATGGCGGCGTGATGTCGGTGATCTGGCAGCCGGTGGAGCTGTTGATCATCTGCGGCGCCGCGTTGGGCGCCATCGTGCTGGGCAATCCGCCGCATGTGCTTAAGGAGATGGGCGGCCAGCTCAAGCGCGTGGTGATGCGCAAGAAGCAAGGGGCGGAGTTCCAGCGCCAGCAGTTGCTGTTGATGTACGAGCTGCTGATCACCGCCAGCCGCGGCCTGAAGGCCTTGGACCAGCACGTAGAGGCGCCGCGGCAGAGCCCGCTGTTCAACCGCTATCCGCTGGTGCTGGAAAGTCCCAAGTTGCTGGCCTTCATCGTCGACAATTTTCGCCTGATGGCGATGGGCAAGATCAACGCCCATGAGCTGGAGGGCGTACTGGACCAGGAGCTGGACGCCATCCACGAACAGCTGAACCAGCCGTCAAAATCCTTGCACAAGATCGCCGAGGCGATGCCGGGCTTCGGCATCCTGGCGGCGGTGCTGGGCATCGTGATGGCGATGAACACCGTCAGCCAGGGCGCCAGCGCCGGCGAGATCGCCAATAGCGTGGCCGCCGCCATGGTGGGCACCTTCATCGGCATCTTTTTCTGCTACGGCGTGCTTGACCCGATCTCGAATGTGATGAGCCAGCTGGTGAAGGAAGAGCTGTCCAATTTCGAATCGGTGAAGGTGGTGCTGACCACCCATGCCTCCGGCAAGCCGCCGTTATTGGCCATCGACGCCGGTCGTCGCCTGGTGCAGCTCAACACCAAGCCCAGCTTCTCGCAGTTGGAGTCGTGGATCACCATGCTGGAAGGGCAGGGCTGAGCCGTGGCCGGGTTGAAGGGCAAAAACGAGCACGACGGCGCGGTGATCAAGCGCGTGGCGCGCCGGCACGAGGAAGAAGGGCACGGCGGCGCATGGAAGGTGGCGTTCGCCGACTTCGTGCTGGCGTTGATGTGCCTGTTTCTGGTGTTGTGGGTGCTGGCCGCGCGCGATCAGGAAAACCTGCGCCAGCTGCTGACCACCTCTGGCGGCAGCCCGCTGATGCAGGGCAACGGCAAGCAGATAGACCACATGGGCAATCCGCCCGGCAGCCTGATTCCGCGCGATCCGATTCCCGGCTCGGCCGGCAGCCAGGTGGCCAGCAAGTCGGCGCTGCGCGACAGCGACAAGCGCGCCACCCAGGAAGCGCCGGAAATGCCGCGCCGCAGTTACGACAGCGAAGCCGATCTGCGCAAGCTGGCCGCCCAGCTGTCCAAGATGAGCGAGCAGGCGGGGCTGTCCAGCAATCTGCAGACCATTATCACGCCCTACGGCCTGCGCGTGACCTTGCACGATACCGATCAGCAGGGCATGTTCGAGCGCGGCAGCGCCATCGTCGAGCCGCGATTCCGTCAATTGCTGCAAGAGATGGGCGCCATGCTGGGCGATATCGACAATCAGATACTGCTGGTCGGCCATACTGACTCGGCGCAATACCACAGCGCCGGCGGTTTCGCCGCCCTGTCCAACTGGTCTTTGTCCAGCAACCGAGCGATGGCGGCGCGCATGCATATGCTGCAGGGTGGCTTGTCGGCCGGCTCGGTGCTGCAGGTGGTGGGCATGGCGGAACGGGCACCGCTGGATAAGAACCATCCGCTGGCCGCGGTGAATCGCCGCATCGAGCTTTTGATCCTTACTTCGGGTCAGGCGCAGGCGGTCGTCGCCATGTTCGGCTCGGCGGCCGAGGACAAGACCAGCCTGACCGGTGTTGCGTCCGCGCTACCAAATGAGAAGGACTTGCATAAACTCAGAGAAAATACCATCGGTATCAAGTGAATTTTTGTTAAGATTGTTCGTACACAAAAGCCTTTGCGTTGCAAGGCTTTTTTTTGTGCGATTTTCACACAAATTTTAATCAAATTATTTACAATTCACCCGGCGTTGATAACAATGTGCGCTGTATGAGCCAGATCTCATATCGCGAACAATAAATAATGACTTAGGCATTGCAGTGCCCGTTTGTGGTTCGGGGTGCCGGATAGTCGGGGACGTGTTACCGAGATGAATCAAGAACAAGTTACGCAGTTGTTGCGGCAGACGCCGCTGTTTGGGCATTTGACGGATGAAGACCTGGATGCGGCGTTGGAGGCTTCCGCTACGGTCCGCCTGGCAAGGGGCGAGGCCTTGTATATGGAGGGGGGCGCTTCGGATGCGGTTTACCTGTTGTTGGCGGGCTGCATGCAGGTATTTGTGGCCGATGGCTGCGGCAAGAAGTATGTGCTGCAGATGGCCATGCCCGGGGGCATGCTGGGCATGGAGTCCTTTGTGGATGGCGGCGAGCGCAGCAATAGCGCGGTGGCGGACGAAGAAAGCGTGTTGCTGATGTTCTCGCGTGAAATGCTCGGCCGCTTGTTCGATAGCGAAGACGGCCTGCCGGGCTGCGACAAGGTGCGCAGCAGCATCATGTGCTACCTGGTTTCGCTGGTGCGCCACATGACTACGCTGGCGCGCAATCTGGCCTTGCTGGATGTCTACGGCCGGGTGCGCATCCTGATCAATCAGATGCTGATTGAGCAGGACGGGGTGCTGATCCTGCGCAAGCAGCTGACCCAACAGGAAATCGCCGATCAGATCGGCTCCTCGCGCGAGATGGTGGCGCGCATCCTGAAGGAGCTGATCTACGGCCACTATATCCGCATGGAAAACCGCCGCATCGTGGTGCTGAAGATGCTGCCGGAAAACTTCTGACGCCGCGGCCGGCCGCGCGGTTTCGATCGACTGCGCGGCCGTTTTGCTTACGGATTTAAGTTTGGCGCCCGGGTGTCGCCTTGTATGGGTATCACCCCCATTCCACCGCAGTAGGCAGACTGATGCAGATATCTTCTCTTTCCTCCAGGCGCGCCGATAACGCGCCAGCCGCCAAGGCCGACGTCGAGGTTGCGGCCGAGCCGCCGGCGCGGGCTGCCGGCGCGGCGTCTTCAGCGCCGCTGGCCGCTACCTTGCAGGCGATGCCGGAAATCGACCAGGCCAAGGTCGACGCGGTGCGCGCCGCGTTGGCGCGCGGCGAAGTGCGCTTTGATCCGCAGCGCCTGGCGGGCCTGATCGAGCAGTACCACGGCGGACGCTGATGGATAGGCAGCAGGACTTGCGCCGTTTGTTCGCCACGGTGGCGAACGATCTGGCCGACTATCCGCGTCTGCAGGATTTGCTGGAGCGGCAGTTCGCCGCCGCGTTGGCGCATGATGCTCAGGCCCTGGCCGTGTGCGCCGACGAGATCGCCGCGTTGTGCCTGCGGCTGGAGCGGAGCCGCCGCGCGCGTTTGAGCATGGTGGAGCGGCTGTTGCCGCAAGGGGCCGAGTTGTCAATGGACGCGGTGCTGGGCAGGCTGCCGGAAAAGGCGCAGGCACAGGGCGAGGGGCTGTGGTTGCGTTTGCGCGGCCTGATAGGCGATTGCCGCGAGCGCAATCTGCGCAATGGCCAGCTGTTGCAGCAGCGCCGGCAGCTGTTGCGGCGGGTGTTGGAGGGGGAGCCTGATGTTTACGCAGCGCAGTGAGGCTTGGGGGGTGGGGGCCTTGCCCGCGTCCGCCGACGCGGTGGCTTTGCCGCTCGATCTGCCGGCGCCGGGCGCCGGTTTCGCCGAACAGTTAGCCGCCGTGCGCGGCGAAGTGGAGCGCTTCATCGCGAATGGTGATGCGGGGTCGTCGGCAACGCTTTCGCCGGAGGCTTGGCGAGTGCGGCAGCAGGTGGGTGCCGGTCAGCTCGCGATGCCGGCGGTGTCGCGGGACCAGCAGGCCTTTGTCGCCGAATTGGCGCCGTATGCCCGCGAGGCCGCCGAGCGCTTGGGTGTGACGCCTGATATCCTGCTGGCCCACGCGGCGCTGGAGTCGGGCTGGGGGCGCAAGCCCCTGCGCCGCGCGGATGGCGGCGACAGCCACAATCTGTTCGGCATCAAGGCCGATGCGCGCTGGCGCGGCGAAGTGACTCCAGCCTTGACTACGGAATATCTGGACGGGAGGAGACAGTCGCGGCTGGAGCCGTTCCGCGCCTATTCCGATTACCGGGCCGCTTTTGCCGATTACGCCGATTTGCTGGTGTCCAATCCGCGTTACCGCGCGGCATTGGGCGCCGGTGCGGATGTCGCGGCATTCGCCAATGGCTTGGCGCGCGGAGGCTATGCGACCGATCCGGACTACGCGGGCAAGCTGGTGGGCTTGGTCGGGCAGTTGCGCAAGGCTGGCCGGTAAGTCGGGCAATGGGGTTTGAAAATGGACGCCGACGGCGTCCATTTTTCTATTTGCTTATTTTTTAAATATAAAAAAGAAAAAAGCCGAAATCCAAAGATTTCGGCTTTTTTATTGGTGGAGATAAGCGGGATCGAACCGCTGACCTCTTGCATGCCATGCAAGCGCTCTCCCAGCTGAGCTATACCCCCGGTAATGCTGGCGTCCCCACGGGGATTCGAACCCCGGTCGCCGCCGTGAAAGGGCAGTGTCCTAGGCCTCTAGACGATAGGGACTAAATTGTTGGTGGAGATAAGCGGG
This sequence comes from Chromobacterium sphagni, assembly GCF_001855575.1. Lineage (NCBI taxonomy): Bacteria > Pseudomonadati > Pseudomonadota > Betaproteobacteria > Neisseriales > Chromobacteriaceae > Chromobacterium > Chromobacterium sphagni. The sequence goes on from NZ_MKCS01000002.1 coordinate 340,349, forward strand.
ATCGAACCGCTGACCTCTTGCATGCCATGCAAGCGCTCTCCCAGCTGAGCTATACCCCCACGTATCCATCGATTTGCTTTCGCTGCGACCGTTTGGTCTCGACAGGAAGCGAACTATACCTGCGCCTTTTTCTCTGTGCAAGCGTTTCTGGGAAATATTTCTAAAATTTCCTAAATTGACCCATTTTGCTTAGTCGGCTGTGGTGTTTGCGCGCCGAGCACAGTTGCTTGGGGTAGTTATATACCAAAAATCGAATAAATAATTAAAATATTATTACTTCAAGTTCTAATTTGTCGCTGTTAAGGTGACGCAATGCTTGGCCGGGGTGGCTGGAGCGACCGAAATGCGATGGGGAACGATATGAAAAAATTGAATGCAGTCCTGGCGCTGGGCCTGAGCGTGCTGACTGTGGCCGCGCAGGCCGGCGGCTTGGACGATATCCGCAAGGCCGGGGTGCTGAAGATAGGCACCGAAGGCACATATGCGCCGTTTACCTATCACAATGCCTCCGGCGAGCTGACGGGCTTCGATGTGGAGCTTGGCCAAGCCATCGCCAAGCGTCTGGGAGTCAAGGCGCAATTCGTGGAAGGCAAGTGGGACGGCCTGATCGCCGGTCTGGATGTGAAGCGCTACGACGTGGTGATCAACGAGGTGGCCATCACCGACGCGCGCAGGCAGAAGTACGATTTTTCCGAACCCTATATCGTCTCCAAGGCGGTGCTGATCGTGCGCGACGACAATCGCGAGATCAAACGTTTCGAGGACCTGAAGGGCCGCAAGTCGGCCAATACCCTGACCAGCAATTTCGGCAAGCTGGCGCAGCGCTATGGCGCCGAAGTCGTGCCCACCCAGGGCTTCAACGAGTCGGTCGCGCTGCTGGAGTCGGGCCGGGTGGAAACCACCATCAACGATAGCCTGTCCTTCCTCGACTTCAAGAAGAAACAGCCGGCGTCGCGGCTGAAGGTGGCGGCCACCGAGGCTAACGGCGATGCTTCCGGCGTGTTGTTGCGCAAGGGCAATCCGGAGTTGAAGGCGGCCATCGACAAGGCGCTGGCCTCGATCAAGGCCGACGGCAGCTATCTGAAGCTCTCGCACAAGTATTTCGGCGCCGACGTGTCGCGCTGAGCTGAGGAATGGCCATGCCTCCGTGGTTGCAATTGATGGCGGACTCGCTGCCATCCCTGCTGTACGCTGGTTTTGTCTTCACCGTGCCGCTTACGCTGCTGTCTTTCGCTTTCGGCCTGGCCCTAGGCCTGGCGGCGGCCTTGATCCGCCTGTTCGGGCCGCGTCCGCTGGTGCTGCTGGTGCGCGGCTATTCCTGGCTGGTGCGCGGTACGCCGCTCCTGGTGCAGTTGTTCGTGATCTTCTACGGCTTGCCGCGGGTGGGGATCGTGTTCGACCCCTTTCCCGCGGCTCTGCTCGGTTTCACTTTGAGCGTGGGAGCGTATACCTCGGAAGTGATACGGGCAGCGATCTCCTCGGTGCCCAAGGCGCAATGGGAGGCGGCGTATTCGCTGGGGATGAGCTGGCAGCAAGCGATGCGCCGCACGATCCTGCCGCAGGCGGGCCGGGTGGCGGTGCCGCCCCTGGCGAATTCCTTCATCTCGCTAGTGAAGGACACGTCGCTGGCGGCGGTGCTGACGGTGCCGGAAATGTTCCAGGCGGCGCAGCGTATCGCGGCGACCACCTACGAGCCGCTGCTGCTGTACCTGGAAACCGCCTTGATCTATTTGTTGTTGAGCACGGTGCTCACCTGGCTGCAGGAGCGGCTGGAAAAACGTTTTGACCGGCATGTGACGGCAGTGGGAACGGCGGCATGATCAGACTCGACAATATCGTTAAATCGTTTGCCGGCCAGACGGTGTTGGACGGCGTCAGCCTGGAACTGGCCGAGGGCGGCGTCACCGCCCTGATCGGCCCGTCCGGCAGCGGCAAGAGCACGTTGCTGCGCTGCGCCAATCTGCTGGAGGTGCCGGATGCCGGCGAATTGAGGCTGGCTGGGGAGGCCTTGCGCTTCGAGGCGGGCAGGAAGCTGCCGCGCGACGCCATTCTGCGTGTGCGACGCATCACCGGCATGGTGTTTCAGAGCTTCCAGCTGTTTCCCCACCAGACGGCGCTGCAGAATGTGATGGAAGGCTTGATCGCCGTGCAGCGCTGGCCGCATGAGCGCGCGCAGCGGCGGGCGCTGGAGCTGCTGGACAAGGTGGGGATGGCGCACAAGGCGCAGGCTTGGCCGGCGACCTTGTCCGGCGGCCAGCAGCAGCGGGTGGCGATCGCCCGCGCGCTGGCGCCGTCGCCGCAGTTGCTGCTGTGCGACGAGCCGACTTCGGCGCTGGATCCGGAGCTGGCGGCGGAGGTGGTGGCGGTGCTGCGCCAACTGGCCGCCGAAGGCGTCACCATGCTGATGGCCACCCATGACCTGAGGCTGGCGGCCAGCGTGGCGCGCGACGTGGTGTTTCTCGAGCGGGGGCGCATCGTCGAGGCCGGCGGCGCGGCGCAAATCTTCCGCCAGCCGCGCGAAGCGCGAACGGCGGAGTACGTGGCTACGCTGACCGCCGGCGCGCGCGAGGCCGCGCTGGGGGGCTGAGCCGCGGCTACTCCAGCTCGGCCGCGCAGATTCTGGCCCGGCCGCCGCGCTTGGCTTCGTACAGCTGGCGGTCGGCATTTTCCACCAGCGCCTGCGGCGAGTCGCTGGGGCGGGCCATGGCGGTGGCTATGCCTATGCTGACGGTGACGACGCTGTCAGCCTCCGAGGCGGTATGGGGGATGGCGAGGCCGCGAATGGCGCTCAGGATATTCTGCGCCAGGTAGGCGGCGCCGTTGGCGTCGGTGTCGGGAAACACGCAGGCGAACTCCTCGCCGCCGTAGCGGGCCGCCAAGTCTATCGTCCGGCGGATCGACTGCCTGATCGCCTGGGCCACCTGGCGCAGGCAGTCGTCGCCGACCTGGTGGCCGTAGTGGTCGTTGAAGCGCTTGAAATAGTCGACGTCCAGCATCAGCAGCGAGATCGGCTGCTGGTTGCGGGCGCATTGCAGCCAGTCTACCTGCAGGTCCTGGTCGAATTTGCGCCGGTTGGCGATGCCGGTCAGGCCGTCGATCAGGGCGATGGTGCTGAGCAGATCGGTCTGGCGTTTCAGTTCCAGGTGGGTGCGCACCCTGGCGCGCAGTATGGTCTGGTTGACGGGTTTGGTGATGTAGTCGACGGCGCCCAGCTCGAAGCCGCGAACCTCGTCGGCCTCTTCGCGCTGCGCCGATACGAAGATGATGGGGATGGCGCGGGTGCGGGCGTCCGCCTTCAGCCGCCGGCACACTTCGAAGCCATCCATGCCGGGCATGACCAGGTCGAGCAGCACCAGGTCGGGCATCACCGCCTGGCATTGGGCGATGGCCTGTTCGCCGTCCTGCGCCATGAATACCCCGTAGTCGTGCTTGAAGATCTCGCGCACCAGCAGGATGTTGACGCTCTGATCGTCGACGACCAGGATCTTGGGCCGTTCTGACAGCTTGTCGTGGTGATCAGCAGGGGGCTGATTCATTTACGGCTCGCTTTCCATCAAGGTCTTGATGATCTGTGCGGCGGGCGCGAATTGCAGCCGCCTGACCTGCTCCACCAGATCATGCAATTGCGGCTTGACCTTGTCTTCCGATAGCGAGAGTAAAGCGGCGGCATGATCGATCGCATCCAGATTGCCGCTTTCCAGCAGCGGCAGCATTGCCCGCAGCTGGGCGCGCCACTCGGCCGGCGACAGCGGCGGGGAGGGCGCCGCGCTGGCCGGTGGTGGCATGCGCGCGCTCAGTTTGTCGACGCTTTCGGTCACCAGCTGGTGCAGGGTGTTGGCGGCATTGAGCCAGAGTCCGGCGTCGAAAGGCTGCGTGGCCGACGACTGGGCATACTGCTCCAGCCGCGAAGCGTAGCGGGCCAGCGTCGTGGCTCCCACCGTGGCTGCTATGCCTCTGAGCGCGTGCAGCGGCGCCGCCATCCGGGAGGCGGCGCCGCTTTCCGCATTGCGTTTCAGGATGGAGGTCAGGCGGTTGGCTTCCGGTTGAAAATTGGCCAGCGCGCTCTGCAGCACCTCCATCCGCTGGCCGAGGCGCGATAGCACCTGTTCTTCGGGTTCGATGTCTTGTCCTGCGGCGTCCTCCGGCGGCGCGATCGCCGGGGGGGGCGCGGCTTCGGGGGTTCCCGCCAGCGCCAATAGCCGCGGCACCACTTCGTTCATGTCGATCGGCTTGCCGATGTGGTCGTTCATTCCCGCCTCCAAGCAGGCGTCGCGATCGGCGACGGTGGCGTTGGCGGTCATGGCCAGGATAGGGGTGGCGTTGCCGAACCGGCTGGCCCGGATTCGCCGGGTGGCCTCCAGGCCGTCGATATCCGGCATCTGCATGTCCATGATGATCACGTCGAAGTCGGCGTCGGGGCGGGTGGCGATATTCACGCCCTCCAGCCCGCCTTCCGCCAGCACGATTTCGGCGCCTTCGGCGCGGCACAGTTCGGCCGCTATCTGTCGGTTGAGGGCATTGTCCTCCACCAGCAGCAATTTCATGCCGGCCAGTTTTCGCGCGGGTTTGACCGGCCCGGCCGGTGGGCGCGGATTTTGATGGTGAATCGCGCGATGGACCGCGTCTATCAGTTGCTGCGGGGTGAGCGGTTTGGTGAGAAAGTCCGAGAACGGAGTGTCTTGCAGGTCGGCGATTTCGGATAGCACCTCGCGGCCGAAGGCGGTGACCATGATCACTGCCGGCGGTTTGCCGCCGCGGGTGGCGTCGCGTATCGCCGCCGCGGCGCTGACGCCGTCCATGTCGGGCATCCGCCAGTCCATCAGCACCGCGTCGTAAGGGGCGCCGCGCGCCATGGCGTCCTGCGCCGCCTGGATGGCCTGGACACCGCTGCCGGCATAATCCGCGCTCCAGCCCGCCGCGGCGATGGTTTGAGTCAGGATTTCTCCTGTCAGCGGATTGTCGTCCACAGCCAGGACATGCAGTTTTTCCTGGCCGGGCGCGGCGGACACCGGCGCCTGGTCGGCGATGTCCAGCGTGATGTCGAACCAGAAGCGGCTGCCGTGGCCGGGTTCGCTGCTGGCGCGCAGATGCCCGCCCATCATGCGCACCAGGCGCTGGCAGATCACCAGGCCCAGGCCGGTGCCGCCGAAGCGCCGTGCGGTGCAGGCCTCCGCCTGGGTGAAGCCGTCGAAGATGCGCTCCAACTGTTCCGGGCTGATGCCGATGCCGGTGTCGGTGACCGCGAAATGCAGGGTGGCCTTGGCATCGTCCCGCGCCGGGGACGAGACGCTGACGATCACCTGGCCCTGCTCGGTGAACTTCATCGCATTGCCTGCCAGGTTGATCAATATCTGCTGCAGCCGCAGCCGGTCGCCGACCACGGCGGTCGGCAGGCTGGGGTCGATCTCGAAAATCGCCTCCACGTCCTTTTCGCCGTGGTTGCCCGATAGGATCACGCCCAGGTCGCGCAGCAGCTCGTCCAGCGGGAACGGGTGCAGGTCCAGCTGCAGTTTGCCGGCCTCGATCTTGGAGAAGTCCAGAATGTCGTTGAGTATGCCCAGCAGCGATTTCGCCGCAGTCTGAATCTTGTCGACGTAGTCCTGCTGGCGGTAGTCCAGCTGGGTGTGCAGCAGCAGCTGCAGCAGACCCAGCACGGCGTTCATCGGCGTGCGGATTTCGTGGCTCATATTGGCCAGGAACTGGCTCTTGGCCATGCTGGCCTGCTCCGCCTGCTGCCTGGCCTGCACCATTTGGGTTTCGAAGCGGCGGCGCTCGGTGATGTCGGTGGCGATGCCGACATAGCCGCCGATCGCGCCATTGCCGTCATGTATGGCGGTGACCACCAGCGAGACGGCGATATGGCCGCCGTCCTTGCGAACATAGGTCCATTCGCGGGTTTCCGAGCCCAGCGTTTCGGGCTCGTGGACGAATGACCGGAAGCCGGTGATCGGCATGCCGTATTGCCGGCTCAGCTGCTGGCTGCGCTGTTCCATCTCCTCTGCCAGATGGAAAATGGCCGGCGTGTGCAGGCCGACCACTTCCTGCTGGTCATAGCCCAGCATCCGTTCGGCGCCGGTGTTGAACACGGTGATCAGGCCGTGGGCGTCGGTGGCGATGATGGAGACTTCGGATGCGGCGCGCAGCACATTCGACAGCAGCAGGCTCAGCCGGTTGATTTCCTCGTCTACCAGCTTGCGGCGGGTGGTGTCGATGCGCAGGGCGACGATGCGCTCGATGGCGCCGTCATGGTCCGGCAGCGGGGCGATCACGGTGTCGGACCAACGCAGGCTGCCGTCTTTGGCCTGGTTGCAGATTTCTCCATGCCATGCCTGGCCCTGGCGCAGGGTTTCCCACATCGTTTGCCAAAAGGCGCGGTCGTGGATGCCGGATTGCAGGATGCGGTGATCCTGGCCGGTCAACTCCTCCCTGGAATAGCCGCATGCCGCGCAGAACGCCTCGTTGGCGTCGACGATGCGGCCGTCGGCGTCGGTGGCCGAGTACAGCAACTGCTCGTTGATGCTGCTCAGCAGCACCTGGTTCTCGCGCAGGGCGGCGGCAAGCCGGGTGCGGCTGTCCACCAGTTCGGAGACATCATGGACCACGGTGTAGAAGCCGCACACCGCGCCGTCGACCATGTCCGGCAGGTAATGGACCAGCGTGTGGCGGAACTGGCCGTCCGGGTTGGGGATGGTGCGCTCGAACTGCTGGGCTTCGCCGCGCAGTGTCGCTTCCAGATGGGGGAGGCTGACTTCGAAGGCTTCCGCGGAAAGCAGGTCTTGCATCCTGGTGCCGGGCAGGGTTCCCGGCGGCTTGCCGAACCAGACGTGGTAGGCGTGATTGGCGACGCGGTTGATCAGCTCGCGGTCCCAGTAGCCTATCATCGAGGGCACGGCGTCCAGTATGGTGCGCAGATCGTGTTGAGCCTTCTCCAGTGCCTGCGTGCGTTCCGCCATCGAGTTCAATGCCAGCAACTGGCCTTCCATCACTTTCTGGTGGGTAATGTCGCGCACTGTCTTGGATACCCCTATCACCTTGCTGGCGTCGTCGTATATCGGCGATACCGATACCGACACGTCGACCAGCCTGCCGTCCTTGCGCTGCCAGACGGTTTGCAAGTGGGAAATTCGCTCCCCCTTGCTGACGCGGGCCAGGATTTCCGTTTCCTCAGTCTGCCTGTCCTGCGGAACGATCAATTGCGGCAGCGGGCGGCCGATGGCTTCGCCGGCGCTATAGCCGAATATCTCCTGCGCGCCCTTGTTCCAGCTGACGACTTCCCCGTTCAGGGTTTTGCCGATGATGGCGTCGGTCGAGCTGTCGACGATGGCGGCCAGATCTTCCTGAGCGCTGATCAGCCGGTGCTGCGAGCGGGCGTTGGCGCGCCAGGCGTGGGCCAGGGCGGCGCTGATCAGGCTCAGCAGCGCGCCTGCCAGGCTGATCATGCCGACCGATGGAAGGTTTAGCTCGGCCTCGAAGGGCGGATAGGCGGAAAAGCCGATCTGCCACGTCCGGCCGAACAGCGGATGGCGCAGCGTTTCGCGAGCCACGACTTGCGCGTTGGGCAAGGGTTTGCCGGATGTGAAGAAGGCGATGGGGTGCGCGGGGTCGGTCACGTCGCTCAGTGCGATTTGGCTTTTGTCGCGGTCGAGGTTCAGGCTGCCCAGCGCCTCCGAGATGATCAGCGACGCGTAGCTCCAGCCGAAGCCTTCCGTCAGGCGGGCGCTTTCCTTGTCTGGCGTGTTGTGGCTGCGGTAGGTCGGCAGCAGCATCAGAAAGCCTTGCTGCGGTTGTTGTGCCCCCTGCTGCAGGAGGATGGGTTCGGTCAACTGGATGTCGCCGGTGCGCAGTGCGGTCATGGCGGTACGGCGGCGTTCGGGGTCGGAGGCGATGTCCAGGCCTATGGCCCGGCTGTTGCGATTTTCCGGCTCGATGAACTGGACGATGGCGTGCTCGCCGCGAAAGGGCTGGAGCTGACGCAGCGCGAAGCCGGGATCGCCGGTTTGGCGCGCGGCGGCGATGAAGGCGGGCAGTTCGGCATCGGCTACGCGGCGGATGAAGCCGAAGCCGCGGGCGCCTGGGAATTCGCGGGCGATGTCGCGGCTGAGGCTGTAGCGGTGGAACAGCTCGCGGCTGATACCGTGTTCGCCGGCGGTGATCACGGCGCCGCGGGCGCCGCGCAGGCCGTATTGGTAGAGTTCGATGCGTTGAGCGATCGACGACAGCGCGTGCCTGGCGCTCTGGGATGTCGCGTTCCGCAGGGTTTCCGCGTTGCGGACGGATAGCTGCCAGGCGGTCAGGACGGTGAGCAGCAGCCCGATTGCCAGTGTGCCGATGGCCCAGGCAGCGGGGGAAGAAAGCTTGATCTTGCGCATCATGGCTCGCTTCGACGGATGGTGTGTTGGGCTACCGGATGGTGTGGCCGGCAGAGTGGCGGCGGCTGATGGCCATTCAGCCTCTTGATCATAGTCATGATTTGCCGGCGAGGAGCCGGTCTTGAGGCCTGGGCTATGGGGGAGATTGGGTGCTGAAATGAAAAAAGCCCGCGGATGCGGGCTTTGTTTCCCGGTTTGCTGCCATTACTGCATATGGAGCATCCGGATCCGTGAAGCGGTCTTGGTGGAGGTAAGCGGGATCGAACCGCTGACCTCTTGCATGCCATGCAAGCGCTCTCCCAACTGAGCTATACCCCCGCGTGACGCTGCGTTCACAGTGCTGCGCAGTATATTGATATTGATTTATCTTGTAAATACTTGTGTCGATAAAAAGCGGAAATTTTTTCCCCGGCGGCGATTGGCATGCTTCAGGACATCCGCTCATGGCATTGTCAGCCGACAGGACGATGTGGCGGGGCGGGGGCTCGGTTATAATCGGCGGCCTGAAGATGCAGGAAGATGCCGATGTCGGTTGGTCATTACGAGAACTTCCCGGTAGGCTCGCTGCTGCTGCCGCGCCGGATGCGGCGCGCGGTGCATGCGATCTACCATTTTGCCCGCTACGCCGACGACGTGGCCGACGAGGGCGATGCCGACGCCGCCGCCCGGCTGGCCGAACTGGACAGGCTGGCGGCGGACCTGGCGCGAATCGAGGCGGGCGAGGTGCCGCAGATTGAGCTGATGCGGCCGCTGGCGGCGGCCATCGCCGCGCATGGGCTGCCGTTTCAGCCGTTTCACGATCTGCTGTCGGCTTTCCGCCAGGATGTGGTCAAGACCCGCTATCAGACTTTTGCCGAGTTGGTGGACTATTGCCGCCGCTCGGCCAATCCGGTGGGGCGGCTGATGCTGGCGCTGTACGGCGTTGACGATGTCCGCTGCCTGGCGCAGTCGGACGGCATCTGCACCGCTCTGCAATTGATCAACTTCTGGCAGGATGTGGCGGTGGATTGGCAAAAAGGCCGCGTCTACCTGCCGCAGGAGGATCTGGCCCGTTTCCGGCTGGACGAGGCGCAGATCGCGGCGGGCCATTGCGATGGCGCCTGGCGGAGCATGATGCTGTACCAGGTGGAGCGCGCCCGCAAGATGCTGCAGGCCGGCGCGCCGCTGGGCCGCATCCTGCAAGGCCGGTTGGGGCTGGAGCTTCGGCTGATCATTTTGGGCGGCGAGCGCATCCTGAAGAAGCTGCACGCCTCGGGCGGCGATGTGTTCAAACAGCGGCCGCAGCTCAACAGCGGCGACTGGATATATATGATGTGGCGGGCTTGCCGGGCCAGATGAGCAGGGCAAGCCCGCGATGGGAATCTTGCCGGCGCGCGCAGGCGCTCCGGCTGCAGCATAGGAGAGGCGCGTGACGCCCGATCAGTATTGCGAGGACAAGGCCGCGGCCAGTGGTTCCAGTTTTTATTACAGCTTCCGCTTCCTGCCGATGGAGCGGCGGCGCGCCATCACCGCCCTGTACGCTTTCTGCCGCGAGGTGGACGACGCGGTGGACGAGTGCCACGACCTGAGCGTGGCCCAGGCCAAGCTGGCCTGGTGGCGCGGCCAGGTGGGGAGGGCTTACCGCGGGGAGGCCGATCATCCGGTGATGCGCGCGCTGCTGCCCCATCTGGCCGCCTTCCAGCTGCCGCAGCAGCAGTTGGAGGAAATCATCGACGGCATGGAGATGGACCTTTCCATGGTGCGCTACCAGCGCTTCCAGGATTTGCAGCTGTATTGCCACCGGGTGGCCGGGGTGGTGGGTCAGTTGGCGGCGCGCATCTTCGGCTACCGCGACGAGCGCACGCTGGAGTATGCGCATGAACTGGGGGTGGCTTTCCAGCTGACCAACATCATCCGCGACGTGGGCGAGGACGCCCGCCGCGACCGCATCTACCTGCCGATGGAGGAGCTGCAGCGTTTCAACTGCCCGGCGATGGACATCCTGCATTACGAGGAAAGCGACGCGTTCAAACAGTTGATGGCTTTCCAGATAGAGCGCGCCGAGGAGCATTACCGCAAGGCGTGGCAACTGTTGCCGGCGGTGGACCGCAAATCGCAGCGGCCGGGCCTGTTGATGGCGGCGATCTACCGCGCCACGCTGCGGGAAATCCAGCAGGACGGCGCGGCCAAGGTGCTCAACCAGCGCTTGTCGCTGGGAACCGGCCGCAAGCTGTGGCTGGCATGGAAAACCTGGACCTTCGGCTACCGGCCGTGAAACCCCGGGTGGCGGTGGTGGGTGCCGGTTGGGCCGGCCTGGCTGCGGCGGTGGAATTGGCCGGCAAGGCCGATCTCACCGTGCTGGAGGCCGGCCGGGAGCCCGGCGGGCGCGCCCGCTGCGGCGGCAGGAATGGCGACAGGTTTGACAATGGTCAGCACATTCTGTTGGGCGCTTATGCAGAATGCTTGCGCCTGATGCGCCGCGTGGGCGCGCCGCCGGAGACGCTGCTGCTGCGCCGGCCGCTGCAATGGTGGCGCGAGGGCGGGGTGAGGATGCAATGCCCGCGCTGGCCGGCACCGCTGCATCTGGCGGCGGGCTTGCTGACCGCGCGCGGACTGAGCTGGCAGGCCAAATGGCAATTGGCGCGGGCGTTGCGCAATCTGCAAGCGGCATCCTATCGCTTGTCCGGGGATTGCTCCGTGGCCGATTGGCTTGGCGGCCAGGGGCAGCAGGCCGAGGTGGTGCGCGAGTTCTGGCGGCCGTTGGTGCTGTCGGCGCTGAATACGCCGCCGGAGCTGGCGTCGATGCAGGTGCTGGCGACGGTGCTGCGCGACAGCCTGGGCGCCAGCCGCGAGGCCAGCGACCTGCTGTTGCCGGCCAGCGATCTGTCGGCGCTGTTTCCCGACCCGGCCTGGCGCTGGCTGGCGGCGCAAGGCGCCGACCTGCGCGTCGGCCGACGGGTGAGCCAACTGGCGCGGGAGCCGGACAGCGTGCTGGTGGACGGCGAGGAATACGATGCCGTGGTGCTGGCGGCGGCGCCTTACCATGCGGCCATCTTGCTGGACGGTCCATGTTTGAGTGCGCAGTTGCAGGGCTACCAGTACTGGCCGATTGTCACCGTCTACCTGCGTTTCACCGTTGCGCCGCAGCTGCCTGCGCCGATGATGGGCGTGAGGGGCGGCATGGTCGACTGGCTGTTCGACCGCGAGGCCCTGGCCGGAGAGTCCGGCCTGGTGGCGGCGGTGATCAGCGCGCCGCAGTCGTTGCCGTCGAGCGACGCGCTGGTGCGCGGCGCGCTGGATGATCTGCGCCGGCTGGCGCCGCATCTGCCGGCGCCGCTGGCGAGCAAGGTGATCGTGGAGAAGCGCGCAACTTTCGCCAGTGTCGTCGGCCTGAAGCGGCCAGCGGTGCGCGACGCCGGGGGCAGGGTTTACCTGGCCGGAGACTGGGTGTGTCCCGATTATCCGGCCACGCTGGAAGGGGCGGTGCGCAGCGGGGTGGCCGCGGCGGCCGCGGTGATGCAGGATTTAAGGATGGAACCATAACGATGAAAACAGAATTCGCCAAAGACGCCCTGGCCGGGCGCGTGATCCTGGTTACCGGGGCTTCCCAGGGCATAGGCCGCGAGGCGGCGTTGGCGTTTGCCCGCCACGGCGCCGCCGTGGTGTTGCTCTCGCGCAGCGTCAAGGGGCTGGAGAAGGTCTACGATGAAGTGGTGGCCGCCGGCGCGCCGGAGCCGGCGGCGGTGCCGCTGGACCTGCTGAACGCCGGCGAGAACGAATTCAACAATCTGGCGCTGACCATCAAGCGCGAATTTGGCCGGCTGGACGGCATCCTGCACTGCGCCTCGCATTTCTACGCCTTGTCGCCGCTGTCGAATCAGACCATAGAAGAATGGATGAACCAGTACCGCATCAATACCGTGGCTCCTTTTGCGCTGACCCGCGCCTGCCTGCCGCTGTTGAAGGACGCGCCGGACGCATCGGTGTTGTTTGTCGGCGAGAGCCACGGCCTGCATCCGGCGGCCTACTGGGGCGGTTTCGGCGCCTCCAACGCCGGTTTGCCGTATCTGACGGCGGTGGCGGCCAGCGAGTGGGACATGCATCCCAATCTGCGCGTCAACCTGCTGACGCCGGGACCGGTGAATTCGCCGCAGCGCAACCGCACCCATCCGGGCGAGGCCAAGAGCGAGCGTGGCGACCTGGCCGATCTGATGCCGCACCTGCTGTACTGGCTGGGCGGCGACAGCCGCGGCCGCAGCGGCGAGGTGCTGGAGCTGGACCTGCGCAAGCCGCAACCATGAACAGGGCGGGAACGAGATGAGAACACTGGTTTTGCTGACGACGCTGCTGGCCCTGGCCGGCTGCAACTGGGTGGGCACGGTTTCCGGATTGACCAAGGATTCCGACAAAGCGGTGGGCGCGGCCTGCCGTCAGACCGGTCGTTCGCTGGAGGAGTGCTATCTGCGCAATCCCGAGGCCGACAAGGCGTCCATCTATGCGGGCTGGCGCGAGATGAACGAATACATGGCCAAGAACAAGCTGGAAACCATGGCGCCGCCGCCCGAGAAGCCGAGCGGTTCCAGCGCGGCGATGTCGGGCGGGGCGGGCAATGGCGGCGACCGCTCCGCCAGCGCCTCGATGGGCAAAAGCGACGACAATCAAACCAAGCCGCTTACCAGCGAGGAGGCCGACCGCGCGGCCAAGAACGATCCGCAGGTGGAAGCCGTGCTGGCGGCGATACGCAACGGCGGCCCGAGCACCGCCAGCGGCGCAGGCGGTTCTGCCCGCCGCCCGCAGGGCGGAAGCAAGAGCGAGCCGGACCAGAAGCGGCTGCTCAACATCATCAAGGACTTGAACAAGTCCGATCCCGGCCGCGCGCCGAGTTGAATCCGGTTGGGCAGCCCGTTCCTCTCCTGCTATCCTTCCCGCCTTGATCCATTTCTCCTCGCCCTGATTCTTCGATGGCCAAAACCAAAACCGTATTCAGCTGCACCGAGTGTGGCGGACAGACGCCCAAATGGCAGGGCCAATGTCCGCATTGCAATGCCTGGAATACCCTGACCGAGGCGGTGTCCGCGCCGGCCGCGGCCAGCCCGCGCTTTCAATCCTGGGCGGCCAATGTCACCAAGGTGCAGAAGCTGTCTGAGGTGCAGACCGAGGAAACCCCGCGCGACCCGTCCGGCATCGACGAGCTGGACCGAGTGCTGGGCGGTGGCATCGTGCGCGGCGCGGTGGTGCTGATCGGCGGCGATCCCGGCATTGGCAAGTCCACGCTGCTGCTGCAGGCCTTGTCTGTCATCGGTCAGCGCCGCAAGGTGCTGTACGTGTCGGGCGAGGAATCGGCGCAGCAGATCGCGCTGCGAGCCTCGCGGCTGGCGTTGGATACCGGCAGCGTCAACCTGCTGGCGGAAATCTGCATAGAAAACATCCTGGCCACGCTCAAGACCGATCTGCCGGAAGTGGTGGTGATCGACTCCATTCAGACGCTGTATACCGAGCAGGTGACTTCGGCGCCGGGTTCGGTGTCGCAGGTGCGCGAATGCGCGGCGCAGCTGACGCGAATGGCCAAGCAGAGCGGCATCACCGTGCTGCTGGTTGGCCACGTCACCAAGGATGGTTCGCTGGCCGGCCCGCGCGTGCTGGAGCACATGGTGGACACCGTGCTGTATTTCGAGGGTGATTCGCACTCCAGCTACCGGATGATACGCGCGATCAAGAACCGCTTCGGCGCAGTCAACGAGCTGGGCGTGTTCGCGATGACCGACCGCGGCCTGAAGGGCGTGTCCAATCCGTCCGCCATCTTCCTGTCGTCCTACCGCGACGATGTGGCCGGTTCCTGCGTGCTGGTGACGCAGGAGGGCACTCGGCCCTTGCTGGTGGAGATCCAGGCGCTGGTGGACGACTGCCACGGCGGCCAGCCCAAGCGGCTGGCGGTGGGCCTGGAGCAAAACCGGCTTTCCATGCTGCTGGCGGTGCTGCATCGCCATGGCGGCGTCGCCTGCTTCGACCAGGACGTGTTCCTCAACGCGGTGGGCGGGGTGAAGATCATAGAGCCGGCGGCCGACCTCGCCATCATCCTGGCGATGGTGTCGTCGTTGCGCGACAAGCCCTTGCCGGAAAAACTGGTGGTATTCGGCGAAGTGGGGCTGGCCGGCGAAGTGCGGCCGGTGACGCGCGGCCAGGAGCGGCTGAAGGAAGCCGCCAAGCTGGGCTTTACCCGCGCCATCGTGCCCAGCGCCAACAAGCCGCGCCAGGAGATAGAAGGCCTGAAGGTACTGGCGGTGGACCGCCTGGACCAGGCGGTGGAATTCTGCAGGGAGTAGACCGGGATGATAGACGCCCAACTGATAGAACAGGAGCGGCCCTACCTGCTGCGTTACGCGCTGGCGCAGCTGCGCGAGCGCGACGCGGCCGAGGAGGCGGTGCAGGAAACGCTGCTGGCGGCGCTGGAGTCGCAGGATAATTTTTCCGGCAAATCCACGCTGCGCACCTGGCTGACCTCCATTCTGCGTTTCAAGTTGATAGACGGCATGCGTCGCAAGGGGCGCGAAAAGCTGTTCGAATCGCTGGAGGACGAGGCGGACGATGGCGATTTCGACGGCCTGTTCAGCCAGGACGGCCATTGGCGCGAGCCGCTGAAGGCCTGGAGCGGGCCGGAGTCGCAGTTGATCTCCCAGCAGTTCTGGCAGGTGTTCGAGCAGTGTTCGAAGGTGATGCCCAAGCGCACCGCGATGGTATTCGTGATGCGCGAGGTGATGGGGATGGAAATCGCCGACATCTGTAACAATCTGGAGATCACCGCGACCAACTGTTCGGTGCTGCTGTACCGCGCGCGGATGAGCCTGCGCGAATGTTTTTCCATACGCTGGAGCCGGGAGGGCGAGCTATGAAGTTGAGTTGCCGCGCGGCCAGCCGGCTGATTTCCGCCGGCTTGGATCGGCCATTGAGCACCGCGGAGCATCTGAAACTGCGGATGCACCTGTTGCTGTGCGGCAACTGCCGTCAGTTTTCGCAGCAGTTGGCTCTGTTGCAGCAGGCGGCGCGCCGGGCGGGGCTGGGCGAGTGAGCGGATGCGCTTGAATGGCAAAAACCGGCGGCGGCCGGTTTTTTTATTGCCCGCCATTTGCATCGGTTTGCGGTCTGGCAAACGGCGCGGCGCAGCCCGGCTGCCCCGCTGTGTGCGCGCCGCCATCGGCTAACTTGGGTATAGTGTCGCCTTTTATCGGGCCGCATCGCGTCGGCCCGGCCCGCATCATCGCTCCAGGAGTTCCCATGTCCGCCAAGCCGCCTGTCACGTCTGCCGCCCAATTGCACCCGCGCAACCGCCATCAGGGGCGCTACGACTTTGCCGCGCTGATTGCGGCCAGCCCTGGGTTGGCGAACTATGTCGGCAAGAACGCCTTTGGCGACGAGTCGGTCAACTTTGCCAATCCGGCGGCGGTAAAAGCCTTGAACCGTGCGCTGCTCAAACTGTTCTACAACATCAACGACTGGGACATTCCGGCCGGCTACCTGTGTCCGCCGATTCCGGGCCGCGCCGATTACATCCACGCCTTGGCCGATCTGTTGGCGCTGGGGCACAAGACCGGCATTCCGCATGGAGCCGGCATCCGCGCGCTGGACGTCGGCGTCGGGGCCAACGCGGTCTATCCTTTGATCGGCCATGCCGAGTATGGCTGGGATTTTGTCGGCACCGAAGTCAGCGATGAGGCCATGCAGAATGCGCAGGCGATATTGGCGGCCAATCCTGACATGGCGGCGCATATCGAGTTGCGGCGGCAGATTTCGTCCAAAGCGATTTTCCGCCATGTGCTGGACGCCGACGAGTGCTTCGACTTGACGCTGTGCAATCCGCCGTTCCATGCCTCGCAGGCCGAGGCTGACGCCGCAGCGCGCCGCAAGTGGCAAAACTTGGGGAAAGATAGCGGCAAGCGTTCGCCAAAGCTCAATTTCGGCGGCCAGAACCGCGAATTGTGGTGCGCGGGCGGCGAGGAGGCTTTTGTCTGCCAGATGGTGGAGGAGAGCGTGGCGTTGGCCGGCCGGGTGTACTGGTTCACCAGTCTGGTGTCCAAGTCCGCCAGCCTGACGGCGATCAACCGCGCGTTGAAGCAGGCCAGCGTGACGTACAGCAGGACCACCCCGATGGCGCAAGGCCAGAAGCAGAGCCGTTTGGTGGCGTGGACCTTCATGGACCGGCAGCAGCAGAACGACTGGCGCCAGCGCCGCTGGCTGCCGCCGTCGGTGATGCTGGCGGGCGGCTGAGATAAAAAAGAGCCGGCGTTGGCCGGCTCGTCAAATCTACAAAAGGTAGAGCTTAGAGAAAAGCTTTGCCGTCGGCCGGCTAGCGCTTGCGTTTGCCGGCCTTTTCGCTGGCGCGCTGCGGGCAGCCGGCGCATGGGTTCTCACACATGCCGGCGCCGGTGAGAGACTGCTTGAGCGAGCAGACCGAACGGCGACAGGCGATGAAGCGGATTTTTTCCTCTGCCGCCAGTTCGCGGAAGTGGCGCATCACGTTGTGGCCAAGAAAATCGGTGAACAGGATCAACAGTTCTGTGCCGGCGGGCAGGCGGTCCACCTTGCGCTGGTGCGAACTGTTGCGGCCGCTCAGATGGCGGTGAATGGTGATGCCGTAGTTCTGCAGCACGTCGGGGATGTTGCCCAGAGTGTCGGCTCCGACCAGCATGGCGTTCATCGATCTGCTCCTTGTGTGGGATTTTGTAAATGATAATCGTTATCATTTAATTGGTCAATTACGTTTTTCACCGTTCATACGCGCGCCGCATGCGGGCCAGGCGCGCGGCCGGTTTTTCCCCGCGCTTGGCGGCAAAAGCTTGCCCAGCAAGGCTTGGCGGTTTGTTGCCGTGTTCGGGGAAGCCATCCCGGCGGAGATGGCCTATCTTGAAGGCATTGCGGAACCATCCTTAAGGCCAGCGAGGCCGACGGACGATGCGTGGCGGGAGGTGATCGATGAAACCAGGGTGGTGCTTGCGAGTCCTGCTGATGTTGCTGTGCCTGCTATCGTCCGCCGCGCCGGCCGGCGCGGAAGACGCGTTGGCGCGCATTCAGCGCAAGGGAGAGCTGGAGATCGGCCTGGAGGGGACTTTTCCGCCTTACAGCCTGATGGCGGCCGGGCAACTGCAGGGGTTTGAAGTGGATTTTGGCCGGGCGCTGGCCGCGCAGGTCGGGGTGGCGGCGCGGTTTCAGACCATAAGCTGGATCCATATGCTGGATAGTCTGACTGCCGGGCGGGTGGATGTGGTGATCAATCAGGTGGTGGCCACCACCGAGCGCAGCCGCAAGTTCGACTTTTCCATACCCTATACCTATTCCGGCTTGCAGATGGTGGTGCGCAAGGCCGATCTGACCCGCTTCCGCGGCGCCGCCGATCTGGCCGGCGCCCATGTCGGCGTCGGCGCCGGCACCAATTACGAGCAGTGGTTGCGCGCCAATGCGCCGCAGGCCCACATCCATCTGTACCACGACGACCTGGTCAAGTATGACGGCCTGCGCCGCGGCGAGGTGGACGCCATCGTGATCAACCGGCTGGCGGCGTTCAATCTGATGCTGACCACGCATGGCGAGCTGGTGGCGTCGGGCCGCATGTTGGCGCGGGAGGATGCCTGCGTGACTATGCGCAAGGGCAGCCCCGAGCTGTTGTCGGCGGTCAACCGTGCCATCGGCAGCCTGCGGCGCGACGGCACGCTGATGGCGCTGTCGCGCAAATGGTTCAAGGCCGACATCACCAGCCCGCCGGACTGACGGCGTTCAACTGTATACGTCCACCTGGCTGATCATGCCGGCCTGGCCGTCGTCTTGCAGAAACACCCCGGAGCGCTCCATCTGCGCCTGCGGGGTGGCGCTGGCGTCGCTGCTGCGTATGGTCAGCGGCGTGCTGACGCTGGGCAGCAGGATGGCGCCGATATGGGCCTGCTGCAGCGTTTCCAGCTGCTCCTTGCCGTCAACGCGGCCGGTCCAGATTTTCAGCTGCGCATACGCCGGGTCGGATTCGTCGATTACCCCATCGTGGTTGCTGTCCAGCTTGGCCAGATCGGCGAAGCCGTCGCCGGATTGCGGGCCGAACAGCTCGCTGCCGTTGTCGATCTGGCCGTTGCCGTTCTTGTCCAGCACCAGCCAGCCGCCGTCGCTGGAGAAGGGCAGGTTGATCATCTGGCCGTTGTTTTGCAGGTCGAAGCTGACAGTGGCGCCGCTGAAGCTGCCGGCGTCTCCGCCCAGGCTGACCATCAGCGGGTCGGTGGGGTGGCCGCCGCTTTGGCTGCTGGAGTCGCTGTGGTACTGGTAGTGGCTCTGCATGCTGACGTTCAGCGAGAACTGGAACTGCCTGCCGTCCTGGGTGGTGATTTGGCCGCTGGCGGCGAAACCCAACTGCTGCGTCTGCTGGTAATCCATGCTCTGCTGTGTGTCCACCTGCGGCGGCGATGTCTCCGGAACGATCGCGCTGCCGGGCTGCTGGCCGTCCCACAGCCGGATATGGATGCCGAAGGCTTTTTCCAGCACGGCCTTGAGCAGGCTGTACAGCGCGTCGTCATCCATGCCCATCCCCGATGAAAGCAGGCTTTGCAGGCCCTCGCTGCTGAGCTGGACGTTGTCGTCGGGCACGGTTTGGATGAGTGGCGGCTGTCGAACGCTGATGCTCTGCTTGAGGTCCAGCGACTGGGTCTGGCTGAAGCTGCTGCTCAGCTTTTCGGTGACGGAGGCGATTCTCATGGCGCAAGTCCGGTGAGTCCATAGACTTCGCTATCGGTTGTCTGCGCGGCAACTTGATATCGGTGAGATTGCGTATCGCCAAACCGTCTTAAAGGGCGTTGCGGCGGTTATAAGTCCTTGCCCGAGCGCCAGATCGACCAGACCAGCCACACGCTGTTGAACAGCGCCAGCATGAAGCCGACGAAACCGAAGAGGGGCAGGCCGAACAGCTTGGGGCCGGCGTTGACCGTCATCACGATGGACGAGCCTATGATCAGGCAACCGGTGACGATGCCCATGGTCAGCCGGTTGCTGCTGCGGTCCAGCTGCTTGCCAAAGTTGTCCAGACGCTGCAGGTCCAGGTTGACGCGGAACTTGCCGTGGCGCATGTCGCGGCCGATGCGCACCAGGTCGCGCGGCAGGCCGGTGATCATCTCCAGTCCCTCCGACAGCGACTGGCGGCCGCGCTTGAGCAGCGCCGCCGGATGGTAGCGGGCGACGATCAGCTCCTTGACGAAGGGCGTGATGTGCGCCACCAGCTGGAAATCGGGATTGAGCTGGCGGCCCAGGCCTTCCAGCGTGATCAGCGCCTTGAACAACATCGCCATGTCCGGCGGCAGCACGATGCCGTGGTTGCGGATCAGCGTCATGATGTCGGCGATCAGCTGGCTGATGTTCAGCCCCTTCAGCGGCACGTGTTCGTACTGGAACATGAACTCGCTGACTTCGTCGGCGAACTTCTGCATGTCCACCGGGGTGTTGCCGGTCCACTCGATCAGCACGTCGATGATGCCGTGCTCGTTGTGCTCGGCCACCGCCGACAGGAGGTCGACGATCTCGTCGCGCCGCACATGGCTGATGCGGCCCACCATGCCGAAGTCGATGAAGGCGATGCGGTGATCGGCCAGGAAGAATACATTCCCCGGGTGGGGGTCGGCGTGGAAGAAGCCGTTGACCAGTATCATCTTCAATACCGCGTCGGCGCCGCGCTGCGCCAGCAGCACCGGGTCCAGCCCGCTGGATTCCAGCTGGGAGAGCTCGCTGGCGGCGACGCCGTCTATGAAGTCCTGCACATTGACCGCGGCGTTGGTGTAGGTCCAGTGCACGCCGGGCACCACCACGTGCGGATCGTCGGCGAAGTCCTTGGCGAAGCGCTCCATATTGCGCGCTTCTATCGCCAGGTCGAGCTCACGCCTGAGCGAACGCGAGAACTGGGCGACGATGCCGGACGGCTGGTAGCGGCGCAGTTCGGGGAATTCCAGCTCCAGCAGGTGGGCCAGGTGCGCCAGGATGCGCAGGTCCGCCTCCACTTTGTCCATGATGCCGGGGCGGCGCAGCTTGACCGCCACCTCGCGGCCGTCCTGCAGTCGCGCGCGGTGCACCTGGGCGATGGAGGCCGAGCCTATCGGCCGCATGTCGAATTCGGCGAACAAGGCGTCCGGCTCGGCGCCCAGCGCGTCGCGGATCAGCTTCTTCACCGCGGCGGCGGGCACCTGCGGCACCTGGTTCTGCAGTTTTTCGAATTCGTCTATCCAGTCCGGCGGGAACACGTCCACCCGGGTGGACAGGATCTGCCCCAGTTTGATGAAGGTGGGGCCCAGTTCCTCGAAGGCCTGCCGCACCCGCACCGCGGTGGGCTGGCCGGATTCGCCGTCCGGCAGTCCCAGGTTCAGCCACTCGCCGGCCTTTTCCACCGCGCGCGGCAATTTCAGCCGCTGCGCGAACTCTCCCAGGCCATGACGGATCAAAATTCCGCTGATTTCTCTTAGTCGCGGTAAGTCCCGCATTGCAATCAAGGTTTCCCGAATCATGTGCTTTCCGCTGTCCCGCCTGGCTTTACACTACCGGTCCCGTCCGATAGAGTGCGGCCTATGAAATTGCAACTCCGCTTATCAGCTTTGGCGCTGGCGGGCTTCATGGTTTTCGCCCAGGCCGCGCCAGACAAGGCTACACCGGACAAGGCCCCCGCCGAGGGGAAGGCCGCCACAGAAAGCGCGGCGCCGGACAAACCGGACGATCCCATATCCAAATACGCCGCGCCCCAAGAGGATGCGGTGGGCGATCTGCTTTTGCAAGCGATGAGCCTGTTGGGCGTCGCCTACCGCTTTGGCGGCAATACCCCTGACGATGGCCTGGACTGCAGCGGTTTCATCCGCTATGTGTTCCAGAAGTCGCTGCGGGTGAACCTGCCGCGCACCGCCGCCGAAATGGCCAAGGTGGGCAAGTCGGTGGGGCGCGCCGACTTGGTGCCGGGCGACCTGGTATTCTTCAATACCCGTGGTTTCAGCTATTCCCATGTCGGCATCTATATGGGCAACAACAAGTTCATCCACGCGCCGCGAACCGGCAAGAACATCGAGGTGTCCAACCTGTCGCAGGGCTACTGGAGCGCGCGTTTCAATGGCGCGCGCAGGGTCAATCGTAGCACTGCCGGGCAGGCGGCGGATACTTCGGATGACATCAGCGTAAAGAGCGCGGCAAAGAAGTCCGCACCCGCGGCCGAGGCGAAATGCCGCAAGGGCCACAAGAAGTGCAAGGCGGAAGCCGCCCGCGGCAAGACCGGCGGCAAGGCGGCGAAAGGCGGCAAGAAGAAAAAGGGCAGGCACTGAGCGGCCTGGCCGATAGCGATGCCCGCATTGGCGGGCATCGTGTTTTCAGGAACTGGATCGATGGCATTGAATATGGAAATACCGGTGTGGCGCGACCCCGACGGCAATGTGGTGGCCTGCGTCGAGAAATTGAAGGTGATGCGCGAAAACCTGGAGGAGATCGCCCAGATGGCACAGGACGCCTTCGAGGACGCGGTGCTGATGGGCTGCGACGAAAAGCAGGTGCGCGACTTCATGGTGGCGATGATGCAGAACCTGGACAACCCTTACCGTCCCGAATGAGAGAACCGTCTTGATGCCATTTGAAGCCTTTATCGGGCTGCGTTACCTGCGCGCCAAGCGCCGCAATGGATTCATTTCCTTTATTTCCTTGATTTCCATCGTCGGCATCGCTCTGGGCGTGGCGGCGCTGATCATCGTGCTGTCGGTGATGAACGGTTTCCAGAAGGAAATCCGCGGCCGCATCCTCAGCGTGGCTTCCCATCTGGAAGTGAGCAGCTACGACGGCCGCCTGGCCAACTGGCAGGGCGCGCGCGACATGCTCTCGCGCCAGCCGCACGTGCTGGCGGCCGCGCCCTTCGTCAACAGCCAGGGCTTGTTCGTCGCCTACGGCAATGTGCGCGGCGGTCTGGTGCGCGGCATCGAGCCGGCGCTGGAGGACAAGGTGGTGGACGTGGGCCGCCACATGGTGGCCGGCAGGCTGGAAGCGCTGAAACCGGGCAGCTTCGGCATGGCGCTGGGGGTGGAACTGGCGCGCCAACTGGGCGTCGGCGTCGGCGACAAGGTGACGCTGATGACGCCGCAGGGCAACATCACCCCGGCCGGCATGATTCCGCGTTCCAAGCAGTTCACCGTGACCGGCCTGTTCAAGGTGGACATGTTCGAGTTTGACTCCTCGCTGGCGATGATCAATCTGCGCGACGCGCAGCTGCTCGGACGGATGGGCGACAGCGTCAGCGGCGTCCGGTTGAAGCTGGACGATCCGATGCTGGCGCCGCAGCTGAAGGCCGACTTGCGGCCGCAGCTGCCGCAGTTGATGGTTACCGACTGGACCGACACCAATGCCAATTACTTCCGCGCGGTGCAGATAGAAAAGCGGATGATGACCATCATCCTGACGCTGATCGTGGCGGTGGCGGCGTTCAATCTGGTGTCCACGCTGGTGATGGTGGTGACCGACAAGCAGGCCGACATCGCCATCCTGCGTACGCTGGGCGCATCGCCGGGCAGCATCATGAAGATCTTCATGATCCAGGGCGCGGTGGCCGGCGTGCTGGGCACGCTGGCCGGAGCCGTCGGCGGGGTGGTGATCGCGCTGAATCTGGACGTGATCGTGCCGGTGATCGAAAGCATCATCGGCAGCAAGATCTTGTCCAGCGAGGTGTACATGATCGACTACCTGCCGTCCGACGTGCAGTGGGGCGATGTTTCCACCATCACCATCATTTCCCTGTTGCTGGCGCTGTTCGCCACGCTGTACCCCAGCTGGCGCGCGGCGCGCACCCAACCGGCGGAGGCGCTGCGCTATGAATAAGGTATTGAGCTGCCGCCAGCTGGGCAAACGCTATGAAGAGGGCAAGCTGGCGCTGGACGTGCTCAGCGACGTCAGTCTGGACGTGGACCGCGGCGAGCACCTGGCCATCGTCGGCGCCTCCGGTTCCGGCAAGAGCACCTTGCTGCATCTGTTGGGCGGGTTGGACAGCCCCAGCCACGGCACGGTGGAGGTGTTGGGCAAGGACCTCTCCAAGCTGACCGAACAGGAGCGCGGCAAGCTGCGCAACGAGTCGCTGGGCTTCGTCTACCAGTTCCATCACCTGCTGCCGGAATTCTCGGCGCTGGAAAACGTGATGATGCCGTTGCTGATCCGCCGGATGAACCGCGGCGAGGCGGCCAAGCGCGCCGAGGCGATGCTGGAGCGGGTGGGGCTGGGCAAGCGGCTAGAGCACAAGCCGGGCGAGCTGTCCGGCGGCGAGCGCCAGCGCGCGGCGATCGCGCGGGCGCTGGTCACCGAACCGGCCTGCCTGCTGGCCGACGAGCCCACCGGCAACCTGGACGCCCAAACCGCGCGCCAGGTATTCGAACTGATGCTGGAACTGAACCAGACGCTGGGCACTAGCCTGATCATCGTCACCCACGACCTGGACCTTGCCGGGCGCACCCAGCGGGTGCTGCGCTTGAACGAAGGCCGGCTGGTTGGGTCTGAAACGGCTTGCGCCTGAAAACCGCCCCGGCAACGGGGCGGTTTGCCGTTAAACACGAAGGAGTCGGACATTGCTGTTCATCCGCAAGGAAATGAATTTTTTCGCGCTGCTTGACGCGCTGCAAACCGAAAACGGCCTGATCGAGCTGGGCCTGGGCGCCGTCTGCGTGGTGGCCGCCTACGCCATCGCGCGCCGCTTGTTCATCCATTGGTTCGCCCATCACCCCGAGCGCTACGACCGCTTCCTGCCCTATACCGGCTTTCGCCTGGTGCTGCCGGTGTCGGCGCAGTTGCTGGTGGTGTTGGTGAGCCTGGCCTGGAGCCGCTTCGAGCATGCGCCGATGCTGGTGCTGCACATCATCAGCGCGCTGCTGTTCTGGCTGGCGGTGATCCGGCTATGCACCGCGGTGGTGCGCCAGGCGCTGCCCAAGGGCAAGTTCGAGCGCAATACCGAGCACTTCCTGGCCTCGGCGTTCTGGCTGGGCTTCGTCAGCTGGACCATAGGCTTCGACGTGGCGGTGATGGATTGGCTGGAGTCGATCTCCTTCCACATCGGCAAGACCAGGCTGGACCTGCTCACCATCATCAACGGCTTGCTGTGGGTGACGGTGATCGTGGTGGTGGCGCTGTGGGCGAGCCGCCTGCTCGAGGCGCGCATCATGAAGCTCAAGCACCTCGATCCCAATCTGCGCATCGTGTTCGCCAAGCTCACCCGCACCGGCCTGGTGGTGGCGTCGGTGCTGGTGGCGCTGCCGGTGATGGGCATAGACCTCACCGTGCTGTCGGTGTTCGGCGGCGCGGTGGGCATCGGCCTGGGTCTGGGTTTGCAGAAGATCGCCAGCAATTTCGTCTCCGGCTTCATCATTCTGCTCGACCACTCGATCCGCATCGGCGACCGGCTGATGGTGGACAACCGCGTCGGCTACGTCACCAAGATGACCTCGCGCTACGTGGTGCTGAAGGGCGCCGACGGTACCGAAGCGCTGATTCCCAACGACGCGCTAATGTCGAATACGGTGATCAACCAGTCCTATTCCGACAAGAACATGTGGACCAGCCTGCCAGTGCAGGTGGCCTACGGCACCGATCTGGACCTGGTGCTGTCGCTGCTCAAGCAGGCGGCCGACCAGCCGCGGGTATTGAAGAATCCAGGCCCCAACGCCTTCGTCACGCTGTTTGCCGACAGCGGCATCAATCTGGAGCTGGGCTTCTGGGTGGCGGATCCGGAAAATGGCTTCATGGGCCTGAAGTCGGACATCAATCTGGCGATCTGGCGGCTGTTCAAGCAGCACAATATCGAAATCCCCTTCCCGCAGCGGGAAGTGCGCATCGTCGGCGACAAGCCGGCGCAGGTTTGAGGCGGAAGAGGACATCATGAGCGCGAAACGGCTGGCTATCATAGACGACGACGAGGCGGTGCGGCAGTCGCTGGTGTGGCTGCTGGACGGCCAGGGCTACCAGGCCACCGGCTTCGACAGCGGCGAGGCCTTCCTCGCCGCTGCGGATGGCGCCGGCTTCAACGGCATCGTGCTGGATCTGCGGCTATCGGGCATCAGCGGCATCGTGCTGCTGGAAAAGCTGGCCGGCTGGCCGTATTGCCCGCCGGTGATCATGCTCACCGCCCACGGCGACGTGCCGCACGCGGTGGCGGCGCTGAAGCTGGGCGCGCTGGATTTCATCGAAAAGCCTTTCGACGACGTGCACTTGCTGGAGCGCGCGGCGGCGGCGGTGGCGCTGGACGAGCAGAACCGCCAGTTGCATGGCCATCAGCGCAAGGTGTCGGCGGCGTTGTCCTTGCTGACCGAGCGCGAGCGCGAGGTGATGCAGTTGATCCTGGCCGGCAAGCTGAACAAGCAGATCGCCGAAGAGTTGAGCATCAGCATGAAAACGGTGGAGGTGCATCGGTCGCGGGTATTCGAAAAAATGGGGGTGAAATCGGCGGTGGAGTTGGCCGGCATGCTGGCTTCCCCCGGCGCGCAGGGAGGCAAGCTCTGATGGGCAGCAAGCAGCCGGTGTCGGTACTGGTGGTGATACACAGCAAGGACGGGCAGGCGTTGCTGCTGGAGCGGGCGGACAAGCCCGGTTACTGGCAGTCGGTGACTGGCAGCCGCGAGGGCGACGAGGCGCTGATCGATACGGCGCGGCGCGAGGTGGCCGAAGAGACCGGCCTGGACGCGTCCGGTAGCCAACTCAGCGACTGGGACATGACCAACCGCTACGAAATCTACCCGCACTGGCGCCACCGCTACCCGGAAGGCGTCACCCACAACGACGAACACGTGTTCGGCTTGCTGCTGGACGCGCCCTGCGAGGTGACGCTGGCGCCGCGCGAGCACCTGGGCTACCGGTGGCTGCCGTGGGAGCAGGCGGCTGCGCTGGTATTCTCGCCGTCCAACGCCGAGGCGCTGCGCCTGCTGCCGCACAGGCTGGGGCTGCCGACCGGCTGAGCCGGCCGCGCAAGATCCAGCCGGTATCCAGGCCCGCCATCCGGCGGGCTTTGTCATGCATGGCGCGACAGTCCGGGCTACGGCTTGCGCACATGCACGGTACCGGTCATATAGGGGTGGACCACGCAGTAATAGTTGAAATCGCCGGCGTTGGCGAAGGTGTATTCATACTTGTCGTCGGTGTCCAGCGCCTTGGAGGCGAAGGTCTTGTCGCGGCCGCTGACCGTGTGCGGCGTGTCGTCGCGGTTGATCCAGACGACGCGAGTGCCGGGCGCGACGGAGATTTCCTTGGGATTGAAGGCGAACTTGGCGATGTCTATGGTGATGGTGGCCGGGGCCGCCCAGGCGGCCGCTTCGGCGAACATCAGCAGCATGGCGGCGAGTCGGGGCGCGGCGGCGATGCGGGCGGGTTTCATCCTGGCGTACTCCATTGAAGATGGCAATCAGCGCAGCAGCGGCTTGTCTATCATCGCCAGCCGGTGTTCTCCCGGCACCACCGTGATCTGGCGGGTGCCCAGCAGCTTGCCGAGCTCGCCGGCCGGCACTTTCACCGGTCCAGGTTCGCCCACGCCGGCCTGGCCGGGAGTGGGCAGGGGGTAGGCCAGCGAGCGGGCGGTGTGCAGCGCGATATTGCCTTCCACTTTCTGCAGCACTTGGTGGATGTGGCCGTTCAGCACGGTGACCGAACCGAAGGGCCGCAGCAGGGCCAGCGCCTGGGCCGCGTCGGCGGTGCCCCAGCCCCAGGGCTCGTAGACGGTCCACATCGGGATATGGGCCATGACGATGATGGGCGTGGAGTGCGATACGCCGGCTAGATCGCTCTTCAGCCAGGCCAGTTGTTCTTCGCCCAGCGCCGCCAGCCGGCCCATATTGAAATTGAGCACATTGTTGAGGGCGATGAAGTGCACGCCGCCCTGGTCGAAGCTGTACCAGGCGCGGTTCTTGCCGTCATGGTCGAAGAATTTCAGATAGCCGCCGACGCCGTCGTCTATCGCATCGTGCTCGCCGGGGATGGTGTGCACCCGGTCCACTCGGATTTCCTTGAAAATGTCGCGCGCCAGGCCGAACTCTTCCGGTTTCGACAGGTGGCTGACATCGCCGGTGTGCAGCACGAAGGCGGGAGCCTGCGGCAGCGCGTGGATGTCCGCTATCGCCTGCCTCAGGCTGCCCACCACGTCCGGATTGGCCTCCTTGTGGAAGCCCAGATGGGTATCGCTGATCTGCACGAAGGTCAAGGCATTGCCGTCCATGGCGGCGGGCGCCGCATTGCCGGCTCCCAGCGCATGGGGAATGCCGCCGGATACCGTCCAGACGATGGCTGCGCCGGACCAGCTGGCCAGACAGGACAGCGTCCGCCTGCGGCCGGGATCGGGTTGCTCGTCTGCCGCCGCTTGCCGGCTGGTGTCGTCCTGATTCATGGCGGGGTCTCCAAGTGGTTGAAACGACTGCGGGTTTTGACGCGGGTGCGACTCTGTCCAGCCTAGATGGCGCATTTGGCCATCACAAGCGCTTTTTACGCGCGGCGGTTGGCAAGCAGGGGGCTCCGGCGGTAAAGGCAGAACAATGACGCGCGGCATGGTGGTTGGAGGTGCGGCGGACAGGCAGGCGGCGAGTTTGAAAGGCGGTTGGCGTGGGTCCTACGATTAGCTGGATATTGCCTGAGTGCGAAACTGCCTGGCTGCGAATGTCCATGCCATGCTGGATGCGTTTGGTCCCCGCGGGTCGCTGAATGGCAGATTTTTCGCGCCTCCGCTCCAGGCGTGGCCCAGCGGGCCCACTTCAATCAAGGTGGCGACCGTGTCTCGCCCGCGGGTATAGTCGGTTATGGTCATCGGGTAGCGCTGGCCGCGCTGCACGCTGCGCCCTTCGCCGGCGTGAGCCCCGGCCGCCTGGGCACAGACCCGCGCCGCGGCCAAGCCGTTTCCGGCCGCGACGGTCTGGTCCCTGCCGCCTTGTATCACCAGCAGCGGCGGCCATGAGGTGGCCGGCGATGCGGGCGGCGGCGGGTCGGCATGCCGCCCTCGCATGGCTCCCAGCGCCGATAAAGTGGAATGCGCCATTCCCGGCGCGACGCCGGAATGCATCACGATCGCCCTGAAGCGTTGCGGATAGCAGGTGACGAGCAGCGCCGCCATGCTGGCGCCGGCCGACAGCCCCGTCAGCGCAATGCGCGCCTGGTCCACCGGATACAGCAGGCAAACCTGATCGACCGCCTGCATGATCAGGCGGGCTTCGCCGTAAGCGCGGCCGGAGGTGGTGTCATACCAGTTCCAACAGCCTTGGGGATTGGCCAGGCGGTCTTGCTCCGGGTAGAGCACCAGAAAGCGCTTGTGCGCCGCGATGCGGTGCATGCCGGTGCTCAAGGCAAAGCTTCTTGCCGTCTGGCCGCAGCCGTGCAGCATCACCATCAGCGGCAGCCGCTCGCCGGACTTCAGTTCGGGAGGGAGGTAGAGCCTGAAGCGGCGCGCTCCGGCCGCGGCGACGGCCACCCCCTGTGTCCAGTCGCCGGCGCCAGCCGGCATGCGGCGCTCCACCCCGGCAAGGGTCTTCTTCAGCGCGCGGCTGGCGGTTTGCATGCCGCTGCGGCTTGCCCAGCGCAGGTTGCGGGCGAAAATCCGGGTCCAGCGCGCGGCGTAGTTTCGTTTTGTCATGCTTGGCGCTCCGTAGGCGGCATCATCGACAGGCGGTAAGGCGCCGGGTATGCGCGATTTGGGGCGCAAATGCACGAATGCATGGAAAGCAAGGTTGTGTAGCTCAACCAGCAGGAATGAAAAACGTGAACGCCGATGCGGCCGTTCCCGGGAGCGAGTCAGCTGGTTCGGCCGCGCTTGTGCCGATATGGCGGGAGCGCAGCCAAACGGGCCGGTCAATGGCGAGATTCGTCGCCGTAAGGCTCGGTTCCATAATAACTATGGATTTCCCTGGCCCAGGCCTGGTCCGACATATTGGGCCACTTGTGCTTGTCGAAGCCGGGGGCTTCCTTCAGGCGGTCCTTGTCCACGTCGAGTATGAAGCGCTTGTTCGCGGTATCCAGTTTCAACGCATGCCATGGCACGGCGAACAGCTTTTCTCCCATGCCGAGAAAACCGCCGAAAGCCAGCACCGCATAACAGATGCGGCCGTTGTCCACGTCCAGCATGATTTCCTTGATGTCCCCCAGATCTTCGCCATCCTTGTTGCTGACCGCGTTGCCGGAAAGGGTGTCGGCTCCCATCAGATAAGGGCCGGGGCCTTGGTGGACGTGATGCAGATGGCCCTCGCCGTTTCTGGTCCCGTACATGCCGTAGGTGTCGCGTTCTTCATAGTTCATGGTGCTCTCCTGTTCATGCGTTTCAGCCGCCGAGCAGCGGGCTGTATTCCGGTTTCCCGCCCGGTGCTGCAAGAATGGCGCAATGGCCGTGCGCAGTCTGTGCCGCAACGCACGGAGCGGCGCTTCTGCTGTCTGGCCGGTTTGCGCGGCAGGACATTGCCGGGAAGAAAAAAGCCCCGGCGGATGCCGGGGCCGAAGGAGGGCCTAGCGTGGGGCGTCGCCAGGCTCGGGGATCTGCTCGATGGGACCGAGCAGGAACACGAAGGACAGGATCCCTATCGCCAGCATGCAGCCGGCCACCAGGAAGGCGTTGGTGAACGAGTGGGTGGCGCCGACGATGAAACCGGTGACGATGGGAGCCACCGCGCCCATCATGTTGTTGGCGAAGTTCATGATGCCGCCGACGGTGCCGGTGCCGCCGCGCGGCGCGATCAGCGACGGCAGCGACCAGCCCACCGGGGCGGCGGCGGCCAGGCCGCTGAGCGCGATGGAAATCCAGACGATGGCGATGTAGGGGTCGCTGGTGGTGGTGGCGCCGAACACCGCCATACCCAGCGTCATGCCGCACAGCAGCACGCCCTTGCGTACCCGTGTTTCGTCGCAGCCCTTGGCTATCAGGCGGTCGATCAGCCAGCCGCCCACCAGCAGGTCGGCCACGGTGGCGAACATCCACGGTATCGCCGAGAACCAGGCGGACTTGAGGATGCTCATGTGCATGCTCTGCACCAGGTAGCCGGGCAGCCAGGTGAGGAACAGGTAGAACACGTAGCCGTAGGCGGCGAAGCCGATGGACAGGCCCCACACCTTGCGCTGGCGCAGCAGGTAGCCCAGCATCGCCAGCGAGCCTTGCTGGCTGACGCCTTCCGCCGCCGCGCCGCCTTGCACGATGTATTGCCGCTCTTCCGTAGACAGTTTCGTATCGGCGCTGGGGTCGCGGTAGATCAGGTAGAAGGCGACGAAGTAGAGCAGGCTGAGCGCGGCGGACAAGCCGAAGCCCCAGCGCCAACCCAGATGCACCACCGCCAGCGCCACCAGCGGCACGCCTATCACATTGGAAAACTTGGCGGCGGCGTCGAAGATGGCGGTGGCCATCGCCCGTTCGCGGCGGGGAAACCAGTAGCCGGTGGCCTTGGAGCTCACCGGAAAGCCGGGCGCCTCGGCGACGCCCAGCAGCACGCGGGCGGCGAAGATGCCGGCAAATCCGCCGGCGCAGGCGGTGAGCGTGGCCGCCACACCCCACAGCAGGGCCCCCAGCCGGCCGATGCGGGTGGTGCCGAAGCGGTCCAGGATCACGCCGGTGGGAATCTGCAGCAGCGCGTAGCTCCAGAAGAAGGCGCTGAACAGCAGGCCCAGCTCGCCGTTGCTCAGGCCGAACTCCTGCTGCAGTTGCGGCGCGGCCACCGACAGGCTGATGCGGTCGAAATAGTTGACCAAGACGCCTATGCCCAGCAGCCAGCCTATGCGCCAGCGCCGGGTCGGCACTTTGTAATGGTGTCGGGACGGGGCGTGCATTGTTGTTCTCCTCTTTCTCTCTGCTCTTGGAATGCTGTGCGGCGTCCGGTTAGGCGAGCGCCTGCAGAATCTGTTGCAGCAAGGCCGCCGGCGGCTGGCTGATGTCGCAGTGGATAGCGCGCTCGTCCGGGCCTGGCGTTTCCAGGTCGTGGAACTGGCTGTCCAGCAGGCTGGTCGGCATGAAGTGGGCGCTGCGCTCCTGCATCCGTTGCGCAATCAAGGCCTTGTCGCCGTGCAGGTGGACGAACAGCAGTCCGGGGGCGGCGCCGCGCAGGATGTCGCGGTAGCGTTTCTTGAGAGCGGAACAGGCAAGCACCATTCTTTCCTTGCCGGCGCGGCCCTGACGCAAACGCTCGGCCAGACTGGCCAGCCAGTCGGCGCGGTTGCTGTCGTCCAGCGGAATGCCGGCGCTCATTCGCGCGATATTGCCTTGGGGGTGGAAGCTGTCGCCTTCGATGAAGCTGGCATGCAGCGCTTCGGCCAGCATCCGGCCCACGCTGCTTTTGCCGCAGCCGGCCACGCCCATCACCACGATATTGTCATATTTCATGTTAGCGCTAACATTGCGGGTTGAAATGATAGCCGGCGCGTGCCGGCTGGACTGTTTGCGGATGTTAGCGCTAACAAAACGGTAACAACAAGCAGCTGGATCAAGTTTTACATTGGGAGGCGGCAAAATGTAGTTGCCGCGCAACGCGGCGGCGTGCCGGTCGGAAAGCCGCGTCTGGCCAGGTTTTCAGCTGCTGCGGCGCAGCATCAGCTTGAAGCCCAGGTCGGTCTGCGCCGCTTCGGGCGCTTCGCCGGCGATCAGCCGCAGCAGCTGGCGCGCGGCATGGCTGCCGATGGCGCGGCGCGGGGTGGCCACGGTGGTGAGGGAAGGGGTGCACCAGGCGGCAGGCTGCAGATCGTTGAAGCCGGCTATCGCCAAGCGCTCCGGCACCGCGATGCCC
This sequence comes from Chromobacterium sphagni, assembly GCF_001855575.1. NCBI lineage: Bacteria > Pseudomonadati > Pseudomonadota > Betaproteobacteria > Neisseriales > Chromobacteriaceae > Chromobacterium > Chromobacterium sphagni. The sequence continues at coordinate 372,429 of NZ_MKCS01000002.1, forward strand.
AGTTGCTGGCAGCGCGCCAGCGCGCCTATCGCCAGGTCGTCGTTGCAGCAGAACAGCGCGTCGCAATCGGGGCGCGCAGTCAGTGCCGCTTCCAGCATGGCGGCGCCCATGCGCATGCTGGAGGGCGATGGGTCCAGCCATTCCAGGCCGGCGTCGCGGCAGCCGGCTTCCTCAAGCGCGGCGCGGTAGCCATCCAACCGCTTCAGCACCCGCTCGTCCAGCTGGGCGCCGAGAAAACCGATGCGGCGCTTGCCGCTTTCCAGCAAGTGGCGGGTGATGGCGGCGCCGGCGTTCTCCTGGGAAAAGCCGACGCAGCAGCGGCCGTCGTCGGCCAGGTCCATCATGTACACCGCCGGCAGCGCGCGCCGGCGCAGGATGTCCTCGAACGGCGCCGCGTGGGTCAGGCCGGTGAGCAGCACGCCATCCGGCTGGTGCTGCAGGTAGGCGCGCAGCAACTGCAATTCCTGTTCGGAATCGTAGTGGCTGTTGCCGATCAGCATCTGGTAGCCGGCGGCGTCCAGTACGCTTTCTATGCCGGCCAACGTGTCCAGGAAAACGGTGTTGTCGAGCGAGGGAATCAGCACCAGCACGGTGCGCGAGCGCGCCGAGGCCAGGGTGCGCGCCGAGCGGCTGGGCACATAGGCCAGCGCGTCCACCGCCTGCATCACTTTCTCGCGCAGCTGCGGCGAGACCTGCTGCGGCTGGTTCAGCACCCGCGACACGGTGATGGCGCTGACGCCGGCCGCGCGGGCGACATCGTGCATGGTGACGCCGCTGCCGGAGCGGATGCGCGGTTTTCTCGACATGTCTTTCCTGTGGGCGGTGATGGATGCCAGGCGGCGCCGGGCGCGGCTATTGTAGCGCAGGCGCGGGCGCGCGGGCCTTGTACGGCGATGACGATTGCTTGTAAGGTCACTCTTTTGCCGGAGAGCCGCCATGTACCTGCCCAAGCATTTCGCCGTCGACGATCAGGATGCCCTGCTGCAATTGATGCGGGAGCGGCCGTTGGCCACGCTGGTGCTCAACGGTCCGGATGGCCCGGATGCCAACCACATCCCGCTGCATGCGCGCCAAACCGATGGCCAGTTGCGGCTGTGCGGCCATGTGGCGCGCGCCAATCCGCTGTGGCGGCGCTTGGATGGCCAGACTATGGCGCTGGCGATCTTCCATGGCGACGACGCCTATGTGACGCCATCCTGGTATCCGGCCAAGGCCGAGCACGGCAAGGTGGTGCCGACCTGGAACTATGCGGTGGTTCACGCCCATGGCCGTTTGCGCGCGGTGGAGGATCCGGCATGGCTGCGCGGTCTGCTGGAGAGCCTCACCCGCGAGCATGAGGCCGAGTTTGAGCCGCCCTGGCGGATGGCGGATGCGCCGGCGTATTATCTGGACCGGATGATGCAGGCGATAGTCGGCATTGAGCTGACGGTGGCGCGGCTGGAAGGCAAGTTCAAGCTTAGCCAGAACCAGGATGAAGCCAGCCGCGGAGGCGTGCGGCGGGGCTTGAGCGCCAGCGCGGATCCACGGGCGCAGTGGCTGGCGGCGCGCATGGCGGAGCGGACTTAACGGCGGTATTTCTCCAGCAGTTCGGCCACTGCGGGATGGCCGTGGCAGTCGCCGCGCTGCAGCTGCTGCAGGAAGTTGTCGAGGAAGCCGGGCAGCAGCGAGGTGCTGGAGGCGGTGGCGCCTATGCCGGCGCGGTCCCACTCTATCACCACGCCTTGCAGGTAGGCGGTGAGCCGGTTGCTGTCGTCCTGAAAGGAGTGGTACAGGCTGACGGCCGGCGCGCCGCACAGGCGGTAGCGTTCCAGCAGGCCGGGCTTGTCCAGCTTGCTGCGGCTGAGGATGTCGCGGCTGTCGAACTCGACGAACAAGGGGTGTATCACCTGGCTGCGGCGGTTGTCGCTGCGGTAGGCGCGCGAGACGAGGCCGATGATATCGTTCAGCAGATTGGCCGGCTTGGGTCCTCTGACCGGGTAGCCCAGCAACAGGGTGAAGGCGCTGGCCAAAGGGTCGGGGGTTCCGCCAAAGCCCATTTCGAAGCAATGCTCCAGCGGATGCCGCGCCATGAGCGGGGCAGGCAGGTGGATGGCGGCGATGTCCATGTGCTGCGGGCTGGCGCAGGCCAGGCCTTGCAGCGGCAGCCGCAATTCGCCTGAACAGGCCAGCACCTGTTGGCCATGAGCGACGCACGCCTCGGCCAGCACGGCTTCGGCGGTGACGATGAACCTTTCGCCCCGGTAGCTCAGCAGCAGGCCGCTGCCAAAGCAGGGGCCTGCCTTGGCGCTGTGTTTCTGCGGGTGGAGAGCCACCACCATCGGACTGAGTTGTTGGTAGATCTGCTCAAGACACTGCAGGGGATCATCCAGATCGAACAGAAACTCCATCCCCATACCCTCGCATGGACAACGGTTTACCGCCCAATCATAGTTCATACTCAGACCAATATCGGGCGCATTTTCCGCCTGATGAATGCTGCAGCGCAATGCCCAATGCCATGGCTGGGAATGCTATACCGTTATTGGGTGTATCCGAACGCGGTCGATACCCCTGATGGCTGCATTGCCGTCAGGCGCGGAAATCGATGGCCGGCGCCTTTGCCGGACAAACCGCGATTTGCCGTTCGACGCACGGATGGATTGCCTGGCCGCCAGGCTCTGGGGAAATGGGATATGCCGATAAACCCGCGGATGAAATTCATCCTGCTTGTGGTAACGGGCTACGTGCTCTTGGCGCTGGCCTGGACCTTTTTTTCCGATCGGTTGCTGCTTGGCGGGATGGTTTTCCATGCGGTTCCGCCGACTCTCGCCAAGGGAGTCTTCTTCGCGCTGGCCTCGGCCGTGCTGTTGTTGCTGGCCTTGTGCGCGGTGCCGGCTGCGGCGGTTCCGGAGCAGCTCACCTGGCTGGGCTCGCTGTCCCGCGGCATGCGGCCTGGGCGGTGGTCTGGCTGGCCGGGGTATGCGTTGGTGCTGCTGTTCACGATCTGCGCGCTGGCGCTGCGCCAGCTCCTGCTGGGCGCCGACGGGCATCCGGTGCTGATCCTGCTGGTGCTGCCCATCATCCTCAGCGCCGGCATCGGCGGCTTTGGGCCGGGAGTGCTGGCCACCGCGCTGGCGGCGCTGGCGGCGGACTTCACGGCCGATCCCTATCTGCACGATCCCCAGGCATTATGGCCCGATAGGCTGCAACTGGTTTTTCTGGTGGCGGACGGGTTGGCGATCAGCCTGGTCAGCGCCGGGCTGCACTATTTGCTGGCGCGGGTGGAGCTCAACCGCCGGCTGCTGGACGCGGTGGTGTCCAGCACCTCCGACGCCATCTTCGTCAAGGATCTGCAAGGGCGTTATCTGCTGATCAACCGCGCCGGCCTGGCCTTTGTCGGCAAGAGCGGCGCCGAGGTGCTGGGCCGGGACGACCGCGAAGTCTTCGACGAGGCGACGGCGCGCGTAGTAATGGCCAAGGACCGGGCCATCATGCAGGGCGGACGGGTGTCGACCCATGATGAATTCCTGACGCTGCAGAACGGAGAACAGCTGGTGTTCCTTGTGACCAAGGGGCCGGTCTACAACCCCGATGGCCGTTTGAGCGGCCTGTTCGGCATTGCCCGCGACATCACCAAATACAAGGCGTCGGAGGAGGCCCTGCGCGAGAGCGAGGCGGCGCTGCGCCAGGCGCAGCAACTTGCCGGGATAGGCAACTGGTCGTGGGATCTGCAGACGGACGCGCATGTGTGGAGCATGGAGATCTACCGCTTGTTCGGACTGGACAGCCGGGCGCCGCCTCCGGGCTTTCCGGCGATGCAGCGCTATTTCAGCCCGGCGAGCTGGGCCCAGTTGTCGGAGGCGGTGGAGCGTTGCCGGCTGGTGGGGCTAGGCTACGAGTGCGATCTGGAATTGCATCGGCCGGACGGGACCACTCTGTGGGTGACCGCGCGCGGCGAGGTCAGGCACGGGATGGAAGGCAAAATCATCGGCCTGTTCGGCACCTTGCAGGACATCACCGAGCGCAAGCAGCTGTTATTGCAGATAAGGGCCAGCGAGGCGCGCCTGCAGCTGGTGGCGGAGGCGACCAGCGACGGCTTCTGGGACTGGGACCTGCGCACCGGGAAAGTCTACCGCTCGCCCCGCTATTTCGAGGTGACCGGCACCCGCCCCGAGGACGACAACGGCGATTTCCGGCATTTCCGTCAACTGGTGCATACCGCCGATCTGCCTTTTGTGCTGCAGGCGATAGAGGCGCACCGCCGTGGCAAGACCCCGCGCATCGAGCTGGAGTTCCGCCTGGCGAACCAGAAAGACGGCGTGCGCTGGCTGCAGGTGCGGGGGCGGGCGGTGGAATGGGACGAGCGCGGCGCGGCGGTGCGGCTGGTGGGAAATTTGTCCGACATCACCGAGCGCAAGCGCATCGACGATGACCTGAGGCTGGTGTTGAACGAGGCGGGGGATGCGATCTGGGTGACCGACGCCGACGGCTACTACATCTTCGCCAATCCGGCGGCCTGCCGCCTGACCGGGCATGCGGTCGAGGAACTCAAGGGCATGCAGATCCGCGACCTGATGGCGCTCGAATGCCAGGGGGCGTTGCCGGAGCACCTGGCCAAGCTCGACAGCGGGCTGTTCCAGCGCTCGGAATGGATGCTGCGCCTGAAGCAGGGCGGCAGCATCTGGGCGGAGCTGACCACCGGGCGGCTGAAGGATGGCCGCTACATGGCGTTCGGCCGCGATCTGACGGAGCAGCGCCGCGCCGAACAGGCGCTGCGCAGCCGCGAGCAGCAGCTGGCGCGGGTGATAGACGGCTCCGACCAGGGATATTGGGACTGGAATCTGAAAAGCGGCAGCTTCCAGGTAAGCCCGCGCTGGGAAAGCATGCTGGGCTACGGCCCAGGCGAGATGCGCATCACCGCCGAAAACTGGTACGACCATGTCCATCCGGAGGACGTCGAGCAGGCCCGGGCGTCGATCCAGCGCAATCTGCGCGGCGAGTCGGCCAGCCATGAGGTGGAGATCCGCTGCCGCACCCGCGGCGGAGACTGGCGCTGGATCCTGTCGCGCGGCCGGGTGGTGGAGCGCAGCGATGAGGGAGAGGCGCTGATGATGTCCGGCACCCATACCGACATCACCGAGCGCAAGGTGTTCGAACAGACGCAGAAAGAAGCGGCGGCGGTGTTCGACAGCAGCTATGAAGGCATCCTGATGGTGAATCGCGATGGCGTGATCACCAAGGTCAACAACGCCTTTACCCGCATCACCGGCTACAGCGCGGCGGAGGCGGTAGGCCAGAAGCCCAGCATGCTGTCTTCCGGAGAGCAGTCGGGAGAGTTCTACGAGGAGCTGTGGCGGTCGGTGCTGGGGCATGACTTCTGGCGCGGCGAACTATGGAATCGGCGCAAGAACGGCGAACTGTACGCCGAACTGCTGTCCGTGTCGGTGGTGCGCGACGCCCAGGGCGAGGTGCTGCACTACATCGGCATCTTCTCCGACATCACCAAGCTCAAGGCGCACGAGGACGAACTGGACCGGGTGGCGCATTTCGATCCGTTGACCGGCATTCCCAACCGCCGGCTGCTGTCCGACCGCCTGAACCAGGCCATCATCCGCTCCAACCGCAGCGGCAAGTCGTGCGCGGTGTGCTTCCTGGATCTGGACGGCTTCAAGGCGGTCAACGACCGGCACGGCCACGCGGCGGGGGACCAGCTGCTGGTGGCTGTGAGCAGCCACTTGAAGTCGATATTGCGCGGCGACGACACCCTGGCGCGGCTGGGCGGCGACGAGTTCGTGGTGCTGCTTTCCGATGTCGGCACGCTGGAGGAGTGCATGCTGGTGCTGGACCGGATACTGAGCGCGGTGGCGGAGCCGGTGCGGCTGGATGAGGCTGAGGTCCATGTCACCGCCAGCGTCGGCGTCAGCCTGTATCCGCAGGACAATGTCGACGCGGATACCTTGCTGCGTCATGCCGACCAGGCGATGTATCTGGCCAAGGATGGCGGCAAGAACCGCTATCAATTGTTCGACCCGGAAAACGATCGCAAGGCGCAGGCGCACCGCCAGTGGCTGGATCTGCTGCGGGATGGCCTGAACCAGAAAGAGTTCGTGCTGCATTATCAGCCCAAGGTGGATCTGTTCGATGGCGAGATCATCGGAATGGAGGCGCTGATCCGTTGGAACCATCCGCAGCGCGGCCTGCTGGCGCCGGCCGATTTTCTGTCGCATCTGCATGGCAACGAACTTGAGCAGGCATTCGACCAGTGGGCGTTGGAGGCCGCGCTGGCCCAGGCGGCGGAATGGGCGCGGCAGGGCCAAGATATCAAGGTCAGCGCCAACATCAGCGCGAATTACCTGTTGCGGCCGGACTTTTGCCGGCAACTGGAGACCATGCTCGGCGAGTATCCCGATGTGCCTGCCGGCTATCTGGAATTGGAGGTGCTGGAAAGCGCCGCCATCACCGATATCGAGCAAGCGATACGCGTGCTGCGGCGTTGTCGCGAGTTGGGCGTGCGCTTCGCGCTGGATGACTTCGGCACCGGCTATGCCTCGCTGACTTATCTGCGCCGCCTGCCGGTGGATACGCTGAAGGTGGACCGGAGCTTTGTCAGCGACATGCAGAGCAACGCGGAGGACCGCAGCATCGTCGAGGGCGTGATCCAGCTGGCCTCGGTGCTCAACCGCATGGTGATTGCCGAAGGCGTGGACACGCCGGAACATGGCGCATTGTTGCGCCGGCTGGGTTGCCGTTATGTCCAAGGTCTGGGCATCGCGGCCCCGATGCCGGCGGAAGCCGTGCCGGCATGGTGCAGGCAATGGCGGGAGGAGGACGGCGGGCAATTGCTGCGCAAGGTGGCGGCCGAATCGGCTCCGGGCGGCAACTGATCCGGGCGCGTCTCCGCTCCTCCCCGTCATGCGGCAGGCCTGCTTTGCCGGAAGACATCGCGGACGGATGCGCCGGCCCATGGCGCGCAGCCGCCATTCCGTTTGGTTCAAATGCCGCTTGGAGCGGCAGCGGATTCGCCTGGGCGCGCGGCGACGGCGCGCATTTTAGCAAGATCCGTCAGGAGGCCTAGCTGATTCTCAGGCAAAGTGTCCGGCATGGGAGGATGCAATGCATGAAGACAAAGCCGGCGCATACGCCGGGCGCTTCAATCGGGTATTCGATTATATCGAACGCCATCTGGATGACCCGCTCACGCTGGAACAACTGAGTGAAATAGCAAACTTCTCGCCCTATCACTTTCACCGGCAGTTTGCGGCGCGCTGCGGCGTACCGGTAGGGCGTTACATCCAGTGGATGCGGCTCAAGCGGGCATCGTACCGGCTGGCTTTCAATCCGCTGGAGAAAGTCATCGATATCGCGCTGGATGCGGGGTTTCAGAATCCGGAGTCATTCAGCCGCGCTTTCAAACAGGCGCTGGGCCAGACGCCCAGCCAGTTTCGTCGGCAGCCGGACTGGCTGGATTGGCGCCAACGCATTCCTGAACGGAAATACGAAAGAATACAAACCATGGACGTAAAAATCGTTGATTTTGCCGGGACTCGGGTCGCCATCCTGACCCATCAGGGCCGGCCTGAGCTGGTCAATGTCAGCGCTGCCCGTTTTATCGAGTGGCGCAAGGACACCGGGCAGTCGCCGATTGCCAGCAGCCGGACTTATGGCATCGCACCGCATGATCCCGCCACGACGAGCGCCGAGGATTTCCGTTTTGGCATTTGCGGCACGGTTGACGCCGCTATTTGCGAAGACAATCGATTCGGCGTGGTGAATGGAAGCATCCCGGGCGGACGATGCGCCGTGCTGCGCCATCATGGCTCGCATGACTCCTTGTCGGAGAGCGCGCGCGGCCTGTATCGCGATTGGCTGCCGGCCAGCGGAGAGGAGTTGCGCGATTTTCCTCTGTATTTCCACTATCTCAATTTTGTGCATGAAGTCGCCGAGCATGAACTGCTGACCGATATTTACTTGCCGCTGAAATAGCGGGGCGCGTCGTCCGCCGCCGCAAGCTTTTGCCGCGGATGGCGGCGCTGCGAATCGCTGCCGATATTGTTCCCGGCGCCGAGGGGAATTGGCGTCGCGGGATCAGGCATTGTAAATTCAATGCCTGATCGAACTGAGCAACGTTCCGACTTGTGTTCCGCAGACTGCCGCGCAATCGAGGGCCGCAGGCCTGTTTTATCTTGGCCCCGGCGGCGCAGGGCAGATTCTGTGCGGGTGGTGGGTGGGGGAAGGTGGCAGTGCATGACGCATGAACCTGTGGCGATACGGCAGGCCCGGGCTGACGATGCGGCGGCGCTCGACAGGCTTTGCCGCCAGTTGGTGGACGACCCTGCCATCCGGGTGCTGCCGGAGCGGTTGCAGGCGCTGGCCGATGGCGAACGCGCGCAGGTGCTGGTGTGCGAGTGCGGGGGACAACTGGCGGCAAGCGCCTGGCTTGGTTTTTGCGAGGGTGTGATGTATGGCGGCCAACCCTTCGCCGTGCTGGAAAACATCGTGGTGGACCGGGGCTGGCGCGGCCGAGGATTAGGCCAGGCTTTGCTGGATGAGGCGCAGCGACGCTGCTTGGCGCGGCAATGCTTCAAGATCATGCTGCGCAGTTCGGCGCAGCGGTTGGAGGCGCATCGCTTTTTCCTGCGGGCGGGTTTTCGCGGCGACGCCAAGCGCGGCTTCGTCAAGTACCGGCGGGATATGGCGTGATGTAACGCTTTCTCAAGCGTCAAGAAACAGGAAGAAATAATGTCGGTGATCGGTATGGCAGGACAGGAGACAGGCGCGGCGGCGAATTTCGCGGCGTTGGGGACATCTGGAGTGAGAATTGCGCTGGAGCGACCGGACCAGCCGGAAGTGATGGCTCTGATCGATGAACTGGATGCTTACCAGAAGCCGCTGTACCCGGCGGAAAGCCACCATGGCGTGGATATGGCGGCGCTGCTGCAGCCGGATATGGCGTTTGCCGTCGCCCGCGATGGCGAAGGGCGGGCGCTGGGCTGCGGCGCGGTGTGGTGCACGCCGGCATTCGGCGAACTCAAGCGGATGTTCGTGCGGCCGCAGTGCCGCGGCCTCGGCGTGGCGCGCGCCTTGCTGGGTTTGCTGGAGGCGCAGGCCCGGGCGCGCGGCTGCGCGGCGATGGCCTTGGAAACCGGCATCCACCAGCATGAGGCCATTGCTTTGTACCAGCGCGCCGGCTACCGCTTCTGTCCGCCGTTTGGCGCTTATCTGGCAGACCCATACAGCGTATTCATGCAAAAGCCGCTCTGATCAGGAGGGTTTGCCCAGGTGGGCGGCCAATTGGCGGGCGCTCTGTCTGCACCAGTCGTCCAGCAGCGGCTTGATCAGCTCCAGCGTCAGCGGCTGTTCCCTGTCCTTGCTTTTGTCGCTTTGGCGCAGGTTGACGGTGCCGGCCAGCAGGCCGGCGTCCTGCGAGTCTTCCAGTTGCGCCATGCTGGCTATCTTCAGCAGATAGGGCTCCTTGCCGGCGGCCAGCCGCGCCAGATTGAACACGGCCTTGACCGGCAGCAGGTCGATCGGGTCCATGCCAGGGCGGTCCTGGTTCAGCCCGGTGATGGCCACGCGCAGCCGGGCGACGCCCGGCGCCGGCTGTAGCGCAATCTCCACGCCGGCTGCCGCCAGTTCCGCTTGCAACCGCTGGTGGAAGTAGCCGGCGATGGCGTTCTCGTCGCCAGCTTGCAGCAGCCGCCAGCCGCCGTCGCTGTCTTGGCGCAGGAACAGCAAGGGTTCCAGCAGCACGGCATGGTAGGTTTTCAGGTCTACGCCCGGTTTCAGGTAGACGCGCTGGCTGGCTTGCAGCTTGCCTTGCTGAAAGGCGTCCAGCGGCAGGGTGAACAGATTGTCCGTGGCGGCATTGTCGGCCTGGGCCGGCAGGCTCAGCGCCAGCGCGGCGCATAACGTCAGTGCGGAGGTTTTCATTGTCGATTCCTTGTCGGCCTGGATTCCATGGAGTGACCGGCTGCCGACGGGATGGTTCGCCGGAGGGGCTTGTCTTGCGGCCGGCGCGGTTATTGGCGCAGGTAGGCGAACAGCGCCAGCAGGATGATGCAGAGTATCACCGCCAGGTTCAGCGCGATTTCCTCCTGCATCGGGCCGAAATGCAGTTCGTCGCGGGTGCTCAACCGCGAACCGATGAGCTTGTGCAGCCAATATTGCAAAAGATTTTGCGGACTGGGACTGTCGGGATCTTGCATGATGGTTGGCCTGTATAAACAAAAATATATATACCGCCATTCTACTCTTCTGGTTTATGCCTTCAACATTTTCGTTTCCATGCTGACTTGCATTCGCAAACGAATATCAGCATGGCTGGGCCGCTGGCGATGTCCGGCACCGGCCGCCTGTACCAAATGATGGTTTGCCAGCGACGGCGTCGGGCTTTGCCAAGCCGATCCGGCGCGGGTGATGGTCGTGCGGCCGCCGGAGCGGGACTGGCCTACACTGTACTGGAAAGTCCTTTTTCTGCCGGCGGGGATGCGCTGCGACAGCGTGCTGCCTCGTGGCGTCCTGCTTGAGGTGGCTTTGGGCCGGCGTGACGGGCTTGGCCGGTTCCGCGAGTCGCGGCGGCGTGTCATTTGGCGTGAATCCGGGCAGGGATGCCCGGTGGAGGAACAAGGAGAATGCGAGCGATCACAGGGCTGTGCTGCTTGCTGGCCGGCCAGGGGCTGGCGGCTCCCGTGGCGCATTACCAGTCCTATACCCTGGCGATAGAGCCTTGGGGGGTGCTGGATACCGATAGGGGAGTGGGACCGGATTTTATCCGCTTCCTGGCCGCGCAGGCCGGATTTGAGGTGACGGCGGGGGCAAGGCCCTATCTGCGCGTTATAGACGGCATGCGCAGCGGCGACAATGCCATCAATCTGGGCATTCCCACCGCGGAGCGCAACCGTTACGGCATCGCCATCTGCACCATAGGCTCGGTCAAGGTTTCGCTGGTGTATTTGCAGTCGGCCGGGCGCCGGCACGATGCCGCCGCCAGTTTCGCCGGGATGACTATCGGAGAATTGCGCGGCAGCCGGACGTTGGAGGAGTTCGACCGCGCGATACCGCATGGCAAGGTGCTGCTCAGCGACATGAGCCAGGGATTGCGGATGCTGGGGGCCGGCAGGCTGGACGCCACCGTCTGCGTGCGGCCCGGCTGCGGCAATCTGCTGAAGGATGCGGGTGTAGATCCGACATTGCTGGGCGAATGGCTGTTTACCGAGCAGCCGCTGGAAATCTATGTGTCGCGCGCCAGTTCCTTGTCGCAGGATGCGGCCGCCATGTTGCGGCTGCGCTTGGCGTGCGACTCCTCCGCCGGCCGACGTGAAATCAGGAGGCTGCTGGCGCCTTACTACTGAGCGGCGATGCAAGGAGCGGCCTCTGCGAGCAGAGGCCGCCGTGCATTCGCAGGCGCTTTTCCAGAGGCCGCTTCAGACCGACAACGACATCAACAGGCTGCTGATGTCGTTGTTGCCGGCATTGGCCTGATACAGGCTTAGCGCGGCCTGGGTCTGTTGGGCGCCGGTCGTGCTGCTGCCGGCGGTGCCGGAGGTGGTGCCGCTGGTTTGCGAATTGCCGCCCAGCGCGCTCAGCAGGTCGTTCTGTCCGCCATTTTGCCCGCCGTTCTCGCCGCCGCCATGATGGTGGTGATGGTGGCCGCCCCCGCTTGCCTGCTGGGTGCCGCCGGCTTGCTGCAGGCCTTGCTGCAGCTGCTGGAAGGCTTGCTGCGCCTGACTGATGTTGCCGCTTTGCAGATCCTGGCCCAGGCTGTTGAGCAACGAGGAGACCGAGTTGCCGCTGCTGGCCTGGCTGCCGTTGACCGCTGCGAAGGGGTCGGTGGAGGTGGAGCCGCTGGTGGCGGCGCTGGCGCTGATGGCGCTATTGAGCGCGGCGGTGAAGTCCTGGTTGCCGCTGCTGGAGTTGTTGGATGAGGAGCCCAGCTGTTGCAGATTGGCCAGCGCCTGCTGCGCGCCGGCGAGGTCGCCTTGCTGCACGGCGCTGGTCAGGCTGCTGAAATCCTGCCGGCGTTGCTGATGCAGCGACTGCATCTGCTGCCAGTAGGTATTGGAGTTGCTGCTGTTGGTGCTGCTGATAGACATGTTGCTTCTCCTTGAGAAGATGATTCCGGGCAGAGCTTCACGGATCCGCTCGTGTCCTGTTGCTGTTTGCCGGGTGCGCCGCCTTCCTTCGCCCGACTGGCGGCAAATATTGCCGCCTTGCCGTTCCATTCTTGCCAGCGGGGTCGATCTTGCCCCTTGTTTCCGGCTTTTCCCATTAGGAACAATGGTTTGGCGTACATGGGCATTAGCAAGGGCTGTGCCAGGATGGAGGAGGCGGGAACGGGGAAATGTTTACAAATATGTATCCGGCGCGGTGAGAGGCGGATTGATGGTTTTGATTTGGAATATTTTTAAAAAGACCACTTTCGCCACTGCTGCACCGCAATATCCGTTCTGCCCCGGCTGTGCTCTTGAGTTCCCCGGGGCAGGTGCTAGCGTGAGAATGCAGGCATATGCCAAACAAGCGGCAATGCAATTCGAGCCTGCCATCTGTTTTTCCCGTCATACCCTTCCAGGAGCTTCTCATGGAAAAGAGCAACCCCGGGCATTTGGAAGTGCCCTCGCAAGTCTCCCAGTCTCTGCAAAAGCTTGTCGACGATGGCCGTACCGTCAAGGTGCTGGGGCGCGTCAAGGACGGCAAGCTGGAGATCGATTCCGAAACGCTGGCGGCGCTGAACAAGGCGCATCCTCAGGCCCACCTGTCTTTTGTGGCGGTCAACGCGCCATTCAAGACCAAGGAGCCGTCCCTGAATTAAGCCGGGCCTGATGGCATGGCCCATTCTCAGCGGACTCGGTCCGTTGGTGCCGCGAGCATGCACAGTGGGGTATGAGCCGACCGGACCTTGGCTGATGCCCCGCGCTCGTTTTGCCATGCCGCCGCCCGTTCATTCATGACTACCGCGCTGTGCCGATGGCCAGGCAGAGCCATCGACCGAAGGGGGTCACATGCATGATGTCGCCTCATCCACTCTCGCCGCCTTGCGCGAGCAACAGGTCAAGGTCTTGCCGCATTACGACGCGTTCCTGCGCAAAGCGTGCCAGGCGGCGCCGCCGTTGTTCGGCGACGAGGAGTACGCAGACAGCTACCGCCAGGCGGCTCAGGATCCGCAATGGCTAGCGGTGTCGCTGATCACCAATGCCGAAAGGGAGGGCGACGGCGCCAGCCGGTTGTGGAATCTGGCCGCCAGCACGCCCGATCCGGAGATTTCCGAGCAGATCCGTCAGCACGCGGTCGACGAGTCTCGGCACGCCCGGGCCTATATCTCCATGCTGGGCATGGTTTTCCCGACGGCGGTCAGCCGCGAGCTGATGGCAGAATTGCTCACCCTGTCGCCCGGGTACGGCGCGCATAGGCAGCCGCAGGCCACGCCGGGTTCGGCCTTCGCCCATCCGATCACTGCGGACGACCTGATCCAGATGAATATCGCCGAGATACGCACCCGCATTCATCACCTGCTGCAAAGACCCATGCTGACGAGTTTCTGCGCGCCGCAGACCGAGGAGGCGCTGCTGCGCGTCCTGGACAGCCTGCTGTACGACGAAACCCGCCACATCGCCTATACCGCCTGCCTGATCGAGCGCTTCGCCGTTGAAACCGACCCGGCCGAACTGGAGGCGCTGATGCTGGAGCGGATGCGGGATTTCGACCAGATCACGCGCCAGGAACTTGCGCTGCGGGTGTTCGAGTAGCCCGATGGCCGCCATTTCGCCCGGCCAGGGGCCGACCCTGGCCGAAGTCCGCCGCTGGTGCCTGGCGCATGGCTTGGCGCGGCGCGAGCTGCGGGCGTTTTGCCGCGAAGCCTACCTGATCTGCCTGTCGCGGTTGCTGCAGTGCCTTTGGCTGGAGCGCCTGTGCGCTGAGGCGGTTTTGGAGGCCACGTTCTCGGGTGAGTGGCAGCTGCGCTTGGGGCGGCAACCGAAACTGGTCGCGCGGCTGGGGCAGTCGCATCCCGGCAGGCATTTCGAGATTCAGGAGCTGCCCTGGCTGGACGATAGCGGGCCGGACAGGGCGGTGCCGTCGGGCGGCGCCTTGCTGCGCGCGCTGCGCGGCATTCTTGCCGCGGATTTGCCGGAGGGGGAACTGGACGCGCTGGCGGCGGATTTCCGCAACAGTTTTGCCAATCTGGTGCTTAATCTGGCGCTGGGCAGCAGGCTGGACGCCGCAAGCGCCGCCATCGAGCCGGCCTGCCATGGCCATCTGTATTACCCGTTTCCGGCCTTGAGAGTGGGGCTGGCGTTGCCAGATATCGTCGAGGCGTCCAATCTGACGGCCAGGCCGTTGCCGTTGCCGCTGTTTGACGCCGGCGGTTGCCGTTTTCATGCCATCGATTACGCCGATCCCGCCAGTTGCGCCGCGGACTGGGCGGGCCAGCGGCAGCCGCAGGGCGGCGGCTTGTTGCTGCCGGTGCATCCCTGGCAGCTCAAGCTGTCGCCGGTGCTGCGGGAGATGCTGGAGCAGGGCGCGATTTCGCGCAGCCAGACCATGCTGGAGATGGTTCCCCTTGCTTCTCAGCGCAGCTGCCGCGTGCTGGCCAGCGGCTATGACGTCAAACTGCCGATCAATGTCACCCTCACCGGCGAACACCGCCTGCTGTACCGGCTCAACAGCCAGAACGCGCCTTTCGTCTCGGCGCTGATACGCGAGGCCCACCGCGAAAGCGGGGTGCCGGGCCTGGATTTCCAATGGGACGCGGCCTCGATTTGCTGGGACGATCCGCTGGTCTGCAGCCACTTGAGCGCCATCATCCGCCAGCCATGCCGTTCCGGTTCCGGCGAGACGGTGGTTCCCGCGCTGAACCTGTGGGCGGCGGCCGGTTCGGCCAGCGGAGGACTCCGGCTGGATGGCGGCGGCCAGGCGCTGGAAACGTTCTGGCGTTATTGCTTGGCGGTGATGGCGGGGCCCTTGCTGCTGTGCGCCGATTGGGGGCTGGCTTTCGAGCCGCATATGCAGAACGTTTACCTTGTGCTGCGCGATGGCGTGCCGGTGCGGGCCATCCTGCGCGATCTGGACAATACCATCATGCTGCGGGAGCGGATCGAGCCGCTGTGCCGTCGGCACGGGATTCCGCTGATGGCGGACACCTGGGCTCATATGCCGTCTCCGGAGGTCGGCCGTCTGCGTTTGGTCCATGCGATGTTCTACGGCCATTTGGAATTGGTGGCGCATGCGTTGGCGCGCGATGCCGGTCTGGCTCCGGAGGTGTTGGAGGGTTGCATGCAGGATGCCTGGTCGACGATCATCGCCCAGGCGGCGTCGGCGCAGGGGCGCCGCAATCTGCGGGCGATGCGTTCGCAGGCGAGGACGGTCAAGGACTGCCTTGGCATGCGCTTGCGGCGTGCCGTGACGATGAGCTTTCAACGGGCGGAGCCGTCGGGCGGCTGACAGGGAGGCGTGTCATGGACAAGATTGTTCGCGCGAGCATCCGGCCGATGCGGGAAGAAGACAGCGCCATCGTGCTGGCGATGATGACGGCGCTGGCGGCATTCGAAAGGAAAAGCGGTTTCCGGATCGGCGCGGCCGAGCTGCGGCGATGGCAGATGGGCGAGTTGCCGCCGTTCGGCGTGCTGGTGGCGGAGGAGGGCGGCGCGCTGCTTGGCTACGCGGCGTACTATACCGTGCCGTTCAAGGATGACTTGCGTCCCGCGTTGATGTTGAAAGGTCTGTATGTCGAACCGGCGCAGCGCGGTCGGGGAGTCGGACGATTGCTGCTGCGCGCGATTGCGCGCCTGGCCAGGGAGAAACAGTGCGGCCGCCTGCAGTGGTTCGTGCTGAAGGACAATGATCGGGCCAAGGCGTTTTACCGCGGTTGCGGAGCGGCGGCGGACCCCGACTGGGAGCGCTGGGGCTTGGCCCCGGATGCGCTGGACCGCCTGGCCGACTCAAGCTGAAGCCTGGTCTCCAGCGGAGCCGGCTTCAGCCGAAACCGCGCTGGCGCAGCGCCAGATAGAGCATGGCGGCGCCTAGCGCATCGCCCAGCGCGTCGTGGCGCGGCGGCGCCGGAATGGCCAAATCCCGGTACAGGCAGGCGAGGCGCAGGTCGATGTAGGCGCCCGGCTGTTGCTTGAATTTGTAGTCGTAGTAGCGCGAGGAGATTTCTATCCGCCGCTGCGGCAGGCCGGCGCCCAATAGCGGCTTGACGTATTTGTCGAGCACGGCGACGTCATATTTCAGGTAGTAGCCTATCAGCGGCCGGCCTCCGATGAAGTCCAGCAGCCGGCGCACGGCTTCTTCGGGAGCCAGTCCCAGGCCGACATCGCGCCGGCGCAGGCCATGGACGGCGATATTGTCGCTGGAAGGCTCGCTCCGAGGCCGCACCAGCAGGTATAGCGCTTCGCTGTGCAGGATGCGGTTGCCGCGCAGCTTCACCGCGCCGATGGACAATAGCTCGGCCCGGGAGACATCCAGGCTGGTGGTTTCGCAGTCCAGGCTGACCAGCTCGTGCGGATGCTCGTCGAACAGGCCGGCATAGCCGGGTTCGCGCAGCCGGCCGCGCCGCCATCGCCGGTACAGGCGGCGCAGCATCAGAAGCTTCCCAGCCGGTAATGATGCTGCAGCTGCGCCTTGAAGCGCTTCACCACCGCCAGCGCGTCTTTCAGCAGGTCCCGTTCCAGCGTGCCCAGTTTGGCCGGTTCTATCAGATTGTCCGGCTCGCGCCCGGCGGCCAACTGGCGCAGGCCGTGGTCCAACCGGAGTTGCAGCAGGAAGGCCAGCGCCTCCTGGATGTCGTCGGCCAGCGCCGGCTCCAGGCGGCCAGCCTGCGCCAGCTTGCGCGCCCGTTGCTGGCTGGAGGCGTCTGCCACGCCGTACTCCAGCGCTAGCGAGCGCAGGCCGTGCACCAGCGGGAAGATGCCGCCTTTCTTCAGGTCCAGCAGCTCGCGGCCTTGATGTTCGAGGGTGCGCAGCCGGGAGAATGGCCCCAGCGGGGTGTCGAATTGCGCTATGGCGCGGGCGAAGCGGGAAAAGAAGCCGGCGTCATCCTGCAGCCGCTGCCGCAGGCAAGTCCGGCAGTCGTCCAGCAGGCGGGCGTCGCCGCAGACTGCTTCGGCGTCGCTGAAAATGGCCAGTTGCATCATGCCTTCGCCGCTGGGGCGGTGTATCCAGTCGTGGATGCGGCGCTTCATGTCCCCGCAGGACAAGCGCCAGTGCGGATTGTTGATCATCACCCCGCCCGGGCAGGGCGGGTAGCCGAAGCTGGCCAGCGCGGCGGAGAAGGCGTCGCAGCTGGCGGCCAGATCGTCTGGCGCATAGCCGTCGCGCAGCAGCAGCGCGTTGTCCTGGTCGGTTTTCAGCGTTTGTTCGCCGCGCCCCTCCGATCCCATGGCCAGCAGGCAGCTGTTTTCCTGCAGCGCCGGCGGCGCGACCATCTGCCAGGCGCGGGCGAACAGCCGGGCGTTGAGCGCCTGCACCAGGCGGCCCAGCTGCAGCGGACGGATGCCGTGGCCGGAGAGGATCTCCACCAGCCGGGTGATCTGCCGCGCGGCGTCGGCCAGCTGTTCCAGGCTTTGCGCGCGCTCCAGCTTCTGCGCGATAAGGTGGGAGTGGTTGGAGAAGTATGACAGCACGTCCACCTGCGCCAGGATGCCGACGGCTTGGCCCTGTTCGGTGACCACCAGCCGCCGCAGGTTGCGCTGGGTCATCAGCAGCAGCGCGTTGAACAGGAAGTCGTCGATATCCATGGTCAGCAGCTGGTATTGGCAGTGGCGGCCCACCGGTTCAGCGCTGTCCACGCCGTCCAGGATGATGTCGCGAAAATCGGTGGTGGTGAAGATGCCCAGCCGCTGGCCGTCCCGCACCAGCACCGACTTGCTGCGTTGCTGTTTCATCGCTTGCGCCGTTTCGCGGATGCTGGCGCCTGCGTCGACGAATACCGGCGTCCGGCAGCCGGCGTCGCGCACGGTGGCGGTGAGCAGGGTTTGCAGCTCGCGGCCGCCGGCGCGTTGCGCCAGAAGCCCTAGTTTTTTGGCCACGCTGGCGTAGAAATAGGCGCCGAATTGCCGGTTGTTTTCCGTCAGTGCCAGCAGCGCGTCGCGCGGCAGGGAGAACAGCAGCGCTTCTTCTTCCACTACGAAGCGGTGCTGGGTCTGGCCGGCCGTCATGGCGCGGGCGTCGAAGCTGTCCTGAGCGCGGTAGCGGCAGACCGCTTCGTCGCCGGCCAGTTCGCACACCACGCCCTTGATCACCACGTAGAGCGCTTCTATCGGCTGGCCGGGGCCGAACACCTGCGCGCCGTCGGGGTAGTAGACGATGTCGGCGCGCGTCTCCAGCGTCTCTTGTTCTGCGGAGGAGAGACTGTCGAACGGCGGGTGGCTGAAGTCGAAGCGGCTCATGGCATTTCCGTGCGAAGGTGTCCCGCCTTCAGCATAAGGCCAATCGCCGCCGCGCGGCGTGTCAGGCGTGGGGCTTGCGGGTGAGCAGCGGCGCGCCGTCGCGGAACAGGATCAGCTCGCCGGAGGACAGCGCCTGCCAGTGTTCGTTGTCGGTCAGCGGCTGGGTGGCCACCATCGCCACCTGGTCGCGCGGGGTGGTGACGGTGGCGAAGTCCACGCTGACGTCGTCGTCCACCAGGTGGGCGGTGTTGAACGGCGAGCAGCGGATGATGTAGTG
This sequence comes from Chromobacterium sphagni, assembly GCF_001855575.1. Classification (NCBI taxonomy): domain Bacteria; kingdom Pseudomonadati; phylum Pseudomonadota; class Betaproteobacteria; order Neisseriales; family Chromobacteriaceae; genus Chromobacterium; species Chromobacterium sphagni. The sequence continues at coordinate 391,065 of NZ_MKCS01000002.1, forward strand.
CAGATGGGTGGAGCAGTGGGCGAACAGCGCCTCGCCGTTGCTCAGCATGAAGTTGAACACGCCGTTGCCGCTGATCTCGTCGGACAGCCGCGCCACCTCGTCGAACAGCTCGACCAGTTCCGGCGGCTCGGACCATTTGCTGCGCAGCCGCTCCAGCAGGTGGCAGAAGGCGAGTTCCGAATCGGTGCTGCCGACTGGCCGGTAGTATTGGCCGGTCTCCGGCTGGAAGGTTTCCAGATTGCCGTTATGGGCGAAGATCCAGTACTGGCCCCACATCTCGCGCATGAAGGGGTGGGTGTTGGCCAGGTTGACCGCGCCCTGGGTGGCCTTGCGGATGTGGGCGATGACGTTTTCCGACTTGATCGGGTAGCGGCGCACCAGATCGGCCACCGGCGATTCCACCGAGGGTTTGTCGTCCAGGAAGATGCGGCAGCCCTTGTTCTCGAAAAAGGCGATGCCCCAGCCATCGGCATGGTGATCGGTGAGGCCGCCGCGGCGGTGGAAGCCTTCAAAGGAAAACAGGATGTCGGTAGGGATATTGCAATTCATGCCCAAGAGCTGGCACATCGGCTTGATTCCACGTCTTTTCAGTTTGCATCGGGCTGGCCGGTTTGCCAGCGTATCCATTCAGCCTGAGCTTAGGCGATCTCGCGCCGGCGGGCAATTGCGACTGTCCGTATTTTGTCGCTCCTGATATGAAAAAAATTCACAAGCTGATGCCTATCGCTGCGGAAGGCCGCGATGGGGGGGCCGGACATCGGCATTAGGGCTGGCGGTCCCATGGCGGCAGCGGGCCGTCGAAGCGCTCAACCAGGAAGTCCAGCAGGCCGCGCAGCGCCAGCGGCAGCAGCCGGCGGGAAGGGTAGAGCGCGTGGATGCCCAGCACGGCGGGTTGCCAGTCCGGCAGCAGCGCCACCAGTTCGCCGCGTTGGACATAGGGCGCGGCCAGGTAGCTGGGTTGCAGACTGACGCCGGCCCCGGCGATGGCGGCGCTGAGCAGCGCGCTGGCCTCGTTGGCGCTGATGCGGCCGCTCACCCGCACTCGCAAGGGCGCTTCTTCTCCTTGCTGGAAACGCCATTCGCTGCGGCCGAAGTTGCTGTAGCTGAGGCAGCGGTGCCGCTCCAGTTCCAGCGGGTGGTCCGGGACGCCATGGCGCGCCAGGTAGCCGGGCGACGCCACCACCAGCGAGCGGCAGTCGCACAGCCTCCGTCCCACCAAGCCGGGGTCCGGTTCATTGGTGATGCGGATGGCGAGGTCTATCCTTTCCTCTATCAGGTTGACGGTGCGGTCGCCCAATTGCAGGTCCACCCGCAATTGCGGGTGGCGTTCGGAAAACTCGGTGATGGCGCCGGCCAGCACCGCCTGGCCGAAGGAGGTGCTGGCTGTCACCCGCAGCAGGCCGCGTACTTGGCCGTCGCGCTGGCTGGCGTCGGCGCGCACCTCGGATGCCAGTTCCAGCATCTGCTGGCAACGGGCCAGGCAGGCCAGGCCGGCGTCGGTGAGGGTGACCTTGCGGGTGGAGCGTTGCAGCAGGCGCACGCCCAGCCACTGTTCCAACTCGTCGACGTAGCGGGTGACCATCGGGCGCGACATGTCCAGCTTGTCGCCGGCGGCGGTGAAGCTTCCCAGCTGCGCCACTTCGGCGAAGACCTGCATCGCGGTGAGCCTGTCCATATATATGTACGTTTTTTGAAACAATAATGTGCAGTTTAACTCATTTATTGGTGCAATTACTGCGCTTATAGTGTGCACATCTTCACTGAATCGCAGTTCAACCAGCCGGCGGGTGCCGGCACCAGACTTAGGAGTTACACCATGATTCGTCAAACCCTGATCGCCGCCGCCCTGTCCGTAGCCGGTTTCGCCCACGCCGGCGAACTCAAGCTGTCGGTCTACAACGCCGACGCCAACAGCTTCAACGTCAGCTCGGTGCTGGTCGCCGGCGACAAGGACGCGATCCTGATCGACACCGGCTTCACCCGCGCCGACGCCTACCGCATCGCCGCCCGCGTGCTGGACAGCGGCAAGAATCTGAAAACCATCTATGTCAGCCAGGCCGATCCGGACTACTATTTTGGCGCTTCGGTGCTCAAGCAGGTCTTCCCCAAGGCCGAGTTGGTGGCCGCGCCAGAAACCCTGGCCCATATCAAGGGCAATGTGAAGGGCAAAGTCGCGTTCTGGGGGCCCAAGATGGGCGCCAACGCGCCGCAGGCCAATCCTCTGCTGCCGACCGCGCTGAAGGGAAGCACGCTGGACCTGGAGGGCAAGAAGCTGGAAATCAAGGATAGCCAGGGCGTGCTGGGCCACCGCAGCTATATGTGGATTCCGTCCATCCATGCCATCGTCGGCAATGTCGGCATCTACTCCGGCATGCATGTCTGGACCGCCGACACCCAGTCCGAAACCGAGCGCAAGGCCTGGTTCAAGCAATTGGACGACATGGAGGCGCTGAAGCCGGAAGTGGTGGTGCCTGGCCATATGATCGCCGGCGACAAGATGGACGTATCCACCATCCGCTACACCCGCGACTACCTGAAAACCTTCGAACAGAAGAACGCCGCCACCCGCAACAGCGGCGAACTGGTCGAGGCGATGAAGCAGGCCTACCCGAACGCGGCCGAAGTTTCCACGCTGGAACTGGGCGCCAAGGTGCGCAAGGGTGAAATGAAGTGGTGAGCCCGATGAAGCTGCATTACTTCTACGACCCGCTGTGCGGCTGGTGCTATGGCGCCTCCCCCTTGCTGCAGGCTGTAGCCGCGCTGCCCGGCGTCAGCGTGGAAATGCACGCCGGCGGCATGATAGGCAGCGATGAAGGCCGCACCATCACCCCGGAATGGCGCAGCTATGTGATGCCGCACGACCAGCGCATCGCGGCGATGAGCGGCCAGCCGTTCGGCTCGGCCTACTATGATGGCTTGCTCAACGATGTCGGCGCGCCGCTGGCTTCCGATCCGCCGATCGCGGCCATCCTGGCGGCCTGCAAGCTGGGCGTGGAGCCATTGGCGATGCTGTCCCGCATCCAGCGCGCGCATTATCAGCAGGGTCTGCGCATTGCCGAATTCGATGTATTGAGCCGCCTGGCGGCGGAGCTGGGCGCCGAGGCTGGGCCGTTTGCCGAAGCTTGGCAGCCGGCGCAACGGGAAGCCGAGCAACATATCGCCCAGACCCGCCAGCAAATGGGCCGGCTGGGTTTGCGCGGCTTTCCCTCGGCGGTGTTGGAGCAGGATGGCCAGCTGGAGCGGCTGGAGTTGTCCAACTGGCTGGGCAAGGCCCAGGAACTGGCGGCCGAATTGGCGGGCCGCTTGCCGCCGGCGCAAGCCGCCGGCGACGATGCGCTGTTCTGTACGCCGGACAGTTGCCGCTGAAGCGTCCAAGCAGGCAAAGCCGCTGCCTTTGGCAGCGGCTTTTTTTATGTCATGGCTGTGCCAGTATGTCGGCGGCGATGGCCTGCAGGGTCCGTTGCGCCAAGGCGCGCCGGCTTTCGCCCTCTCGCGCCTGCAATGGCAAATCCGGGAGGATACCGGCAACTTCGTCGCCGCCATCCGCGCGCTGCCGCACGCAGTCGGGAATGCGGAATCTGAGCTTGGAGTGCGGCAGAAGCAGCGGGTCCGACGGGGTCATGAAGCCGCAGCCGTCGCCTCCGGTGCGGACGCCGACGATTTTCGCCACCTGGTTGTCGCGGCTGACGGCGACGAACATCTCGGCGGCGGAATAGGTTTTCTGGTTCGTCACGATATAGACCCGGCCCAGCCAGGAGCCTTTGAGTTTTTCTGTCTGGGCGGGCCAGAACAGCGTTTCCGCCACCGCCTGCGAATAGCTGCCCGGCTCCAGATGATCGACCGCGCCGGAGGCGTAGCCCGCCGCTATCAGCCGGCTATAGCTTGCCCTGGGGGCCCAGCGGCGTTGCTCGCGCCATACCCAGCCCATGTCTTCGCTCGGTTGGCTGTCTAGCTCGGCGCGCTTTTGTCTGAAATCTTGCAGCAGCCCTTGCAGCCTGGCCTTGTCTGTCGCGTTTGCCGAGTCGGGAAGGTCGCGGGTCAGATCTGAAATCCACTGATCCAGATAGGCTTTCCCGGCCTTGTTCCTGACCATCCAGAGCGGCGCCGAGCGGACCGTCTTGTCGGTCAGCAGCCTGGCCATGGCGTCGCCGCTGTCATTGCCGCCGGAGTTGTCGCCCACGTCGAGGATCAGGGTGTCGGCTCCCGCGGCTCTCAGCCGGCCCAGCCGCTGGCCGAGCGTGGTGAACCATGACTGATCGGTGAGGTTGAACAACTTCTCCGAGTCGAACTTGCCGGCCTGCCTCACCGCCGATTGCCACACTCGCTGGCACTCCAGCGGATAGCCCTTGGGGCTGAAGGTGGGGATGCGCAACACCGCGGCCTTGCCCGCTTGGCCAAGGTCCGCCAAGCCGCTGCGCATGGCTTCCGACAAGCCGTCCGAGGTCAGATGAAAGCCGGGCAGGGTTTCAAATGGCAGGGAAAACGCGATTTTGCTGTCTTGCTCGTAGCCCAGGGCCGCGCAGCCATCCAGCTTGTCATCCTGCAGCGGCGCGCGCAGCTTGGGTTCGTTGCTGCTGCCGGTTTCCGGAGAGTTTGGAGTCGAGGTCAACAGCGAGAAATGGCCATCGTGAAAGCCTTGCTGGAATCCGACGATGGCCTGGCGGGCTGCGTTGTCATCATGCGCCTGTTGCAGCGCGGTTTGCGTCTGCCGGTCCAACGCGGGTAGATCGATTCCGCTTTGAGGCGAAGCCATCCAGGCCAGATGGGAGTAGTGCTGCTGCAGTGTCTGTTTCAGCAGGTGATAGTCTTGTTGCCAGGCCGCGCGGTCAAAAGCAGGGGCGGAGTTTGCCGAGGCGCATCCCTGTTGAATCGGCAAGACAAGCATCAGACAGATGCGGAGGGGCGTGCATGCGCGACGGCTCATGAAAAGGCGTCCTGGAGTCAATTGGCGGCGGAGGCGGATTTGCGATGGGTTTTGATGCGGCCATCGCAAATTGTATCCGTATCTTTAATGATGTCAAACGAGTTTATTTAATTGTTAATTTGCTGAATAGAATATTTATTTTGAATTTATCTCTTGCAAGTTTGTTTGTATTGCATAGTCTGAAATACCAGTTAAATACCAATTGTGGTTGACTGAGCACAGGGAGACGGCAAATGCATAATGGCGTAAGCAGGACCTTGAGTGGCGTAGCGCTGGCTATCGCGCTGGCCTACGGCAACTTGGCGATGGCGGCGTGCCCCAATTGGGCGGAAGGCACCAGCTACAAGGTGGGCGACGTGGTCAGCTACGGCAACGCCAATTACACCGCGCTGGTGGCGCACACCGCCTATGTCGGCGCCAACTGGAACCCGGCCAGCACGCCGACATTGTGGGCGGCGGGCGGCAGCTGCTCCGGCGGCGATCCTACGCCGCCAACTCCTCCCACTCCTCCGGTGCCGCCGGCGCCCCCCGGCAATACCGTGCCTTTCGCCAAGCATGCGCTGATAGGCTATTGGCACAACTTCGCCAATCCCAGCGGCAACACCTATCCGCTGGCGCAGGTGAGCGACGATTGGGATGTGATCGTGGTGGCCTTCGCCGACGACGCCGGCAACGGCAATGTCAGCTTCACGCTGGACCCCAGCGCGGGCAGCGCCGCCCAATTCATTCAGGACATCCGCGCCAAGCAGGCCAAGGGCAAGAAGGTGGTGCTGTCGCTGGGCGGGCAGAACTGTTCGGTGACGTTGAACAATGCTTCCCAGGTGCAGAACTTCGTCAACAGCCTGGCGGCCATCATCGCCCAGTACGGCTTCGACGGCATCGATCTGGATTTGGAGAGCGGCAGCGGCATCGTGGTGGGCGCGCCGGTGATCAATAACCTGATTGCCGGCGTCAAGCAGCTAAAAGCGAAGGTGGGATCCAACTTCTACCTGTCCATGGCGCCGGAGCATCCGTATGTGCAGGGCGGGTTCGTCGCTTACGGCGGCAACTGGGGCGCCTATCTGCCCATCATCGACGGCTTGCGCGACGATTTGAGCGTGATCCATGTCCAGTACTACAACAACGGCGGCCTGTACACGCCGTATTCCAACGGCGCGCTGGCCGAAGGATCGGAAGACATGCTGGTGGCGGGCAGCAAGATGCTGATCGAGGGCTTTCCGCTGGGCAACGGCGCGTCCGGCAGCTTCAAGGGCCTGCGGCCGGACCAGGTGGCCTTCGGCGTGCCGTCCGGCCGCAGCTCCGCCAACTCCGGCTTTGTCACCGCCGACACCGTGGCCAGATCGCTCACCTGCCTGACCAGCCTGCAAAGCTGCGGCGCCATTCTGCCGGCTCAGGCTTATCCCAGCTTCCGCGGCGTGATGAGCTGGTCGATCAACTGGGACAGCCACGACGGCTATGTCTTCTCCAAGCCTGTGGCCGGCAGCCTGCATCAACTGCCGGCGACGCAGGCGAAAATGAAAAAAGCCGTCCGCACCGTGCGGACGGCCTGGTGAGGCTGAAGCGGTAGGCGCTTATTGAGCGCTCATCGAATAGCCGCTGATGTCGGCGGCGCCGACCAGGCTGTTCAGGTATTCGTGCATGGCTTGGTTGGAGGCCAGATCGGTCAGGTACTGCTGCAGGCGGTCCTTGATCTCGTCAAAGCCGATCTTGCTGCCTTCGGCGCGCTCGTTGACCTGGATGATGTGGTAGCCGAAACTGGTTTCCACCAGGTCGGGCGTGATTTCGCCGGCTGCGGTGCTGAACACCGCCTGTTCGAATTCCGGCACCATCTGGCCGCGGCCGAATTGGCCCAGGCTGCCGCCTTGCTGGCCGGACGGGCAGGTGGAGTGTTCGCGGGCCAGGTCGGCGAAGCGGGACGGGGCGGCCTGCACTTCGGCCAGGATGCCTTCGGCCTTGGCCTTGATCAGGCCAGCTTCCAGGCCTTCGCCCTTGGGCAGCAGGATGTGGCTGGCCACGGCGCTGTCGCCGCTGACGAAGCGATCCGGGTATTGCTCGTAGAATTCGCGGCAGCTGGCTTCGTCAACGGCCGGGACTTGCAGTTTCTGATCCAGCAAGGCCTGGATGGCTTGCTGTTCGTCGTCAATGGCGATGCCTTCGGCTTTGGCCTGTTGTACCAGCAAGGTGTGCAGGATCAGTTGCTGAATGGCGGTGTCGCGTGGGCTGGGGGTATCGCTGTAATGCTCCAGTTGCGAAGCGATCATTTCTTCGTTGATTTCAACGCCGTTGACGGTAATGGTCATGAATGTTTCCTGTGTGGGAAAGGCCGTCTGCGGGCCATTCGGGTAGCGGCATGCCCCGGAACGGCATGCCGACGATAATGGAGGATGCAGGCTGCCAAGGAGCGGCAGCGGCGCCGGTGCAATGCCGGCGAAGGTAAGCGCAGAGGGCTGGGCTGTCAAGCCTGGGCAGGGAAAAGGGGACGGCGAGGCGTCCCCTTGTTTTTGCCGGGTGCGATTACTGCTGGATCTGGGCCTTGGCCTTCAGATCTGCGACGTATTTCTCGACGCGGGCGCCCATCACGCGCTGGGTCAGCTGCGGCCGGATTTCGTCCAGCGCCGGTACGTTGCGCTGGGTGCGCATGTCGTCCAGCTTGATCACGTGCCAGCCGTATTCGGTCTTCACCGGTTTGGCGGTGACTTCACCCTTGGCCAGCTTGCTCATTGCTTCGGAGAACGGCGCTACGAAAGTGCCGGCTTCCTGCCAGCCCAGATCGCCGCCATTGGCCTTGCTGCCCGGATCCTGCGATTTTTCCTTGGCCAGCTTGTCGAAGGCCTTGCCCTTCTTCAGCGCTTCGATCACGGACTTGGCTTCGGCTTCGGTCTTCACCAGAATGTGGCGGGCGTGGTATTGCTTGGTTTCCGGAACCGAGGCGACCAACTTGTCGTATTCGGCCTTCAGCTCGGTGTCGCTGATCGGATTGGCCTTCTCGAAGTCCTTGATCAGACGGTTGGCCAGCGCCATCGCCTGCATATTGGCCAGTTCGGCGGAGAAGTCCGGGGTCTTGTCCAGGCCCTTTTTCAGGGCCTCCTGGCGCAGTACCTCGGCGGTGACCAGCTGGTCTTTGATCTGGTCGCGGGCCTGCGGAGTCACGTTCTGGCCTTGGGCTTCCATCATCTTGGCGACGGCGTCGATGCGGGCATCGGTGATTTGCTGGCCATTGATGGTGGGGCCGGCCACGGCGATGGCGCTGCCGGCGAAGGCGGCGACGAGGGCGGTTGTCAGCAGGAGTTTACGCATTTTCTTTTATTCCTGGGTCGGGGGTAGGTGGATTACTGAATCTTGCTCTTGGCGCGCAAGTCTTCAACCGTCTTGGCGATCGTCTCTTCCTGCAGCTGGCGGCCGATCTGCGGCTGGATCTGCTCCAGCGGCGGCAGTTGGGCGCTGCGGATGTCGGTAACCTTGAACACATGCCAGCCCAGTTGCGACTGGTACGGCTTGCTGCTGATCTGGTTCTTGCCGATCTGCTTCAGCGCTTCGGCCAGCTTTGGGTCCATGCGCGACAGATTACCCCAGTTCATGTCGCCGCCGCTTTGCTTGGCGTTGGGGTCGATGGACTTGGATTTGGCCAGGTCGTCGAACTTGGCGCCTTTCTTCAACGCGGCGATCACTTTCTGGGCATCGGCTTCGCTGGCCAGCGTGATCTGGTAGGCGTGAACCTCCACCTCCTTGGCTTCTGCCTGTTTGGCCACCAGCTGGTTGTAGCGTTCCTTGATCTGGGCGTCGCTGATGTTCGCCTTCTGGACGATGTCGCCGAACAGCGCGTCGCGCAGCAGTTCCGCGCGCACTTCGTTCAGGCGCTGGGTGAAGGCGGGCTGCTTGTCCAGGCCGCGGCGGGCGGCTTCCTGCAGGATGACTTCGCGGTTGATCAGCGAGCTCTTCAGCTGTTCGCGCAGTTCGGGGGAGTCCTGCACCTTGCCGCCATTGCTTTGCACCACATTGGCTACGGCGGCGTCCAGTTCGGTCTTGTCGATGGCGGTGCCATTGACCACGGCGATGGATTCGGCTGCCGCCGGCAGGCTGATGGTTGCAGCCAACAGCAGTGCCGCGATACGGGAATGCTTCATGCTTAGCCCTTTGTAGAAATTCAGAGTTCTTCTGGAGTCAGGGCGCGGATGGCCAGCGCATGCACGCGGCCGGTCATCAGTTCGCCCAGAGTTTGGTAAACCAGCCGGTGGCGCTGCACCCGGCTGAGATTGGCAAAGCTCGCGCTGACGATCGTCAGCGTGTAGTGACCGCCACCGTCTCTGGCGCCGGCATGGCCGGCGTGCAGGGCGCTGTCGTCCTGAATGTCTAGGTGTTCCGGGGCCAGTCGCTGCAGCGCGGCTTCCAGCAGTTGTACCGTCGTGCTCATGAGGGGAATACCTGGACGAAAGGCTTGACCTCCACGGCGGCATAGACGCCGTTCGCCTGATACGGATCGGCGGCGGCCCAGGCCTTGGCTTCCTCCAGCGAGGAGAAGTCGGCGACGACCAGACTGCCGGTATAGCCCGCCGGTCCTGGATCCTGGCTGTCGATGGCGGGCAGGGGACCCGACAACTTCATCCGTCCCTGATCCTGCAGCAACTGCAGCCGGGCGCGGTGTTCGGCGCGGCCGGACAGGCGCAGGGCCAGACTGTTCGGATTGTCCTGAGCGATGATCATGTACAGCATTATTTTTTTTCCTCGATGTACTTGGCCAGGAACAGGCTTTGGGCGATGACGAACAGCAGCATCAGCCCCATGCCGCCGAACAGCTTGAAGTTCACCCAGACGTCTTCGCTGAAGTGGTAAGCGACAAACAAGTTCAGGCCGCCCATCAGGGCGAAGAAGCCGCACCAAGCCCAGGTGAGCTTGCGCCATACCGGGTCGGGCATGCTGATCTGCTGGCCCATCATCATGCGCAGGCCGTTCTTGCCGGCCAGGTCGCTGACCAGCAGGCCGCCGCCCATCACCCAGTACAGCACGGTGGGCTTCCACATGATGAAGTGCTTGTCGTGCAGCAGCAGGGTGGCGCCGCCCAGCACCACGATCAGGCCCAAGCTGACCCATTGCATGGCGTCAACCTTGCGGTGCTTGATCCAGGCCCAGGCCACCATGACGATGGTGGCGACGATGGCGACTCCGGTGGCGACGTACATGTCGCGCGTCAGCCAATAAGCGCCGAAGAACAGCAGGACGGGAAGGAGATCGGTAAAAAATTTCATGCGGGTGATTATGGGGGCAGCCCGGCGCAGATTCAAGCTGCGCCGGGGCCTGGAGGCAAGATTAACGGTTAGTTTGTTTGACTACGCTTAAGGCGCTGGCGACCAGTCCGCCGACGTCGGCGACGTTGCTCGGCATGATGATGGTATTGTTTTCCTTGGCCAATTTGCCGAATGCGGCGATGTATTGCTCGGCCACTTTGAGGTTGACCGCCTCCAGTCCGCCGTCATTTCGGATCGCGCCGCCGATGCGGTTGAGCGCGTCGGCTGTTGCATCGGCCACTAGTCGCAGCGCTTCGGCCTCGCCTTTGGCCTTGTTGATGGCGGCCTGCTTGTCGCCTTCGGAGTTGTTGATGGTGGCCTGCATCTCGCCCTGCGACTTCTGGATGGCTGCTTCGCGCGCGCCGGTGGCCAGGTTGATCTGCTCCATCTTCACGCCTTCCGACTGGGCGATGCGCGCGCGCTTTTCCCGTTCGGCGGTGATCTGCGCCTGCATCGCGTGCAGGATGTCCTGCGGCGGCACCAGGTCCTTGATCTCGTAACGCAGCACTTTCACGCCCCAGTTGATCGCCGCTTCGTCAAGCGATGCGACTACCGTGCGGTTGATGTCGTCGCGCTCTTCGAAGGTCTTGTCCAGTTCCAGCTTGCCTATCACCGAACGCAGCGTGGTCTGCGACAGCTGGGTGATGGCGACGATGAAGTTGCTGGTGCCGTACGACGCCAGCTTGGCGTCGGTCACCTGGAAATACAGGATGCCGTCCACTTTCAGCTGGGTATTGTCGCGGGTGATGCATATCTGGCTGGGCACATCCAGCGGGATTTCCTTCAGGCTGTGCTTGTAGGCCACGCGGTCGATGAAGGGCAGAATGATGTTGAGGCCCGGCGACAGCGTGGCGTGGTAGCGGCCCAGCCGCTCGACGATGAAGGCATTTTGCTGCGGCACCACCGCCAGCGATTTGAAAATGAAGACGACAACGGCCAGAAACAATATCAGGGCGATTTCCATGGTAGTTTTATTCCGGTTGTTTTGAGGAGATTTTCAGCAAGTTGCCGTCGCGGCCGCAGATGTAGCCGGCATCGCCGGCGTTCAGGTTTTCGTCCTGCAGTTGCGCGTCCCATTCGGCGCCGCGGTAGAAGATGCGGGCGTGGCCGGGCGAGGTGAGGGTGCGGATCTGTACTTGCTGGCCCCAGTCGGGGTCGTCGCCGGGGGGCGGTGGAACGATCTTGCGCCGCTTGCGCTGCCGGATCAGCAGCACGCCGGCGCCCCCGCACACGCTGGCTATCAGCCATTGGGCGGTCTCAGGCATGCCGAGCCAGGCGGCGATGCCGCCGCAACTCATTGCCAGCGCGACCATCAACAGATAGAAGGTACCGGACATGAACTCGAGTATCAGCGCGACCAGCGCGCAACCGAACCAGAAAGTAATGGCTTGCGACATGGAATCCCCATTGGTTGGCCATGACAGGCATTGTCCGGTCATTCCGGGAAAATGACAACGGACATGCCGCCCCTCTCGGTCTGGCCGCACGGGGATGGCCAAACCTCAGACATGGTCGCGGTCGGGCAGGTGATGCGACAGGTGGATGCGGTCTTCGCTTTCCAGCCACATTTTCTTGACGTACAGCCACAGCCCGGCCACGGCTACTATCGCGCACAACAGCAGCAGGGTTTTCATGACGCCGCTCCTTGCAAGCCTGTTCCTGTTTCCAGTCTAGACCGTGGATGGGCGGCCGGCTTTTCCCGATTGCCCGCAGCAGGTTTACAATGCCCGCCCGTTTGAGACCATGGAGTGACGCGAATGTTCCAGTTGCAGGCCCGCGCCAGCGCCGAAATCGAAATCCGCAAGAGCCGCTTCATCGGCGTGCTGCTGCCGGCGGCAAGCCGCGCCGAGGCGGAAAGCGCGCTGGCGGACATCCGCCGCCGCTGGCCGGATGCGCGCCACTATTGCGCGGTCTTGCTGTGCGAGGGCGACTCCATGCTGGACGACGACGGCGAACCATCCGGCACCGCCGCCAAACCGATGTATAACGTATTGCAGCACAAGGAAATCACCAATGTGCTTGCCGTGGTGGTGCGCTATTTCGGCGGCATCAAGCTGGGTGCGGGCGGGCTGGTCAGGGCCTACACTCAAGCTGTCAACGCCGCGCTGGCCGAAGCCCGCCTGATTCCGGTGGTGCGGATGCGCCGCATGCGGCTGGCGGTGGATTTCGCCGCCGAATCCAGGCTCCGCCATCTATGCCAGGACTTGGGTTTCCCGGTGGTGGCGCTGGAGTATGCGGAGCAGGCGGTGCTGACCATCGAGCTGCCCGAGGCTGCCCGCGACGCGGGGATGGCGCAGCTGACAGACAGGATGTCCGGTGCGGTCAGGCTGCTGCCGGATGGCTGAAGGGCAATGCGGGAGAAACGGGAGAATGGGAATGACGCAGAAGCAATATCGTCTGGTGACGCGCAGCGATTTCGATGGCCTGGTCTGCGCGGTGCTGCTCAACGAGCTCAAGCTGATCAACGAGGTGAAGTTCGCCCACCCCAAGGATATGCAGGACGGCAAGGTGGACATCAGCGCCGACGACATCACCACCAATCTGCCGTATGTCGCCAAGGCTCATCTGGTGTTCGACCACCACCTGTCCGAGACACTGCGCAACGCCACCGATCTCGACAACTACGTGATCGATCCCAAGGCGCCGTCGGCGGCGCGGGTGGTTTACAACCACTATGGCGGCAAGAAGGCTTTTCCCGGCATCAGCGACGAGATGATGGCCGCGGTGGACAAGGCCGACTCCGCCCAATTCAGCGCAGAGGAAATCCTCAATCCCAAGGGCTGGGTGCTGCTCAACTATCTGATGGACGCCCGCACCGGCCTGGGCCGCTTCCGCGAATTCCGGGTGGGCAATTTCCAGCTGATGATGGATCTGATCGGCTACTGCCGCAATCACAGCATCGAACAGATTCTGGCGCTGCCGGACGTGATGGAGCGGGTGGCGCTGTATCGCGAGCACGAGGCGCAGGCCAAGGAGCAGATATTGCGCTGCTCAAGAATGCACGGCAATGTGGTGGTGCTGAACCTGCTGCACGAGGAGATCATCCACCCCACCAACCGCTTCATGATCTACGCGCTGTTTCCTGACTGCAATATTTCCATCCACGTGATGTGGGGCTTGAACAAGCAGAACACGGTGTTCGCCGTCGGCAAGTCCATCCTCGATCGCAGCGCGCGCACCAATATCGGCGCGCTGATGCTGCAGTACGGCGGCGGCGGGCATGACGCGGCCGGCACCTGCCAGGTGCCGTCGGACCGGGCCGAGGACGTGCTGGACGAGCTGCTCGCCCGCATCCGCGGCCTGGGCTGACCGGCTACAGGCTGCGGATCAGCTGCAGCGCCTGATGCAGGTCGCGGCATACCGCCAGCGCGCTGGCGCGGTCCTCGGCGCTGGGCGTGAGCAGGTCCGGCACCAAGATCACCCTGGCGCCGGCGGCGACCCCGGCCTGCAGGCCGAAGCTGGAGTCTTCCAGCACCAGGCAGCGCCCAGGATCCACCCTCAGCCGGGCTGACACTTCCAGATAGACGTCCGGCGCCGGCTTAGTGTGTTCCACCTCGTCGCCGGCGACGGTGATCTGGAAAAAATCGTCCAGTCCGCTGCGCGCCAGCTTCAGATCGGCTATCTGGCGCCGGGTCGAGGTGGCCACCGCGCGCGGAATGCCCTGTTCGCGCACCCAGCCCAGCAATTCCAGAATGCCGGTTTTCAGCGGGATATCCTCGTGCTGCAGCATATGCGAGTAATGGCGGTGCGATCCCTGCTGCAATAGATCGGCCTGCCGCGCATCGCCCAGGTATTCGGCGACAAAGCGCACGCAGCGCGGCATCGACATCCCCACCATCGCCATCAGCATGTCGTCCTCGATCGCGATTCCCAGTTCGGCGCCGGCGCGGCGCCAGGTCTCGTTGGAAATGCGCTCGGTATCCAGCATCAGGCCGTCCATGTCGAACAGCAGCGCGTCGAAACTGCGTGGCATCGTGTTTCCCTTGCTCGGATTGATCCTTTTGCGTCGATTGTGCGGCCAAGCCGGCCGGCTTGTCGAGGCGGGCCGGCTGTCATTTGGCAGCGGCGGCGGTCATCGCTCTGGTATAGTGGCAAGGTTCAGCAGACAGCGGAGGAAGATGTGCAGTCGGTACTGATAGCCAATCCCAAGGGGGGCAGCGGCAAATCCACGCTGGCAACCAATCTGGCCGCCTATTTCGCCTCCCGCGGCAAGAAGGTGATGTTGGGAGACGTCGATCGCCAGCAGACCTCCCTGCACTGGCTGGCGCAGCGCGCCGCCGGCCTGCCGGGCATCGCCGGCTGGGAAGTGGCGCCTAACGAGCCCAAGCGTCCGCCCAAGGGCACCGAGGTGGTGGTGCTGGACAGCCCGGCCAGTCTGCACGGCAAGAAGCTGACTTCGCTGTTGTCGCAGGTAGGGCATGTGATTGTTCCCATCCAGCCTTCGCCGTTCGACATGTGGGCCAGCGAGGCCTTTTTCGAACAGATGCTTGAGGAGAAGGCCATCCGCAAGCAGAAGGCCTTTATGGCGGTGGTGGGGATGCGGGTGGACCCGCGTACCCGTTCGGCGCGCGAGCTGGAGCATTTTCTGGCGCGCCACGACGTGCCGGTGCTGAGCTGGCTGCGCGACACCCAGCTTTACGTGCAGGCCGCGTCGGCCGGGATGTCGCTGTTTGATTTGCCGGCCTCGCGCACCGCGCGTGAGCGCGAAGCCTGGTTGCCGATTCTGCGCTGGCTGGGCGAGGATCCGCAGGCCTGGTGCGATAAATAGCAAATATTTTTACTTCGAAACACTTGACGCCAAGGATCAAGCGGCGTAATTTCACTTCGTAACTGCGTGCGAGCCGAGACAGGCGTCGCAGGGGAAAGTGCAAATGGGAGCCTATAGGGCTCCCGTCTTTGTTTGGGGCCCCTGTTTTTTCATCCATACCTGTTTTGGGAGCACACGCATGATCAAGACCGAACTCAACTACGGCGACGTATACCTGGTGCCGAAGAAAACCGTTGTCGACAGCCGCAAGGAATGCGACACCGGCGTGCAATTCGGCCCGCGCCGTTTCGCCATGCCTATCTATCCGTCAAATATGAAGTCGGTGGTGTCGGCCGAAACCTGCGAGTTCTTCGCCCGCCAGGGCTGGTTCTATACCATGCACCGCTTCAACGTCGACGCGGTGGCCTTCACCGCCGACATGCAGGGCAAGGGCCTGTTCGCCTCCATCAGCGTGGGCGTCAACGACGACACCTATCAGCAACTGGACGCCCTCAAGGCCGCAGGCCTATCGCCCGGATACATGACGCTGGATGTCGCCAACGCCTGGTGCGTGAAGGCGGAGCGCATGATCAAGCACATCAAGCGCCACTTCCCGGAAACTTTCCTGATCGGAGGCAACGTCGCCACCGCGGATGCCGCGCGCGACCTGGAAAGCTGGGGCTGCGACGCGATCAAGGCCGGCATAGCCGGCGGCCGCGTCTGTATCACCAAGAACAAAACCGGCTTCCACCGTCCGATGATCTCCACCGTGAAAGACTGTGTCGGCGCGGTGAAGATTCCGGTGATCGCCGACGGCGGCATCGTCGAGCACGGCGACATGGCCAAGGCCATGGTGTGCGGCGCCGCCATGATCATGGCCGGCTCGCTGTTCGCCGGTTATGACGAGTCGGCCGGAGAGATCGTGGAGATCAACGGCAAGCACTACAAGGAATACTTCGGCAGCGCCTCGCAGTTCAACAAGGGCGCCTACGTCAACGTGGAAGGCAAGAAGATCCTGGTGGAGTACAAGGGCAGCATTCCCAAGCTGCTGCGCGAGCTGCAGGAGGACCTGCAGTCGTCGATCAGCTACGCCGGCGGCCGCACTCTGGCCGCGCTGCGTGACGTGGAGATGATCCAGGTCAACCGCTAAGCCCGCGCGGGCCGCGGCGGTTGTCGGGCTTGCCGTCCGCTATCGCCGGGGCGGAAGTTATCCGGATGGCGGCGAGTGACCGTCGGCAAGATTAGGCCGCCGCCAAGCCGCTGGATTTGGAGGGACTTAGGCCGCACCGAACGCCTGTTTACTGGGTATCGGCCGGCGGTGCTTCCACCTCGGGCAGATCCTGATTGTCGCGGCACTGCAGCCACAGCGCGCACTCCAGTTGCATCGCAGTTTCGCCGCGTTGATTGCGGGTGAGCCAGCGCGCTTTCACCACGCCGAAGCCGGGTTGGCTGGCGGAGCGGCGCTTCTCCAGGATTTCCACTTCCACTTGCAGGGTGTCGCCGGGGCGCGAAGGCTGAGGCCAGCGCATCTTGTCTATCTGCATGCCTATCAGGCCGTTGGCGGCCTGGCCAAGCTCCGACCCTCCCACCAGCCGCATGCTCAGGCTGCTGGTATGCCAGCCGCTGGCGGCCAATCCGTTGAAGAAGGTGTCTTTCGCCGCTTCCGAGTCGGTATGGAACGGTTGCGGGTCGAATTGACGGGCGAAGGCGATGATCTCTTCCTTCTCCAGGGTGTGGGTCGGGCTGAAAAAGCGTTGGCCGGACTGCAAGTCTTCAAAGTAGATCATGTCTGAACTTACGTTAACGTAATGCCAAGAGTTGCAGCATAGCGCCAGCGCCCGGCTTGGTCAAAACGGGATGGTCCGTGCCGGTGGCCGGAGCGGTTTGCTATGCGCATCCCTATGCGCCTCCCTATGCGCCTCAGGCCAGGGCGCCGGCGATGGCCGCCGCCAGTCCGGCGGGATTGTCCCAGAGCAGCGAGTGGCCGGCATTGGCGACGATGCGAGTGGCGATGCCATGTCGCGGCAGCCATTCGGTGTCCGGGTCGGGGAGCGAGTTTTCGCCGAAGATAATGCAGCGCGGCATGGTCAGCGCCAGCAATTGTTCGCGCCAGCTAATCGAGCTGCCCTGGATCAAGCCTTTGGCCGCTCTATGCACAGCCAATGGCGATGCGACCGCCATGCTGCCGGCCCAGTTGGGGCTGTCCACGCCAAAAGCTTGAATCGTTTCCCGATGGCCGCGGGCGATATAGTCGGCCTCGCTCCAGGCGGCCAGCGCGCGGCTGTAAGTGCCGCCGCCATTGTCCAGATTCGGTTCGGCCAATACTAGATGACGGATGCGGTCCGATAGCAAGGTGGCCAGCTCGATAGCGACGCTGCCGCCCATGCTATGGGCGAACAGCTCGAAGCCGCGCAAGTCCAGCGCCTCCAGCCATTGCGCCAGCGCTTGCGCCTGGGCGCGCGGGGTTTAGCTGAAATCTTCCGGCTTGTCACTGAAACCGTGGCCCAGCAGATCGACAAGCAAAGCGCGGCGGCCTGCCAGCCCGGTTTCGGCTAGCAGGCGTGGGTAGTCGAAGGAGGACGCGCAACCTATGCCGTGCAGCATGACTAGCGGCGCGCCCTGGCCGGGGATGTCGTGATAGCGCAGATAGGCGGCGGGTTGGGCGAGCGGGTGCGATTTCATCGTCAAATTTCAGGATTCAGTTGGTTCGTGCGTATAGGGCGGTGTCGCGCAGGCTGTTGTCCGGTGCGATGCGCTCGTTGCGCAGGATGCCTTCCAGCCGGAAGCCGGCGCGCTCGGCGACGCGGCGGCTGGCCAGGTTTTGCTCATCGGCCAGGCAGGCGATGCGCCGCAGCCCTAGCTGGTGTTGGGAGAAATCGCAGAGGGTCTGCACGGCTTCGCCTATCAGGCCCTGGCCCTGCCATTCGCGGTGGCACCAGTAGCCGATTTCCGCCCGCTTGTGCTTCCAGTCGAGATCGTGCAGGCCGCAGGCGCCGGCGAAGTGGCCGCCTTCCTTCAGAAACAGCAGCATGGGCAGCCCCTTGCGCGCCAGGAAGTCGATCCGGCTTTGGCGGCAGAAGGTTTCCGAGGCTTCAAGCGAAGGTTCGAACATGGCCCAGGGCAAAGAGGCCGGCCAGGCGCGCAACTGCTCCAGCGTGGCTACCACGCCGGCATGGACGACTGCGCCATCGCCGGGCAGCGGGCTGCGGATGATGAGTCGTCGGCTTTCGATTTGATCGGGGATGTCCAGCAGGATGTCGCTCATTGTCATGTCTTTTGCATTGTGCAATGCAATAATACCGACTGACACGAAATATTCAAACTGGATTTTTACAGCCGCAAAGCGGCGATCAGCGCGGTTTCCAGCGCCAGCACGGTCTTGTCGTCCTTCAGTGCCGGGCCGGAAATCAGGAAGGAGTCCTCGGCGCGGCTGCCCAGGGTCATGATCTTGGCCGACTGCACGTCGAGCCGGTAATCGGCCAGCACCTTGGCGATGCGGGCCAGCAGGCCCGGGCGGTCGCCGGCGACGATGGACAGCACGAAGGCGCTGTCGCGGTCGTCCGGCCGCACCGATACCTGCGGCGTGATGGGGAAGTGCTTGAGATGGCGGCTGATGCGGCCCTGCGGCGGCAATTGCAGCGGCTTGTCTTCCGCCAGGCTGGCGGCCAGTTCGAACTCGATGAAGTTGATCATGTCGCGGTAGTCGCCGTCGTGGTGCTCCGGGACGAAGACATGGAAGGTGTCCAGCGCGTAGCCGTGGCGGGTGGTGTAGACCTTGGCATCGGCGATGCTGTAGTTGGTGCGGCCGAAAAAGGCGCAGGCGCGGGCGAACAGCTCCGGCTTGTCCGGCGAATAGATCAGCACCTGGATGCCTTCGTGGTCGTCGGCCAGCCGCGCCCGCACCATCGGTTGCGCCGGGGTCAGCTGGCGGTTGAGCACGCGGGCGTGCCAGGCGATCTCCTTGGCCTCGTGGCGCAGGAAGTACACCGTGTCCAGTTGCGCCCACAAGCCGGCTTCGGCGCCGTCGGGTATCGCGTGCAGGCGCAGCTGGGCGCGTGCCTGGCTCTTGCGCGCCTCCAGCTCGGAGTTGATGTCGGTTTCGCCGCCGCGCGACAGCGCCCTGAGCGTGGCGTGATACAGGTCTTCCAGCAGCTTGGCTTTCCAGGCGTTCCAGATCTTGGGGCTGGTGCCGCGGATGTCGGCCACCGTCAGCAGGTAGAGCGCGGCCAGCCGGCGCGGGGTTTGCACCCGTTCGGCGAAGCGCTGCACCGTTTCCGGATCGTAGATGTCCTGCTTCTGAGCGGTGCTGGACATTGTGAGGTGCTGGCCCACCAGCCAGCTCACCAGCTGGCTGTTTTCTTCCGACAGCCCGTGCTGGCGGCAGAAGGCCTCGGCGTCGGCCATGCCCAGTTGCGAGTGGTCGCCGCCGCGGCCCTTGGCGATGTCGTGGAACAGGCCGGCCAGATACAGCACTTCCGGCTGCTCGAAATCGCCTATCAGCCGCGACAGGAACGGGTATTCGTGGTTGTAGGCGCTGATGGCGAATCGTCGCAGGTTGCGCACCACCATCAGGATGTGTTCGTCCACGGTGTAGACGTGGAACAGGTCGTGCTGCATCTGGCCGACGATCTGGCCGAAGTTGGGCAGGTATTGTCCCAGGATGCCGTACAGGTTCATGCGCCGCAGCGTGCGGGTGAGGCCCGCCGGTTCGCGGAAGATCTGCATGAAGGTCTGGCGGTTGCGGGCGTCCTGGCGGAAGCGTTCGTTGATCTGGCTGCGGGCGTGCCATAGCGCCCTGAGCATGCGCGGCGCGAAACCGGACAGCTCCGGGTGCCGTTGCAGCGTGAGGAAGGCTTCCAGCACCGCCTGCGGATGCTTGTCGAACACATTGGCCTCGCGTATGCCCAGCATCCCGTTGACCGAATGGAAATAGCCGCTGATGTGCTGGGTGACGCGCGGCACTTGGCTGTAGATGCGGCCGCGCAGATTGGGCAGCAGGATGCCATTGAGCTGGTTCACCGTCTTGGCGGCGCGGAAGTACAGTTGCATCAGCTGTTCGCTGGCGCGCTTGGCCGGGGTGTCGTGTAGGCCCCAGGCCTGGGCCACCTGCTGCTGCAAGTCGAAAATCAGCCGGTCTTCGCGGCGTTTGGCCAACAGGTGCAGGTCGATGCGCAGCTTCTGCAACTGGTCTTCGCTGTGCTTGATCAGCCGGGCTTCGGCCAGGGTGAGGATGCCGCGCCGCACTAGCGCGTCCCAGTTGTCGCCCAGGCCGGTCGCCTTGCTGATCCACAGGATGGTGTGCAGGTCGCGCAGCCCGCCCGGGCTTTCCTTGAGGTTTGGCTCCAGGTTGTTGCTGACGCCGAAGTGGCGGGTGTGGCGCTGCTGCTGTTCCAGCGTCTTGCCTTCGAAGAAGGCCAGCGGGTCGCGTTGGGCCTCCAGCTTTTGCATCAGTAACTGCCAGGGTTGGACCGGGCCGGCCAGCAGGCGGTTTTCCAGCAGATTGGTTTCGATGGTGATGTCGCCGCGCGCCTCGTTCAGGCATTCGTTCGCGGTGCGCACGCTGTGGCCGATTTCCAGGCCGATGTCCCACATCAGGCCGATGAAGTGGCTGACTTTGTCGGCAACTTCGCCGGGGGTGGGGTCGGGCAGCAGGATCAGGATGTCGATGTCGGAGCCGGGAAACAGCTGGCCGCGGCCGTAGCCGCCCACCGCCACCAGGCTGGCGGCTTCATCCAGCCCCTGCTCGCGCCACAACTCGGCCAGCACCTCGTCTACCGCCTGGCTGTAATGCCGCAGGTAGGCCTGCGGATCGCGGCTGGAGCGATAGCGATCTGCCAGTTGCTGGCGCTTGTTGGCCAGCGTCTGCCGCCAGTGCGGAAGAGCCGTGGCCGCAAGCGTCATGTCAGCGCCTTTCCTGTCGGGCGATGATGGCGATGCCGGCCAGCAGGAAGCTCAGCGTGGGCAGGGTGGCCGACAGGATGGCGTTCCAGTCGTACAGCAGGCCCAGGTGGCCGAACAGTCGGTTGATGAAGTGGAAGCTGACGCCCAGGCAGATGCCGGCGAACAGCTTGATGCCCAGCTGGCCGTGGCGGCGCTGCTGCGGGGTGAAGGCCAGCGCCACCAGCGCCATCGAAATGCAGGCCAGCGGGTAGAACAGCTTGCTCCACAGCGCGATTTCATAACGCTGCGTCTGTTGCTTGTTTTTCTTCAGGTGCTCGATGTAGGTCAGCAGGTTGAGCGCCGACATCTGCTCCGGCACCACCAGCAGCACCGATAGGATTTCCGGTTCGACGATGGACTTCCATTTCAGCAGCGGATAGGTGCTACTGGAGGTGTGGTCGCGGGACAGCTCGGTTTCCTTGACGTTTTCCAGCTGCCAGCTGCGCTCGTTCTTGAGGAAGGTGCCTTTTTCGGCCAGCCGGGTGCGCACCAGCTTGAAGTCCTGGTCGTAGGTGTAGATGCGCACGCCTAGCAGGGTGTTGTCCGGCAGCATCTCGTGCACGTTGATGAAGTTTTGATTGTCTTTCACCCAGATGCCGGAGCGGAATTCCTGAGCCACCATAGAGTGGGTGGCCGACAGCTTCATGCGTTCCGCCTCCTGCATCGCCCAGGGCGCGGCGAATTCGCCCATCAGGATGGTGAGCACGGCGAAGCCCAGGCCGAATTTGAGCAGGGTGGCGGCAATCTGCTTCAGGGTGACGCCGGAGGTGCGGATCACCGTGTATTCGCTGGAGCTGGCCAGCTGGGTCATCGCCACCATGCCGCCTATCAATACCGCCAGCGGCATCAGCTCATAGGCGTGGCCCGGCACCAGCAGCGCCACGTAGCCGGCCATCACTCTGACGGTGTAGGTGCCGGTGCCCAGATTGGGCACTTCGCCCAGCAGGTCGAAAAAACCGTACAGGCCCAGCAGGGCCAGCAGGGTGAACAGGGTGGACTGGGTCAGCGTGCTGACGATGTAGCGGTGGATGAGTTTCATCGGAAAGGTCTGTCAGTTTTTACCGAGCATCTGGCCCAGCGACTGGCCAAACGGAACTTGTGGCCGGTCGCGGTGCTTGAGCAGCAACACCGCCAGCAACAGCATCAGCAAATGGACCACCGCCACCGCCCATATGCCGGTTTTGCCTTGCGTGATCCAGTTGCGAGCGACAGTCAGCCCGTTTTGATAAATGAAGAACGCCAACAGCGCAAACAGCAGGTTGTAGGTATGGCCGCTGCGCGGGTTGTAGTAGGACAGCGGCAGCGCCAGCAGCGCCAGGATGATGCAACTGATCGGCATCGACAGCCGCCACGCCAGCTCGGCCTGGTATTCCGGATTGCTGTTGCCCAGCAACTGGCGGCTGGGAATGGACTGGCGGTTGCTGGCCGGCCCGGTGATCGCCTGGCCTTCGCCTATGCTGGCGGTATAGCGTTTGAATTCGCTGACCTGGTAATCGGCTTTGCCGGGGTCGCCGACATAGCGCTGGCCGTCTTCCAGCACCAATACCCGTTCGCCGTCCGGCTTGGTGGAAATATAGCCATGCTTGGCGAAAACGGTGCTGACTTTGCCGTCGGTCATGTCCTGCATGAAAATATTGGTGGCGGCGCTGTGCAGGCCGGAATAATTTTCAATGAAGTAAACCTTGGTGGAGGAGGCGGATTCCTTGAACACGCCAGGCGAGATGGCGGAGATCTCTTCCCGACGTTTGATGATTTCCGCGTAATCCTGGCTGCGCTGGTCGGCCCAGGGCCCGACGAACAGCGTGACGCCGGCGATCAGCACCGCCAGCGGCAGGGTAAAGCGCATGATTGGCCAGATCCAGTCGCGCAGCGACAGGCCGGAAGACAGCCATACTACCATTTCATGATCGCGCCAGCTGCGGGTGAGCACCACCAGTACGCTGACGAAGACGGTAAGAATCATCAGCACCGGGAAAAAGCCCAGCGTCCAGAAGCCGATCAGCGCGGTGACCGCCTCGTTGGCGATCTGGCCTTCCGCTGCGCGGCCCAGCAGGTTGATTGCCTGAGTGGAGACGATGATGGCCAGCAACACGACGAATACACCTAGCGCGGTGAAAGTCAATTCGCGTGTCAGGCTTTTTTGAAAAACCATTTATTCAGTGCCTTTTTGACTTTTTATGAAAAGCATTGTGATAATTCGATGAGACAATTCTGAAGCGCCATTTCCGGCAAATTTGGACCATTACAACAATCCTGCGTTCACCGGCGGCTTGAACGCCCGTCTTCCCCGAGCTTAGACGGCCGTCATTAAGGTGGAGCAACTGACACTCGTTCTACAGCGGAGTACTTATGGAATTTAACATAAAAAGCGGCAGCCCGGAGAAGCAGCGCGTGGCCTGCGTGATCGTAGGCGTGTACGAATCGCGCAAGCTGACCTTTGCCGCCGACCTGCTTGATCGCATCTCCAACGGCTTCATCAGCGATGTGATCCGCCATGGCGATATGGAGGGCAAACTGGGCAGCACGCTGGTGCTGCATTCGGTCCCGCATACGCTGTGCGACCGCGTGATGCTGGTGGGATTGGGCAAGGAGCGCGATTTCCGCGCCAAGGAATACCGCGAGGCGGTGCGCAGCTCGATCAAGGCGCTGACCCAGACTTCCGCCGGCGAGGCCGTCAGCTACCTGTCCGAATTGACTGTCAAGAAACATGATGTCGAGTGGATGATAGAACAGGCCGCCGTAGTGACTCTGGATGTGCTGTACCGCTTTGACCGCTTCAAGAGCAAGTCGGACGAACCGGTGCGCGAGCCGCGCAAGCTGACGCTGGCGGTGCCGCGCCGCAGCGACCTCGCGGATGGCGAAAAGGGCCTGCAGCGCGGCCTGGCCATCGGCAACGGCATGAGGCTGGCCAAGGATTTGGGCAATCTGCCGCCGAACGTCTGCACGCCGACCTATCTGGGCGAGGAAGCGCTCCGGGTGGCGCAGGCCTTCGGCTCCGCGGCTGAAGTGCTGGGGCCGAAGGAAATCGCCGAGCTGGGCATGCATTCCTTCCTGTCGGTGGCCAAGGGCAGCGTGGAAGAGGCCCGCCTGATCGTGCTGAAGCACCAGGGCGCCAAGGACAAGAACGACAAGCCAATCGTGTTGGTGGGCAAGGGTATCACCTTCGACTCCGGCGGCATCTCGCTGAAGCCGGGCGAGGGCATGGACGAGATGAAGTACGACATGTGCGGCGCCGCCACCGTGCTGGGCGCCTTCCGCGCCGCGGTGGAAATGAACCTGCCGCTTAATATCATCGCCATCGTGCCGGCCTGCGAGAACATGCCCAACGGCAACGCGGTGAAGCCGGGCGACATCGTCACCTCGATGTCCGGCCAGACCATCGAAGTGCTGAATACCGACGCCGAAGGCCGCCTGATCCTGTGCGACGCGCTGACTTACGCCGAGCGCTTCAGTCCGTCCACCGTGATCGACGTCGCCACTCTGACCGGCGCTTGCGTGATCGCGCTGGGCCATATCGCCACCGGCCTCTACAGCAACCAGGACAGCTTGGCGCGTGAGCTCTTGGCCGCCGGCGAGGAGGTGGCCGACCGCGCCTGGCATATGCCGCTGTGGGACGAATACCAGGAACTGTTGAAGAGCCCGTTTGCCGACATGGCCAATATCGGCGGTCGGCCGGGCGGCAGCATCACCGCCGCATGCTTCCTGTCGCGCTTCGCCAAGGCCTACGACTGGGCGCACCTGGATATCGCCGGCACCGCCTGGAAGGGTGGCAAGGACAAGGGCGCCACCGCGCGTCCGGTGCCTCTGCTGGTGCAGTTTCTGCAGGATCGCGCCGATATCGCGCTGGGCAATGTGGTGCGCCGAGGCCGGCCGCGTCGCGAGACGCCTGAAGTGGTAGAAGATGACCAGGATTGATTTTTACACCAACGTCGCCGATCCGCAGGCTTTTGCCTGCAGATTGGCGGATACGGTGCAGCGCAAGCGGGAACGGTTGCTGATCTGGCTGGATAGCGAACGCAGCGTCGAAGTGTTCAGCAACCGCTTGTGGAGCCACGGCGATACCCGTTTCGTGCCGCATTGCCGGCTGGAGGCCGCGGAGGCGGGGGTGACGCCAGTCTGGCTGACCGCCCGCCTGCCGGACGATCTGGCGCACCCGGTGCTGCTGAATCTGGGGCCGGAGCTGCCCTATGCAATTGAACGGTTTGAGCGCATTCTTGAGATCGTGGGACGGGATCCGGCCTCGCTGGCAACCGCCCGCGAGCGTTTCCGTGCCTACCGTGAGCATGGCTGCGCGATCGAACATCACGACATGAGTCAAACGCCATCATGACTGAGTCGCCGAAAGCCAACGACGATGACTGGATGGGTCTGAATCTACCGATTCTGACCGATGTGGTGGAAGAGCCCGCCGTGCCTGTTCTGGCGGAAGAAGAGCCGGCCGCGGCGGTGGAAATTCCCGAGTTCGACTTTTCTTCCGAACTGGATGTGCTGGCCGCCGAGCTGGATGACGAGGCTGAACTGGAGATACCGGAACTGACGCTGGCCGATCTGCTGGACGGCGAGCAGGAGGCCGGTCCCGCATCGACTGCGGAGCTCGACTTCATCAGCGCCTTGCCTTCGCTGGAATTGGCGGATGCCGATCTGTTGGCGGAGCCGGCCGGCGGGCTGGATTTTGTGCTGCAGCCGCGCGAACCGGTCCAGCCCGAGCCGGAGTCCGATCAGGATGGGTTGGCGGCGCTGATGGCCATGGCGCAAGCGTCTGCTGATGAAGAGGCGGTCGCAGGCTCTGTCGCGGCGGAGGTTAAGCAGCCGGTGGTCGAGCCTGTCGACGCGCCGGCGTTGCCGGCTGTCGCCCAGGCGGAATCGTCGGATCTGAGCTGGGAAGACGTGGTGGTGGCGGCCTCGCAGGCGCCGGAATCCGCCCTTGCCGAGCCCATGGCTCTGGATCAGGTTGCGCTGTCGACCGATGAGCGTTTGCCGGAGCGGACCAATGTTCCAGTTGCTCCGCCCCCTCCGGTTTTTACCTCCATCTCTATCGATAGCCTGCCCAGCGGTGTGCTGGGCGGCGGCGTCGGCCGCGAACCCGAGCCGGCTGACAGCGGGCTGGGGTGGCTGTCCACGCTGCCCAAACCGGAAGCGCCATCGTTGGAGCAGGGGCAATGGAAGGCCGAGGCCGATCTGCCGCTTGAGCCCGGCGTTCCGGTTTTGGATGATGCGTTGCCAGTGCCTGAGGTTGCCGGGGTCGAGCCTGCGATTGAGTCGCAACTAGCGGCCCGGCCGGAGATCGCGGACGTTCCGCTTGTGGATGACGAGCTGCCGGTGCTGGAGGTTGTTGAGCCTGAGCTTGCGCCGGAGTTGGCGGAGTTTGACCGCAAAATGGCGGGAGATGCCGTCGGGTCCGAATCCGAGATTGAACCGAAATTGGCCGCCGAGGCCGCCCATCCCGAGGCTGTGGATATTCCGGTTGTGGATGACGAGCTGCCGGTGCTGGAGGTTGTCGAGCCTGAGCTTGCGCCGGAGTCGGCGGAGTTTGACGGTCAGATGGCGGGAGATGCCGTCGGGTTCGAATCCGAGATTGAGCCGAAATTGGCCGCTGAGGCCGCCCATCCCGAGTCTGTGGACATTCCGGTTGTGGATGACGAGCTGCCGGTGCTGGAGATTGTCGAGCCTGAGCTTGCGCCGGAGTTGGCAGAGTTTGACCGCCAAATGGCGGAAGATGCCGCCGCATTGTCCGAGCTCGAGCCCGCGATTGAGCCGCAACAGGCTGTTCAGACCATTGAGCTGGAGTTGGCGGGCATCCCGGTTATGGATGCGGAGCTGCCGGTATCGGACGCCGCCGAACTTCAGTCTGTATCGGAATCGGAGGATTTTGCCAGCCTGACGACAGAAAATGCGGTTGTCGAGCTTGAGGATCAAACGGTTCCGCAAGCCGTGGCTGTGCCGCCTGAGGCAGAGGAAACGCTTGAGCAGCCAATGGCGCCGGCATTATCCGCGCCGGTGCCGCCTGAGCATGTTCCGAGTGTTTTGGACGGCCACGCCGGGGAAGAGGATCTACCGGCCTTGTCAGGCTTGTTGGGCAATAAGGCGGCGTCCATGCATGGGGCCTTTGAGCCGCTTGCCGCGATAGAGCAGCCGCTGCAATCTGCCGCTTCCATGGATGCCGGCCCGGTTTCGGTGGTGAAGATCGCTTCGATGGCGGCGGCCGGCAGCGTAGGCCGTATCCAGGGCGCGGCTTCCCCATTCGACGAGCAGGCGTTGTTCAACTCCCTGTACGAGCAGATGCTGCCGCGGATGAAAGTGGAGCTGTCGCTATGGTTGCAGGAGGCGGTGGAGGTTCAGGCCAAGCAGATGTTGTCCGGGATGATGCATCAGTTGAAGGAAGACTACGAAATGTTGTTTGGCGACGCGCTGAAGGAAAGCCTGCGTCAGGCTTTGGACGATGTTGGTTCGTCCAGGAAGGATGAGGATGGGCATGGCTGACAGATTGTCGAATATCGTCACCCGCACCGGAGACGATGGCAGCACCGGATTGGGCGATGGCAGCCGCGTGGCCAAGAATAGCGCCCGCATCCAGGCTTTGGGCGATGTGGACGAGTTGAACTCGGTGATGGGCGTGTTGTTGGCGGAAGCGCTTCCAGAACCGTTGGCGCAGTGGCTGCTGGAGGTTCAGCATGATCTGTTCGATCTGGGATCGGAGCTGGCCGTACCCGGCTACCAGGCCATTTCCGACTCCCATGTCCAGGCGCTGGAAAGCCTGGTGGCTTTTATGAACGAAGAGTTAGGACCGTTGCGCGAATTCATTCTGCCTGGCGGTTTGCGTAGCGCCGCGCTGGCGCATCAGGCGCGCTCGGTTTGCCGGCGCGCGGAGCGGGCGGTGGTGACGCTGGCGGGGGAGGAGGGTATCTCTGACGCCTTGCGCCGCTACCTCAATCGCCTGTCGGACTTCCTGTTTGTGCTGGCGCGCTATCTGAATCGTCAGGGCGGAGTGCCGGACGTGCTGTGGCAGGCAGGGCGCAAGAAGTAAGCCGTACGCGTTTGGCGGGGATTTTCGAAAGGGAGGGGCAGTTATCGCCTCTCCCTTTTGATTGAGGTTGACTGCGAATTTCGGATACCAAGCGTAGTCAGATAAACTGATATGCGGAGGTGTCCATGTACAAAATCCCGAAGCAAAGCTATATCACAGAGTTCAAGCAAGAGACGATCCGGTTGATTGAGACCAAAGGCAGGTCTCCCGCCCACGTCGATCGAGATCTCGGCATTGCCGAGCAGATTCAGCAACTGGCGCAAGGCCAGCAAGGCCGGTAAATTAGCGGCCGGAAATGGTAAAGCCATCATGCCGGAGCGGATGGAGCGCTCCAGCCGGAGAGCCGAGAATGCCAGGCTCAAAGTGGAGCTAGAAATCCTGGAAAAAGCCACGGACTACTTCGCCGCCGCTTAGCTGGGGCGGCAGGCTGCTGATAGTTGCCCAGTAGCAGGGCAACCAGCTCATCCGGAATGGCATGTTTCTTGGTAGACATGTGGATTCCAGACTAAGCGACAGTTTCCTGCCAAATGCCTGTTTATACAAAACTCTGTACAGGCTTGCTGATTTGTGTGGCAAAGTCTTTCTAATGGTCATGGCAACGGTGGTAGTCATAACCGTTGTCTACATGCAGTTTGTAAGGCTTTTGCCTAGCACGCCCTGGCATGGCAGGAATCGCAGCGATCAAAGCTTCGAAGATCATAAAGTCCTGTTGATTGGGACCGGTGTGGCAGTACCAAGTCACCAGAAGAGGCCGCCCGACAACTTACCGCCCGGGACTGACATCAATAACTCGAAGGTGTTGCCTTCTGTATGGCCGGTATTGGCCTTATAAAACAAACTAGGAACCATGACTTGGCTCTGCGGCGTGTCCACTTGGGGTAAAACCTTTTTCAGGCGCTCTATGTCCAGTTGATCGCCCTGGAACAGCAGAGCATCGGCTCCTACCTTGTCCAGCAGCCCCGCAACCCATGTCGGCGAACCTGGCTCATCGGTTCTCGCTTCCGGTATTGCCGGAATGACTCGATTCGCGGCAAACGACCCGTTGACCAACGGCTGGAGCAAATCCGCTAGGTAGGCAACATCGCGATGATTGGGGCGATACGCAAACACCTCTTGTGCCAGCGCCTGAAAATCTAAAGGAACAAATGGCCGAAACCAATTATCCTTTTCAGTCATCATTTGCTCTTCCTCAGACCGGAAAATGCCTGATACATCATCAATATCCTCACTTTTCGGTTCTAGAGTGTCATCATTAATGAGCACGCGAATACGCCGTCCAGTGCATCCGTACATGGTCAATTCTCCCAAAAGGCCACATATCGCCACATTGCGAGCGTAGCTAGCCAAGCATTCGATGCTTGCTCAATGGTAGTCTGTGCGGAACCACACTTAGACCCGCTAACAAAACCTCTTGATGCCGGATACGTATGCCCGCATCTAGTGAAGATGAAACGGAAAGTCGTCAGTCAGAAGCTCTGGAAGTCATTGCAGCCGCTACTCCCTCCGCCACCTCGCTCCCGCCGGGGTGGGCGGCCACGGTTGGATGATTTTGCTGCCCTCAACGGCATCTTGTTTGTTCTCACTACCGGCATTCCTTGGGAGGACCTCCCACAGGAACTCGGTTTTGGCAGCGGGATGACCTGCTGGAGAAGGCTGCGGGATTGGCAAGCGCTAGGCATTTGGGATCGCCTACATCTAGCCCTGCTGACACAACTGCGCCAACACCATCAAATTGATTGGAGCCGGGCCAGCATTGATGGGGCTAGCGTTGCCAGCCCCCGGGGGGCCAAGAGACCGGTCCCAACCCCACCGACCGAGGGAAATGCGGCAGCAAACGGCACATCATCGTAGATCGCCGAGGTCTACCACTGGCGCTGAGCATGACCGGCGCCAATCGGCACGACTCCATGGTCTTCGAAACTTTGGTCGATGCGACTCCTGCCGTTCCTGGCTTGCCAGGACGGCCCAGACAAAAGTCTTACAAGCTGCATGCTGACAAAGGCTATGACTACCGCCGTTGCCGTGCACACCTGAGCCGACGCGGAATCTTGGTGCGAATTGCTCGGCGCGGGGTGGAAAGCAGCGAGAGACTAGGTCGCCACCGCTGGGTGGTAGAACGTACCCATTCTTGGCTAGCTGGCTTCGGGAAATTGCGCATCCGCTTCGAGCGGCGGCTGGATACGCATTACGCCTTGCTCAAGCTGGCTTTCTCATTGATCTGTCTGCGATTTATCGACAGGTTTTGTTAGCGGGTCTAAGTAGGGGGTGTCACTTGAGCATTGGTACGCATGCGGGCAGGTATCGACCCGAAGCTGTCGTGATCAATTTGGATCAGGAAGCGACGGCGGTGATCTATATGGCAATTGTAAAATTGGGGTTGTTATATGGGCGAGACTATGACGAACTTGTTGAAGATATGGTTTTTGGGTGTGACAATAGACGTCTGCAATATTAATTGATATACGAGCCGCGTGCCTGTATAAAAAACTGTTGAGGGTTGTACATGCTAAAGCTAATCTCAGTCATTCTGGTAATATTAGGTTGCTTCTCAAGCGCTCAAGCTAGTGATAAGACCATGTCTAGTGCTGATTCAGGCATAAATTCCTTTTTTATTCGAGGGGATGAGGCTGTATATGAAAAAGTAGAAAGAAGATTTATAGATGCCGCTAAAAACTCTCAAGATGATGAGCTCATTAAGCTAATATCACCCTTAACAAAAAGAGACAGTTCTGAAATTGAATTGAAGAGTTTTGCTGCATCAATGAAGGAATATTTTTCCGACTATGCATCAGATCTAAAATGTAAATCCATTGTTCCAAACAAAGACGAGTATGGAAATGTTGGCTTCTTCTTTTATAATGCTTTCAAGAGAAAGAACGGCAGTGGTAGGGCATATGTTATGGCGCTGATTAAGGAGAAAGACGAGGTCTATGTAGCGACTGTTTTTCGGAAATTTGATGAAAGGTATCATGAACGCTGCAGAGAAAAACTCTAACTCGTTGCTGTAGTGAACGTGTCGCCAAAAAGCACCGTACCCTGTCTTAAGTTTTTTCTTTAATATCAGTAATCTAAATTGCTGCGGCCATTCATCTTTTCGCTTTTTGGCACCTCGAAAACCCCGGTTTTCGTCAAAAATTACTGCGTAAGCCATTGGTTTTGTTATGTGGAATTTTTGAAGGTTAAGGGTTTTCGAGGTGCCCTTTATTGAGTCCGAGAACGGCTGGAACTGGCCGAGAACAGTCTACCGCCAGGTCGCTGCGCTATCGTTCCTGAGCTTGGCAAATTCTGATGGCTCAATATAGGTGTGTGGGTTTTGGGCATCCAGGAAGTCTGCCCACCATTGCATCATCAATCGACGCTCGG
Source organism: Chromobacterium sphagni (assembly GCF_001855575.1). Lineage (NCBI taxonomy): Bacteria > Pseudomonadati > Pseudomonadota > Betaproteobacteria > Neisseriales > Chromobacteriaceae > Chromobacterium > Chromobacterium sphagni. Next base: position 422,345 of record NZ_MKCS01000002.1, read on the forward strand.
ACAGATATTCGGCTTTGTGAATGTAGGCGGCGCGCACGCTGTTGCGCTCGACGTGGCTCATCTGGCGCTCAATCGCACGCTCAATCGCATCCTTGGACCACAGGCCGGATTCATTCAGTGCTGAGCAAGCCATGGTGCGGAAGCCGTGGCCACAGACATCGGCCTGCGTGTCGTAGCCAAGATTGCGCAGGGATTTGTTTATCGTGTTCTCACTCATGGGCTTGGTGACATCGCTATTGCCGGCAAAGATCAGCTCAAAGCGGCCTGTCAGCGGGTGGATCTCTTGCAGTACGGCCAGCGCCTGGCGGGACAAGGGAACAACATGCGCGGTCTTCATCTTGGTGCCGCGATTGGAGTAGCGCACGCCCTCGATGGCTTCGCGCGTGGGGGGGATAGTCCAGATGCCGCGCTCGAAGTCGATTTCCCCCCACCTGGCCATGCGCAGCTCGCTGGAGCGCAGGAAGGTCAGCAGAGTAAGCCGCAGGGCTGCGCGGGTCAGTAGGCGGCCATGGTAGTTGTTTATGCGGTCTACCAGCTCTGGAAGCTGGTTCAGGGGTAGGGCCGCGCGGTGCTGCTTCTCCGGTACGATCAGCGCGCCCTGCAGGTCAAGCGCCAGGTTGGTGCTGATGCGGCCGGTCTGCACGGCGTAGCGCATCACGGCGACGAGGTGCTGCTGCAGCCGGCCGGCGACGTCCAGAGAGCCGCGCGCTTCGACTTTGCGCAGGACCACTAGCAGGTGGTGGGTCTTGAGGGCATCAACCGGCTCGCTGCCGATGTGGGGGAACACATCCATCTCGAAGCGGCGGAGTATCCGGGTGGCGTGATCTGGAACCCATTTCGCCAGGTTCTTGTGGTGCCACTCTCTTGCCACGGCCTCTAGGCTGTTTTTCGTCGAGACATGCGCCAGCCTCTTGGCCTCGGCCCTCTCTTTGCTTGGGTCCTTGCCATCGTCTTGCAATCGCTTGGCCGCATCTCTGGCTTCCCGCGCCTCTTTCAGCCCCATTTGGATGGTTGACGGCAGTGGCGCGCCTTTTTCGTCGTACTGGGTAGGGCCGCAGTAGACGCCTATGGCGAGCAGCTTTTCCTTGCCGGCCAGGTAGTCGCGCCAGCGCCAGTATTTTGCGCCGTTAGGGTGGACCCAAAGGAACAGCCCGCCGCCATCGGCTTTCTTGGTAAGTTTTTCGGCGGGTTGGATGTGCTTCACAGTCTGGGCGGTCAGGGCCATCGGGGTATCTCAAAAATCGAACTGGATGATGCCCCGAAATATCCCCTGCTTTTGCGCTGGAATCCATGAGACGGCCTTGGACGGTCCTGGAAATGAAAAAGCCCGCAGAGCTAATGTCTGCGGGCTTTTTCGGTATTCCCTGGAACTCCTGGGAATGAATCTTGGTGCCGGCGGCAGGAATCGAACTCGCGACCCCCTGATTACAAGTCTTTGGTTTTTGAGGGTTCTTCTGATTGACTAAGATTGATCGACGGCTCAAAATCATTGCCTGTAAAGGATTTAAGCCATTCGACTAAGAGTGCGGAGTGGTTTGAGATGGATCGTGATAGATCCTTTCTGCGTACATAGTGCGTACAAATTTTCCGTTCATACAGGTGCGCCATGTCTAGGAACAAGTTCACCATCAAGTTTATCGAAGAGGCGGTTGCGCCGGCAGGCAAGGCACAAGTTTTCTTTTGGGACAGCGAGGCGCCTGGGTTGGGGTTGCGGGTCAGTAGCTCGGGAAGTAAGGCCTTCATCTTTCAAAGTAGAATCCACGGTGAGGTCTTGCGCATCACCATCGGAGACATCAAGACTTGGCGTCTTGATGGACCGACTGGTAGTCAAGAAAACAATGCCCGTAAGGAAGCGCGGCGTTTACAAACGCTGTGCGATGCGGGAGTTGATCCTAGGCAGGAGAAGCTTGAGAAAAAGGCCATCGCGCAAGCTAAGAAGCAGGCCAAGCAAAGGGAGAAGATCACCGTCGCAGAAGTTTGGCCCTGTTATGTCGAGGCCAATGCGGGGAGATGGAGCGCCAAGCATTTACTGTCGCACCAAGAGCTTGCCACGGCAGGTGGCGAAAAAAAGAAGCGTGGCAAGGGCGAAAGAGTGGCGGGGCCGCTGGCGAGCTTGATGACGCAACGTTTGGTAGATGTTACCTCCGAGTTGTTGTCGGAGTGGGCGAAACAAGAAAGCGCGAAACGGCCAACGGCCACAGCACTGTCGTTCCGAATATTCCGAGCCTTCCTCAACTGGTGCGATGAACAGCCAAAATGGGCAGGTCTTGTTCCTGGTAATGCCCATCGCGCCAAACAGGTGCGCATGCAGATCCCAAAGCCAAAAGCTAAGCAAGATTGCCTGCAAAAGGAACAGCTAGCCTCTTGGTTTGCCGCGGTTAAACAGATCGACAACATTGTCATTTCTGCTTATCTGCAAGCGTTGCTGCTTACCGGGGCTAGGCGGGAGGAGTTGGCGGAGCTTAAGTGGACAGATGTTGACTTTAAGTGGAATAGTCTCGTTCTGCGGGACAAAGTGGAAGGCGAGCGCATCATACCGCTGACAGAATACGTTTCCAGCCTAATGCAAAATCTTCCAAGAAGAAACGAATGGGTGTTCAGCAGCGATAGAAGCAGCAGTGGCCGTATTACCGAACCCCGCATTGCCCACAAGGCGGCATTGAAAGATGCCGGCTTGCCGGATCTTAGCCTGCATGGTCTACGCCGTTCCTTTGGGACTTTGGCGGAGTGGGTGGAGTGTCCCACCGGCGTGGTGGCTCAAATCATGGGGCATAAGCCTAGCGCTACAGCAGAAAAGCATTATCGGCGACGGTCTCTTGATTTGTTGCGCCACCACCATGTTCGGATTGAAGGCTGGATACTGGAGCAAGTCCAACGGTGAGGCTGCTGTGGGAATGTAAACGGATGCCTCGAAAATTCCCCATTTCCGTCAAATAAAGTAGGATACGATATTGATTTTGTGAAGCAAGAATTTTTTAGGATTCAGGTTTCGAGAGGCTCACAAAAGGCACATGGCTTGATGGTGGGGGAGCAGCTTTGAACATACAGTCCAGTCAGCCTTGTTGATACCATTGCTTGGGCTGTATGTTTGTCTAGTTTTTGCTTTTATCTTCAAAAATAACCACGTTTTATTTTCTTTCTAATTTCATCGTAATATTTACTTATTGTTACTTCATCGATGGCAGATATTCTAGAAAGGCATTCTAATTCTCCTTTGATGCTTGAAATTGCTTTTTGGACAGATCCGAGCTTATTTTTTTCATCCCAGCACATTAATCCTATTAGGGCAGGTTTGATTTGGTTTTTCTTTAAAAGCGGACCTATTCTGATTGTGTTATTTCTAAATCTTTTACGATTATTTTTAAGGAGTGCATCAATTTCACTGAGATTTCCTGTGCTTAAATTATCAATCAATTTATTCGAGAAATCATGTTCTTCAAAGTAATTAATTATTTTCTTCAATAAATCTGTATTTATAATACCGTCGTTGAGAAGGGAGGTTAGTTCGGTAAGTCGATTTTTAGGATCCATTGGGCCTAGTTTTTGGCAAATTAAGTCCCATTTTGTTGGTATCGCTGGTAGTACTTTAAAATTAACAATTGAAGTAGCTTCCACTTGAAATCCATCTTCATCAGGCACCACGGCTGAGGAAATACCCCCAAAATCTCCTAACCATTCATTCTTTCTTCTCTGAGCTGAGTTTGTTACGTGGGTCCACCACGCATACACTTTTGGAATGTCTGTTTTCACGGCTACAAGATTTATAGGGTATTCTTGTAGCAGTTGACAGGATTGGATAAGTTCTCTCAATTCATTGGAGAATTTATCTAGCAACATGCGGAGAAGAGGTCCAAGCTTTTCTTTTTTTTCTAAATGTTCAATCGGTCCGCAGTGGCGCTCTACTGCATACTTGAGTCCGCATCTAGATTGGACTGCATAAAATATGGTTTCAGCAATTTGATAATCTAGTGCAGTGAATTCTATTGTATCAGGTTGCTTTTCAATTTCTTCTTTTATAGAGTACAGTCTTTTGATAGGGATTGGGTTTAATTCAAGTTCGTGACGTAGTTTAATTTCAAATGTTAAAAAGCTAGTAAGTTGCTCCATTACAGTTGAATCAATTTTTTTTACCATTGTGCTGATAATTTCGCTGCTATGCTTAATGGTATTTTTGGGCAAGTGCTGCGCTAGCGTGTTGTCTAGCAACACTTCAGCATTAACGTCTTTAATTTTATTCTCGAAGATCATGATTGTTGTTCGATCTGGAATGTCGATCATCTGCTCCAGATTACAAAAGCGTCTGAAACTTATCCGATCGAGTAATTCGCCTTCAATCTGTTCATCTGATAGGTTATACAGTCGTTTAACAATAAGAATCCGCACCATCATTTCGGTTGGGTATGGGGGGCGAGCCCTCTGGGAACTGAAATTTGGGGATAGCAGCTGTTCGACCTTCATCGACAAGTCGGCGAGGTCGATGCGCATTTCAATCTCGGAAAGCGGACCAGCCAAGGGGGCAATTTTCTGCTTAGGCTGGTCAGTCGTGAATTGGTCATTCGTGAAGGTGTTGCGATGCTTCATCAAATAAAGCCTTATTAGGGTCCTATTAAGGAAATTGTAATTCTATCCATAACGCGGTTTTGAGGTGGGATAGTGGCACATTCAACCCCCTGCATTATTTATTTTGCATAAATCACAAATGCTAGGAAAAGTCAATGCCATTTTGATGGGGCGGTGTAAATGGGGGTGCCAAGTATGTGCTCGTCGCCTCATGATTCGCCACGGGTCTGCAAAACCTATCAGTTCACCGCAGGCCTATGGCAATCCACATGCTATGTTGCGATTGCTCTCGTCAACCCTTAGCAGCACAACCGTGGGCACTCATGGTCACCGTACTGCTCGGACAGGAGCTTCTGAATGACTCTTAATACGCTTCCCATCCCTCGCACATTGAGCACGGGGGAGTTTGCACAAGCTATCGGCTTGCAGCCGCAAACTATTCGTAAGACTTACTCCAAAAACGGGCATGCTCTGGGCATTCGCCCCAAGAAGCTTCCCAACGGCAAGCTCCGCTGGTTGGAAGAGGATATTGTACGCCTGCTGAAGGGAGATGCTGTATGAATATTCAATCAAGGCAAGCAACGTCGCCCTATCGCTCGTTTCCGGACAAGATCTTCCAGGCGGCATGGGCCGTACATCAAAAGACCCAAGCTCCGCTGTCGATGGCGCTCACGTTGGCTCTTGGTGTTACATCCGAAGCGGTGCAAGCCCTGGCCAGCGTGCAGATCCCTGAAGGTCCACACTGTCTGCTCTCTAACTGGGTGTTGATCATTGCGGACAGTGGCGAAGGTAAGTCTCCCGTCATGAACATGCTGCGCAAACCCATCACGATCTTTGAAGAGCAGCAATATCAGGCATACCAAACTGCTATGGAGCAGTACCGGGTGGCGCAGCAGACATGGAAACTGGCGAAGGACGAATACGAGAAGGCCTATCGCAAAGCTGTAAGGGAGCAAGTTTGCATGGAACGCTATGAAAATCAGCTGAGCGAGCATATGAAACGGGAGCCTAGGCGCCCCAGGCAGCTCAAACTGACCTACCCCGATGCGACGCCCGAGGCCTTCTTGCGCGGCTTGTCCGAGAACTGGCCCCATGCCAGTCTGGTCAGCGATGAGGCCTCTGTCTTTCTGAATGGCCACATGGCGAACGGTTTGGCGGAGCTGAATCAGCGCTGGGATCCTCAGCCGCTCTCGATTAGCCGTGCTTCATGGGACAAGCCGCTTTATGTCCAGGATCCTAGGGTGATGTTGCTCTGGGCAATCCAGCCCGGCCCACTGGCCAAATATTTGGCTCGTCGTGGCAATGAAGCGCGTGAGCTTGGCACCACAGCCCGCTTCTTGGTGTGCCAGCCGGACAGCCAGCAAGGTCAGCGCAATGTGTTTCCTAGGGAAATTAACATGGAGGGCCTGACAGTATTCCATCACCGGATCACTGAACTGTTAAAGGCCAGTATGACAGCGGATGGGGAGCCTAACACAGAAAAGCAGACGCTTACGTTCAGCCCGGAAGCGGCAATCCGCTACCACCGATTTCGCCAAGAGGTAGAAGAGGAGCTCGGTGAAGGTGGCTCCCTGGAAAGGGTCAAGGACTATGGGGCAAAGCTGGCCCGCCATGCTGCCAGGATTGCTGGGGTGTTCGAATTTTTCGAGACGGGTAGTCACGTTATCCACCTGGAAACACTGGAGCGTGCCATCGAAGTGATGATCTGGTTCGCCAAAGAGTACATCCGTGTGTTTGTTCCGCCGCCGGAACCGCCGCAAGAGGAACAGGATGCGGATACCTTGCTGCCTTGGCTTGAGAAATTCGCCAAGAGAAAAAACAACCGCTACCTGGTACAGAACGAGGTACTGAGAATGGTAACCCCCGCGTACCTGCGCAATATCCTGCGATTGCAACGTGCTTTGCATGTGTTGGAGCTTCGTCAAAAGCTCAGCGTGAATGAATATCAATTTAGAATGATGGTGATTGATCTGGAGCCACACCTCTGGGAAAGCCGCTATTTCCTTAATCGGGCGCTTGACGAGTACCGGAACTCTCGGCGGAAAAATAAGATACCGTTCCACCAACTCACCTTCCGTCAAAACCCTTAAACCCAGCGATCTTTGCGACCGGGTAGCAATGATCGCTGGATCCTCTGACCTCATCTTCTCGCACCACCCAGCCAGCCGCCCCAAGCGGCTGGTCTTTTTTTGGGTGCGCCCGGCAGGGCGCGTTGCACTCACACGCAACTGGAATGGCTGTGGTGGTCACTGGTGCAAGTCCTCTACCGGCCCTGCCAGGGGACAGTTAGCCGGACGGCAAGGGTGACGACCCTCCTGGAAGGCAAACTGCGACTGAAGGTGAATGCCGAGAAAAGCGCGGTGGCGCGGCCCTGGGAGCGCACGTTTCTGGGGGTATGGCTTTACGTGGCACAAGTCGATGCGGGGGCGTGTCACCTGAACGAAGCCTACTCGAAGCGCTGGTTTGATCGATTGGGCCTGGTTTCACTGCTAGACAGCCAGCGGCGCTTTCAGCGTGTTCGATGAACCGCCGTATACGGAACCGTACGTACGGTGGTGTGGGAGGGCGGCGGGCGCGAACCCGACTCCTACCTGATCTTCACATCTAGGCTGTCGCCTTCTGCACGGAACCACCGCGACCTCCCTCACCCAAAACAGCGGGCATAAAAGCCACATTCCATTTGGAGGTAGATTTGAGGAGCGGCGTTGATCTGCGAATTAATTTTTTTTTAGTTCTGATAAAGTATTGACGCCCCAGCTGCCCGGCGATTTAATTTCTCCAACACGCACATAAAAAAGGAGATTTACGCATCACTAACACATCACTACAACCCTAAAAAAGGAGAGTTTCAACAATCACCGACCTGAAATAACTCTGTATATCTATGAAAGGACAAATAAAGGAAAAATCCAAAGCTGTGCCGATGATAATTTATTCATGAACACCAGATTTCAAGCGCTATCGCGTCCGTTAAATTCTGGTATATGTTTATTATTAGATTTCAATTATTTATTATTTATCAAACTCATTCGCTAAATTAATCAATAGGCTTTGTTGGTTTGCTTGTATTTGCTCACTCATCCTTTGCCAACTATTCATTGCTTTACTAGGAGATCCACACTCTAGCCCATCACCCATATACCTATTACGAAGGAGTGAAAACCACGTACAGATAATTTTTACAATCACCTATAACTGCTATAGAGATAGCGAATGGGGAAGGCATGCACACGACTGCTTCGACAGATTACACAAGCGCCTTACGACTTATCCAGTGCCTAGAGCAGGCAGGCTACAAGCGTTTGATGGTTATTCGGGTAGACTTCATGATGAGGTCAGATTATCAGCACAGCACCTCTATCTTGAATATTCAGTCCTACAGGAAGCATCTTTGGAATAACCGACGTGGCAAACCTGCTATCTTTCGGCATTGTTTAGGCTATGTATGGGGAATGGAGTACACCGCAGAGGCGGGTTATCACTATCACTGCTTGTTCTTATTTGATGGTGATTACGTACAGGCTGATACGTACTACGGTGATCAGATCGGTGAGTATTGGAAGTTTATTACCGGCGGCAAAGGGAGCTATCACAATTGCAACAGTGAGAAGGATAAATACCAACACTTGGGCATTGGCAGGATACGTTTAAACAACGCAGAAGAACTCGGCAATCTTTGTCGTTATGTTATTCCATACCTTGCCAAAGACGACCGCCAAGTACAATCTGCCATTCAACTTGATGTGGCCGCAATGGGATTGATGCGGATTAAGGTCCGTACATTTGGCTGTAGCAACAACTTGAAATTGTGATGGGTTACATGGGTGGAACAGATTGTTCTTGACCTGTATGAAATGGTTCGAGTAAATGGTGCTCTTTACTGTCAGTGGGCACTGTTGCACTGATCTGGAAGCGATGGAGCGGCTACCATCGCCGCAGCCGGGTGGAAGTCAAAATGGGTTGCTTCAAACGGTTGGGTGAAAGGGTGACGGCCCGGTGCTTGATGGTCAGTGGCACCACGATGCCGCTTCCGGAAGGGGGCGTCCACTTCATTAACAGCGCCCCCATGAACACATGAGTCATTCCGCCTCAGGGATCACCAAGCGAATCTCCACGCGACGCTGGCGGGCGTCTTCGGGAGGAATACCAGCGAGTGGTTGGGAATCGCCGAAACCGGCCACGACAATACGCTTGGCATCAGTTTTCTGAAGATCGGATGTTAGTAGTTTTCTGGCTTCGCGGGCACGAGCGGCCGAGAGTGTGTAGTTATCGTCATAGACTGTGCAATACGTGGAGAAATCTGTCACTGGTCGCGTGACAGGGCGGCTGTCAGTATGCCCCTCTACATACACTTGACCCTCGGGAATGTCATGCAGGAAGCTGGTTAACTTCCGTCTGATATTTTCCAGTGCGGGTTGCGAGGCAGTGGTAATACAAGCACTGCCCCGATTGAAAATACCGTCACGCAGAGTAATTTTCTTAGCAGCAGTATCCAGCGTCACCATGTCCTTGCCCGAGGATTGAGAGAGAGAGGTCGACAGTTCGCCCAGCAACTGACTCAGCTTTTGTTGGCGTGGGTCTTTAACCTGAGCCAATCGCGCCATTTCCTGCTTCTGGACAACAGCGATCACCAGCAACAACATCACCACCGCCATCACGCCGGCCATCAGGTCAGAAATGGCGATCCATTCGCTGGGCTTGTCTTTCATGTGGTTGCCTCATTAGCTGCGCTCTGTCGCATCAAACCTTGTAGAAGGATTTCGATGCTACTGATCTTCTGAACGACTTCTTGACGTATGTCGCTATCCTCTCGATTGGAGATGCTTTCCAAAATAGGTACCTGGTTTTCCAGGCGTTTGCCAATACTGTCGAGATTCTTGCCAATACCGACCATCCGTTGCCCCACCTCTGCAACCGAACTCATGCCGCTGGTAATGTCCTTGCCAAGCTGCTCCGTCATCTGAGTCGTGGTTTCAATATTCTCGTTTAACGTTTGGGTGGAATTGGTGAACTCGATAGACGCTTTCTTTTGTAGATCCAGCGCTGTACCGATTGATGCTTCCACCTTGTTCATGGTGTCTTTAACATCCTCAGACAATTCACTCAAGGCGCTGGAAATTTCTTTCGTGGCGCTATTCAGCTTCTCGCTGCCTTCCTTCATAGTGGCGGACGAACGCTCACTCATTGTCTCGATAGCACTTCCGAGATCCTTTCGTACCTTGTCGAGTACTTCCTTGAATTCACTGCCGAATTCATCAACCACATTTTCCAGACCCTTTGCTGCCAAGGATACTTGGTTGGAGCCCTCCACCATTTCCTTTGCTGCATCGGCCATTTGCTGAACGATCTGCTGGGTGCCTTGTGTAAAGCCGGTAAGGGCGTTGCTGGAAATCAGACTCGTTTCCTGGATCTGCGTCAGTGAGGCATTGATTTCACCCTGCATCCGTGTGATTGTGTGATTAATCACACCTGCTAGTTTTTGCTGGCGCTGGCCAGCATCAACGAGTGCGGTCTCAACACCTTCAATGATGTGTACTGATGCTTGGGTAATGCACTCGAATAATTCTTGTTGTTTTCGTTTTTCCTCAGCTAAGCACGCGCCGAGCAGCGTGTCGGCTTCGTCGAAAAACAATAGCGCACCTTCTGTAGCTGCGGCGGTGAAGGCTCCGCTGATGTTTTTGGCCGTTTCGCCGACAAATTTGCTTTCGAGCTCGGCTATGCCGAGGTGGATGTAAGGCAGTCCGAGTGTTCCGGCCAGAGCTTCAGCGGCCAGCGTTTTGCCGGTACCGGGTGGTCCGTAGAAATTGAGGATCATGTTACGGCCCATCGGGTCGACGCTACCAAACCCCCAATCGGAATAGATGGTCTTGTGATGGCGCATCGCGCCAATAGCCTCATCGAACATACGCCGAGTGAGGTTGGGCGCAGATTTCGGATACCAAGCGTAGCCAGGTAAACTGGCATACGGAGGTACCGATGTACAAGATTCCACGGCAGAGTTACACCGCCGAATTCAAACAAGAAGCCGTCCGGCAAGTTGAGTCCGAGGGCAAGCCTCAGGTCCAGGTTGCCCGTGAACTGGGCATTGCCGAGCAGACGCTCGCCAACTGGCGCAAAGCCCACAAGGCCGGCAAGTTGACCGGCGGCACGGGCAAGCCGATCACGTCCGAACAGATGGAGCTCTCTCGTCTGCGTGCCGAAAACGCTCGCCTCAGAATGGAGCTCGAAATCCTGGAAAAAGCGACGGCGTACTTCGCGAAGAAGTCGCAGTGAAGTACGCCTGGATCGACAGGATGCGCGACGCCTACCCCTTGCAATCGCTGTGCCGCTTGCTGTCTGTCAGCACCAGTGGCTTTGCCAACTGGAAAGGCTGCGGCGGCCCGGCGCTGTGACTGTCCAATGCCCAGCTTCTGGCGCTCATCCGCAGCATTCACGCCGAGTTTAACAGCGCTTACGGCTCACCCAGGATTTACCAGGAGCTGAAATCGCGCGGTTTCCCGGTTAGCAAGGCTCGCATCCGCCGGCTGATGACGCGGCACGGCATCCGCGCCAGATACAAGCGGCGTTATAAGGCGACGACCAACAGCAAACATGCATTGCCAGTGGCTCCCAACCTGCTGAATCGGCAATTTGACGTGGCGGCGCCGGATCAAGTCTGGACAACCGACATCACCTACATCCCGACCCGCGAGGGCTGGCTGTATCTGGCCGTCGTGATGGACCTGTACAGCCGTGTGATTGTCGGCTGGGCGATGGATGGCCGGATGACGCGGAAACTGGTGATGGACGCGCTGCGGGTGGCGCGCTTTCGGCGCAACCCCGCCCCTGGGCTTCTGCATCATTCGGATCGCGGCAGCCAGTATGCAGCCACGATTACCAGGCGCTGCTGACCGAATACGGCATGCGGGCGTCGATGAGTCGCAAAGGCAATTGCTGGGACAACGCGCCGATGGAAAGCTTCTTCAATAGTTTGAAAAATGAACGCGTCTTCCACAAAGACTACGCCACGCGGGCGGAAGCCAAGCAAGATCTCTTTGAATACATCGAAGTGTTTTACAATCGAAAACGCCGCCATTCTTCCCTGGGTTACCGCACCCCGGAGCAACAGTACGCAGCTTGGTTCGAGGAAGCAGGAAAGGCAGCATAGGCGCTACGCGGGGATCCGGAAATCGCGCCCAAGCTCAAGCTTAAATTCAGCGGGAAAGTGGGTCCTCTTTCATGAGTCCTGCAGCACAGGGAGGCGCAATGCGTTTGGCATGTATAAGGATAGGGCAGGATCTATGATCCCAGACAAAAGACAACAGTCGGTTTTCAGGCAATGGCTGCAGGAATTTTTTGCCAAACGCGAACTCGATGGGGCGGATGGATGCGCGCTGTTTCGCTATCGTATGTCGGATGAGGAGTTTGGCGGGCTGCAAACCCAACTAAAGCATGCGGTGCTTTTGCAGGGAGTGGCCGATTTGGGCCGTCACCATGGATTTGTCGAGGCGTGGTTGTTGTATGCGTCGGAATGGTGGAAACGCTGCTATGACGGCGGCGCGTGGTCGTGGGGTCGGATTTTCGATTCAATCGGACTGGAAGAGCCAGCGCATGCCACGATACGCGAGTGGGTCACTAACGGTATGCGCTACTGGTGTTTGCCTCAGCAGCAGTTGCAAGGCCGAAAATACATCGGGCAGGTGGTGCTCAATGGCGGCGTACCGCTGCGCCTGATCGAAGGCGCGGATGGCCGGATTGCCGGCGTTCTGAAAATGGTGCTGCGCCGTGTGGTTCCGGTGGCGCCGGCCATGCCAATCGCACAGATCCGGGAAGAGTTCGCATCGTTTGCCGGACAACTGCCGCAAACCTTTCAACAGACCATGCTGCTGGATTTACTGACTGAACTGGTGGTGGGCATCAGTGCACTGTCACAACAGTATTTCCGTGGACCGGTGGAGGACCCGGTCTCGTTGCTGGACCAGAAAGCGCCAGACTGGCGTGGGTGCCTCCCGCTGGAGCTGGACAGCGAGTCGGCGCGCAGTCTACTGACCGGCTTGTTACGTGAGGCCAGCCAGACCGAGCGGCAGGCGCGTCATCCTTTTGTGTTGCGACGGGGCCTGCTCAGGAGCAGTGAAGATACGACCCGCGTGACCGTTCGAATGGAAATGGCCAGCCGTTTTCCACTCACCCATCTGACCACATTGTTGGATGTGTCCGAGAATGAGGTTCCTTCGTCGTTTGATTTGTCTGCCACCGTCGGACTGCAATCGCGTCTGGTGGGCCGTGCCGTGATCCGGGCCGGGGAGGTTCGCGTGGAAGTGCTGGAACGTACCTTATCTGCCACCTGGTTTGACGCCTCGATTCAGTTGTCCATCAGTCGATACGGCGAAACGCTGTACGTTCTAGATCTACCAGGAGGCACACCACCCGAAGCGGGCCTGCCCTGCCTATTTGAAGATGCCGAACCCTTTGCCCGCTTGCTGCGGGTAGGCAGCGCCCGTCTGCGCGCCGAGGGCGTCCTGGCGCTGGTTCCCAGCCAAGCCTGGGTGATGTGCGATGAGGAACAGACTGAGCAGCCACTGACCAGCCCACGTGAAGGGTCTAAGTTGTACCGCCTGGGCACGGGAATCTGGTCGATCAGTCATGCGGGGGAATGTTTCCGTATCCAGTGTGGAGCTGTTACGGAGCAGGAAGACCTGCTGTATTGGCATGGCCGGCGTCTGTATTTACCATCTCATCCCGCCGATGTGTTTCTGGGCATACCATGCCTCAGCCGCGTAAGTGAGGATGGCTCACGCACTACGGTGTCCACCAACGAATTGTATTGGGCTACAGGTAATGCCCGCCGTTGTCTGGCCACCAGCGGCACACCCTATGGCGCGGGCAAGCTGGTCTGGCAGCAGGGCAAACACGTTCAGACCCGACTGTCAGCGGTCTGCTTGCCGGAAAAAGCATCCATTCAGTATGAAGCGGGCCTGACGTCACGTGATGGAGTGATCCACTTGGTGAATTGGCCTGCCATTTCCATTTCAGGGCTGAGTGATGAGGTAGATGTCTCCGCGTGTCGCGAAGGTGAGAGCTGGAGACTGGGGGTGCGGGCGAGAAAGGAAACGCCGCCCACCGCGTTGCCTTTGCGTCTGCATTGGCCTGATGGTGGGGAGCAGCAGATATCCTTGCCGTTCCCTGCAAAGGGTGTGGTACTGACAAAAGAGGACAATGGTCAGGTCTTGTCCTCTGGCCAGAGCCTGACGGCCGACGCGCTGACCGGCTTGTGCGCCCGTATGCTGAGTCCGGAAGACGGTGCTAAATGGACGGTCAAACTGACGTTACGCTGCCGTTTTGCCGTTGATCACCAGGATGTGCGGTCGCTGGTCTACCGCGCCTCCGAACAAGGTGGCTATTGTTCAGTCAGGTTGTTTGAGCTGGCACCTATCATTCGCCAGATGCTAGGTGGTGTCGAGCAACTGGATGCCAGAGTCGAGATTACCTTCGAATCCGGGGGGGAGTCTTATCCCGGCCTGCAGGTCACGCGTTATGGGTTCGACGTAGAAAAGGATGCGGGGCAAGGTGTCTTGCGTCTTAGTGCCGCCGGTCATTTACCTTCTGCAGAAGTGCTTGCATCCACACAGGTACGCGCGGTGCCCTTGCTCAAACCGACGGAATGGATCGACCTCGCGCCCCAGTTTTCTGAAGGGGTGGCGAATGGCTCTTGGTCTTTCGATCCTCAACGCCGTGAACCCGGCACGTGGTTGATTTACCCGACACCGGAGTCTGCCTGTCAGTTTCGACCACTGGCATGGTTTATCGGGGAGCGCTTTGCGGGATCTGCGGTTGTGCAGTCTGATCTGGGCCGGGCTTTGTCTCTTGATGGCCGCCAGCAACGCATGGGTCAGTTGCATCAAGTGTTCGACCTGATGGCGAATGATCCCGCCCATCCGGACTGGATACTGCTAGCGGACATGCTGGAGACACTAGGTCATTTGCCCATTTCGACGCTGGACATCTGGGTCGCGCTGGGCCGGCACCCACGCGCCATCACCATGGCCTTGCTGCATCTTGAAGGCTTTGCTGAGCGGTTTCTGGGCCGTTTCTCTGAAGAGCTACCCTTTCAATGGGAGCTGACCTTACCGGCAGACTGGGTGGCCAGCTTGAGCTGCCTGAAAGCACATTGGCAGCGAGAAGGTGACCGCAGTGTCCGGAGGTTTATCCGTGATGCGAAAGATAAGCTGGACCAATTGACTCGGCATTATCCCGCCTTGTGTTTTACCGTTAATCTGGCGCGCACACAGGTGGAGGTACTGACCGCGGAAGAAAAAATGGGTGAGCTGGTTTGGGCTGCTAATGTACTGCAAAACACGCCGGATAGAATGTGGCAAATATGGCATCAGCAATTGTTTGATGGAGAAAACGCTGCAAGCCAAAAATTGCTGCGGCGCAGCGTAGAAACCGGTGTGCAGTGGCCCACAACGCAGGCTGAGGCGATTACGCGTTTTGTCAGATCGGACATCGGCACCCGGCTGCTGACACCCGTCAAGCATCTGCAAGCGGATTTCAAACTTTTGACCATGGCCTATCCCCTGATGTTGGCCTTTCAGCTTGTTGAAGCTGGAGCGATAGGGAGGCTTGTCCAGCCCTGGACACTGACGGCCTTGCGTGAATATCGAGAATTTGACCACGACTGGTTCGACACAGCCTATCAGGCGGGTCTGACCTTCGCCCTCATTGAGAGACAAAAAACATAATGACTTCACCTTATCGACCTTATATCCAGCCTCTTATCAAGGACCTGCTTACCCGCAGCCAGCGCGCGGCCTTGGGCCTGTTGGGGGTTTCCAGTAAACCGCTGCGCATCTTCTTGACTAAAGAGCTGAGTCAGGCAGCGGGTGAGGCAGGCAGCCTGCTGGCCGACCCGGTATTCGAGCCTACCTTTGGTTGGACGCCAAGTGACCAGACCATGAGCAGTCTGTCAGGTGGCCTGTTGCATCCGCGTCTGGTGGACGTGATGGCCAATCCCCCCAAAAAACTGTTCGACGATTACGAATTTCCTTGCAGCCGGCAGCCTTTTTCTCATCAGCTCGAAGCTTGGCAAACCCTGGCGATAGAGCCACCCCGCTCCCTGGTGGTGACTAGTGGTACCGGTTCGGGCAAGACCGAATGTTTTCTGGTGCCCATTCTTGATCGCTTAACCCGACAAGCCGGGAACGAGGGCAGGTTGAGCGGTGTCCGGGCTTTGTTCATTTACCCGTTGAATGCCTTGATTGCCAGCCAGAAAAACCGCTTGGATGCCTGGACCGATGGGCTGAATGGTGATGTGCGCTATTGCCTATATACCGGTAATTTGCCGGAAGAGGCCCCTGCCGGTGATCGTGAATATGCGGGTCAGGTGTTGGACCGCAGAACCTTGCGCAACGATGTGCCGCCCATGTTGGTGACCAATGCCACGATGCTTGAGTACATGCTGGTTCGTAAGGAGGATGCTCCCATCCTAGACGCTTCGCAAGGCAAGCTGGAATGGATCGTACTGGACGAAGCACACACTCACATTGGTTCGCAAGCGGCTGAGATGGCGCTGTTGCTGCGCAGGGTAATGCTGGCATTCGGGGTAAAGCCCGAAAATGTCCGTTTCGTTGCCACGTCGGCGACGTTTGGCTCGGATGATGAGACTACCAATCAGCTCAAGTCTTTCCTGGCCAAGATGGCGGGGGTGCGGACCGACCAGATTCATGTCGTGCACGGGCGTCGTCAGGTGCCGGAACTGATTGATGAGGTGCGTCCCGCTAATGAGGCTGAGTCTCTGGCGGCGCTAGAGCAGATCGAGCCAGATAGCGAAACCAGTGAGGTGCGTTATCGTCAACTCGCTACGCACCCGGTTGCGCGAGACTTACGTGCGCATTTTGTGAATGAAAAGCTCGGTACCCTCAAATCCCTGCAGTCCAGATTTTCAAGCCAAGCGTCGGGTGAGCTTCTCGCCTGGTTGGACATTTTGTCAGGCACGCGCAATGCTGGTAGCCAAGCTTTCCTGCCCTTGCGAATCCACTTATTCCACAAAGTGATCAGTGGCTTGTATGCCTGCGTAGATGCTAATTGCTCTTGCACGGCGGGTACCGCACTGGCAGGCGAGGATTGGGAATTCGGCATGGTCTATGTCGAGGAGAGAAACCGCTGTGCCTGCGGTGCTCCGGTTCTGCCCCTGGTTCGTTGTAATGAATGCAATGCCTTGCACCTGTCCGGCATGGCTCATCGCGGCATTTTGCAAGCCATTCCTCGGGAGGATGAGGACGAGTTCGAGTTGGATCGGGATGTGCAGGAAGAAACAGATGGCGATAAAGCACCGCAGCCGTCGTCCGCTCCCGTGCAGTCGGTGTTGTTGGTGGCAAAACCTTACCACGACAGTGAAGTGCAATGGCTGGAGCGTGTTAGCGCCCGGCTGCTCTCCCGCCAGGAAGATGGGGCTTTGGCTGTTCGGCTCATCCGCGAGCTTGACCACCAGTATTGCCCGAGCTGTCTGCACGAATCTAACGAGGCCAGCCTGTTTCGGCGTTTGGCCGTAGGCACACCTTTCACCTTGGGCACTGTCATTTCAACATTGCTCGAATATTGTCCGGAAGATCCCTCCGAGCCGGCTACCAAGCCTTTCCGCGGCCGCAAACTGATTTCGTTTACCGATAGCCGTCAGGGTACGGCGCGCACAGCGGCCAAGCTGCAGCAGGATTCCGAGCGTAACCGCGTGCGGGCGCTGGTTTATCATCATCTTCTAGCTGCGGCGGGAAGTGGGCGGTTGTCGGATGAAGACGAGCAAGATCTTGCGGAATTACAGCAAGAGCGGGCATTGGGTGATTTGTCTGCACGCGATGAAAGAACCTTGAACCGGTTGTTGGCCGATAAGGCGGCATTGCAACAGGCCAAGCTGCCTTGGCGTGAACTGCAGTCCAAGCTGGCCGGAGAGCCCGACATCAAGTATGGGTTGTTGGACTATTATGCCAATCTGATTCCCGGCATCTTTGAGCGGGAGATCGACGCCAACAAGCTGGCATCGATGTTACTGTTCCGAGAGTTTGCACGCCGCCCCAAACGCGAAAACAGCCTGGAAACCATGGGGCTGGCACAGGTGTATTATCCATCACTTGAAAAGGTCAGCGCATTGCCCGATGACTGGCCCAAGGATCTTGCAAGCTGGCGCCACTATCTGAAAGTGCTGCTCGATTTCTATGTTCGAGAAGGTACGTGTATTCAGATACCTTCTGAATTCCTGAATGTCATTGGGAACCGGTTCTCCCCCAGGTGGCTGCGCCCACCCAGCTGGAAGGAAATGGCGGATAGCCGCACCCGGATTTGGGCACAGGTCAATCCAAAAGGTAGCCAATCCCGTCCCGTCAAATTGTTGATGCGGGCTTTCAATTGGAGTGTTGACGGGCAACGCGACCGCATGGATGGAATCTTGCGTGCTGCGTGGGATGAATTGGTGCGTGTAGGGTTGCTACGAGTGGGTGACGGTGGCTATCAGCTTGGGCTGGAAGAAGCCTCCCTTCGCGTCATCAATAAGGCGGGGATTTGTCCGATTACCCGTCGTTTGCTCGATACCGTATTTGAAGAACTGACGCCTTATACCAACCCAAAAAACCCGGATGCGGCCTGCAAAGTCGAATGGGTGGACATGCCGCGCTATCCCTACCCCTTTGGTAAAGGGGCGGAAGATCTGAAGCGGATTGCTCAGGCTAGAGTATGGCAAGCCTCGGAAATGGGGGTTTTGGCGCTTAGAGATGAAGGCCTGTGGAGTGACCTGTCTGACCGCATAATGGAGGGAGGTGCCTACTTCCGCGCTGTCGAACACTCGGCCCAGCAGGATCGTAAGAGGTTGGAACGGTATGAAGATCAGTTCAAGGCCGGCAAGCTCAATCTGATGAGTTGCTCGACCACCATGGAAATGGGTGTGGATATTGGCGGTATCAGCGTTGTCGCTATGAATAATGTTCCGCCCCATCCGGCAAATTACTTGCAGCGCGCCGGCCGTGCAGGTCGTCGCAGCGAGTCACGCGCAGTGGCGCTGACCGTCTGCAAGAACACGCCGCACGACCAGAGTGTATTTGACCAGCCCGACTGGCCATTTACCGCCCGGATTGCGGTGCCGGATGTTTCGCTGCAAAGCCCGGAACTGGTGATGCGGCATGTGTATTCCTGGTTGCTGTCGTATTGGTTGAAAAATATTGTCAAAAATGACGAAATTCGTAGGATGACTTGCGGGCCGTTCTTCATTCAAGAGGGGGAATGGAGTGTGGCCAGGCGTTTTGTGGCTTGGTGCGAGCATCCGGAGGCAAATCTGGATGCGGACTTGAGACAAAGCTTACGAAGGCTGATTGTAGATACCCCGCTGGCGGGTCAACAGGGCGAGTCGCTTGTTCGTCACACCGGCAAGCGGATGGCGACGCTGACAGACGAGTGGTGCTCGCAACACCAGAGTGTGTGCCAGCAGCGTGCGGTGTTTGCGGGTGAAAAAGCATCCAGCAAGGCACTGATTGCATTGGAACTGCAAATCGAGCGTATTGAAGGTGAATACCTGTTGTCCGAACTGGCCAACCGTCGCTTTCTACCGGGCTATGGTTTCCCGACCGATGTGGTCAGTCTGGACAATCGTAACCGGGGCCACTTGTCGAAAGGCAAGGGGGATGAGCGTGAAGACAACCGGGGCCGACGCCTGCAATTGCCGTCGCGAGACCGTGCCACGGCATTGCGCGAGTATGCGCCGGGGGCAGAGATCGTACTGGATGGTCTGGTGTATCGCTCAGCGGGGGTCACACTTAACTGGCATATCCCGATCAACGAAGAAGAGGTAAAAAAGGAAGCCCAGCTACTCAAGTTTGCCTGGCGTTGCCACAATTGCGGTGCCAGCGGCAGCGAAATCGGCCATTTGCCAGAAATTTGCCCCGAGGCCGATTGCGGACAACCCCTGCACAAGGATCAGATTCACCACTATCTGGTGCCCAGCGGTTTTGCCGTGGATTTCTTTGCCACACCCCATAACGACTTTGGCAGCCCGATTTATGTCTCTGTCAAGCAGCCGTGGCTGTCGGTTCGTGGGGGATGGCTGTCGCTCACCAATCCCGAGGCTGGACGATTCCGCGCCAGCAATCAGGCACATCTCTATCACTATAGTGCAGGTACGAATGGGCGTGGCTATGCGCTCTGCCTGGAGTGTGGTCGTGCCGAACCCATGCTGTCCCGCTCCGACCCAGAAACCGAGTTGCGCCTGCCTGAAATCTTTCGGAAGCCCCACAAGCGGTTGCGTGGAGATCGTGAAGAAAAAACCGGAAGCCGTGACTGCCTGGGTAGCAATAGTAGCTGGAAAATCAAGCAAGACATCGTACTGGGTCATGACAGTATCACTGATGCCTTGGAGGTGGTGCTGCGCACGCCAGAAGGCACGTTGATCAACGACGAAACCCTTGCTTTTACCTTGGCAGTTGCCATGCGTGCTGCGATTGCCAAGCTACTTGGCGTGATGGAAGACGAGTTGGGCTGCACCACTCGTGTGCTGTGGCTGGAAGGGCAGGAGGCGCGAGTAATTCAGGTATTTGATGCGCGAACCGGTGGATATTCGGTCTTGGCTGCTCCAAGGTTGCAGCAGCGGACTTTCTGGGATGATGTCCGCAAACAGCTTGAGTGCCATGCCGACTGCACATCCTCATGCCCCCATTGCCTGTTGAGCTTCGATACCCGTTTTGCGGCAGACCACCTGGATCGCCATCAAGCTTTGGCCTTTCTGACGCCCCAATGGCTGGATCAATATGAATTGGCCGCTGAGCACAAGGTTTTTGGTGCAAGCACATTGCCAGAAAGTGCCACCCTGTTGGATGCTGTAGAGCGTACGCTTCTGCAGAAAGATGCGGATACGGTGCGACTGTACTGGCATGGTCACGCCAGTGTGTGGGATTTACCCAGTGCCCACGCCTTGCTGACTGCGTTGATGGGATGGAAAGTACGTGGCTTGGACATTGAGTTATGCGCCGAACAAGGAGCCTTGACTGCATTGGGCGAGGAAAATCGCTACAAACTGGCTTCTCTCCTGGATCTTGGTGCCAGCTATTGTGAATTGCCGCTAGAACAGATGCTGACGGAACACGCTGCATGGCCACTCTTGGCATCTGTTCATCGGTCAACAGGTTGGCGAGCGTGGGCGACCCCAGTTATGGAAATTGGCTTGCCTGATGAACAATGGGGGCGTGGTATTGATGGTGCCATGCTGCTGTATGGTGAACCTGGATTGCCGTCATTGCCAGCCCCTGTGTCCGTTGGTGACGTACGCCCACGTACGGGTGACCTGGAGCTGGATCTCCGGGAGGAGCTTGACGGATCCATCGAAGCCTTCGGCCACGCATTCTGGCAGTTGCTGTGCGAAAAATCGCCGGCACTTGCACAGTTGCTGGAGCAGGATGAAGTGAAGTCGATCTCTTATTTCGACCGATACTTGAAGAGTCCACTACCAGTAAGCTTGCTCTTATCTGTGCTTTATGAACTGACGCGGTATTCAGCGGCTTCGGGTGGCGGTCATAAGTGCATTGTGCAGAGCCAGCCATTCCAGAATGCTCGCTCGTCAAGCTATGCGATTTGGCATGATTGGGCGGATTGCCAAGAGCGTGATGCACGTCTAAAAGACGCGCTGAATTATCTAGGTTATGAGGGGGAGGTGCGGTCTGTTCCCTGCATGGCGCATGGGCGGTTGCTAGAAATGACTTTTACCTCTGGCAGACGTGTTCGTATTCGACTGGATCAAGGCTTAT
Source organism: Chromobacterium sphagni (assembly GCF_001855575.1). NCBI lineage: Bacteria > Pseudomonadati > Pseudomonadota > Betaproteobacteria > Neisseriales > Chromobacteriaceae > Chromobacterium > Chromobacterium sphagni. Next base: position 443,659 of record NZ_MKCS01000002.1, read on the forward strand.
CCTATTGGTTAGCCGTTCGGGATCGTGATAGTCGAGGACGTTCATTCCCGTTTAACGAGGCGGCTGGGCGGCAGGTTGATCTGCTGGTCAACCCGGTTGGCAAGGTAGAAGCACCCACTGTCATTTCCACTCAGCTGTTTTTACGCATCAGCTAAACGTATTCCCCCAACCCTCGCCACTAATCGGGCGAGGGTTGGGGGAGTGGGGCTTCCTTGCCCATTTATGACGGTCACCTGCATGTCAGCGATGCTGCTATCCTTAGCGTGAGCGCTCCCTGTATTATTTTCATCATGCGTTCTCCGGTGTAAGCGTCGGCCGAACTACATTGAGCGGCGCTAGCGCTCTTGAGAGCATCATGTCCATTAACTTCCTTGATGGACACATGGACACATGGACACTTTGCGTCTTCCGGCGGGAGGGTGTGCATAATTTTGTGTAAACGGCCTTCTGGCAGGAGACTGTCATCTTGTCCGGAGACACCATGAGCCCCATAGGGGCTTATGACAAAATGCTAATTTTGCGACAGTGGCAGATCGGCCTGACCTGCCGTTCGCGCAACACAACTCCGGCGGCTAGTATGGAACCGTTATAGGTCATGTTTACTTGAGAAAAGTTTGCTGGGTTTGATCCAATAACTCGAGTTCATGCGGGCTGTCCGCCAGTCCCTCATATGGGGTTTCCACGGGATCTAAATCCCGTTTCCTCCTGATAATCAAGGCCACTCAGCACCTTGATCGCCTCGGAAATGAATCCGGATAGATTGGACTGCTGCTCTACACGCCATTCTCCATCTCCCGGATGAAGCGGGAAGGCGCCAATACTTGGCAGGCTGTTCGATTCCCAATATTTCTTGTCGGCATGCCTGACAAAGATTTTTACCTCGGCATCTATCGATGGGTAGAGCACGTAACTTCCCCTGGTACCAAGCAGTGCGTCACGGTATGTATGCATTTTTTCGATATCGTCGCTTTTCACCCTGTCCGTGCGGCCGGAGGCGGCGAAAGCTTTGCGATCAACCCTGTACTTCGCGTCGAAATGCAGCCAGCTCTTCCCGTGCTCCGAAGTGATTGCAACGCTGATGTCGGGGTAATAAGACAGTGAGTACGATCCATCCCAAGCCCCGCTTCCGGCGGCGCTGCCATTGAATTCCTTGTTGTAGAACAGCTCGACTTCAATGGGTCCGTAATCGGCGGCAACGGACCAAGAAACTATTGGCTTCTTTCCCGTGCGGATGCCGGAGTTCCAATCGCCCACAAAAAAGACCCGCTCAATGCACTCATCCTCGGGCTTCCCGCAGGCGGCGTTGATGCTCCTGATCAGTTGAATGCAGCACCATATCTGGTAGAGGTACCAGACCGGCTTCAGCTCCCCGCCAAGGTCCTCGGAGGTCATCAGTGTCCGCGCTAACGTAGCCTCCAAGCCAAACTTCGAAGTCGCCTCGGAGAAATCCCGGTAGCCGGCCCGCTGCTGCATGATCATCGAATAGGGGATTACCTTGCTGTTGGACACGTTTCTCCACAAGCTCACGGACAGCGCACTAAAGATGTAGTCCCGTGCCTGCGCAAGGTCTTTTCGCAGCGCGCCAGTTCCCCCGCCGAGCTTGCTGGCAATTTCGTCGATCCGGCTAGCGAGGCCGACCAAGAATGACTTTACGTACTGGTTTTCAGGGATATCGTAGTTTATCTTCGGTTCGATAATCGGCACCCTGATGGGCGTGTAGCCGAGGAACCTGTTGGCGAGCGCCCCCCCCCGCACCCATTCCAGGGAGAGCGGATTAGAGGCCAACTCAACCAGGTCGACCTGGTTCGCAAAGGCGATGTTCTCCACCCTCTTGGACTGCCTATTTCTGTAGGCGGGTCTCTTGATAATTTGGTCTACGGCGTAACTGAAGCGTCCGTCCCGCAGGAGTCGGCGAAGGTGGAAAACGAACATGATTGCCACATCGTCGCTCCCCCCGTCAGCTGACAGTCCGATTTCGGTTGGGGCGTCGAGCTGGAATATCACCGTTGAGCATAATGCAGAAAGTTCCGACAAGATGCCAAAGAGGTTGGCATCGTCCGTTAGCTTTTCCGTCAGAACCGAGGCGTAGAGCTTGAAGTCTCCCGCTTCGTCATGAAGGGAGAAATCTGCCGAACCGGCATAGTTCTTGAAGTTAATCCTCCCCGTGATCCGGATCGTACTGTCGGAAAGGGGGGACCAAGCGGAAGGAGCATTAACAGATACATAGTCCGCAAGCCTATTGTTCCGGAATGGGTACGCCCCCTGATACTGCTTCAGCTCCCTCTTGAATTCGCTCAACGTCTTTCTCAGGACGAGCGAGAAATCGTAGTCAGTATTTTCCACGAGCTGCACTGAATGCAGAACCTCGCGACTCGTGTCGGACTCATCAGCATAAATAATCTTCGCCAGGGCAGCCTCGTCGGCATCCGGTATCGTTCCGAACACGCCGGTTTCAAGCTCTATCTCGTCGCCGTCATCTTGCAGACGCAACGCGTTGGGCGACAGGATCAGCTCCGCGCCGGACGTCCTTATGACGATCTTTGCTAGACGTCTCACGTGGCCGCCTTACTAACTGAAGAAGCTGACGGCGCCGAGAGGACCCAGGCCATTCCTCATTGACTCCAGCTTGTGAACAGTCTTGGCAAGCGTCTTCATGTCCTCCATCGACAATAGCTCCTCGAGCACCTTTCCCAGTTGTGAACGGTTGCCATTAAACTTTGGCAGGATTTTCTGCATCAGCACCCTGTCCCTCACTTCAGACGGGAGAGCGAAGTCAGCGGGAGAGCCCGCAAAGGCCGCGATTTTTGCGGTTACCGCCATGTAGCGCTTGATTTCCTTGGTTACGCGAGGGCCAAACCGGAACGAGCCAGAGCGTTCGAAGACTGCATCGAGGAACTCGTTAAATTCGGCATCCTCTGGCGCGGCGCTGATGTCCGCGCTGATCAACAGCCCCGCTACATCACTCGCCGGCAGCTCAAGCTTGTCTTCGTCTGGAATCATGAAGCTCGCACCATGGAGTGACGGTGCTCCGCAGGTTATTTCAATGACGAAGGCGCGGTCGAGGACCTTTGGCGAGAAGCTGTGCGTGGTCTCGTCGATGTTAACTGTGCCAACGATGAAGACATTGCGGGAGAGATAAAGCCCCCCTTTTTTGATTGCTGCCTGCGCCATGTTTGCCTGCTCCGCGTCCAGCATTCCACTGCGCAGCATAAGTTGGAGAGTCTCACAGTCGATTATAGGTTCAGGAGTATCCGACGTCGAAGTCTCCATGATCGAAAGGAACCGCGAAAAGTACATCTCGACATACGAGAGGTTCATCTCATCGAGGATTATGAAGAACGGAATCGAACTGTAATCGTCGTAATTGGCTTTTAATAGAACTTCGATAACCTGAGTCCACGCGTAGTATTCGCCATCCGTCCCGAACGGGTTCTTGTAACCCAGGAGATGCCTCCCGTCCGTCCATCCCGCCTCAACCGGGATGAATGCATGGTTCGCACGTCGGTCCACGGCCGAGGGGGAGAGTGCGGATGCTAGCTGCCGAATCAACGTCGTCTTCCCTGTCCCGGACGCCCCGCAGAGGATGACGAATGGCTTGGACGCCAAGGCTGCCACAAGCTTGGCACTAACGGCTACTGCAGTGTCTGGGACCTCCATGGCCGGTGGCACCGAGACCTCGACGTTCAGGCCCTCGAGCCACGATTCGAATTGCTCGGGGGTCAGCGCGAGAGCATCGTGGAATCGGTAATGGAAACACTGCTCGTAGAACGTGCGGTGGAAGTCGTCATGTGGCGCGGGTTCTCGCCACCCGGTCTGTTGAAGCTTCCTATAAATAACTTTTTTCGCCAGCGGACCAATATGCATATTGGAAAATACAGTCGCCAGCGAATAATCGACGTAGGGTGCCCCTGGCTTGTATGTACAGATGCCGAAAGACTGCATGGCATACGCTATGTTCGTGTACGTTTTTTCATTGCTGAACGAATTTCGGCGGAGCACGCCCCGCATCTCGCCAGTCTTGGACTGAGCGAACGTTTTTATGAGTGCGTTGTGGCTGTACAAGATTGCGATAAAGGTCAACGCGCGGACTTGGTTTTCCCCGAACGGCCTGATATCGTCCCAGACGTCGGGGAGCTCGCGCGTTTTCTGGTCTCCCGACAGGATATTGACGACTTGAGCCTCGTCGAGGTTTACGCCTTCATACACGCCCCTGATGTTCTGCAAAATCTCGTTCCGGGGGTGCGCGATGATTAAGTCCGCAATCTTTTGGAAACCATTTTTTGTCAGAGATACCTTGAGTTCACCCAAACCAGACATCGTCGCATCCTTCTTAAATGCACAACCACGTTTCCCCCACGCTGAACTCGCGTGGGTTCAGTTACCGCTTCTTAGCTATTATCAGTGACTCTTGCACCTGGCGAGAATGATCCCCCCTCCGTCCCATGGTCTTATGGTCGTGGTCGATGTTCTCGAACCAGACCATATAGCGGCTACCAAATATTGTTGCAGCCAAATCGATGAGATCATCTATATCAATCATGCCGGTATTGGAATAGCTAAGGAGAAGATCGCTATTCGAATCCTTCACTCCTTCGAACATGCTTGTGAACGCGCCCTGAACCTGGGACTTTATGCAGAACGGAGACTGATGACGATCAATTCGATACCGCCCCTTCACAAGCTGACCTCCCTTGAATTGGAGTGCAGGATAGTCGTACTTAACAATCGTTTCCATCGCGTGATAGAAGCGGCTATAGTGGACGAAAGCGTATGGCGGGTCTGCATAAATGACGGAGCGAGGCAGCGAGGTGAGACAGTCTATGTAGTCCGACGAGACGAGCTCGTGCCCTAGGTCAACGACGTTCGAGAGATTCCAACTCAGCAGAGGTGAGAATTTCTTGCTAAATATCGCGGGGACGGAGGTTCGTCTGTATTTATTGATATCCGACATTGACGCAGCATCTTTTGCGTCCCTGAATTGAGCGTAGTGCCCGGTTCCCTGGCTAGTGTAGGCCATCGCGTGCATAAGGCAGGTGAGGCCAAAATTGAAATCCGCATCTGCGATCTTCCCGGCGCTCAACAACGCATCTAGAACCTCTCTTATCGCGTCAATCCAGATACACTGCTCAGCACTCCACCATGTCCCAGCGTAAAATCTGGTAAACAAGTGGTGCGTCGTGTCGAATTCCCTATATATCAGTTCTCGATTGCGCTTCTCAATTTCATTAAAGGACTCCAGCGAGGTCTCCGCTGGATAATGCATATCCGACGAAAGTGTCGAAATTTTTTCAAGGGCGATGCTGCTCGCAAGCTCTACGATATCGAATTGCCCAATTTTCTCAGCCCGCTTTAGGTAAGTGCTAGCGACTACAGCCGAGTACTGCTGAATATCGTTCGATATGATCCTATTGATGTGTCCAAAGCCGCCAGAAATTGCGGCAGCCCCGGCAAACAAATCTACTATCGGCTTGTCGTTATGATCTACAGTCGCAAATCCGTCACCGATGAAGCTAAGTATGGAGGCCTTTGAGCCCATATACTTGACAACCTGCGGGTAGGAGCGCGGCGCGAACGTAGGCGTTCGAGGACTACCTTGGGGGCGAGACATCTCAGATTCCATATCGGCACTTGTAGCGACTACAATGTCCATCATTTCCTTACTTAGGCGTACTTTCGTTCGCTGCGATTGTACAGTGCTGAGGACCGTTTTGTGAGCAAATCGCGGTTGTCGATGTGTCGCAGCATAGTTGATCGCGCGTCCACGTAATCGCATTACCACGTAGATCAATCCGTGGCAAGTCGCGATCACTGTTTTTGGGGTGGCGGCGCTGTTCAGCGTAGAGCTGTCGTTGAACATCATCTCATAGCGGAACAGTGAAATTCTGCTCTGGGGCCACCAGCAGCCGTACGCTCAGGCATGACCGGCTGTTTTGGCCCAGTAGCCGCCGGCCAGATGATGCGGTTTTTCGTCTGCAGTGCTGACGACTCTGAGGAAAAGCGGCGGCATCGCCACGCGTCAGGGTTTGGCTTTAGCCGCCGGGAGGCGGCTGTCCCAACGGCGGGCCGAGTATTGCAGCACCATGCTGGATAGCACGGCGCGCACGGTTTGTTTCTCTTGCTCGCCGAAGTCGTTGATGGCTTCGACCTGCGAAGCACGTCAGATGTCATCACGGGCTAGTCCCAGTAATCGATCTACGGCCTCCAACAGATCCCGACTCGGCTCGCCAAACGAGCATTCGTAGTGGGTGAGATGACGAAATGGTGTGGGTTCCGTTTTGCGCCAAGGCCATCGAGGTTGCAGCGAATGCCAGATTTTTTCAAATATCGTTTTCATCCTGCGTTCCTTTCGTGATGATGGAAGGTGGCCAAGCGTAAGAATCCAGATTTTTTCAGCCACATATCATTTTCCTGGAAACGCACGAAGACCCGCCTTAGCGGTTCTTCCGCATATCGACTCGCCCCGGCCACGCGCCGGGGTTTCTATTTCAGGGAGAGTGAAATGGCGCATTTGGTGGAAACCATGGCCTATGTCGGCGCCACGCCGTGGCATGGCTTGGGCAATCGTCTGTCGGAGGGGCTGCCGCTGGAGGTGTGGCAGCGCGAGGCGGGGATGGGTTGGCGCATTCAGGAAGCGCCGGTGCAGTTCCAAGCCGCTGAAGATGTTAGCGCTATCCGATCTCATGCCGATGCCAAGGTGCTGTATCGCTCGGATACGCTGGCGCCGCTGTCGGTGGTATCCAGCCGTTATCAGGTCGTGCAGCCGCAGGAGGTGCTGAGCTTCTACAACGATCTGGTTTTGGCAGGCGGCTTTGAGCTGGAAACCGCTGGTGTGCTCAAAGGCGGCCGCAAGTTGTGGGCGTTGGCGCGTACTGGACAGGGCATGCAGGTCAAAGGCCAGGATCAGGTCAATGCCTACTTGCTGCTGGCCACCAGCTGCGACGGCACGCTGTGCACCACCGCCCAGTTCACTTCGGTGCGAGTGGTCTGCAACAACACGCTGCAGTTCGTCATGGGCAGGGATGGCGGCGCCGTCAAAGTGCCGCATTCCACCCGTTTTGATCCCAAGTTGGTGAAGGCATCGCTGGGCATTGGCTTGTCGGCCTGGGATCGCTTCATGGCCGAGATCAAGCAATTGGCCAACCGTCCGATCTCGCCCGATGAAGCCAAACAGTATTTCAGCGATGTGCTGCGCGAGCCGGCAGCAGCATCGCCGCATGACCCGGTCTCCCGTGCCATGCAGCAGGTGACTGCCCTCTATGCCGGCGAAGGCCGCGGCGCACTGCTTCCCGGCAGCCGCGGCACGGCCTGGGGTCTGCTGAACGCCGTGACCGAATACGTGGATCATCGCCGCCGCTCGCGCAGCCAGGATCACCGCCTGGATTCGGCTTGGTTTGGCCAGGGCGCCCAGTTGAAGGAAAGCGCCTTGAAACACGCGCTCGCGCTCTTGCACTAACCGTTCTCGCTCGTCCCTTGATTCCCCTGTTCTGGCTTGGTCAGACAGGGGATTTTTTTATGCCTTTTCTGGAGAGTGTCACATGCCACACCCTATTGAAACGCTGGATGGCCAGCGCTGCCCGGCCCAGGAGCCGGCCGGCATTCGCCTATGGCTGTCTTCGCTGATGCAGGCCCAGCATCTGGCATCCGCGGATGCCATCTTGCTGCAGGTGAACCGACTGCCGCAAACCGGCGCCTGGCTGCTGAATCAGCTGCGTACTGCCGAACTCAATGATCAACTGCGTGCCGGATTGCCGTTCTCCACGCCCGGCCTGGGTCAAGTGTGCTGCACGCCAGGTTTTAATGCCCTAGCCGATCCCGACCGCTTCTTCACTGCAGTTCGAGATTTCAGCGTGTTCCAGATCGGTAACGATCCCTATCTGGAACACGACTTCGGCCAAGTAGAGATCGATGGCGACACGGTGTTCTGGAAGATTGACTACTACGCGCTGGATGGCGAGCAGGGTAGCGCAGCCCCCTGGGATGCCACGCAGACGCGCCGGGTGCTGACCCTCATGCTGGCGGAGGAATACTGATGCCGACATCCAAACAACAGGCTGAACCACGCTGGACCATGACCCTCCCTGTGCTCTCCACTTCACACATTCGCAAGCAAACCAAGGCCTGGTTGCAGATCAATGTCGGCGGCTGGGTCGAGCTAGCGTACGCCGAGTACAGCCATGGCTTCTTCATCGCCTTGGGGGAGGCCGATACCGATCCCGCCCAGCAGTTTCCAGATCATCCCGACCTGCAAGGTATTGCCAGCTGGGTTAAGGCGAATTATCCGGCGGCAACTTGGGTGCGACTGGATGCCGATGGCGACGTGGTCGACAGCTTGCCAAGTTACGACTGGGAAGAGGGAAACCTGGAGAGCAATGACCCCGGCTGCAGTCCTGAGCCCCCGGCCATTCTGGTCGTCATGTCAGGTGGGGAAGTCGAAGGCGTGTATGCCTCGCGGGCAGATTGCGAAGGGAAGATCGTGGATTTGGACGATGCCGATGATGACGCCGAGTATTTCCCGATGCGCGGCTTCAAGGATCGCCAAGCGTTTGCCGCCTATCGCGACCAGCTCACGCGCGTCGCTTAGCGTGGGGTGACTGGCGTCAGCCGCGCGCTCAGCCGTTCCACCATCTCCACCACCAGCGCCCGATCCTCTTGGCTGAGCGGGCTCAACAGCTGTTCCAGATACGCGGCCTGATCGCTGGGATTGGGGCTGGTTTCCGCCAGCAGGTCGTTGACGCCGCATTGCAGCGCCTGCGCCAGCCCTAGCAGCCGGGGCAGTGTAGGCGTGATGCGGCCGCGCTCCAACCGCGAAACCGCTTCCAGACCAATGCCCAATTGCTCGGCCAGGCCGTCTTGCGTGAGGCCGCGCGCCTTGCGGTAACGGGCGACGGTTTTCGCCACCCTTAGGTTCAACTGTTCCACATCCCGATCTGCATTTGACATCACGTCCTCCCGTTCAACCTGGATGGTCGTGAATCAACTCATTGACATGAAGTGCTCTTCAGGATGGAATTCAACTTTTAAAGTTGAAAATTGAAATGGCAGGATGAATGCAACGCATCAAGACAATGTCCTGCCTGGATGGTAACGATTGAAAAGGAGTTCATAAATGAAACGAAACCTTCAGCGCCGGGTTGGCGCTGGCCTCTTGTTAGCGCTGACATCGGCCCTGAGCGCATGTGGTGGCGGCGGAGATGCCTCGACCAGCGCCAGCTCGCCATCCTCTCCCCCGGCACAGGCGCAGACGCAAACCTCCGGCAAGGCGATAGATGGTTATCTGGTGGGCGCCAAGGTATGCGTGGCAGCTGCCAATGGCGCGAGCTGCGACAGCGGTTACCCCACGGTGACGACCGATAGCCAGGGCAACTATGTGTTTCCCATGGCGATTCCGACAGGCAAGATCATCTTGGTCGCCATCGATTCCGATACCCAGGATCTCAGTCGTCCCGGCTATACCTTTCCCAGCAAGGTGATGTTGGCAGCGGTCAGCAACGGCACGGCCTCGACCAATGTCACCCCGTTTACCACCTTGGTGGTGCGACAGATGCGTTATGGCATGTCGTATGATCAAGCCGTCACCGCCGCCAAGGCGGTGACGGGCGGCATGGATCCCAGTGTCGATTATGTCGCGGCGGGCAACCCATCTGCCCTTAAAACCGCGCAATCCATCGTCAACGCCCAGATAACTATCGGCGATGACGAAAGTGGTGCGCGGGCTGCCTGGGCGTCCAAGTCCGCTTCCGAGGCGGCGTTGATCGCCGCTCAGGATCAGCAGGCCGCAATCGCAAGACAGAACCCAGCTGTCGTTTCGGCGATGGATTTGCTGGTGGACGGCGTCACCAGCATCGGCAACGCCGCCAATGTGTCTTCCGGGGAGGTGAACGCCGGCAGTATGAGCAACTTCGGCAATTTCTTCGTGGGGACCAAATATCTGGCTGGCAGCTTGCTGGTGAATAGCAATGCCACTTGGGTAACGCAGGATGCGGCGAACGATGTCGGCAACCCCAATCGCTTTGGGTCGAACTCCCTGGCCAACAACTGCGGGTGCCTGGCGTATTCCTTGCAGCTGCCAGACGGCAGCTGGACGGAAATGCAGGAGAGCGCCAATTACTTCACGCCGGGGCCGCTTCTGAGTCTGGTGCACAAGTTCTATGGCGCCAGCGTGGAGGGCGACCATGCCGTGGCGCAGGATCGTAGCACCGGCATCCGCTATACCTACCGCTATCAACCTATCGCCGTCAGCGATCCGGCGTTTGCGCAGGCCTTGGGGGGTTACTTGTCGCCCGGCAATGTCAGCGCGTTGGCAGGCAAGGTGCCCGCAGTGGTGCCCACCTATCTGCAGACCGAGACGCGGGATCACGATGTCGTGTTCACCCAGCTGATCCATTACCCTGGTCGTGCCGACGGCATCCTTACGCCGCTGAAACTGTCGATCGACGGGCAGACCCACACTTACCTGGATGCCAACTATCTGGGGGAGCCATCCACGAGCTACTCCAGCGTCACCAGCGCCATCGGCATGCCCATCCCCGTGGTGGATTCACGTATTACGCCGGCGCCATCCGACCTCTACCCATTTGGCCAGTACAGCTACCACCCGGCGCTATTGGATGCGATGACGGGCTTTCACTACGACCCAACCAAAGATCGCAATTTGTATCTGCAGCCCAGCGGTGTCGTCACCATGCTGGATGGCGATTTCGCGCCCGTGGGCACCCGCGTGCTGATGAATTGGTCTGTGGCGCCTAACAATCCCAATGTGATCGTGGTGCATGTCAGCCCGGTCGATCGCGCCAAGTGGAGCAACCCCGCTTCATATGTCCCGCCTGACGGCGAGCTGGCCATCGTCTTGCAAAACGGCCATCTGAAGCAGGGCGTGTATCTTGCGGCCAGCACGCCGATCAACACCATCGTCGTGCGCAAGGCGGATTTTGGCGCCTGGTGGCAACAGCTGCTGCCACTGCTGCATTAAGCGTGTCTTGCGCTTCATTCAGACCGGCCAGCGGGATGTTTCCCCTGGCCCGATACCCTTTCCCCCGGGAGAAACAATATGAAATCTGCAGTCTGTGCGTGGCTATGTTGTGGCGCGCTCCTGGCCGCCATCAGTGGCTGCGCCCCACGCGTGCTGGAATACCGCAATGCGGAAATCGTCAACGGCAAGCTCTACGCCAGCGGCGCGAACGAGCCCTTCAACGGCAAAGTGACGAATGTGCCGGAAGACAAGATCATGCCCTCGATAATCCTTCCTTCGAAAGATGGGCTCTATCCGGTTCTGCAAGCGGCTGAAAATGTTCTAAAAATCGGAGCGGCTTACCTTGGCTTGGGTCTCATGTGCGATATCACGGTTCATGACGGCCTGCCGGATGGTGAGGCTAGCTGCCAACGTTCAGGAACCAGCAAAACAGTAGTGAAAGCTCATTTTAGCGGAGGAGTCTTAGAGGGAGACTTCGTAGCGCTAGATGATAGCGATAACCCGATGTTTACCGTGTCCTTTAATCGTGGGCAGGCCGATGGAAAACTGGAGATCTTCAGCCCCCATACCCACAAGCTGCGCTATCACGTCAACTTTGAGCACGGCACGCCTGTCGGTTCAGAGGAAGCCTTCAATGAGAACAGTGGCGTATTGGTGGGCCGAGCCGAATATGAGAATGGGAAGCTCCAGGGCGAGGTGGTCCGCTATGCAGACGATGGTAAACGTGTGATTTATCGGGCCCACTATGTCGAAGGGACTCCGGAAGGCGTAGAGGAGTCTTTCGATCCCAATACCGGGCAAGTTACTTCGTATGCCATTTGGGAGCATGGAGTGCAGACTACAACGCTCTCCGGTGACGAAGCCATACAAGCGCACAACGGCAAATCGCTGAGCGAAATTACTCATCCTTCGACCTCAACCATTTCGTCCGCTGATGTTGATGCCTGCCAACAGGCCTGGATGACCGCCTTTCGAAAAGAGCAAGGCGATACCGCCATCGTTACGCAAGACCAGATGACGGAATGGGAAGAACAATGCCGACAAGGTAAACGCCCCGCCTAACCCATCTCTCGTACTGCCAACCCAATGACCGCATAACGCCCATCCCTGGTTTCCCGGGGATGGGCGTTTGGCTTGATGACCTTTGGAGAACGTACATGACCCAACCTAAAACCCCCCAAGAAATCGCCCAGCTGCTGCAGGAGCTGTTTCAGACTCATGCCGGCGCCTTGCCTGCCAATCAACTCCAGGCGCTGCGCGAACGCATTGATGAGCTGGTGTATTACTCGGCCACGGTCGGCCTGATGGGCAAGAGCGGCGCTGGCAAGTCCAGTCTGTGCAACGCCTTGTTCGGTGAAGAGGTGGCCGAAGTCGATGATGTGGCGCCGTGCACGGTCTGGCCCACCGAATTCACCCTGGCGCATCAGAACGGCAAAGGCATCTCGCTGATCGATATGCCTGGTGTGGGAGAGTGCCAGGGCAAGGAGGCGGAATATGCCGAGCGTTACCGCGACATGCTGCCGGAGCTGGATCTAATCCTGTGGGTGATCAAGGCCGACGATCGGGCTTTGAGCATCGACGAGCAATGCTACAAACAGCTGATTCGGCCGCATTTGGTCGAGTTCGACATCCCGCTGCTGTTCGTGGTGAATCAGATCGACAAGATCGAGCCCTGCCGGGAGTGGAATGGCGCCAGCCAGTCTCCAGGGCCGCAGCAGCTCAACAACATCAGCCGCAAGCAAGTCGAGCTGTGCCGGCTGTTTGAAGTTCCGCTCAGCCAGATCCTGGTCATCTCGGCAGTGGAGGGCTACGGCCTGCAGCTACTGCTGGAGCAAATCATTCATCGTCTGCCCAAGGAAAAAAAGTGGAGCGTCACCCGTGAAGCCCGCGCGGAATACGTGACGCCCAGCATACAGCGGGAGTCTGTGACGGGGCTGTGGGAGGCGGTGAAGGATGCTGCCAAGGCGCTGCTGCGCGAAGGCTGGGCGACGATCTCCCGCAGGGTGGAGGGCTGGCTCGACAAACTATTTAATTGGTAATGGGAGAGGAGGGGGCTTTGTGTGCTAAGGCATATTTATGCAACAAGGCGCCAAGGATTCTAACGTCGGAGAGAGGTGTTTGCGCTGCGTACAAAGTGCGTACATGAGTGCAGACATTACAAATCAAAACGGGCCTTGTATCGCTACAAGGCCCGTAGAATATGGTGCCGGCGGCAGGAATCGAACTCGCGACCCCCTGATTACAAGTCAGGTGCTCTACCAACTGAGCTACACCGGCGAAGAGATGGGAATTATGCCCGGCTTCTCTTTATCTGACAAGAGTATCAATGCGTTTTTTTGTGCTTGGCGTGATGCTTCTTAGCTAGCTTTTTGTTTTTATGGTGTTTGTTCCTATGCGCCTTGGTCGGTTTGTGGGCTTTCTTGGCAGGGGAATGCGCGCTATGCGGTTTCTTCGTATGTTTCTTGCCGGCGTGGCGGTGCTTGGCGGCATGGGCATGGGCTTTGCCGGGCTTGGCCTTGCCATGGCTGGCTTTGGATTTTTGATGGTGCGGGCGGGCAGGCTTGGCGTGTCCCGATTTGCTGCGCGCAGGCTGAGCTTTGGCGGGTTTGCTTGCGTGCGGTTGGTGTAGAGGCTTGGCGGTGGGTACCGGCTGGAAGTCGCCGGGCAGGGGCTGGTCTTCCGGTTCGGCGTGGCTCAGCGGGCTGGACAGGGCCAGTCCGATTGCGATCAGCGGGCTGATGAGTTTAATGAGTTTCATATTGGCTTGAAATGGTGGTGGGATAAAACGACCAGGGTCGCACTCCATATTTGCCTATATTAGCATGAGTGCGGCACAGGGCCAGCGACCTGCCTGGCCCGGGCGTTTTCGGGGAGTTTTCCCGGATGCGGTTTCGCCGAGCGTTGAGGCCGCCGCGACCGCGGCGCTGGATGAGGAGCGGCAGGAATGAAGCTTTCCACCCGTCTGGGCATTCTGGTGTTGAACGCGGGGCTGGGCTTGGCGTTGATGGCCGGCGCGGCCTTGTACAGCCTGCACGTTTCCCTGATGGAAAATCATCGCAGCCAGATTCGAACGCTGCTGACGCTGGCCGGCAAGCAGGTTGCCCATTTCCAGGATCAGGAGCAAGGCGGCAGGCTGACTCGCGCCGAGGCGCAGCGGCGCGCAATCGAGGCGATGAGCGGCTTGCGCGACAAGAACGTTTATGTGTTTGCCCGCGATGGCAACAATCTGGTGCTGGTGCATCCGGACAAGCGCAAGCTGGGCAAAGCCGACCCTGGAGAAACCCTGCCGGACGGCCGTACCCTGGTGCAGGCTTATCATGATGTGCTGCGGGATGCGGATTTCGGTTTCGTGCAGATACGCACCCGCCGGCCAAACGGCAGCGTGCCGCTACCCAAGCTCAATGCGGTGATGCGTGTTCCCGGCTGGGATTGGACGATTGGGACCGGCGTGTTTCTCGACGATATCGACCAGGCGTTCGACAGCCTGGCGTTGAATTTGCTGTTGATCGGTTTCGCTATCCTGGCGGTGGCGACGGCGTTGGCCTGGCTGGTGGCGCGCTCCATCTACCGGGTGATAGGAGGCGAGCCCGATCAGGCCTCGCGCACGGCGCTGGGGATTGCGGCGGGAGACCTGACCCTGGATATCCATAATTGCGATCGGAACAGCCTGATGGGGGCGATTGCCGCCATGCAGGGCAGTTTGCGCGACATGATAGAGCGCTTGCAGGACGGCGCAATGAATCTGGCGCAATCGGTCAACGGATTGAGCGGCCAGATGCGGCGGATCAACGATGCGGCGCTGCAATCGACGCGGGCAACCAGCGCCACCAGCATGGAGATCGAGTCGATGTCGGCTTGTTCCAGCCAGGTGACGGTCTGCGCGGAGGAGACGGAGAACAATTCGCTACGCTCCTGCAAGCTGGCCGGAGAGGGGGAGGCGCTGGTCAACCAGGCGGCGGAAGAGATGCAGCGGGTCTCAGGACGGATAGAGGGCGCCTCCAATCTGATAGGCAGCCTGGCGCAGCGCTCGCGCGAGATCGACGGCCTGGCGATGGAAATCAAGGAAATCGCCGACCAGACTAATCTGCTGGCCTTGAACGCGGAGATTGAGGCGGCGCGGGCGGGGGAAACCGGCCGGGGCTTCGCGGTGGTTGCGGACGAGGTGCGCAAGCTGGCCGAGCGCACCACTGAGGCCACGCAGCGGATTGCCGGGATGGTTGAGAGGATACAGGTGGACACCGATTCGGTGGTCGGCAGCATGAGCGAGGTGAGGCCGTTGGTATTGCAGGGTGTAGATAGGGCGCGGGAGGCGGCGGTGGCGCTGCGCGAGATCAACCAGGGAGCGGCGCTGGCGCTGGACAAGATACGCGACATGTCCAGAGTGGTGGTGGAGCAGCGGCAGGTGGGACGCAGCGTGGCGGAGAATGTCGAGTCGATTGCGCGGATGGTCGGAGAGTCGCAGGCCTCGGCGTGTGCCGCGAATGGCGACGTGGACGCGCTGGCCGATCTGGCCCGGCAGTTCAAGGATTCGGTTTCCAGTTTCCGCTTGTAGCGCCGACGCTTTGCTGGATGGTGATCCGCCGCCGGCGGCCCCGTTGCCCGATGGGTTTCCTGCGCCGGCGCCTGGAGCCTGCACATCTTGCGGGATCTGGACCGATAGCCAGGGCGTATCCGCTTTCGGCGTAAAAAAACCGCACAGTTACGGCTGTGCGGTTTGCTTTGGGCATGTCGGCGGCGTCAGCGCTGTCCTGGCTTATTGGCGCTGGCGGCGGCGCGCACCGACTTGACTTCCAGAAAGCGGGAGTAGGCGTCGATGCGGCTGGTGGCGCTGCCGTCCTGGATGCCGGCGTCGCTCATGATGGTGTAGTAGGCGGCGGCCTGGAACGGGGCTGTCAGCATGTAGCCGCTGCGCAGGTAGTTGGTGTCCTTGCTATTGCCGGCTCCGGTGGTGCCGTTGAGGCGGCCGGCGTAGTGGCGGTCGCCCAGGCGCATCACGTCGAGGACGGTGTTGGCGATGGGAACCAGTTGCGCGGCCTGCAGGCCATAGCGGCCGCTATGATACAGGCGGTACAGGCCGGCGGTATCCAGGCTGCCATGGCTGTTGTCTTCGCCGGAGGTGTCGGGCATGGTGTAGCCCCAGTCGTAGGCCGGGCGGCCGGCCTTGTCGGTGTAGCGGGTCAGGCCGGACTGCAAGAACCAGTCGAGGTTGGCCTGGACGATCTGGTCGTAGCGCTTGACGCGGGCGGGGTCGTCCTTCAGCAGTTCATGGGCCTGGGCCAGGTTGAGGAAGCCGTAGTCGAACATCATCTGCTGGTTCCATGGCACCGGCAGGCCGCCCTTGTAGGGCGCGTTGGCGGCGAAGTACATGCGGTTGCCGTCGCTCAGCTTGACCAGAGATTTGAGGATGTGCTGGTCAACCGTCTTGTCGGCTTCGCTCAGATAAGTCTTGGCGCGCAGCAGATAGGTGGCGCCGAAGCGGAACGGGTCGCCGCCGGCCACTTTCTGGTTGTAGACGGCGGTGGTTTTGAGGATCTGGCGCGCGCAGTTGCCCAGGTGTCCCACCGGGTCGCCCTGTTCGCCGCCGGTCTGGATCGGGCTGACGTCGGGCTGGTTCGGCCATACCGGATCGACGCGGCCGGTCCAAATCACGCGCTGGCCGGCGGGGGCGGGCAGGATGTCGTTGCGTTCGGACAGCAGCGCATCGCAGAAGGACACCATCTTGTCCAACAGCGCCTGGCGCGGAGCGATATCGTAAACCAGCGCCATGGCCTTCAGGTTTTCGCCGCTGTGGCCTTGCGCCCACTCGTTGCCGACATTGGAGGCGCCGGCTTGCAGACCTTGCGCGAAGTCGACGAAGGACTGGATTTCATTTTGGGTGACCGGGCCGTCCAGGCTGTCCACGGTCATGGCGGCGGCCTGCGCGCTTGCGCAAGCGACGGCCAGGCCAATCGCCAAGGCCGATTGCAGCAGGGTTTTCTGTTTCATTGTCGAGTCTCTCATCCGGAAACATGGTTGGCAGGGTGTCGCGAGAATCTGATTGTAATATTTAGCCCCGGTTTCCCATTCTATTTGACCCTGTCGGGGGCGGGGAAAATGTCGCCTGCGCCGCGGCGCAAAAAAAACGCGCAACCCAGGCTGCGCGGTTTCTTAATTCGACTCGTGGTTGAGTGGGTCAGCGTTGCTTTTTCTTCTTGGCGCTGGCGGCTTCAGCGCGTTGCGATTTTACCAGCAGGAAGTTCGAATAGGCCTCTGGCGCGTTGGTGCTTGCGCCGTCCTGGATACCGGCGTCGCTCATCATGGCGTAGTAGGCATCTGGGCGCGACAGCGCGGTGACCAGGAAGCCGTTGCGCAGGTAGTTGGTTTCGCCGCCGTGCTTGCTGTCGTTGTCGCTGGTGCCGTCCACGCGGCCGGAGTAGTCGCGGTTGCCCAGGCGCATCACGTCGAACACGGTGTCGCCAAAGGGCTCTATCTGCTTGGCGGCTAGGCCGTAGCGGCCGCTCAGGTACAGGCGGTAGAAGCCGGGGACGTCCAGGCTGCCGTGGTTGCTGTCTTCGCCGGTGATGGCGGGCATGGCGTAGGCCCAGTTGTACGCCGGGCGGCCGGCCTTGTCGGTGTAGCGGGTCAGGCCGGACTGCAAGAACCAGTCGAGGTTGGCTTGCACGATCTGGTCGTAGCGCTTGACGCGGGCGGGGTCGTCCTTCAGCAGTTCATGGGCCTGGGCCAGATTGAGAAAGCCGTAGTCGAACATCATCTGCTGGTTCCACGGCACCGGCTTGCCGCCCTGGTAAGGCGAATTGACGGCGAAGTACATGTGGTTGCCGTCGCTCAGGTTGAGCAACGATTTGAGGATGTGCTGATCAACCGTCTTGTCGGCTTCGCTCAGATAGGTCTTGGCGCGTTGCAGATAGGTGGCGCCGAAGTGGAAAGGGTCGCCGCCGGCCACTTTCTGGTTGTAGACGGCGGTGGTTTTGAGGATCTGGCGGGCGCAACTGCCCAGGTGGCCCACCGGGTCGCCCTGTTCGCCGCCGGTCTGGATCGGGCTGATGTCGGGCTTGTTGGGCCATACCGGGTCCACGCGGCCGGTCCAGATCACGCGGCGGCCGGCAGGGGCCGGCAGGATGTCGTTGCGCTGCGACAGCAGGGTATCGCAGAAGGACACCATCTTGTCCAACAGTGCCTGGCGCGGGGCGATGTCGTAAACCAGCGCCAGCGCCTTCATGTCCACGCCGCTGTTGCCTTGCGCCCATTCCTCGCCTGCGCCGGAAACAGCGGGCTGCAGACCTTGGGCGAAGTCTACGAAGGACTGGATTTCATTCTGGGTGACCGGGCCGTCCATGCTATCCACGGTCATGGCAGCGGCTTGCGCGGTGGCGCATGCCGCGCCCAGGCATAGAGTCAGGGTGAGTTCGCGGGCGTGTTTCAGTTTCATCTTGCGTTCCGTTCTGGCAAACATCGGAGGATTCCCGCGCGTTTTGGCGGGGTGCATGCTACAGAACGGAGCAATAGTCGGTCTGGTTTACCGAATTGTTGTTTTAACTAAAATTTAATAATAACTGGCCTTATTCACAATTATCTGTTTCGGATTAGCTCGCGGCCATGCGCAATCAGGTGGCTGGCGATGGAGATGGCTGTTGGCAGAGCGGGCAGGGCATCGATGTCGAACCAGCCGGCGTCTTCGATTTCGCCTTCCTGCGGACGGATGTCGCCGTCATCGTATTCGGCAATGAAGGCCAGCATCAGCGAGTGGGGGAAGGGCCAGGATTGCGAGAAGGCGTAGCGCAGGTTCTTCACCCGCACGCCTACTTCCTCCCAGGTTTCGCGGTGCACGCATTCCTCCAGCGTCTCGCCGGGTTCGACGAAACCGGCCAGCGCGCTGTACACGCCAGGCGAAAAGTGCGGGCTGCGCGCCAGCAGCAGTTCGCGGCCGCGGTGGACCAGCACCATCATGGCCGGCGAGATGCGCGGATAGTAGATCTGGCCGCAACTGGGGCAGTGCTTGCCCAATTGGTCGCTATTGGTTTGCAAAGGCGTGGCGCAGTGGCCGCAGAAGCGGTGGCTGCTGAAAAACTGCCGCAGCTGGGCGGCGCGCGCCACCGCCTGGACCTGAGTGGCGGGCAGGGCCAGCAGCGCGGGGCGCAGCGCCAGCCATTCGCCGCCGGTCGGCGGCGCGCCCACCAGATCCGCCATGAACAGATTGTGTTGCTCATGAATGCCGAGGAAGCGTTGACCGGTCAGCGCGCAACCGGCCGGCGCGGATTCCGGTAGAGTCTTGTGCCGCAGCCACAGCCGGGAACCATCGAAAATGCACCAGCGCTCGGGCAGTTCCGGCGCCGGATGTTGCGGGAGTTCGAAAGACATGATGCGAAAGTCATGATGGGAAGCGCTCAGTTTACGCCCACTCCGGCTCCAGCGTACATCCAGTGTTCGCTTTGCCGCCGCACCACCTCGCTGAGCGAACCGCTCTGGTCGTGGACCTGGCGCAGCCATTGGCTGTCGCTATGGCGTTTGAGCGCGCGCTGGCGCAACTGGGCCAGTTGCGCCTGGCAGTTGAGCGTCTCGGCGTGTTCTTCCAGTTCGCGCAGCGTGTCCAGCAGGTCTTCCTGCAGGCCCTGCTGGCGGTTGGACCGGGCGTCCACCAGCACGCCATCGAAGCCGAAGCGGCAGGCCTGGAAGCGGTTGTAGCTGTAGGTGAGATAAGGCTCGGCGCTGATATCGCGCCAGTCTTCGGCAAAGCAGCGCCGCGCCAGCATCTGGGCGTAGGCGGCCAGCAGCACCGGGGTGTCTATGGCCAGCGGGGTATCGCAGATGCGGATCTCCACTGTGCCGTATTCCGGCTTGGGGCGGATGTCCCAATAGAAGTCCTTCATGCTGGCGACGATGCCCAGCGAGGCCATGCGCTGGAAGTATTCGTTGAAGCCGTCCCAGCTATCCACCACCGGCATGCAGCCGGACAGCGGGAAGGCGTTGACGCTGGTCAGCCGCGAAGTCTGGAACGAGGTGTCCACACCCTGATAGAACGGCGACGACGCCGACAGCGCGATGAAGTGGGGAATGTAGCGCGCCAGATAGTGGGTGAGCCGCACCGCGGCGTCGCCGTCCGGGCAGCCGATGTGGATGTGCTGGCCGTAGACGGTGAACTGCTTGGCCAGATAGCCGTACAGTTCGGACACCAGCTGGTAGCGCTCCTTGGGGTAGATGCGCTGGTCGTCCCAGTGCTGGAACGGATGGGCGCCGCCGCCGGCCAGGCCCAGGTTGAGCTTGTGGGCGCTGTCCACCAGTAGCTTGCGGATGGCCAGCAGCTCTTCCAGCATCTGGTTGACGTCATGGTGGATGGCGGTGCCTATCTCTATCATGCCCTGGGTGATTTCCGGCTTGATGTCGAAGCCGTGCGGCTTGCGGTTGATCTGCAGCAACAGGTCGTCGGAGCCGCGCGTCAGGTTGTAGTCGCGGCGGTTGAGTATCATCAGCTCCAGCTCCACACCCAGAGTAAGCGGCTGGCTTTGGTTGAATTCAAGCATGGCTGGCTCCTGCGGTTTCCCCGGCCAGGCGCAGGGCCAGTCGGGTGAGGATGGGGGCGACGATTTCATTGATCAGCAAGGCGGCCATCAGCGCCGCGCTGAACGTGGTTGCGGCCGTGCCCAACGACACCATGCCCAGGCCCAGCAGCAGCGCCGAACCGCCGGTGAGCGGGCTGAGCGCCAGGCCCAGCCAGGCGCCCTGTTGCCGCGACAGGCCATTGCCGCGCGCCGCCAGCCACCAGACCAGCATGCCGATGCCGCTGCGCAGCAAGAGACAAAGCAAGGCCAGTTGCCAGTGGGAGGCCAGCGCCTGCGGCGCCAGTTGCGCGCCGGCGGCGACGAAGAAGGCGACGGTAAAAACATGGCTCAACGACAAGATGCCGGGCTCGCTGACGGTATAGCCGTGGCGCAGGCTGCGGGTGCTCATGCCGGCCACCAGCAGCGCCAGCAGGGCCAGCAGCTGCAGCATGTCGGCCAGGCCGACGATCAGCGCGATCAGGCCGAACAGCATGACCCGCTGCGCGTCGCGCTGGCGGCCGCCCAGCCAGCGGTTGAGTTGGGTGGTGACCAGTCCGGCCGCCAGGCCCAGCGCGATCGAGCCCAGAATCAGCCAGCCCGGCATCAGGATGCCGTCCTCCACGCTGTGGTTGGCGGACAGATGGCTGTAGGACAGCGCCAGCGCGAAGCCTATCATCGCCAGCAGGCTGGACAGCGCGGTGGCGGCGAGCAGGCGCTCGCTCACCTGGCCGTCGGCGCGCGATTCGCGCACGATCTCCAGCACTACGATGGGTGAGGTGGCCATGCCCAGCGCGGCCAGCATCAGGCTGGCGGCGGCGCCGAAGCCGCTGCCGCTCAGCAGCGCATATAGCCCGCCGAACACCAGCAGGCAGTAGAGCAGGGTGGTGGCGAGCAGGGTTTTCTCCACTCTCAGCCAGCGCAGGTCGACGCGGCGGCCGGCCTCGAACAGCGCGATGCCCAACGCCAGCTGCACGAATAGCGAGGCCTCGTTCAGCAGCTGCTGGTCCAGCAGATTGAGGCTATGCGGGCCGATGACCAGGCCGGTGAGGATGTAGCCGGTGATGGCTGGCAGGCGGGCGACGCGGACGGCGATCTGGCCGCCTATCACGCCCAGGGCCAGCAAGATGCCGAACGCCGCCAGCGGGTTCAGCATCAGATCGTGCCAGATGGGGACGGTCATGATTTTCTCCTGTGGTGCAGGGCGGGGAGGCCATTGAATTGCGCCGCCGCGCCCAAAGGTATCTATGACTGACGCGATTCAAGGCCAAGAGTTCATGCTGCTAGACTGGATGCGCCGCCTGGGCGGCAAGCGGGTGCCGCCCGGGTTGCTGGAAAAACTGCGGAACGAAGCGGCGGCGATGCCTTTGCTGATCGGCTTGTCGGCTGAGGAAAACGGCCGCCTGCTACAGTTGGCCGGCGAGTTGCTGCTGGCCAAGACCATCACCGCGCTGGAAGACATGGCAGTGGACGACGCGATGCGTTGCCGGGTGGCGCTGCAGCTGGCCCTGCCCGGCATGAATTTGGGCATGAGCGCCTATGGCAACTGGCGCGAGGTGGTGCTGTATCCGGCCCCCTTCGTGGTGCGCAACCGCTGGCAGGACGGCATGGGGCTGACCCACGAGGCCGAGCAGGTGCTGATAGGCCAGGCGCATTATCAGGGGCCGCTGGTGCTGTCGTGGCCGGATGTCAACGAGTCGCCGCTGCTGGACGGCTGGAACGTGGCGCTGCATGAGATCGCCCACCAGTTCGACATGCTGGACGGTCCGGCCAACGGCGCGCCGCCCTTGCACAAGGGCATGGACCGCGCCTTGTGGAGCCGCGCCTGGAACCAGGCCTACCGCCAGTTCTGCCGGGCGGTGGACGCCGGAGTGGACGGCTGGCTGGACCCATATGCCAGCGAGAATCCGGCGGAGTTCTTCGCGGTACTGAGCGAAGCTTTTTTCGAGATACCCCATCTGGTGCGGCGCGATTACCCGGCTTTGTACCGGCAACTGAGCCTGTTCTACAAGCAGGACCCGGCCGCGCGTCTGCCCGAGGTGGCGGAGACGGACCTGTTGCCGCCGCCTCCGCCGCCCGATCACTGAGCTAGCGCCTCCCGCTTGGCGCTTTTCTCCTGCGCCAGCAGATAGCAGCCCACCAGCAGGCCGATCAGGCATTGCAGCAGCAGATAATAGGCCGGCGCCATCGCATCGTATTTCAGCCAGATGGACAGGATCACCGGCGTCAGGCCGCCGGCGAAGGCGTAGGCGACGTTATAGGAAAACGACAGTCCGGAGAAGCGCACCGCCGCCGGAAAGGCGCGCACCATCACCAGCGGCACCGCGCCGACGATGCCCACGCAGAAGCCCTGCAGCGCGTATAGCGGGTAGAGCTGGCTGCTGTCCTTGGCCAGGACGGTATAAAAGGCATAGCTGCTGGCGCCCAGCAGCGCGCTGCCGCCGATGAAGGTGAGGCCGCTGCCGATGCGGTCGGAGAGCAGGCCGGCCACCAGGCAGCCCAGGGTCAGCGCCACGATGGCCAGGCTGTTGGCGCGCAGCGCGTCCACCGGCAGGATGTTGAACTGTTTCTGCAGATAGGCGGGCGCCATCAGGATGGCCACCACGATGGCGATGGCAAGAAACCAGGTGGCGAACATCGACAACGCCACGCCGGTCTTGTGCTTCTTCAGCACCGTTTTCAGCGGCAGCTCTTCGGACAGCGCCTTGCGCGCCTTCAACTCGGCGAACACCGGCGTTTCATGCAGCCACTGGCGCAGCTGCATCGCCACCAGCCCGAACACGCCGCCGATCAGGAAAGGCAGCCGCCAGGCCCAGTCGGCGATCTGCTGCGGGGTGAAGGCCAGGTTGATGGCGGTGGCGATCAGCGAACCCAGCAGGATGCCGGCGGTGAGGCCGGAGGTAATCACGCTGCAGGCGAAGCCGGTGTGGCGGCTGGGCGAATGCTCGGCCACGAACACCCAGGCGCCCGGCACTTCGCCGCCTATCGCCGCGCCCTGCAGAATGCGCAGCGCCAGCAGCAAGAGCGGCGCCAGAATGCCGATGTCGTGATAGGTGGGCAGCATGCCCATCGCCAGGGTGGGCAGGGCCATCAGCAGGATGCTGAGGGTGAACACCCGCTTGCGGCCCAATAGGTCGCCGAAATGCGCCATCACGATGCCGCCCAGCGGCCGCGCCAGGTAGCCGGCGGCGAAAATGCCGAAGGTTTGCAGCTGGCTCAGCCAGTCGGGCATGGCGGGAGGAAAGAACAGCTTGCCGAGTACCACGGCGAAAAACACGAAAATGATGAAATCGTAGAACTCGAGCGCGCCGCCCAGCGCGGCCAGCCCCAGGGTTTTGTAGTCCTGGCGCCCTAGCGGGCGAGCTGAGGGAAGGGTAAGGGTGCGGTTGTCCATCGGTGGCTTTCCTCTATGTCTAGTTATGCGCAGACCGTATGGTTTTTGAATATCGGCTGCTGCAGCCAGAGTAAATGAGCCACTGCTGTCTGACAATACAACTGATTCGCCCTCACTTCACCGCGCCGTCCATGCCGCGCATGAAGAAGCGCTGGCAGCAGACGAAAACCAGCAGCACCGGCAGGATGGTGATCACCGCGCCGGCCGCCACCATGCGGGTGGAGGTGGCGAAGGCGCCTTTCAGGTACAGCACGCCCACCGACAGCGGGTATAGCTCGGGCGTCTTCAAGACCACGCTGGGCCAGACATAGACATTCCACGACCACACCAGGGTGAAGATGCCCAGCGTGGCGAGGTGGGGCAGGGAAAGCGGCAGGCAGACGCGGCAGAACACCTGCCAGTCGCTGGCGCCGTCCATCCGCGCCGCGTCGACGATCTCGTCCGGAATCTCCTCGAAGGCGTGCTTCATCAAGAAGATGCCGAAGGCGCCGGCCAGCGAAGGCAGCACCACGCCCAGGCGGGTATCGTCCAGCCCCAGTCGCGAGATGGTGACGTAGTTGCTGATGAAGTTGATCTCGCTGGGCAAGAGCAGGGTGGCGATGATGGCGTAGAACACCAGTCGCCGGCCGCGGAATCTCAGCTTGGCCAGCGGAAACGCCGCCAGGGCGGATACCGCCAGCGTGCCGATGGTGGTCAGCCCTGAGATCCACAGCGAATTCCAGAAGAATCGCGCCAGCGGAATGCTGTCCCACACCGCGATGAAGTGCCGCCAGCCGGCGTCGCGCGGCCACAAGGGCGGCGGGAAGTCGAACACCTGCTCGCCGTTGCCGAAGGCGATGCCCAGCGTCCAGATGAAGGGGTAGCAGCAGGCGATGGACAGCGCCAGCAGCAACAGGTAGTCGGGCAGATGGCGCAGCGCGCGGCGGCGGACGGCGGGGCGGAGCAGGGCGGCGGCGGTCATGGTGTCCTCAGCGGTGGTCGGCGCGGATCAGGCGGAAGTTCAGCCAGGCCAGCAGCAGGCAGACACCGGTGAGCGCCAGGCCGGCGGCGGCACCGCGGCCGAAGTCCAGCTGGTTGAAGCCCTGGTGGAAGGCGTAATACAGCACGGTGTAGGTGGAGTTCAGCGGCCCGCCGCGCGTCATCACCAGCACTTCTTCAAAAGCCTTCAGCGCGTCCAGCGTGGAAATCAGGCTGCAGAACAGGATGGTGGGCTTGAGCATCGGCAGGGTAATGCGCCAGAAGCGCTGCCAGCCATTGGCTCCGTCCAGCCGCGCCGCTTCCTGCATCTCGGCCGGTATCGATTGCAGGCCGGCCAGGTACAGCACCATGTAGTAACCCAGGCCGCGCCAGTAAGTGACCAACATCACCGAATACAGCGCCAGGCTGTCGTCGCTGAGAAAGCCGATGTCGCGCTCCACCGCCAGCAGCTTCAGGTAATGTAGCGCGCTGTTGAGCACGCCGTAGTCGGCGTACATCCAGTTCCACATGATGCCCACCACCGATACGGTGGTGATTACCGGCAGGTAGAAGGCGGCGCGGAACAGCCTGATGCCTGGCAAGCTGCGGTTCACCAGCACAGCCAGCGCGATGCCGGACAGCTGGATGGCCGGCACCACCAGCAGGTATTTCAGCGAGTTGGCCAGCGCCTGCCAGAACACCACGTCGTCCAGCAGATAGCGGAAATTGTCCATGCCCACCCATTGGGGCGGCGAGACCAGGTCATAACGGGTGAAAGCGATGAAACTGCCGAACAGCAGCGGCCAGAAGGTGAACACTCCCATCAGCAGCAGGGCGGGGACCAGGAACAGCCAGGCGTTGCGTTCCGACGATTTCATGATGCTTTCCGTATGCGCTGAAAAGCGCCCCTTTCCGGCGTGCCGGCAGGGGCGAGGACGGGGTGGCGTCGGCTTCCGTTGTTACTTCAACTGCCGGTTCCAGAATGCGACGGCGTCGTCCAGCGCTTTCTGCGGGTCTTTCCTACCGGTGACGGCGGCTTCCACATTGTCCACCAGGCTCTTTTTCAGATCGGCGACATTGGGCACGCCGGTCAGCACCAAGGTGCGGATATTGCGCGCCACCTTGGCGCCTTCTATGCGCGAGCTTTCGATGGCGCCGCCGCCCGTCGATGTCTTGACGAAATAGCTGTCGGCTAGCGCCGCGTGGGTGGAGGGGAAGGTGGCGCCGGTCACCTTGGCGAAAGCCAGCTGCTGGCTGTCGCTGGTGAGGAAGCGGGCGAACTTCACCGCCTCCAGCTGAGTCCGTGCCGGCAGGCCCTTGGATATCGCCCAACTGAATAGATAGCCGCCCTGCACGATGCGGGTGGGCCCCAGCGGCGCCGGCTGCACCACGGTGGCGGCGTAGATGCGGTGGGCGTCCTCCTGGGTTTTTTGCGCGGCGGTGGGCGCGGTTTCCATCATCGCCAGCCGGCCGCTGTTGTAGAGCTTGATGCTGTCCTGGTAGTTGTCGTCGGCGAACAGGCTGTCGCGCGCCAGCGCGCCCGCCTGGTAGGCGTCGGCGAACTTGCGGATCAGCGCGACGTGGCGCGGGCTGTTGAACACCGCCTTGCCGTTTTGCAACAGCGGCAGGCCCTGACCCAGCATGATGCCGTCGATCTGGCCCAGTTGCGGCAGCAGGCCGGCCACACCGGTCTTGGCCTTGATGGTTTTCGCCAACGCCAGCTCCTGGTCCAGGCTGGTGACGGGCTTGCTGGCGTCCAGGCCGGCCTTCCTGAACAGTTCGCCATTGAGCACCAGCACGTTGACGTTGTTGTACCAGGGCAGGCCGTACAGCTTGCCGCCGAAGCTCAGGTCGGACAGGGCGTTGGGCAAATAGGCGGCCTTGTCCGCGCCCAGCGCGCTGTCCAGCGGAATCAGCGTGCCCTTCTGCGCGTACTTGAATAGCCGCGGCACGTCGTGGTTGACCAGCGCCGGCGGCTTGCCGGCGGCGATGGCGGCGTTGAGCTTGGTCTCGAAGTTCTCGTTGAACACGTCCACCCATTGTACTTCCACCTCCGGGTGTTGCGCCTCGTAGCTCTTCTTGACCGTGGCGAAGTAGCCGTCGAAGCGCGGCTTGAGCGAGTCGGTCCAGAATTCCAGCTTGATCCTGTCGGCATGGGCCTGGCCGGCAAGGCCGCAGGCCAGCAGGGCAAGGCTGGCCAGCGCCAGTCGGTTCGGTTTCATCGTTGCCTTCTCCTTATGGTTCTCAACGTTGCAGCAACAGCAGCGCGCCGCGGGTGGCGTCGCCCTGCGCCGGCACCAGTTGGCGGCGGAAGCCGGGCGGCAGCCAGTCGTGCAGCGCCTGTCCCAGGCCGCCGCACAGCGCCGCAGGCAGTTCTCCCTGCGGGTCCAGCGCGCGGGCGATGGCCCAGGCGTCCTCGCCTGCCTGGCGGAGCAGCGCGTCGGCTTGCGGATCGGTGGGCGCCGCGGCCAACACCAGCGGCGCCAGTTGGGCGAATTGCGCCGGGGTGGCGCGGCCGTTCCAGCCCATCATGCTTTGCCAACTGCCGCCGACGAATTCCAGCACCGCGCGCGTCAGCGGGCTGTGGGCGTTGCGGCCGTCCAGCGCCATCTGGGTCAGCTGGGCGGCTCTTTGTCCCAGCCAGGCGCCGCTGGCCTCATCGCCGCTAGGGTAGCCCCAGCCGCCGACTTCTCGATGGCTGCCGTCCGGGTACAGCGCCTCGCCTATGCTGCCGGTGCCCAGCGCCACCACCACGCCGGGCTTGCCGCCGTGCGCGCCCAGCAGGGTGGTGAAGCCGTCAGTGGCCAGCTTCAGCGTGGCGAAGCCGGGAGACAGCGACTTGAATTGTTGGGCCCACTGGCTGTTGTGAACGCCGGACAGGCCGATTCCCAGCCCGCAGTCGCCGTATGGCGGCAGGGGGGAATCCAATTGAGCAAACGCTTGCCCGAGCGTGTTCAGGATGGTTTGCCAGGCTTTTTCTATGCCCAGCGACAGCGCCGAGCCGGGGCCTTCCGCCTGGGCGAGCGGCTTGCCGTCCGCCGCGGCGACGAGAACCCGGGTGCCGGTGCCGCCGCCATCGACGCCAATCAAGAATCGAACGGGAGTGAGCATGGTGGTGTGGCTTGCAAGCCGCCTCGCAAATAAATAATGACATTTGGATTGCTTGCAGTAAAGCATTCGTTATTTATTTCGTCAAGTTGATTTATTTAATAAGGCTTTTAATGACAAACGCTTGTCTGGCGGCGTGGGCCGCGCCATACTCCCGCCTCATGAAACTGCCCGTCGCCAAGCCGGATCCGCTGATGGTGTCCGGAACCAATCTCGAGCATGCGCGTTCGCATAACCGCCGGGCCGTGCTGGAAACCATACGCCTCAACCGGCGGCTTACCCGGGCCGACATCTCCAGGATGACGGCGTTGACGCCGCAGACGGTGTCCAATATCGCCGCCGAGCTTCTGGATGCCGGCATGCTGCTGGCGGGGGAGCCCCTGCGCGAAGGCGCACGCGGCCAGCCGGCCATCCCTCTCAGCATCAATCCGGATGGGGCCTATTCGATAGGCGTGCAGCTGGACCAGCAGGCGCTGATCGCGGTGGTGGTGGATTTGTCCGGCCAGGTGCGTTCCAGGGTGGAGCTGGCTGTGCAGCGCCCGACGCCCGAACTGGCTTTGCCCTTGATCGCAGCCGCGGTGGAGCGGCTGCGGCTCGAGTCGGCGCTCAATTGGAACCGGTTGCTGGGCATGGGGCTGGTGATGCCGGGTCCGTTCGGCGTCGAGGGCATGACCTCGGTGGGGCCGACCACGCTGCCGGGCTGGGAAGGGATGGATGGCGAGGCGCTGAGCAGGGCGTTGGGTCTGCCGGTGCTGCTGGAGAAGGATGCCACTGCCGCGGCGATAGGCGAGCGGCTGTACGGCATGGCCAGCCAGCTGCAGAACTTCGTCTATCTGTTCATCGGCGCCGGCCTGGGCGCCGGCCTGTTTCTGGATGGAAGGCTGTACGCCGGCGGCCGCCACAACGCCGGCGAGATCGGCCACATGATCGTGGCGCCCGGAGGGCGCCTGTGCGAATGCGGCAATCGGGGCTGCCTGGAGCGATATGTGTCGCTGCAGGCGCTGTACGAGGCGTTGGATTTGGCGGGCAGCGAGCGGGCCACGCCAGAGCATCTGGCGCGGTTGGCTGTCCAGCCGGAGGGCGAGGCCTGGCTGGACAGCGCGGCCGCGCCGTTGCGACAGGCGGTGAACATCCTCGAGTGCCTGCTGGACATCGAGGCGGTGGTGATCGGCGGCCTGTTGCCGCCCGCCTGGATGGCGGAGCTGGTGCGGCGCTTGCACCCTTTGCCGGTCTCCACCCGGCACCGCGACGGCGAGCGCCTGCGTTTGGGCAGCGCCGGCCGCGATGTGGTGGCGCTCGGCGCCGCCGCCTTGACGATTTTCGACGAGTTCAATCCGCAGTACGAGGTGTTGCTGAAAAACGGCCGGGGCTGAGCGGAATCGACCGCGGCCGACCATTCTTGATATCCGGCAGAGGAGGGCATGATGACGCTGCAGTTCCTGTTCAATCATCTGGGGTTCGAGGCCGCCGCCGCCAAGCAGGTGTTGCTGCAAGGGCCGGCCGAGGCTGTGGTGGACGGCGTGGCGGTGCTGGACGCCGAGCGGCGGCTGGTGTTGCGCAGCCCCTTGCATGCCGCCGGCAGGGTGGATGGCTGGCGCGACTGGCACTACTGGCGGGCGGACATCGGCGCCTTGCGCGCGCCGGGCCGCTACCAGCTATGGCTGGAGGGCAGTACGCCGCCGCTGGTGTCCGCGCCGTTCGAAGTGGCGGACAGCCTGTTCGGCGCGCCGCTATTGTCCGATTTGCTGCATTATTTCAAGTCGCAGCGCTGCAGCGGCCTGTACGACCAGGCCGACCGCCTGGCGCGGGTGGAGGGGACGGACGAGCGGCGCGATGTCCGCGGCGGCTGGTTCGACGCCTCCGGCGATTGTTCGAAATACCTCAGCCACCTGTCCTACGCCAACCATCTCAATCCGCAGCAGACCCCGCTGCTGGTGTGGAGTCTTGCCCGCGCCCGCCAGGCCATGCCGGCGCAGTCCAAGTGGTTTGACGAGCGGATGGTGGACGAGGCGCTGCATGGCGCGGCCTTCCTGTTGCGCATGCAGCATGAGTCGGGCTTTTTCTATCAGACGCTGTTTGACGGCTGGAGCAAGGACGAAACCCGGCGCAGCCTGTGCGCCTATTCCACCCAGCAGGGACTGCGCTCGCCGGCGTCGCAGGCCGGCTGGCGCCAGGGGGGCGGCATGGCGGTGGCGGCGCTGGCCGCGGCATCCCGCCTGCCGCGCGATGGCGAGTTCGCGCGCGAGGCCTGCCTCGGCGCCGCCCGCCTCGGCTTCGTCCATTTGCAGGAACATGGCTTGTCTTATCTGGCCGATGGACGGGAAAACCTGATCGACGATTACTGCGCCTTGCTGGCGGCTTGCGAGCTGCATGCCGCCACCGGCGATGGCGATTACGCCGACGCCGCCGCCGAGCGGGTGGCCTGCATGCTGGCGCGCCAGCATGAGGACGGTTGGTTTTGGCTGGACGACGACCGGCATTACAGCTACTGCCACGCTTCCGACGCCGGTTTGCCGTACTTGGCGCTGGCGCGTTATCTGGAGGTGTTGCCGGATGGATTGTATGCGGAGGAGGCGGAGCGGGGCTGGCGCCGCGCCATGCTGGACGAACTGGCGCGCACCGCCCAGGAGGGAAATCCCTTCGGCTATCCGCGGCAATGGGTGCAGCGTCCGGGCTTGGCGTCCGCGGCGCGCTTCTTCATGCCGCAGGACAATGCCAGTGGCTACTGGTGGCAAGGCGAGAACGCCAGGCTGGCGTCGCTGGCCGCCGCCTCCTGGACGGGCGGTCGCCGCTGGCCGGAGCTGGCGCCGCGCCTGGACGGTTATGCGCAGGCGGCGATGGATTGGATCATGGGGAAAAACCCTTTCGATGTCTGCATGCTGCAAGGCCATGGCCGCAACAATCCGCATTATGAACCTGGCTACTACAACGCCTGCGGCGGGGTATGCAACGGCGTCACCGCCGCGCCGGGCGAGCAGGGCGGCATCGCCTTTCGGCTGCCGGGGCAGACCGATATCAGCCAGTCCTGGCGTTGGAGCGAGCAATGGCTGCCGCACGGCGCATGGCTGTTGTTGGCGTTGGCGAGCCGGGGGTGATGCCGGATGGCGCCATTTATGGCAATGAAACGCCCAATGGTTCGTTCATGGGCGTGGCGGAGTGGCTCGGCGCCGTCAGGCAAGTAAAGGGATTCAGAACGAAAAAAACGGCGGGATAGCCCGCCGTTTTTCGTTGCCAGATGCGATTTACTGCGCGTTGCTGCGCGGACTGCGATTGCCCTGGTAACCGCCCTCGCGGCGATTGCCCTGGTAGCCGCCTTCGCGGCGCTGGCCTTGGTAGCCGCCGCTGCCGCGACGATCGCCGTAGCCGCCCGGCTTGCCGCTGTTGCGACGCGGGCCACCCTTGGACGGACGGCGGGTCGGTTCCATGCCTTCGATCACGCCTTCGGTGATGGAGCGCTTCAGGTATTGCTCGATGCGGCGCACCTTGTGCGACTCTTTCGACTCCGCCAGGGTGATGGCGGTGCCGTCGCGGCCGGCGCGGCCGGTGCGGCCGATGCGGTGCACGTAGTCTTCAGCCTGCTTCGGCAGGTCGAAGTTCACCACGTGGGTGATGGTCGGCACGTCGATGCCGCGAGCTGCGACGTCGGTGGCTACCAGCACTTTGATGCGACCGCGACGCAGGTCGTTCAGGGTGCGGTTACGCCAGCTTTGCGGCATGTCGCCATGCAGGCAGGCGGCGGAGTAGCCCTGATCCGACAGTTTGTCGGCCAGCTCTTCGGTGTAGGCCTTGGTTGCCGAGAAGATCACGCACTGGTCAAAGCCCGATTCTTTCAGGATGTGATCCAGCAGGCGATGCTTGTGGTTCAGGTCGTCGGCGTACAGCAGGTGTTCTTCGATGGTGCCGCCGGAAGTTTCGGTGCGGGCGATCTCGATGC
This sequence comes from Chromobacterium sphagni, assembly GCF_001855575.1. Lineage (NCBI taxonomy): Bacteria > Pseudomonadati > Pseudomonadota > Betaproteobacteria > Neisseriales > Chromobacteriaceae > Chromobacterium > Chromobacterium sphagni. The sequence continues at coordinate 475,554 of NZ_MKCS01000002.1, forward strand.
GTTGCGGATCGCGGGTCATCTTTTCAGCCATGCGGCCGACGATGCCGTCCAGCGTGGCGGAGAACAGCACGGTCTGGCGAGTTTCCGGAGTAGCCTTGACGATGGCTTCGATGTCGTCGATGAAGCCCATGTCCAGCATGCGGTCGGCTTCGTCCAGCACCAGCATTTCCAGGCGGGAGAAGTCGATGCGGCCGGAGCGCATGTGGTCCATCAGGCGGCCCGGGGTCGCCACCACCAGATCGATCGGGCGGCTCAGCGCGCGGATCTGGTAGCCGAAGGAGGAGCCGCCCACCAGGCAGGCGGTTTTCATCCAACGCAGGTCCTTGCCGTATTCCAGCGCGTTCTTCTCAACTTGCTGCGCCAGTTCGCGGGTCGGGGTCAGCACCAGAACGCGCGGGCCTTGGCCCTTGCCGGTAGAGCGTTCCGACAGTTTGGTCAGCGCCGGCAGCAGGAAGGCTGCGGTCTTGCCGCTACCCGTTTGGGCGGAAACCAGCAGGTCGCGGCCAGCGATGGCGGCGGGCACGGCTTCGGCTTGAACGGAGGTCGGGGAGGTGTAGCCGGCAGCTTCCAGAGCGCGCAGGATGGTCGGGGCGATGCCCAGATCGGAAAAGTTCATGTATGTCCTTTCAGGCCGGATGATGCCGGCGTCACTTATAGCCAGATTTCGTGGCGGTTATACGGCGCCTTTGGGCCGTAAATCATCGGCACTAACCTGGCAAGCGGCGAACAGCGGTCCAGTCGGAAAACGACATTATTGCTTGGACGAAGCCTGGAATGGGTCAGGGACGATGAAAAAACACTCGGGCAAGAGGCGTGAGGTTTGGGTTTGCCCGGTGAAAATGCAAGAGGCCGGACTATACGGTAAATTTTGCCGGTTTGCAACAGTTTTATTCAATCTGTCCGGGTAAGTATTTGATTGTTTTATGGCTTGCCGCGGAGGGGTTTCAAAAAAAAGTTTTTACTGTCCAGGGTGGGTGGGCGTGGGTCCGGGGTGGCGCGCCGTGCGGACGCTTTATCGGGCGCCCGCCCGCTCCGGCGCTGGCGATCCGGATGCCGGCCGCTACACTGGACGTATATCTACCAGGGGTCGCCGGATGGTTTTAGGGCAATGATGAGCCGTCTTGTGTCGATGGCCAATGCCATGTCGCGACATGCGCTGCGATGGCGGAGCGGGCATTCATGATAAAAAAATTCGGCCGGTGGCTGTCCGGGCGGGCTGTCCGGCTGCGGCCCGGCGCGGTGTACGGTCTGGCGATGGCGGGCAGCGCCTTGCTGGCGATGGGCGCGCTGCTGTTGCAGCAGTGGTGGGCCGCGGATGCGGAGCTGGCGGCGCGCGCGCAGTGGTTGGCGCGCCAGCTGGTTATTCAATTGGCGCCGGCCTATGCGGTGCTGCCGCGGGTGGCTTCGGTGGCGGCGGACGCGCCTGGCTGCCTGCTGGCGCGCGCCGAATTGGCATCCATCGTTCAGAAGACGCCGCATGTCCGCTACGCGGTGCGGCGTTTGCCGGACGGTTTGTGGTGCGGGTCGGATCTGGCGCGCAAAGATGCGCCGCTCGGCGAGCCGCGGTTGCAGTGGATTCCGGCCGGGGAGCGCGGGCCGGCGCTGTTGCTGCGCGGCGAGGCGGGCAATGCCGCGCTGGAAGTGGATGCCGGCTGGCTGCAGGCGCTGTTGTCGCAGGCGCGCCAGGGCGGGGTGGAGTTGCAGGTGCGGGTGGGCCGCGAGCAGTTTTCCGCCGATGGCGCGCTTTCGCCGGCGAGGGAGTGGGCGGATCGCGCGGACGCGCCGGTGCAAAGCCTTGCTGGCGGGATGGCGGTGGTGGCGCGTGGCGATGCCTGGGACCTGGTCTGGCGCAATGGCGAGGAACATCTGGGAGTGCTGCTGCTGGCTTTGCTGGTGGGTGCGGTGCTGGCATCGCGGCTGCTGCGCGGCGCCGGCGTGCGAAATGCCAGCGATTGGGAAATTCTCGAGGGCATCCGGTTGCAGGAGTTCTTCGCCCATTACCAGCCAGTCGTCACGGCGGCCGGCGGCGAATGCGTCGGGGTGGAGGTCTTGGCGCGCTGGCGTCATCCGGTGCAGGGCAATGTCCGCTCCGATCTGTTCATCCAGACCTCGATCGACGCCGGCCTGATCGTGCCCCTGACTCGCTATCTGCTCCGGCGGGTGACGGGCGAGTTGCGCCAGGTGGTGCTGCCGCCGGGCTTCATGGTGGGGGTGAACGTCGCCAGCGAGCATCTGGCCATGCCGGGGCTGGTGGACGACTGCCGCGAGATGCTGGAGATGCTGAAGGAAAAGCAGGCGGTGCTGGTGTTGGAGGTGTCGGAGCAAACGCCGCTGCGGGAGGGCTCCGGGGCGCTGGAGGTGATCCGCAGCCTGCGCCGGCTGGGGGTCAAGCTGACGCTGGACGACTTTGGCTCCGGCTATGCCGACAAGGCCTATCTGCAGCGCTGGGGCTTTGACTATTTGAAGGTGGAAAAAGGTTTTGTCTCGGCGCTGGGGCTGGATTGCCTGCGCGGCAATGTGCTGGATGGCCGGCTGATGTCGTCGGGTCTGATCGGCGTGCAGGTGATTGTCAAGGGCGTGGAGACGCAGGGGCAGCAGAGCTACCTCAACATGAAGGGCTTCGAGCTGCTGCAGGGCTTCTATTTTGGCAAGCCGATGACGCTCAATCATTTCCGGCAATGGCTGTACTCTGGAATCATCGACGACCGGCAGCATTTTCTGCGCCGTTCCCCGGCGGCGGGGCGGGCGGCGGGCAAGGATGGCGGCGTTTCGTGAGGGTGTCGGCGCGCCGGTTTGGGGTGCGGGGCTGCGTTTGTTACAATGCGGCCCTTTTTTCGTTTGTAAGGAAGCAGTGGAATGGAGTACGCCGTGCAGCGCTATGCGGTCACCCGGCCTTGGGCCAAGCGGGTGGGTCAGCTTTATGTCCAAGCCGCGCAGGTGGCCGAGGCCAGGGCGCAGATGAAGGACGTGATCCGGCGGGAGTTGGAGCGCGCGGCGCAGGTATTCGAGATTCCGCAGGCGGCCATCGGCTGCGAGTTGGCGTTGGCCGAGGCCTGGGGGCATTTTTTCCGCCACGGACGGGTGGTGTCGCATCTGGACGGCGGCTTGGCGCAGGCTCTGGCGCACACCCGGCAACCGGGCAATCTGCCCGATACCCTGGCGTTGCCCGCTGAGGCGTTTTTTCTGCATGTGCCGGGCGAAGGCGGGGCTTTCATCGCGCATCAGCCGGAGCGGCGCGCGCTGCTGCTGACCATGGTGCGGATGGGTTTTGCGCCGGACGGCGTCAACTGGCTGCAAGCGGCCGACCAGGTGGAGGTGGCGAGGGTGGAGTACCCTGGCGAGCTGGTGCCGCAGTTGGCGGCGGTGGGCGCTGCCTGGCAGGGCTTGCTGGCGGCGGTGCTCAACGGCCTGGCGATGATGACTCAGCCGCGGCTGGCGCGGGTCAAGGGCTGGGAGGCCGGCGCGCCGGCGGACTGGGTGGCGGCCGCGGGTCATCCCTCCTGCGCCAAGACGCGGCAGAGGGCGCGCAGCCAGCTGCTGAAGGCCGGCTTCGGCGAGATCACCTTTTGCCGGGTGGAGGATCTCGAGGCGGCTGCCGCCTATCAGAATCAGGGTTACTGGCGCCGTCAGTCGTTCGGCGAGGACAAGGCCCATTCCCGCCTGGTGTGGGTGGCGCCGCGCTGAGCGCTAGTATTCGTTGAGCAGCTGGCGGATCAGCTGGCGCAGCTTTTCCATCTCGAACGGCTTGTTGCAACTGGCGGCGATGCCGGCGTCCTCGAGTTCGGCCGGGCCGATGTGCTCGCTGTCGCTGGTGATCATCAGGATCGGGGTGCGTTCCTGTAGTCCGCTGCCGCGGATGTGCCGCGCCAGCTCCAGGCCGTTCATTTCCGGCATGTGGTAATCGGTGATGATCAGCTGGAACGCCTCCTGCTCGATCAACTGCAGCGCGCGCTCTCCGCCGCTGGTTTCGCAGAAGTGCTCGAAGCCCAGCTTTTCCAGCACCTGGCGGATGTGGTGGCGGGAAGTGCTGCTGTCGTCGACGATCAGCACGTTCATCAGCGCCATGTCGGCATCCACTTCCGCGCCCAGGCTGTCGCAGTTGAGGAAGGTGATCACCGACTGCATCGCGGTCTGCAGCTCCTGCTCGCTGAAGGGTTTGGGCAGGATGGCGAGGCTGCCGGCCTGGCGGATGGCTTCCAGCCGGTCCGGATTGGTTTCGCTGGAAACCAGGATGAAGGGCATGTCGTAGAGGTCGTCGCTGTCTCGCAGCGTCTGCACCAGCTGGCTGCCGGTCATGTCGGGCAGGTGGTAGGCGCTGATCACCAGATTCGGCCTGCGCTCGCGCGCCTGCTGGATCAGCTCTTCTCCGCCCAGGTGGATTTCAATCTGGGTGGCGCCCAGCGTCTCCAGCGCCTTGGTGATGATTTGCGCCTGGACCGGCGAAGGTTCGGCAAGTGAAATCAGTAGTTGCTCTAGAGCCAGCATAACCCTGCTCCTGCATTCCGCTTGATTGCATTATTGACGGTTTTGGCACGATTTTGCTGGCTGGGCAAGCAAAATCCTCAAGATCGCTGATCTGGCGCGGCGGGAATGTGTCGCGGCGGCAAGTTTTGCCGCCGCGTTATGCGGCAGGCGGACGATTTTTTGCCGCCGGGCGGGCCGTGTCTTTGGAAAACAATGGTTTGGCGGCGCGGCGCAGGGCTGGCACGCTTCGTGCTTTACTATGAGCCAGCAAGGGAGGTTGTTCATGCTAGACAAGATTGCCCACTATTTCGATTTCCAGCAGCGCGCGCTGAATCTGCAGGCGTATCGCGCCGAGGTGATAGGCAGCAATATCGCCAATGCGGAAACGCCGTATTACAAAGCTGTGGATTTTGATTTCAAGGCGGCCTTGCAGGCGCAGCAGGACAAACAGGGAAAACTGGCGATGGTTGTCACCGATCCGCGCCATCTGGCGAGCGATGCCGGTGGAGCGGCTGCCAATGTGCCCATGCAGTATCGCAGCGCGGTGCAGCCCAGCCTGGATGGCAACACGGTGGATATGGATGTGGAGCGCGGCGCTTTCGCCGACAACGCTTTGCAGTACCAGACCACGCTGACCTTCCTGGGCAAGCGCATCAGCAGTCTGAATTCGGCCATTCAAGGTTCTGGGAGTTAAGGTTAGATGTCTCTGTCGAATCTGTTCAGCATCTCCGGCTCGGCGCTGTCGGCGCAATCGATGCGGCTCAACGTGGTGGCCAGCAATCTGGCCAACGCGGAAAGCGCCACCAGTTCCACCGGCCAGCCGTACAAGGGCCGGCATGTGGTGTTCACCGCGGTGCCGGTTGATACGGCGCAGCCGCAGGTGGCCGGGGTGCGGGTGACTTCGGTGGTGGAAGACCAGACGCCGCCAAGGCTGAAATACGAACCGGGCAATCCGCTGGCGGACGAGCGTGGCTATGTGACCATGCCCAACGTCAACGTGGTGGAGGAGATGGCGGACATGATCGCCGCCTCTCGCGCCTACCAGAACAACGTTGAAATGATGAACACCGCCAAGAGTCTGCTGCAGAAAACCCTGCAGCTGGGTCAGTAACTAATTGCAAGGACGATGGCCATGACTTCCGCTACCAGCGCCGCCAACACGTTTAACTACAACTCGCTGAACAACCAGTTGGCGCCGGGCAGCAGCTCCATCCAGGCGGCCAACGGTTCGTCCGGCGGCAATACCACCTCCGCCACCAGCGCCCAGAGCCTGCAGAACAATTTTCTGACGCTGCTGACCGCGCAGTTGAACGCGCAGGACCCGCTCAATCCGATGGACAACAGCCAGTTGACCAGCCAGATGGCGCAGATCAGCCAGGTGTCGGGCTTGCAAACGCTGAACCAGACCATGCAGCAGCTGGTGACGGCGCAGAACTCCACCCAGTCGCTGATGGCCTCCAGCATGATAGGCAAGAACGTGATGGTGGCGGGCAATACCATCGCATCGCCGGCGGCGGGGCAGACCACCCAGGCCGGCGTGGTGCTGAGCGGCCCGGCGGCGGCGGTGACCATCAATGTGCTGGACAGCAATGGCAACAAGGTGGATTCCGTGACGCTGTCGAATCCCAGCGCGGGCTTGAACACCTTTGCCTGGGACGGCACCGACGGCAACAAGAATCCCTTGCCTGCCGGCAAGTACACCTTCCAGGCCCAGGTGGCCCAGGCTAGCGCCGGCGGAACCACTACCGCCACCGGCTACAGCAATCAGCAGGTGACTGCGGTGTCCTGGGCTCAGGGCACCCCGATGCTGGTGCTGGCCGGCAATACGCAGGTTCCGTTGTCCAGCGTTGCGCAGATGTCCTGAAGCACTCTGCCGAGAACAAGCTTAGTCAAGGAGTAGGAAAATGGGCTTTCAGCAAGGCTTGAGTGGTCTGAACGCAGCGTCTACGCAGCTGGACACCATAGGCAACAACGTCGCCAACGCCAATACCGTGGGCTTCAAGAGTTCGCGCACCGAGTTCGCCGATTTGTACGGCAACAGCCTGTACGGCATCACCAGCACCACGCCCGGCATCGGCACCCAGGTGTCCGCGGTGACGCAGAACATGGGCAGCGGCAATCTGGAAACCACCGGCCGCAGCCTGGACCTGGCGATCAACAACGCCGGCTTCTTTGTCATGGGGCTGCCCAACGGCACCCAGGCTTATAGCCGCAATGGCCAGTTCCAGGTCAACAACCAGGGTTATATCGTCAGCACCGCCGGCAATTACCTGCAGGGCTGGACCGCCAATTCGCAGGGAACGGTCGCGCTGGGGCCGGTGGGCAATCTGCAGCTGACCAATACCTCGATCCCGCCGACGGCCACCACCAAGATGAATATGTCGGTGCTGCTGAACTCGTCCTCCACGCCACCGGCCACCACGCCGATCAACAATCCGGCGCAGCCCACGTCCTACAACTGGACCAATAACCAAACGGTATACGATAGTCTGGGCAATTCGCACCAGATGACGCTCTATTACTCGATCAACACGCCTACCGCCGGCGTCGGCAACACTTGGACGGTGAATGCCTATGTCGACGGCACTGCGGCCGCAGCGCCGAATACCTTCACGCTGAGCTTCGACACCAGCGGCAATCTGACGACCGCTACCCCGTTCAACGTGACTTTCACGCCGAGCCCGGGCAATGGCGCGGCGGTGCCGCAAACGGTGGCGGTCAACTTCGCCAATTCGACCCAGATCGCGCAAAACTTCTCCACCCTGCCGGTGACGCAGAACGGTTCCGCGCCGGGCACGCTGCAGTCGATCAACATCTCGTCCAACGGTTTGATCCAGGCCAGCTTCTCCAACAGCCAGACCAAGACCATAGGCCAGGTAGCGCTTGCCAACTTCGTCAATTCGCAAGGCCTGCAGGATGTCGGCGGCAATCTGTTTACCCAGACCGGCAACTCCGGCCCGGCAACCATCAACCAGCCGGGTACCGGCAATACCGGCACGTTGTCGTCCGGTCAGGTGGAGGACTCCAACGTCAACCTGACCAACGAGCTGGTGAATATGATCACCGCGCAGCGTTACTACCAGGCCAATGCGCAGACGATCAAGACCGAAGACACCCTGATTCAGACCCTGTTGAACATTTAAGCGCTGAATAGAGACTGACGCATGGATAGAGTGCTGTTCCTGGCCATGACCGGCGCCAAGCATGAAATGTGGCAGCAGGCCACCACCGCCAACAATCTGGCCAACGTCAACACCAATGGCTTCAAGGCCGATTTGGCGGCGTTCCGCGCCTTGCCGGTGATAGGCGACGGCGCGCCGACGCGCACCTACGTGGTGGACAACACCATAGGTTTCGACGCCAGCCAGGGCAGCTTGCAGCATACCGGAAACCCCACCGATTTCGCATTGGCCACCCCCGGCTTCTTCGCGGTGCAGGGCGCGGACGGCCAGGAGGCCTACACTCGGGACGGCGGCTACGCGCTGGATGCCAACGGCCTGATGCGCACCCGCACCGGCCTTGCCATCATGGGCGACGGCGGTCCGATCACCGTGCCGGCCGGTTCGCAGGTGCAGCTGGGTTCGGATGGCTCGGTGATGGCCATTCCGCTGTCCGGCGCCAACCGCACGCCGCAGCTGGTGGGGCAGATCAAGATGATCAATCCCGGTCCCAAGGACATGTACAAGGGCGAAGATCGCCTGTACCACGTCAACGGCGGCGGCACGGCTCCCGCCAGCGCCGATGTCAAATTGGCGCCGGAGACGCTGGAATCGTCCAACGTCAATTCAGTGGATGCGCTGGTGCAGATGATCTCGCACGGCCGCCAGTACGAACTCAATATCAAGATGATGCAGACCGCCCAGCAGGATGACCAGCAGGCGGCGCAACTGTTGTCGGTCAGCAGCTGACCGCCGCAATAGAACAAGAAGGTAACTCGCCATGATGCGCGCACTGTATATCGCCAAGACCGGCATGGATGCCAGCCAGTTCCAGCTGGACGTGGTTTCCAACAACCTGGCCAACGTCAACACCATAGGCTTCAAGGGCAGCCGCGGCGTATTTGAAGATTTGTATTATCAGACGCTGCGCCAGCCGGGCGGGCAATTGGCCAACGGCAACACCAACCCCACCGGCCTGCAGATCGGCACCGGCGCGGCCGCGGTGGCTTCGTCGCGCATTTTCAGCCAGGGTCCGACGCAGCAGACCGGGCAGCCGCTGGATCTGGAGATCAACGGCGATGGTTTCTTCCGCCTGCTGCAGGCGGATGGCACCACCGCCTATACCCGCAACGGCCAGTTTCAGCGCAACGCCAATGGCGACGTCGTCAACCCCGACGGCTTGCCTTTCAACCCCAACATCAACATTCCGGCCACCGCTCAGCAGATTACCGTCTCGGCCGCCGGGGTGGTGCAATACACTTTGGCCGGCGCCACCGCGCCGCAGACTGCCGGCACGATAGAGCTGACTACCTTCATCAATCCGCAAGGCTTGCAAAGCCTGGGCAGCAACCTGTATCTGCAGACGGCAGCCTCCGGCGATCCGCAGGACGGCAATCCGCAGACCGACAGCCGCGGCTCCATCCAGTCGGGCTTTCTGGAGTCGTCCAACGTCAATGTGACGGAGGAGCTGGTCAATATGATCACCGCTCAGCGCTCGTTTGAGATGAACTCGCGCGCGGTGACTACCGCCGACCAGATGCTGCAGAAACTGAGCAATATGTAATCAGCGTTGGCGGCAGCCTGCCGCCATGGCGATGGGAGCGACGGCAATGAAAACCAATCTGGCGATTCTGGCCATCCTGACGGCGCTGACCGGCTGCGCGGTGCAGGAGCCGCCGCTGGTGACGCTGCCAACCACGGCGCGGCCGCAGCCGCGGCCGGTGGGTATCCCCAGCAATGGCGCGATCTTCCAGGCGGCCAGCTACCGGCCGCTGTTTCAGGACGGCATGCCGGTGCAGGTGGGCGACACCTTGCAGGTGATGATCCAGGAGAACTCGTCGACATCGGCGTCGGAACAGACCACCGATACCCGGACTTCTGCGCTGACCTCCAACATCACCGCCGGCGTCAAGATTCCTTTCCTGCCCAGCGGCCTGGCGGGCGGCCTGGGCGGCACCAACTTCAACAGTTCCGGTTCGTCCAACAATACCGGCAAGGGCAACAACCAGGTGGCTACCAGCTTTGTCAGTTCCATCACCGTTACGGTGATAAACGTGCTGGCCAACGGCAATCTGGAAGTCAGCGGCGAGAAGCAGGTGCGCATCAACAGCGACACCGAATCCATCCGCCTGTCCGGCGTGGTGAATCCGCGCGATGTCACGCCGGACCGCACGGTGTCTTCTCTGAAGATCGCCGATGCCCGGGTGGAGCAGCAGACCAAGGGCAACAACCGCCTCTACAATGAGCCGGGTTGGTTGTCGAAGATTTTCATGTCGTTTTTGCCGATCTGATCGGCGGGCGGCATAGAGGTGGAATGATGAAAAAGTGGATTTTGCTGCTTGGCCTGCTGCTGGCGTCCTTGCCGGCGCTGTCGGCGCAGCGCTTGAAGGATATCGCCAATATCGGCGGCGTGCGTCCCAACCAGCTGATAGGTTACGGCCTGGTGGTCGGTCTGGATGGCAGCGGCGACAAGGTCACCTCTTCGCCGTTCACCGGCCAGGCGATGATCAATATGCTCAATCAGCTTGGCGTGCAGGTGCCTCCCGGCACCAAGATCGATCCGAAGAATGTCGCCGCGGTGTCGCTGACCGCCACTTTGCCGGCTTTCGCCAAGCGGGGGCAGGCGATAGATGTGACGGCGTCGTCGATAGGCGACGCCAAGAGCCTGCGTGGCGGCACCTTGCTGCTGTCGCCGCTGAAAGGCGCCGACGGCCAGATCTACGCGATGGCGCAGGGCAATGTGGTGGTGGGCGGCGCGGGCGCGTCGGCCGGCGGCAGCTCCACCCAGATCAATCAGTTGAGCGTCGGACGCATTCCGTCGGGGGCTACTGTGGAGCGGGAGGTGCAGACCGCGCTGGGTGACGGCGAGTTCATCCATCTGGAGTTGCAGGAGGCGGACTTCACCACCGCCAATCGCGCGGTGCAGGCGATCAACAAGATCTTCGGCGCCGATACCGCCAGGGCGGTCGACGGACGCTTGATCGAAGTGAGGGCGCCGTTCGATAGCAACCAGCGGGTGCAGTTCCTGTCGCGGATGGAAAATATTGCCGTCGACCCGGCAGATGTTTCCCCCCTGGTCATCATCAACGCCCGCACCGGCTCCATCGTGATGAACCAGGCGGTCACGCTGTCCTCCTGCGCGGTGTCGCATGGCAACCTGTCGGTCACCGTCACCAATACGCCGCAGGTCAGCCAGCCCAATCCGCTGTCCGGCGGCAAGACCACCGTCACCAATCAGGCGGATATCGTGATCAACAGCACTGGCGGCAAGGTGGTGGGGCTGAAGGGCGGCGCCAATCTGTCGCAGGTGGTCAACGCGCTCAACGCGCTGGGCGCGACGCCGCAGGATCTGATTTCCATCCTGCAGGCGATGAAGTCGGCGGGCTCGTTGAAGGCTGACTTGCAGATCATCTGATTCTCTGGGTTCGGAAGTTGGCATGATTATTGCTGTTCAATTGGCAAGGAGTGATACATGACTGCCAAATTCCAACCCACCATGCCGCAGGATGCGCTCAGCCGCCAGCTGGCCATCGACCCGAGCCATATGCGCAGCCTGAAAGCCAAGGCCAATAGCGACCCCAAGGCCGCTGCGCGCGAAACGGCATCGCAGTTCGAGGCTTTGCTGATGAACACCATGCTGAAGACCATGCGTGAAACCAAGTTCGACGACTCGGAAGAGTCGAACGGCATGGATACCTATCGCAGCATGGCGGACCAGCAGCTGGTGCAGGCGATGAGCGCCAACGGCGGCTTGGGTTTGGGCGACATGATCTACCGGCAGATCGCCAAGCAGTCCGGCTTCAGTCCGGATGAGGCGAAAATGCATGCCCTGAGCAGTTCCGGCCCGTCTCTGGCGGCGCAGCCGGTTGGGCAGCGCATGTTGCAGGCCTACCGCAACGCGCAAGTCGCGCCGGGAGCCGCCGCCGCGGCAACCGAGCCTCAGGCGGCCACCCTGCCGATGGGAACCGGGCGGGCCTTTGCCAGCAGCTTGTTGCCGCATGCCCGCGCCGCCGCGCAGCAGCTGGGCGTGGCGCCGGAGTGCGTGGTGGCGCATGCAGCGTTGGAGAGCGGCTGGGGCAAGCGGGCGATTCGCAATTCCGACGGCTCGGACAGCCACAACCTGTTCGGCATCAAGGCCGGATCGGACTGGCAGGGCAAGACCGCCACGGTGATGACCACCGAGTACAGCGGCGGCGTGGCGCAGAAAAGAATGGAAACCTTCCGCTCCTACGATTCCTATGCCGATGCGTTTTCGGATTACGCCAAGGTGCTCAAGGGGTCGTCGCGCTACAAGAACGTGCTGAACCAGGGGCAGAACATGTATGGCTTCGCCCAGGGTCTGCAGGCTGGTGGCTACGCCACCGATCCGCGCTATGCGCGCAAATTGGTTGATGTCGCCGCCAGCCTAGCGCAGCAAGTGGCCAAGGCTTGATCAAGTTCCGGCTGAGTCTGCCGATAGAGATAGAGAATGTAGAGGGAAATCATGGCAATCGTCGGAGCTGATATTTTCGGTATAGGCCTGAGCGGCTTGAATGCTGCGCAGAACGCGTTGTCGGTGACCAGCAATAATATCTCCAACGCGTCCACTCCCGGCTATAACGCCGAATACATCACGCAGGCAGGCCGCCAGCCGCAAAATGCCGGCTTCGGCTTCCTGGGGCAGGGCGTCGACGTGACCAATGTGTTGCGCACCTACAGCCAGTTTTTGTCGAACCAGGTGCAAAGCGCCCAGAACAACAGCAGCTACTACAGCACCCAACTGCAGCAGTTGAACCAGATCAACAACACCATCGCCAACTCCACGCAGAGTCCGAGCCCGTCGATCCAGTCGTTCTTCGGCGCGATGCAGACCTTGTCGCAGCAGCCGTCATCGCTGCCCAGCCGCCAGAACGTGTTGAGCATGGCGCAGGCTATGTCTAGCTCGATCACTTCGCTTAATACGCAACTGGTGCAGCTCCAGCAAGGCGTGAATGGCCAGATTGGCACCACGGTGCAAGGCATCAATGCCTTGGCCCAGCAAATCGCCAAACTAAACCAGCAAATCGGCGCCGCCACCGGCGGCAATCCCCAGGCGCCGCAACCGAACACCTTGCTGGATCAGCGCGATCAGGCCATGCTGCAGCTCAATCAGATGGTAGGCGCGACCGCCTCGGTGCAGAGCGACGGCAGCTATACCGTGTCCATTGGCAGCGGCCAGACGCTGGTGACCGGCGGCACGGTGAATCAACTGGCGACGCAGGCCAATCCGGCCGACCCCACCAATCTGCAGGTGGGTTTCACTAATGCGAACAATACCCTGACCATTCTGCCGGACTCTATTCTCAATAGCGGCCAGTTGGGCGGTTTGCTGAATTTCCGCGACGGCGCGCTGCTGCAGACCCAGACGCAGTTGGGGACGATGGCGATCAACTTCGCCGCGGCGATGAACTATCAGAATTCGCTGGGAATGGACTACAACGGCCAGCCTGGCGGGCCCATCTTCAAAGATCTGTCCCCCTATGCCAGCCAACCGCAGTATGCCGCCGGGCAGTTCCAGACGATAATGGGTGATCCCAAACTGCTGGCCACGGCCTCCAATCTGGTGCCCGCCGGCACGTCCGGCGGCACCAGCGGCGTGACGATGAGCGCGGTGTGGTCCAGCTTGCCGGGCACCTACGCCGGAAGCATCAATAGTTCGCCGCCGGTTTTTCCGGCCACCACCAGCCACCCGTCCAGTGGGCTCACCAATATGACCATCACCGCATCGGCCGCGCCGGTGTCGATGACGGCTACCATTGCCGGGACCAACGGCGGCGGGCCGTATAATGTGGTGCCCGTCACTGGCCAGCCCAATGCCTACAAGTTGCAGACCACGGCCACTCCGCCGGTGGACGTGGGGATCGGCTTCCAACTGTCCGGCTCGCCAGATCCGGGGCAGACATTCTCGGTCGGGCCCGCAGTGGCGGGATCCGCAAGTCTGAAAGCATCGGGTGACAACAGCAATCTGTTGCAATTGACCGCACAACAGAACATCGCGCTGGTCAACGGGCAGTCGTACCAGACTTATTACGCCTCCACGGTGGCCTCGGTGGGCAACCAGACTTACTCCGTGGGTTTGCAAAACACTGCGGCGCAGAACACGCTGCAGCAGGCGACCACGACCAATTCGAATCTGACTGGCGTGAACCTGGATCAGGAGGCGGCCAACCTGATCAAATACCAGCAGTCCTATCAGGCTTGCAGCAAGGTGATACAGATTGCCCAGAGCACGTTCACCAGCATCATCAACATAATGTCCTGAATATCATCTCGAGGAGAGCGGAGATGCGCATCAGTTCATCTACCCTGTATCAGTCCGGTGTGAACAATATGTCGAATCTGCAGGCTCAGCTGGTGCAGCTGAATATGCAGATCGACAATCAGAAGCGGGTGGTGACGCCGGCGGACGACCCCGTGGCGGCGGCGCGCATTCAGTTGCTCAACACTTCCAGCGGTCAGAACGACCAGTACAAGACCAACACCCAGTCGGTGCAGTCCTGGTTGTCCTTGTCCGATACCACGCTGAACAGCGCCGTGAATCTGATGAACGCGATGAAGAGCCAGGCGATTCATGCCGGCGACGGCTCGTTGTCGACCACTCAGTTGCAGGCGATTCAGCAGACGGTGAAGGAGGGCATTTCCGAACTGACCGGCTATGCCAACGCCACCGATGGCAATGGCAGCTATCTGTTCAGCGGCAATCAGGTGAGTACTGCGCCGTTTTCTGTCAATCTAGGCTCGGCGACGCCGGTGACCTACAACGGCGACAATGGCCAGCGCAGCGTGCAGATCAGCGCGTCGCGGGTCATGACCATCTCGGACCCGGGCAATGCGGTTTTCGGCACCCCGGGCGGCAGCGGCACCGGCGCGTTTGATTCGTTGATCAATCTGTACAACCTGCTGGGGCAAAATCCCAAGCCCGCCAACTATACGGCCCAACTGAGCAGTATCACCAACCAGATTACGGATGCCTCCCAGCAGATGACCACCAGCCTGGCGTCGATCGGCGCGCGCGAACAGGAAAACGCCAATCTGCAGAGCATGAGCACCAGTCTCAATCTGCAGTACAACACCAGTATCGGCGATTTGCAGAATCTGGATATGGCGCAGGCGATTTCCAACTTCACCATGACCCAGACTTCGCTGCAGTACACCCAGAAGACTTACGCCCAGGTGTCGCAGCTATCCCTGTTCAATTACATATCGGGCTGACTGGGAGACGGGGGGGCGCCAAAAGGGCCGCGGACGCGGCCCTTTTGTTTTTCCCGCTCAGTCCAGGCGGGCGGGTTCCACCACGATGCCGGCGCGCAGCCCGGGCTTGACCGAGGGATTGGGGAACAGGATGCGTTCTTCGCCGCCGGCGGCAAGGTAGCGGGTGTCGCCGTCCTCGGCGATCAGCATGCCGTCCGGCAGCAGTGTGAAGTTTTCGACGCTGTCCGCCAGATGCAGCACGAAGGCCTCGCTGTGCTTGACCAGATCGTACTTGGCGCGGAACAGCGGCATGGCATCCGGCTGATAGCCGAGGGCCGGCGCTTCCGGCGCGGACAACAGTCGGCGCAGCGCCTGGTCTATGCCGGCAAAGCGCGTCAGGTCGTTCTGGCCGAACGGCCGCGCTTTGCCCAGCTCCAGCGTGAAGGCGTCGGCCTGGCAGCGCTGGCTGGTGAAGTAGCTGAAAGTGTTGGCTGGCTGGCTGTGCAGCAGCGTCGCCTCTATGCCGCACTGCTGCAGCCAGGCTAGCTGCTGCCGGTTGTGGGGACGCTGGTGAAGATAGGGGTAGATGGCGAACTTCTCAAACACCGAACCCCGGATGGCGGTGTGCAGGTCGTAGTGCAAGCGACGCGCGCGCGTCTGGGAGAAGAAGCCGCTGGCCAGGGCTTCCAGTTCTGCGGCGCGGCGGGCTTCGGCCAGTTCGGCGTATTTGCCGTGGGCGCCGTTGAACAGCCGGTTCATATCGTAGTCGCGGTAGCGTACACCATCACGCATGGCTGCAAGATTGGCGAACATCACCAGCAGGCGGCAGTTCAGGGGCAGTTTGCCATCGGCGATGTCGGCCAGGATGGCGTCAACCACTTCAATGGGGGCCGTTTCGTTGCCGTGAACGCCGCAAGACAGCAACACGGAGTCGGCCTCCGGCCTGGCGGTGCCGATTTCCACGCAGCCGGCGGCAAGCCAGCGCGAGGCAAGGCCGGAGGGCGGGCTCCAGCTGTCGTTTGCATCATTGACGGAGTGGAGGGCGTGTTGCAGGAAACGGCTGGCTTGGGTCATGGCGGCGCTGGCGGCAGTGGCGGATGGCTGATTGTAATCTTTTGCTCAGCGGGGCGTCATGTCCGGGCCGCGCGCGGCTCCCTTTCCGATGTTGCATATATGATGAAGCGCGGCGGTTTTTGTTGAAAATCTTGCACAGCGGGAAGGGCGTAGGCAGGTGCCGGATGTCATGCGCGGCGGGATGTCAGGCATGCAATTCATTGTTTTGTTTGCCTGGAATTTTCATCATGCAAATCATGGCTGCGGCAGGGCTTCGTGAATTAAATTGGACGTGTTGGAACGGGTGCATTTTTTTACTTGTCAATCAGCGAGATGTTGTTACAATCCGCGCTCGTTTGCGCTTTGCAACATCTACAATTCACTCTGTTTCGCTCCGACATCCCAGGCCCACATAAAAGCTGTAGAGCCCGAAAGCCGTGCACTAAGGAGCGGGGTTATCCATCATAAGTTCTGAGAGGAAAACTCATGGCTTGGTCTGTGGCTGATAGCCGGAGCCTGTACGGCATCCGGCATTGGGGGGCTGGTTATTTCGACGTCGGGGACAATGGCAATATCGTCGTGCGCCCCAATGTCCGCCAGCAAAAGGAAATCGATCTGCACCGCCTGGTGCACGAGCTGGGCGCCAAGGGGCTGGATCTGCCGCTCTTGGTACGCTTCCCCGACATTCTGCAAGACCGCGTCAGCCGACTGTGCGGCGCATTCAACAAGGCCATCGCCGAGCAAGGCTATGGCAACCGCTATACCGCCATCTACCCGATCAAGGTCAACCAGCAAGAAGCGGTGGTCAAGAGCATCATCGCCACGCCGGAAGTCTCCATCGGTCTGGAGGCTGGTTCCAAGCCGGAACTGATGGCGGTGCTGGCGCTGGCGCCCAAGGGCTGCACCATCGTTTGCAACGGCTACAAGGACCGCGAATTCATCCGCCTCGCGCTGATAGGCGAGCGCCTGGGCCACCAGGTGTTCATCGTCATCGAGAAGGAGTCCGAAGTCGAGCTGGTGATCGAAGAGTCGAAGAAGCTCGGTGTGCGTCCCAATCTGGGCCTGCGCGTGCGCCTGTCGTCCCTGGCTTCCAGCAAGTGGTCGGACACCGGCGGAGAGAAAGGCAAGTTCGGCCTGTCCGCCGGCCAACTGATCTCGGCGGTGGACAAGCTGACCGCCGCCGGCATGGCCGACTGCGTGCGCCTGATGCATTTCCACATGGGTTCGCAGATTGCCAATATCGCCGACTACCGTTTGGGCTTCCGCGAGGCGATCCGTTATTTCGCGGAGCTGCGCGCGCTGGGCCTGCCGGTTGACCACGTAGACGTGGGCGGCGGCCTGGGTGTGGACTATGACGGCACCCACTCGCGCAACGACAGTTCGATCAACTACGACATGGACGAGTACGCCCATGTGATCGTCTCCATGTTGTCCGAGTTCTGCGCCGAGAATGGCATTCCGCATCCGCGCATCCTGTCCGAATCCGGCCGCGCGATGACCGCGCACCACGCGGTGCTGCTGATGAACGTCACCGATGTCGAGCGCCTGCCGGACAGCGTCGGCAAGATCGACGATGTCGATTCGTTGTCGCTGCCGCTGCGCAAGCTGCTGGAGCTGGCCAGCCTCAACGACGAGGAGCTGGTCACCGAAATCTACTACCGCGCCAGCCATTGCGTGTCGGAAGTGAGCGATATGTACGCCGAAGGCCGGCTGTCGCTGAAGGAAAAGGCGCTGGCCGAAGAAGTGCACGCCACCTTGTGCCGCCGCCTGCACACCCAGCTGCAAGCCAGTCAGCGTTCGCAGCGCCAGGTGTACGACGAGCTGACCGACCGTCTGGCCGACAAGTACTTCTGCAACTTCTCGGTGTTCCAGAGCCTGCCGGACACCTGGGCCATCGACCAGGTGCTGCCCATCATGCCGGTGCACCGTCTGGCCGAACAGCCGACGCGCCGCGCGGTGCTGCAGGATCTGACCTGCGACTCGGACGGCAAGCTCAAGCACTACGTCGACCAGCAGAGCATCGAGAACAGCATGTCGGTGCACGAGGTGAGGCAGGGCGACGAGTACCTGATCGCGGTGTTCCTGGTCGGCGCCTACCAGGAAATCCTGGGCGACATGCACAATCTGTTCGGCGACACCGACTCGGTCAACGTCTATGTCCGCCAGGGGGGCGAGCTGGAGTTCTCAGGGGTGGAGGAGCACGACACCATCGAAGACATGCTGCGCTACGTGCACCTGTCGCCGGAAGATCTGCTCAACCGCTATGAGGCCAAGACCCGCGAATGCGATCTGAGTCCAGAGGAGCGCAGC
Source organism: Chromobacterium sphagni (assembly GCF_001855575.1). Lineage (NCBI taxonomy): Bacteria > Pseudomonadati > Pseudomonadota > Betaproteobacteria > Neisseriales > Chromobacteriaceae > Chromobacterium > Chromobacterium sphagni. The sequence continues at coordinate 493,748 of NZ_MKCS01000002.1, forward strand.
CAGTTCTTCGCCGAATTCTGCCGCGGGCTGAAGCAGTCGTCGTATCTGTCGGTATAGGTTTTACATCCGTTTGCAGATCAAAACCGGGCCTTGCGCCCGGTTTTTTGCATTTAATTCATTAAAAATCAAATGGATAGTGTCGGTTCTACCCGGTCGGTTGCGAGACTGCGTTGCGCGCGGCGTTCAGGCAAGATTCTATCGGTTAGCTTCCCCCGTTTGGAGCGGGCTCAACGTTTGCGGTGTGTGGCCAGCGCTGGACGGGGCGTGCTAATCAGGGAGTCGTCATGAAAAAAACAGCATTCAAGCAACAGATCGTGCCGCTGGCGGTATCGCTGGCCATGGCGTTAGGCCTGGCTGCTTGCGGCGGCGTGTCTTCCGGTTCGTCATCATCGTTATTACGCCGCCGGCGCTTAGCGCTGAGGTGCCGCCGTTATCAACCTGCCTGTTCACCGCCTATGACAGCAGCGCTTCGGTGTTGGGCAGCTGCTCCGTGGTAAATCCTACGCCGGTGGTGCTGGCCGGCGCAGGAACCCGTACGCAATGGAATATGCTGGCCACCAGTGTGGTCGGCAGTTTCCTGGCACCGGGAGGCAGTCTTGCGGCTTCGCAAAACAGCGTGCCGATCAGCTGGAGTGTCAATCCTCTGGCTTTTCCCATCGATGTTGTCGAGGTGTACACGTCTGCGATGAGCGTAAATATCTTTAGCTTAGTGGGGGGGCGTCCGCGCCGCGCCCAGCTGCAGTCCACTCCCGGTGCTGGGCGCATCCGGCAATGCCCGTGAAGTGCACTTGCGCGGCACTCAGCCCGATGGTTTGACCCTGTTTGATGTGATGCCTGCCGAAACTGAACGACCTGACGGCGATAAGCGCTGCCTTTGGGAGCGCTTATTCTTTCTCCGCACTGGTTTTGGCGGGGATGTAGTACAGGCTGGGGCCGTTGATGCCGGGCAGCTCCAGCGTGCGGTCGTACTGCAGGCCCAGTTTTTCCAGCACGCGGATCGAGCCAAGATTGTGCGGCGAGGTGATGCCCACCACGTAGTCTATGCTCAAGCGGGCGCTGGCATGTTCCAGGCAGGCCGCGCCGGCCTCGCAGGCGTAGCCCTGTCCCCAGTGACGCTGCAGAAAGGCATAGCCTATGTCCGGATGCGGCAGGCTGTCGCGCTTGACCAGGCCGCAGATGCCGACCGGGGAGGAGTCGTCCTGCAGTTCCACCAGCAGCAGGCCGTGGCCATGCTGGCGGTAGCTGGCCTGCGGGCCTTTCTCGATGTAGTTGCGGGCGCCAGCCAGGTCGTGGACGTCTTTGTCGCCGATATTGGCGATAAAGGCGGGCTCGTTCAGCAACTCGAGAATGAAGGCGTCGTCGTGTTCTTGCAGCGGCCGCAGACGCAGACGGGCAGTTTCGATTTCAAGTAATGGCACGGATAGGGCTCTGATGGCTTGGGATACTGCTACCAGTGTGCCAGTTGGACGGCAAGCATGCCAGCAAGAAAACAGGCGGTCGTGACAATTCACGGCCGCCTGTTTCTAATGGCGCGGGATCAGCATTCGACGATGTTGACCGGCACCTCGATCACGTTGATCGCCAGGCCGCCGCGCGCGGTTTCCTTGTACTTGGTGCTCATGTCCATGCCGGTGTCGCGCATGGTCTTGATCACGCGGTCCAGCGACACGAAATGCTGGCCGTCGCCGCGCAGCGCCATGCGCGAGGCGTTGATCGCCTTGACCGACGCCATCGCGTTGCGCTCGATGCACGGCACTTGCACCAGGCCTCCCACCGGGTCGCAGGTCAGGCCCAGATTGTGCTCCATCCCTATCTCCGCTGCGTTTTCCACCTGTTCCGGCGTGCCGCCGGTCACTTCGCACAGCGCGCCCGCAGCCATCGAGCAGGCTGATCCCACCTCGCCCTGACAGCCGACCTCCGCGCCGGAGATGGAGGCGTTGAGCTTGAACAGGATGCCGATGGCGCCGGCGGTCAGCAGGAAGCGCACGATGCCGTCGTCGTTGGCGCCGGGGATGAAGCGGGCGTAGTAGTGCATCACCGCCGGGATGATGCCGGCCGCGCCGTTGGTGGGCGCGGTCACCACGCGGCCGCCGGCGGCGTTCTCTTCATTCACCGCCAGTGCGTACAGATTGACCCAGTCCATTACGGTCAGCGGGTCGCGCATCGCGGCTTCCGGCGAGGCCAGCAACTTACGGTGCATGTCGGCGGCGCGGCGCTTCACCTTCATGCCGCCGGGCAGAATGCCTTCGCGCTCGCAGCCGCGCTTGACGCAGGCCTGCATCACGTTCCAGATGTTCAGCAGGCCGGCGCGCACTTCTTCTTCGGTGCGCCAGGACAATTCGTTCTCCAGCATGATCTGGCTGATGCTCTTGCCGTGGCGCTGGCACAGCGCCAGGAGCTCGGCGCCGCTCTTGAACGGGTGTTTGAGTTCGGTGACGCCCGGCGGCGTGAAGCCGGCGTCGATCGCCGCTTCGTCCACCACGAAGCCGCCGCCCACCGAGTAGTAGGCGCGCTTGGACAGGCTCTGGCCCGCCGCGTCGAAGGCTTCGAAGATCATGCCGTTGGGGTGGTAGGGCAGGGTTTTCTTCTTGTGCAGCACCAGGTGCTCGGCCTCGACGAAGTCGATTTCGCGTTTGCCCAGCAGTTTCAGTTTGCGCTGTGCGCGGATGGCGGCCAGCATGCCGTCCACGGCATCGGTATCGACCAGATCCGGCAGCTCGCCCTGCAGGCCCAAGAGCACCGCCACATCGGTGCCGTGGCCTTTGCCGGTGGCGCCCAGCGAGCCGAACATCTCGGACTGGACACGGGAGGTGGCCTCAAGCAGGCCGTCCTTTTCCAGGCGGGCGATGAATTGACGGGCGGCGCGCATCGGTCCCACGGTATGGGAGCTGGAGGGGCCGATGCCGATCTTGAACAGGTCGAAAACACTGATTGCCATGGTAATGCTTCTCTAAGGGAAAGTCCCGGATCGGGTCCGGGTTGTTGTCGGGCACCGCGAGGTGTCGCTTATCTCTGATCTTTATTGTAACGGCCGCCGGGCGAGGGTGTGCAAGGCGCTTGAGCGCCAGCGGCATCGCCGTCAATGGCGGCCTCAGTTTGGATCGGCTGCCGGATGCTAGGGTAACGCAGAGCCGGCGGCTATGCCACCCTGTGATGCATGGGGTTTTATTTGGAATATCAATGGCCTGCATGCTGTTTGAATGGTTGGCGCGGTCCCGTTTGCGCATATGGCGGGAGCCTAGCCGGTTGCCGCTTCCATCCGCGTCGTCCGCAACTCAGGCAGAAGTCCCGCGACGATCTCGCAAGAGCGCATGCGCTCCGTGAAGTCGTGGCAGTCGGTGGACAGCATGATTTCGTTGACGCCGGTCTCATCCAGCAGTTTCTGCAGCCCGGCTTTCACCGTTTCCGCTCCGCCGAAGACGGCGGCGCCCAGCCAGTCGTGGCGCACCGAGAACTCCTCGCGCGGGTTCCACAGGCCGTCCATGCTGTCCACCGGCGGCGGCAGCGGTTGGCGGTCGCCGCGGATCAGGTTGAGGAATTTCTGATAGAGGGTGGTGGCCAGGCGCAGGGCCTTTTCGTCGCTGTCCGCCGCCAGCACCGGGATGCAGGCCATCGCGTAGGGTTCGCTCAGGCAGGCGGAGGGCTGGAACAGGCGGCGGTACATTGCCAGCGCCTCGTGCAGTTGGGCCGGGGCGAAGTGGGCGGCAAACGCGAAGGGCAGGCCCTGCTGCGCCGCCAACTGCGCGCCGAACAAGCTGGAGCCCAGGATCCATACCGGCACATTGGTGCCGCCGCCGGGGATGGCGCGCACTTGTTGGCCGGCGTGCTCCGGCCCCAGATAGCCGCGCAGTTCCGCCACCTGCTGCGGGAAGTCGTCGCCGCCGCCCAGGCGGTCGCGGCGCAGCGCGCGCGCGGTGAGCGGGTCGGTGCCGGGGGCGCGGCCCAGGCCCAGGTCTATGCGGCCTGGGAACATCGTGGCCAGGGTGCCGAACTGTTCCGCCACTACCAGCGGGGCGTGGTTGGGCAGCATGATGCCGCCGGAGCCCACCCGTATGCTGCGGGTGTGGGCAGCGATCTGGCCCAGCAGCACTGCGGTGGCGGAGCTGGCCACGCCGGCCATATTGTGGTGCTCGGCCACCCAGAAGCGGGTGTAGCCCAGTTGTTCGACATGTTGCGCCAGTTGCACGCTGTTTTGCAGCGCTTGGGCCGCGCTGCCGCCGGCGACGATGGGAGCCAGCTCCAGCATGGAGAGGCGGGGGGCTGAGGAGGAGGTCATGGGTTTTCGAGCCTGTCTGGAGACCGCGCGCGTCAAGGCGCGCGCAATGCGGCTAGTATACGGCTGATGCGGCGCGCCGGCAGAGATGGCATTGAATATGGATATGCCGATTCAGGCGCCCGCCGCGGGAGAGGGCATGCCGGGGCGGGCAGGGCTTGAATTGGCCGGTCTTTGGCTATATTTGACAACAATTCTTGTTTTCCCGAAGGAAGCCTCATGACCCCACGCAGCAATCTGGACATCGTCCGCGCCACTTACGAAGGCGATTCCGAGGACAACGGCCGCAATCTGCTGGCGGCGCTGGCGCCGGACGCGGAGTGGACCGAGGCGGCCGGTTTCCCCTATGCCGGCACCTATGTCGGGGCACAGAGCATAGTCGAGAACGTGTTCAAGCGTTTGGGCGGCGAATGGGATGGCTACCGCGCCGCGGTGGACAGCTATTACGACGCCGGCGACAACATCATCGCCCAGGGCTTCTACCACGGCACCTACCGCGCCACCGGCAAGAGTTTCAGCGCGTCATTCGCCCATGTCTACACCTTGAAGGACGGCAAGATCGTCAAGTTCGTGCAGATCGTCGACAGCGCCAAGGTGCTGGAGGCGATGCGACCGTAAGCCACCCGCTCCCCGGCATGGAAAACGGCCAGTCCTGCAGGGCTGGCCGTTTTCGCATCCGCATCGGGCAATCAGGCGGGCTGCGCTTGCTCGGCCGCGCCGTTTCGCAGCAGGCGCTTGAGTATCATCTTCAGCGCCACGCCGTATATCGGCAGGAAGAAGGCCAGGCAGATCAGGATCTTGAAGCTGTAGTCCACCAGCGCGATTTCCACCCAGTTGGCGGCCATGAAGGGGTCGCTGCTCTTGTAGAAGGCGATGAAGAAGAACGACAGGGTGTCGCTGACATTGCCCAGCAGCATGGCCGACGCCGGGGCCACCCACCAGGCATTGAGCTGGCGCAGGCGGTTGAACACCTGCACGTCCAGGATCTGGCCCAGCGCGTAGGCGGCGAAGCTGGCCACCGCGATGCGGGCGACGAACAGGTTGAAGTGCTGCAGCGCCTGCGCGCCTTGCCAGCTGCCCTGATAGAACAGCGTGGATACCAGATAGGAGATGGCCAGCGCCGGCACCATCGCCGCCAAGATGATGCGGCGGGCCAGCGGCGCGCCGAAGATGCGCACGGTCAGGTCGGTGGCCAGGAAGATGAACGGAAAGGTGAACGCGCCCCAGGTGGTGCGGAAGCCGAAGACAGTGATGGGCAATTGCACCAGGTAATTGCTGGACGCGATGATGGCGATATGGAACAGCGACAGCCAAAGCAGCGCGGCCAGGCGCTGGTGGCGGGTAAAGGAAAACATCGATTTCTAGCCTTTTTGCTGAATGGGGTGAGGGAACCCAGATCATGTCCTCCCGCGGCCTGATTTTGGCCGGCGGGCCCGAAAGCGCCGAATTCTACTGTCTTTGCGGCGGCGGGAAAAGGTTTGCATTGGAAAATCAGCGGGGTATGGGAGCGGGCGAATCCTGGCCTGGCAAAATACTTTTGCATTTTATGCAAGCGAGTTTGTTGTTTGTCGGGAGATGGGGTCTATAAATATCCTAAGTAAATTCTCGTACCCCACATTGGGGATATGGGCTGGAAGAGTGAGGGCTGACATGACGATTACCAAGAGATTGCTGTTGACTACCGTATTGGCTCTAATCGCCATGCTGCTGCTCGGTTTTCAGGGCGTCTGGCAACTAAAGCAAGCGAATGAGCGTTTTGACTATATGAAGGTCAATACCTTTCCTAGTATTCATACTCTGGATGATGCCAAGGAGGCGCTGGCCGAGGTGAGGCTGACGCTGGCTCGCAGCGTGGCCTTGTCCGATCCGGCCGCGAAGTCCGCTCAGATGGCATCGCTGGTGGATATCGACAAGCGCTTCGACGCGGCCTTGAACAAGTATGAAAAAGACCTGATTTCCAACGACGATGACCGCAAGCTTTTGCAGGTGGACCGCGACGACATGAAGCTGTACCGGCAGCAGCGCGAAAAATATTTGCAGCTGGCGCAGGCCAACGATGTGGCCGGCGCGGACAAGCTGATGACCGGCGACATGGCGGCGGAAGCCAAGGCCTTGAATCAGGCTCTGATCGACCATATCGAGTTCAACTACACATTGGCGGAAGGCTTGAGCAAGGATAACGACACGGCCTACCAGGGCGCAATCTGGCAGTCCACCGCGCTCATCGCGGCGGCTATCCTAGTTTGCGGCCTGTTGAGCGCCCAGCTCTATTTCAATATCCGCAGCAGCCTGGCGCAGATATTGGGCACCATGCAGTCGGTGCGCACCTCGCTGGACTTCCGGCTGCGGGCGCCGGTGCAGAGGATGGACGAGATCGGCAAGATGGCCACCGCCTTCAACGAGTTGATGGGCCGCTTGCAGCAGAGCTTTCAGGAAATACGCCATAGCGTCAGCACCATGGAAAGCGCCATTGTCCATATGGCGGATTCGTCGGGCCATATCGCCCATAGCTCGGTGCAGCAGAGCGAGTCGGCGTCGGCGATGGCGGCGGCGGTGGAGCAGGTGACGGTGAGCATCAACCATGTGGCCGACCGCGCGCGCGAGGCCAATCTGCAGGCGCGCGAGGCCGGCGAGATAGCCGACCGCGGCAGCCGGGTGGTGATGGGCACGGTGGACGGCATCAGCGCGGTGGCGGAGTCTATCCACGGCGCCGCCGAGCGCATAGGCCGGCTGCGGGAAGACAGCGACACCATCGCCACGGTGCTGGGGGTGATCAAGGACATTGCCGACCAGACTAATTTACTGGCGCTGAACGCGGCGATCGAGGCGGCGCGGGCCGGCGAGATGGGCCGCGGCTTCGCGGTGGTGGCGGACGAGGTGCGCAAGCTGGCCGAGCGCACCGCCAGCTCCACCACCGAGATATCCGGCGTGATAGACAAGATGCAGCAGGGCACGCAGGCGGCGGTGAACGGCATGCAGCAGGTGGTGGAGCGGGTGAACATGGAGGCGGAGAAGGCGCGCGGCGCCAGCGAGGCCATCCAGCAGATCAAGACCAACTCCGCGCAGGGCGTGCAGCTGGTGGCGGAGATATCTGACAGCATCGTCGAGCAGGGCAGCGCCAGCAACACCATCGCGCAGAAAGTGGAGCAGATCGCCCAGATGGCCGAGGCCAACTCCAAGGCCTCGTCCGACTCGGCCAGTTCCGCGCAGCAGTTGAAGGAGCAGGCCGGCCACATCCAGAAGACGGTGGCGCAATACCAGGTGTGAGACACAAGAGGGTCGGGGAAGACCGGACAGGGCCGCATGGCCCTGTTTTCATTTTGGCGTCCGGTTTTTCTGCAAGAACCTGATAAGCAAACCAGGATTAATTGCTTAGCTTCATCGATGGTGCTTGTTAGATTGGTTTGGCGTTTGCAACCTTACCAGTGGATACCATCATGGCAAAACCGCGCTTGCTTTCCCGTCTGTTTCTTTCCGCCGCCCTGCTGCTGGCCGGCGCGGCGTCGGCCGCTGATATCGTCACCATCGGCTACCAGACCGGCATCGACCCGACCAAGATTCCGCAGGCCGACGGCGCCTATGAAAAAGCCACCGGTAGCCGGATTCATTGGCGCAAGTTTGAAAGCGGGGCGGAACTGATCGCCGCGCTGGCCTCAGGCGACGTGGCCATCGGCAATATCGGTTCCAGCCCGCTGGCCGCCGCCGCCAGCCGCGGCTTGGCTATCCAGACCTTTCTGGTGGCGGACGAGATCGGCAGCGCCGAGGCGCTGGTGGCGCGCTCAGGCAGCGGGATCGCCAAGCCGCAGGATCTGGTGGGCAAGAAGGTGGCGGTGCCCTTCGTCTCCACCACCCATTACAGTCTGCTGGCCGCGCTCAAGCACTGGAATATCGACGCCGCCAAGGTGAACGTGCTCAATCTGCGTCCAGGCGAGATCACCGCCGCCTGGCAACGCGGCGACATCGACGCCGCCTATGTTTGGGACCCGGCGCTGGGCAAGCTGAAGGCCGGCGGCAAGGTGTTGGCCACTTCGCGCCAGGTGGCTGAGTGGGGCGCGCCGACTTACGATATCTGGGTGGTGCGCCAGGACTTCGCCGCCAAGCATCCGGAATTCGTCTCTCGCTTCGCCAAGGTGTCGCTGGACGCCATCGGCCAGTACCTGGCCAATCCCCAGGCCTTCATCGCCAATGCCGACAATATCGCCAAGATTGGCCGGCTGACCGGCGCGGCGGTGCCGGACGTGGTGGCCGGCCTGCGCGGCAACCGCTTCCTGAGCCGCGACGAGCAGGCCGCGCTGCTGCAGTCGCCGTTTGTGCAGGCGGTGGGCAAGACCGCGGCCTTCCTCAAGGCGCAGGGCAAGGTGGATGCGCTGCAGGCCGATTATGGTCCGTACGTGACCAACCGTTTCGTCAAGACCGCGAGGTAAGCGATGAGCCTGTCGGTCCACAGGGTGTCGGTGCGCTATCCGGGCCAGGCGCAGCCGGCGCTGTCCGAGGTGACGCTGGATATCGGCCCGGACGATCTGACGGTGGCGCTGGGGCCGTCCGGCTGCGGTAAGACCACCTTACTCAATCTGTTCGCCGGCTTCGTCCAGCCCAGCGGCGGCGCGGTCAGCTTCGACGGCAAGCCCGTCCGCCGGCCCGGCGCCGACCGCGCGGTGGTGTTCCAGCACGATGCGCTGCTGCCCTGGTTGAACGTGCGCGACAACGTGGCTTTCGGCCTGCGTCTGCAGGGCGCGGCCAAGCCGGACAGGCGGGCGCGCGCCGACGAGGTGCTGCGGCAGGTGGACCTGGCCGAAGCGGGTGATCGCCAGGTTTGGCAATTGTCCGGCGGCCAGAAGCAGCGGGTGGGCATTGCCCGGGCGCTGGCCAGCCCATCGCGGGCGCTGCTGCTGGACGAGCCTTTCGGCGCGCTGGACGCCTTCACCCGCGAGCAGATGCAGGAGCTGCTGCTCAAGGTATGGCGGCAGTCCGGCCGCCGCATCTTCCTGATTACCCACGATATCGAAGAGGCATTGTTCCTTGCTACCGAGTTGGTGCTGATGTCGCCGGGCCCCGGCCGCATCGTCGAGCGGCTGCGGCTGCCGTTCAGCCGGCGTTACCGCGACGGCGAGCCGGCCAGGTCCATCAAGTCCGATCCGGTTTTCATCGAATTGCGCGAGCAGTTGCTGGCGGCTTTGTTCGCGCAGCGCCTGCCAGAGGGGAGCGCGGCATGAATGGCATTGAAACCGCGGCCGAGCGGGAACTGTTGACCATGGCGTCCCGGCCCGATGCCAGGCCGGCCGCACGCGGCGGATTGCCGGCACGGGCCTGGCTCAGCGCGGGCAGCTTCCTGCTGCTGCTGGGCGGCTGGTGGCTGCTGGCGCACAGTGGCTGGATCGCGCCCTTGTTCCTGCCCGCGCCGGAGGCGGTGCTGCTCAAGCTGCGGCTGGTGGCTGGACAGGGCTTCATGGATGCCACCTTGTGGCAGCATCTGGCGGCCAGCCTGCAGCGAATCGTGCTGGCCTTGCTGGCGGCGGCGGCGCTGGGAATACCGTTGGGCGCGCTGATGGGCATCAGCCCTCTGGCACGCGGCTTGCTTGATCCTGTCATAGAAGCCTACCGGCCGGTGCCGCCGCTGGCCTACTTGCCGCTGATCGTGATCTGGTTCGGCATCGGTGAACTGTCCAAGGTGCTGCTGATCTTCCTGGCCATCCTGGCCCCGGTGGTGATCGCCACCTGCCACGGCGTGGCCCAGGTCAGCCGCAACCGGCTGCGCGCCGCCCAAAGCCTGGGAGCCGGGCGCGGCCAGTTGCTGCGGCTGGTGGTGCTGCCGGAAGCCTTGCCGGAGATCCTCACCGGCATCCGCATCGGCCTGGGCGCCGGCTGGTCCACCCTGGTGGCGGCGGAGCTGGTGGCGGCTACCCGCGGGCTGGGCTTCATGGTGCAGTCGGCCGCGCAGTTCCTGGTTACCGACGTGGTGGTGCTGGGCATCCTGGTGATCGCCGTCGTCGCCTTCGCGTTGGAATTGGGTCTGCGCGCCATCCAGCGCCGTCTGGCGCCTTGGCATGGCCATAACAATTAAAAGGAGTGAGAAATGAGTTTGCAGTTGACCCGCCTCAGCCCGGCGCTGGGCGCCATCGTGGAGGGCGTGGACCTGGCCCGGCCTCTGAGCGACAGTCTGCACCGCGAGATCCGCGACGCCTTGCTGCGGCACCAGGTATTGTTTTTCCGCGGCCAGGACATCACGCCGTTGCAGCAGCGCAATTTCGCCGTCCGTTTCGGCGATCTGCACACCCATCCTATATATCCGCAGCATCCGGACGCGCGCCAGATCATGGTGCTGGACACCGAGGCGGTGGATTTGCAAGACAACGCCATCTGGCATACCGACGTCACTTTCATCGAAACCCCGCCGCTGGGCGCGGTGCTGGCGGCGCGGCAGTTGCCGGAGTTCGGCGGCGACACCCTTTGGGCCAGCGGCACCGCCGCCTGGGAGGCCTTGTCGGAGCGGATGCGGGCGTTACTGGACGGGCTGACCGCCACGCATGACTTCACCCGCTCCTTCCCGCTCAAGCGCTACGGCCAAAGCCCGGCCGACCGCCAGCGCTGGGAGGAGGCGCGGCGGCAGCACCCGCCGCTCAGCCACCCGGTGGCGCGCATCCACCCGGAAAGCGGCCGCAAGGCGCTGTTCGTCAACGAGGGCTTCACCAGCGAGATCAACGAGTTGCCGGAGGCCGAGAGCCGGGCGCTGCTGCAATTCCTGTTCGCTCACCAGGCGCGGCCTGAGTTCAGCGTGCGCTGGCGCTGGCAGGAGGGCGACGTGGCCTTCTGGGACAACCGCTGCACCACCCACTACGCGGTGGACGACTATCGCCCGGCGAGGCGGGTGATGCATCGGGCGACGATACTGGGGGATAAGCCGTTCTGAGATGCGGCGACGCAAAAAAGGCCATCCGGGAGCGGGTGGCCTTTTTGACGCCGGGGAGGGCTGGGATCAGCCGATCAAACGCATCTTGAACTGCTTGCCCTTGATCTTGCCTTGCGACAGCTTGGCCATCGCCGCCTCGGCGATGCTGCGCTCCAGCGCGACGAAGCTGGCGAATTCGAAGATATTGATCTTGCCGATCTGGCTGCCGGTGAAACCGGCTTCGCCGGTGAGGGCGCCCAAGAGATCGCCCGGGCGCAGTTTCTCGCGCTTGCCGCCGGCGATTTCCAGCGTCACCATCGGCGGCAGCAGCGGGCCGCCCGGGGCCGGGGTCAGCTCTTCCACGTCGGCCCAGGTCAGGTCGGCCTGCTGGTAGTTTTCGATCTGCACCAGGCGCTTGGCCTCGCTGTCGGTGGCCAGCGTCAGCGCCAGGCCGTGCTGTTCGCCGCGGCCGGTGCGGCCGATGCGGTGGATGTGGATTTCCGGATCGTGGGTGACGTCGACGTTGATCACCACGTCCAGTTCCTTGATGTCCAGGCCGCGCGCCGCCACGTCGGTGGCCACCAGCACGGTGGCGCTCTTGTTGGCGAAGCGCAGCAGGATCTGGTCGCGCTCGCGCTGCTCCAGATCGCCGTGCAGGGTCAGCGCGTTGAAGCCCTGATCCTGCAGCTCGCGCACCAGTTCCTTGCAACGCTCGCGGGTGTTGCAGAAGGCCAGCGCCGAAGTGGGGCGCAGGTGCTTGAGGATACGGCTGACCGTCTCCAGCCGGGTTTCCGGCTGGACCTTGTAGAACCACTGCTCAATGTGGTCGGCCTTGTGCAGCGATTCCACCTTCACTTCCACTGGGTTTTTCAGGAATTGCGCGCTGGCCTTGCGGATGTCTTCCGGATAGGTGGCGGAGAACAGCATGGTCTGGCGGGTTTTCGGGCAGGCGCGGACGATGCCGACGATTTCCTCGATGAAGCCCATGTCTATCATGCGGTCGGCCTCGTCCAGCACCAGCGTCTTCACGCCGGTGAGGTTCAGCGTTTCGCGGAACAGGTGGTCCTGCAGCCGGCCCGGCGTGCCCACCACGATGTGGGCACCGTGTTCCAGCGAGCCTATCTGCGGGCCCATCGGCGAGCCGCCGGTCAGCGTCACTACCTTGATGTTGTCGATGGCGCGCGCCAGGCGGCGGATTTCCTGCGCCACCTGGTCGGCCAGTTCGCGCGTCGGGCACATCACCAGCGCCTGCACGCCGAACCAGCGCGGATTGAGGCTGGCCAGCAGGCCAAGTCCAAACGCAGCCGTCTTGCCGCTGCCGGTCTTGGCCTGAGCAATCAGGTCGCGGCCTTCCAGAATGGCGGGCAGGCTGGCGGCCTGGATGGCGGTCATCTGGTGGTAGCCCAGGCTGTCCAGGTTGGACAACAAGGGGGCGGGCAGGGGCAGGGTGGAAAAAGCAGCTGGTTTCACAATGACTTGGCGCGGTTGGCTAAAGGCTGGGCAGTGTAACAGCAGTGAGGCTCGCGGCCAAATGCCCGGCGCATTTTGTGTGAAAAAAGCCCGGCGGAGCCGGGCGCTGGGGACTTCCTATCTAGTTTTATCAGATGCCGCCGTTTTTGCCGGCCTATCCTCTCACACCCTGAAGCGGGAGACCGAATCGATCAGCCGCTTGGCCAGCGTTTCCAGCTCTTCGGCCGCACCCACCGTCTGCTGGATGTCGGCGTCGTTGGTGCGCGCCATGCCGGCGATGGCGTCGATGTTCTCGTTCACCATCTGGCTGGTGCGGCGCTGCTGTTCGGTGACCTCGACGATCTGTTTCAGCCCGCCGCGCACGGCGGCGACAGACTGGTTGGCGGCGGCCAGCACGCTGGCCACGCTGTCGGCGGACTGGCGGCTGGCGTCCAGCGATTGCAGGCTGGCGGCCACCGCCTGGCGCACCGCGTGGGTCTTGCCGTTCAGCGAGCTGGTGACGGTGTCGATTTCGCTGGCGGATTTGGCCGATTTCTCCGCCAGCTTGCGCACCTCGTCCGCCACCACGGCGAAGCCGCGGCCCTGCTCGCCGGCGCGCGCCGCCTCGATGGCGGCGTTGAGCGCCAGCAGATTGGTCTGCTCGGCAATTTCGCGCACCTCGCGGGTCATGCTGGTGATGATGGCGGTGGAGTTGGCGAGGTCGCTTTCGGCCTGCGCCATCAATTGCACCGCGTCCTGCACTTGTCCCACTTCCTGCTGCAGTTGCTGCAGGCTCAGCCGGCCCTGTTCCGATCTCTGCAGGCTTTCCTCGGCGCCATCGCTGACATGCTCCGCCTTGCCGGCGATCTCGCCGATGTGCGAGGCCAGTTGCTCCACCGCCTCCGCGGCGGCTTGTGACTGGCTGTTCTGCCGGTGCGAGCTGGCCGCCAACTGGTTGGCGCCGCTAGACAGCCGGCGCGATGACTGCGCCACCGCGTTGGCGGAGTCGCTCACTTGGCGCACCAGGTCGGCCACGGTGCCGAGCATGCGGTTGAAGTGGCTGGCGGTGATGCCGATTTCGTCCTTATGCGCGGCTGGCAGGCGGCGGGTGAGGTCGCCTTCTCCCTTGGCCAGTTCCGACAGCCCGGCCGACATTTCCTGCAACGGCCGGGTGACGAAGCGGCGGATGAACAGATACACCACCGCCAGCATGGGCAAGGAGGCGAACAGCGCGAACAGGATGCTTTGGGTGCGGAAGCTGTCCACCGCGGCATAGGGTTTTTCCAATGATATGCGCATGCTGACCACGCCCAGCGGGGTCTTGTCCGCCACCTGGTGACAGGACAGGCAGTTCTTGCCCAGGTAGTTGCCGGAGGCGATGGCGGGGTAGACCACGCGCAGGTGCTCGCCCAACTGCGGCGTGGATTCGATCTGAATGTGCGGCTTGCCGTCCCGCAGCGCGGCGCGCTCCACGTCATCGCCGGGCTTGGCCTTGTCGCCGGCGTTGCCGGGACCGAACTGCTTGCTGACGGCGTCGCCGCGTATCACTCGCAGGTCGCGCACGGCGGACAGTTCGCGGATCTGGTCGAGAAACACGTCGCGCTGGCCGACGGTGCCGGTGATCATCATGCCGGTCAGGCCGGCCAGCGTCATTTCGTTCATGCTGTGGGCCAGATCCTTGGCCTGCTCCACGGCTATCTGGCGGCTGGCCTGGGTTTCCCAGGCGATCAGTCCGCCCCATGCCACGATCAGGCAGCTCCAGATGGCGCCTGTCAGCCGCAGCCAGATCGGCCAGTCGGAAAATTTTCTCATGGTCTTGCTCGGGGCGGCGCGCCGCCCCTCTCCTTTGTCTATTGTTGCCGCCGCCGCAATGCGGACGGGGCTATGCCGTAGGAATTCTAGTGGGGCGGCCGAATCGGGCATCTGGCTTGGATCAAACAATGCGCGGATAAGTCTTGCCAACATCCGGGAATATCGCGCCGGCGGGACAGAACGCTTGGGTTTGGCGGGAATTTCTGCAACAATCGCGCCCTCGCGGCCGGTTGCGGCGGCGAGGTCTATTGTGAAAACGAAACAGATTCAGCGGCTTGGGGAATGGACATGAGCGAAAAGGCAGGGCGCGGCGTCGCCATTATCGGCGGCGGGCCGGCGGGACTGATGGCGGCCGAGGCCTTGGCCGGGCGCGGCATCCAGGTGGATGTGTACGACGCCATGCCTTCCCTGGGCCGCAAGTTCCTGTTGGCCGGCATCGGCGGCCTCAACCTCACCCATTCCGAACCCTATCCGGCATTTGTCGGCCGTTATGGCGGGCGCCAGGCCGAGATGGAGCGCTTGCTGGCCGGATTCGACGCCGACGCCTTGCGCGGCTGGGCGCACGGCCTGGGGGTGGAAACCTTCGTCGGCAGCTCCGGCCGGGTGTTTCCGCGCGAGATGAAGGCCGCGCCGCTATTGCGCGCCTGGTTGTCGCGGCTGCGCGAGGCCGGCGTGCGTTTCCATGTCCGCCACCGTTGGCAAGGCTGGCTGGCGGACGGCAGTTTGAGCTTCGCGACGCCGGACGGCGAACTGGCGGTCAAGGCCGACGCGCTGCTATTGGCGCTGGGCGGCGGCAGCTGGAAGAAGCTGGGCTCGGACGGCCGCTGGCTGCCGTGGCTGGCGGAAAAGGGCGTGGCCACCGCGCCGTTGCTGCCGTCCAATTGCGGTTTCGATGTGGACTGGAGTGCGCATTTCGCGGAGAAGTTCGCCGGCGAGCCGGTGAAGGCGGTAGGCCTGTCCTTCAGCGACGATGAAGGCCGGGTGTTCCAGCGCGTGGGCGAGTGCGTGGTGACCGAGAGCGGCATCGAAGGCAGTCTGATCTACGCCTGCTCGGCGCTGCTGCGCGACGAAATCGGCCGCAATGGCCGCGCCACCTGTCATCTGGACCTGATCCCGGCTTGGGACGAGGCCAGGGTCTTGGCGGAGGTGACCCATC
Source organism: Chromobacterium sphagni (assembly GCF_001855575.1). Classification (NCBI taxonomy): domain Bacteria; kingdom Pseudomonadati; phylum Pseudomonadota; class Betaproteobacteria; order Neisseriales; family Chromobacteriaceae; genus Chromobacterium; species Chromobacterium sphagni. The sequence goes on from NZ_MKCS01000002.1 coordinate 509,324, forward strand.
CGCGCGGTTCGCGCTCCTTGTCCAGCCATCTGCAAAGCCGGCTGAATCTCAAGGGCGTGCGCGCAGGCCTGTTGCGCGAATGCCTGGACAAGGACGGCTTCCAGCACCTGCCGACGCTGGCGGCGGCGATCAAGCGCCTGCCGTTGACGCTGACGGCGGCGCGGCCAATGGACGAGGCGATCAGCACCGCCGGCGGGGTGAGCTTTGCCGCGCTGGACGGCAATCAGATGCTGACCGCGCTGCCAGGCGTGTTCTGCGCCGGCGAAATGCTGGACTGGGAAGCGCCCACCGGCGGTTATCTGCTGACGGCCTGTTTCGCCAGCGGCCGGGCGGCCGGACTGGGCGCCGCGCAGTGGCTGGAGAGCCTGGGCCAGACCGTGTCCGGGGCATCAAAATAGTTTTACTTGAGGCGTGTTCGCCGCTCTGACAGAATACCCGGATCGCATTTTTGCCCTTGGCGATGGGGCGTGATCCAACTGTTTTTCTTGCTTGCCATGAGTGAAAAAAGCAATTCCTGTCAGTCTTGCGGCGCCTGCTGCGCCCATTTCCGCGTCTCCTTCTATTGGGCCGAAGCCGATGACGGCGGCGGCCTGGTTCCCAGCCATCTCACCGAAAAAGTCAACGACTGGACCCGCTGCATGCGCGGTACCTGGTCGCATGCGCCGCGCTGCGCCGCCTTGCGGGGCGAGCTGGGGCGGGAGGTGTCGTGCGGCATTTACCCGCTGCGCCCCGGCGCCTGCCGGCAGGTGGAGGAGGGGTCGGAGCAATGCCGGAAGGCGCGGGCCGCCCATGGCCTGCCGGAGCCGGCGTAGCCAGGCTGCGCCGGTTGCCAAGTGCTTGGCAAGAGCCGATGCTAGGGCTGGTTCAGCTCATCTCGCAGGATATACAGCTCGTGGTCGGCCTTCAGCCCCAGCTTTCTCATCGCAGTCTGTTTTTGCCCGCTGATGGTCTTGATGCTGCGGGCGAACTTCTCGGCAATCTGGCTGACCGTCATGCCCTCCATGAAGCAGCGGATCACCTCCTGCTCCTTCGGCGACAGCTCCGACAGGCGGATCATGGCGCCGATCGCGGCGGACGCGTGCCGGCTGCCTGGGGCCGGCACGCTCTCGGCCTGCATGGCGCTGGCCAGCTCCGTCGCCATGGCCGGATTGAGGTAGACCTGCCCCTGGGCCAGCGTCCGGATGGCCGTCACCAACTCGTCCAGATCCTGCTGCTTGCCGACAAAGCCGCGTGCCCCGCCGCGCAGAGCCAGCGCCACGGTGGCGGTGTTGTAGTGCGCTGACATGATGAGAACGGCGGTTTGCGGAAAACGGGTGGTCAGCGCGCGGATCAGGTTGAGCCCATCGATGTCTTCCGGCTGCAAGGAGTAGTCCAGCACAATGACATCCGTTGTTTGTTTCCGTAGCGCCGACAGCAGCGATTTGCTGCTGGCATGCGCGCCGACAATGGCGAAGTCGGGCTCTTGCGACAGCCGATAACTCAAGCCTTGCAGCACAACCGCATGATCGTCCAGCAGCATCAGGCGCAGGGGGGGCTTCAGGACGGTCATTGGAGATCACGACGCTGCATGGAGGGGCTGTTTCTTTATATGTCTGTTGCCGGGCCACGGCAATGCGGCTCCCGCAGCTGCATCCATCGATGGCCATTGCCGGCCTACAGCGCGCTTTCAAACAGTAGATTGATCACGCCGTGATAGACGCCTGGCTGATAGCCGCCGGCGGGATGGCTGGGAATGATTTCCAGACTGACCCGCCGGTTTGAAGCCGCCTCGGCGGCGTTCAGCACCAGGCAGTCGGCCGAGGCGCCGCCATCATGGCGAAACACTTCGCAGCGTCGCTGACCGCTGTCCAGCTTAATGTGCAGCGGGATCTTTTGTTCGCCGTCGGCCAAGACCGTCTCGCCGTCAACCTTGACGGTAATCGAACCCATGGTGCTTCTCATTTCCAGCCATTGCTGCAATGGCTGCAAGCGGCGACCGGCCCTATCCCACTGCAGCAGCTGGGCCGCGCCGGTCCAGCCGCCGACAGCCGTGACATAGAACACTTCATTTGGCACTTGCACTTCCACGCTGACCCTGTGTTCAACCGGTTCGGCGTGAGCGCTTCCCGCCAGCGCGGCCAATAGCGCGCAGAACGGCAGCATCGTCCGCTTCATCATCATCCGGCGCTCCTACAGGCTGGCGTCGAAAACGACGGTGACATCGCCGCGATAGCGCGCGCCGGGTTGCCGGACAATGGCGGCCATGTCCGAGCGTTGCATTTCGAAATGCAATTGCGCCGCGCTGGTCGAGACCTGGCCCGAGGGTTGGAATTCTCTGCGAGACATGCCGAGCGGATACCGGCTTGCCGGCGCTCCTCCCTGGCTCGAATGCACGCCAGGCATGCTGACCGCAACCTGTATCGGCACCTCGCCGCCACCATTGTCCCGGCGCAATGCGCAGCCACCGCCGCTGTAGTATTGGCAAAACAAATGCATGCTGAACCGGGCCGAGCTGGACAGGCTGAATCCCAGATCCCGGCTGAGTTTGGCGGGCACGCTGCCTTGTTGTAACCAACTTTGCCAGCCGCCTGCCGGCTCCAGCGCTGCGCGCTCCGAACCGGCAGGAAATCTGACCTGAAACTCGTTCTTTACCGTGGCCGCTATCTTGATGGTCAAGGAGCGGTTGCCGCCATAATCAGCATGGCCGAGATCCACTTGCTGTCCATCGCCAACGGTATAAGTCACTTCGCCATAATAAGTGCCATTGTCGAGTCCGGTTGGGTTCAGCGCAATCAGTTCATATTTGAAGTGTGACGAAGAAATATTGATATAATGGTTGTTTGTGGCAACTCTTTTGTAACAAACACTTTTTTGTCCCTGCGGATGGCTCCATTCAAATTGATAGTTTGCCGTGGTGTTGTACCCTTGCACTTGTTGACAGCTGCCAATCATATTGCCAAAATTTAATTCTTCATACAAAGAACCGCCATAGTGATTCTTCTGGTAGTTTTCTGAAAACGCAGTGATTCTGAATTTGACGACTGCCTCGTTTGGACCGGAATAAAGTTTTATCTCTTTATACGTTGTATCGATTGCCTGATAGATATGGTGTTTAGGGTCTGAGCTGCTCCGGTTGATCTGCTTTTTTATGGTTCCCAGATTGGCCTCTACGCCATAATAAGAGGTGCTGCAGCCGCTGCCCGGCCGTGAACAGCCTCCCGGAGGCAATGGAACTTTGTTGCCGAATTGGTTCTGGCCCGGCTTGAACAAGGATGCATTCAGTTCTGCATATACCGTGGCTTCCGCCGCCGCCGCCGGCTGGCTAAGCGGGAGACAGAGCAGGATGGCTAGCCATAAGCGGCGCAAATAAGCCGCAGCGCGAGGCGGGTCGGGTCTCAGCTTCATTATCATCTCGGTTTATCCTTTCAGATTGCCGTCTGGCCGTGTTGGGCCAAAGGCATATTGTTGCGCGGGCAAATGCCCGCGCTCCATCAGACCATTCTCAAACTTGCTCACCTTCGCAGGGGCCGCTGGGGCGAGGCTCAGCGGCAACGCAACTCGCCAGCCAGCAATGTGTCGCTCTCCCGGCGCGGCTGTCCGGGATCAAGCCGGAACTGGCAAGCCGTGGCCGCCTGGTGGCGGATTTCCAGCGTCGGCGCGCTCTCGCTCATCTCGATGCTGAAGAAGCCGTCGGCCTCGCTGAGAGTGCGGCCGGCGTGATTGATCACCTGGGCGCCGCGCAGCGGCTGGCCTGCAGCGTTGAGCAAGCGACCCAGTACGGTGACTGTCTTCAGCACCCGAACCTGCAGGTAGGCCACGCCGCCCTTGTTCAGGTGATAGTTGTGGCTGGCGGGCTGGATCGCCACCGCTGGCGCGCTGCTTCCGGCAAAGTCGAACTGCACGCTGCCGGCCTTGTACGCGGTGACCGGAATGAAGTTGCGTCCAGGATGCAGCCGCACGCTCCCTCCCTGGCTGTCGTCGGCCCGCAGCGCCACCGCGGGCAGGTCGGATTCGACATCGACGATCAGCCCGGTATCGGAGCCAAAGGCGGCCGCATCGCCGCTGGCCGCGACGCCGCCGCCGCCGATGGCCACGGTGTTTTCTAGATTGAGGCCGCCGCTGAGCCGGCCGTTCAGCGAGGAACGCTGCAGATAGGCGTCGCCGCGCAGCAAGGGGTGTTGGAACTGGGCGTTGCCGCTCAGGCCCAGGCCATAGCCGTCGGCGCTGGCCGTGGCGGCGACTCCGCTCAACCAGCTGTTGTCCAGGCTTTGCTGCACCGAAACGCTGGCGTAATGGTCGCGCCCGCCCTGGCTGCCGCTGCGGCTGCCCACGCTGGCGTTGTAGCTGCGGTTTTCCCGGCCCAGGCTCATGTTCAGCGACAATTCCACGCCCCGATTGCGTGGGCTGCCGGCGGTAGCGCGGTCGAAGGCGGATACGCGCCAGGTGGCTTCGTTGCCAAACAGCTTGTGCCGGCGATCCAGGCCAAGGTCCAGGCTTAGGCCGCCATTGGCGCTGTGCGACAGCCGGGCGGTCAGGCTGCTGTTGTCGCTCAGGCGGTGGCTGATGGCGAGCGCGCTGCGACTGGCCATCAGCCAGAACGCGCCGCTGCCGTCACTGCCGCCTGTGCTCAGTTGGCTGCGGCTGTGGCTGAGCACGACGCTGCCCTGGCTATAGCTCCACATCGACTGGACATCGAAGCCGCTGCCATAGCCGGTGGTGTGGAACAGGTTGGCGTACAGCTTGACGCTGTCGCCGAGGTCCCAATCCAGCGCGGCGCCGAACTGGCGCTGTCCGCCGATTTGCTGCGCCGACAGGCCCAGCACCGCCCGCGGGTGCAGCAGGTAGTTGAGGCTGCCGCCGATGGCCAGGCTGCCGTCGGCGGATTGAGCATCGTCGCCAAACAGGCCGCGCTGCTGGCCGGCAAACGCGCTGTAGCGCCAGCGTTGCTCCGGATTGCTCCATTGGCTGGGCTTGTAGATCAGTTCTTCGCTGCGCGACACCTGGACGCCGTCCTCCAGCAAACGCACCTCTACCGGATAAATGCCGGCAGGCAGGTTGAGGGTGTTCAGCAACTGCAGCCCCGGGGATACCAGCTGGCTATTGATCAACACGCCGTTGCGGTAGATTTCCACCGTGGCTTCGCGGTTGGCGGAGACGTACACCGGATACAGGCTGGGGTGCATGCTGTCCGCCAGCAAAGCGTCCGAGCTGCCCGCCATTACCCCGATCGTGGCATCGGCGCGCTTGCCCTGGGTGCCGAGTTGGCGCAGCAGCCCCTGACCGTCGGGGTTGAACAGGCCCACGCGGATGAAATGGCCGTCCAGTTCGCGCTGGGCATACAGTTGCGACAGGCTTTGGCGCAGTTGGCCATCGCCGCCGCGTTCCAGTTGCAGACTGCCCAATGCGCTCCAGTAGCCCAAGCTGCCTTGCAGATCCATCGCGTAGCGGCCGGACAGATTTTGCCCGCCGCCGCCGGCGAGATTGAGGTGGTTGCCGAGAATCAGCCCCTGGCTGCCGCCAGGCGGCAGCGCGTGATAACGCGCGGCAGCCTGTTGCCGACTGGCGGCGTTGGTTAGCAGCGACAGTTGCGAGTTTTCCAGGCTGTAATGGATGGCCAGCAGTCCGAGCGGACAGTTGCTCTGGCAGTCGCCCAGCGCAAGGGGGCGGCTGAGCGCCTCGGCCCACTTTTGCCGCTCGGCGGCGGGCTGCTGGCTGTCGCCGGCATCGGTGAAGCTCAGCAGTTGCACGGTGCCCTCGCGTGTGAGCAGCACCATCGCGTCGCCCAGCGCTTGCCCGTCTTTTTCCACGCGGGCGGCCAGCGGCACCTCGAAGAAATGGTCGCGGAATTCGGCCGGCAGGCTGGCCGCCTGCGCCAGCAACGGCAATTGGCCGTTGATGGCCGGCGCCGGGGCGCCGGCCAGGCAATAGGCGCAACGGAATAAGGCGGCCAAGGCCGCGACACGACGGGCAAGGGAGAACATGGGACTGACCAGAAAAAGAAAGAGGGGCGTATCCACGCCCCTGTTGAGTGGCAGAGCGAGCTACATGGCGATCAGTTGCCCTGGGTGGGCGCAACGCTCTCGAACATCAGGTTGACGCTGCCGGAGTAGCGGCCAGGCTTGAAGCCTGCTTCCGGTTTGGGCGCGGAGATGTTCAGGTTGAGGCGGCTGATGTCTTTGGCCTGGGTGGCCGTCAGGATCTGCGCTTTCTTGGCGACGCCGACTTTCATCGGCTGGTCATTGATTTCGACGACCATGGGAATCTTGTCGCTGCCGCTGCCATACAGTTCGGCCGGGGCTTCCAGATAGCCCTGGATCGCGCCTATCGTGCTTTTCATGTCCAGCATGTTGTTGACTGGTTTCAGGACTTCGCGGCGGGGGTCCCAGGACAGGGTTTGGTCCTTCAAATGCCAGTCCGCCAGCGGCTGCACGTAAAAACTGTCGGTCGGGATGTTGGCCGTGACGCTGATCTGCAGCGGCTGCTGCTCCGCCATGGCGGCGTAGGACAGCATGGCTGCCGAGAGCGCGGCGCCGATCAGAAGTTTCTGGGTGGACATGATGGGTCTCCTTATCGTCAGAGTGAAAAATTGCAGCGGGGTTGAGTCATTGGCCGAAGGCGACTGCCTGCCGGCTGCTGCCCTCGATCAGTTCGAACTTGTAGCCATGACCGTCGACCTTGATGAAGCTCTTGCTGCTGTGGGGCAGCACGTGGTGCTTGGTCGGGGTATCGCAGGTTTTGCCGGCTGCGGCGCAGTCGTAGAACGCATCCAGGATGACGGTGCTGTTGCCGTTGTTGCGCACGGTGTAGCTGTTGGCGCCGTCCTGCAATTGCGTGTCGTAATGCGGCGTTTTCGGCCTGACGATGACGATGGCGCCATAACCGGTCAGCACGTTGACGCCGGCGCTGAGCGAGTCCTGGTATTGCCTGGCGGCGGCGTCGCCGATGTCGAACGCGTTTTGCTTGTCTGGCAGCACCGGGGAGAAACGCACCCGGAAATAGCGCTCCTGATCGCGCGGTCCCAGATACAGCAGGCGGCTGGCCTGCATGCCGCCTGCAGGCACGATCAGCCGCGCCGGACTCGCGATCAGGCCGTTGATCTGGCCCAGGCTCAATTGTTCTGTGCCGACCGGCAATTCATTGGGCTGGCCATCCTGGCCATACACGATCTCCGCAACCGCCACTTTCACGAAAGCGGTGCTGTCGCCGCTATTGCGCACCCGCTTGAGCAGGGTGCCGGCGTCCGCGTCCAGGTACTCGTACATGGCGCCGATATTGATGGCCGGCGCTGCGTGGACCGGCGCGGCCAGGCTGATCAGCAAACAGGCTGACAAGATAGGTTTCATCGCAACTCTCCAGGATTGGGAGCTCCGCCGCGGCAATGAAAAAACAATGCGCTCCCGGACAGGGCTCGTTCCGAAGGTTGGCATTATTGAGGAAGGTGTTGCCGGCCTCCATGAGACTATTCTCAAAAGAAACAGGGTGTTACCAGGCATGCCCATCTCTGGCATGCTCGCGGCTTGCCGACGTCAGCCGCTGTCTTTTCCGGCAGCGATGGCATAAAACAGTGGATGCTTGCAAGGTGGATGATTGAGATGTGGAGAACAGTATTGATGGCGGCGGCGGTATGGGGACCGCTGGCATCCGCGGCGCCCGCTGGAGTGGCGTTCAGTCCGGAAGAGCGGCAATGGATGCGCCAGCATCCGGTGGTGCCGTACACCGTCGATCCCTATTGGCCGATCGAATATGTTGAGGATGGCAAGCACCAGGGCCTGACCCGAGACTATCTGGAAGCCATTTCGAGGATCAGCGGCTTGAAGTTCAAGATGGTGGCCGCCCGCAACTGGAGGGATGCGTTGCCGCAGATGAAGGAGGACCGGGTCTTTCTGGCCACCATGGTCTCGTCGCGTCTCATCTCGGAAGGGCGCCGGCAAGCGATACTGCTGACCGTGCCTTATCTGGCCAGAACCACCGTCATCGTCACGACGCCGGACAAGCCCATGGTGTTTGATCCCGCGGTATTGGCCGGCAAGACCGTGGCGGTAAAAGGCGGCGGCGGTTATGAAAACTACCTGCGCGAGCACTTCCCCGGCATACGCCTGATATTGACCAGCGATCCCGAAGACGAGCTTGAGGCGGTGGCGAGCGGCAAAGCCTATGCGGCGGTGGGCAGCGATGTGGTGCTGGAGCCCATCATGGAGCGCAAATACATGGAGACCTTGAGCCTGGCCGGCACCATCCCTGAAATGTATGCGGTCATCAGCATGGGCGTGTCCAAGCGCCATCCGGAACTGCGCGCCATCATCGATAAGTCGCTGGCGCAACTCACTGCCGAAGACACCGGCAAAATGTACGACTACTGGGTCGAGAACTTGAGGTTGGGCGCGCCGTCCTGGCGGGCGATTGTCCGCTATTACTCGAATACCCTGATCGGTTTGAGCACGCTGTTGTTGTTGTTGGGGTATTGGGTGCTCCGGGCGCGCAGATCGCAGCGGGCTGCCGAGGCCAGCGAGGCGGCGAAGTCGATGTTCCTGGCGGTGATGAGCCATGAGATCCGCACGCCGATGAATGCGGTGCTGGCGGCCATCGAGCTGTTGCAGCGCACGCCGCAGACGCCGCGCCAGCGGGAGCTTTCCAGCCTGGCCAACTCCTCGGCCACCAATCTGCTGGAGCTGCTGGACGATGTGCTGGACGTGTCCAGAATGGGGGCCCGCGGCGTGCAGCTGGAGCTGGCGCCGGTGGACCTGGCCTTGCTGGCGCAGGGAGTGGCGGATAGCAACCGGCTGAAGGCGGAAAGCAAGGGGCTTGGCTGGTCTTTGACCCTTGCGGGGCTGGACCAGGCGGCGGTGATGCTGGATCCGCTACGGATGCGGCAAATCTTGTCCAATCTGTTGTCCAATGCCGTCAAGTTCACCGAGCGGGGCGAGGTGGCTTTGCTGTTGCATCTGGATCAAGTAGAAGGAGGGCGCGGCAAGCTGCTGATTACCGTCAGGGACAGCGGCATCGGCATCGACAAGCCGCAGCAAGCGCGGCTGTTCACCGCCTTTACCCAGGTGGACAGCTCAACCACCCGCCGCTACGGCGGAAGCGGGCTGGGCTTGAGCATCTGCAAGCAGTTGGTCGAGCTGATGGGCGGCAGCATCCTGCTTGACAGCGAATTGGGCGTGGGCACCACCATCAGCGTGACGCTGCCGGTGCAGTTGGCCGACAAGGAGACGCCGCCGCTTGCGCCCGAGGCCGCGCCGGCTGGCGCTCCGGCGGCCACTTCCGGCAAAGGACGGGTGCTGTTGGTCGAAGACCAGCCGATGAACCAGGCGGTGATCGGGCAGCAGCTGCAGGAGCTGGGTTATCTGGCAACCGTGGTCGACAACGGCCCGGCGGCCTTGCTGCTGCTGGACGAGGGCATGCATTTCGACGTGATCCTGCTGGATTGCTACATGCCGGGCATGGACGGCTACGAGACGGCGCAAAGGATTCGCCAATGGGAAGCCGCGGGCGGCTTAAGCCACATCCCCGTCATCGCCATTTCCGCGGCAACGGATCCGGCTCATCAGAATCAGTGTTTGGCAAGCGGGATGGACGGCATCCTGACCAAGCCCTTGCGCATTCGCGAACTGGCCGACGTGCTGGACATGTGGACGGACTCCGATGCTGACGAGGAGGCGTTGGAGATGCCGCCGCCGGCCGCCGCCGCACAATGGGGACAGCTGTTTTATGAGTCGAGCCACGCGGACCTGGCGAACTTGAAGCAGGCGCTTGAGCAAGAAAACTGGATCCAGGCGCGACACCGCGCGCACCGCTTGCGCGGCGCCGCGCTGACTGCCGGAGTCGCGGGGCTGGCCGAGCTGGCCGAGCGGCTGGAGCAGTCTTTGCAGGCAAACGGCACGCTGCCGGCTGTCGATGGAGCGCGCTGGCTGGACGACTATGCGCGCGGGCTTGACGAGTGGCGGGCCGCACAATGGCCAGACTCCGTGTGAGCGCCCGGCGGTACAGGGTTGCCGTTTGCCATGCGTTGCTCGGCCACTGCGTGCCCTTGAGCAGCAACAGCGCAAACGGCGGCGCGCGGCCGAACCAGGACTGGATGACCGGCCAGTTGGACGCGCTGAGCCTGGCCTTGGCGCGCGCCAAGCCGTGAGCGCGCTGTCACTGCAGCGGGCGACCGTCTCCCTCCACGGCAGGACGGTCTTGTCGGACGTCAGCCTGGAGATAAGCCAGGGCCTGTTCGTCGGCGTGCTGGGTCCCAACGGCATCGGCAAGACCACGCTGATGCGCGCCGTTCTGGGCCTGATTCCGCCTGCCGGCGGCGGTATCCGGGTGCAAGGCCAGCCCGCTGGCCGCGGCAATCCGGCCATAGGCTACATCCCGCAGCTGCGCAGCAACGTCGGTAGTATGCGGTTGCGCGGCTGGGATTTTGTCGCCAGCGCCTGCAACGGCCACCGCTGTGGCCAGCCTACCCTGGACAAGGCCGCCCGGCGCGAGGTGGCGTGGGCGCTGGAAACCGTGGATGCCTTCGAACTGGCGCGGCGGCCGCTGCCGGAAACCTCCGGCGGCGAGCGCCAGCGGTTGCTGCTGGACGCGCCCCTGATCAGCCTGGACCCGCGCCATCAGCATGGCGTGGTGGAGTTGGTGCGGCGCATCCAGCAGGATTTCGGCATCACCGTGCTGTTCAGCGCCCACGAGCTCAACTCCCTGCTGGGCGCCATAGACCAGGTGTTGTACCTGGGCCGCGGGCAGGCGCGCTGGGCACCGTGGACGAGGTGATCACCCGGCCGGTGCTGTCGCGGCTGTACGGTTCCGCCATAAACGTGGTACGGATGAAGAACCGTATCTTCGTGATGGCTGGGGAGATCGAAGTGGACCAGAAAGAGCACTGTCACGATGTTTGAATACGATTTCATGCTGAACGCCTTCATCGCCGGCGGCATCGTGGCGCTGCTGGCCTGCGTGGCGGGCTTCTTTTTGGTGATGCGCGGCCAGACCTTCGCCGGGCACGCGCTGATTGGGCTGTCGCCGATCTGGGGGCTGCCCCTGGTCACCGTGCTGGGCAGCGTCACCATGGCGCGATGGGGGAAAAGCTGCAAGGCAGCGACATCGCCATCGGCACCGTTCTGTCGCTGGCGCTGGGCCTGGGCATGCTGTTCCTGCACTTCTTCACCGCCTACGCCACCCAGGCCACAGCCCTGCTGTTCGGCAATGTGCTGGGGGTGGATACCGCCACGCTGTGGGCGCTGGCCGGCCTAGGCGCGGCCTGCCTGCTGCTCACCCCGGCCGCTGGTGTTCGTCTGCATCCGGAGCTGGCCGAGGCCAAGGGCGTGTCGCTGCGCACGGTTTCGATGCTGTTTCTCGCCATCGTGGCGCTGGCCATCGCGGAATGCATCCAGATCGTCGGCGTGCTGCTGGTCTTCACCCTGATGGTGGGCCGGCCGCCGCCGCGCAGAAACTGACGCCGTGGCTGGGATGCGGCGTGGCGCTCGCCGCCGTTCTGGCGCTTGGTGAAACCTGGTCCGGCATCGCGCTGGCCTATTGCGCCGGCTGGCCCACCAGCTTCTGGATCACCGCGCTGAGCGCGGCGCCTATCTGGCGGCAACCATGGCGAGCCGACTATCCCGGCAATTGGACAGGGCCGAAGTCAAGGGCCGGGTTCGGTGATCACGGCGCGAGGGTTCCCTTGCTGAAAAACAAAAACCGGCAATCGCCGGTTTTTTTCATGCGGATCGCTGCGCGCTTATTGCGGCAGGATGTTCGAGGCTTGCTTGCCTTTGGGGCCGGAGATCACATCGAAGCTCACTCGCTGGCCTTCCTTCAACGACTTGAAGCCGCCGGAGTTGATCGCGGAAAAGTGTGCGAACAGATCGTCGCCGCCTTCGTCCGGAGTGATGAAGCCAAAACCTTTTGCATCGTTGAACCACTTAACGGTACCAGTTGCCATTGCTTATCTATTCCTATCCATGTAGTGGGCGGATGCCCTATATGACATCATATTCAGCGTTGGCGCGAAGTTCAAATCCTATAGCGCCGGCATCGACTGATCGTTAGGTCAGTAACTACGTTTTAGCAGCCAAATTTTCCCTCCCCGTCTGGCCTGCCTCCTTGGTGCAGGGGAGGTCTGCCTGCTCCGTCGGACCGATAAGTCCGCCGATGCGGTAGCGCCGACTGGCTGGACATCGGCGGCATGGCCAGCCGCGCGTAGAGCCTCTGGCCATGCCGCGTCCGGGGCGAAACGTTGTGACGCGGCCGAGCAATTTGCGTCAGCGCGCCAAAGCGAAGCCGGCGGCGGACAAGGCGGTTTCGCAGACCTGCTGATCTTGCAGGGCATTTCCGCCCGAAACGCCGATCCCGCCGACCACCGCGCCGTCAAGCAGGATGGGATAGCCGCCGCCTACCGCCACCAGTCGCGGCCGATGCGCCAGTTGGGCCACTTGGCTGTTGTCGAGTATCTGGTTCCAGACATGGGTGCCCACGCCGAACGAGGCGGCGGTCCAGGCCTTGTCGATGGCCACTTCTGTGGTGAGGAAAGGCGCGCGGTCCGCGCGCTCGAATGCTTTCAGGTGGCCGGCCGCGTCGCTGACGGCAATGGCCACCTCTATGCCCAGGTTGGCGGCGGCCTCCCGCGCGGCTTCGCTCAGCAACAGGGCCGCCTCGCGAGTGATGGATGCGGCGGCGTGGGTCTTGAGGGTCATATTCATGTAAATCTTTCCGTGTCTGAGGAGGGATGAGGCGATGGCAGCGGCTGCATGCCGGATCGCATTGGTGTGGATTGGCGACAGAACGGAGTCTAGGACGGCAGGCCAGGCTTGGTAAGCCAGGCTGGGGCGTAATAGTTTCAAACGGAAATTGAAAATGACCGCCGCCAGAAATGGGTTGGGAATGTTTGCCTGGAAACCGGGATGGGATGGATGGGCATTGGGTTCCAGGCGCCCGGCTCTGCTCGAGCGTGGCCAGAGTCGGCTGGATCCTGCGGCGGCCTCTTGATTGCGGTGGCTGCCAAGGAGACGACGCAGTCGGTGGTGGGGTTGCCAGTCGCAGCCGGAGGGGCCATGGCGCAGTCAGGTTTCCAGGCGGCCGCTGGATGCGGGTTGCCCGGATGACGGAGTTGGCTGAGCGCGGCCGCCCTGGCTAGCCCTGGCTGTCGTCCGCCTGCTGCCTGGCGGCGGCTTCGCGCAGCTTGTCTTTCTTGCTCTTGCGTTTGCCTTTGACGCCGCCGTTGCCGACCTGCTCCACGGCTGCGGGGGCGGTGATGGCCGGTTCGAAACCGGCAATCCGTTCGCGCGGCAAGCGCAGCCGCTGGCGCTTTTCTATCAATCGGAAATGGGCGGCGCAGTCGGCGCTGACGAAGCTGATCGCCTCGCCGCTGGCGCCGGCCCGGCCGGTGCGGCCGATGCGGTGAGTGTAGTCCACCGGCGAGCGCGGCAGGTCGTAGTTTACCACCACCGGCAGGCGGGCGATGTCTATGCCGCGGGCGGCCACGTCGGTAGCCACCAGGACTTGCAACTGTCCGGTCTTGAGATCGGCCAGCACCTGGCCGCGCTGTCCCTGGCCGCAATCGCCATGCAGCGCCGCGGCGCGGATGCCGGCGCGCTGCAGCTTGCCTGCCACCCGGTCGGCCGCCTGCCGGCTGGCGACGAACACCAGCACCCGGTCCCAATCATGGGTCTGCAGCAGATGGCGCAGCAGCATGGTGCGCTGGGAGGCGTCCACCTCGATGGCGCGCTGGCGGATATCCGGCGCGGTGGCTGCGGTCTGCTCAATGTCTATGCGCAGCGGCTGGCGCAATAACTGCTCCGCCAGCGCGCGCACGGCGGGCGGAAAGGTGGCGGAGAACATCAGGTTTTGCCGATAAGGTGGCAGCAAGGACAGCAGGCTGCCCAGTTCTTCGGCGAAGCCCAGATCAAGCAGCCGGTCAGCCTCGTCCAGCACCAGCGCGTTGACGGAGGAGAGCTTCAGCGCATTGTGCGCGACCAGATCCAGCAAGCGGCCGGGCGTGGCCACCACAATGTCGGCGCCGCCGCGCAGAGCCATCATCTGCGGCTTGATGGAGACGCCGCCGAAGACCACGGCCACCTTCGCGCGCCGCGGCAGGCCCTGGGCCAGATCGCGCAGGATGGCGCCGACCTGCGCCGCCAGCTCGCGGGTGGGCAGCAGGATCAGCGCCTGGGGCTGGCGCGGCGATGTCTGGCGGTTTACCAGCCATTGCTGCAGCAGCGGCAGGCAAAAGGCTGCGGTTTTTCCGGATCCTGTCTGCGCGGTGGCCAGCACATCGCTGCCTCGCAGGATGGCGGGAATGGCCGCGCTCTGGATGGCGGTGGGGGCAATGTAGCCCTGGCTTGAGGCGGCCTGGGCCAGGTCGGGCTGCAGGCCCAGAGAGGTGAATGGCATGAATGGGGATAGAGTAAAGAGTGAGGGCTTTGAGGCCGGAGGCGGCAGGAGTATCGGCCGCGCCAGCCGCGCGGTCAAGGAGTACATGGCGGTTCAGCCGTTCAACTTGCCAGCGGGAAGCGCCATTTGCGAGTAATATCCTGGTTCGTCACTAAAATAAAGCAAATCTGCACATGCAAACAGAAGTCAAAGAGAAGCCCCGCTACGCCCTTGTCGCCTCGGTCCAGCTGCCGGATGTCAGCGATGTCGAGTTCGAGGCCTCGCTCACCGAGTTGAGCGAACTGGCCAAGACTTTGGGTTTCCAGGTGGTGCAGACCTTTGTCCAGAAGCGCAACAGCTTCGACCGCACCGCCTATCTGGGCGTGGGCAAGCTGGAAGAAATCAACATGTTCGTCAACCGCGGCATCCGCAATGACGAACTGGAAGACATTCCGCAGGTGCTGGACTCCGGCGCGGTAGAAATCGACGTGTTGCTGGTGGACCATGAAATCTCGCCGTCGCAGGCGCGCAATCTGGAACTGGCTGTCGGTTGCGAAGTGATGGACCGCACCATGGTCATCCTGGAGATTTTCCATCGCAACGCCCGCTCGCGCGCGGCGCGGGCCCAGGTGGAAATCGCCCGTCTCGGCTATATGGCGCCGCGCCTGCGCGAAGCCGCCAAGCTGGCCGGTCCGCAGGGCCGTCAGCGCAGCGGCATGGGCGGTCGAGGCGCGGGCGAATCGCATACCGAACTGGACCGCCGCAAGGTGCGCGACCGCATCGCCGAGCTGCAACGCGAAATCGTCGCGATGGAACTGGAGCGCAAGACCCAGCGCGCGCGCCGCCTGGAGCGCCAAGGCCAGGGCCTGGCCGGGGTGTCGCTGGTGGGCTACACCAATGCCGGCAAGTCGACGCTGATGCGGGCGCTGACCGGCAGCGAAGTCCTGGTGGCCAACAAGCTGTTCGCCACGTTGGACACCACGGTGCGCGCCATCTACCCGGAAAGCGTGCCGCGCGTGCTGGTCAGCGATACCGTGGGCTTCATCAAGAATCTGCCTCACGGCCTGGTGGCTTCGTTCAAGTCCACGCTGGAAGAAGCGCTGGATGCGTCGCTGCTGCTGCATGTGATCGACGCCAGCGACCCCGGCTTCGAGCGCCAGCTGGAAGTGACCGACGAGGTGCTGCGCGAAATCGGCGCCGATGAGGTGCCGCGCATCCGCGTGTTCAACAAGATTGACCATGTCGGCGACGAGGCCGCGCAGCTTGCCTGGACCGCCGAACTGCAGCAACGCTACCCGGGCTGCGTGGTGATGAGCGCGCGCCGTCCCGAGGAAGTGTCCAGCCTGCGCGCCGCCATCGTATCCTTCTTCCAGCAGGACCTGGTGGAAGACGAACTGCTGCTGCCGTGGTCGGCGCAGCAGCTGCGTGGTGAAATCTACAGCCACTGCCAGGTGCTGGAAGAGCGCGCCGAGGAAGAGGGCAGCTGGTTCCGCGTGCGCGGCGAGGCGGAAAAACTGCGCCGCCTGCGCGAGCAGCTCAACCCCGGTTCGCAGGGGCGGGAAAAGGAATACTGGGAAGTCTGAAGCCCGGCCGCACGCCGCGCAACGTAATGGTAAAAAGCCTGAGCCGGATCGCTCGGGTTTTTTTATGGCCGGGCGGGAGCCCGGATCTGGATTGCGCCGCGCGCCGGTCTGGGAGTCGCCGATTATCCTGGCCGGGAGCGGCGCCAGTCAGCGCATCCGTTCGCGGCGCGCGGGCTCCGTTTCGTGAAGGTAGCCGGTGAAGGTGTCGCGCGGCGACGAGCGGGTGAGTTGCGTCATGATTCGGCCGATTTCGCCGCGATGGTATCCGCCGTGGGCGATGATATGGCCAAGCATCTCCTCGCGAGACATCCGCCCCGGCATTCCGTCGCTAAAGGGAAACTCGATCATCGCCGCGAGCTCCGCCTCGTCTAGGCGCGCAATATAGCCGATATACCATTGATCGGTTTTCTTGACGGCCTTGAACAGGCTGTCCGGTTTCGGCGCTTCGTCGGGATCGGTCGCGGCATAGGCGTGCGGCGTCAGTTGCAGATTCGCGGCGAAAATTCGGTCGACGATATGGGCGTGATTGAGGATGCGGATCGCCGTGCGGAACTCGGCGTGTGCGGACCGTTCGCCAAGCGCGGTCAAGCCGGCAGTCAGCCCTTCATCGGCCCAGGCTTTGTAGCGGAATAGGGAGAGCAAAAGCGTTTGCGCACTCATTGTGGTTTCTCCGATCGTGTTTTGAATATCGCGTAGAGCCTTGCGGCGATGCGGATCCACCGCGTCATGCTTTATCGGTTGTGCGGTCCCAGCTCGACTAGAACCACGCCTGTTAGCCGCCCCACGCATGCCTCGTGCAGCGCGCGCGGCGCGTTTTCGAGGCCGGAAAACTTCGAGCAGGCCAGATGCATTCCGCTGCCGCGTTGCCATTCGGCGAGCCGTGCTAACCATTCCTTGATGAAGCCCGGGTCTTCGACGCACGCGCTGTAACCGCGCACGGTCACGCCTTTGATGATCAGAGCAAAAGAATCGAGCATGACCGGGGCTCTCATCCCGGCTTCATCCGCATCGAATTCGGCGGTCAACGCGCCGAGCAGGACAAAGCGCGCGCCCTCGCGCGCGATAGCCGCCGCCGCGCGCAATTGTTCGCCGCCGACCATGTCGACGAAGACATCGATGCCTTCCGGCGCCGCTTGGGCCAACTGTTGCGCGATCGGTCCGGAATCGCGAACCACGGCCGCGTCGTAACCCTGCTCGGCCTGCATCCAGGCCGCCTTGTCGCGTGATCCCGTGCTGCCGACGACGTGTCCTGCGCGGAGCCGGCGGGCGATTTGCCCGGCCATCGAACCGATGGCGCCGGCGCGGCTGGAAATGAAGACCGTGTCGCCGGGCTGGACCTGAACGCCGCCCGTCAACGCCGCGTAAGCTGTCGCACCGTGGCCAAGATAGGCGGCCGGATCAATGCGTTCATCGGGCAGCGGCGCGCATCCGCTGATCGTTACCGTCGCATACTCGCGCCAGCCAAGCGCATGGGAAACCAGATCACCCAGTTGGAATCCGCTTTCTGGCGGCGCCCAGACGACTTCGCCGATGGCGCCGTCGGCCAGCGTGTCGCCGATATTGAGTGCGGGAAACGGGATGCCTTTGATGTTTTCCGCGCCTTCGCGAATCATGGTGCGGGTGGAGACCGAGACGCGGAACCAGCGATTGCGCACCACGATCTCGTGCGGGCCGGGTTGGCGCACGGCTGCTTCCGCGATGGTGAAGTGCTCCGGCCGCGGCATGCTTTTCGGGCGGGCGGCGAGCCTGACTTCGCGCGATGTCTGGGGTAAGGTTGTCATGGCGATGTCCTTGAGTTGAAACGGAAAACGCGCTTTTTTTGCCGTTCGATTTAATGCGAGCGTATATTCGTATTTTCATCTGGAGTTTCGCTTTTGGATACTCGCGTTCCCCCGCAGGCCGGGACCATGCGCAAATCGCCGCGGCAGCGGCGTTCGCGCGCGATGGTGGACGCCATCATCGAAGCGGCGACTCGCGTTTTGGGCAGCCGTGGCTGGGCGGATTTCACCACCAACGAAGTGGCGGCGGTCGCCGGAGTCAGCGTCGGCTCGCTCTATCAGTATTTCCCGAACAAGCTCGCGCTGGCCGAAGCCATCCGGCAGCGCCACCTCGACGCTGTGCTCGCCGCCTTGTCGGTGTCGGGCGATTGGGAGGCGTCGGCGACGCTCGATCAACGGGTGGCGCGCCTGATTGACGGCGTTGTCGCGGCGCACTCGGTCGATCACGCCTTGCACAAGGTGTTATTGGACGAAGTCCCGTTGGCGGCGCGCTCGAACCTCGCTGCATTTGAACAGGAATATCAGCGCCGTTATCGCGCTGTCGTCGCCGCCGGTTCGGGCAAGCACGATAGCGTGCGCGACGAGGTGGCGGGGCGCGTGCTTGCGGCTGCCGTCGAGGGCGTGGTCCATGCCGCCGCGCGGCGCGGTGAGCTTGGATCGCTGGGGCTAAGGGAGGAGCTTGCTTGCCTGGTTCGGGCCTATTTGCGCGAGCGATCGGGAGCCAGTTCTGGCGGTGATGCGCAGCTGGTGTCGCCGCAGGGAGCGGAAAGCAAGCGCTAGTCTGCGCTGGCCGAGGTTTTCGTACGCCTTGGCAAGCTTGGCGCATCATCTCGAGCCGGGCTTCGCTCAGTATCCTGGCCGCAGCATCGGAATTTCCCCGGCACAGATCCGGCTGCAGGGCGAGTTTGCCTGAGCTCGCCCGGCGTGCAAGCGCCGGGCCAAAACAGCACGCCAAAACTGCGGGCGGCCCTGGTCGGATTTGGCGTGGTTCTGTTGCCGCAGCAAATGGCCTATCCGATACAGCCGCAGGCTGTCTGGTGCCCGTGTTGGAGGGCTGGCGCCCGACCTTTCCGGGCCCAACTCTACTACCCCAATCGCCGACAAGCCTCGTAAGCGTTTTCTCTGTTGGTAGACGCGCTGCGTTATCGCGTGGAGAGTCAGAGCCAATGAAAAAGATTGAATCGCTCAAGCTTCCCTAGACTCTTTGGCGCCGGTGAAAATACTAGTTCTCAATTTATACCGGGGCCAGCCCGCCTGCGTAATTGCGCCGAGGTTTCAGGTTGTAGAACCACTCGATGCAATCGAAGATATTCCGATGAGCCTTTTTCCGGCTTTGATAGATTTTGTCCTTGATATGCTCTCGCTTGGGCATCCGGAAGATATTTTCTATACCGTATGTCATGGCCGTTGCCACATATGGCTCATGCCTTTGTGGGCGCGGGGCGGCGATATTGGTGAGCCAGACTTGATTCGGCGCATCCGCCGTAAACAGGCGCTATAGATGACTGGGCGCCACCACCGAGGGGCGGCTTGGGGCGTCGATGGCAGTCGGTCAGCGCAAGCCTTTCTGGCTTATCAACTGCGCTACGCGGCGTTTACCGCACACCTCTCTCTGCGCCTTCAAATCATCATGCGCTTGCGATCTCCATAGCCCCCGCCGCTGTCCAGTCAGGTTTGCCTGATATGGCCAAGTAATTGTTTCCTGCCCCAGCATCGAGTGCGGCGCAATCTTCCCGGCGCAAGAGTCACGGGGATGCATGGACAGGGCTCGACACCGCGCCGAGTGGGGAGTTGCGGTTCGTGAGCATGGGGGAAGGCATGTCTTATCCAGACCCCTTGGCAAAATATGTAGCAGCCTTTTGGAGGGACGTTGCGCTCCTTGGTCACTGGCTTCAGTTCAGCTTTGAGTCGGCAGATTTCAGCTTGCTAAGCTACCGTCGCGCTAGGGGGACTCGCTTGGGGACATGGCGCATCCAACCGTTGGATGCACGCGGTAGGTGGGTGCGCCGAGGCGAGCCGCCACCGTTGGCGGCGGGGCAGCCGCGCGCCGTGATCTGCTTGACGGTTTCAGTTTGGAGTTCTTCGGCAGGTTGCGGCTTGTTCATAACACCTCCTGACAAGGTCTTGAGTAAGGCTCTCGGGGTGTCTGGGGAGGAGGGCGCGATTCATGCGGATGGCCTGCGATAAAGCATGAGTGCGTGAAAGTTTCACACCAAATGAGTGAATTTTTACTGTGCAAATTGCCAATTAAATATATTGTCAATGTCATGATCGGTACTGTATGCTTTTGCCTGAAGTATTATGCTTTTGGCATTAAATTTGGTATTGGCGCAAATCGACTTGGCGACCCAGGACGGTTCTGCAAGGAGTGAACCAGTGGAGTGTAAGCTCGCAAAGGGAATGGTAAATAGTGATGGACGTATCTGCGCGTAAAAATCTAGTGTCTGAATACCTGTGCAAACTTGCTGGGCAGCAGGATTTGGATGAGTCGATCAATATTTTTGAAACAGGCTTGGTTAATTCCCTGGCTGTTATTCAGCTTATCTCCTTTCTCGAGAAGAATTTCAAGATCAAGGTGGAAATCGACGATCTTGATACCGCCAATTTTTCCAGTATTCAGGCGATTTGCAGTTTCCTGGACAAAAAGGCGGCGGTAAATGCTTGATCGTTTTTTATCGCCTGAGCAAAGCGCATGGCTGCGGCAGTTCGAGAGCTTTTCAGCCGCTGAAGTCGCTCCCTATGCCGATGAATGGGACCTGAAGGAAGCCACTCCGGCAATGGTGGTACGCAAGCTGGGCGTCAATGGCTGGTTAGGTGGCCTGGCGAAAAAGGAAAACGGCGGCCTGGGGTTCGATCCCACTACTTTTGGCTTGCTTAATATGGCGATCGGCGCCGGGAGTGGTTCCCTCACCGGTTTGCTAAATGTCCACTCCATGGTGTTGAAAACCATCGAATCTTGGGGGTCGCTAGAGCAGAGGCAACGTTTCCTGACTCCGCTGGTTAAAGGGGAAATCATCGGCGCCTTCGCGCAGACCGAGGTTTCCGCCGGAGGCGACTCCAAGAATCTGTCGACTCGATTTGAAGAACACGGGAATGATTTGATTGTTCAGGGGCAAAAGACCTGGATTACTTTTGCCCAGATCGCGGATCTGTTTCTGGTGTTCGGCAAGTATCAGGGCCTGGATACCGCGGTTCTCGTGCCTAAGGACACGCCAGGGCTGACCGTAACCGCCAAAAGAAACATGCTCGGTTTCAAGAGCGCTTATTTGGCGGTGCTGGATTTTGACGGTTGCCGGATTCCCAAAGCCAATATCGTCGGCAAGCCAGGGTTCGGACAAAGCCTCATTTCCACCGGCGCTTTGGATTACGGCCGCATCAGCGTGGCCTGGGCGGCGGTCGGGATTCAGCAAGCGGCATTGGCGGCGTCGGCGCGCAGGGCCAACTCCCGTTCCACCTTCGGCTCGCTGCTCGCGGACCAGGGCATCATTCGCGGCTATCTGGCCGAAATGTCCGGCAGTCTGCTTGCTTCCCAACTCATTTGCCTATCCGCGGCCAAGGCCAAGGAGGCAAGGGAGGAGGACGCGCTCGAGCAGATTCTTCAAGCCAAGCTTTTCGCGTCGCGGGAGGCCGGCGCCGCAGCGGATAAAGCCGTGCAGATTCATGGCGGCCATGGCTGCGATGAGGGCAATGGCGTCAGCCGGCTATATCGGGACGCGAAAATACTGCAGGTTGTCGAGGGCAGCAATGAGCTTCAAAAAATGCTGATCGGCAAGGAGGTATGCAACCGGTACAGCCACGGCGCGCCTCAGGCTGTTTTGTAAGCGGCTTCGCGCAATTCACGTCTAAGCAATCCATCCACGTCAAGCCGCTCCTCCAAGCCTCTAGCTTCAAGCGCTTGTGCGGCTTGCTATTGCCCGGTGTCTGCCGGCAATGCGGTTTGACAGAGATAAAAGCGGCAATCCGAGGACTTCGGCGTCATGGAAACCAGTCGACTGATTACTGATTTTTTCGAAAGCACGGCGAGAGACAACCCGAGCCCGGCGATACGCTGGGGCAAAGGCAACGCTTTATCCTGGGGCGAGTTATACGCAAGGGCGAGGCGGCTGGCTCGTTATCTGGCGGATGAAAGCGGCCTGAGCCGGGGCGATTGCGTCGCCATCGGCCTCGAACGCAGCCCGGAGTTCCTGGTGGCTGCCTATGCGGTGCTGCTTGCCGGAGGAGTTTATTTTCCGGTGGATGCGAAAACGCCGCTGGCCCGGATGGCCTCGATGTTTGCAACCGCGCAATGCCGCATCGCTTTTTGCAGCGGAGCGCAGGCGGAGCATTTCATCCGGGCGGCCCCTGACCTGGCATTGATCCGCGGCGAACAGCTGGAGCAAATATTCAGCGCCCCTGCGGCTGAGCGCGCCTTCGACAACGCCGCTAGGCTGCGGGCCTCGGACGCAGCCTATCTGATCTTCACCTCCGGCAGCACCGGCGCGCCCAAGGGTGTGCTGGTCAATCACGGTGCTTTCATCAACCGCTTGCAGTGGCACCAGAGCCACAGCGGCATGACGGCGGCGGACATCATCCTGCAAAGGACCGCTCTGACCTTCGACGTGTCTTTGTGGGAGCTTTTTCTGCCGGCCCTGAACGGCGCCAGCCATTACCTGTTGCAAACCGGTCTGGAGTCGTTCCCCAGGGGCATCGTGGCGGCGCTGCAGAGCGAAAAGATAACCGTGGTGCATTTCGTTCCCAGCCTGTTGAAGCCGGTGTTGCAGGAACTGCAGCACAGTGCGCTGTCTCTGGTGGCGCTGCGCAAGGTGTATGTGAGCGGAGAGTCATTGCCGGCCAGCCTGGTGGAGCAATTCCAGGAGGCATTCGGCTCGCGCTGCCTGCTGACCAATTTATACGGCCCTACTGAAGCGGCCATCGACGTCAGTTTTTACGATTGCGCGGAGCCGGCGCCCAGCGTCATCCCCATCGGCGAGACGCTTGCCGGGTGCCGGTTGTACATCGTAGATCCCGATACCCGGGAGCTGAAGGCCGATTCGGAAATCGGAGAGATCGCCATAGGCGGGATCTGTCTGGCCGACGGTTACTTCAACCGGCAAGACCTGACGGACAAGGCATTTGTCTTGCACCCGAAACTGGAGGAGCGCATATACCTGACCGGCGATCTGGGCTGGCGCGAGGATGGAAAGCGCTTCTTCTGTCGGGGCCGCAAGGACACCCAGGTGAAGTTGCGCGGCCTGCGCATAGAGCTGGGAGAGATAGAGCACCATCTGCTCAACCATGGCGCCATCACCGAGGCGGTAGCTTGCGTGGTCGAGGATGAGGATGCGCAGCAATGGCTGGTCGCGGCGATCGTCGCCGGGGAAGAAGCGCTCAATCCGCAGGATCTGCGCAATTTTCTCGCCGCGCAGACGCCGGCCTATATGTTGCCGGCCCGCTATTGGCAAACCGGCAAGCTTCCCAGAACCAGCTCCGGGAAGCTGGACAGGAAGGCTATTGCCGCGACCATGCGCAAGTTGTTCTTTACCGATATCGAGGCGTTGGCGTAGCTCATGGATAAGCAGACTTTTCAGTTGTCCCGGTCGCAGCAGGCCGTTTTCGCGATGGAGGCGTTCCACCTATCGGGACGCCGTTTTTATTTGGGCGGCGTCGCCCGGCTGAACGGAGCGGTTTCCCTTGAGCGGCTGGCGCGGGCGGGGGAGTCGGTGCGGGATTCGCAGGATGTCTTCCGCATAGGCTTCATCGCCGATACGCCCGGAACCGAATGGCGCGGCGTTCGCCTCAACCAGGCCCGGAGCGGTGTGGAGAAGGTCGATTTCAGCCGGCATCCGGATCCGGAGCAGGCATTCGCCGGCTGGGCGGAGCGCCAGCTGCTGGTGGACGAGGAGCTGTCGCAAACCCCGATACGCATATTCGCAGTGCGTTTCCGCGAGGAGCAGTCGGGGTGGTTCGTGAAGGCGCATCATGCCGCGGCGGATGGAGCAGGTTTGGCGCTGCTGATGGAGCATCTGGCTAACGCGCTCGAAGGGAGCCGCGACGCGGCGGCGCAGACGGCGTCTCCGCGATTTTCCATCATCGCCGAGGGCGAGCGGGAGTACGAACGCTCCCGCCGCCGGCAGCGGGATGAGGAGTACTGGCGCAGCGCATTCGGAGAGGCTGGTTCGCCGCAAATCGCCTGCCGCTCGCCCATCGGCGACTATCGCGGGGCGGAGGCGCTGTCCAGGCGCGTGCGGGTTGAAATGGACGATGCGCACAATGAGCGGCTGCGCAGATTCAAAAGTGCGGGCGGTTCGGTTTTCCGGCTGATTTTCGCCGCTGTCGCGCATGCGCAAATGGCGGTGGAGGATGGCGACGGCGTCTTGCTGCAGGCGCCGATGCTGAATCGCTGGAGCGAGGAGGAGAAGCGATCCGTCGCGATGGCGGTGGCCCCGGTGCTGGTCCCGGTGTCCCGGACGGCGGGCGAGACCGTGGCGGATAGCTATCGGGCGCTCAAGAGGCAGCTGCAAAAGGCGGTGGCCCACTCGCGCTACGCTCCGGGCGCCCGCTGGGGGGATTTCGCTTCGGCGGACTGGAAGCGGATCGTTCCGGCTTTCGGCGTTTCCTATCAGACCGGCGTGTTCCAGGCCACCGTGTCCGGCGCCGAGGTGGAGATCGACCATTTGCAGGCGGTGGAGGCCTTGTTCGCCACCGTCCACATTCACGATCGCTTCGATGGCGGCTGTTTCAAGCTCGAGGCGGATTTCCGCAAGCTGTGGCCGGCCGATCAGTGCCGCGCATTTCTGCAGACGGTGATGGATTACGCGATGGACGCGGCCGCCGATATCCTGGGGGATGTCCCCGGCGCAACCGATGATGGGGTCGCCGGCTCCGCCGCGCCCATCGGCGTCCATTTGCTCGACGCATTCGAGCGTCATGCCCATCGTTGCCTGTTCAAAACCGGGCGTGAGGGCGGCGAGCTGACATATGGCCAGGGCCTGCAATGGATTTTCGGCTTTGCCGCGCAGTTGCGCGATATGCGGGATCGGAGCGGCGAAGACCGCCCGGTGCTGATCCTGGGAAGGCGCGCCCCGGAGACGACTCTCGCTTACCTGGCCTGCCTGATTGAAAATGTGACGGTGGTTCCGGTTTGCCCCGATACGCCGCGGGCGCGCTTGTTGACGATCGCCCGCAATTCCGGCGCGGCGCTGTGCCTTCATGCCGGCGTCGACCAGGCGCTGGCCGAGGCGTTCGATCTGCCGTTGTTGCGGGTTGCGCCTGCACAGCACAGGCATCCGGCTGCGCCGCGGCCGGTCGTTCAGGCCCACGGCAGGCCGGCTTATATCCTGTACACCTCCGGCTCGACCGGCGAGCCCAAGGGCGTGGCGATCTCTCCGGCGGCGTTGGCCAACTATGCGCTGGCGGCCACGGCGGACTATGCCGCAGAGAGGCCGTTCAGCGCGCCCTTGTTCACTTCCTTTGGCTTCGATCTGACCCAGACCAGCATTTTGGTCCCGGTATTGTCGGGCGGCTTCATCCAGACCTGGGAGCAGGACATACGCGATCAGCCGGAGCTGCTGCGGACGCTGCTCGCCGATGAGGCGCTGACGGGCGTCAAATGCACGCCATCGCATTTGGCGTTGCTGGCGGAGCACAGTCCGCCAAGGCTGAATCCCCTGACTTTTGTCGTCGGCGGGGAAAACTTGTCCGCGGCCCTGGTGAACCAGGCCCTGGCTTGTTTCCCGCCGAGCAGCCGGGTGATCAACGAGTATGGTCCGACCGAGGCGACGGTAGGGTGTTGCGTTCATTCGGTGAATCGCGCCGAGGCGGCCGTCATGGCCGCGGGCGCGATCATGCCTATCGGCGCGGCCCTGGGGACGGCGCAGATGTCGATAAGAGACGCCTGGGGCCAAAGCGTGCCGCAGGGTTTCAAGGGCGAGATATGGATCGGCGGGCCGGTACTGGCTGACGGGTATGTCGACAACCCAGTTCAGACTGAAGCCAAGTTCGTGTCCGGGCGCGATGGCCAGCGCCGCTGGTACCGCACCGGCGATCTGGGCATGCAGGATGGGCAGGGCGTATTGCATTGCCTTGGGCGCATCGACGATGAGTTCAAAGTGCGCGGCCACCGGATCCATCCGGCGGAAATCGAGCAGGCGGTGGAGGGCGCGCTGGCGCGCGTGGGCGGGCAGAAGCATGGCGGGAAGCTCAAAGCGCTTAAGCTTGCCGTGGCGGGGCAGGAAACCGTGGCGCTGTGCAGCAGCGAGGCGCTGCCCAGCGAGAATCCCGATTTCCAGGCATGCCTGAAGGAAAGGCTTCCCGACGCCTGGCTGCCTGGCCTGTATTGCGACGTGAGCCCCTGGCCGGTCAACGCCAACGGCAAGGTGGACGCGGCGGCGCTCATCGCCGCCGCCGAGGCCAAGCTGGCGGCGGACTCCGCTCGGCCCCGCGCGGGCGGCGAGCGGGCTTCGCGAGCCTATGCGCTTCCCGCTTGGCTGACGCCGGCGTTTTTGCAGGCGA
Source organism: Chromobacterium sphagni (assembly GCF_001855575.1). Taxonomy (NCBI): domain Bacteria; kingdom Pseudomonadati; phylum Pseudomonadota; class Betaproteobacteria; order Neisseriales; family Chromobacteriaceae; genus Chromobacterium; species Chromobacterium sphagni. Next base: position 535,506 of record NZ_MKCS01000002.1, read on the forward strand.
TCTGGCCGCAGGAGGCGGATCTGAACGCCTCGTTCCTGGAATTGGGTGGCGACTCGATCAAGGCGATCCGGCTGGCGGCGCTGCTGGCCAAAGAGGGCGTCCGCATCGGCGCCGCGGAGCTGCTGACCGCCAATGCGCTAGGCGCCGTGTTGGAAAAAGCCTGCGCCATCGGGCCGCGGAACGCGGCAGGAGATGCAGCCGCGCCGTCAGAGATCGACGCGGACTGGATCAGGCATTTGCCCAGCGTTCGCTGGTTCCGTGAGCAGGGTTTCAAGCACGGCGATCGACTGCAGCAGGGCATCGTCCTGCAGCTGTCGCCGTCCATTCTTCCCGAGCGCGTCATCGCGGCTGTCGAGGCGGTGAAAGCCAGGCACAAGATCTTCTCGCTGCGGGCGAATCGGGACGCCAGCGCGTTCCGCTTCGCCGCGCAGGAGCCGCAACGGCCTTGCGCGCATGCGCAGGCCCAGGGCGGCAGCCTTGAGGACCGGCTGCTGCGGCTGCAAGAGGAAGTCTGTCTGGAGAGCCGGCCCAGCGTTCATGCAGTGGTCTTCGACCCGGTTTCGGGCCGGAGCCACCTGATCTGGGTTTGCCATCACCTGATTTGCGATGTGCACTCCTGGATTTATCTGCTGGACGAACTGGACCAGGAATTGGGAGAAGTCCAGTCGTCCGCGGGAGCGCCGGCCGAGTGCGGAGCGTTCCTGTGGGGGAAATGGCTGCGCGATCAGGGCGCCGACCCCGCCCCGGAGCGGGCCTGCGGCGCGGAGCCGCGGCCTGCGGGCGCCGTCGCGATCGCGGCGCTGTCGCTATCCGGCGCGGATATCCGCGGGATGGAGCAGCGTTTCAAGGCGGAACGCACCCAGTTGATCGCGGCGGCCTTGCTGGACCTGGCTCAGGAGCAGGGTGCGCTGCCGGCGCCGCCTGCCGTGTTATTCGAAAACCATGGCCGCGCATTCTCCGAGGCGGAGATGCCTGCCGCCTGGAGCCCGGCGTTGGCGAACGCCGTCGGTTGGTTTACCGGCTTCAATCACCTGGATATTGGCCGACCAGAAACGCGCGGCCATGGTTTCTTGCGCGAGTTGAAGGCGCGTCTGCATGAGCGCCGTCCGGATTGGCGCGGTCAGCTAGGTCTGCAGGGCGGGGGGGCGCGGCCGGCGCTGTGCGTCAACGACATCGGCTTTGGCCTGGGCGGCCAGGGGGCGTGGCGCCATTTCCATCTGCTCAACTCGCTGTCCGGCGGTTTCCGGCATCCCGATGAGGCCAGCGTGGCCGATTTTGACCTGCTGGTGCGCGACTGCCGCGACTCCGGCTCGGTTTTTGTCGAGTTGCGGCTGGGCCTGTCCGGCGTCGACGGCGGCGATGCCCGTCGCTATCTGGATCAGTTGGACGCGCGGCTATTGTCCTGGCGCGATGCGCATCCGCAGCCGGCGCTGATCCCATCGGACTTTCCACTGTGCCGGCTCGACCAGGCCGAGCTCGATCTCATCATCCATGGAGCCGTAGTATGAGAACCGCTATCGACTCAGCGAAAACCGTATTTCTGTTCCCCGGGGTCGGTGCCCAGCAAGCGGGGATGTTTGCCGGCTTCCGGATTTACCCCGAGTACCGGGATTGCCTGGCAGAAGTCTCCGAGTTGTCGGGAGTGGACCTGGACGCGGTCATCCATGGCGACCGCGGCGACGAGCTGAAGCAGGTGCGTACCGCCCAACTGGCGCTGACTGCGACCACCGTCGCCGTCGCCGCGATATTGCGCAAGCATTGCGGGCTGGTTCCCGACTTTGTGATGGGGCACAGCCTGGGACAATATCCGGCCTTGTGCGCCGCTGGTTATCTGGATTTGGCCACGCTGACCAGAGTGGTGAGCCTGCGTTCGGAAGCGGCGGAGGCTTGCGCCCGCAATTTTGACCATGGAGAAATGTGCTGGGTGCTGCATGTTCCGGCTGAGGTGGTGGAGCAGGAGGTCGAGAAGGCTAGGCGCGACGATGGCCTGGCGATTTACCTCTCCGCCGTCGATGCGCACGACCAGGCTACGGTGTCCGGCGAAATGGCCGAGATCCGCCGCTTCGCGCCTCGTATCGAAGCCCTGGGCGGCCTGCTCTATCCCCTGAAGATCGGCGGGCCGTTCCACTCGCCGCTGATGGAGCCGGCGCGGACGCAACTGGAAGCGGGGCTGGACTTCCTGCCCGCGGCGGACCAGCCGCCGCGCTTGATATCCCAATTGATCTGCAACGTCAGCGCCGCCGAAGCGCCGGCGATGGACCTGAAGTCTTCTATTCTGCGACACCTGACGTCGCCGGTGCAGTGGCTGTCGAGCTTGCAGTACGCGGCGCAGAGCGGCGTCACCCGCTATCTGGAAATTTCGCCGAAATCGGTGCTGAGCTATCTGGTCCAACGCGCCGGCTTGCCGATGCTGCCCTTGTGCGAGCCCAATGAAATCTTCGCCTTCAGCCAGGCATTGAGCGCGCCGGAGCGGCGACAGGAGCGGTTTTTTCAGCGCTGCTGCCTTCACCTGTACAGCGAGAAGCTGCCCGCCATCGAGGATGAGGCGGCGCTGCTGCAGTTGCGCCGGATCCGGGAGGAGGTCAGGCAAAGAACGCAGGGCGCGGCTCCAGGACTGGAGGACAGCGACTTCCTGTTTCAGCGCACTCGACAGTGGCTGGCCATCATCGAGGATAAAGGAAACGCTTCCTTGTCCATGGAGCAACTGAGGCTGGAAAGCCTGTACGAGGCGGTGGGGCGTTGAGCATGGCAAGGTCAAACCATATTGAAGACGTGCTGCAGGCGACGCCGCAGGCCAACGGCCTGCTGTTCCACGCGCTGAAGGACGGCAACAGCGCGTATCACATCGGCGTGGCTTTCCGCGTGAAAGCGGAGGCCGGCGAGGAAGAGATTCGCGACGTCTGGCGCCGTATCCAGCTGTCGCAGCCTGCGTTGAGGTCGGTTTTCGCCTGGCGGGGCATCCGTTTTCCCCATCAGGTCATTTACGCCATGCCGCGCATTTCTCTCGAATACGTCCGCGTCGCGCAGCCTGGGCTGGAGCCGTCGCTAAACCGGCTAGGCTTGGACTGGCTGGCGCAATCGAAAGCGACGCCGTTTGAGTTGGATGCGGAAGTGTTCCGGATCGCCTGCTTCCACGACGTGGAAGCGGGAGTGCTGAACATCGCTTTTTCCTTCCACCATATCCTGATGGACGGTTGGAGCAGTTCGTTGCTGATTTCCCTTTGGCTGCAGGGCTTGCGCGGACAGAGCATCGCTCCGCTGGAGGCCCGGCTGTATTCGCAGCAACTCTGGAAAGGGTTGAGCCCGCATGAGCTGCAAGCCAGCCGCGAATATTGGGACGCCGTGTTCCAGGGGCTGCCCGACGCGGATGCCGCCGCGGCCACCAAGCTGCTGGCCGAGCCCTTGTTCCGCCGCGATGGCCAGCCGCGCTTGGGCAGGATGCCGGCAACGGCGCGGAGCCTGTGGCGCGCCGGACGCAAAGAAGAGATAGAGGCGCTTTGCCGTCGCGCCGGCGTCACGCCGGCAAGCTTTTTTTACCTGTGCTGGGCGCTGACCTTGGCCAAGCTCACCTTCCAGAAAAGCGTCGCTTTCGGTTGCGCGTTTTCCGGACGAGAGGCGGCGTTGGCGCACAACGCCGACCGCCAGCCGCTGGGACTGTTCACCAATACCGTGCCGCTGATCCTGACGCTGGACGGCAAATGGAATGCAGAGGCGGCGCTGCGCGCCGTTTTCCAGACCCTGCAGCAGACACAGAGGCATGAGAAGACGCCGCCTTTGATGGTCAGGGAGGCGGCGGGACTGCGCGGCGAGCTGTACGACTCGCTGGTGGTTTTCGACAACTATCCCATCGACGCCAGTTTGCAGGACGCCGGATGCGGCGCGCATCTGGCCGAGCTGCATAGCGAGGAGACCACCCATTTCGGCCTGACGCTGACGGTTTCCGGCACCGACCAATGGAAGGTCGAGCTGAGCGCGGGCGAAAGCTACGAGGGCGATCCCGACGCGGTGGACGCGGTGTTTTACGCGTTCGAGTCTTTGGCGGCGGACCTGGCCGCCGCCCCGGCCGGCGCGCCGATCGGCGATCTGGCGTTAAGCCTGGGCCCGGATGACGCGATGGCCAGCTCCCTGGCGTGGGGGGAGCGAAATGCGCAAACGCCTGACATCAATGCGCTGTTGCAGCGCATCCAGCAGCGGTTAGGCGACTTCCCGGAGGAGGCCGGCCTGATACAAGGGCGCAGACGCATCGACAACCGCGAGCTTGGGCAGGGCATCCGCGCTCTGCAGGAGCAATTGCGGGGCGCGGGCTTTGTTCCCGGCGACAGAGTGGCCGTCCATCTGGACAAGGGGCTGTTGTCGACGCAGGCGATACTGGCGGTCCTGTTCAGCGGCGGCAGCTACTTCTACGTCAACCCGAAAGACCCGCCGCAACGCAAGCAAACGCTGCTGACCCTGGCGGGGTGCGGCATCGTGCTGTGCGGCGCGTCGCTGATCGCCGAACTGGGCGCCGACGTCGGCGGCCGCTTGTTGCTGGATGTCGAAACCGCTGCCGGACCGTCGGCTTTGGCCGGCGCGCCCGACCTGTGGCTCAAGCGGCACCCGGATGACGAGTTCTACTTCATCTTCACCTCGGGCACGACCGGCACCCCCAAGGGCATTTCCATCCGCAACGACTCGGTGGCGAACCTGCTGGACTGGTTTGTCAGGGAGACCGCCCTTGGCGCCGCTGACAGGGTGCTGGGGCTGACCGACCTGAATTTCGACCCCAGCGTGGAGGATCTGTTCGGCAGCCTCATCGCCGGCGCCGCCTTGATTTATCCCTCCCCGGACATCCTGCTGGATCGGCAGGCATTCATCGGTCTGTTGCGGGAAGAGGCGATCACCCTGATCAATTTCATTCCCGGTGCCATCGCGCAGCTGGTCCAGGATGCACCCTTGCTGCCCGCCATGCGCTTGTGGATATTCGGCGGCGAGGCGCTGCCGGTGCGGCTGCGCGACGAGTTGCTGCGGAAGGGCTACGCCGTCAGCAACCACTACGGCCCCAGCGAAACCACGGTCGACTGCCTCAGCGCCAGGCAGTCGCTCGCACGGGACGTTTCCATCGGCTGGCCGATTCAAAACGCCGTCGCCTATTGCGCGGACATTTTCGGTCAGCCGCTGTCCGCCGGGGTGCGCGGCGAATTGCGGGTTGGCGGCCGGCCGGTGGCGCGCGGCTATGCCGCCAATCCGGCCGAGTCCCGCAGAAGCTTCGTCGAATACGGCGGGCAGGCGTTCTACCGGACCGGCGACGCCGTGACGTTTTCCCCGGATGCCGGTTTCCAGTATCTCGGCCGGATCGACGATCAGGTGAAGGTGAACGGCGTGCGCATCGAGCCGCGGGAGCTGGAGCGGGTGGTGGAGGCGATGGCGGAGGTCAAGGCCTGCTGCCTGTTGCCGGTTTTGACGCGGGGAGGAAAACGGCAATGGCGTCTGTTTGTCGATGGCACCGCGGAGCCGGAACATTTGCAGTCCCGTGTGCGCGAGCACATCCGCCGGAATCTGCCGGAGTCGTGGGTGCCCGCGCAGATTGTGGCGATGGACGGCTTCGCGCGCACCCTTACCGGCAAGATCGACCGCAGGCGGCTGCTGGAGCGTGCCGAGCAACAGGAGCTGCAGGCGCCCAGCCCGGCGGCCGCGACCGACCCGGTGGAGGAGAAGGTGCAGGAGGTCTGGCACGCGGTCCTGGAAAGCCGGGCGGCTACTGACGTCAATTTCTTCGACGCCGGCGGCGACTCCATCAAGATCATTGCGCTGCAATCCCGGATGCAGCAGGCGTTCGACAGGGATGTCGGCGTCGCGGTCCTGTTCGAACATCCAACCATCGCCTCTTTCGCCGGCTGGATCAAGCGCGGCGATGCGTCCGCCGGACATCCGGCCCCCTCCGTTTCCGGCATGCAGCCATTCGAAGAACACAAGCTGTCATCGGCCCAGTCAGGCAAAAACCGGCTGGCGGACAGGCGTCGTAAAGCAAAAGGAAGTTCCGCATCATGAAACGCGAATATACCGGCAATGAAGTCGCCATCATCGGCATGTCTTGCAGATTTCCCCAAAGCCCGGATTGGCGGGTCTTCTGGCGCAACCTGTTGGAGGGGCGCGAGCTGGTAACGTTTTTCTCACGGGAGGAGTTGCTGGCTGCCGGCGAGCCGCCAGAGATCGTAGGCCTGCCCAATTACGTCCCCGCAAAAGCCTCGCTGGAAGACGCCGAGTGCTTCGATCACGGTTTTTTCGGCTATTCGCAGCGGGAAGCGCAAAAAATGGACCCGCAACTGCGGGTGCTGCATGAAGTCAGCTACAACGCCTTCCTGGACGCTGGGCTGACGCCCGGAGCGGTTACGCTGAACGCGGGCGTGTTCATCGGTTCCACCCTGAACCTGGAGCGGCTGGGACAGTTCGCCGGCGCCAGTCAGGACATCGCGGAAATGTTCGATGTCGGCAACTACAACGATCCGGCCTCGTTTGCGACGCAAATCGCCTACCGCATGAAGTTGAGCGGTCCGGCGCTGCATGTGCAGACCGCCTGCTCGACCTCGCTGTCCGCCGTGCATCTCGCTTGCAAGTCCTTGCTGGCCGGCGAGTGCGGCATGGCGCTGGCCGGGGGGGCGTGCATCACCGATCCGGTGGCGGGAGGCTACCTGCACCAGGACGGCATGATCCTGTCCCCGGACGGCCACTGCAAAACCTTCTCCGATGAAGGGCAGGGCACCGTGAACGGCAACGGCGTGGCGGTGGTGCTGTTGAAGCTGCTGGAGGACGCGCTGGCGGATGGCGACCCCATCCATGCGGTCATCGTCGAGTCCGGCATGAACAACGACGGCGACAGAAAGGTGAGCTTCGAGGCGCCCAGCGTGCAGGGGCAAGCCGAGGTCATCGCGCAGGTGTACCAGCTGGCGGACATTCCGTTCTCCAGCCTGGGCATGTTGGAAGCCCACGGCACCGCCACGGCGCTGGGCGATCCGATCGAGATCCAGGCGCTGAACCGGGTCGCGGCGGAATTGTTGCCGCCGGAGGAACTGGGTCGATTCCGCTGCGCCGTGGGCAGCGTGAAATCCAATATGGGGCACCTGGACGCCGCCGCCGGCATCGCCGGACTCATCAAGGCTGCCCTGAGCGTGCGCTTCGGCAAAATCCCCCCTTCCTTGCATTTTGGCCGGCCCAATCCGCATCTGGATCTGGATAGAACGCCTTTCTGGGTGCCGGCGCAGGCCGAGGCGTGGCCGGCGCTGCAGCCTATCCGGCGCGCCGGCGTCAGCTCGTTCGGCATTGGCGGCACCAATGTCCATGTCTTGCTGGAGCAGCCGCCGCAATCGCTCGCCAGCGACCCTGCGCCATTTGGCGGCGAGCGCGCGGGCGCGGCGCAGATACTGCCGCTGTCGGCCAAATCGCCCGCTGCGCTGGCGCGTTTGATCGAGTCCTACTCCGCTTACCTCGATGTCGATCAGGATGGCGCGGCGGACCTCGTCTCCATCGCCAGGCAGATGCAGGACAACCGGGCCGAGTATCCCAGCCGCGCGGCCTTCGTCGCCGCCGATGGCGACAGCTGGAAGCGGCAGTTGGACGACTGGGCGCTGATGGATGGCGCGCATGCGCCCGTGGCCGGACAGGTGTGGTTGTTTCCGGGACAGGGCGCGCAATCTCCGCAGATGGGCTTGCGCCTGGCGGAGCAATATCCGGCGTTCGGCGCCCTCTATCTGGGCTTGCTGGACAAGGCCGCGGCCTTGCTATCCATCGACCGGGAAGTCCTGATCGAATGCGTGAGGCAGCCCGATCAGTTATCGACCCTTTATCTGCAACCCATTCTGTATGCGGCGCAGGCTGCGCTGGGCGTCTGGCTGCGCCGTATCGGCTGCCAACCGGTTGCCTTGTGCGGCTTCAGTCTGGGCGAGTTCGCGGCGGCGGCCGCTGCCGGCGTGTTCAGCCCGGATGAGGGCATGGAGCTGGTGGTCGCGCGCGCGCGGCTGATGGATGCCATGCCCAGGGGGGCGGTCTTCGCCGCTAGTTGCAAGAAGGGCTTCGATGGCGGGTTTCCGGCTACATTATTATGGCGAGTGGCGGAACTCAGTCCGGGCACCTGGACGCTGGCTGCGGCTGAAGAGCGGGCGGCGGATGCGGAGAGCTGGCTGACCGAGCGCGGCTTCGCCTTCAAGCGAGTGGCGGTGTCGCACGCCTTCCATACGCCGCTGATCGAACCGGCCGCGCGCGCCTTTGGCGAGCTGCTGCAAGCCTATGCGCTGCAACCGGCGCAATGCCCGATCTACTCCACTTCCTTGGGCCGCAAGATAGCCGCGGACGAAATGTGCGATCCGTTGTACTGGGTGACCCAGATGTTGGCTCCAGTGCAATTGGGCGGCGCCTTGCGGCAGGCGGAGGCCGCCCATCCCGAGTCCTTGTATGTGCAAATCGGCGCCGGTTCGGACTTGCTGCAACACGCGCGCAAATGGCTGGGCCTGAGCGCGGACCGGCTGGCTCAGACTTTGGGCGCAGGCGGCTCGGAGCAAGAGGCGGATGCCGCGCGGCAGTTCATTGCCAAGGCCTGGACCCATGGCGGACAGATTGAATGGGCGCGGCTGCGCGAGGCCGCAACGGCGCAGCGCGAGGTTTTGCGGACGCATTTGCCAGGCCATGCATTCGAACGCCGCGTTTGCCCGCCGCTGGCGGGTGCCGCCGCGCAAGCCCTCGGTTCCGAGACGGTGTCCTCGTTGTTTTTCGGCGACCGATACTACGGGATGGAATGGGAGCGGGCGAGCGCGCCGGCGGTAGGGTCCGGCGCGCCGGATGCCGCTCCGGCCGCCTGGATCATTTGTCCGCGGGTCACGGAAAGGGAGCGCGGCCTGGCAGCGGCCCTGGGATGGGGTGAGTGCTCGTTTATCGAATGCGGCGACTGGACCGGCGATTTCGCCAGTATCCACGCCGAACTGCAAGACTGGCTGTCGCGGCAAGGACTGCGGGCTTCCGCCTCCATGGATGTCGTCGTCACCGGATTGCTGGATGAGCTGGACGCGCGCCAAGCGCAGTTCTGGGCGTTCTGGCTGCCCATGGCGCTGGCGCGTTGGAGCGCGGCGCAATCTCCGGCGCCGAAGCTGCGGCTGCTGTTCCCCGCCAGGCAGATGGCGGCCTGGAGCGGCGCGGAAAAACTGGATGCGGAGAAGAGCCAGCTGCTGGGGCCGTTGCTGATCGCTCCGGAAGAGTACCCCGGCATCGCCGCCCTCTGCGTGGACATGGACAGCGCGGCGGCGGAGGATATCGCTGGCGGCCTGAAACCTTGGATCGAGGGCGGCTGGCAGGGCGGCCAGTTCTATTGCTTCCGCCGCGGCGGCTTCTGGCGCCGCGGCGTCACCTCGCGGGTGCAAAAGCAGCCGTTGAGCCGCACGCTGCCTGACATCGGCCGCAATAGCTGGGTGCTGGTCACCGGCGCCAATGGCGGCATGGGCGCGGCTATCGCCGAATACCTGGCGCGGGTCTACCACTGCAATCTGTTGCTGCTGACGCGAAAATCCTTGCCGAAACGCCGGGACTGGGCGGCGGAGGCGGCAAAGCAAGGCCCTGATGCGGCGTTCCTGCAATGGGTGTCGGGACTGGAGGCCAAGGGCAGCCGGGTGGTTTTGCTGCAAGCCGATCTGGGCGACGAGGCGTCGCTCGCCAAGGCGTTCGAACCGGTATTCCAGCTGGCTGCGCGCGGCGTGGGGCTGGATTACGTATTCCATACCGCCGGCCGCGGCGAGGGCGCGATGATGCAGATGCGCTCCGAGGCGGAATCCGCCGCCACGCTGGCGCCCAAGGTGGCGGGAAGCCGTTTTCTCTGCGCCAGCCTGGAAAAGCTGGGGAATCCGGCGCTGCTGCTGTTTTCCAGCCTGGGCAATCTGCTGCCGAAGGAGAAAGTGGGCCAGGTCGCCTATGTCGCCGCCAACGCCTGCCTGGAGGCGTATGCCGAACAGGTGCGTGGCCAGGGCGGCAAGGCTCTGGCCATCGCCTGGGACGACTGGGCGGAGTCCGGCATGGCGACGCGCTCCGCCCAGCAGCTGGACCGGGCGCTCCGGCCGCCGGTTCAGGCCGTGCCATCTGGCGCGGTCGTCTGGCGCAGCCGCCTGGACGCAAGGCGGGACTGGTGGCTGGACGAGCATCGCATCGATGCGTCCACTGCGGTGATGCCCGCCATGGGCATGGTGGCTCTGGTCCACCGGGCCTTGGCGGAGTCGCGCGCGGACGGCGGGGCCTTCTCCTTGCAGGGAGTCGCCATCGAGCGGCCGCTGGTGGTGGCCGATGGCGCGGAGGCCGATATCGCGGTGGTGTTTGCCGATGGCTTCGGCGCCTTTGAAGTTTTTTCCGGCACCGGCGAGTTTTCCCGCGAAACCTGGCTCAAGCATGCCGGCGGCAAGGTGGCTGCGCGCGGCGACGCGGAGCTTGCCGCGGCCAGCCTCCCGGCGTTGTCCGGCGACGAGCTGTTCCGTGCTGGCGACGGCGGCGGCGTCAGCCCGAAAGGTGCGCTGGATTTCGGCCCGCGCTGGCGCAACGTGGTTGCCGTCGACCGGGTGGCGGCCGGCGCAGTGGTGAGTCGGCTGCAGCTTCCCGAGGCGTATCGCGGCGAGGCGTCGGCCTGCGGCCTGCATATCGCCCTGCTGGACACCGCGACGCTGATCGCCTCGCCCGAAGATGAGGGCGCGCAGTTCGCGCCGGTTTCCCTCGGCGGGTTCAGCCAGTTCGCGCCCATGCGCGACAGCGTGCTCAGCCATGTGCGGATTGGCGATCTGGGCGCCAACAAGCTGTTGCAGGTGAGAATTTACTCGGAAGATGGCGCGCTGCTGGTGGCGATTGACGACCTGCTGCTGGTGGATGCTTCCGCCGCGCTGCGGGGCGGCGACGCCAAGCGCCATGGCGTCATGCGCCTGAGCGGCGGCGAGGAGGGCGGCGGCAACTTCGCCTTCGCCACGCGGCTGGAGCCGCGCAAGGAACCCGGTCCGCAGGAGGTGGAAATCCAGGTGAAGGCGGCCGGTCTCAACTTCAAGGACGTGCTGATCGCGCTCGGCGTCTTGCCGGCTCCCGCTGATCCCAGCATGACCTTCGGCCAGGAGGCCGCGGGCGTGGTTACCCGGGTTGGTCGGGAAATCAAAGACGTTCGCGTCGGCGACAGGGTGATGTGCGCGGGGCACAGCTGCCTGGCGGAGCATGTCGTCATGCCTAGGCGCGTGGTGGCGCCTATCCCGCGCATGCTGGGGTTCCAGCAGGCCGCCGGGGTGCCGGTTGCCTTCACCACCGCCTGGATCGCCTTGCGCCACGCCGCCAACCTGAGGCGCGGCGAACGCATCCTGATCCACTCCGCAGCCGGCGGCGTCGGCATGGCGGCGCTGCAGATCGCCCTGCATCTGGGCGCGGAAGTCTGGGTGACCGCGGGCAGCGAAGAGAAGCGCCGCCTGCTGATGGACATGGGAGCCAAGGGCGCGGCGAATTCCCGAACGCGGGAGTTCGGCGATGTTTTCCGCCAGCAGCTGGGCTGCCGGCCCTTCGACGTGATTCTCAACGCGCTGGCGGGGGAGTTGCTGGAAGAAAGCCTGTCCCTGCTGGCGCCGCAGGGGCGTTTTCTGGAGCTGGGGCTGCGCGACATCCTGCAGAACTGGCAATTGGGCTTGTCGATTTTCGCGGAAGGCGGCAGCTTCCACGCGGTGCAGGCGGGGGCCGAGCATCCGGCCTACCGCGAGGCATGGGCGGAAGTGGCGGCGCTGCTGGAGCAGGAAGCGCTCAAGCCGCTGCCGACCAAGGCCTACTCCGCCAGGGATATTGCCGACGCATTCCAGTTCATGGCCCAGGGAAAGCACATAGGGAAGATCGTCATCGCGATGGAGGCGCGCGGCGTGGAGCGCAGCTTCGCCGCCAAGTTGCGGGAAGAGGGGCTGAGCAATGCCGAAGGTACGCAAATCGCCATGGCGATGGCGGCGCTGGTCCGTCAAAGCCGGGTGTCCTATCTCGCGGTGTCCAAGCTTCCCATCGGCGCGGTGCTGGAAAAGCAAGCGAGCACGCAGCAGATGCTGTTCGGCCCGGGCGCAAGGTCCGGCGGACCGGAAGCGGCGGCCGGCGGCCTCGAAGACTCGCTCAAGGGCGTGGACGCTGAAGCGCTGTTGCCGGCGATGCGCGCCATGCTGGAAGGTTTTCTGGGCGAGGATGAATTGGATGTGGACGCCAGCTTCTTCGCATTGGGCGCCACCTCTCTGGATCTGATCCAGTTCGCCAAAAGGCTGGAGCAAAGGCTGGAGCGCGAGGTTCCGGTGGCCTTGTTGTTCAAGGCGGCTTCGCTGCGCGAGCTGAGCAAGGAGTTGGCGCCATCCGCCGCGGAGGAGGCGCAAACACCGCAGTCTCCTGGCGCGGGAGACAAGCGGCGCGCCTTGCTGGCCCAGCGCAAATTGCGGAGCGCGGGCGCCAGGCAGGAGGGCGAGATCAATGACTAAGGCCGGTTTTTTCCGCATGGGCGTTTTTCTGCTCAGCCTTTGCCTCGTGTTGACGGGACGCGCTTTCGCCGACGCCGCCAATCCCGGGCCTGGCGCCGATATGCGGCAGCTGGCCGGCGAGTTGAGCCAGCGCTGGGACGCTGGCCAGGTGCCCACCGGGGGGCTGAGCGTGGTGGTGGGCGGCCAGGCGCGAACGCTGCGCCTGGGCAAGGGCGAAGCCGGCGTCTTCGAGCTGGCGTCCTGCTCCAAGGCCTTTACCGGCTTGCTGATCGCGCTGCTGGAGCAGGAGGGCGCGCTGAGCCGGGACGACGCCCTCACCAAGTGGGTGCCGGAGTTGGCGCGGCATCCGAAGATGGGTTACTCGGCCGTTCGTCTCAAGAACCTGCTGTTCCATACCAGCGGACTGTCGGAGGATACGCTCGATCTTCTGCGTCCCAACAGCGGCCCCAATGCCCTGGAACAACTGCCGGCGCTGTTGAAGGATGTTCCGCTGGCCTATCCGGTCGGCAGCAAAGAGGAATACGCCACGCTGAATTACAGCCTGCTGGGTTTGGTGGCGGAGCGGGCGACGGGGAAGTCCTTCGCGGCATTGATGAGGGAGAGGATTTTTCTGCCGCTGGGCATGAGCCACACCTTTGTCGAGGGCGATCCGGCCGCGCCAGCCGCCGCGGCGCGCATCCCGGGCTACAAGGTCGGCTTCACCGCCGCCCAACCTTTCCGAGCTCCCCGCTATCTGCAAAACGCACCGGCGGGTTATGTGCTCAGCACGCCGGAGGACATGGCCGCCTGGTTGCGCTTCCTGCTACAGCGCGAGGCCCGGCCGACCGGCGACGAGCGCCAGGCCGCGCTGTATGCGGCATTGCGGCAGGCGAAGCGCCCGTACGGAGGAGATGGCGATGCGGGCTATGCCTATGGCTGGGATGTTGAGGCTGGCAAGACCACCAGCTGGAGCCACCCGGGGCAGAACCCCAACGCCGGAGCCTATGTCGCGTTCGACCCGGAAACCGGCGTCGGCGTCGCCCTGCTGGGCAACAGCAACAGTCCGCAGGTGATGCAACTGGGGCGGGCCATCTTCGAGCGCTTGCGCGCAGCGGATGCCCAGGCGTTGCCGTCAAGCTTTGCCGCCGACGTCGGCGATTGGATTTCCACCGCGGCGGCGGCGTTGTTCTGGCTAGGCGGGGCGCTGCTGTGGCCGGCGCTGGCGCGCTGGGGGAAAGGAGCAAGCGGCGCTGCCGCCGACATTTCCGCCAATCGGCTGGAAACCGCGATCATCCGGGAAAGCTTCGTGCAGTCCGCCGAGAACCCCGGCTGGCGCGCCTTCCTGGGGCGGCTGATCGTGCAGAACGCGGCGCTGGTTTCCGCGCTGGCGATTGCGCCTCCGCTGTTGGTGGGCCTGGGGTGGGCCAATCTGCTGATATGGGGACCCGCCAGCCTGCCGGTGGCCGCCGCGGGGCTGCTCTTCTTCGCCAACGCGGTCAGCCTGTTCTTCTTCCTGGCGGCGCGGCGCAGCGAGGCCTTCTCCAGCAAGACATTTTCAAGCCTGATGATCGCCAAGGTCGTCGGCCTGACGGTGATTTCCGGTTTGCTCAACTCCGCACTGGTCCTGTGCATCATCCAGGCCATCGGCAGCCCGTCCTCGCATCTGCTGTACAGCGCCGTGTTGCTGTTCAACTGCGTCTATTTCTATATCTCGTCCCGCAAGGCCGCCGAGCAGCAGATCATGCGTTTCGGCCACTCTTTCGTGCAGGGCTGGAGGATGGAGATCATCCGCAAACTGCTGGCGTCGGATTACAAGAGCATAGAGCGGCTGTCGCCGGGAAAGATACAGACCGTGGTGGGGGAGGACTCTCAGGAGCTGGCGAAGAGCGTGCTGGCATTTGTTCCCTTCTTCGCCAATCTGCTGACCATCGTGTTCCTGTTCGCCTATCTGATGGCGTTCAAATCCGCACTGGCCACCTCGGTGCTGCTGGCATGCGTGCTGCCCATGGTCGGGCTGTACTACTACGTTTCCGAGCGCGCCAACCGCATCATGCCGCAGGCCCTGAGCACCCGCAGCGAATTCATGGATACGGTGGAAGACCTGCAGAAAGGCTACAAAGGCTTGCGCCGCGCAACGGTGAAACGCAATTTCCACCGCCATGCGCAAGCGGTTTCCGACCGCTTCAAAGCCCTGAGAATCCAGTATGACCGCGGCTTTCTGGGCGCCTTTTTCATCGGCGAGTCATTGCTCACGGTGTTGCTGGTAGCGGTGGCGCTGGTGTTTCCGTTGCTGATTCCGCGCTTCGACGCGGACGCGTCGAAGGAATACCTGATCATCCTGCTGTACCTGATCGGTCCGTTGAACGCGGTGATGTCGGCCATGCCGGAACTGATCCGGTTGCAAAGCCTGATGCGCAACATGGTGGCGTTCTGCCAGTCGATTCATTCCGATGCGCCTGCACAGGCCGCACCGCGGATTGCCAGCGTGAAAACGCTGGAGCTGGACGCGGTGAGCTTCCACTACCCGGCTTCCGGCATCGAGGGCGAGCGCTTCGGCGTGGGGCCGGTTTCGTTGAGGGCGGAAAGCGGGAAAGCCTACTTCCTGACCGGCGGCAACGGCTCCGGCAAGAGCACGCTGGCGATGATTCTGGCCGGCCTGTACGCGCCGGCGCAGGGCGCGCTGAAAGTGAATGGCGCGGAAGTTCCGCATTGTCAGCTGTTGGAGCTGACGCGTGCCATCTTCAGCGACAACTGGCTGTTCAAGCGAGTCTACGACCCCGAACTGCTGCAGGCGCGAGAGGAGATCAACCGCAACATCGCGCTGCTGGGACTCGCCGACAAGGCCGCGCTGCAGAGCGACGGGGCCTTCGACAACATCAAGCTGTCGACCGGCCAACGCAAGCGCTTGTCGCTGGCCATGCTGCTGGCGGACCCGAGCCCGCTGGTGGTGCTGGACGAATGGGCGGCGGATCAGGACCCCCGCGCCAAGGCCCGGTTTTACCAGGAATGGCTTCCCATGCTGAAAGCCCAGGGCCGCATCGTTTTTGTCGTGACCCATGACGATGAGTATTTTGCCGAAGCGGATGCGCTGATCACCATGAAAAACGGTCGATTGATAGAGCTGAAAGAAGATAGCTATGCTTGCTGAGTCCTTGCTGGAAAAGTGTTCGGATCGCATCAAACCAAGCGCGACGCCGGAGGGGTGCGTCCATGAACTGTTCGAGCGGCAGGCTGCGCTCACGCCGGACGCTGTCGCCGTGCGCTTCGAGGAGCAATCGCTGTCGTATGCGGAGCTGAACCGCAGGGCGAATCGGCTGGCGCGCCATGTCCGCCTCCATTACGGCGCTGAGGCCGCCGTGGTGGGCATCTGCCTGGAGCGGGGCATGGACGCCATCGTCGCCGTCATTGGCGTCCTGAAGGCGGGCGCGGCTTACGCAGCGGTCGACCTTGCCTATCCCGCCCAGCGCCAGGCCTATATCCTGCGCGACTCCAACGTGTCGGTGGTGATCTCCAGCACGGAGATCATCCGCTCGCTGCCCGCAGACTGCGCCTTCATCGATATGGACCGCTGCGACTTCTCCCGCGGCGACGCGGCGGAAAACCCGGCGGCGTCCTGCGGGCCGCAGGATCTCGCCTATCTTATCTACACCTCGGGCTCGACCGGAACGCCCAAGGGCGTGCGCATGCCCCATCGGGCGTTGGTGAACCTGCTGGCCTGGCAGATGCGCGATCAGGGCGACTACGCCGGCAGAAGGACGCTGCAGTTCTCCCCGCTGAGCTTCGACGTCTCCTTCCAGGAAATCTTCTCCACGCTGGCCAGCGGCGGCGAACTGGTGCTGATTCCCAACCGCCTGCGGCTGGACCCGCTGGCGCTGCTTTCCTTCATCGAGGAGCGGAAGGTGGAGCGCATCTTCCTGCCTTATGTGGCCTTGAACAGCCTGGCTACGGCCGCGGTGGAGCAGGACCGCTACCCGAGAAGTCTGCTGGATGTGGTGACGGCGGGCGAGCAACTGGTCGTCACCGCCGCCATCAGGCGGTTTTTCAACGTCTTGCCCCAGTGCCGTCTGCACAATCATTACGGTCCTTCGGAAAGCCATGTGGTGACGGCCTACACCCTGCCGGGACGGGCGGACGAGTGGCCAACGCTGCCTCCGGTCGGCGTTCCCATCGACAATGTGGAAATCCATCTGCTGGACGAAGAAAACCGAGCGCGGTCCGACGGCGAGCCGGGCGAGCTTTGCATCGCCGGCGTGCAACTGGCTTATGGTTACCATCGGCGGCCGGAGGAAAGCGCTGCCGGCTTCGTCGACATCGACGTGGACGGCACGGGGATCCGGCGCCTGTATCGGACCGGCGACCTGGCGCGGCGGCGGCCGGACGGCTTGCTGGAAGTGCTTGGCCGCATGGATTTTCAGGTCAAGATACGCGGACACCGGGTGGAGCTGGGCGAGGTGGAGGCGCTGCTGATGCGGCATCCCGCCGTCCGCGACGCCGTCGTGGTGGCCCAGGGGGACGGCACGGAAGACAAATTCCTGGCGGCTTTCGTCATCGTTTCCGAGCAAGCTCAGCAGCGCCAGACCCCGGACGGCGTGCAGGAAAGCATACATTGCTTCATGCGGGAGGCGGCGCCGGAATACCTGCGGCCCGCCGCGGTGGCCATCGTCAGCCGCTTCCCCTTGTCGGCCAGCGGCAAGATCGACCGCAAGGCTTTTCCCGTCGCGGCCCGGCAGGCCTTGACGGGGCGGGATTTCACCCCGGCGCGGACGCCGCTGGAGCAGGTTTTGGCCGAGGCATGGAGCGAGCTGCTGGGCATCCGCGAAATCGGCAGGAACGCGCACTTTTTCAAACTGGGCGGCCACTCGCTGCTGGTCGTAAAAATGATGCTGGCGTTGCGGCGGCGCGGATTCATGGTGGATGCGCATACCTTGTACCAGCACCCGGTCCTGTCCGAACTGGCGACGCAGTTGCGGGCGTTCGATCCCTTGGCCGGCGGCCCCGCCACTGCGCGGCTGGACGCCGGGGAGGAGGCGCCTTGCTGGGCGGGGCTCGGCAAGGCGGAGCAGGATGTCGCGGCCGCCGCGGTGCTGGGCGGTCTGGCCAATATCCAGGATGTTTGTCCGCTGGGGCCGTTGCAGCAGGGCATGTTCTATCACGCGCTCGCCAATCCGGCGGGAGATCCCCATGTGCTTTGGCAGGTCGTCCGCTTTGACAGCGAGGACCTGCTGCGGGCCTACCTGGATGCGTTGCGCCGCACCATCGCCCGCCATGACGCGTTTCGCGTCGCAGTGCTGCATGAGGGGCTGCCGCAGCCGCTCCAGGTGGTATGGCGGGAAGCGGAGCTGCCAGTCGAGGAGCTGCGCGGCGACGGCGAGGATGCCCTTGCAGCGCTGAGGCGGCGCTGCGAGCCGGCGATGCAGTGCTTCGATATCTCCCGGGCCCCATTGCAGCGCGCTTTCTATTGCCGCGACGCGCAGCGAGGCCAGTGGGTGCTGCTGCACCAGCTACACCATCTGGCGGTGGATCACGCGACGGTGGAGAAAATGCAGTGGGAAATCGAGGCGCAATTGCTTGGCAAACCGCTGGCGCCGGTTTCCGCCATGCCCTTCTCGCAGGCGCGGGCTGGCCTGTACGGCGTTGCCGGCGCGGCTGAGCACAAGGCGTTCTTCGATGCGATGCTGAATGGCTATGAGCCTGGCCCGGCCCCTTTCGGCGCGCAGGCCCATCTGGCGGGAGACGCTATCGTGGAGGAAGCCTGGCGGCCGTTGCGGAAGCCGCTGCGCGGACAGATACGGCAGCAGGCCAAGGCGCACGGAGTCAGCGTCGCCGCCATTTTCCACCTGGCATGGGCCAAGGTGGTCGCCAGCCTGAGCGGGCGCGACGACGTGGTGTTCGGCACGGTTCTATTGGGACGGATGTTCGCGGGCGGGGACGCCGACAGCGCGATGGGACAGTTCATCAATACCTTGCCGCTGCGTTTGCGGCTGGACAATCTGCCGGTGCTGGAGTGCCTGTGGGGCGTCCAGGACGCGCTGACGCATTTGCTCAAGCACGAGCAGGCCCCGTTGGCGCTGGCGCAGAAGTCGGCGCGCATGCCCGGAAACGCGCCGTTGTTCACCACCTTGCTCAACTACCGGCACAGCGAGGTGCGCAATGTGCCGTCTGCGGACCCTTTCCGCGCCGTCAATCCGTCGGCAGTGGACGGAGTGGCCTATTCCGGGATCATGGAACGCACCACGTATCCGGTGTCGGTGAACGTCGATGACTTCGCCGATGACTTTGTCATCAATGCCCAGGTTGAGCGGGGGCTGGACCCAGAGCGGGTCTGCGACTGCTTCGAGACGGCGCTGCGGGAAATCGCCGCCGCTCTGGAGAATGCGCCGGAGAAAAGAATCGGCCGCATCAGCGTCTTGCCCGAGCAGGAAAAAGACCTGTTGCGGCAATGGAACCGGACCGAAGCCGATTTCCCCGCGCAGGCATGCCTGCATGCCTTGATCGAGGCGCAGGCGCGCCGGACGCCAGATGCCGTCGCCGTCGAGTTTGCCGGCAGCGTCTTGAGTTATGCGCAACTGAACCGGCGCGCCAATCAGTTGGCCCGCCACCTGAGAGAGGATCTGGGCGTCGTGCCGGATGCGCTGGTGGGCGTGTGCGTGCAACGCAGCCTGGAAATGGTGGTGGCCTTGCTGGCGGTGCTGAAGGCTGGCGGAGCTTATGTGCCGCTGGATCCCCATTACCCCGGCGAGCGGTTGGCCTATATGTTGGACGACGCGGCTCCCGGGGCGGTGCTGTGCCACGGCGGGATTCCGGACGAGGCGCGCGCGCGACTGGCGGATTACGCGGCCGGCACCGGCGCCGCGCTGATTGATCTGATCGAGGATGCGGCCGGCTGGTCCGGACGGGACGATGCCGATCTGTCCCCGGAGGACGTAGGCTTGAGTCCGGCCAACCTGGCTTACGTGATCTACACCTCCGGCTCGACGGGGCGTCCGAAGGGCGTGATGAACGAGCATCGCGGCGTTGTAAACCGTCTGGCGTGGATGCAAAAGGCGTACCGCCTGAATGGCGGCGACGTGGTGCTGCAGAAAACGCCTTTCAGCTTCGATGTGTCCGTCTGGGAGTTTTTCTGGCCCTTGATGCAAGGCTCCCGCTTGCTGGTGGCGAAGCCCGAGGGCCATAAGGATCCGGCCTATTTGAGCGAGCTGATCCAGGCGCGCGGCGTCACTACTCTGCATTTCGTGCCGTCCATGCTGTCCGCTTTTCTGGAGCAGGCTGAGCCGGCAGCCTGCGGCAGCCTGCGGCGCGTGTTCTGCAGCGGCGAGGCGCTGCCCGCGCACAGCGTGCGCCGTTTCCGCGAGCGCTTCGCCGATGTGGAGCTGCACAATCTTTACGGTCCGACCGAGGCGGCGATCGATGTCACTGCCTGGGATTGCCGCCAGTACGCGGCCGGCGATGCGATTCCCATCGGACGGCCCATCGACAACATCCGGATCCACATTCTCGACGCGCACGGCGAGCCATGCCCTGTCGGGGTGGCGGGAGAGTTGCACATCGCCGGGGTGGGCGTGGCGCGCGGCTATCTGAATCAGGCCGAGCTGACCGCGGAGAAATTCGTCAGGGATGCTTTCCATCCTGGGCCGGGGCGTTTCATGTACCGCACCGGCGATCTGGCGCGACATCTGCCTGGCGGCGACATCGAGTACTTGGGGCGCAACGACTTTCAGGTCAAATTACGCGGCTTCCGCATCGAGTTGGGCGAGGTCGAGTCGGCCCTGCTATCCCACTCCAGCGTGAAGGAGTGCGTGGCGCTGGTGCGCGAGGATGTGCCGGGCGACGCCCGCCTGGTGGCCTACGCCACGCGGGCTCCGGGTTGCGCCGATGATGCTCCGGAGGCCCTGAACCAGGCGTTGCGGCGTCATCTGCAAACCCGCCTGCCTGCTTTCATGACCCCGTCCAACATCCTGTGGCTGGATGCCTTTCCGTTGACCGGCAACGGCAAGCTGGATCGCAAGGCGCTGCCTTCTCCAGTCGGCGCGCCGCCAGCGCAGGCGGCGGCGCAGCCGCCCAGGGAGGGGACGGAAGCCCGGCTGGCCCAGCTATGGGGCGAATTGCTCAATGCCGGGGCGATCGGCCGGCAAACCCACTTTTTTGAAGCCGGCGGCCATTCCTTGCTGGCGGTGGCATTGATGGCGCGGATACGTCAGGCATTCAACCTATCCTTGTCGCTGAGCGCGATCGTCGCGCATCTGGACTTGGCGTCCCAGGCGGAGTTGATCGATGCCGAGCTGGCGCGGGACGGCGCGGCGCGGACGCAGCCGGCGCCGGCGGAAGCGGCGGTTGCCGGCGCGCGGATTCGGGCGCTGCCGGCGCAAAAGGCCATCTACAAGGCGGTCAAGCTCAACCCGATGGATGTGAGCAACAACAGCTTCGTCGCTCTGGCATTCGACGCCGAACCTGACCTGAAGCATCTGCGCGGCCTGTTGCAGACGGTGTTTTCCAGACATGAGGGGCTTGGCGCGAAGTTCGTTCTGGAAGACGGCGAGCTGTTCCTGCTGCCAGGCGCGCGCTTTCTGTTCCGGCTTGAGAAGCGCCAGAGCCTGGGTTCGCTGGAGGAGGATCTGCGCGACTTCATCCGACCGTTCTCGTTGGAGGACGGCATGAATGTGCGAGGCCGCTGGCTGGCGGATGCGCGGCAGCCGGTGTTGCTGCTGGATTTTTCCCACGCCTGCATCGATGGCTCGGGCCTGATGCGGATTCTGGAAGAGCTGGCCGCCGATGGCGGCCAAGCGCCCGCGGGCGCGAGCTTGGCGGGGTATTCCGAGCTTTTCCACAGCGCCGGCTTTGCCGCCTTGCGGCAAGCGCACGCCGATTTTTGGAGCGAACAGCTGCGCGGCTGGTCGCCCGTGCCGCCGGCGGATCAGGTCCAGCCGCAAAACCGTTGCTGCCAGTTGACGCTGGACGCCGCGCGCAAGGCGCGGATCGATGCGCTGGCCGCGCGGCTGAAGATCAGCGTCCCCGAGTTTTTCATGGCGGTTTTCCTCGGCTTCAAGGCGAGGTTGGATAAACAGCGGGATCAGCTGGTTTCCATGATTTTCCATGGCAGGGACAGGCTGGAGCAACAGGCGGTGATTGCGCCGCTGATGACGGTTTTGCCGGTGCGGTTCGCCTTGCCGGACTTGGCGGCGGGAGACGAGACGCTGCGCGGCGTTAGCGCGGCGGTGCGCGCGGCTTGCCGCCATTACCTGTTCGACGCCGAAGCCCTGGCCGTCCGGCAGCCGGAGTTGTCCAGGCAGGCGCTGTTTCCCGCCGCCTTCTTCGGCTACTTCAAGAAAGAAGGCTATGCGGGGCGGATCGCCGGCATGCCTTGCCGGCAGCTGGATATGCCCAATATCGCCGGCGGGCAGGCGCATTGGAGCTTGAGCTGCGAGATCGCCGAACACGACGCTGGTTTCGATGTGCGCCTGGAGGGGCTGTCGCAGCGGACCGAAGATGCCGTTGAGGATTGGGAAGCGCTGTTCAACTCGATAGTACAAAGCGCGCTGGATGACGGCCGCCAGGAAAACTGAAGCAGGAAGCCGTGGAAATGCTCATGAATGATCCCATTGCGATGAATGCCAGGAAACAGGCGTTCAAAGATTATGTTTTGCAACAATCGGCCGCGGAATACCGTGGGTGCCCATTTTTCACTACGGCGCAACCCGCGGCGGAGGCGGGCGCGGCGACGACGCAGACGGTTGTCCTGGAGGATGGCCTCAACGCGCGGATTTTCGCCATGGCGTCGGCGTCGGCGCTGCATCGGCAATCCCTGTTTTCCGCCTGCATCAAACAGCTTGCCTTCCTGCATTGCCGGGAGGCCGAGGGCGTGCTGAGCTGGTCGATGGACGCGGATCCAGCGGGCGCGCATCTGCTGCCCGCGCCATGGCGCGTGACGGACGCGGAGCTGGCCCAGCCAGTCAAGCGCTTGTTCGGCGTGGAACTGGCTCAATGGAAGCAGGCCGCGGCGCTGGCCGAGGGCCTGCCGCCCCAGGCGGAGCCGGCCGAGCCGGCGCCGCAGGTGCTGGCGGGATATTCGGAGACCAGGGCGCCGTTCGAGGGTGCCGACGCGTCGGCTTGCGCGCTGGGCATCTGGATCCAGGCCAGCGCGGCCAGTACCCGCCTGCATATGCGCTTTGATCGTAGCCGCGTGGATGCGGAGCTGGTTGCGCTGCTGATGGACCGGCTGATGCTGCTGCTGAACGCCATGGTTTTCGAGCCCGGCGCCGAGCTGGGATCCATGCCGTGGATTCCGCAGCCGGAGCAGGAGCGCATCGCCGAGCTGTCCGCCCCGGCGCCGGCGGGCCCGCTGGCCTATCGGAACGTGGCGCAAGCCATCGCGGCGGCCTTGCGCGACAGAGCGGAAACCCCGTTTCTGGAATGCGGCAGCCAAACCGTCAATTTTTCCCAGCTCGAGCGCTACACCGACGCGCTGTTGAGCGATCCGCTCTGGCCGCGGTGGGAGGAGCTGGGCGATTGCGTGCTGATCGTCGGACCCAAGGGCGTGGAAACCACTCTGGCGGCGATGGCCTGCATGCGCATAGGCAAGCCGTTCTGCCTGCAAGGCCATGGCGTTCCGGAGGCTCAACTAGCCGATACCATCGCTACGCATGGCACCAAAACGCTGCTGTTGCAGGACGGTTGCGGCGGCATGGCGGCATTCTTCCGCGCCCAGGGCTGCCAGGTGCTCATGCTGCCGCCCTATGCGGCGGCGCAGCCGGCGGCCGCGCCCGCTGCCGTTCTGGCGGAGTGGCGGCGTCGGGGGGAGGCGGTCGGCCCTGACGACGCCTTGTGTGTCGTACTCACCTCCGGCAGCGAAGGCAAGCCGAAAGGCGGTATCAATACGCACAGGGCGCTGCTCAATCTAAGTCAGGAAAAACACGCCTTGCATCGCATGGCGCGGCCGCGGACAGCCTCCATGGCGAATCATGCTTTCGACTATTTTGTGCTGGAGTGCGTGGAGGCGCTGACGCAGGACGCGGTGATCGTCATGGCGCCGGAGGAGGCCCGAATCGATGCGGGAAAGTACGTGGAATTCCTTCGGGAGAGCCGCATCGACATCGCATTCGCCACGACGGTGCTGGCGGAAGACATCATGGAACTGGGCGATATCCCCGGCCTGCGGCAATTGTATTTCGGCGGCGAAAGCCTGCGCAGCTATCGCAAGAACAACTATGAGCTGTTCAATGTGTATGGTCCCAGCGAAGCCGGCGTTTTCGCCTCCTGCCTGTCAATCGAGCGCCAGGGCCGCAAGATCACCGTCGGCAAGCCGGTCGGAGGTTGCGAGTGCGTGGTGGTGTTTCCCGACACCCTGGAACTTTGCCCGATAGGCGTGCCGGGAGAGCTCCTGATCGGCGGAGCCGGCGTGGGCATCGGTTACCTGAACCGCCCGGATCTCACCGCAAAGGCGTTTCTCGAGTTGGATACCCGCGGGTTGCGCGGCAGGTATTACCGCAGCGGCGATCTCTGCTGCTGGGATGCCGACGGCGAGATCGAAGTGCTGGGTCGGCGCGACCGGCAACTGAAGGTGAACGGTTTCCGGGTCGAGCTGGACGCCATAGAGAAGGGCGTGCTGGGCTTGCCGGGCGTGGCCGAGGCCGCCGTGATAGGCCTGGCGGACAAGCGCGGGCACGCCCGCCTGGGGGCCTTCGTCGTGGCTGCCGACCATCGGCTGGCCGAATGCGACATAAGGGAAGCCTTATTAAGCAGGATGCCGTCCTATATGGTTCCCAGCCAGATCATCCTGCTGGCGGAATTGCCGCTGACGCGCAACGGCAAACTGGACCGGCAGCAGCTGAAGCAGGTCCTTGGCGATGCCGCGCGCGGCGACGCCGTACGGCCCAACGGCGCCACCCAGGAGTGGCTGGCGGCTTGCTGGGCGCGCCATCTGGAGCTGGAACCCGGCGCGCTGTCCGTGGACAAAAGCTTTTTCGCGCTGGGCGGCCACTCTTTGCGGGCGGCAAGGGTGCTGGCGGAGTTGCAGCAGCGGTTCGGCCAAGTGGTGTCCCTGCTGGAGTTTTTCCAGCATGAAACCATTGAAAGCTTGGCGAAGCTGGTTGATGCCCGGCTCGCCGGCGACCGCGTCATGAGCGCGGATGCCTTCTCCGCTCTTCTGGACACGGCATCAGGCGCGGATGCCTGGGAGCGGGGGCCGTTGTCCGCGCAGGAAGCCCGCCTCTATGCGCAATACCGGCTTTACCCGGACTCGATGGCTTATGTGCTGGCTCTGGACATTCCGCTTGCCAGCGAGGCATCCGCCGGGGCGGTGAGACAAGCCTTGCAGGCGCTGCTGGCGCGGCACGACATTCTGCGCACCCGTTACCGCATCGATGCCGAAGGAGCGCCTTGCGCCGACATCCTGGCCTCGCTTCCGGTCGACAAGGTGCTGCTGGACGAAGGCAAAGACTGGGCGCAGGCGAGCGCGCAGGCTTTCGCGCTGGACGAGGGACCTCTGCTGAGAGGTTGCCTGCAGGGCATCGGCACGGCGCAGGCCCGCCTGCGCCTGCAGATCCACCATATTCTGGTGGACAAGCCGGCGATGGAGATTCTCCAGCGCGAATTTGAGCAGCTGTTGCGCGAGGAAGCGCCGCCGCCTGTCGCGCTGAGCTACCGCGGCTATGCGGCGGCGCTGGCGAATGCCCGTCGACAGCCGCTCTGGGGGCAGGCGCAACGGTTCTGGCGAGACTACCTTGAGGGACTGGCGTTCGATCCTTTCGGCCATGGCGCGGCGCAGGCCGGCGGCCGGACGAACCATGCCTCCTGGAGTCTGTCGGCGCGGGAGTTGGCCGAGGTGCATCGCTTGTGCGCGGCATTGAACGTGACGCCAGCGGTGTTCTTCCTGGCGCTGTGGGGCCTGGCCGTGGCGCGCGAGACTGGCGGCGACGCGTTTTCCATCTCGGTGGCGAACGCCTTTCGCCCGCGGCAGGCGCTGGCGACCGTGGGCATGTTCGTCTCGCTGGTTCCGTGCGCATTCCGCTTCGGCCCGCGCGCCGGGACTTTCGATGAATACGTCAGGACCCTGGCGGACGAGCAGTGGCGGGTGGTCGATCAGCTGTTTTTCCCGGTTGAGGAGGTCTTCCCCTTGCTGAGCCGCGATCCGAGAATGTTCGGCAGCAATCCCTTGCTGAATGTCGCTTACACCTACATCGACGCAGCGGACGGGCATGGCGCGGCGGACGAGGGCGAGGCCGGCGCCGAGGCACACGGGCCGCTCAACCTGACAGTCGCCGAGGCCGCGCAAGGCTGCCGGCTGACGCTGGAGTATCAGCAGGACGTATTCACCGGAGAGCGGATAGACGCCATCGCCTCGAGCTACCGGGACATGCTTGGCCAGGCACTGGGCTGCGCTCCATCCATGTTGTCTGTGGATGATTTGCTCGTGCCCGCCGCAATGGCCGACAAGGCGTTTCGTCCGGCGCGACGCCGCGCGGCCTATGCCCAGATCGATGCCATGCTGCTGCAGGGCTTCGCCGCTTTGGCCGACCGCCCCGCGGTGATAGACGAAGACGGCGAGGTTTCCTGGAGCGGCTTCGCCGCGCTGACCGCCGCCTACGCCCAGCGCATGAACCACGGCGAAATCCGGCGCGCGCTGATCCTGGGGCGTCCCGGGCGGCAGATGCAGGCCTTTCTGGCGGCTTGCTTCCTGACGCGCACCACCTATCTGGCGCTGGAGCGCGGCACGCCGCAAGCGCGCATAGACGAGGTGATCCGCCATGCGGCGCCGGAACTGGTGATCGATGCCGACAACGACGCCCCCGCGCCCATCGCCATCGATTGGGACGCTTTCCGGAGCGCGAAGTCCCGCGATGGGAACCCCATTGCGTGGATATTGTACAGCTCCGGCACCACCGGCCGTCCCAAGGGCATTTGCGTCGATGCGCGGACAGCGGCCCAGTATCTGGACTCCTTGGTCGACACGCTGAGGTTGCGGCAGGGCATGCGGGTGGTCCAGCAATTCTCCCCCAGCTTCGACGGTTATCTCGAAGAGGTGCTGCTGGCTTGGGCGCTGCAGGGAACCAGCGTGGTGGCCGACCGCTACAGTCTGCTGGACGAGCGCAAGGCGCGGGCATTTTTGGCCAGTCGTCGTCCCGATGTGATTTCCGCCGCCCCGGCCCTGCTATCGGCCTGGAACCGCATCGAGGATCTGCAGCCGCTGCCAGCGGTATGCATCAGCGGAGGGGATTTTCTGGCGCCCGGCGATATCAGCCGCCTGCTCGGGCGCATGCAGATTTGGAACAGCTACGGCCCCACGGAAACCTGTATCGCCGCCTCGATGGTGAACTGCGCGGAGGCGGCGCCGGGACCGACGCTGTCCATCGGCGCGCCGTTCGCGCACGTCGCCTTCGCGGTACTGGACGAGCAAGGAGGGCGGCTGCGCCCTGGCCAATGGGGAGAGCTGGCGATCTATGGGGATTTCGAACACCACGGTTATCTGGATGATCCGGCGCTGAGCGCGGGCAAGTTCGGGCGCGACGAACAGGGGAGCTTCTTCCGCACCGGCGATTCCGCCATGGCTGACCAGAATGGCCTGTTCTACCTCAAGGGGCGCATGGACGACAGCTGCAAGGTGCGCGGCAACTTCATTGGGCTGGGCGAATTGGAAAGCAAGGCCGGGCAGTATCCAGGCGTGGCCGCGGCCGGGGCCGCGGTGGCTTTCGCCGGCACGCCGGAAGCCTGCCTAGTGCTGGCGGTGGAGGGCGCGCCGGACAACCTGTCGGGCCTGCAACAACATCTGGCGCGCCATTACACCCGCTCTCATCTGCCGTCGGCGATCTTTCCGCTGGCGCGCTTGCCGCGCACCGACATCGGCAAGCTGGACCGGGCGAAAATCGTGGCGCTGTTCCATGAGTGGCGCGAAGGTGTCGCGCCGGCGCTGGATGCGCGGGACTTGGCGCTGGACGAAGGTCTGCATCAGCTGATCGCCTGCTGGCGCGCATGTCTGGCTTATCAGGGCGCGCTGGCGCCGGATTCCGATTTCTTCCTGGTGTCCGGGTCCTCGCTGAGCGCCGTGCGGCTGGCCAGTCAGTTGGAGGCGCGGTTCGGCATTGACTTCAGTCCCGCGGACGTGTTCCGAAACGCCACCGTGGCCGCGCAATGGGCGCTGATTGAAGCGCGGCGGAACGCCGGCGGCGCCGAGGGCGCATGGCTGCAGGAGCGTTTCCTCAACGCGGATGAGCCGGGCCTGCCCAAGTTGTTGCTGCTGCCGCCGGCTCTGGGCGGCTTGCTTGAGTTGCAGACTCTGGCCGACACGCTGGCGGGGAGGGTAAGCGTCGCGGCGCTGGCGCTGGACCCCGGTTCGGCCGCCGATCCGCAGTTGCCGGAGTTCGAGGAGGCGCTGCTGGCCGCGCTGCGACAGCATGCGGCGGCGCATCCTTCGCGCCCGGTGTGGCTGGGCGGCTATTCATTGGGGGCGGAGATGCTGGCGGCGCTGCTGGAGCGGCATCCCGGCGCCGCGCAAGGCGTAGACAAGCTGCTGTTCCTCGACCCCAACCTGCAAACCGCCGTGTTCGACGGTCCCGAGCTGTATGCCGAGTTCCTGGACTTCTTCCGCGACCTTAATCGTCAGGCCGGGGACGGTGCCGAGATGGCGGACCTCGACGAGGCAGCCTTGCGCGCGGCATTCCCGGCGCTGCATCGGGAGTGGCGCCATTACTGGTTGCAGCACCGTTTCCTGATGGACAAGCCCTTCTGCGCGCGGGCGCTGGCGTTGCCGCTGGACCGCCTGTCCGCCGCGCTGTTCTTTTCCGACGACGCCAAGGTGGAGGGGGTGGCGGCGCTGGAGCGAGCGCTGCAAGGCCGCGCCGTTGTCCAGCGCGTGCGCGGCGGCCATTTCGACTTCATCGGACAGCTCGGCGTCGACGACCTCCTCGCGGGGGACGGAGCGGCGCGGGAAGCCTCAGCGAAGCTGTCCGAGACGGCCTGAAGCCTGGGACGCGACAGTTTTTATCCGCGATTGCATTGCCAGAAAGCCTAACTAGGTAAGAAATTATGAGCGTAGAAATAAGAGAAGATCTGGATATCGCCGTCATCGGCTTGTCGGGCCGATTTCCGGGGGCGGAAAACTGCAATGAGTTTTGGCGCAACCTGTTGATGGGCGTGGACGGCATTTCCCGTTTTACCGAAGAAGAACTGCTGAAGGCGGGTCATGACGCCGCCAAGATACGCAACAAGGATTTCGTGCCGGTGAACGGCGTGTTGTCCGGCGCGCAATGTTTCGACGCGGAATTCTTCGGCTACAGCCAGGCGGAGGCCGCGCTGATGGACCCGCAAACCCGGCTGATGCTGGAGTGCGTCTGGCATGCGTTGGAGAACGCGGGCGTCGACCCGGACAGGCGCGGACGCAATATCGGCTTGTTTCTGGGCGCGCGCAGCACGGTGCAATGGACCATGCAGGCGATGCTGTCCGAGCAGGTGGAGAATGTCGGCGGGTTTCTCGCGTCGCAGTTGTCCAACAAGGACGCGATGAGCACGCTGATCTCCTGGAAACTGGGCCTGGAAGGCCCCAGCTTCACGCTGCAGACCGCCTGCTCCACCAGTCTGGTGAGCATACATCAGGCGGTGCAGAGCCTGCTCAGCGGCGAATGCGACTTCGCCGTCGCCGGCGGCGTCAGCCTGCTGCTGCCGCAGCAAAACGGCCATACCTACCAGAGCGGCATGCTGTTCTCCAAGGATGGCAAGACCCGCGCCTTCGACGCCGAGGCCAGCGGCAGCGTGTTCGGCAGCGGCCTGGGGGCGGTGGTGCTGCGGCGGGCAGGGGACGCCATCGCCGACAAGGATCCGATCTGGGCCATTCTCAAAGGCTCCGCCATCAACAACGACGGCGCCCGCAAGGTGGGTTACACCGCGCCCAGCGTCAAGGGACAGGCCCAGGCGATCCGCACCGCCTGGGAAGTGGCCGAGGTCGAGGCTGGGGATCTGGACTTCATCGAGTGCCATGGCACGGCGACCGCCTTGGGCGACAGCATCGAGTTCATGGCACTGCAGGAGGTGTTCGCCTCCGCCGGCGGAGCGCTGAACCGGTGCGCGCTGGGGGCGGTGAAAGGCAATATCGGCCACCTGGATTCCGCCGCGGGCGTCGCCGGTTTCATCAAGATGGTGCTGGCGCTCAGGCACGGCGTGATTCCGCCGACCCTGCATTTCCAGCGCCCCAATCCGCAGCTGGAGTTCGACCGTTCCCCCTTCTACATCAATGCCGGCGCGCAGCCCTGGCCATCGGTGGCCGGCCGCTTGCGGACCGGCGGCGTCAGCAGCTTCGGCATCGGCGGCACCAATGCGCATATGGTGCTGCAACAATACGAGCCTGTCCGGCCAAGCGCGCAGGCGAGCGGCGGCGCGGCCGAAGTCTGCCTGCTGCCATTTTCCGCCAAGAGCAAAGCGGCGTTGCGGCGGCAACTGGAGGCGGTGTCGCAGTGGCTGGTATCGCAATCCGGCCTGGATTTGCGCGCTTTGTCCCACACCTTGGGCAAACGCCGCAGCTTTCCCTGCCGGGCGATGCTGGCAGCGGATTCCAGGTTTGCGCTGATGCGGGAAATCGAGCGCTATCTGACCCTGGACGACGATGCCGACGCGATGGCGCTGCTTCGTCCGGCACTGGAGGGCGCGTCGAAGGCCGGGCTGGAGGAGACGCTGGAAGCGGTTGCCGGCTGGGTGTCGGGAAAGGCCAGAGAGGCGGCGCCCTGGCTGCTGGGCGATTTTGACGGCCTGCCCTTGTTGGATGTCCCCGGTTACGCCTTTGCGCGGGAAGATCATGGCGCGGGGCATATCGGCGACAAGGCCTGGGCGCAGATCGCCGGCGTCATCGCCGCGCCGGAGGGCCGGAGCCAGTCTAAGAACGCGGCGGGGCTGCTGGCGCCGTTCTGGAAGCCTGTGCGGATTCCGGCCGCGCGGGGGGATACCCGCGCGGTGCTGCTGGCCGACGCGTCGCTGGATGCCCTTGTCGGGGAAACGGCGAGCCTGCTGGAGACCGTCAGCCTGAACATGTTTTGTCCGGCGCAGCTTCGCGGCGCGCTGGCGAAAGTGTCCGCAGATGCGCGCAAGGAGCAGTCGCTGGTGTTGTCGCTGGCGCTGCCCGCGGACGGGTTCGCATTCGACCCGGATTCGCTCCAGGCGCTGGCCGAATTGGGCAAGGCCCTGGTGGAAGCGGATTTTTCGGGCTTTGCCTCCGCGCATGTCTATCTGGTGGCGCCGGCTGGCCCGCAGGGTGCCGCCGAGTCGGTATTGACCGCTGCCGCGCTGAAGGCGCTGGCCTTGGTTGCGCCGCAGGAAATTCCCGGCATCAACTGCGCGTTCCTGGGCATCCGGTATCCCAATCCGGCGATGTTGGCCGGGGTGTTGCGGACGCCGATGCAGGGTCCTCTCAAATTGAACGAGGAGGGGCTGTTTGTCGAGGATTTCCGCTGCCCGGAGGCGGAGGAGAACGAGGTGCTGGACGAGGCGCGCTTTGTCGGCAAGACCTTTGTGATAAGCGGCGCCGGCGGCAGGATGGCGAAGGAGATGGCGAGGACCATCGCCCGGCGCTTCCAGGGCAAGTTGGCGCTGATCAGCCGGCAGGCGGCAGATTCTCCGGCGATGCAAGGCTTGAGCCAGGAGTTGACGGCGGCCGGCGCCTCCGCGGTGGAGGTGTTCCCGTACGCGCTGGAGTCTGAGACCGGCGCCTTGGCGCTGTTCGAATCCATCCGCCTGCGCCTGGGCGATATCTGCGCGGTTGTTCACGCCGCCGGTGTGACCGACGGCGACTCCTTCGCCGCGCTGGCGCAGCTCGATGCGAGCCGCTATCTGGCGCAACTGGGGCCTAAAGCCCGGGCGGCGCAGGTGTTGGCGCGGGTGTTTGAAACCGTGCCGGTCGAATACTGCTTCGCGACGTCCTCGATGTCGGCGTTTTTCGGCGGCATCGCCCATGCGCCATACGCGGTTGCCAACTTGTTTCTGGATGGCTGGGGACAGCTGCAGAACCGGCGGCCGGGAGGGACCCGCTGGGTGGTGGTGAACTGGGAGACCATCCATTTCGACGAGGGGCGCCAGGGCGGTGCGCAGGCATGGGGAGCCAATGAAGTGGCGCTGTCCGGCGCAGAGTTTCCCGCGCTGTTCGAACGCAGCCTGCGCGAGTATGACCGCGAGAACCAGAAGATTTTCTCCGCCGGACAGTTCATGGACCGGCTGTATGCCTGGGGCGGGAGGCGCGCAGCCAACGGCGGCCGCGCGCAGCTGGTGGCCGGGGGCGCAAGGCTGAAGCCGAGGCCGGAAAACCTGGGTTCGGCTTACCTGGCGCCAGGCAATGCGATGCAGCAGGACATCGCCGTCATCTGGAGCGGGATTCTCGGGGTGGACGGCGTGGGCGTGGACGACCGCTTCATGGAGCTGGGCGGCGACAGCCTCAAGACCATCGTGATGGCGGAGAAAGTGTACAAAAAGCTTGGCAAGCGAATCGCCATACAGGACTTTTTCGCGCAGCCCACCATACGCGAGATCGAGCGCCAGTGTCTGCTGGTGCCGGACGCCGCCGATGCCGCGCTGCCGGAAATCGACCCCGCCGCGCCGATCGCAGCCAGCGCGGACCAGGAGCTGCTGTATATACACCAGACCACTTTCCATGACGCCAGCTACAACATGCCGGTGGCGTTCCAATGCCCGGGTTCGTACAGCGCGACGGCCATTGCCGCCGCCATTGAGCAGATCGCCGACAGGCATCCGGTGCTGAAATGCCTGTTCGAGCGGCGGGGTTCGGATCTGTTGATGCTGCCCCAGCTCGATGTCAGGGTGGTCCTGCAGACATTCGAAGCCGCGCCGACGCGGGAGGAGGATCTTGCGCGGTTGGAGGCGTTCGCCGGGCGGCCGTTTGATCTGCATGCGGCGCTTCCCATGCGCGCCATGATGGTGAAGGGCGAGGACGCCGGACGGCCGCACCAAGTGTTGATCGTGGTCCACCACATCGTATGCGACGCCGTGTCGTTGGGCATACTGGCCGATGATTTCCAGCGCCTGCTCGCAGGGCGATCCCTGCCGGCGCCGGAATACAGTTTCGCTGCCTACCGGCGCCAGCGGCAAGCGAGCGAGAACGCCGATCAGGCGCGGAAGGACAAGGCCTATTGGCTAGCCAACCTGTTGCCATTGCCGGCGCCTTTGGCGCTGCCTACGGTGGAGGGTCGCGCCGACGCCGCCAGCCATCAGGGTGTGACCCTGGTCCAGCGCCTTTCCCCGCAGACCAGCCAGGCGGTCAAACGCCTGTGTGGCGAACTGGGCGTGTCCACCTTCAGTTTTTTCCTGGGCGCCTTCGGCGTGCTGATCGGCAAGATCGCACGCGCCGAGTCCTTCCTGCTGGGCGTGCCGGTGACCGGGCGCGCGCAGGCCCAGGAGCTGGCCATGGTGGGGTATCTCGTCAATATGCGGACGCTGAAGATAGAGCCGGAGGCGGATTTTCCCATGGCTGACTATCTGCTGGACCTGAATTCCCAATGGCTGGAAAGCGCGCCGCACCAAAGCTATCCGATGAGCGCGCTGCTGGACGATCTGAGCGGCGAGCCTTACTGCCAGGATCGCAAGGGCCGGCATCCGTTGTTCGACGTGGTATTCGGCTATTTGCCCTTCAGCCTGAACGGCGCCGACGAGGCGGAGCGGGAAAGCGATTTCTCCCGGCTGGAACTGGCG
Organism: Chromobacterium sphagni; assembly: GCF_001855575.1. NCBI lineage: Bacteria > Pseudomonadati > Pseudomonadota > Betaproteobacteria > Neisseriales > Chromobacteriaceae > Chromobacterium > Chromobacterium sphagni. Next base: position 568,625 of record NZ_MKCS01000002.1, read on the forward strand.
GCCAATACCGCCAAGTTCGATCTGGTGATGGAAGTGTCCGAAACCGCAGAGGCTTTCGACTGCACGATCCAGTATCGCCAGCGCTTGTTCGCCGAGGCGACCATCGCGGCGGTGTTCGACTACTACTTTGCCTTGATAGACGAGGTGCTTGCCGATCCGGAAGCGGAAGTGCGCGACCTGCTGCAGGGCCTCGGTGTCCAGCTGGACCCGCGCGCGCAGGCGGCGGAGCAGGATGTGGATCTGGAATTTGATTTCTAGGGAAGGGCGGGAAATGGGTTTTTTCGGTAAGACATGGAATGCGCTGGGCGACGTCGGGCTGTGGGCATTCGAGGAGGCGAGCATCTATCGCCGCAAACGAGGCGCGCAGCCCGCGCATGGCGACGCGCTGGCGCGGCTGGCGGCGGCCGAGTACCGCAATGTGGTGCGGGTGGCGGATATTTCCGTCGCCGAGTTCCGCGAACGCTATCTGATGCGGAACGAGCCGGTAATCATCAGCGACGGACTACGGGACTGGCCGGCGCGGGAAATCTGGAGCTTCGACTACTTTTGCCGCGAGTTCGGCGATATGTCCGTGCAACTGCAGGATGCCGGATTCAGGCCCGGCGCCAGGGCGGAGCTGCGCGCCTATCTGCGCGAAATCGCTGCGCTGCCCGCTGTGGAGCTGGGGCAAATAGGCGCGGAGCTGGACTACTTGCGCTACACCTATGATTCGTTCTTCAAGCACTTGCTGTTCACCTGGGGATTCGGCCATCTGGTGAACACCCGCTCTTTCAGCTTTCTGGCGTTTCAACGCCTCCGGGAGCACTGGCGCAGGCCTTATTTCCTGCCCGCAGGCGGCTACCGGATTCCTTGGGTGCAGGCGGGAGAGCTGCACCCCAACCAGCGAATGTGTCAGGACTGGGGCCTTTATTTTTCCGCCCCGGGTGCTTGCACCCGCCTGCATGTGGACGGCATGCGCAGCAATGCGGTGTTGTGCCAGGTGGCGGGCAGGAAGGCGGGCTGGATTTTTTCCGCCTCGCTGGAGGATGCCGCCAGAAGCGCCGCCGATGGCCAAGCCACTTCCGCGCCGTCAGCCGCCGGGCCGGAGCCGCGAGGCCAGGCGGACCGGATCTGGCGGTTTGATCTGGCGCCGGGCGAAATCATGCTGATTCCCAAGGGGTTGACGCACGAGGTGCACACCTTGTCGCCCAGCATTTCCCTGACTTACAACTTTGTCACCAATCCGGAATACCGGGATTATTTCCAGTTCAAGGCCGAGCGCGGGCCCGGCTGGATCGCCGGTGCGCCTATCGCCGCAGTGCCGGAATTCGCGCGCATCTACCGGGGCGGCCCGTTGCGCGTCGAAACCAGCGGAGGGCTGCATCTTGTCTGATTCCGTTCTAACCGCGGCGAAACGCCGACCGGACGCCGCGGTTCAACTGCTGTTCCTGCATCATGCGGGCGGTTCCAGCTACCCCTATCTGCAACTGGCGCAAAAACTGTCCGGATCGATCGAAGTGTTCTGCCTAGAGTTGGCGGGCAGGGGAGGGCGTTTCGTGGAGCCTTTCCAAGCGGATGTCGAACAAACGCTGGCGGATATTCTCGCCGCGATCCAGCGGCAGGAATTGGGCCGGAAGAAGCCGCTGCTGCTGTTCGGCCACAGCCTGGGAGGGGAGCTTGCCTATCAACTGGCGCACCGGCTGCGGCGCGCATCGCCGCGGATGAGGCTGGGCCTGATTCTTTCCGCGCGCGGCTTTGTCGATCCGGATGTCCCGGGCGAGGGGCCCGGCGAAAACTTGTCCGATGCGGAAATCGTGCGCCTGCTGGAGCAGTACGAGGGCACGCCGCCTGAGGTGTTGGCCGACCCCGAGATGAAAAAATATGTGATAGGGGTCATGCGCAATGACTTGTCGCTGCTGGCGAGGCTGAGCCGGTTGCCCAAGCCGGCGCTGGATGTCCGCGCGCATCTGGCGGGAGGCGACTGCGACAGCCGGGTTCCCGTCTGTCGTCTGTCGGGATGGCGCCGGGCGTTTAGCGCGCCGGTGGGGCAGGAGATTTTCACTGGCGGGCATTTTTACCTGTTCGCCAGCGAGCAAGTGATTCCATGGATTGAAGAACGAGCCAGGGAGCTGGCGGAGCGGACCTCCGCGCCTCCTTCCCTGGATAATTTGGCCGAGCGCTTTTCCCCCGCGTTCGCTGGCTCCAACTAAGTCGAGTAAAAGCATGTCCTTATTTTCACCGATGATTACGGATTTCTGGCAGGCGACCTTTTTGAGCGGCGAAGTCCTGTGCCGCAACGGCAAGTTCACGCTCGCCGTCAACCCCGGGCTGAGCGAAGACCGCAGGCTGATGGTTCTGGAGACCGCAGACGGCAGCGTCATGGCGGTCATGACTCCGGCGCTGGCCGATAGGCTGGGGCTGCATCGGCAGTCAGGCCTGTCCGAGCCGCTGCTGCGCGGGACGTTGCGGGAGGCGGGCATCGTCCTGCACGGCGCCGATTACATTTTCTATTTTTCCGAGGCCGCCAAGCGCGCCCTGGGGCAGGAAACGCCGGCGGGCGTGGTGCGCCGGCTGACGGCTCAGGACGAGGCGGCGTTTGCCGGATTTCAGTCCTCCGCCTCGGAGCAGGACCTGGACGACGCCTATGTGGAATTGGACCACTGGGCGGTGTTCGGCTCTCTCGAACAGGGCCGGCTGGTCTGCGCCGCCAGCATGTATCCCTGGCAAAACGCCCGCGTCGCGGACCTTGGCGTGTTGACGCTGCCGCCGTTCCGCGCCCAAGGCCATGCCCGCAAGGTGGTGCGCGCCATCAGCCGGCACGCCTGCGAGCAGGGCTATGAACCGCAATACCGCTGCCAGCTGGATAACCAAGCTTCCGCCGCGCTGGCCGAGGCGGCTGGACTGAGCTTGTTCGGCAAGTGGGAAGTGATTTCCCCCGATGCCGGCGAGTGAATGATTGCGGAACGATTTTCTCAATACAGCAAGGAAGAAATATCTATGTCAAAGCTTAAAGTCGCAGTGGTTGGCGGTGGCAATATCGGTTCCAGCCTGGCTTTCGATTGCGCATTGCGGGGCCAGGATGTGGTGGTGATCGAAAAGGACGAGCAGTCTTGCGAGCAGAGCCGGGCGCGGGTGACGGAAACCGCCGGCTACGCGCCCTTGTTCAGCCCGCTGGCCAAGGGCCGGAAGCCGGAAGACATTCTGGGAAATATCGCCTGGGCCACCGAATTGCAGGCAGTGTCAGATTGCGATTTCGTGGTGGAGAACATCCCGGAGAATATCGAGCTGAAACAGGCGCTGTACGCGGGCATGGCCGGATTCATCGCTCCCCATGCGGTGCTGGCGGCCAATACCTCCTGCATTCCCATCACCAAGCTGGGTTCGTTTCACAAAAGACCGGAGCAGGTCATCGGCGTGCACTTCATGAACCCGGTTTACATGAAGCATACCGTCGAGGTGATTGTGGGCCTCAACACCACCGAGCAAACCCGGGACCGCTGTCTGGAAATGCTGGCGCTGCTGGGCAAGAAGGCAGTGGTGGTTAAGGACGGCCCCGGCTTTGTTTCCAACCGAATCTCCCATCTGTTCATGAATGAAGCGGCGTTCTCCATCCAGGACGGCATCGCCCTGCCGGCGGATGTGGACACCATATTCAAGGAATGTTTCGGCCACAAGATGGGGCCGCTGGAAACCGCGGACCTGATCGGCGTCGATACGGTGGTGAACTCGCTGGACGTGCTTTATCAGGTATTCCAGGATTCGAAATACCGGGTCTGCCCGCTGATGAGGAGCATGGTTGACGCCGGCCATCTGGGCCGTAAGTCCGGCAAGGGTTTTTACACCTACTGAGTGGTTTCCGTCGCAGTAAAGGATGCATGCGCCGGCCAGATGGCTGGCGCATGCATACTCGGTTTCAGACCTTCAAGGCGCTGCCAAAATGGGACTTGGGCGTGGCGCGGTGGTGGAGCTATTGGGCGCAACGCCATAAGAGCGGCCTGAATATTATGCTGCCGCTACCCCGTTCAAGCTATTGCCTCTCAATCTGCCCCAGCTTGTGATCCATGGTTCCGATGCCGTTTCGATTGAAATGTCTAAAGCATATTCAGCGGCGGCCATTGCAACTGGCGACTCGGTCACATTTACCGAACTGCCCGATTCGGATCACATGGCATTTCTCGATCCCGCCAGTACTGCCCATCGCACAGTTTGCGCATGGCTATCCGCTGTTTTGGCAAGCGATTCACTACAGCTGTAGGGACGCGCCGCCAGTGAGAAAGCCGCCTTGCCTGGCGAGGCTTTTCTTGTTTTTGCGCCCGCGCTGAAAAATCGATGTGGCGCGCAGAGGCATACTGCTCTCGCCTATTTAGCCGTCGCGCCGGCAAGCTGCCGAGGCCAGGTGCCATCAAGTGGCTTCCTATGCCGATTAGCCAAAGACCAGGCGTCCGGCCATCGCCACGAACACGCCGCCGAGCAAACCCTTCTGCAGCTTTACCATCGGGCGGCGCCCCTTCAGGCGGCGGGCGAGGCCGCCGGCGGCGAATGCGTAAGCGGTGTCGAAGCATAAGCCGACCGCGACCAAGATGGCGGCGAGCAGCGCGAACTGCGGCGGCACAGCGCCGTACGTCGGCGACACGAACTGAGGCAGGAGCAGGGCGCAGAACATCAATGCCTTGGGATTGAGCAAATTGGTCAGGAAGCCGCGGGCGATCGCCGCGCGGCCAGACTCGGTCGCTTGCGGCGAGTCTTCTGGCGCAGGCTTGGCGCGGATCACCTTCCACGCCAGCCACAACAGATAGCCCGCGCCGATCCAGCGCACAGTGTCGAACAGCAAGGGATGGGCGGACATCAAGGCGGCCAGGCCCAAGCCCGACATCATCACATGCAGGAATCGAGCGGCGGCGATGCCGAGCGCGGTCAACAGGCCGGTACCGACGCCGCGGCTCGCCGATGTGGCCATCACCAAGGCCATGTCGGGCCCCGGCAATATGTAGACGGCGACCAGGGCGGCAAGATACAGCGACAGCGCAGACAAGGGCAGCATGGCGGGCTCCGGCATAGGGGGCGATGCGCTTAGTGTGCTCCCGGCAGGGTGAAATTGCTTTGCTTTCTCTTGCGCTATTGGGCTAGATTTGGAAAGACTCTTTCCTTATTTTTGGCTTGTGCAAATGAATCTTCCAAAATTTGAGCTGGACAATGTGGACCGTGCCCTGATGGCCTTGCTGCAGCAGGATGGGAGGTTGTCCAATGCGAAGTTGGCCGAGCATGTGGCGCTGAGCGAGACGCCGTGCTGGCGCCGGCTGAAACGGCTGGAGGCCGACGGCTATATTGAGGGGTATCAGGCGGTGCTGAACCGCAAGAAGCTCGGCTACGGGGTTCTCGCCTTCGTGCAAGTCGGCTTCGGCAGCCATACCGGCGATGCGCCGCGGCGCTTCGAGGAGCAGGTGCAAGCGATCCCGGAGGTGCTGTCCTGCCACAACCTGACCGGCGAGTGCGACTACCTGCTGCAGGTGGTCGCCGAGGATCTGGAGGCGTTTGGCGTCTTCGTGCGCGATGTGCTGCGCGAACTGCCCGGTGTGTCGTCGATCCGTTCCAGCCTGTCGCTACGCGAAGTGAAGATGTCCGGCCAGCTGCCAGTGGGAGCGGGTGGTCGCTGACGGTTGTCCTGGATGCCGACGTTGGAGACGAGATTGGCGCCCATTGATGACCTGGATAGTCCAGAGTGAGCTGGGTGGCATCATCCCGCCGCCCGGGCTGTGGCGGAACCGCTTCCCCTCTGGCAGCTTACATCTGAGTATAATCCCCCGCTTGGCCTGGACTTTTGTCTGAAGGCGCTGTTTATTCATGGCATTCCGTCGGGACGCAAGTGGTCGCCGGGCTGTTATTTTCTCGCTCCCTAAAATCTTGTAGCACGGCTATTCCCAATGATCATTCTGAAAAACGTGGCTTTGCGTCGCGGCACCAAAGTCTTGCTGGACGGCGCGACAGTCACCATCAATCCCAGCGAAAAAGTCGGCCTGGTAGGGCGCAACGGCGCGGGCAAATCCTCGCTGTTTGCGGTGCTGAACGGCAGCCTGCACGAAGACGGCGGCGACTTCTCCATTCCCAGCCAGTGGCGGATGGCGCAGGTGGCGCAGGACATGCCGGAGACGTCGCAGACCGCCACCGAGTTTGTGGTGGAAGGCGATACCACCTTGCTGGCGGCGCGGCGCGAAGTGGCCGAAGCCGAGGCCGGCGAAGACTACATGCGGATGGCGCATGCCTATACCGCGCTGAATGACGCCGGCGAGCACGACGCTCCCGCCCGGGCGCAGGCGCTGATTCTGGGCCTTGGCTTCAGCGTGGCCGAGCTGCAGCAGCCGGTGAACAGCTTCTCCGGCGGCTGGCGCATGCGCTTGCAGCTGGCGCGTGCGCTGATGTGTCCGTCTGATCTCTTGCTGCTGGACGAACCGACCAACCACCTCGACTTGGACGCGCTGGTTTGGCTGGAGGCCTGGCTCAAGCAGTACGCCGGCACCATGGTGGTGATCAGCCATGACCGCGAATTCCTGGACGCGGTGACCAATGTCACCCTGCACATCGACCACGGCAAGCTGGTGCGTTACGGCGGCAACTACAGCAAGTTCGAAGACATGCGCGCCGAGCAGATGATTCTGCAGCAGGCAGCGCAGGCCAAGCAGCAGGAAAAGATGGCGCACCTGCAAAAGTTCATCGACCGTTTCAAGGCCAAGGCCAGCAAGGCCAAGCAGGCGCAAAGCCGCGTCAAGGCGCTGGAGCGGATGGAGAAGATCGCGCCGGTGCTGGCCGATGCCGAATTCCAGTTCGAGTTCAAGGAACCGGGCAGCCTGCCCAACCCGATGCTGACCATGTCGCAGGCCTCGTTCGGCTATCCGGCGCCGGAAGATGCGGCAGCAGGCACGCCGCCTACCGTGATTGTAAAAGGCGTGAACCGCTCGGTGCTGGCCGGCCAGCGTATCGGCATTCTCGGCGCCAACGGCCAGGGCAAGTCCACGCTGGTCAAAACGGTGGCCGAAGCGCTGGTGGCCACCGGCGGCGAGATCATCCGCGGCAAAGGCTTGAATATCGGCTACTTCTCGCAACAGGAGCTGGACGTGTTGCGGCCGGAAGATGACCCGCTGCAGCACATGCTTCGATTGGCGCGCGAAACTCCGGCGCAGTTGCGCCCGCCGGCCAACGACTGCCGCGAGCAGGGCCTGCGCAACTTCCTGGGCACCTTCAATTTCAGCGGAGACATGGTCAAGCAGGCGGTGGGAAGCATGAGCGGCGGCGAGAAGGCGCGACTGGTGCTGTGCATGATTGTCTGGCTGCGTCCCAATCTGCTGCTGCTGGACGAGCCGACCAACCATCTGGACCTGGCCACGCGCGAGGCGCTGAGTGTGGCGCTGAACGAGTTTGAAGGCTCGGTGATGCTGGTCAGCCACGACCGGGCCCTGCTGCGCGCAGTGTGCGACGAATTCTGGATGGTGTCGCGCGGCGGGGTCAGCGACTTTGACGGCGATCTGGACGACTACCAGGTCTACCTGCTGGAAGAGGCCAAGCGCCGGCGCGAACAGGCTGCCGGCAAGCGCTAAGCGGCAGCGCCGGCACGCCCCGGGCAACCGGGGCTTGCGTCCTGAAAGTCATAAAGGGCGGTGCTGCCCGCGTAATCGCGGTGCCACTGCCTGTTTGGGTTTTGTCTCGTTGGCGCGTCAAAACGGATAAAGACCATCGCCGGCCCGGTGCGGGTGAGCAACGGCCGTCTTCCCTCCGCCGCTCCTGAGGCTGGTGTGCGTGCATTTTTTTTGCAAGCATCTATGCTGAGTTTACAACCGCATGTTTTGCATCACACAGCGCCCGGCATGGCTGAAAGCGCGACCGCATGGGGGAGACATGGATGAAGCTTGACGATTTCAACTTGGTGGCCGACCTGATCGGCATGAAGAAGCGCCCGCGTGAGGCGGTATGGCTGATGGAAGTGGAGGGCATGACCGGCTACTGCGCGGCGCAGCAGATGGACATCAGCGAATCCACGGTCTCGCGGGCCCATGCGCGCTTTCGCCGCGCCATCAAACAGGTCAATACTTTGGCGGGGCATCTGCCCCTGCGTTGAATAGACGTTCATTGCAGCGATTGGCCCGGAGTGGTTCATCCTCTCCGGGCTTTTTGTCGAGCCGAAAAAAGCGGGAGATTGGTGGGGAAGGATGGCTTGTGTTGGCGTCCACGCGCTTCTGTTAATTTGCGTGTCATCGCGCCTGGCGCAGGCGAGGCTGCTGGTATAAACAAGCCTGAGGAGCGGGACTGGCCCCGCTGCGACTATGAGTGGATGCTATGCGTTTTGCCATTACCCTTTCCGACCGTTTCAAGCCTGTGCTGGACGTTTTCCTGCAGGCAGGCTGGCAGCCGGTGAAGCTGTTCTGCACGCCGGTGGATCATCGGATGCACCATCACAAGGCTTCTCTCGCCTTTGCCGAGCAGAGAAAGCTGCCGTTGCAGCTGTCGCCGATGCAGCCGCGCGATCTGCAGGATCTGGCCGAGCAGGGCTGCGAGGCCTTGCTGGTGGCCAGCTATAACTGGCGCATCCCGGACTGGACGCCATATCTTAAGCACGCGGTCAATTTCCATCCTTCGCCGTTGCCGATCGGTCGCGGCCCGTATCCGCAAGTGCGCGCCATTCTGGAGGGCCATCGCGAATGGGCCTGCACCTGCCACAAGGTGGGGGTGGATTTCGATACCGGCGACATGTTGGCCCAGGAGCGTTTTCCGCTGTCGGAAACGGAAAGCCATCAAACCTTGGACATCAAACTACAGCTGGCGCTGCACCGCTTGAGCCGGGCGGTGGCGAACAACTTCGAGCCGTTGTGGCGGGAGGCGGCGCCGCAAGGCGAGGGCGGCAGCTATTGGCCATTGTGGACCGATCAGGACCGAACGCTAGACTTCAACCGGCCGCTGGCCGATCTGTTGCGCCAGTTGCGTGCTTTCGGCGATTTTGAATGCGCGGCCACCATCAACAAGATCACCATCTTCATCCACCGCGCCGAAGGCTGGGTGGAGAGCCACGGCTTCGCGCCGGGTAGCTTGATCTATTCCCAGGCCGAACAACTGCTGGTGGCCACCTGCGACGGCATGCTGCTGATCAGCGAGTGGAGCCTGTACGGGCCGGACGCGATTGTCGGCAGGCAGCGGCGGTGACTCGATTTGCGGATGCTCCGTCCAGTGAGCGTTTCATCATTGCCCGCCGCGACGGCGATAAAGTCCTGATCCACGATCTGAAACCGGGCGGGCTATGATGGCCGGCTGCTGATGCTTGCCTCGCGCGCCTCCGCCAGCGGAGCGCTGGCCAAATTCGACTGCCCCTGGTTTATTCCCGCCGTCGTCAAATACCGCAAGTTGCAGTTGGAAGTGCTGGGCGTGTTCTTCGTGCTGCAACTGTTCGCGCGGGTGACGCCGTTGTTCTTCCTGAAGGTGATGGACAAGGTGCTGGTCAACCGCGTCTTCAACACGCTGGATGTGATCGCCGCCGACCTGCTGCTGTTGTCGCTGTTCAATATCGCGTTGTCGGTCTTGCGCGCCCATATTCACGGCGGGTTCGATTGGGAGCGCGCCCGCGGTGCCATGGTGAACAATGTGGTGTTCGCTGATTACCAGGCTGCGCTGCAGCCGGCGGTGACCTTCCGCTGGAAATAAGCAGGCCATGGGTATTGCGATCTGATCAGACAGCCTTGTCGGTGCAAGCCGGCCGGGCTGTTTTACATTGCCGCCATGCCGTGTAGGGGCAGGCGCTACCCGCGCTGCTCAGTCCCGACAGCCGGAATGAATAACGGCGCCACCCGCGGGGATGGCGCCGTTGTCGTTTGATGGGGGTTACAGCACTTCGCCGGCGTGATCGGCCAGCCGCGAGCGTTCGCCGCGTTGCAGCGTGATGTGGGCGGAATGCTGCCAGCCCTTGAAGCGGTCAACGACGTAGGTCAGGCCCGAGCTGCCCTCGGTCAGGTAGGGGGTGTCGATCTGGCTGACGTTGCCCAGGCATACCACCTTGGTGCCGGGGCCGGCGCGGGTGATCAGCGTCTTCATCTGCTTGGGCGTGAGGTTTTGCGCCTCGTCTATGATCAGGTATTTGTTGAGGAAGGTGCGGCCGCGCATGAAGTTGAGGCTCTTCACCTTGATGCGGCTGCGGATCAGGTCGCGGGTGGCGGCGCGACCCCAGTCGCCGCCGTCGTCGTCGCTCTTGTTGAGCACGTCCAGATTGTCCTCCAGCGCCCCCATCCACGGCGCCATCTTTTCTTCTTCCGTGCCCGGCAAAAAGCCGATGTCCTCGCCCACCGGCACGGTGACGCGGGTCATGATGATTTCCGAGTACAGTTTCTGTTCCAGCGTCATCGCCAGTCCGGCGGCCAGCGTCAGCAGCGTCTTGCCGGTGCCGGCCTGGCCCAGCAGGGTGATGAAGTCCACGTTCGGGTCCATCAGCATGTTGAGCGCGAAGTTTTGCTCGCGGTTGCGGGCGGTGATGCCCCAGACGTTGTTCTTGCTGTGGCTGAAGTCCTTCAGCGTCTCCAGCACCGCGCTCTTGCCTTCCAGCTTGAGCACCCGCGCCTGGAACGGTTTCTCTCCTTCCTGCCACAGGTGCTGGTTGACATACAAATTGGCCACGTCCGGGCCGGTGAGCTGATAGTAGCTGCGGCCGTGCTCCTGCCAGGACTTAATGTCCTTGCTGTTGCGCTCCCAGAAGCCCTGATCGATCTCGCGGGTGCCGGTATAAAGCAGGTCGGTGTCTTCCAGCACCTTGTCGTTGAAGTAGTCCTCCGCCTCCAAGGCCAGCGCGCGGGCCTTGATGCGCATATTGATGTCTTTGGACACCAGGATGACGGCGCGCTTCGGATAGTGGTCCTTCAGCGCCATCACGATGCCGAGTATCTGGTTGTCGGCCTTGCCGACCGGCAGCGACGGGGGGAGGGAGCCGTTGATGGCCTGAGTCTGCAATATCAGCTTGCCGCTGGCGGCGTCGCGGCTGGCGTTCTTCAGCGGGATGCCGTCGGCGATGTTCAGTTCCTGGCCGCTGATGATGTCGTCGAGAAAACGGCTGGCCTGGCGTGCGTTGCGCGCCACTTCGGACATACCCTTCTTGTGGGTGTCCAGTTCTTCCAGGGTGATGATGGGGATGAACACATCGTGCTCTTCGAAGCGGTACAGACAGGTGGGGTCGTGCAACAGTACATTGGTGTCCAGAACAAACAGCTTGCACGTGGTGGTCTTTTTGCGGCCGGCCATGATGTGGTCCCCTTGTTCATGTTGTTGCCCGGCCGGCTGGCCGGGCGGGGTGCTGCCTACAGCGTCTTGACGAACCCCAGCACCTCTGAGGCATGTCCGGGCACTTTCACGCCACGCCATTCGCGCGCCACATTGCCCTGGGCGTCTATTACGAAGGTGCTGCGCTCGATGCCTCTTACCTGTTTGCCGTACATGTTTTTCATCTTGATGACGCCAAACATATTGCAGACAGTTTCTTCCGAATCCGACAACAGTTCAAACGGCAAAGCCAGCTTTTCCTTGAAGTTGTGGTGGGATTTCAGGCTGTCGCGCGAGATGCCGACAATCTCCGCGCCGGCGGCGGAGAATTCGGCGTGAAGGTGGCGGAAATCCATGCTCTCGTTGGTGCAGCCGGGGGTGTTGTCTTTGGGGTAGAAGTAGATCACCAGCGGTTTGCGGCTGGCGGAAAGCTGAAACTCGGCGCCGGCGGTGCCGGGCAGGGTGAAGTCTGGGCAGGTTGTGCCTGTCATGCATAACTCCTGGTAGTGTGCAGGGGTCCGCCATGCTTTGAGCTTAGCGGATTCCGGTTGGGATTGTCACGTCATCCTTAATCGTCGCCATGGTTGTCCGCATGGCTGGGGCGGCGCAGCAGCACCAGCAGCGATCCGCTGCCGCCCATGCCGCTCTCCGCCTCGCAAAAGGCCAGCACGTCCGGATGATGTTGCAGCCAGCTGCGCACCATCTTTTTCAGCACAGGTTCGCCTTGCGAGCCAAAGCCCTTGCCGTGTATCACCCGCACGCACTGGCCGCGCGATCGGGCGCGGTGGATGAACAGCGCCAGCGCGTCCTGCGCCTGATAACGGTCCAGGCCGTGCAAGTCCAGCTGGGCGGCTTGCGGCCAGTAGCCCTGGCGCAGCCGCTTGAGCGTGGCCGCGGGCATGCCGGGGCGGGCGAACTGCTGCAACTGGGCGACGGGTTCGAACCAGCCGACCTGATGCTGCAGCAACTCCTGGCAGGCCGCCGTGCTCAATGCCGGTCCCTGGCTGGGCTTGCGCGGCCGCGGACTGGGTTTGGCGGACTTGGGGTGGTGGCGGCCGTCGGGCTTCAGCGGTTTGACGTCGCGGAACAACTGCTTGAAATCCGGTTCTTCGGGCGCGGCGGGCCGCGCCTTGGCCGCCGGAGGAGGGGCGGCCTGGCGCAGCGTCTGGCGAAGTCCCTTCAGGGAATCCTTGAAGGTCTTCATGATGCGAGGTCGGGGCTTACTTCAGGTTGTCGAGGTAACGCTCGGCGTCCAGGGCCGCCTGGCAACCGGAAGCGGCGCTGGTCACGGCCTGGCGGTAGATGTGGTCCTGCACGTCGCCGGCGGCGAATACACCGTCGATGCTGGTGAGGGTGGCGTTGCCTTCGCGGCCGCCCTTGGTGATCAGGTAGCCGGTGCCATCCATTTCCAGCTGGCCCTTGAAGATGTCGGTGTTGGGCTTGTGGCCGATGGCGATGAACACGCCGGTCAGCGCCAGGTCTTCGCTGCCGCCGCTTTGCAGTTTGACGCGGACGCCGGTCACGCCGGAGTCGTCGCCCAGCACTTCATCCAGCGTGGCGTTCAGCTTCAGGCTGATCTTGCCTTCGGCGACGCGGCTCATCAGTTTGTCGACCAGGATTTTCTCGGCGCGGAAAGTGTCGCGGCGGTGGATCACGGTGACGTGCCTGGCGATATTGGCCAGGTACAGCGCTTCTTCGACCGCGGTATTGCCGCCGCCCACCACCGCCACGTCCTGATTGCGGTAGAAGAAGCCGTCGCAGGTGGCGCAGGCCGATACGCCCTTGCCGGAGAAGGCTTCTTCGGAAGGCAGACCCAGGTATTGGGCCGAGGCGCCGGTGGCGATGATCAACGCGTCGCAGGTGTACTCGCCGGCGTCGCCCACCAGGCGGATCGGCTTCTCGCGCAGATGGGTGGTGTGGATGTGGTCGAACAGGATTTCAGTGCCGAAGCGCTCGGCGTGTTGCTGGAAGCGCTGCATCAGTTCCGGACCCTGCACGCCTTCGGCATCGGCGGGCCAGTTGTCCACGTCGGTGGTGGTCATCAGCTGGCCGCCTTGGGCCATGCCGGTGATCAGCACCGGCTTCAGGTTGGCGCGCGCGGCGTAGACGGCGGCGGTGTAGCCGGCCGGGCCGGAGCCAAGAATCAGCAGGGGGTGATGACGGGTTGCGGTCATGATGTGTGTTTCCTGTCGTCAAAAGGGTGGGAGTTGGCACATATTCTAGCAGTTTTGCTATGCTGCGAGGCCAGCTTGGGGCTAAACTGCAGATCAGAAATGCATACTATCCAGGAGGTGGGGTTATGGACGCATTAAGTCAAGTAAGCGCGAATGTCAGCACCAATGCGCAGGCGCTGGTGCTGAAAAAGGCGATGCAGGCGCAATCGCAGGCGGCGGCGACGCTGATCCAGGGCGCCGAGCAGTCGTCGGAGCAGATCCAGGCGTCCAACCCGGCGCATCTGGGTAGCAATGTGGACGTCCGGGCATAAGCCTGAGCGCACCCCGCGCAATGCGGGGCGGATAAAGAGGGCGGCCTTCGGGTCGCCTTTTTTGTCGGCGCTAGCCGGCTATGCAAGCGGTTTGCCTGGAGGCGAGGCCGCCGTCATTTTACGGTGGGCCGGGTCGCCGATGCCTGGAGTGGCGAATATCCTCAGGCCCAGCTTTGACTCCGTGGATGGATGTGGGCTGGCGGTCGGTTTGGATTGCTTGCCGTTGGATGCGAAAAGCCCCCGCGAACGGGGGCTATTCTGTTTTTCGGACCTGACCGGATTAGATCGCGTCTTTGCCGATGCTTACGGTAAACGAGCCGGAGTTGTTGCCGTAGGTGTTCGGAACATCGTTATAAAACAAGGTGATCAGCCCTTGCGCGCTGGCCGGCGCGGTCCAGCGGAACAAGCCGGTGTTCACCGGGATGAAGCCGCTGGCGCCAATTTTCATCACCAGCGCGCCGCAGTAGGCGTCGCCGCATATCAGGCCTTGATTCGGGTGGGTCTTGTCGCCTTGCGGTCCCCAGTTGGGTTGCGGGCCATAGCCGGCCCATCCCGAGGCGACGATCGTGATGACATCGCCGGGATTGTAGGTGATGGTTGTGGGTTGCCCATTGGGATTGTTTGCGGCGACGGTGCCAGTCCAAGCCATGATTTACCTCCGAGAAAGGTGAAGTCTGATGAGGCTTGCATGTCAATGCCGAGGAGTCCAGTTCCATGGTTGGATGGCTCCCCAGGAAGTCCAATGATCATGCCGCTTGAATTGAAGCTCAATGGGGATGCCGCCGCCACTGCCCATTTTGATGGGGTCGGACATGATGCATGCGCGGTTTTGGGATAGGGGCACTGTTTTGCGGATGCGCCGCCTGTCCACGCCCGTCAAATTCTTTCTTTCAAATTCAGCAATAAAATCCTCCAATTCTAACCCCAATTATCAAATTTCTAGGCTGGGTCAATAATCGCCTCCCAAGTGCCCGGCAGGTAGCCGGCGCTGTCTGATACGAGGAGTCGCTATGAACCGTTTGCCCTATCTTTTGACCACTAGCCTGCTGGCGCTGCTGGCTGGCAATGTTGCCGCCGCGGAGGCCTTGCCGCAACCGGCGCGGGTGTTTGCCGATCGCAATGGTGGCGACGCCGCCGCGGCGAAGCTGGCCGCGTTGCGCTATGCGGCATTCTGGAATACCGGTGATCCGCATTACGCCGAGCTGGCGCTGGACCCGGATTTCATCGACCGCACTTTGCCGGCGGGCCGCCCGCAGGGCACCGCCGGTCCGTTGCAGGCTTCGCGCGCCTTCCATGCAGCGGTGCCGGATTTGACGGTGGAGGTTGCCGATATGATGCAGGCCGGTGACCGGGTGTCCTTGCGCCTGCATTTCACCGGACACTTCACCGGCAAGTTCGGCGAGGTCCAAGGAGGGGGCCAGGTAGTGGATTTCCAGGCCTTTGACCTGTACCGGGTGAAGAATGGCCGCATCGCGGAAAACTGGCACCTGGAAGACAATCTGACTCTGCTCAAGCAACTGGGAGTGGTGAAGCCATGAGCCTGGATGCGGATTTTTTGCGGCAACGCAATGTGGCGGTGCTGGGCGGCGGTTCCGGCATTGGCCGTGCGGTGGCGGAAGAGGCCGCGGCGGCGGGCGCCCTGGTGTTTGTGCTGGGGCGTTCGCTTGCGGTTTCCGGCCCCTGGCAGGCGCTGCGCGCCGATGTCACGGATATCGCCAGCCTCAGTGCGGCGTTTGCCGAAATCGGCCGCATCGACCACTTGGTGCTGACCGCCGGCGCGCGGGTGGGCTCGCCCAGGCTGGAGGAGGCCACGCGGGCCGACTTCGAGCAGACCTTCGGCGTGAAGCTGTTCGGCAATTTGTTGGCGGTGCAGCAGGCGCGGCCTTATCTGGCGGCGGACGCGTCGGTGACTTTCACTTCCGGCCTGCTGTCGCGCAAGTATGGCGCGGGCGGTCTGCTCAAAAGCACGGTCAACGCCGCGCTGGAGGCGGCGGCGAAGAATCTGGCCAAGGAACTGGCGCCGCGCCGCGTCAATGTGGTGAGCCCGGGCGTGGTGGATACCGAGTTGTGGGGGCCGGCCGGCGCGGAAAAGCGCCAGGCGGCGATGGCGCGCATCGCGGCTGACCTGCCGTTGGGCCGGGTGGGGCGGCCGCAGGATCTGGCGCAAGCCTATCTGTTTGCGATGGGCAACGCCTTTCTCACCGGCGCGGTGCTGGATGTGGACGGCGGTGGATTGCTGTAGGGAGATCCCGCGATGAGCGATACATTTTCAATCAACCGCCGCGGGTTCCTGGCGGGCGCCTCGGCCGGCAGCGCCAGTCTGTTGCTGGCGCACGGCGACGCGCTGGCAGCGAGGGGAGGGAGCAAGGCCATGATGCAACTTCAAGGTGGCAAAACGGGTTTTTGGCCGGGCGACACCCGGCTGGTGATTTCCGTTTCCATGCAGTTCGAAGCCGGCGCGCAGCCGGAGCGCGGCGCAAGCGGGCCGTTTCCGCCGCTGGACCCGAAATACGCCGACCTGCCGATGCAAAGCTGGTACGACTACGGCGTGAAGGAGGGCATCCCGCGCCTGCTGGATTTATGGGACCGCGCCGGAGTGAAGGTGACTTCGCACATGGTGGGGCAGGCGGTGGACCGCAATCCGCAGCTGGCCAGGGAGATTGTCGAGCGTGGCCATGAGGCCGCCGGCCATGGCCAAACCTGGGAGCCGCAGTATTCGATGACGCCGGAGCAGGAGCGCGCAGCCTACCGCGCCAGCATCGCCAGCATAGAACGCGCCACCGGCACCCGGCCGACAGGCTTCAACGCCTTCTGGCTGCGCGGCACGCCCAACACGCTGGGTATCCTGCAGGAGCTGGGCTTCGTCTATCACATCGACAACGTCAGCCGCGACGAGCCGTTCACGGTTCAGGTGAGCGGCATGCCCTTCGTGGTGGTGCCTTACACGCTGCGCAACAACGACATCGTCCGCTACGATTCGCCGGCGCTGAGCAACGACGCGTATCTGTCGGACCTGAAGGCCGAATTCGATCTGCTGTACCAAGAAGCCGGCCAGCGCCGCCGCATGATGTCCATCAGCACCCACGACCGCATTTCCGGCAGTCCGGCGCGGGTGAAGGTACTGGAGGATTTCATCCGCTACGCGCAGGGCCGCGCCGGCGTGCGCTTCATGCGCAAGGACGAGATCGCCCGCTTCGCGCTGCAGGCGCCGAACGTGCCGGCGTCCTGAGCTAGCTCGGTTTCTTCTTGCGCGGCTTATGGCCGGCCGCCGCTTTGCGCGCGGCCGGTTTCGCGTGGACGGCCGGCTTGCGGGCGACCGCCTGCTTGCGAGCCACGGCTGGTTTGCGCACGGCAAGCGGTTTGTGGATCGCCACCGGCTGGTAGCCGCTCAACTCGGCCACCAGTTTGTTTACGCCGCCGCTCATATTCTGGTAGTGGGTGCCGCCGCTGCGGGTGAGCGCGACCCATACCGCCACATCATGCTTGGGCGCGATGGCTACGTAGCCGATGAAGCCGCCGCCGCCGGCGGTCTTCTGGATGATTTCCGGCGCATCCGGCTTTTCCTGCATTCTGATCCAGCCCAGGCCGAGTTCATCAGCTTGGCCGGCGACGTCCATGCCTCTGAGGCTGCGCAGCTGGTCACGCTTGAAGTACATGTGGAACATCTGGTCGCGCAGTTGCTTGCGCGCCGGACTCTGCGGGTAGACCAGGTCCTGCAGCCAGCGCTGCATGTCGCGCGGTGTGGAGTAGATGCCGCCGCTGCCGCTGGCCGCCACGGTGTTGACGCAGGGGCTGGCGCCGAAGCCTTCCAGCAGGCGCGCGCACTGCGCCGGAGTGGGCGTGAAGGTGGTGTCCTTCATGCCCAGCGGCGCGGTGACTTTGTCGCGCAGCAGGGCGGCGTATGGCCGTCCGGTGGCGACGGACAGCGCGTCGGCCAGAAAATCAAACGCCAAGTTGGAATATTGCGCCTTCTGGCCGGCGATGAAGCGGGCCTTGCTGGAGGCCAGCCAGTTCCAGCGTTGCTGCTGATCGGGCCAGACGAACACCGGGGTGTCCTGCGGTTTGATCCCCGGCATTTCGCGCGGGAAGCCGCTGGTATGGGTGGCCAGGTTCAGCAGGGTGATAGGCTGGCCGGTCATCGGCAACGCCAGGCCTTGCGGCGCGTATTTCTGCAGCGGGTCGTCCAGTTTGACGCGGTTTTCCAGCGCCAGCGACGACAGCACTTCGCCGGTCATGGTCTTGCTGATGCTGGCAATGCGCAACAGCGAATCGGCATCCGGTTGCTGGCGGTTGCCGGGGCGGGTCTGGCCATAGAAGCGTTGCAGGGTTTCCTTCTTGTTGACCACCACCATCACCATGCCTACGGCCCGGCTGTTTCTGAAGATCTGACTGGCGTAGCGGTCTACTTGCTGCTCTGCGGTTTGCGGCTCCGCCAGCATCGCGGCAGGGCTGAAGGCTGGGGCGGCGGCAAGGCCCAGCCCCAGCAAAAACACGTTTTTCACTCTTGTTCTGTCCTGGCTGTATTGAGAAGCAGTCTGGTTGGAATCGTCGGTTGGCATGCATTCTATTCAGTCTGCACCCGCTTCGTACACTGTTTAATCCGCGCCAGGTTATCTGGTTGACAGGCCAGGCGCGTTGCGACGCTTCGGCGGGAGGCTCTAGAGCCTTACGGCCGGGCTAGTATGGCGTACGGCCGGGCGGATGAGTTTGCCTAGGGACAGCTGCCCGGCGCGCTCAACATCCCGCTGGAGGCGCTGAGTCGGCGTCTGGCGGAACTGACGGCCGGACTGGAAATCATCGCCTATTGCCGCGGGCCGTTTTGCGCGCTTTCCGTCCAGGCGGTGGCGGCCTGGCCGCGCGGCGGCTGGCGGAGGGGTTTCCCGACTGGAAGGCGGCTGGCTTGTTGGTGGAAATGTCGTGAAGCCTGGTCGCGGCGCTCAGGACAGGGAGGCGCCGCATCGCGAGCAATGGCGCGGCCTGGAGACGCCGCGGCTGTATTGCGTGGCGCCGCAGGCGTCGCAGAAACGGGTGTTGCGCAGGTTGAGGAAGGTGATCAGCATCAGAAACGGGAGGAGGAAGGCGAATTCGCCCGCTTGCTCGCCCCGATTCCAAGCGAACAGGCAGAGCAGCAATGGCGTGGAGACCATCAGGACCCGAGTGACTTTTCTTTTCAATTTCGCGTCGCGGCATAGCGCGGAGAACGCGAGGCCTCCGATGGCCATGGCGATCCAGACAGTCATGAAAGCGGCAGCAGATTGCTTGTGGCGAGAAGCGATGGCGTCATGTAAATGGCTTTGTCATTTTCGCGGCGTCCCGGCAAATGTTTCCAACAGATGGTCTATCAGCCTGCGTATCCGCGCCGGTTGCAGCCGGTGGCCGGGATAGAGCAGGTGCAGCGGCGCCGGTTCGGTGAAGTAGTCGTCCAGCACCGTCGCCAGCCGGCCGGCTTGCAGGTCCTGCGCGATGTCCAGCTGCGACTTGTAGGCGAAGCCGTGGCCCTGCAGCGCCCAGCGGCGTATCACTTCTCCGTCGTTGCTCTGGCGGGTTCGCTCCAGCCGCAATGTCCTGGTTTCGCCGCGCTCGCGGTAGCGCCACTCGTTCATCGGACCATGGCCGGTGGTGAGGGTGAGTGTGGGCAGGCTGGCCAGGTCTTGCGGATGCGCCGGCGCGCCCAGCTTCTGCAGCAGCGGCGGCGCGGCGCAGACCACGCGGCGGCTGGCGGCCAATTGGCGCGCCACCAGGCTGCTGTCGGCCGGCCTACCGTAGCGTATCGCCAGGTCTATGTCCTCGCCTATCAGGTCGGCGGGGGTGTCGTTGAGCGATAGCGAAAAGTATACGCCTGGGTGTTCCGCGCCAAAACGGTCCAGGCAATCCAGCAGCAGGTTGCGGCCGAGGTCGGACGGCGCGGACAGCCGGATGACGCCGCTCAGCGCCTGTTGTTCCTGTTGCAGCCGGCGCTCGCCTTCCTCCAGCAGTTCCAGCGCCTGTCGGCAGTAGGCGCGGTAGGTTTCTCCGGCTTCGGTCAGCTTGAGCTGGCGGGTGGTGCGCTGGAACAGGCGGACGCTCAGCGCCGCCTCCATCCGTTGGATGCAGGCGCTGGCGGCGGCGGGAGACAGGCCATGCTTGCGGCCTGCGGCGGAAAAACTGCCCAATTGAACGGCGTCCAGAAACAGGCGCAGATCGTTGAGTCGGTCAAACGGCATGGGTGGGCTTTCTGGAAAACAAAGCAGGCCATGCCCACGGGCATGGCCTGCGCGCGGCGGGGCCGCAGTTTACAGCGTTTCGGTATTGGCCAGCAGCCAGTCGCGGGCGACGCCGTCCAGCAGCGGCAGCAGCCGGGCGCGCACCTCGGCATGGTAGCCGTTGAGCCAGTCAATCTCCGGCCGGGTCAGCAGCGCGAGGTCGATGCAGCGGCGGTCTATCGGGCACAGCGTCAGCGTCTCGAACTTGAGGAAGTCGCCGAACTGGTTGTTGTCCGACGCCACGTTCAGCACCAGGTTCTCTATTCGCACGCCCCATTGGCCAGCGCGGTACACGCCTGGCTCTATCGACGTGATCATGCCTTCCTGCATCGCCATGTGCGCTTCCGGCATGGCGCGCGAAATGCTTTGCGGGCCTTCGTGCACATTGAGGAAGTAGCCGACGCCGTGGCCGGTGCCGTGGCCGAAGTCGATGTCGTGCTGCCACAAGGGCGCGCGCGCCAGCGCGTCCAGCATAGGCGACAGCGTGCCGCGCGGGAAATGGGCCATGGACAGCGCCATGGTGCCTTTCAGCACCAGGGTGAAGTCGCGCTTTTGCGCGGCCGACGGTGTGCCCACCGCCAGCACGCGGGTGATGTCGGTGGTGCCGCCCAGGTACTGGCCGCCGGAGTCTATCAGCAGCAGGCCGTCGCCCTTGATTTCCGAGTGCGATTCCGGCGTGGCGTGGTAGTGCGGCAGCGCGCCGTTGGCGTTGAAGCCGGCGATGGTGGCGAAACTGGGGGAGACGAAGCCGGGGCGGCGCGCGCGCGCGGCGGTGATCTGTTCGTCTATGGTCAGCTCGGTGATGCGGCTCTGGTTGACGTTGGCCTCGAACCAGGCGAAGAACTCGGCCAGCGCCGCGCCGTCCTGCTCCATCGCCTGGCGCACGTGGGCGGCCTCGGCGGCGGTTTTCTGCGACTTCATCAGCGTACTGGGATTGATGGCCTCGATCACCTTGACGCCGTCGGCCACCGCCTGGCGCAGGCCCAGCGTCACGCGGCGCGGGTCCAGCAGCAGGCTGCTGCCGGCCGGCAACGCGTGCAGCGCGGACTTGGCCGAGGCGTAGTCGGCCAGTTGCACGCCGTCCGCGGCCAGTGTGGCGGCCAGCGCGGCGTCCACTTTACCCGGCGCGACGAACAGCGTGGCGCGGTCTTGCTCCAGCAGCGCATGGCTGATGAAGACCGGATTGTAGTTGACGTCCGCGCCGCGCAGATTGAATAGCCAGGCGATGTCGTCCAGCGTGGAAATGAAGTGGCGCTCGGCGCCGGCCTGGCGGATGGCCTCGCGCACCCGGGAGAGCTTGTCTGCGCGGCTCTGCGGCGCGAAGGCGGCATCATGCTGGTATACGGCGGCATCGGGCAGCGGCGCGCGCTTAGGGTCGACGGCGTCCATCAAGTCGATGTCGGTGCGCAGCAGGATGCCGCGCGGCTCAAGCGCCGCTTGCAGCGCCTTGGCCGCGGCTAGGCCCAGCACGTCGCCGTCCACCGCCAGCGTCTGGCCGGTTTGCAGGGTGTCGGCCAGCCACTGCAGATGCAGGCTGCTGGCGGCGGTGTCTATTTTCATCAACGCGATGCCGGTACCGGCCAGCTCCTGTTCCGCCTGCACCCAGTAGCGGCTGTCGGCCCAGACGCCGGCGAAGTCGGCGCTGACGATCAGCGTGCCCATCGACCCAGTGAAGCCGGACAGCCAGCGGCGCGCCTGCCAGCGTTTGGGCAGGTATTCCGAAAGGTGCGGGTCGGACGACGGCACCAGACAAGCGTCGACGCCGGCTTTTTCCATGGCGGCGCGCAAGGAGGCGATGCGTTGCGGGATGGTGTCCAGTTGCGGGATTGCGAGGGTGTTCATGCCGGCTCCGGAGGAAATATTGCATGCATTCTGTTGGCAATGGAACGACCGCGCAAGAGGATGAGAATGGCTCATGGCTGCCATGCCTCGTCCGCTTGCGCGGCCGTGTCGGGTCTTGCGTCGGATCAGCGCTGTTTCAGGCGGCGCAGTCCGGGGCGGCCGGCCAGATTGCACAGGTGGGCGAAGTGGGACAGAAAATGTTTCATGCGGGTGGACTCCTGAGCTTGGCGCATTGCCGGGTTTGAATGGATGGTTTTTATCGACCTGCTTGCCAATGATAAAGGCATTTTATTTGTTTGCAATATTTTGCCGGATGTTCCTATTGGCATGGCGGTTGATTTCCGTCAACGGCCATGTCGTGTAAATGCCGGCATATGGGCCGCTTATCCATCGGCAATCGGACTATACTGTGGCTTGTATCGGGCTTTACCGATGCTCACCAAGGAGCGGATCATGAGTAAATCAAGACACAGCACCAAGGAAGCCAAGAAACAACCGTTGTTGTCGCCCAAGGAAAAGCGCGCGGCCAAGCATCAGAAGAAGCAGGCGCCGGAAGGCGCACCCATCATCGTTCCCCATTAGATGCACCCGGCGCGTCTGACCTGCGTGGACGCCATGTTTGAGATGTGGCGCTAGCGCGCGGTGACAGTCGATACCCTTTGACGGCTCCCTGGAGAGCCGAATCGTCCGGCCGGCGGCCGGCAAGCGAAACAAACCTCCTGACCAGCGCGGCAGGAGGTTTTTTCATTGCGGGCTGTTTGGTGTCTGATGCAGGCGCTGCGCAAGCGCGCTGTAGTCATTGCAGGTGATTTCGTAACGATTGTCATCCGGGTCGGAAAAGTAGACGGACCACGATGCCGAGTGGTCGGCCAACTCCGGCAAATGGCCTTGTACCCGATGCAGATGGTTGCGCCAGGCGAGGAAGGCGTCCGCGCTCGCCTCCAGCGCCACCGAGGCCTGGGGGGCGGCATGGTTGCGTTCGAACAGCGCCACTTTCACAGTGCGTTCGCGGTTGGCCAGGGTAAGCGGGCCGCCGTCGGCATCCCAGAGCGCCAGTTCCGGGATGCGCTCAAAACCGAGCACCCGGGCATACCAGGCTTCGGCCGCGTCGCGGTTGCGCACGTACACATGGATGTGATCTATCCGCATGATTCTGGGAGTCATGGCCGGTTTTCCTCTTGAGCGCAGTGGCGCAGGCGGTCGGCGATGCGGGCGACGCGCCTGCCCAGATGGCGGGCGGTGGCCAGATCGGCGGGGTGGGCTTTGCCGTTCGGGTTGTGCGCGCACAGGCCCAGTTGGCAGCCAAGCCGGTTGAGGTCGTCGATATGCTTGCCGCCGGGGATGTTCAGGCCGCACCACAGCATGCTGTGCTGGGAGGCTAGAGTGGCGAAGTAGGCCAGGGTGCCCTGCTGGTCGCCGTTCAGGTTGCCGCCTATGGTGAATCCCGCGGCAACCTTGTCCGTCCAGGCTTGGCCTTGCCAGCCATCGCTGCTGGCGTCGGCAAACGCTTTGAACTGCGCCGCCGGTCCGCCCATATAGGTGGGGCTGCCAAAAATGATGGCGTCGGCGGAGGACAGCCGATCCGCGTGTTCCTGCAACGAGTAGCGGCCATGGGCCAGATGTTCTGGCTGGATGCGCAGCAGCTCGACGCTGCCGCACTCCGCCGCGCCTTCCTGAATCGCGCATGCCAGTTCGTGAGTGCTGTTGCCGGCGGAGAAATAAACAATCAGGATGCGTGTCATTATTTTTACCTGCATGGAATGTTATGATGCGGCGTTATCATAAAAGTTAAAGTTAACTTTAAGTCAAGGGGCGGAAATGTCTGTGGATTGGATAGGCATAGGCGCATTGGCCAGGCGCTCCGGCGTGACGGCCAGCGCCTTGCGGTTTTACGAGGTCAGGGGCTTGATTCACAGCGTAGGCGAGGCGGGACAACCCAGGCGGTTTCGCAAGGATGCCTTGCGGCGAGTGTCTTTCATCCGTATTGCGCAGACGCTGGGATTGAGCCTGAATGAGATCGGCGAGGCCTTGGCCGGCCTGCCGCAGCAGCGAACCCCCACTGCCGGGGATTGGGCGCGGATATCCTCAGCCTGGCGGCCGATGCTGCAGGCCCGGATCGATACCTTGTGCCAATTGCGCGATCAATTGGACAGTTGCATTGGTTGCGGTTGTCTGTCCTTGCAAAACTGCAAGTTGAACAATCCGGGTGACGGCGCGGCGCGCTTCGGCGATGGCCCGCGGTTTTTGCTGGGGAATGGGCCGGAAGATATGGCGTGAGCGCGAATTCCGCGTGAACGGGCATCCTGGCGGCGTCAGGAACTGGCATACTTGGATGAGATTGCCGCGCAGATTGGTCTGAGCCGCGGATTCACATGTAATGATGCGAACCGGAGACGCCTGCCGGTCGGAAAATTGACATCAAAAACGGAATGCCATAATGACAATTATTGTGACGGGCGGCGCAGGTTTCATCGGCGCCAACTTTGTTCTCGACTGGCTGGCTGGCAGCGATGAGCAGGTTGTCAATCTGGATGCGCTAACCTATGCGGGCAATCTCGACACGCTGGCATCGCTTAAAAATGACCGGCGGCATGCCTTTGTGCATGGCGATATCGGCGATCGCGCGCTAGTTGGGCGTTTATTGTCGGAATACCAGCCGCGCGCGGTGATCAATTTTGCCGCGGAAAGCCATGTCGACCGCTCGATTCATGGCCCGGGCGATTTCATCCAGACCAATGTCGTCGGCACTTTCAATCTGCTGGAGAGCGTGCGCGCCTACTGGAGCGGGCTACCGGACGCGGCAAAGGGGACATTCCGCTTCCTGCATGTTTCCACCGATGAAGTGTACGGTACGCTGGCGGAACAGGATCCGCCGTTTGCGGAAAGCAAGCGCTACGAGCCAAACAGTCCTTACTCCGCCAGCAAGGCGGCCAGCGACCATCTGGTGCGCGCCTGGCACCATACCTATGGCCTGCCGGTGCTGACCACCAATTGCAGCAACAACTACGGTCCGTATCATTTTCCGGAGAAGCTGATACCGCTGGTGATCCTGAATGCCTTGGCTGGCAAGAGCCTTCCCATTTACGGCGATGGTTTGCAAGTTCGTGACTGGCTCTATGTGAAAGACCATTGCAGCGCGATTCGCCGGGTGCTTGAGGCCGGCCGGCCGGGCGAGACCTACAATGTCGGCGGCTGGAATGAAAAGCCGAATATGGAAGTGGTGCGCGCCATCTGCGCCATTCTCGACGAATTGCAGCCCAAGACCGACGGCGGCGCCTACTCCGACCAGATCAGCTGCGTTCAGGACAGGCCGGGCCACGACCGCCGCTACGCCATCGATGCGCGCAAGCTGGAGCGGGAACTGGGCTGGAAGCCGGCCGAGACGTTTGAAACCGGCATCCGCAAGACCGTGCAGTGGTATCTGGACAACCAGGATTGGGTGAACCATGTCACCAGCGGCGCGTACCGTGAATGGGTGAGCAAACAATACGAGGCGGAAGCATGATGCGCATGCTGCTGACGGGGGCGGATGGCCAGCTAGGCTTCGAATTGAGGCGCGCATTGGCGCCTTTGGGGGAACTGACCGCCTGCGGCCGCGCGCAGATGGATCTGGCCGATGAGGCCGCCATCCTGGCTGCGCTGGATGCGGCGAGTCCCGAGGTCATCGTCAATCCGGCTGCCTACACCGCGGTGGACAAGGCGGAAACCGACCGGGACGCGGCTTACGCCGTCAATGCCGTCGCGCCGGGCGTGTTGGCGCGCTGGGCTGCGGCCAACGGCGCGCTGCTGATTCATTACTCGACCGATTACGTGTTTTCCGGCGATAAGGCGGGTCCGTACGGCGAAGAGGATGCCGTCGATCCGCAGTCGGTCTACGGCGCCAGCAAGTGCGCGGGGGAACGGGCGGTGCGCTCCGGGTGTCCCCATCACCTGATCCTGCGCACCTCTTGGGTATTTGGCGTGCATGGCGGCAATTTCCTGAAAACCATGCTGCGTCTGGCGCAGGAGCGCGATGCGCTGAATGTGGTGGGCGACCAGGTCGGCGCGCCTACGAGCGCGGCCTTGATCGCGGATGTGACGGCGCAGCTGATTCGACATCATCATGCGCGGCCCGATAATTTCGAGTTCGGCACCTATCACTTGACGGCGCAGGGGGAGGCCAGTTGGCACAGCTATGCGCAGCGCGTCATTCGCCGGGCCGGCGAGCGCGGATTCCCGTTGAGTTTGACGGCAGAGGCGGTCAAGGCGATAGGCAGCGATCAATATCCCTTGCCGGCCAAGCGGCCTGCCAACTCCAGGCTGGATTGCAATAAAGTGATGCGCGCTTTCTCCCTGTCATTGCCAGGATGGGAGGAGGGGGTGGATAGCGTCGTGGATCAGCTCTATGCGTTATCGCAAGCCAAGGGCACTGTCTGAGTCGGTGTCGAATTTGCAATGGGCGCCGGATGACGGCCGCAAAACCTATCTCGGCATCACAGGATATCATTCAAAATGACCCAAGCACGTAAAGGCATCATTCTGGCCGGTGGTTCCGGCACCCGTCTGTATCCGGCCACCTTGGCGGTCAGCAAGCAATTGCTGCCCATCTATGACAAGCCGATGATTTATTATCCGCTGTCCACCCTCATGCTGGCCGGCATCCGCGACATCCTGATCATCTCCACCCCGCAGGACACGCCGCGTTTCGAATTATTGCTGGGCGACGGCAGCCAGTGGGGCCTCAGTCTACAGTATGCGGTGCAGCCCAGCCCGGATGGCCTGGCGCAGGCTTTCATCATTGGCGAGGCGTTTCTGGCCGGCGCGCCGTCGGCGCTGGTGCTGGGCGACAATATCTTCTACGGCCATGATTTCGCCAGGCTGTTGACTGACGCCAGCAACCGAACGAAGGGCGCGTCGGTATTCGCCTATCATGTGCAGGACCCGGAGCGTTACGGCGTGGTCGAATTCGACGCCGATGGCTTGGCGCGTTCGATCGAGGAAAAACCGGCGATGCCCAAGTCCAATTATGCGGTTACCGGTTTGTACTTTTACGATGCTCAGGTAGTGGATATCGCCAAATCGATCAAGCCGTCGGCGCGCGGCGAGCTGGAGATTACCGATGTCAATAATGCCTATCTTCGGCAGGGGACCTTGACTGTGCAGACCATGGGGCGTGGCTATGCCTGGCTGGATACCGGCACGCATGAATCTTTGCTGGACGCCAGCCAGTACATCGCCACGATAGAAAGCCGCCAGGGTCTAAAGGTGGCTTGCCTGGAGGAGATCGCTTACCGGTCCGGCTGGATAGATGCGGAACAGATGGTGCGGTTGGCGGCGCCGTTGCGGAAGAACGGCTATGGCCAGTATCTGTTGGCGATGGTCGGGGAAAAAAACTGTTGAACTTCATGGCGGGATGACGGTTTGCGGAATGCGAGGCAATCGTCGTCGGCCATTTGCCAGGCTTGGAGCCCATGAAAGTAATCGATACCAGCATTCCGGATGTCAAGATCATCGAGCCGATGGTGTTTGGCGATGAAAGAGGTTTTTTTTATGAGAGCTTCAATCTGAAGAGGTTTGAAGAGGGAGTCGGCCGTTTGGTGGACTTTGTCCAGGATAATCACAGCAAGTCCAGCAAAGGCGTGCTCCGGGGGCTGCATTACCAGCTGCCGCCTTACGCCCAAGGCAAGCTGGTGCGGGTGGTGGCGGGCGAGGTCTACGATGTGGCGGTCGACGTCAGGAGGTCTTCCCCCACCTTCGGCCATTGGGTCGGAGTGTTGCTGACGGCGGAGAACAAACGCCAGTTCTGGATTCCGGAAGGCTTCGCTCACGGCTTCCTCACCCTCAGCGACGAGGCGGAGTTCTTGTACAAGGCTACCAATTACTACATGCCGGAATACGATAGAGGCATTCTGTGGTCGGACGAGGCGCTGGGAATCGTCTGGCCCGAGGCCGGGGAGCTGACGTTGTCCGGCAAGGACAAGGCGCAGCCCCTGCTGGCATCGGCTGAGCTGTTTTAGCGCTAAGCCGGCGTTTGCGATGAAAAAAACGCCTGGCGTGCCAGGCGGTTTTCATTTGCGCAAATGACGCGCGTTACGGACGCTCCACCGCCAGAGCCACGCCCATGCCGCCGCCTATGCACAGGGTGGCCAGGCCTTTCTTGGCGCCGCGGCGCTGCATTTCGTGCAGCAGGGTTACCAGCACACGGCAGCCGGAAGCGCCGATCGGGTGGCCCAGGGCGATGGCGCCACCGTTGACGTTGACCTTGTCCTGGCTCCAACCCAATTCCTTGGCCACGCCGAGCGCCTGGGCGGCGAAGGCTTCGTTGGCCTCGACCAGGTCAAGCTGGTCGATGGTCCAGCCGGCCTTGGCCAGCGCCTTGCGGGTGGCGGAAACCGGGCCTATGCCCATGATTTCCGGTTCGCAGCCGGTGAGGGCGTAGCCCTTGATGATCGCCAGCGGCTTCAGTCCCAGCTGGTCGGCCTTTTGGGTGGACATCAGTAGTACCGCCGCCGCGCCGTCGTTGATGCCGGAGGCGTTGCCGGCGGTGACGGTGCCGTCCTTCTTGAAGGCGGCGCGCAGTTTGGCCAGGCTTTCGGCGCTGGCGTCGTGCTTGATGAATTCGTCCTGCTCAAACGCCAGCGGATCGCCCTTGCGTTGCGGCACCAGCACCGGAACGATCTCGTCCTTGAACTTGCCGGCCTTCTGCGCGGCCGCGGCGCGCTGCTGCGAGGCCAGCGCCAACGCGTCCTGTTCTTCGCGGCCGATGCCGTATTTGGCGGCCACGTTCTCCGCGGTGATGCCCATGTGATAGGCGTTGTAGGCGTCGGTCAGGCCGTCGTGGATCATGCTGTCCACCAGTTGGGCGTTGCCCATGCGAAAGCCGTCGCGCGAACCCGGCAGGATGTGTGGCGACAGCGACATGCTCTCCTGGCCGCCGGCGATGACGATCTCGGCGTCGCCGGCCAGGATGGCCTGAGCCGCCAAGTGCACGGCGCGCAGGCCGGAGCCGCACACCACGTTGAGGGTGGTGGCCGGGGTGGTGACCGGCAGGCCTGCCTTGATCAGCGCTTGGCGCGCCGGGTTTTGGCCGCTGCCGGCGGTGAGCACTTGGCCCAGGATGACTTCGCTGACTTGTTCCGGCTTGACGCCGGTTTTTTTCAGCAGCGCCTTGATCACGGTGGCGCCCAGCTCCGGCGCGGAAATCTTGGCCAGCGAGCCGCCAAAGCTGCCGACCGCGGTGCGTTGCGCTGCTACGATTGCTACTTCCATGTCCTTCTCCTTTGCTTGCGGCCCGCAACGGCGGCGGGCCATCTGTCCTGTACGGGATCGATAATCGGGGTTGGCTATTGCAGGCTGGCCGCCACGCTGGGCATCGCCTTGGCCAGCACATAGCTGCCAGGGGCGGCCTGCAGCGGCGGCAGTTCCTTGTTGCCCAGCGTCTTGGGCGCGGCGATCTGCTTGCCGGATTGCGGCGCGAGCCAGGCGTCCCAGTCTTTCCACCAGCTGCCAGGGTGGCTTTGCGCGCCTTCCAGCCATTCGTCGGAGCTGATGGGCAGCTGCTCATTGGTCCAGTAGTTGCGCTTGTCCTTGGTGACCGGGTTGATGGAGCCGGCGATGTGGCCGGACGCGCCCAGCACGAAACGGCGCGACGGCGCGCCGCTCAGGTATTTCAGGCCGGAATAGGCCGAACTCCACAGCACGATGTGGTCTTCGCGCGCGGCGAACATATACAGCGGAATCGTGATCTTGGAGATGTCGATAGGCACGCCGCACAGCGTGATGGCGCCCGGCTTCACCAGCGAGTTGTTGAGGTAGAACTGGCGCAGCATGAAGGTGTGCATCGGCAGCGGCAGGTCGACCGCGTCGTTGTTCCAGTACAGGAGGTCGAACGGGGTGGGGGTTTTGCCCAGCAGGTAGTTGTTGACCACGTAGTTCCATACCAGGTCGTTGGCGCGCAGGCTGGCGAAGGTGCGGCCGATTTCCTTGCCGCTGATGATGCCGCCGGCCGCCAGCTTGGCCTCGCGGCCGGCCACCACCGCCTCGTCGATATAGAACGAGATCTCGCCCGGTTCGGCGTGGTCTATCAGCGAGGTCATGAAGGTGGCGGAGTCGATGTAGTCCAGGCCCTTGGCCTGCATCACGCACAGCGCGGTGGAGAGGATGACGCCGCCCACGCAGAAGCCCAGCGCGTTCATCGCCGGCTGCTTGGTGATTTTCCGCACCGCCTCCGCCGCGGCGATCACGCCTTGTTCGATATAGGTTTCCCAGGTGAAATGCTTCATCTCCGACACCGCCGAGCGCCAGCTCACCAAGAACACCCGATAGCCCTGGGCGACGAAGTGGCGCACCATGGAATTGTCCGCTTGCAGGTCCATCAGATAGAACTTGTTGATGCAGGGCGGGATGAACAGCAGCGGCTTCTCGTAGACTTTTTCGGTGGTGGGCGTGTACTGGATCAGCTCGATCAGTTCGTTGCGGAACACTACCTGGCCGGGAGTGATCACCAGGTTCTCGCCGATCTCGAACTTGCTCTCGTCGGACATCGAGATATGGCCCTTCTGGATGTCCTCCATCATGTTCTTCATGCCTTCCACCAGGCTTTCGCCCTTGGTTTCGATGGCGCGTTTGACCACGTCGGGGTTGGTCAGCATGAAGTTGCTGGGGGCCATCGCGTCCAGATACTGGCGGGTGGCGAAAGCCAGCTTGTCCTTGGCGTTTTCATCGATCTGGGTTTGGTCCACCAGTTCGGTCATCCATTTGGACGTCAGCAGATAGCTTTGCTTGAGGAAGCTATAGAACGGATGTTCGTTCCATTCCGGAGAAGTGAAGCGGCGGTCATTGGCCGGCGCGGCTGTCGTCGCCTCGGTGGTCTTGCCGAGAAACTGCGACCAAAGATTCAGTTGTTGCTGGTACAGGGCCGACTGCAGGCTGAACAACTGGTTGGTCTGGTTCATCAGTTGAGACCAGGTGTCGGAAAGCGCATGGGTGGCGTTGTCGGGGCAGGCGCCCAGCGACAGGGAATTGACAAACTGCTGCATCCATTGCTGGTTGGCTTCGGAAAGGTTGATGAAGAAGTCTTCCAGCGAGGCGGTATTATTCTGGGACAAGATGAATCTCCTGATACGTACTGATATAGCGTTATCGAAGCCTGTCTGAATCGGTCTGTTTGGAATGCAGGGTCAAGCAGATCTATCTGCAAACTGTAACAGGGTTGCATGACATTTTCACGCCCTGCCGCTGCCGAAAAGGCCTGCGGGACGGTAAATGCGGCCATTTGTTGTTGCGATACGCAAAAATAATGCCGGCATGCCTCGCACCGGATTATGGCTTTCGCATCGCTTGTGGGATAATTGACCGGATTAGCTATGAGGAATTGCAATGGCGAGTGTAAAACTGGCTTTACATACCATCCGCGTTGAAAACATTTTCTGCATCGGCCGCAATTACGCCGCCCACGCCGCTGAATTGGGCAACCCGGTGGAAAACGAGCCCATGGTGTTTCTCAAGCCGACCTCGGCCTTGCTTGACGAGTCCTCTCCCATTCGGTTGCCGGACTATTCCGCCGACGTGCATCACGAGTGCGAACTGGTGGCGCTGATAGGCAAGGGCGGCAGCGATATTCCGCTGGACATGGCGCTGAGCCATGTCGCCGGTTACGGCATAGGCCTGGACCTGACCGCTCGCGACGTGCAGAGCGTGGACAAGAGCA
Organism: Chromobacterium sphagni; assembly: GCF_001855575.1. Classification (NCBI taxonomy): domain Bacteria; kingdom Pseudomonadati; phylum Pseudomonadota; class Betaproteobacteria; order Neisseriales; family Chromobacteriaceae; genus Chromobacterium; species Chromobacterium sphagni. Next base: position 600,141 of record NZ_MKCS01000002.1, read on the forward strand.
AGGGCCACCCATGGACCAAGGCCAAGGGCTTCCGCGGCGCGGCCTGCCTGTCGGCGCTGGTGCCGGCGGAGCGGGTGGCCGATCCGCAGCGGCTGCAGTTTGAGTTGAGGGTGAACGGCCAGCTGCGCCAGGCGGGCGACGCCGGCATGATGCTGTTCACGGTGGCGCAGCAGATCAGCTATCTGTCGCGCGTATACGGCCTCTCCGACGGCGACCTGATCTACACCGGCACGCCGGAAGGCGTGGCGCAGATCCGTTGCGGCGACGCGCTGGACCTCAGCCTGCACGGCCAGGTGTCGGCGCACTGGAAGGTGGCGTGATGGCCGGGCCGGACGAGCAGGACGACGGCAAGGTCCGCCTGGACAAATGGCTGTGGGCGGCGCGCTTCTTCAAGACGCGCCAGCTGGCGCACGAGGCGCTGGAGCTGGGTCGGGTGCTGGTGAACGGCGATCGGGTGAAGGCGTCAAGGGCGGCTAAGGAGGGCGACGCGCTGCTGTTGCGCATCAACCAGCTGGAATACCGTATCGAGGTGCTGCAGCTTGCCACCCAGCGCCGCCCGGCCAAGGAAGCGCAGTTGTTGTACCGCGAGAGCGAGGAATCCATCGCCGCGCGCGAGGAAAAGATCCTGTTGCTGAAGGCCGAGCACGCCAGTTTTCCGCATGGCGAAGGCCGTCCCACCAAGAAGGCGCGCCGCGAGATATCCCGCTTCAAGTCGTCTTTCTGACGGCACACCTTGCACCAGCCCGGCCTGGCGCCGGGCGCCAGAGATAGAAAGACCACGTTAGATGCAGTCGCTGTTGCCGTTCGCCGGGTTTTATTTTTCCTATTTCGCTTACCAGGGCATGTTCAGCCCGTTCTGGGGCCTGTACCTGGAGTCGCTGTCCTTCAGCGCTTGGCAGATCTCCATCCTGATGGCGCTGTCCACGCTGGCCCGCATCATCGCCCCTGGTTTCTGGGGCTGGCTGGCCGACAAGAGCGGGCGGCGCCGCAACATCATCGTCACCACTTCCATCCTGTCCGCCTCCAGCTTCTGCCTGGTCGGGCTACACCACGGTTTCTGGTGGGTGTTCGTCAGCATGGCGGTGTCGCATTTCTTCTGGGTGGCGGCGCTGCCGCTGGTGGAGGCCAGCACCTCCTACCTGACCCGGGCCGCGCCGGGGCGCTATAGCCGGGTGAGGGTGTGGGGATCGATAGGCTTCGTCTGCCTGGCGATGAGCGGCGGCTATCTGCTGGACTGGCTGGGCATCGCCAAGCTGCCGTGGATCGCTTCCGCCCTGCTGGGCGGGGTGGCGCTGGCGGCCTGCAAGGTGCCGGAGGTGACGCCGCGGGAAAAATCCAAGCCGGCCGGGCCGATCTGGCAAACGCTGCACAAGCCGGCGGTGATGGCGCTGTTCGCCTGCTGTTTCCTGCAGGCTTTCGCCCACGGGCCGTATTACACCTTCTATTCGCTGGGGCTGAAGCAGTTTGGCTACGACAAGGCGGCGGTGGGCGTGCTGTGGGCGCTGGGGGTGGTGTTCGAAGTGGGCATCTTCATGCTGATGCCGCGCATCATGCGCCGCTTCGGCCTGGAGACGCTGATGCTGGCGTCGTTGCTGGCGGCGGTGCTGCGCTTCGGCTTGATCGCCACCAGCCTGGCGGTGCCGGCAATGGCGGCGTTCGCCCAGGCCTTGCATGCGCTGACCTACGCGCTGCACCACGCCTCGGCGGTCGGATTGATCAACCGCATGTTCGCCGAGCAGCACCACGGTCGGGCGCAGGGGCTGTACATCATCGCCTCCTTCGGCGTGGGCGGCAGCGGCGGCGGCCTGATCGGCGGCCTGGTATGGCCGCATGGCGGCGTGCTGCCCACCTTCGCCATGTCCGCCTGCGCGGCGCTGATCGGAGTATTCGTCTGCCTGCGCTGGCTGAAGCCCGGATATCAGGAGCAGAAATGATGACAGCCGCCACGCCGCAACAGGCGCTGGATCAATACCAAAAAGCTTTGGCCTCGCATGACTGGCGCCAGGTGGCGCCATGGCTGCATGAAGACGCCTGTTTCGTGTTTTCCGACGGCACTTTCAAGGGCAAGGAGGCGGTGTGCCAGGCGATCCGGCAAACCTTCGCTTGGATACGCAGCGAGGAATACCGGATCGACCAGCTGCATTGGGTTCATGCGGACGATGCTTTCGCCTGCTGCGTCTACGATTTCCACTGGCAAGGCCTGGCGGAAGGCAAAACGGCCAGCGGCAGCGGTCGGGGCAGCTGCGCGCTGATCCGCGATGAGAACGGCTGGCTGCTGCTGCAGGAGCATTTGGGACCGCCGGCCCGGTCATAACAGCATCACCAGCTTGTATTCCGCCGCCTGCGCCGGCCGCAGCGTGATCTGCTGGCGCAGCAGCCGGCCCTGGGCGGGATGATTGAAGGCGCGCTCGCCGCCTTCCCGCTCCAGCACATCCTGTTGCTGCCAAAAGCGCTCGAATTCCACGCTTTCCCGGCGCAGCCTGGCCAGCATGGCCGCCGTTTCAGCATCATCCAGTTGCTGTCCCAGGTCTGCGCGCAATTCCGCCACGATGCGCCGCGCGCGCTCCGGCCAGTTGTCGATGAATTCGCGCGCCTGCGGCATCAGGAAGATGAAGTCCAGCAGGCTGCGGCTGGCGTCCGGCCGTCCCAGCCACTCGCAAAACAGTTCCGCCGCCGGCGGATTCCACGCCACCGCCCGCCAATGGCGGTCCAGCACGTAGGCCGCGATGGCGATGTGCGGCAACGTTTTCTCCAGCAGCTCGCGCGCCTGCGGGTGGGCATCGGCGCGCTTGTCCTGAGGGTTCTTCAGGCCTGCCAGATCAAACAGATAGTCCGTTTCCGCCGCCGACAGCTGCAGCGCCGCCGCCAGCCGGGTGAGGGTGTGGGCCGATACCGATTCGGTGCGGCCCTGCTCCAGCCAGGTGAGCCAGGTGGGGCTGATGCCGGCCAGTTGCGCCACCTCTTCGCGGCGCAGGCCTTTGGCGCGGCGGCGCGCGCCCACCGGCAGGCCGGCCTGTTGCGGGCTGAGGCGTTCGCGGTGGGCGCGCAGGAATTCGCCCAGCGGCGAGGCGGAGGTACGTGGCATGAAATCATCCTGTTGGTTTTTATACCAGTATAACTGCTTATCTTGTAACAGGATCAAAGCTGGCAGAAGATGCAGTCAACGGCGCAGCGGCGCCACTCACGGGCACACGCCATGACTGCACAAACCCTGTACGACAAACTGTGGAACAGCCACCTGGTGCGCGAGGAGGCCGACGGCACCGCGCTTCTCTACATCGACCGCCACCTGGTGCACGAAGTCACCAGTCCGCAGGCCTTCGAAGGCCTGAAGCTGGCCGGCCGCAAGCTGTGGCGCATCGACTCGGTGGTGTCCACCGCCGACCACAACACCCCCACCGATCATTGGGACCAAGGCATCCAGGACCCGATCTCGCGCCAGCAGGTGGAAACGCTGGACGCCAATATCAAGGAATTCGGCGCGTTGGCCTACTTCCCGTTCAAGGACCACGGCCAAGGCATCGTCCACGTGATGGGGCCGGAGCAGGGCGCCACCCTGCCGGGCATGACCGTGGTGTGCGGCGACAGCCACACCTCCACCCACGGCGCTTTCGGCGCGCTGGCGCACGGCATCGGCACTTCCGAAGTGGAGCACGTGATGGCGACGCAGTGCCTGGTGGCCAAGAAGTCCAAAAACATGCTGGTGCGCGTCGATGGCAAGCTGGGCGCCGGCGTCACCGCCAAGGACGTGGCGTTGGCCATCATAGGCAAAATCGGCACCGCCGGCGGCACCGGCTACGCGATCGAGTTTGGCGGCGCGGCCATCCAGAGCCTGAGCATGGAAGGGCGGATGACGCTGTGCAATATGGCGATCGAAGCCGGCGCCCGCTCCGGGCTGGTGGCGGTGGACCAGAAAACCATAGATTACGTGCAGGGCAGGCCGTTTGCGCCCAAGGCGGGGCAATGGCAGCAGGCGGTGGCTTATTGGAACACCCTGCATTCCGACGCCGGCGCGCATTTCGACGCGGTGGTCGCGCTCGACGGCGCAGCCATCCAGCCGCAGGTCACCTGGGGCACTTCGCCGGAAATGGTGGTGGACGTGGGCGGCAAGGTGCCGAATCCGGCGCGCGAGAGCGACCCGGTGAAGAAGTCCGGCATCGAGCGCGCGCTGGCCTATATGGGCCTGCAGGCCGACACGCCGATAGACCATATTCCGGTGGACGTGGTGTTCATCGGCTCCTGTACCAACAGCCGCATCGAAGACCTGCGCGAGGCCGCCGCGGTGGCGAAAGGCCGGCAGAAGGCCGCCAGCGTCAAGCAGGTGCTGGTGGTGCCGGGCTCGGGGCTGGTGAAGGCGCAGGCCGAGGCCGAAGGGTTGGACAAGGTGTTCACCGCCGCCGGTTTCGAATGGCGCGAGCCGGGCTGTTCGATGTGCCTGGCGATGAACGCCGACCGCCTGCTGCCGGGCGAGCGCTGCGCTTCCACCTCCAACCGCAATTTCGAAGGCCGCCAGGGCCAGGGTGGCCGCACGCATCTGGTGAGTCCGGCGATGGCGGCGGCGGCGGCGGTGGCCGGCCATTTTGTAGACGTGCGCCAGTGGTCCGTTCAGTAAGCAGCGGTTTGCTCCGGCGCGCCGGGAGCAAACGTCGGGACGCGGTGTCGAAGAGCGGGGAAGACCGGCAGGGCCGGCTTAGGTAGAATCTTCCGTTTTCTTTGTCCGACAGCCCGGCTGTTGATTTGAATGGAGCATCGCATCATGAAAAAAGAGATTGTCTGGATTGGCCTGGCCTTGCTGCTGGCGGCGTGCAACACCGTGCAGGGCATCAAGACCGACGCCAAGGAAGGCGGCCAGGCTGTGGGCCATGGCCTGCAGAAGGCCGGCCAGGCAATCGGCAACGCGGTGGAAAAAGGCGGCGAAGCGATCAAGCGCACCGCCGAGTAAGTCCCCGCTGCCGTACCTAACGGAGCGCAATAATGAAAGCATTCACCACTTTGAAAGGCCTGGCCTGTCCGCTGGACCGCGCCAACGTCGATACCGACGCCATCATTCCCAAGCAGTTCTTGAAGTCCATCAAGCGGTCCGGGTTCGGCCCCAACCTGTTCGACGAGTGGCGCTATCTGGACCATGGCGAGCCGGGCATGGACAACAGCAAGCGTCCGCTCAATCCGGACTTCGTGCTGAACCAGCCGCGCTACCAGGGCGCGCAGGTGCTGCTGGCGCGCGAGAACTTCGGCTGCGGCTCCAGCCGCGAACACGCGCCGTGGGCGCTGGACGACCAGGGCTTCAGGGTGGTGATCGCGCCCAGCTTCGCCGACATCTTCTTCAACAACTGCTACAAGAACGGCCTGCTGCCCATCGTGCTGGCGGCGGAGGCGGTGGACCTGCTGTTCCGAGAATGCGAGGCCGCTGTCGGCTACCAGCTGACGGTGGACCTGGTGGCGCAAACGGTCACCACGCCGGCAGGCCAAACCTTCTCTTTCGACATCACCGAACACCGCAAGCATTGCCTGCTGGGCGGCCTGGACGAAATCGGCCTCACCCTGCGGCACGCCGACGAGATCAAGGCGTTTGAAGCCCGGCGCCGCCAGCAACAGCCCTGGCTGTTCGCCTGAGCGGATCGTCCGTCAACCAGCCGGGAGGAGATCGCGATGCGCGAAGCCGGACATGCAGAACGGGTGCAGCAGCAATTTGGCGAACAGGCGGCGGCCTATCTTTCCAGCGTCGTCCACGCCCAGGGCGAAGAGTTCGCCCAGTTGCGGGATGCGGTGGCGGCGCAGGCTGGGGCCAAGGTATTGGACCTGGGTTGCGGCGCGGGGCACGTCAGCTTTCAGGTGGCCGAGCGGGCCGGGCAGGTAGTGGCTTATGACCTGTCGGCGTTGATGTTGCAGGTCGTGGCGGATGAGGCGGCGCGGCGCGGGCTGCTCAATGTGGATACCCGCCAGGGCGCGGCGGAACGGCTGCCGTTCGCCGACGCCGAGTTCGACTTTGTCTTCAGCCGCTATTCCGCCCACCACTGGAGCGACGTGCCCTTGGCGCTGCGTGAGGTGCGGCGGGTGCTGAAGCCCGGCGGCCGTGCCGCCTTCATCGATATTGCCTCGCCCGGGGCGCCGCTGCTGGACACCCATCTGCAAGCGGTGGAGGTGCTGCGGGATACCAGCCACGTGCGTAATTATTCTCATGCCGAATGGCACGCCATGCTGGCCGCCGCCAGCCTGCACGCCGAGCGCAGCCAACGCCTCAGGCTGCGGCTGGAATTTTCTTCCTGGGTGGAGCGGATGCGCACGCCGCAGCTCATGCAGCAGGCGATACGCGTTTTGCAACAGAGCATGGGGCGCGAGGTGCGGGATTATTTCGACATCGGCGACGACGGCAGTTTCAGTTCCGACGTGCTGGTGTTGTGGGCCACGGCGTGAACGCGGCCAGGCGGGAAGGGCGGCGCGGCTGGCTGGCCTGGCTGTGCCGCCATCCCTGGCTGGCCTTTGTGTTGCTGGGCCTGAGCTTTTTGGTGTTCGGCGCCGCCACCGTCAACCTGGCCCTGCTGCTGCAACTCAATCTGAGACTGTGGCTGGACGTGGGGTGGCAGGCCGCGATGGACGGCGCCTTGCGCCAGTTGCTGGAATTGCTGATATCGGGCTACGCCGCGATGGCGGCCTACATCGTATTCAAATGTTGCGAGCGGGTGCTGGTGGAACGGCTGACCCGGCGCGACGATTAAAACCGAAAAGGGATGAACATGAAGATCGCCATTCTGCCGGGTGACGGCATCGGACCGGAAATCATCGCCCAGGCCGAGCGCGTGCTGGACGTGCTGCGCCGCGACGGCCTCAAGCTGGAAACCGAACACGCGCCGCTGGGCGGCGCCGCTTACGACCAGTACGGCGCGCCGTACCCGGAAGCCACACAAACGCTGGTGCGCGAAGCCGACGCCGTGCTTTTGGGCGCGGTGGGCGGTCCGCAATACGACAAGCTGGAGCGCCCGTTGCGGCCGGAGCGCGGCCTCTTGGCCATCCGCAAGGACCTGGGCCTGTTCGCCAACTTGCGCCCGGCCATTCTGTACCCAGAGCTGGCCAACGCCTCCACGCTAAAACCGGAAGTGGTGGCCGGGCTGGACATCATGATCGTGCGTGAGCTGACTGGCGACATCTACTTCGGCCAACCGCGCGGCATCGCGGTCAACGAACTGGGCGAGCGCGAGGCCTACAACACCATGCGCTACAGCGAAAGCGAAGTGCGCCGCATCGCCCATGTCGCCTTCGGCATCGCGATGAAACGGAATAAAAAGCTGTGTTCGGTGGACAAGGCCAATGTGCTGGAAACCACCGAATTCTGGAAAGAGATCATGATAGACGTGGCGGGCGAGTACCCGCAGGTTGAGCTCAGCCACATGTACGTGGACAACGCCGCCATGCAGCTGGTGCGCAATCCCAAGCAGTTCGACGTGATGGTGACCGGCAATATCTTCGGCGACATCCTGTCCGACGAGGCCTCAATGCTCACCGGCTCCATCGGCATGCTGCCCTCGGCCTCGCTGGACCAGAACAACAAGGGCCTGTACGAGCCCAGCCACGGTTCGGCGCCGGATATAGCCGGCCAGAACCTGGCCAATCCGCTGGCCACCATCCTGTCCGCCGCGATGATGCTGCGCTACAGCTTTGGCCAGGAAGCCGCCGCGCAGCGCGTGGAGGGCGCGGTGAAGAAGGTGCTGGCGCAAGGCTACCGCACCGGCGATATCTTCGAGGCGGGCTGCGAGAGGGTGAGCTGCTCCGGCATGGGCGACGCGGTGGTGGCGGCCTTGTAAGCTGCGCGATGCGGATGCCGCGCCTGGTTCAGGGCTGGCGCGGCATTGTCGGTTTCGTTTGTCCCGGAGCCTCTACAAGGGCGCACTGCAACCAAAAATGCTGGTGCCCGTGACGGTATTGGCGACCCGGGCCAAGGCCCGGCCGGTTAGCGTTCCGCCGGTTAGCGTGATGGATCCTACGCCGCTGTTGCCGGCGAGGATGCTGCCCTTGACGCTCGAGGTGGTCAGCGTAGCGGCGGAGCCGACCGCCCAGTACACCTTGCATGGTTGTCCACGACCGGTCATGACCACCGAGAAGTTGGTGCCGGTAAGCGCGGCGCCGACTTTGAAAATCCAGACGCCGCTTGCGGGGCCGTTGAGCGTCAGGATGGTGTCTGTGAAGGTGACCGCGGCAGGGAAGCAATAGACGCCCGGGGCCAGGGGGCCGAGCACCGGCAGATTGCCGGTAAACGCCGGGGTCGAGATGGTCTCAGTGCATGGGCGGGACTCAAGCGCCGAGTAGGCTCTAAGCAAGTCTTCCTGCGCTTGATCTGCGGCCGCATTGGTCGCAGGGGGGCTTTCGCCGCCAATCGTGCAGCCGGTATTGGTGAAACCTCCGGGATAGACGCCAATGTTTCCGGCCAGCACTGAGCCTGCGGTGCAGGTGACGTTGGTGCCGCCCAGGACGGCGAATTTCGCCGCAGCTCCCAGCGTCACTTGAGCATTGGCAGGGCTGGCGACGGCGAATAGCGCCGCGATCCCAAGCAAGCATGAAAGCAGGAGCCTCTTGCTTGCAATGGCTAAATTTTCCGTGTTGCTCATGTGTTGCTCCTTTCCTCTTCGGCAGATAGGCATCAATGCACGGCCGGCGTTTCGGCAGGTGCGGGGCTATTCAGAATTATTCGCTGCGCGTTGTCGATGTTCTGTGCGCTGTCGTACAAGCGGCGCATCATTGCGCGTGGCTTCGCATTGAATTCCTCAAGAAGGGGGTGGTTGGAAACAGATCATGAACAGGCGCGGTTGCGCTCCTGGAGGACTTCCATGTATGTAATTCGTCTCGCCACCCTGGCCGATCTTGATGGCATTGCTTTGATGCTGCAGGAGAATTCGTCTTCTCGCGGCGGCGCGCTGACCGGGGAGTTTTCGACCGACAAGGTCGAGGCCATGTTGCGTGGAGGCCTTTGCAATGTGCTGGCATTGCGTGAAGGCAAGGTGGCGGGGGCGCTGTTCAGCAGCGAGGCCAGCCGTCTTGCAGACTCTTTGGTGGTGCGGGCCATGCGGCAGGCTTGGCCTGGCAGTCCCGACGCCTATGTTTATGGGCCGGTCTGCGTGGCGCAAGCGGAGCGAGGCATGGGTTTGTCCGGCAAGCTCTATGCGCGTTTGCAGCAAGAATTGCCGGGACGAGAGGCGATTCTTTTCATACGCAAGGACAATGCCGCGTCGTTAAACGCGCATTTCAAGCTGGGAATGCGCGAGGTTGCGGCTTACACGCTGGATGGTTTGGATTACGTGGTTTTGAGCGGGGCGCCGCAGCCTTAGCGGATGCTGCGGCCATAGCTGGAACGCGCGCAGCAGAGGAGGAAGGCGCTGGCGCATGACTACCGCGCCGGCGATATTTTCGCGGCGGGTGGCGAGAATAGAGTCCGGGCAATGGAATTTCTGAAGCACGGCATCAAAATTATGGCCAACCTGGCGTTGGCGGTGTTGGCAGGCACTATCGCGCCAATGGTTAAAATATAATTGACGGTAAGTTGGTTCCTGCCGAGTGGAAGGTTTTCGTTGTTTATGCCCTGCTGTTCTATGTTGTGTTCATCGCGCCTTAATCTATTGTTTTGCATACCCTCACAATAAAAACGATTTACCCCATTGCCTGCCGCCGTGGCGCGCTGCACAATGGGCTAACAAAAATTCAATCGCTGCCGGGGCGCAGATCCTGGCGCGGCAGCAATTTGGACTTAGGACAGACTCGGGAGAATTTCAGTGAGAGTAGGCTTTGTAGGTTGGCGAGGCATGGTGGGTTCCGTGCTGATGCAGCGCATGCGCGAGGAGAACGACTTTGCGGTGATCGCCGAGCCGGTGTTCTTCACCACCTCCAATGTCGGCGGCAAGGCGCCGGACATCGGCCGCGACGTGCCGGCATTGAAGGACGCGGGCGATATCGACGAGCTGAAGACGATGGATGTGGTCGTCACCTGTCAGGGCGGCGACTACACCACCGAAGTCTACGGCAAGCTGCGTGAAGCTGGCTGGAAGGGCTACTGGATAGATGCGGCCTCTTCGCTCCGTATGGAGCCGAACGCCATCATTATCCTGGATCCGGTCAACAAGAACGTGATCGAGCAGGGCCTGGCCAGCGGCGTGAAGGACTACATCGGCGGCAACTGCACCGTTTCGCTGATGCTGATGGCGCTGGGCGGGTTGTTCCAGAACGATCTGGTGGACTGGGCCACGTCCATGACTTACCAGGCCGCTTCCGGCGCCGGCGCCAAGAACATGCGCGAGCTCTTGTCCGGCATGGGCGCCATCCACAGTCAGGTGGGCGATCTGCTGGCCGATCCGGCTTCCGCCATCCTGGACATAGACCGCAAGGTGTCCGACTTCCTGCGTTCCGATGCTTTCCCGGACCAGAACTTCGGCGTGCCGCTGGCCGGCAGCCTGATTCCGTGGATAGACAAGGACCTCGGCAATGGCCAATCCAAGGAGGAGTGGAAGGGCGGCGTGGAGACCAACAAGATATTGGGCCGCGGCGCCAATCCGGTGTCGGTGGACGGCCTGTGCGTGCGGGTGGGCGCGATGCGCTGCCACAGCCAGGCGCTGACCATCAAGCTGAAGAAGGACGTGCCGCTGAACGAGATCGAAGCCATGTTGGCCGCCGCCAATCCTTGGGCCAAGGTGGTGCCGAACACACGCGAGGCCTCGATGCGCGACCTGACCCCGGCCGCGGTGACCGGCACATTGGCCACTCCAGTAGGTCGCCTGCGCAAGATGGCGATGGGCGGCGAGTATCTGTCCGCCTTCACCGTGGGCGATCAGTTGCTGTGGGGTGCGGCCGAACCGCTGCGCCGCATGCTGCGTATCCTGATTGAGCGCTGACAGGTAGAATAGGCGTCAGCCTGAGGCCGGCATTTGCCGGCCGTCACAGAACACAAGGGCACTTAGGTGCCCTTTTTGCGTGGATTTGCCGGCCGGCTTTCACTCGGTTGGCGCAGTAAGAATAGGAAACCAATCATGTCGACATCCCTTCAACTTGCCGTAGTGGGCGCCACCAGCCTGGTGGGCCAGGCCATTCTGGAACTGCTGGCCGAGCGTAATTTCCCGGCCGCCCGCGTGTTCGCGGTGGACAGCGCCGACCAGGACGGCAGCACTGCATCCTTTGGCAATCTGGAGCTGGACGTGCATATGGTGGACGAGTTCAACTTCGAGAATGTCGGCATGGCCATCTTCGCCGCCGGCAGCGCCATCGCCCGCGAATACGCGCCGCAGGCGCGCGATGCCGGCGCGGCGGTGGTCGACTTCAGCTCCGCCTTCCGCAACGATGCCGGCGTGCCGCTGGTGGTGCCGGCCATCAATCCCGCCGCGCTGGCGGACCTGGGCCACGCGCCGCTGGTGGCGGTGCCTAATTGCACCACCACCCCGCTGGCGCTGGCGCTGGCGGCCCTGCTGCCGTTGGAGATCAAGCGCGTCAGCGTGGCCACCTACCAGGCGGTGTCAGGCAGCGGCCAGGCAGCGATGGAGGAAATGGCCGACCAGACCACCGCGCTGTTCTCCCATCGCGACGCAGAGGTGAAAGCCTACGACAAACGCATCGCTTTCAACGTGCTGCCGCAGATCGGCGTGGTGGACGAAAACGGCGACTCGGAAGAAGAGCGTTCGGTGCGCGACGAAACCGCGCGTTTGCTGCAACTGGCGCCGGAATCGCTGGAAATCACTTGCGTGCGCGTGCCGGTGTTCTTTGGCCATTCCTGGGCGGTTCAAGTCGAACTGCATAAGGAGTTTGATCTCGAGCAAGTGAAGAAGCGCCTGCAGGCCGCAGGATTGAAGGTAGTGGGGCAGGATCAGCACGGCGGCTATGTGACGCCGATGGAAGCCACCGGCAACGAGGTGGTCTGGGTGAGCCGCTTGCGCGTGCACGGCAAGGTGGCAAGCCTGTGGCTGTCGGCGGACAACGTGAAGGCCGGCGCGGCGATCCATTGCGTGCGCATCGCGGAAATCCTGGCGGGGCAGAGCGCGCTGATGTAAGCGGCGTCTGCGGCCCGCTTGGCCAGGGATCGTTATGAAGTCTAGCTAAACGCCACGGCAGGGCCTAAGATCGTAGCAGTTGCCCATTAGCCCGCAAGCGGGTCTATAGCCTATAAAATCAAATGAGACCGTGCCGGAAGGTAGACAGTGAGAAATCAGGGAAAACTCAAGCTTTGCGTCCTGTTGATTGGCCTGGCGTGCTCTGTCGGAGCCTGGGCGGGATTGGGGAGGATTCATCTCCGCTCCAATCTTGGCGAGTTGCTGAAGGCTGATATCGAAATGACCGGCGTGCAGTCCGGGGAGCTGGATGCCGTCCGGGTGGGGCTGGCCAGCATCGATACCTTCCAGGCGCTGAATGTCGATTACGCCTCCTCGCTGTCCCAACTGCGCTTCGCGCTGAGTCCCGATCCGCGCGGCGCGCTGATCCGCGTCAGTTCCACCCAGCCGATCACCGATCCCTACCTGCGTTTTGTCGTGGAGGCCAGAGCGCCGTCCGGACGCTCGGTGCGCGAGTACACGGTGCTGCTGGACCCGGCCAATTACAATGCCGGCGGCCAAAATATCGTGCAGGACGTGCCAAGCTATGCCGACAGCGACCAGGCTGGCCGCTATCAGGCGGCTCCGCCGGCCAGGGTGCGGCCCGTCGAACCGAGCGTGTTGAAAGTGAGGCAGGGCGCCACCCTGCGTTCGCTGGCGCAGCGGGTGCGGCCGAAGGGCGCATCGCTGCGTCAAACCATGGCGGCGCTGGTGCAGGCCAATCCCGATGCGTTCGATGAAGGTGATGTCACGCATCCCAAGGCCGGCGCCATCCTGAAAGTGCCGTCGCCGCGCAAGATCAAGGCGTTGAAAGCTGTCCAGGTAGCCAGCATTCTGGGCGACGCCGCTCCGGCTTCGGCCGCGTCCGCTGGCAGCCAAGCGGCTTCGCCGGCGGGTAAGAGCGGGGGCGACGTGCTCAAGCTGGTGCCGGGAGACAGTGTAGACAACGCGCGGCTGAACGATTTGCAGCAGCAGATCAATGCCCGCGAAAAGGCTTTGCAGGACGCTTCGGCGCGGATTGCCGCGCTGGAACAGGAACTAAAGGCGATGAGAGGCGGCCAGCCGATGCCGGCGGCGCCGGCCATGGCTTCGGCCCCGCTGGCCGCGGCCAGCGCTCCGATGGCCAGCGCGCCCAAGCCGATGGTCAAGCCGGCGGAACCGCCGCACCCGGTCAAGAAGCCGGTTCTCGCCCATGCGGCGCCGATGCCTCCGGCCAAACCATCGTTGCTGGACAGGTTGATGGCCAACTTGCCGTTGCTAGGCGGCGGTGTCGCCGGCGTGGGCTTGCTGGCGCTGCTGGGGGTGATGATTGCCAGGCGCCGCGGGGCGGCGAGCGGCATGTCGGCCGCCAGCGCCACGCTGGCGCGCTCCACCGTTACCGGGCCTGGCCCCAGCACCGTGGGCGGCAGCCATTCCTTCATGAGCAACTTTACGCAGGCGGCTGGCGCCATCGATGCGGCCGAAGTGGACCCGGTGGCCGAGGCCGAAGTGTATATCGCCTATGGGCGCGACCAGCAGGCCGAGGAAATCCTGAGGGATGCATTGCAGAAGGACCCATCCCGGCACGAGGTCAGGATGAAGCTGATGGAGGTGTATGCCGCGCGTCCCGATACCGCCAGTTTCGAGCGTTTGGCCCGGGAGATGAACGCCGCTTTCGACGGCAAGGGCGCGCTGTGGGCCAAGACCATCACCCTGGGCCGCGCCATCGATCCGGACAATCCACTGTACCAGATGGCTCCGGAGGCCGAGCAGGAGTTGGCCGCAGCGGCGGGCGGCGGCGTCATCGACCTGGATCAGGAGTTGTTCGGCGAGCAGGCCCCGGTGGCCGAGGTCGCCGTCGCCGCGCCGGAAGCGCTGGAGGAGGCGGATCCGTTGGCAGCCTTGTTCGACACGCCGGCGGGCCAGCCTGTTGCTGAGCCGGAAGGCCAGGGCAGCGCGCTGGATTTCGACTTGGAAGCCATGCTGCCGACCGAGCCTGGGCCGGCGCAGGCCGAGGAAAAGACGCCGGAGGCCGACGCCGGCATGCTCGACTTCGACTTCAATCTGGACGCGGCAGCGGCGGAGGAGACCAAGCCGGCCGCGGAAGCCGCCGGCGGGCTGGAGTCGCTTTACGAGGACATGCTGGCTGAAACTCCGGCCGAGGCGACAGCTTCGGCGGCAGAGCCCGCGGTTGAGGCCGAGGGCATGTCTGTGATGGACGACCCGTTGTCCACCAAGCTTGATCTTGCCAAGGTGTATCTTGATATGGGCGACCGCGAAGGCGCGCGCGAGGTGTTGCAGGATTTGCTGAGCGAGGCGCAGGGCCCATTGAAGGATGAGGCCAAAGCGCTGCTGGACAGGATCAGCGCCTGATTTTCGCCGCGGATTGATTCAATGGCCGGGTGTCTGTTTTCAGAAACGACACCCGGCCATTTTTTATCCGGGAGGTTCCCATTGCCGCATGTCTCTGGCGTGGATGGATTGTTCGGCGCCGGGGCGATGGTTTCGCGAGCGCGCCGCTTATTGCCGCCGTATTTTGATTGGCGCGGATGTCGCGGATGGCGCAATGAGATCGCTGGCAATGGCGGCTAGGCGGGCCGCAATTTCTCGTTGAGCGTAAATCCATCTATCGCTAAAGGGAATTAAGTGGCGGATGATTTGCTATGCACAATTTCCGGCCTATTTTATAAAAGACGGCCATTGAAATTGTGCGGTCGCCGGCTTGTCAGCAAATAGTGGCTTGAGGTTTAATCGCAGGGGTTTATCAGGATTGTCAGTCGTCTTGGGGTTTGTTGATTTCAGTGCGGGGTCATGGCGGATTTCGGCGAGGGCAGCGTATCTGTCTGGCCTGGATAAAACATGCAAGCAAATAGGTTGGGGAAGTACATGAAGGCTGCAAACTTTCGCATGGCAAGCTTGGCTCTGTTGATCGCGGGGCTGGGCGGAGTCTCGGCGGCCCAGGCGGGGTTGGGGCCTATCCATGTGCTGTCCGCCGACGGCGAGGCGTTTTCAGCCGAAATTCCGGTGGTAAATGAAGACATCGAGGATTTCGCCCAGGCCGACCTGGCCGACCGCAACCATTATCCCTTGTTGTCCGCTTACAGCGGTTCGGCCGCTGTATTGCAATTCAATCTAGTGCGCGGCGGCGATGGCCATATCCAGAAAGTCCTGGTCAAGGGGCCGGCCAGTTTCAGCGAGCCGCTGCTGCGTTTCGCGGTGGAGGTGCGCTGGCCGGACGGGCGGCTGGTGCGCGAGTTCGAGGTCGATTACAAACGGGATGGCCCGCGCCGCAAAGAGCCGGCGCCGGTCGGCGGCGACGACGGCAAGCGCCATGTCGCGTCATCGGACCAGGGGTCGCGGCTGGATGGCGCGGGCCTGGGCGAACTCAAGGTCAGCTCCCGGCTGGGCGAACCGTTGCAGGCTGAGCTGAATCTATTGGGGGCCGTGTTCGATAAGACCGACCAGGTGCAGGTGGCCATTTTCGCCGATGCCTCCCAAGGAGGGGCGGTGCCGGAGCAATTGCAGCAAGTGGCGTCCATCATGCATAAGCTTGACCGTGCCGCCGACGGCAGGCATGTGTTGCAGCTGGCCTCCACTCTGCCCATCACCGTTCCGCGCCTGGCTTTCCGGGTGGAGGTGAGGGCGGCGGGCATCAAGGTCCAGAAGGATTATGCGCTGATGCTGGAGAGCGCGCCCCCGTCCCAGGCCAAGACCGACGCGGCCGCGCATCCCGCGGGACAGCCGCCGGCGGCGAAGCAGGAGGCGGTCCGGACATATATGGTCCGCAAGGGCGACAGCCTGTCGGCGATAGCCGCGCGCGTGCGCGGCCACGAGTCCGGCGAGAATGTTGCGGGCAGATTGTTGAAGGACAATCCGGATGCCTTCATCGACGGCGACGCCAACCGGCTGCTGGCTGGGGCCGCCTTGCATTATCCGGAGCAGTGGAAGCTGCGCAGCGAGCCTGCGCGCCACCATGCCATGGAAAAGGCCGCTGCGGCAGACGATGCCTCCAAGCTCGCAGCCAAGCCCGGTGCCATGGCCAAGTTGCTGGCCGATGTGCGGCCTGCGGCGTCGGCCAAGGCCGAAGCCGCGAAACCGGCTCCTACCCCTGCGGCAAGCAAGCCGCAGGCATCCTCGCCGACGGCGCTGGTCGCCGAGCGCCGCATGCACGACATGCTGGTGATGCAGGACAAGGCGCTGAAACAGACCGAAGCGCGCGCCAAGGCGCTGGAAGAGCAGATTCGCAATGTCCAGCAGCACAAGAAAAAAACTCCCGAGCCGCAGTCCGCGCCGACGGCGCCGGCAAGCAAGCCGGTTCCTGTGACGCCGCCAAAACCGGCGGCGCCCGCGATGGCGGCCTCTGCGGCCAAGGATCGCATCGCCGCTCCGGTCGCCAAGCTCGACGAGCTGGATACGTATCCGATAGAGGTCAAGGCGGTAGTCTCCTCCGCGCCGCGTCCGGCGGCCCCGGCGATGGCCGCGCAGAACAAGCCGGTGCCCAAAGCCGCCGAATCCAGCATGATGGACGACGCGCTGTCGGCGCTGGGCGACCGGGATATCCAGTTGCGCTTGGGCGGAGCCGCCGCCGCGCTCGCGCTGGTGGCCTTGTTGCTGATGCGCAGAAAGCGCAGCCGGCAGGATGGCGGCGCGGCGCCGATGTCCGATGACGCCGCGCGCCAGAAGGCGGCCTCGATGCTGACCCTGGGCCCGCTGACTTCGCTGATGAGTTCGCTGAAAAAGGGTGACGGCATCGATCTGGGGTCGGTGGACGTGATGGCGGAGGCCGAGGTCTATCTCGCCTATGGCCGCGACGATCAGGCTCTGCTGATCCTGCGGGAAGGCATGGTCAAGGAGCCTATGCGGCAGGACTTGCGCTACAAGCTGCTGGAAGTGCTGGCAGCGCAGCCCAACAAGGAGGAGTTCGTCAAGGAAGCCTCTGTCACCCATGGCATGTTCAGCAAGGACAGCACTTTCTGGATGAGAGTGTGCGAACTGGGCCGCGCCGCGGTGCCGGGCAATCCGTTGTTCGAGACGGCCGCTACGCCGCAGACGGTGGTGATGCCCGCAGTCGGCTCGATGCAGCCGGTTGCCGCGGCTCGGGTGCCGGATCCTGATCCGGAGGCGGACCCTAGAGTGAGCCTGCGGGTGGAGCTGGGGACGCCTCCGCCAGTCGTTCCGGAAACCCGGACAGTTCTGGAGGCCCCGCCTCCATTGGCCGAGCAGTCTGCGCCGCAGGCTGAGGAGGTCGACCGCGAGAAGCTTGAACTGGCCAAGCTCTATATGGAAATGGGCGACAAGGAAACCGCCGAAATCCTGATGCGGGAGGCGCAGCAAGGACGGTAGGCAGGGCAACCGGCGCAGGCCGGCAAGCAAATGGCACCGGGCAGGCAGACGGTGCCATTTGCTTTTGTGCGGGTCTGGACGTGGCGCAAACCGGGCCGGATAGGGTAGAGTGGCAGTTTTGTCGCTCCGGACGCTGGATGGCGTCTTGGATGTAGGGTACGAATGAAAGAGTGGGCATGAGAATCGCGCTCGGCATTGAGTATGACGGTCGGGCGTTTGCCGGCTGGCAAACCCAGCCGCATGGCAATACGGTGCAGGACAGGCTGAATCAGGCGCTGTGCCGGATCGCAGGCAATCGAAGCATTGCCACCTTGGCGGCTGGCCGAACCGACGCCGGTGTGCACGCGGCGATGCAAGTGGTGCATTTCGATACCGATGCCGTACGCCCGCTCAATGCCTGGGTGCGCGGCGTCAATGCGCTGTTGCCGCCGGAGATCGCCGTGGTGTGGGCGCGGGAAGTGGATGAGTCTTTCCACGCCAGGTTTTCCGCCTTTTCCCGCAGTTACAGCTATTTCTTGCTGACCAGCCCGGTCCGGCCCTGCCTGCTGGCCGGCAAGATAGGCTGGTTTCACCAGGCGCTCGATGTGGCCGCGATGCGCGCGGCGGCGGACAGGCTGCTGGGGCGGCATGATTTCTCCAGCTTCCGCGCTTCGGAGTGTCAGGCCAAGTCGCCGGTCAAGGACTTGCAGTTGCTGGCGATCCACGACAACGGCGGTCTGCTGCGCTTCGACCTGAAGGCCGATGCCTTCCTGCACCATATGGTGCGCAACATCGTCGGCGCCTTGGTGTACGTCGGCAAGGGCGCGCTGGCTCCCGACGACATGTCGGCGCTGCTGTCCGCTTGCGACCGTACCAGCGCGCCGCCCACCTTCATGCCTGACGGCTTGTACTTGACCGGGGTCGGCTATCCAGAACAGTTCTCCCTGCCGTCGCAATCGGTGGGGGAGCGGCTGGTCTTGTGGTAATACTTGATTGTCATAATCAGGGCGTAATGAGCGATGATCAGAATCAAGATATGCGGCATTACCCGACCTGAGGACGGCGTGTCGGCGGCTAGCCTGGGCGCCGACGCCATCGGCCTGGTGTTTTACGGACCGAGTCCGCGCAATGTCAGTCTGGAGCAGGCGCGGGCGGTGATCGCGGCGCTGCCGCCCTTTGTCAGCGTGGTGGCCTTGTTCGTCAACCCCGCGCGGGAATGGGTGGAGCAGGTGCTGGATGCCTGCGCCATCGACATATTGCAGTTTCACGGCGAGGAAGAGGCGGAATTCTGCCGTTCTTTCCACCGGCCTTACCTGAAGGCGGTGCGGGTCAAGCCTGGAGTGGATCTGCAGGAGTGGGCGCGGCGCTACTCAGATGCGCGTGGCTTGTTGACCGACGCTTTCGTCGAGGGCGCGCACGGCGGCACCGGCACCACTTTCGACTGGGCCTTGCTGCCCGACAAACTGTCTTTGCCGCTGGTGCTTTCCGGCGGCCTGGACGACGGCAATATTGCAGAAGCCGTACGCCGGGTGCAACCGGCGGCGGTGGATGTCTCCAGCGGTGTGGAGGCGTCCAAGGGAATCAAAGATGTCGCCAGAATGGCGGCGTTCATATCAGGAGCAAGACATGGATCGGTATGATTTTCCGGATGCACAGGGCCATTTCGGCCCTTATGGTGGCGTCTATGTCGCGGAAACCTTAATGGTGGCGCTGGACGAATTGAAGGCGGAGTACGCCCGAGTCAAGGCCGATCCGTCGTTCTGGCAAGAGTTCCACCATGAGCTGAAGCATTACGTCGGCCGTCCCAGCCCGATCTATCACGCCAAGCGCTGGTCCGAACAACTGGGCGGCGCGCAAATCTACTTGAAGCGCGAAGACCTCAACCATACCGGCGCGCACAAGATCAACAACGCCATCGGCCAGGCCCTGCTGGCCAAGCGTATGGGCAAGAAACGCGTGATCGCCGAAACCGGCGCCGGCCAGCATGGCGTGGCCACCGCCACCGTGGCGGCGCGCTATGGCATGGAGTGCGTGGTGTACATGGGCGCGGAGGACGTCAAGCGCCAGTCGCCCAACGTGTTCCGGATGAAGCTTTTGGGCGCCACCGTGGTGCCGGTGGAGTCCGGCTCCAAGACGCTGAAGGACGCGCTCAACGAAGCGATGCGCGACTGGGTGACCAACGTCGATTCCACCTTCTACATTCTGGGCACCGCCGCCGGCCCGCATCCTTATCCGATGCTGGTGCGCGACTTCGTGTCGGTGATAGGCGAGGAGTCCAAGATTCAGATGCCGGAAATCATCGGTCGCCAGCCGGACCTGGTGGTGGCTTGCGTCGGTGGCGGCTCCAACGCCATCGGCATGTTCTACCCCTATATCGGGGTCGACGGCGTGCGCATGGTGGGGGTGGAGGCGGGCGGCCACGGCATCGCCAGCGGCAAGCATGCCGCTCCCATCTCCGGCGGCGCGCCGGTGGGCGTGTTGCATGGCTCCAAGAGCTATCTGATGCAAGACGACGACGGCCAGATCATCGAAACCCACTCGGTGTCGGCCGGCCTGGACTACCCGGGCGTAGGTCCCGAGCATTGCCATCTGAAGGATATCGGCCGCGCCGAGTATGTGGCGATCAACGACGACGAGGCATTGAGGGCATTCCACGACTGTTGCCACCTGGAAGGCATCATTCCGGCGTTGGAATCCAGCCACGCGCTGGCTTGGGCCGCCAAGACCGCGCCGACCATGGGCAAGGATAAGGTGATCCTGGTCAACCTGTCCGGCCGCGGCGACAAGGATATCAATACCGTGGCCGGCTTGTCCGGCATCACGCTGTAAGGGGGCTGTATGTCACGTATTGCCAAGTGTTTCGCCGATCTGGCCGGCAGCAAGGCCCTGATCCCGTTCATCACCGCCGGCGATCCGACCCCGGGACTGACCGTGTCGCTGATGCATGGCCTGGTCGACGGCGGCGCCGACATCATCGAACTGGGCGTGCCGTTTTCCGATCCGATGGCCGACGGCCCGGTGATCCAGCGCGCCTCGGAGCGCGCGCTCAAGCACAAGGTGGGTCTGCGCCATGTGTTGGAGATGGTGGCCGAGTTCCGCCGCAGCAATGTGGAGACCCCGGTGGTGCTGATGGGCTACCTCAATCCCCTGTGCGCGATGGGCTATACCGAATTTGCCGGTAAAGCCAAGGCGGCGGGCGTGGATGGCGTGCTCACGGTGGACTGTCCGCCAGAAGAGGCCGCGGAATTGCAGGCGGCGCTGGATGCCGCAGGCCTGGACACGGTATTCCTGATCGCCCCCACCACACCGCCTTCGCGTGTGGCGGAAATCGCCAAACTGGCGCGCGGATACGTTTATTATGTGTCTCTGAAGGGGGTGACCGGCGCCGGACATCTGGACATTGATGACGTAGCGCGTAAAATTGCTGCCCTCAGACAACAACTGCCGTTGCCGATAGGGGTGGGTTTTGGGATTCGCGACGCCGCGACCGCCAAAGCCATCTCGACCGCCGCCGACGCGGTGGTGGTGGGCAGCCGGCTGGTACAGGAAATCGAGGCGGCGACACCCGAAACTGCCAGAGAGCAGTTAACTCATCTGGTGGCCGAATTGAAGGCCGCCATCCGCTAGAACATCGACGGGGGCGGCGCCCCCGTTGCAATGTGGCCGGGATGTGTCCCGGACACTCAAGATTCAAGGAGTCAGCATGAGCTGGTTGAACAAGCTCCTGCCGCCGAAGATCAAGCGCGAAAACCGCGCTGACAAGCCTTCGGCGGTACCGGAGGGGCTTTGGAGCAAGTGCCCGGAATGTGAAGCAGTTTTGTATTACACCGACCTGGAGAGCAATCTGCAGGTCTGCCCCAAGTGCAGCCATCATCATCCGTTGACGGCGCGTCAACGCCTGAACCTGCTGCTGGACGACGAAGGCCGGCGCGAGATAGGCGAGGAAGTCCGTCCGGTAGATATCCTGAAGTTCAAGGACAGCAAGAAGTACCCGGACCGCCTGGTCGCCGCCAAGAGCGATACCGGTGAGGACGACGCGCTGGTGGTGATGCAGGGCAGCATCCATTCGCTGCCGGCAGTGGTGGCTTCGTTTGAATTCAAGTTCATCGGCGGCTCCATGGGCTCGGTGGTGGGCGAGCGCTTCGTGCGCGGCGTGCAGGCGGCGGTTGAAGCCAAGGCGCCGTTCATCTGCGTGGCGGCCTCCGGCGGCGCGCGGATGCAGGAGGGTTTGAACTCGCTGATGCAGATGGCCAAGACCAGCGCCGCGCTGCAGCTGCTGTCCGAGAATAAGCTGCCTTTCATCTCGCTGCTGACCGACCCGACCATGGGCGGCGTCTCCGCCTCGTTCGCCTTTCTGGGCGACGTGGTGCTGGCCGAGCCGAAGGCCCGCATCGGCTTCGCCGGCGCCCGCGTGATCGAGCAGACCGTGCGCGAAACGCTGCCGGAAGGCTTCCAGCGCGCGGAATTCCTGCTGAACAAGGGCGCGGTGGACATGGTGGTGGACAGGCGCGAGCTCAAGCGCAAGATATCGAGCCTGATTACCTTGCTGATGAGGGAGCCGGCACCGGTATAAGTCGCGCTCGCCGAGGCCATGACGCAATGCCGCCCATTGGGGCGGCATTTTTATTTGGCGCGGCAGCTTTCGACCGCGTTGTTGAACTGCGGCAGGAACTGCGGCCCCTCCCTGGCCAGGAAGGCCTTGCCGAAATATACCCCCAGCGGCAGGCTTTCCAGCAGCTCGCTGCGCAATTCGGCTTGCAGGCCCATGCTGGCGATCAGCGAGTCCACCGCGTAGGCGTTGCCCAGAATGGCGTCGACGTGATGGTTCAGCAGCATTCGCAACAGTTGCTCGCTGCTGGTCGGCATGGCGGTCAGCCGGTAGCCGTGGCTTTTGAGCCAGCCGTCCATGTTCGAGCCGCTGAAGGCGCCGATGCGCGCCTGCTGCTTGAATCCCGGATCGGCCGGCGATAGCGGCGCGTCCTTCAGCAGATACCAGCGGCGCTGATAGGAAAGCAACGAGGCAGACAGCACCGCGTAGCCGTCGCGCTCGGTGGATGGGGTGGCGGCAAAGAAGCCATCGGCCTGGCCGTGCTGGACCTGCCACTGCGCGCGCGGCCAGGGCAGGAATTCCAGCGCGTAGCTCCGCTGCATCCTTTTCAGCGCGCAGTCGACGACCTGCACGGCCAGCCCGTCGGGAATGCCATTGGTTCTGACGAAGGACAGCGGCGGCTGCAGGTGGGTGCTCAGGCGGATGGATTCGGATGCCGCCGCCGCGCAGGCTGGCGCGGTCGGTAGCGAGAGGGCAAGCAGTAGCAGGAATCTATGCAGCTGCGGCATTGGGTTTCCATCGGGTATTGCGCCGCAAGCGGCGAGGGGGCTGTCTTTATGCAGATTAAGGAGCGGAAGATGGAAAGTACAAGGCTTTTCTGCGCGCATTGTTCTTGATGGTCAGGCGGGGGGCAGGGCGGCGCGAACATTGCCGCATTTTTCAGACTTGCAGCCGTGAGTTTCGCGCCGTCCGCCATCGCAGGTTTTTCCCGGGAGTCGCGGCTTGCCTTCTTGGTTGGTGAAGTTGCCTAAAAAATAATCGGTTGGGTTTTGTTCTTTTATTTCATTGCTTTGCTGGATCTATCCACAGTTTGCCACCAGGCTTATTCCGGGGTGGCGTGGGAAAGTTCTGTTATTGCTCAATTTTTGGTCTATTTGCGCAAGTTGTTCAATGTAAAGATAAAACGCCGGCTATCCCAAGCTTGTCCACAGCTTTGTTCTATATCGATGTGGATTGTGTTTGAAAGTGAAAAATATTGCGAGCTTTGAATGGTCTGCAGGTTTGTCGGGCCGAAATTCAGCAGTCGGAAGGAGCGAGGTGCCTTTGGCCCGGTGTTGCAGGCATTGCAGTCTGCGGCAGGTAACGCCAGACGGTTCGCGTGAAAGCAAGGGGCTGTGTCGTCTGGGTTTTCTGCCTGTTCGCAAACTTGCCCCAGTCTTTGCGAGTCGGGCCGCGCGTTCAGGTGGATTTGTTCGATCGATCCGGTTTCGAGCAGTCGGCATGATGGCTAATCGCGGCATCCATGCGAGGCTTGAGTCGCCCGAATGCTGGGGTGGAGTGGTCTGGCAAACAACAGCACGCTTAGCAATTGCATCAACAATACGCCGGGGTAGGCATAGCGATAAGCGGGGAAAGGGATGACGACAGCCAGAATCGCGATGGACAGCAAAGGCAGCAGGAATGCCAGCGCCGCGCCGGTATCGCGGTGGTTGACGAGATACAGTCCCACGATGAATATGCCCAAGATGAATGGCAGAGCGGGTTTCCAGAATAGCCAGAAGTGGTTTTCCTGCTCCGACCAGAGCTGATAGTTCTGGATTTTCAATCGCAAGGCTGGCCATTTTGTTCGGCTTTCACCTGCCAAGTCGATGAAACGCTTATCCACTCCGTCGTAGCCGAGGGTGGCTGTGGTCTGGAACGGTTTCTGATCTACCCCGGTATGCCAAAGCATTTCCGTTATGCATGCTTGCCGTTTCAGTGCAAAGTCCGGGTGTTCATAGGCGAGACGCAAAACAGTCATTGCCATGGTGGTTTGATGCTGGTGCAGATGTTTCAAGTATTCAGTCTGCGTAAACTCCATGTTGCTGAATATTGTCCCTATGATGTCATCTGTCATGTGGCAGGAGAATTTCTTCCACTTGTCTTTTGGCATAAGGGTAAAGAACGGTTCCGCTTGCTTTTCCGGTACATTTACCTCGCTTGCAATGGCGGCATTGAATAAGTGAAAGATGTACCAATTGGCGAACATGCCTAGTGGCAGGGTGTAGGTTGGCGCGTGGTGTTGCGTGTCTTGGTGCTCACTGATTTCTTGCACCGCTAGAGAAGTGAGAATCTTGGGAGTGATTAAGGCGACGGCGATGGCAATCGAACCTATCGCGATTGCCCATCGGTTTTTTTGACGCCAGAAAAGCAGGGCCAGTGTCGTAACGAGCACCAGCATGACGACGGGCATGGCGTTGGTCCGCATCAGACCTGAAAACACGGCGCTGAAGGCCAGCGCGCCCAACATGCCTGGCGAGGCCTTGGGTCGCCGGAATATGGCGAGCAGGGCCCAGGTGAAAAAAAGTGCGCCTATCAGGCTTAGCGGATCCTTGCCTAATCCAGTGAAAAATGCAAAGTACTGGGGTGTGGCGGCAAGGATGATGGCGGCCCCCATAGCTATGATGAAGGGGACTCCGCGATGGCGGAGTTGGTGAAGCACCATGCCTGTGCCTAGGGCAGCCGCGGCGCTTTGCAAAACCAGCATGGGCAATGGGGAGCTGCTAACAAGCGTGAACAGCCGCATGAGGTAGGTTGCGGGAAATCCCAGCGCGGGTAGCAGTTCTCCACGGTTTGCAGCCTGAGTCCATTGTAGCGAGCCGTCATAGCTGGCATTGCCGGGAATATAGGCGAGCAATGTCAGGCTTGTCGTGAGTAGAAATGGTAGCGCGAGATAAATGATCTCCATGCGTTTGGGAGCGCGCGTTTGTTG
The DNA here is from genome assembly GCF_001855575.1 of Chromobacterium sphagni. Lineage (NCBI taxonomy): Bacteria > Pseudomonadati > Pseudomonadota > Betaproteobacteria > Neisseriales > Chromobacteriaceae > Chromobacterium > Chromobacterium sphagni. Next base: position 625,015 of record NZ_MKCS01000002.1, read on the forward strand.
GCTGTAGTGATGGTTCATGCGCCAGGCGATGGCAGTTAATAGTGCGAGAACTGCTAAGGCTATTGCAACTTGGGTGCCTGTGGAATACAGGGTGACATCGCCGCTCGACGGAACAGGAGAGGTCGGACCGCCGAGGGTCAGCATGGTGACTGTTTCGGTGCTGGATTTGAGGTCGATCTTTTGCAGATAGCCCGCAGCGCCGCTGAGCGTGACGCTGCCCGCAGCTGGGAAATGCAGCAGGCCGAAGGCCAGCGGTATGCTGTGTGCCCGGATCTCAACTGGTTCGACTGCGCCTTCCGCAGCGAGTACTGTGGAATCTTGCCTGTGGGTGATGCTCCAGCCGGATGCCGGGATGGTCAGATCGCCGCTTCTGAAGTTACTGCCGTAGAAAACAAGGTGAATGTGGCCGATTTGTCCGGGTGTGGGCTCCACGCGCAGGCGATATTCAGGTTGCTTATTTCCCAGGTCAAAGGAAAGAAAGAGCGCAGCGGCAGTGAGAAAAATCGCCAGCCAATGACTTATGGGAAGATGTAAGCGGATGGCCTTGAGCTTCATCTATTTTGATTCTTTCTCGGCTGGGCGGGCATCTCGCAATGCGATGTGTCTGGAAAGATTGGTCAGCGCAAGGTGCATAGCATTGAGATGGCGCGCAAGCAATACCAAGGCATTGATGATGGCAATCAGCAGCAGCATCAAGAAGAAGTCGAGGCCGCGGCCGATTCCAAAAAGGTGGGCGATCGTCGATGTGATATCAGGGTTCCATGCAAAATAAATCCCAGCACAATAGGATAGGCAAAGCAGGATTCGAAGCGCATTGGGCTTGATAAAGGCAAAGCTGTAAACGGCCATGAAAACGAATGCCGTGGTCAGCAGGATGCTGAATATCATTTGGAAACCTTTCCCATTAGTAGTTCCAGCAGAATGCGGATGGCGTTCGAGCCTTTTTGCCCCTTTTGAATGGAGTATTCCGTATAAACGATCGTGACGGGATGTTCGATATAGCGGACGCGGTTGGCGGCGATGTAGTCCAAAATTTCCGATGCGTGCGCCATGCGGTTCTGCTTGAATTCGAATCCGTGGCAGAAATGTCGTGTCAGTACGCGAAAGCCGTTGTGAACGTCGGTCAGCCGGATTCCCGATGTAATGCGGGTGTACAGCAATGCGGCGCTCAGCAAAAGCTTGCGCGATTTGGGAGTGTTGCTCGTCTTGTTAAGGAAGCGGCTGCCCAGCGCGATGTCTGCACCGCTTGCTTTAAGGGCGGCGAGCATCGGGGCGATTTCGCTGGCGTTGTGCTGGCCGTCGGCGTCGAAGGTGACGATGTATTCCGCGCCTTGTCGCATTGCATAGGTGATGCCTGTCTGCAGTGCAGCGCCTTGTCCCAGGTTCATTGGGTGCGACAACACGTGGGCCCCCGCCGCTTGGGCCTGCTGGGCGGTAGTATCGCGCGAGCAGTCGTCGCAGACCACGACATTGCTGAAATGGGCGCGTACGCCAGCAACGGTTTTCGCGATTGTGGCACTCTCGTTGAAGGCGGCGATGACGACCCAGATATGGTCTTTTTTATTGAGAGGCATGCTTTAATCAGTTCCTAGTATGATGACGCCCAGCATGATGATCGCCAGCCCGGTCAGAAAGCGCGGCGTCACGGTTTCGCCAAAGAAAAACCAACTGCCCAGTGTGGCGACCGCCATGCTTATGATGGTGAAGGGGTAAGCGCGGGAAAGCGGTATGAAAGTCAGTAGCCATATCCAAAAGACCAGCAGAAGGCAGTAGCTGGTCGCGCCGGCAATGAAAGGCCAGTCCAGCGCCAAGTGCAGCAGGCGCATGAGGGGGGTCTTCTGTTCATGGGCAACTTGCCGTTGTGCGGAATATTTGAGCAGCAGTTGCCCTCCTCCCATTCCAACTGAAAAAAGAACGACTGGGAAGATGTGGTTCGCTTTCATGTGTAGCTCCGTTTATGGGGGGGAGGCGCTCGGAGCCAAAAGAGGCGGCAGGCGCGTCGGCGCGATGGGCCCGACTCGATTGTTGAGGAGAGGCTGCCGAATAGTGGGTGGCTGGACGGATTCTTTGCCTGGTAGCCGCTGTTTGGCTTGGTGAATTCGAATATTTCGGATCTACGTGAAGCAGGATGCGGTCGGGGCGACCATCCAAGGCGGGTGAGGGGGGGTATGGGCTTTGCGCATTTGATTAAGGGACTTCACGCGGCTTTGTCGGACTTGCTTGAGCTAGGTATTGGTTTTGTGCGTATGATGCTGAACGCTAGGTTTTGAGCAGGCCGGCGGGGGGCTTAAGGCCGGTTTTGAACCGTGCTGTATTTTTATTGGCGGAAGCGGTGAGATTCGAACTCACGGATGGCTTCCCATCGCTGGTTTTCAAGACCAGTGCCTTAAACCACTCGGCCACGCTTCCTAGGTTCAGCTTGTCGTTAACTTCAAAATCGCCGCATTAAATTGCCCTGATACGCTTCCAAATTAACTAACGACCGCATTCTATCCGCAAATGCCCACTTTGGCTAGAGGTGCGCGGCGTTCGAGGCCAGCATTTCCGCCGCGTGCTCGCGGGTGGTTTGCGTCAGTTCGGCGCCGCCCAGCATGCGGGCGATCTCCAGCACGCGCTGCTCGGCATCTAGCGGTGCGATGCGGCTGAGCACCTGGCCTTTCTGCGCGCGCTTGCTGACCTGCCAGTGCTGTTTGCCGCAAGATGCCACCTGCGGCAGGTGGGTGATGCACAGCACCTGGTAGCGCTGGCCCAGGTCGCGCAGCATATGGCCGATCACCTCCGCCACGCGGCCGCCTATGCCCACGTCCACTTCGTCGAAGATCAGCGTGGGTACGCTGGCCACCTGGCTGATCACCACCTGCATCGCCAGGCTGATGCGCGACAGTTCGCCGCCGGAGGCCACCTTGGCCAGAGGGCGCAGGCTGGTGCCGGCGTTGGCCGCCACCAGGTATTCGATGGATTCCATGCCGTGGGCGCCGGGTTCGGCCAGCGCGGAGAGCTCAATGGCGAAGCGGGAGCCACCCATCGCCAGCCGCTGCATTTCCTTGGCGATGCGCTCGGACAGCTCGCGGGCGGCCTGGCGGCGCTTGCCGGACAGCGATTCTGCCTGCGCGCGGTAGCGGGCCAAACAGGCGGCTTCGGCCACGGTAAGGGCTTCGATGTCCACGCTGGCTTCCAGTGCCGATAGCTGCTGCTGCCAGTCCGCCAGCTTGTCGGACAGATCCGCCGGCTGGATGCGGTACTTGCGCGCGGTGCTCATCAGGAGCTCCAGCCGGCGCTCCATTTCCGCCAGTTGGCCCGGGTCCTGGTCGATGTCGCTGGCGTAGTCGCGCAGGCTGTAAACCACTTCGCGCAGCTCGGCGTCCACCGAATCCAGCAGCGACAGGGTGTCGGACAGCCGCGGGTCCAGGCTGGACAGCTTGGACAGCCGGCTTTGCACCTGGGCCAGCAGCGTCAGGCAGCTGTTGTCCTGTTCGGACAGCGTGTCTACCGCCAGCTGCGCGCTCTGCACCAGTTCGGCGGAGTTGGCCAGCCGTGTATGGCTCTGGCTCAGCGCGTTCCATTCGTCAGGCTGCAGGTTCAGATCGGACAGCTCGCCTATCTGCCAGGTCAGGCGCTCGCGCTCCACTTCGGATTCGCGCGACAGCCGTTCGGCGTCGTTGCGCGCCTGGCGGGCGGCTTGCCATTCCTGCCAAGCCTTGTGCACGTCGCGCGCCAGCGCGGTGGAGCCTGCGTAGGCGTCCAGCAGCTGGCGCTGGGTTTCCGCCTTCATCAGCGACTGGTGCGCGTGCTGGCCGTGGATGTCGACCAGGAATTCGCCCAGCTGCTTGAGCTGGGTCAGGGTGGCGGCCTGGCCGTTGACGAAGCTTTTGGAGCGGCCGCTGCGGTCTATCAGCCGGCGCAGCAGCAGTACGCCCTCGTCGCCGGACAATTCGTTCTGTTCCAGCCAGGCGTCGATTTCCGGCCTTTGCTCGGTGGAGAATTCCGCGGTGATTTCCGCGCGGTCGGCGCCTTCGCGCACTTGGGCGCCTTCGGCCCTATCGCCCAGCAGCAGGCTCAGCGCGTCCAGCAGGATGGATTTGCCCGCGCCGGTTTCTCCGGTCAGCACGGTGAAGCCGGCGGCGAAGTCCAGCGCGATGCTGTCGACGATGACGAAGTCTTTTACGGTCAGCGAGAGGAGCATGGTGTTTGGTCTGTGCGGGTTACATCAGGCGCTCGCCCCAGTGCAACTTGTGGCGCAGCATGTCGTAGTAGTTGTAGCCTTCCGGGTGCAGTATGCGCAGCGGATTGCGGTAGCGGCGGATCAGCACCCGGTCCATTTCCATCAGGTCGCAGTGCAACTGGCCGTCGAAGTACACCCGCGCGTCCAGTCCGCGGGTGAGCATGAATTCCACCTCGCAGGAGTCGTTGACGGCAATCGGTCGATTGGACAGCGACTGCGGGCAGATCGGCACCAGCGCGATGGCCTGCAGCGTGGGGTGCAGGATGGGGCCGCCGGCGGCCAGCGAGTAGGCGGTGGAGCCGGTGGGGGTGGCGACGATCAGGCCGTCGGAGCGCTGGCTGTAGACGAACTGGTTGTCGATGAAGATTTCGAATTCGATCATCGAGCCGACGGCGCCTCGGCTGAAGGCCAGATCGTTGAAGGCCAGCGCGCTGGCTACTTCGGCGTCCTCGCGAATGACGGAGGCTTGCAGCAGGATGCGGTCTTCCGGCACGAACTGGCCGTGCAAGATGGCGTCGATCGACGTCAGCATCTCGTGCAGCGGGATGTCGGTCATGAAGCCCAGCCGGCCCTGGTTGACGCCGACCAGCGGCACGCGGTACGGCGCCAAGAGACGGGCGATGGAGAGCATGGTGCCGTCGCCGCCCAGCACGATGGCCAGGTCGGCCAGCTTGCCCATGTCGTTGCGGTCTATCAGCGCATGCTCGCCGGCCTCGTCCTGGCCGAGGCTTTCCTTGTCTATCAGCACGGTGGCGCCGCTGGCGGCCAGGTGGTCGGCCAGCTGCAGCAGCGAGGCGGTGATGCCGGGCTTGCCGTGCCTGGCCACCAGGCAGATGTGTTTGAACAGTCTTTCCATTCGTCGATTCTACTGGTTTGGCGGGGCTTCGTTGAAAAAACTGTCTTCGCTGCGCTTCTTGCCGGTGGCTTCCAGCGCTTTCAGGTAGAAACGCACCAGGTCGGCCAGCGAATCCACCCCCAGTTTGCTGAACAGATTGGCGCGATGCACTTCGATGGTGCGCGGCGACAGGTCCAGTTCGCGGGCGATCTCCTTGCTGGACAGGCCGTCGGCCACCAGTTCCAGCACTTCGCGCTCGCGGCCGCTGATGCGGGAGAGCTGGCCCATCACCTCCTGGGTTTCCTCTTCCTTCTGGTGCTGCTGGATGCTCAGCCGGATGCCCTTGCGCAGGCTGTCTATCAGCCTGGCCTGGTCTATAGGCTTGGTGAGGAAATCTATCGCGCCGGTCTGGAAGGCGCGGCGGCATTGCTCGATGTCGCCATGGCCGGTGATGAAGACGATGGGGATGGCGATGCCGCGCTCCATCAACTGCTCCTGCAGCGCCAGGCCGGTGATCTGCGGCATGCGGATGTCTAGCACCAGGCAGCAGATCTGGTTGCCCAGATAACCATCCAGAAACTCCATGGCATTGGGGAAGGTGATGGTTTTCATGCCCTGGGCGGTAATGAGCATGGCCAGTGAATCGAGTACCGCCGGGTCGTCATCGACAATGAAGACTGTGGGGGTGGTATTTTGCATCAGGCTTCTACTCCGGATGGTGCCGCCACGCTGCGGGTGCTGCATGGCAGGTCGATGATGAATTCCGCTCCCGAGCCGGGCTTGTTGCCGGCGATCAGTTTGCCGCCGAAGGCTTCTATCGCGGTTTGGCAGATCGCCAGCCCCAGGCCCATGCCGTTGGGCTTGGTGCTGAAGAACGGGTCGAAAATCCGGTCCAGCTTGTCGGGGGCGATGCCGCAGCCATTGTCGCTGATGATGAGCTGCACCCGCTCGCCCTGCCGGCGGGTGGTGAGGCTCAGCCGCCCCCAGGGGCGGGTGTGCTCCATGGCTTCCACCGCGTTGCGCGCCAGGTTCAGCACCACTTGCTCCAGCTGGATAGTGTCAGCGTATACCAACGGCAACTCGTTTGAGAAGTTTTGCTCGATGTGGATGTCGTGATCCTGCAGTTCGTAGTCCAGCAGCGATAGCGCGTTGTGCACAGCCTGATTCAACTGTACCGGAACCAATTGCTGGTTCTTGCGGGTGACGAATTCGCGCAGTCGGTGGATGATGCGGCCGGCGCGGTCGGCCTGGCTGACCGAGGAGGTGAGCGCGCGGCGCAGCATGGCCATGTCGATTTCATCGTCGTCCAGCAGGCTGAGACCTGCCTGGCAGTAGCTCATGATGGCCGATAGCGGCTGGTTGATCTCGTGGGCGATGCCGGATGCCATTTCGCCCATGGTGTTGATGCGCGCCACGCGCGCCAGCTCCATCTCGTGCTGGCGCAGGCGGGTTTCGCTGGCCTCCAACGCCGCCAGCATGCGGCGGCGTATCGGCGCGGTGTCGCGGAAAGTGAGCACCGTGCCTATCAGTTGGCCGCTGCGGCCCAATAGCGGCGCCACCGCGCCTTCCACCAGCAGCTTTTCGCCATTGTGGCGTTTCAGATAGCAGTTTTGCGCCAGATAGACCACTTGTTGGCTGGAGATGGCCTGCTCCACCGGATCCTGCACCGGGTTGCGCGAGAATTCGTAATGCAGCGGCGCGATCTGCTGCAGCCGCCTTTGCAGCGCCTGGGCGGCGGGCAGGCCGAGCAACGTCTCCGCCGCCGGGTTCAGATATTGAATGATCTGTCGGGTGTCTATGCTGATCACGGCGTCGCCGATGCCGCGCAGGGCGACGCTGGCGTATTCGCGCTCGCGGAAAATATCGTCCTGTATCTGCTCGCGAGCCTGGCGGTTGTATTCGAGTAGCGCCAGGATCACCCATAGCAGGTAAGCGGGCAGCAGGGCGAACAGCGCGCTCAGCAGGATTTCGCCGGCGGAGGCGCGTTCGAACTGCAGTTGGCGGCTGAGGATCAAATCATAGGGCAGCGCGGCACTGGACAGGCTGACGCGCTGGCTGAGGCGGGGGAGCGCTGCGGCGAGCCAGTTGTCGGCCTGGCCATCGGTCTGGCGCAGCAGCGGCATGATGGCGCTATCGGCGCCGCTGTCATGCCGCTGCAATTGCAGCGTGTAGCGGCCCTCCAGCGGTGGCGGCAGCGCCAGCAGGGGTTTCAGGTACAGCACCTGCATGATCACGCCGTCGGCCTGTTCGACGCGTATCATCGGCACCGGTGACGGCGGCGTGTTGCGATAGACGGTCTGGAACAGCGCCAGCCCCGGTTCGCCGCCGCGCAGCTGCAGTGTGGGCGAGGAGGCCTGGCTGTGGCCGAGCGCGCGGTTGACCGACGAGGACAGCACGCTGTCGTCCAGCAGGTCCAATCCCATTTCGTGCCAGTCGCTTGAGCCCAGGCCAGGCTCCGCCATGCTCAGCGGCAGGTAGCGCGGCCGTTGCGGTGCCTTGCGCCAGGCGGCGGCGTCGCGCCAGTCGTTGCGCTGGTTGTGCAGGTAGTCGCGAATGAAATAGGGCTGGCCCAGTCGTTGCGCTTGCTGCCGTTCGAAACCGGCCCGCGCGGCCTGATCGACCAACGGTTGATAGCCGATGAAGTAGAGTTGCGGCTGGCTTTGCGCCGCGGACAGCGCCAGCGAATGGATGCGCGCCTGCCGGCCGGGATGCGCGTTGCTGATGATGTCTGCCACCTGGTCTTGCAGCAGCTCGCTGCTGCGCAGGCGGTGAGTGATGTTCTGCCGCAGGAATTCCATGGTCTGGTGGAACTCCTGGCGCTGCAACTGGATGTCCAGCAACAGGGTGTGGACCAGCAACAGGCCGAAGCCCAGCAGCCAGCACAGCGCGCTCAGCCATTTGCTGCGGGTGGACGTTTTGTGCAGCAATCGCAGATGGGTCTTGAGCGCGCTGAGGGTGGAGGGGCGGGGCACTTCGACGTCTGACATGCTTCTGGCTTTGATAGGTGCGAGTATGATGGAGTACTTGCCGCAGGGCAGGCGCCATTATACCGGCGGCGTCGGGCTTTGCGCCCTCTAGTTTCGCAATAGGGCGGCGAATTTCCGCCGGATCTTCGCCAGTTTGGGCGAGATCACCAACTGGCAGTAGTTCTGCTGCTGGTTCTGCGCGTAGTAATTCTGGTGGTAGCTTTCCGCCGGATAAAAGCGCGCGGCCGGTTCGACGCGGGTGACGATGGGGGCGTCGAATACCTGGTCTTGCTCCAGCTCGCGCATGATCGCGGCGGCGGCGGCGCGTTGCCCATCGTCCAGATAGAAGATGACCGACGCGTACTGGCTGCCGACGTCATGTCCCTGGCGGTTGGGCGTGGTGGGGTCGTGCACCGCGAAAAACACCTGCAGCAGCGTGGCGTAGTCTATCAGAGAGGGATCGAAGCTGATTTCCACCACCTCCACATGGCCGCTGTCGCCGGAGCAGACCTGCCGGTAGTCGGGATCAGCCGTCCGGCCGCCGCAATAGCCGGATGTCACGCGCTCCACCCCTTTGAGCTGGGAGTAGGCTGCGTCCAGGCACCAGAAGCAGCCGCCGCCTAAAATTGCCTTTTTCATGACTTCTCCTTAGCGCTGCGACGGGGCGGCCGGGCTGGGCTCGCTCCCGCCAAAGATCCGGCATGCCAGTCTGACGGTTTCCGTCTGGATTGTCACGGTATCCTCAATCGGCACCGCGTAACCGCCGGCCATGGTAAGCACCAGCGCGGCATCGTAGCGCCGGCAGGCCTCCATCACCATCCGGTCGCGTCTGGCCAGCCCTTCCCGGCTCAGTGCCAACCGGCCAAGCCGGTCGCCGCGGTAGGGGTCGGCGCCGGCCAAGTAAAACACCAGATCGGGCGCGGACTCGGCAAACAGCCGCGGCAGCGCATCGGCGAGGATGGATAGATAGCGGGCATCGCCGGTGCCGTCCGGCAGGTCGATGTCCAGGCTGCTGGCGCTGCGGCGGAACGGGAAATTGCGCGCGCCATGCATGGAGAAGGTGTAGACGCGCGGCTCGTCAGCGGTGATGGCGGCGGTGCCATTGCCCTGGTGCACGTCCAGATCTATCACCAGCACGCGGCGGGCGCGACCCTCGCTCAGCATCAGCAGGGCGGCGACGGCGACGTCGTTGAACACGCAGAAGCCGCTGCCGTGTTGGCGGCCGGCATGATGCGTGCCGCCTGCCAGGTTGACGCCGCAGCCGTCCAGCAGCGCGCTGCGGCTGGCGGCGACGGTGGCGCCGACCGAGCGGCAGCTGCGTTCGGCCAGCTGCGGAGACCATGGCAGGCCGATTTCGCGTTGCAGCCGAGCGTCCAGCGTGCCTTGCATCACTGCATCGATGTAGGCCGGATCGTGGGCCTGGGCCAGTTCGTTGGCGCTGGCGGCCGGCGCCGGCTCCATCCGCTCCGCGGCGAAGAGGGCTACACTATCGGCCAGCAGGCGGTATTTTTCCGCCGGGAAGCGGTGGCCGTCGGGCAAGGGCAGCGGGAACTGGTCGGTGCGGTAGATGCGCATCGCGGGCTCACCGAGCCGGCATCAGGCGGAAGCGCGGCACTTGTCGTCCCTCATGCGCAACCATCTCGTCGAACATGCTTGCAGGCCTGGTCCACAGGCTGTAGTCGCCGTAAAGCGCGCGGTAGACCACCATGGGCTCCAGCGTCTCCGAATGCTTGGCGATGCCCAGCACCTGGTAGAGCCGGCGGTCGCGGAAGTGCTGGTAGATTCCCTGTTCTGGCATGTGGGTTCCTGGGCTTGGCGGCAAGGGCTGGCGAGCATGCCGCAGGCCGCGATGATCGTCAAGAATGCCGGCTGTTCCAGTAATACACCCGGAAATCCTCGTCCAGCTTGAAGCCTTGGCTCTGGTACAGCTTTTGCGCGTCCAGATTGTCGTGGGCGGTCTGCAACATGATCTCGCCGCCGCCCATGTCGCGGGCGTATTGCTGGCAGCGCTGCGCCAGCATCTGGCCGAAGCCCTGGCCTCTGGCGTCGGGCGCGACGAACAGGTCGTGCAGCACCCAGCAAGGCTGCAGCGATAATGAGGAAAAACCGGTGTACATCATGGCAAAGCCCTGTGGGCGATTGTCCGTGCTGACGACGAAGGCCACGGCCTGGCGCCGGCGCAGCCTTTCGCTCAGAAAATCGAGGCATTGCTCCGGGGGCTGGCTGACCTTGTAGAAGGCCAAGTAGGAGGTGAACAGCGGCAACCAGCTGCCGACGGATTCCGGCGTGGCGATGTTGAGGGTGGTGGTCATCGACAATCTCCGTCATGTTCTTGTGGCGGCTGCGTTACAATAACGCCCTTTTTCAGTAGGTTAGACAATGAAGCTGGTGCTTGCCCCGATGGAGGGTCTGGTTGACGATGTGATGCGCGATGTGCTGACCCGCATCGGGGGCATAGACATGTGCGTTACCGAGTTCGTGCGGGTCACCTCGGCGCTGCTGCCTACACGCACTTTCCTGCGCCTGGCACCGGAGCTGGAGCGTGCGGGCAATACCCGCGCCGGCGTGCCGGTGCGGGTGCAGCTGCTGGGTTCGGATGCGGCCTGCCTGGCGGAAAACGGCGCCAAGGCCGCCAGCTTGGGCGCGCCGGGCGTGGACCTGAATTTCGGCTGCCCCGCGCCCTCTGTCAACCGCCATCGCGGCGGCGCTGTCCTGCTGAACGAGCCGGAGTTGTTGCACGAGATTGTTTCCGCCATGCGGCGAGCGGTGCCTGCCGGCATCCCGGTGACCGCCAAGATGCGGCTGGGCTACGAGGACAAGAGCCGGGCGCTGGAGTGCGCGCAGGCGATAGAAAGCGCCGGCGCCGCCGAGTTGACGGTGCATGGCCGCACCAAGGTGGAGGGCTACCGGCCGCCGGCGCATTGGGACTGGATCGCGCGCATTCGCGAGGCCATCGCCATTCCGGTCATCGCCAACGGCGAGGTATGGACGCTGGACGATTACCGGGCGATTCGGCAGGAAAGCGGTTGCGATACCGTGATGATAGGCCGCGGGCTGGTGGCGTGTCCGGACCTGGCGGCGCGAATCGTGGCGGGCGACGGCGCGGGTCCGATGGAGTGGGCCATCATGATGCCCTGGGTGGCGGATTTCTTCCGCCAATGCTGGGAGAAGTCGGGTGAAAACCGCTACCCGGTGGCCAGGCTGAAACAGTGGCTGGGTTTGCTCAAGCGCACCTGGCCGGAGGCGGGGCAATTGTTCGAGGCCATACGCCGCGAGCAAGAGCCTGAAAGCATTCACGATATCCTGATGGCAAGGCTGGGTAAGTAGATATACTCATACCGCAAAGCGGGAACTATTGTTAACATCAAATGGCGTCTTGTTTTGGTATAAACAAGACGCTGTAATTTCTGCCGGCCAGCTCGGCTGCGGATCTTACACTTCCCCGATACCTTGCACCCCTCCCTCGCGGGAGGGATTTTTTTTATCTGCCGCCCGGGCTGTCTATAAAACAAAAAACTGGCGGAGATAGCATGGAACCCCTTCCCGCGGTCGGTTGGCTGGAACGGCTGATCCCAGCTGTCTGGTATGGCTCGCTGACGGTTTTTGTTGCCGTCACCGCCGCCTTCGCCCTGATGCTGTATCTGCTGCGGCCGGACAGCCGCAAACGGGTGCTGCGCACGCTGCTGATCACGCTGGCGGCCCTGCTGGTGGTCAACTTCAGCAGCCAGATCGCTCCGGGGCAAATGGTGCGCCAGGGGGCCGTGGTGGTGATGGGCCTGGCGCTGATCCGCTTGTGGGCGATGCTGCTGTTCCGACTGTTCATGCCCGTCCTGCGCCTGCATCCTCCCCGCATTCTGGAAGACATCCTGGTCACCGTCGGCTATGTCGGCTGGGGCTTGGTGTTGTTGCGGCTGGCGGGTCTGGATCTGAGCCACATCGTCACCACCTCCGCCGTGATTACCGCCGTGCTGGCTTTTTCCATGCAGGACACGCTGGGCAATATCCTGGCCGGCCTGTCGTTGCAATTCGATAACTCGGTGGAAATAGGCGACTGGGTCAAGGTGGGGGATCTGGTGGGACGGGTGGTGGAAATCAACTGGCGCGCCACCACAGTGGAAACCCGCAATTGGGAAACCTTGGTCATTCCCAACAGCGTGCTGATGAAGAACCACTTCGCCATATTGGGCAAGCGGCATGGCTGTCCCCAGCAATGGCGGCGCTGGGTGTGGTTCAACATCAACTGGGACACGCTGCCCACCCAGATCATCACCGTGGTGGAAAAGTCGCTGCGCGAGGCGCAGTTGCCCGGGGTGGCGCTGTCGCCTGAGCCCAATTGCATACTGATGGGTTTTGAAAACGGCTACAGCCGCTACGCGGTGCGCTACTGGCTGACCAATCTGGCGGCGGACGACCTGACCGACTCCATCGTCCGCACCCATATTGATGCGGCGCTGCGCCGCCACAACCTGCGCATGGCCTCGCCTTTTTACAATGTGCTGACCATCAAGGAAAACGAGAAGTACATGGAGGCGCGGATGAAGAAGCACCTGGAGGAGCGGGTGCTGGCGCTGCGCAAGGTGGAGCTGCTGTCCAGCCTGAACGACGAGGAAATGGTGGTGCTGGCCGATCAACTGAAGTTCACGCCCTTCGTCACCGGCGACATCATCATGCATCAAGGTTCGGTGGCGCATTGGCTGTACATCATGTTGTCAGGCGAAGTGGAGGTGTGGGTGAGCATGCCGGACGGCAGCCGCAAGCTGGTGGATGTGCTGAAGGCGGGCAGTTTTTTCGGCGAGATGGGGTTGATGACCGGCGAGTCCCGCTCCGGGACGGTCATCGCCCGCTCCAATGTCGAGTGCCTGCGGCTGGACAAGGAGGCGTTTCAGACCATTCTGGTATCGCGCAAGGAGTTGGCGGAAACCATCTCGTCCATCCTGGCCGAGCGTCTGGAGGAGCGACGCAATCGGATGCCGGAGGAGTTGTTGGCCGGCGATGGCGAAGCCCCGCGCCGCGGCGAGCTGGTGGAGCGCATCCGTAATTTCTTCGGCCTTAGCAAGCATTGACTGGTGTCTTGTATGCGCCCGCCGACACGCGGTTCGGCAACTGCGTGACACCAGGTCAGACAAACTGCACCGGCATGAAAAAATTGCGTCCCGGCCGGCTCACCAGCACTTGCGGCTGGCCCTCTATCATGGCGCGGTAAGGCCTTGGCAGCCGTTTCCAGTCGTTGAATTTCATCTTGATGCAATCGCTTGGCTTGCCCATCTGACTCTCCTCCAGACTAATCCACCTTGTGGATGACATTGGTCACCACGCCCCAGATCAAGAACGAAGCGTCCTCCGGCACGGGGATGGGTTGGTAGGCCGGGTTCTCCGGCAGCAGCCGCAGGCCGTTGGCGCTTTTTTCCAGCCTTTTCACAGTCAGTTCGCCATTGAGCGCGGCCACCACCACCTTGCCGTTGCGCGGCTCGCGGCTGCGTTCCACCAACAGCAGGTCGCCGTCATGGATGCCTGCGCCCTGCATCGAGTCACCTTTCACCGTCACCATGAAGGTATCGCCGGGGCGGCTGACCAGGTGGGCGTTGAGGTCGATGTCCGCTTCCTTCAGGTCATCGGTCGGCACCGGCGAGCCGGCTGGCACGCTGCCGGCGAACAAGGGCAGCGACAGCTCGCTCAACTGCTTGCCCAAGGTGCGGAAATTGCCGGCTTCTTGGCTGTTGGCGGTACGCCAGCTGCGGTAGTCGTCCAGCCACTGCCGCAGGATGGGTTTGAGCGGTTCCGGCACGCGCAGGGGGGCGGTCTTGTCGCCGCCGAAGGCGGACTTTCGCCCGGCGCCGTCGCGTTTGCCGCCGCGTTGCTTGTCTTTGTCTTGTTTCATATTTTGATTTTGTACATTATCAAAATGAAAAGCAAGCATGATGGCGATTTTTCCATCCGACGCTGTTCAGTGCCGCTGGCCGAGCAGGAAAACCAAGGCTTGCGGGTGTTGGCTGTCCGCCACAGCGGCCAGTGCGATGCCTGATTCCCTCCCCCCGGGTTGCGGCATGGCTGGAGGAGCCAGTCGAGACGCGGCACGGCTTGTGCGCGGCGGAAATTTGTTATACGTTTCGTTTATTGAACGTATATGGAACGGATATGGGCATAGTCAAGATTTCCGAGCAGATGCATGACAATCTGCGTACTGCCAGCGAGGCGCTGAGCCGTTCGATCAACTCCCAGGCCGAACACTGGCTGCGCATAGGCATGCTTGCCGAGCTGCACCCGGACCTGCGCTACAGTGAAATCTGCCAATTGCTGCTGCGCTCCAGCCAGGAGGGGCATCCGCTCGATCTGCAACATAAGGCGACGGAGACGGCGCGATGAGCGGGGTGAAGATCAAGTCGCCTGCCGACGTGGCCAAAGCGCGCGAGGCGGGCAAGCTGGTGGCGGAGCTGCTGGCGATGATAGGCGAGCATGTGCGGCCGGGCGTCAGCACCGAGGAACTGGATGCTATCTGCCGCGAGCACATCGTCAAGGCGCAGCGCGCCATTCCGGCCAATATCGGCTACTACGGCTATCCCAAGACCATCTGCGCCTCGGTCAATCAGGTGGTGTGCCATGGCATTCCGTCGGAAAAGCAGATATTGCAGGACGGCGACATCGTCAATATCGACGTGGCGGTGATCAAGGACGGCTGGCACGGTGACAGCAGCCGCATGTACTTTGTCGGCGCGCCCAGGCCCGAGGCGAAGAGGCTGGTGGAAACCTGCCATCAGGCGATGTGGGCCGGCATTCGCGAAGTACGCCCCGGCGCCACGCTGGGCGATGTCGGCCACGCGATCCAGACCGTCACCCAGCAGGCCGGGTTCAGCGTGGTGCGCGAGTACTGCGGCCACGGCATAGGCAAGGTTTACCACGAGGAGCCGGAGGTGCTGCATTACGGCCGGCGCGGCGCCGGCCTCAGGCTCAAGCCCGGCATGGTGTTCACCATCGAGCCGATGATCAACGCCGGCAAGGCGCCCACCCGCCAGCTAGGCGACGGTTGGACAGTGGTGACGCAGGACGGCTCCTGGTCGGCGCAGTGGGAACATATGGTAGCCGTGACCAACAATGGCTTCGAAGTGCTGACGTCGTGGCCGGACGGCGAGAGCGGCTATCCGGCGCTTGGCTGAGCCATGTCGCGCTCCGAACGTCTGTTGGATTTGCTGCAGCTGCTGCGCCGCCATCGTTATCCCGTGACCGCCGCCGCGCTGGCGGCGCAACTGGGCATCAGCGTGCGCACCGTGTACCGCGACATCGCCAGCCTGCAGTTGCAAGGGGCCGACATCGCCGGCGAGCCGGGGCTGGGCTACCAGCTGCGTCCCGGTTTTCTGTTGCCGCCCTTGATGTTTGCCGAGGAAGAGCTGGAGGCATTGGTGCTGGGCATGCGCTGGGTGGCAAAGCGGGCCGACGCCAGGCTGGCGGATGCCGCCGGCAATGCGCTGGCCAAGGTGGCGGCGGTGCTGCCTGCCGATCTGCGCTTGCAGCTGGAGGATGCGGCTTTGCTGGTGGGGCCGGCGTACGCATCGCCCACCGGCGTGGACATGGCGAGGTTGCGCGACGCCATTCGACAACAGAGCAAGCTGATTCTGCTCTACCGGGATGCCAAGGGGGAGGAGAGCGAGAGGGTGGTGTGGCCGTTCGCGCTGGGCTTCTTCGAAAGGGCGCAGGTGTTGGCGGCCTGGTGCGAGTTGCGGCGGGATTTCCGCCATTTCCGCTGCGATCAGATGCAACAGTGCGAAAGCCTCGATGAGCGCTACCCGCGCCGCCGCCAGGCATTGCTGAGGGAATGGCGGAAGCAGCAGGGCATCGCTGAGGACGCAGTTTGACGCCCACGGCGCCGCCGGGGCGTCGCCGATAAGGCCAGGCAAGCGCCTGCGGCGATGCGAACCGGCGGGTTTTAAGCGGGCCAGAGGTGTTCGGCAGCGTGTTGCGCCAGGTAGGCGTCCAGATCCGCGCCGCCGATATTCAGCGCGGCGAGAATTCCCGCCATGAAACTGACTGGAGCGGTGCCTGGGGCGGTGACGACACCCTGATCGGCAACCGCGTAGGGAACATCCTGATAGCAAGCGGCTCCGGCGTAGTTCGGCACCGACAGGTTTTCTGCCGAGTTGGACGTATGGCTGACGGTATCCAGCACGCCCGCTTGCGCCAGCACGCGGGTGCCGTCGCAAATGCCGGCAACCACGATGTTTCTGGCGTGGGCGGCGGCAACCAGGGCTGTGATGTCAGGGGCTTGGTCGGTTTGCCAGATGGTGCCGCCGCAAACGATCAGCAGGTCAAGCTCATCCAGCCGGATCGACTCTATCGCCAGATGCGGGGTGACCATCATGCCGCCCGAGGATGTCACCGGCGCGCCGCCGGGGGCGGCGAAGTGTATGTCGAAGCCGTAATAGCCACGATCGGCGGAGTTGATCAGGGCGGTTTCCCAGTCGGAAAAATTCTCGGTGATGATGGTGATGGCGCGTGTCATGAGGATTGCCCTTAATTAAGCTTTGAGTGGATGCCCGAGGCGTTGCCGCGTTTATCGGGCATCCAAACGTAAGCCATGCCTGAGTCAATTTCTGTCAGCAGCCTTGGCTTTCGGAGGAACCGAACCGGCTGTCGCCCGGCTTTTACTCCTTGCGCTCGGAAACGGCGTTCCATAGTGCCAGCGTCAGATGGATGGCGAGGCTGAGCCAGGCATTGAGCAGCGCCAATCGGGTGGCCAGCGCATAGCACAGCAGTTCCAGCCGGTAGCGCCGGTTGGTGGTGCGCATGCCGCGCGGATGCGGATTGGGCGCCAGCAGCTCAGGCTGGCGGTAGCCCGGGCGCCAGAACAGGTTGTAGGTAAAGGAGTTGAACACCTGCGTGGCGCCGTAGAACATCGTCGCCACCGTCCACATTTCCGGCTTGGCCAGGTATTCCGCCAGCACCGCGGTGGGATAAGGCAGGAAGCTTTACGCCCAGCAGCAACAGATTGGCCAGCAGCTGCCGGTTCACCCGGCGAATATATTTGAACAGCGCGTGGTGGTTGGCCCACATGATGCCTATGGTCACGAAACTGATGGCGAAGCCGGTGTAGCTGGGTCTGTGCTGCGCCAGGGCCTGCCACAATTCTCCTTCGCGCAGGATTTTGTCCGCGGCGGGCACCTTGATTTCCAGTATCGGCAGCGTGATGGCGATGGCGAACACGCCATCGCTGAAGGCTTCCAGCCGGGTGGTGCTAATTGTTCATGGTGGTCTCGGCCGAGGCGAAAAATGGAGGCGCATGGACTGCGCCTCCATCCATTCTAGGAAGTACCGGTCTTGCTTACAGGTGGGTGTGGAAGAATGCGTCCAGCTTGGCCACCGACGGCGCCACGTATTGCTCGCGGTCGTACAGGTCGATGTGGCTGGCTCCCTCCAGCAGGAGCAGCTCCTTGGGCTGCTGCGCCCTGTCGTAAGCCAGTTGGCTGAAGTAGCGGGTATCCGCCCGGCTGCCGGCGATCAGCAGCAGCGGGTGCGGCGCGATCCTCTCCACATGGTCGAACGAGGAATAGGCGGTGATGCGGTCTATGCTGCGGAACAAGTAACGGTTGGGCGAGTTGGGATGCTGGGCGCGGGCGGTGCGGTAATAGTCGGCTCCTTCCGCATACAGGCTGGGGGTGCTTGCGCTCACGTCGGCGGGCGTGTGCGGCAAGATGGGGTCGTAGCGCGGCGCGCCGCCCTGGGCCTCTAGGGTGCGCTCGCGGCCCACTTGTTCCAGCAGTTGCTTAAGCGCTTCAGTGCTGCCGCCGCCGCCCAGTCCTTCGCGGAAAAACAGGCCGATGTCGACGGCGCTGATGGCCGCAACCGCCCGGATGCGGCGTTCGGTCTGAGCGGCCTTGACTACATAGCCGCCAGAGGCGCAAATGCCCAGCGCGCCGATGCGTTGCGGATCGACCTGTTCATGGGTGGATAGGTAGCTTACCGCGCTGCTGATGTCTTCCAGTCGCGCCGCCGGGTCTTCCAGCAGGCGCGATTCGCCTTCGCTCTCGCCTTGGTGGCTGGCACCGAAGGCTAGCGCGATGAAGCCGCGCTCGGACAGTTTTTGCGCGTACAGGCCGGCGGTCTGCTCCTTGACGCCGCCAAACTGGTGGCTGACGGCGATGGCGGCGCGCTTCTCGCCAGGCTGGATGTCGACGGGCAGGTAAGGATGGTCGGCCATTTTCAGGCCGTTGTTGTTGAACCGGATGCTGGTTTTCATGGATGCTCTCTTGGTGAAGGCGGCGGGCGGCTGCCCTATGTCCGACAAGGTAGGGCAGGCGCCCCGGGGCGGATAGGGAGAGCGGTTCCTGGGAAAGTTATTCCCTGTTTGCGGAACGGGAGTTATGAAATGATGCGGCGATGAGCACAAACAACGAATTGGGCGAATTCCTGCGCGCGCGCCGCGCGCAACTGCGGCCGGCCGATGTGGGCGTGCCGGAACTTGGCTACCCGCGCCGGGTGCCGGGGCTGCGCCGCGAGGAAGTGGCGCAATTGGCCGGCGTCAGCATCGACTATTACACCCGCCTGGAGCAGGGGAGGCTGTCGCCGTCCCGCTCCGCGCTGGCGGCCATCGCCCGCAGCTTGCGGCTGAATGAAGACCAGGAAAATTATCTGTTGAGCCTGGCGTGTCACGGCGGCATCCGCCGCTACCGCTACGCCACGCAAAAGGCCGGCGAGCAGACGCTGCGCTTGCTGCGGCAATTGCGCGACACGCCGGCCATCGTCATTGGCCGCCACATGGACGTGCTGGCCTGGAATGCGCCCGCCGAGGCCTTGTACCTGGACTTTGCCGCCATTCCTCCCTAACAGCGCAATCTGATCCGCTTGTCCTTTCTCGATCCGGCGGTGCATGGCCTGTATCTGGATTGGGAAAGCAACGGTCTGACTCAGCCCGATTGCCAGCCGGTTCGCGCCGCCCATGGTCCACCGCCGGGTCCTTGATGTCGGGATAGCGGTCCGGATCGGCCAAGTGGGCAGCCCGCCGCCGCTTCAACTCGCCGTAGGCTGCGGACGTGGCGGGATGGGCGCGCAGATAGTCGCGGAACGGCAATGCATAGCGCTGGTTGGCGCTGCCGGCCCGGCGCACATGGATGTGGGCGCGGCGCTGGCCGACGAGCTCGCGGAAGAACAATTTTCGCTAATCGTCATCCGCGCCGGCGCATGATCCTGTTTGACCGGCCTATGAACGAATCCGCCTGCCGCCAGGCTTGCGATCACCGCGTCGTCCAGATCCGCCACCGCGACCTGGACGTCGATCACGCCCTTGGCCGCCAAACCCGGCACCGCGGTGTAGCCGATGTGGTCGATCCGCAGCGCCAGCGCCCCCGGCGTGGCCTGCAGTTGCCCGGCGGTCCGTTGGAACTCCTCCGGCCAGCGCGGCTGGTGTTCGATGATTTCCAGCATAGGCGCGCTCAGCGCAGGCGTTCCGAGAAATGATGGCAGACGATGTCCATGTTCTGGTTCAGATAGAAACGGTGCGCGCGGTGGCGTTGCACGCCGGAGTCCAGGTGGAGCTCGGCGCAGCCTTCTTCTTTGGCCAGCTGGCGCAGCCAGGCCATCATGGCGGCGTCGTGGCCGTGCGAGCGCGCGGCCTCGTCGGTGGCCAGGTCGTCCACGTACAGGCTTTTTCCCATCGCCAGGTTGAGGCCGATGCGAAAGCCGGCTACGCAGGCCACCCTGCCATCCTGTTGCAGATAGGCCAGCCGATAGCCTTCCGCCATCTTCGCGCGCACGGTTTCGACAAAGCGCTCTGCCCGCAGGGGCAGGCGCAATTGCCGCATCACGGCGAAGCAGCCGGCGATCTCGTGGTCTTCAAGCGCTTGATTGATCATGTTTTTCTCCTCTTGTTCTTATGCGATATGGCTGTGCCCCCAGGCAAGCAGGCTGGAGCTGGCTGCCAAACGTAATACTCCAGTTCCGCTGGAGATCTCACGTTGCAACTGGTGTGTTTGTATGCCTGTGGCAGCGTCAGGTAGTCGTGCCAGTCCGGGATATCGTCCAGCCGAAAGGGGCGGAGGATGGCCGCGGGGTGATCTGGCCTGCGCATTGCGGTGAACAGCATGATGTTGCCCTTGATTCCCGCATTACGGGTCAGCGCGGATCTGGCGCGGCTTCGACGCCGAGATATTGCCTGCCGCTGGCTGTGATGCGGCGAGCAGATCGACGGCATAGAAGAATTCGCTGGAACCATCCTTGTTGAGGTTATCGAGCGCGCCGATTTTTTGCCAGCCTAATTGCTGGAACATCCTTTGGCTGGCGATACACCAATCCTCGGTGGAGGAAATCAGCTTCCTGCCCTCCGCGCGCTGCTGGATCGCGGCCACTAGTTTCAAGGCCCCGCCCCGCCGGCGGAAGGCCTTGTCCGTGCAAAGATAAGTCAGCAGCGGTTGGCCTGGCAGGCCTTGGGGTTGATGGCTGGCATAGTCGGTGTGACCATCCCATTACAGACCATCGGCCACTTCGTGTCGCCGACAGCCGCCCATTTCGTCAAGGGCCTGGAGGGCGGGCAGGTCTTGAATCGATGCTTTGCGTATCAGCATGGGTAGTTGTCGCTTGGCGCGGATGCATGGAGCGTGGCGCTGCCGGGAGGCGAGACGGGAGGGCGCATGATTTTGTTTGTATGAGAAATATTTTTATGCCATGTGATTTTACTTGTTTTGCATTTTGGCGCAAGCGGCAGAACGGGAGCTGTAGGACCGTGAATGGATCAGAAGACGGCGCCGCTCCAGTTGCTGTGGTCTGGAGCGGGCATCGTGACGCAGGAGAATGCCTGATCAGGGCAGCGCTGCCCAGCCGTGGTAGCCGACATACAGGCCGACCAGCACGATCAGGCCGCTGGAAAAGTAGGGAGCTTTGCGGGTGAGGTCGCCAAAGCCGCTCCAGTGGCTGGAGACATGCTTCACGCTGACGGCGGCTAACACACCGGAGGCCACCATGGTTAGGGCCAGGCCTATGCTGAAACACAGCGCCAGTGCCGCGCCCAGCGCCACTTTCTTCAACTGCAGGCAGAGTAGTAGAACGGTGATGGAAGCGGGGCAGGGAATCAGGCCGCCGGTCAGGCCGAACATCACGATCTGGCCGGTGCTGACTTCGCGATTGGCGAAGCGGCGGCGAATGTCGTTGGCGTGCGCCAGTTCATGCGGGTCCTGGTATCCGGCCGCGGAAGCGTCTAGGCCGGCGACATCCGCCGTCGCGTGGTGATGGCGCTCGATGAATTCCACATCGTAGTCATGGCTGTGGCGATCGTGGCCCAGGCTCAGGCGAGCCATGAACTGGTGCGGTTCGGGGATGTCCTGCTCCGACTCGATAAAGCCGTCGCGCTGGATAAAGGAGAAGCGCTGGCGGTTGCCGTCCGGCCGCTCGGTCTCCATTTTTACCTGCGCCACCGGCCAAGCGTGGCCGTGGCTGTCCTCTCGGTACAGGCGGAAGCGCGGCGGCGCGCCTTGTTCGAATATTTCCAGCCTAATCTTGCCGTGACCGGTATCTATGATCCGGCTTTCGTCGGGCTGGTTGCCGTGATGTTCATGATTGTGCACGCGCTCGGCGAGCAGATTGCGCCTAGTCCGCCATATCATCCAGGTCGCCACGGCGATGATCAATGCCGCCGAGGCCAGTTGGAAGTAGGGCTCGGCGGTTTCCATGCTCCAGTTGCGGCCGAAATACAGGCCGGTCATTGCTACTGCCCAGACTACGGCAGTGTGGGATAGGGTGGCTGACAAGCCGAGCAGAATGGCTTGGCCTATGGTGCCGCGCACCGCCACGATGAAGGCGGCCATCATGGTTTTGGAATGGCCGGGCTCCAGGCCGTGCAAGGCGCCCAGCAGGATGGCGCTGGGGATGAACAGCCAGGCATTGCCTTGTTGCAGCAGGGTGGAAAAGTTGGTCATGCGGTGTTCTTTCGGCGTGGCGATGCGGTCGCATTATACTGCCCCCCAGTATAAGCATGCTACCCTTCGGTATCGTTTTTCGTATTCGAGTAGAAACGCATGGCGCATACCATCCGAGACAAAACCAAATTGCTGGCGCGGGTTCGGCGCATTCAGGGCCAGGCCGCCGCGCTGGAAAAGCGGTTGGACGAGGGAGGCGAGGACTGCGGCGCGGTGCTGCAGCAGATCGCGGCAATCCGCGGCGCGGTGAACGGGTTGATGGCGGCAGTGATAGAAGGCCATCTGACCGAGCATCTGGTGAATGAGCCCGAGCCAGCGCAAAGACAGCAGGACCTGGATGCGGTTCTGCAGGTGCTCAAGTCATATCTGAAATAGCCGGTCGGCAAGGACGTGACCCTGGCGATGGCTGGGCGTTTATTCACATAAAGACGACCTGCGCTTGCGCTTGGCCAGAGGGATTCTGGCGCGGGCGGCTCATGGCGTGTCGCATAGATTGGCGTAGACGCGTTGCAGGAAGCTGACGAAAGCTGCTTCCTCATCGGCGCTGAAGCCAGCCATCGCCTTAGCGTTGCCTTCCGCCATTGCCGGCAGCGCCTGCGACAGGCTCTCCAGCGCGGTATTCGTCGCTTCCGCCCGTTGCGCACGCTGGTTGGCGGGGTCTTGCTTGCGCCGGATCAACTGGCCGCGCTCCAGCCTAGCCAGCGTTTGTGCCATCGAGGGCTGCTCCATCTGCAGCAGGCGAGCCAGTTCCGTCTGGGTGGAGGCTTCGCCGTTTTTCAGCGCCGCCAGCACGGCAAGCTGGCCATGGCCCATCGATGCGCTGCCGCCTGGTTTATTTACCGTCCATGATCCTGGCCAGGCTGGCGGCTGGCGGCGCGCCCTGCGCTTTCTGCAGCGCCCCGCCTACGTCGCTGTAGAAGATGGCGGGGGTGGCGAACGCGCCGAAGCGCTCCATCAACTGATGGTTGGCGGCCAGCTTGTCCGCCACCGTTTGGGGAGGCTTGGCCAGCGGCTTGACGCCGCCGCCGGCGTGTTGCAGCTCGTGGCGGTTCAGCGCCGCCGCCGGGTCGGCGTCCGCGAGGAGGGCGGCGGCTTTGCCGAGGCTGTCCGGTTGAATGATTCCGATCAGGATATGGCGGATCTGCACTTTGCCGGCCTTCACCCAAGGGCGGGCGTCGCTCCAGAACTTGTTGCAGTAAGGGCAGTTGGGATCGGTGAAGACATAGATCACGCGCGGCGCCTTTCCATCGCCATCGGCTATCCAGGCGCTGTTCTCCAGCTGTTTCCACACCGCTGCGCCAAACTGCCGGTCCAGGCCGGCCTGGTTCCATTTTTGTCCGCGCTCGTCGGTCATGGCGCCGACTATGGCCTGCTTGCCATCTGGCGTCAGATAGATGGTTTGCGGTCGGCTCAGATAGAGCGCGGCGTAGCCGGTCAGGCCGCCGGGGGCCTGGAAACTGTCCAGAATCTCATAACCTTGCTGTTCCAGCGCCTTGATCGGCGCGGGCAGGGGCTGCGCCTGAGCCGCTAGCGCCGACAGGCTGAAGGGCAGGGCCAGCATAAGCAGGCAGCGTTTGATTCGTGCGTTCATTGCTTGTTTTCCTGATTAGCGGGAAAGATGCGTCGCGCCTGCAGCTCAGGCTCAGGAAGTAGACCTCGGAATCGCCGAAGAATTCGTCCGGCATGCGGTCGGCGTTGGTGCTGCCGATATTGATGATGCGGCCACCGTCGTTCATGTGGCGCGCCGCTTCCTGGCTGGCGATGAACACGCTGCGCACGTTTACCGCCAGGGTATGATCCAGGTCCGCCAGCGGCGGCTCCTCGATGGCTCCCCATGCCAGCGCGCCGGCGTTGTTGACCAGAATGTCCAGTTTGCCGAAGCGGTCCGCCGCCTGGCGCACGGCGCGGCGCAGCGCGTCGGCGTCGGCGCTGTCCGCCTGGATGGAGGTGGCCTTGCCGCCCGCGGCGACGATTTCCCCTGCCATCGCTGCGGCCTTGGCCGCGGTGGAGACGTAGGTGAGGGCAACCGCTGCGCCTTCGCGCGCCAGCCGTTTGGAGATGGCGGCGCCGGGCAGCGGCTTCCGCGCGGTGTGAACCATCGGGCGCGGCTGCCGCATTTTGCCTTCCTGCCCGTCGGGCCGGTGTCGATGCTGACGAAAACTGACAGTGTCGGCGGCTAGGATGAAGGCATGGCAGGGCGTGGTGCCCGCCATCTTTCATGGAGAATCGTCATGCTCCATCCCAACTTTGTCATTCTGTATGTGGACAATCCGGCGCGCAGCGCGGAGTTCTATTCGCGGTTACTGGATTTGCAGCCGTTGGAATCCTCCCCTGCATTCGCCATGTTCGGCATGGGCGGAGGCTTGCGGCTGGGACTGTGGTCGCGCGATGCGGTGGAGCCGGCGGCCATGGCGCCGGGAGGAGCAGGCGAGCTGGTATTCGCTTTGCCGGATTCGGCCACGCTGGACGAGTGCCACCGCCGCTGGCAGGCGCTTGGCCTGCCGCTGCTGCAGCCGCCGGTGGAGATGGATTTTGGCCGGACCTTCGTGGCGCAGGACCCGGATGGGCACAGGTTGCGGGCCTATGTGCCGTTGCAATAAGGACAAACTGGCCTAAGCCTGCCTGGAACCTCAGCGTTCGTTGTAGAAGCAGTTGCCGCAGACGGCGCGGTAGCGCGCTTCGCCGCCTATCTCCACCTGCGGGCCTTCCTTCACTCGGCGGCCCTTTGCGTCTATGCGGATGTGCATGGTGGCCTTGCGGCCGCACTGGCAGATGGTCTTGATCTCTTCCACATCTTCCGCCAGCGACAGCAGCCAGGCCGAGCCCGGGAAGGGGTGGCCCTGGAAGTCGGTGCGCAGGCCGAAGCAGATCACCGGCACATTGCGGGTGTGGGCCAATTCGTGCAGCTGGCGCACCTGTTCCGGGCTCATGAACTGGGCTTCGTCCACCAGGATGCAGTCGATGCCGCTGAAGTCGATGGCGAGGAAGTTCAGCTCGGCGTTGAAGGTATGCGCTTCGCGCTGGATGTTGAGGCGCGAGGTGATCTGGCCCACGCCGTAACGGTCGTCCATGGCGCTGGTGTACAGCGCCACCTGCTTGCCCATCGTTTCGTAGTTGTTGGCGATTTGCAGCAGCTGGGTGCTCTTGCCGCTGTTCATCGCGGCGTATCGAAAAAACAGTTTGGCCATGCTGAATGTGCGGAGTAGCGGGTGCCGGGCGGGCAGGATACCACGGAGCGCTCCGCTTGTGCGGCCTGGGGCTCCGTTTCTTGATTTGACGATTGCGGGAGTCCTGCGCGCCGTTTAAGCGCTGAGTTCGCGCCTGCTGGGCGCCATTCGTCAATGGCGACGGAAAGTTGCAATATGGTTCCGCGATGCTGAGCGGGATTGCAATGGATGGTTTGTCGTGGGGCTCGCGTCGCGTGGCGAGAGGATTGAGGAAGTGCGGAATGGGTTCTCGCGCGCGGAATTTCGAAACCAGGGGGGGGGGTGAAATCCATGTTGTCGATTATGCGTCAAGGTTTTGTCGTGGGACTGATCGCTTGTTTCCTCGTCGGCAGCGATGCTTGCGCCTCGGGCATCAATGCCGCTTTCGCTCCGGTTGCGAACTTGATGGATGGACGCGTTGGGGCGCTGGCGTTCGAGTCTGTCACGCCGCGGCAGATTATGGCTTACGTTAGGCGCCAACCGATGGGTAGGGCGGTGGTGACAGGTATGCTGTCGCTGCCGGATCAGGCGAAAGGCCCGTTTCCTGCCGTCGTGATTCTGCATGGAAGCAGCGGCGTCAATCCGGGCGAGTGGATGTGGGCTCAACGGATGAACGCGCTGGGTTTTGCCAGCTTTGTCGTCGACAGTTTCTCCGGGCGGCAGATCGTGCAAACCGAGAGCGACCAGACGCAGTTATCGATGGCGGCCGATATCGCCGACGCGTTTTCCGCCTTGCGGCTGTTGGCGACGCATCCCGCTATCGACTCAAAGCGAATCGCCGTGATGGGTTTCTCGCGCGGGGGAATTGCCGCTCTCTATTCCTCGCTTGAGCCATTCCGAAAAGCGGTCATTCAAGACGGTCTTCGCTTTGCTGCGCATATTGCGTTCTATCCCAGTTGCGGCATTCACTATGTTTCGAACCGTCTGGATGGTTCGCCGGTCTTGCTGCTGCTTGGCGGCAAGGACGATTACACTCCGGCGGCATCTTGCATGGCCTATGCCGACGAATTGAAAGCGAAGGGCGCCCAGCTGGCGGTGAAAGTGTTTCCCGGCGCCTATCATGGCTTTGATCGGTTTGCATCCCCGCATCTTGTTGCGCAAGCGACCAGCGCGAGGTTGTGCCATGGCTGGTATGACCTTGATTCCGGCCGTTTCGCCATGGTCAATGACAGTCGAGTCTTGTTCGGCAGTGCTGCGCAGTTGGAGGCGCGGCACTGCCTGAGCAAGGGCGTCACCATAGGCGGAGATCCGGATGGGCGGGAACAGTCTCCGGCGCTTGTCGCCAGCTTTCTGCAATCGGTGTTTGCCGGGGGGCGATAGGCGGGTTTCGGATTTAGAATTGGGTTGTCACGCGCATCCGCAGCCTTGCCGGAGATGGCGGTGGATGAATTGCGAGCGTCGGGGTGCTTGCAGTTCATCCATTTGTTCATCTAGTTTGTGCCACTCGGCGCTTGTGAACACCTTCTCAGAGGAAGCTGGCGATATCGGCCAGCGTTTTTTTGCCGATATTTGGCACCATGCAGTTTTCTGCCGGGTAGCCCACAACCAACAGGATGTAGGGCTTTTCATGTTGCGGACGGTCGAGCAGCTGGTTGAGGAAGTTCATCGGGCTGGGGGTGTGGGTGAGGGTGGCCAGGCCGGAGTGGTGCAACGCCGAGATCAGGAAGCCGGTGGCGATGGAGACCGACTCCGGCACGTAGTAGTTTTTGATCTCGCTGCCGTCGTCCAGCACGGTTTTCTTCTGGCCGAAGATGGCGATCAGGTATGGCGCGATTTCCAGGAAGGCTTTGTCCGCGTCGGTGCCCAGCGGCGCGAGCGCGTCTTTCCACTCCCGCGGCGCGCGGTGTTGGTAGAACTCGCGTTCTTCCGCTTCTGCCCCGGCGCGGATCTGTTTTTTCAGCGACGGGTCGGCCACCACCACGAAATACCAGGGCTGGTGGTTGGCGCCGGACGGCGCGGCGCCGGCGGTGAGCAGGCAGTTTTCTATGACCTGGCGCGGAACCGGCTGGGCGGAGAACTCGCGTATGGTCTTGCGTCGCTTGATATCGGCGTAGAAGGCCTGCGAGCGGGCCAGCATTTCCGCTTCCGGATAGCGGATGAAGCTGGTCAGCGGGATGAACTGCGGCTGGCCCTGGTTGAAAGGCAATTTGCTCATAGACGGCTCCTGGCTGAGTAGCGGGGGAGGGGCGGCGCGGGCGCGACGATTGGCCTTTCTGGGCGTTCGATGTTGTCCAGGCGGGACTTTTGAAGCGTTCAAGCCCGAAGGTAGGTTCAGCATGACACCCTGCCCGGCTTTTATGCAATATGAATTATTCATTGCGCAAGACGTTTGTCATGTAGTTTTGTTTCAATTAAAGATACTTTATGTGGAGTTATGTGATTGACGGCGGGCCGGCGCAAAAAAAGCGCGCCAACGGCGCGCTTTTCAATTGAGTGTGTATATCCGAATAAGGCTTACAGGTCGCCGCCGCTTTCCAGGATGAAGCTGGCCTTGTCGTCCTGCGCCAGATGCCTGGCCAGATAGGGCAGCGTTTCCTTCAGCGTCTGCGGCAGCGTCCACGGCGCGTTCAGGATGAACATGCCGCTGCCGTGCATGCCGAAACCATCGGCCGACGGCCCTTGCACATGCAGTTCGGCGCGCAGCCAGCTTTTGGCCGGCAGCTTTTTCAGCGCCGGGATCATCTCTTTCATTTCCGCGCGCTGCAGGCACGGGTACCACACCGCGTAGACGCCGGTGGCGAAGCGTTTCAGGCTTTCCTTCAGCGCGGTGACCACGTGCTGGTAGTCGCGCTTGTCTTCGTACGGCGGGTCTATCAGCACCAGCGCGCGGCGCGGCGGTGGCGGCAGGATGGCCTTGATGCCCTCGAAGCCGTTGGCTTGTTGGATCTGCACCCGGCGGCCGGCATCGGCGAAGTTCTCCTGCAGCAGCTTGGCGTCGCTGGGGTGCAGTTCGAACAGGCGCAGCTTGTCGCTTTGCGGCATTACGCCGGCGGCGCACCACGGCGAGCCGGGGTAGAACTTCAGCTGGCCGTCGGCGTTCATCCGCCTCACCACTTCCACGTAGTTGGCCGCCGCTTCGGGCAGGTCGTCGCGCTGCCACAGCCGCGCGATGCCGGATTCAAACTCGGCGTTCTTGGTGGCGTAGCCCTCGACCAGCGAGTAGGCGCCTGCGCCGGCGTGGGTGTCGATATACCAGTAGGGCTTGTCCTTCTGCCCCAGGTAGTTGAGCAGTTCGATCTGGATCAGGTGCTTGAGCACGTCGGCGTGGTTGCCGGCGTGGAATGCGTGTCTATAGCTGAGCATTCTGTTGTTCTTTCAATGAGATAGGGTGATGCCGGCCGCCAGGGCGGCCTCGTGCCAGCCCAGCCGGTACAGCAGCGCGCTGAAGTCTTCCGCCAACGGGCTTTGCAGCAGCAAAGGCCGGCCGTCGGCCGGGCGCGCCAGCCGCATTTCCACGCAGGCCAGCAGCATGCGCGGGCAAGCCAGATGTTCGGCGAACATGCGGTTGTGGCGGCCCTTGCCGTGGGTGGAGTCGCCGATGATGGGGTGGGCGATGTGCTTCAGGTGGCGGCGCAGCTGATGGCGGCGGCCGGTCAGCGGAGCCAGCTCCACCAGGCTGTAGCGGCTGGTCGGGTAGCGCTCCACCACTATCGGCAGTTCAATGCGCGCGAGCGTGCGATAGTCGGTCTGCGCCGGCTGTGGCGCGGTTTCCACCCGCTCGCCGATCCATTCCAGATCGTCCGGGCGGCGGCTGAGCGGATGGTCGATATGGCCGGCGTCGTCGGTGTGGCCGCGCACCACCGCCAGGTAGCGTTTGGCCACCTGTTGGCGTTCGAACTGCCAGCTCATTTCGCGGCCAGTGTCCTTGTCCAGCGCGAACAGCAGCACGCCCGAGGTGCCTTTGTCCAGCCGGTGCACCGGATAGACGCGCCGGCCGATCTGGTCGCGCAGCAACTGGATGGCGAAGCGGGTCTCGTTGCGGTCCAGTACGGTGCGGTGCACCAGCAGGCCGGCGGGTTTTTGGATGGCGATCAACTGATCGTCCCGATAGAGTATTTGCAGCATGGAAATGACAGATGTGGCCAGGCGGCGATTGTAGGGCTTGCACGGTGCTTTGGGTATAGCCGCTTTGCTTTGTGTTGGATCAATTCCATGCAGTACAATCATGGATTGCGCAAAATGCCAAAAGCATAATGCGCGCCTGGGCTGGCTTGCAGCATGGCGGGGTCGCTTGCGGGGGCGGAATGTTTGCGACACGGTATTTCAAAGTCGAGAGGAAATTGTTTACAGTCCCGTGAACGGTCATTACAATTCGCCGCGCTCAGAAAGAACGACAAAGTGGTGTCTGCAGCCGGTTTTTGCATTGCGCAGGAAGCGGTTCAGGCCGCTTCGGCACAGCTGAGGCTGTAGTCCGGCAGTTACATGCCGTCTGCAATTTCAGCTGTCACCATTTCAAGTCCAGCACTGCGGCACATAGCGCGTCCGCATGGGGAGCCATGTGCGCGTTGACCAACTAACTCCAAGAGTTATAGAGATGACCATCCAATTGAAACGAATCAGCTTTGCAGTTGCTGCCGCGGTTCTGTCGGCAGCGGCTTGCGCCAAGGACTTCACCCCCGCCGTGATTTACGATCAGGCCGGCAAGTTTGACAAGAGCTTCAGTGAAGCCGCCTACAACGGCGCCGAGCGTTTCAAGAAGGACTTCAAGATCAACTACCGCGACGGCCAGATTTCGTCCGACGCGCAAAAAGAGCAGCTGCTGCGCAAGATGGCCGGCAGCGGCGCCGACGTTGTCGTCGCCGTAGGCTTCAACTTCTCGCAAGCGGTGGAAACCGTGGCCAAGGAATTCCCCAAGGTCAAATTCACGCTGATCGACGCCGTGGCCAAGGGGCCGAACGTGCAGAGCATCGTGTTCAAGGAGCAGGAAGGCAGCTTCCTGACCGGCATCGCCGCCGCGATGAAGTCCAAGACCGGCAAGGTCGGCTACATCGGCGGCATGGACATCCCGATGATCCGCGCCTTCGGTTGCGGTTACGCCCAGGGCGTGAAGTACGCCAACAAGAACGCCGTGGTGCTGCAGAACATGACCGGCACCACCCCGCAAGCCTTTAACGACCCGGCGCGCGGCACCGAGCTGGCCAAGAGCCAGTTTGACCGCGGCGCCGACGTGATCTTCGTCGCCGCCGGCGGCACCGGCATGGGCGTGCTGCAAGCCGCCAAGAATGCCGGCAAGTTCTCCATCGGCGTGGACAGCAACCAGAACTATTTGTACCCGGGTTCGGTGCTGACCTCGATGGTGAAAAAAGTGGACGTGGCCGTCTACAGCACCTTCAAGGATGCCAAGGACGGCTCCTGGAAGTCCGGCGTGAAAGTGCTGGGCCTGAAGGAGCAGGGCGTGGACTGGGCGCTGGACAAATACAACCGTCCGCTGATCACGCCGGAAATGGAGAAGAAGATCGCCGCCGCCAAGGCAGAGATCATCAGCGGCAAGATCAAGGTTGTCGATTACCGCGCCAACAACAGCTGCCCGGTACAATAATAAAGGCAGTGACATCCCCGGCCGGTGGCGGGGGACGCAGCCGCGATGAGTTTCTCGTCGCGGCTGTTTCTTCATGCCGGCCTGGGTGGATTCGAATGAAGATCGGGAACATACAAAGCATGACCGAGTTTGCCATTGAGCTGACGGGCATCAACAAGAGTTTTGGTGCCGTGCAGGCCAACCGCGACGTGACGATGAGCGTGCCGAAGGGAAGCATCCACGGCATCATCGGCGAGAACGGCGCCGGCAAGTCCACGTTGATGAGCATCCTGTACGGCTATTACCAGGCCGACAGCGGCGCCATCCGCGTGAGCGGCCAGGACGCGCGCATCCGCAACAGCCAGGAAGCCATCCATCTGGGAATCGGCATGGTGCATCAGCACTTCATGCTGGTGGATACCTTCACCGTACTGGAGAACATCGTGCTGGGCGCCGAAGGCGGCCGGCTGCTCAAGCGGGGGCTGGACCAGGCCCGCGAGCATCTGAAGGAACTGAACCGCAATTACTCGCTGGAAGTCGACCCGGACGCGCTGGTCAGCGATCTGGGCGTGGGCCTGCAGCAGCGGGTGGAAATCCTCAAGGCGCTGTACCGCGGCGCCGACGTGCTGATCCTGGACGAGCCGACCGCGGTGCTGACGCCGCAGGAGGCCGATCATCTGTTCCACATCCTGCGTTCGCTTAAGGAGCAGGGCAAGACGGTGATCCTGATCACCCACAAGCTGCGCGAAGTGATGGACATCACCGACAATGTCAGCGTGATGCGCGCCGGCACCGTGGTGGCCAATGTCGCCACATGCGACGTGGACAAGGAAAAGCTAGCCGACCTGATGGTGGGCCGCAAGGTGACGCTGAAGGTCGATAAGGCCGAGCGCGCGCCGGGCGCTGTGGTGCTGGACGTCAAGAACCTGTGCCTGACCGATGAGCGCCAGGTCAAGCTGCTGGACGGCCTGAACTTCCAGGTGAGGGCCGGCGAAATCGTCGGCGTGGCCGGCGTGTCCGGCAACGGCCAGTCCGAGCTGTTGGAAGTACTGGCCGGCATGTTGTCGCCCAGCGCGGGCGCTGTGATCTACAAGGGCGAGGATTTGCTGAAGCTGCCGTGCAGGCGCGCGCCGCGCGCCGCGGTGTACCGCCGCAAGGGCATCAGCCATATCCCGGAGGACCGTTCGCGCGAGGGGCTGGTGAAGGGCTTCTCCACTTTCGAGAACGCCATTCTGGGCTACCACGACGACAAGTCGCTGAGCTGCGGCCCGCTGTATTCGCGCAAGAAGCTGGTGGAGCGGACCCGCGACTTCATCCGCCAGTTCGATATCCGTCCGGGCAACCCGCTGCTGCGGGTGGGCCTGCTATCGGGCGGCAATCAGCAGAAGGTGGTGCTGGCGCGTGAAATCCACGCCAATCCGGACCTGCTCTTGATCGGCCAGCCGACGCGCGGCGTCGATATCGGCGCCATCGAATTCATCCACAAGCGGCTGATCGAGCTGCGCGACGAGGGCAAGGCCATCTTGCTGGTATCGGTGGAACTGGAGGAAATCCTGGCGCTGGCCGACCGCATCCTGGTCATGGCCGGCGGCCAGATCACCGGCGAAGTGGCGGCCAAGGATGCCGACACCATTTCGCTGGGCTTGTTGATGGGGGGGCACAAACATTGAAATTCGGACAACCATCCACCTTGCCGCGTTGGGCGCAGCTGACCGTATTGCCGGCGCTAAACCTGCTGGCCGCCTTGCTGGTGACGGGCTTCGTCACCTGGATGATTGGCGAGAATCCGTGGGAATGCCTGCAACTGCTGATCCATGGAGCCTTTGGCTATGGCGAGGGCACCGGCTATACGCTGTTCTACACCACCAGCTACATCTTCGCCGGTCTGGCTGTGGCCACCGCCTTCCATGCCGGCCTGTTCAATATCGGCGGCGAAGGCCAGGCCTACTTGGCCGGCCTGGGCGTGACGCTGGTGATGCTGGGCTTCGACCACACCCTGCCGTCTTACGTGCTGATTCCGCTGGCGATGCTGGCGGCGATGGGCTTCGGCGCGGCCTGGGCCTATGTGCCGGCCTATCTGCAGGCCAAGCGCGGCAGCCACATCGTGGTGACCACCATCATGTTCAACTTCATCGCGTACTCGCTGATGTTGTATCTGATCAGTCACCAACTGATCGAGGCCGGCTCGCAGAACCCGACCACCCGCCAGTTCGCCGAGACCGGCTGGATTCCGCAGCTGCACACGCTGTTCACCTCGCTGCCCAATTCGCCGCTCAACCTGACCTTCGTGCTGGCGCTGTTGGCGTCCGCGCTTTTCTACCTGATCGTCTGGCATAGCCGCTGGGGCTTCGAGCTGCGCACCGTTGGCACCAACGAGCATGCCGCCGGCTACGCCGGGATGAGCGTCAGCCGCGTCATCATCATCGCCATGTGCGTGTCCGGCGCGCTGTCCGGCCTGTCGTCGGTGAATGACCTCTTGGGCTCCTCGCACCGCATGAACGTGCTGTTCACCAACGGCGTGGGCTTTGTCGGCATCGCCGTGGCGCTGATGGGGCGCAACCATCCGGTGGGCATCATCCTGTCGGCGCTGCTGTTCGGCGCGCTGACCCAAGGCGGCTCCGACCTGTCATTTGAAAAGCCGATGATCACCCGCGAGATGATCCTGTTCATCCAGGGTCTGATCATCCTGTTCTGCGGCGCGCTGGAAAACCTGTTCGAGCCGTTCATCGCCGGCCTGTTCAAGCGCAAGGACAAAAAATAATGGAAATGTTCTTCAGTCTTCTCGACTCCACCGTCCGCGTGGCGACGCCGTTGGTGCTGGCGGCGCTGGCCGGCATGTTCTCCGAGCGCTCCGGCGTGGTGGACATCAGCCTGGAAGGCAAGATGCTGGTGGCGGCTTTCGCCTCCGCCGCCGCCGCCTACATCACCCACAACCCGTGGCTGGGCCTGCTGGCCGGCATCATGGCGGCGGTGTCGATGGCGATGGTGCATGCTTTCGTCTCCGTCACCTACAACGGCAACCAGCTGATTTCGGGCATGGCGATCAATACCGTCGCCTCCGGCATCACGCCGGTGCTGGGCCTGGCCTGGTTCCAGCAGGGCGGCAATTCGCCGCAGCTGCCGGACGACGGACGTTTCCACGAGATCGTGCTGCCGTTCGCCGACGCGCTGCGCGACGTGCCGGTGCTGGGCCTGGTGTACAGCAAGCTGATTTCCGGCCACAGCATTCTGGTGTATCTCACCGTGTTGATCGTGATTCCGCTGGCGACCTGGGTGCTGTACAAGACCCGCTTCGGCCTGCGCTTGCGCGCGGTGGGCGAAAATCCGCACGCGGCCGACACCGCCGGCATCTCGGTGGCCAGGGTGCGCTACACCGCCTTGTTCTGGGGCGGCGTGCTGTGCGGCATGGCCGGCACCTATCTGTCGGTGTATCAGACCGGCAGCTTCATCAAGGAGATGACCGCCGGCAAGGGCTTCTTGGCGCTGGCGGCGCTGATCTTCGGTAAATGGCGCCCGCTGCCGGCGGTGATGGGCTGCCTGCTGTTCGCCTTCGCCGACGCGGTGCAAATTCGCCTGGAAGGCGTGGAGCTGCCGGTGGTCGGCCAGATTCCGTCGCAGGCGATCGCGGTGATTCCTTACGTGCTGACCGTGCTGCTGCTGGCCGGCTTTGTTGGCCGGGCGCTGGCGCCCAAGGCCATCGGCGTGCCTTTCGTCAAGTCGCGCTAAGCCTCTCGGCGCTGTCCGCGCAAGCCCGCCGGCTTCCAGTCGGCGGGCTTTTCACATGGCGGCGCGTGCTATGATGGACGCTTGCATCCGATGGCGCGGCCATCATCGTTACCGGACTGGATACCTCCCATGTTGAGCTACCAACAGGCGCGGGACTGGCTGCTTGAGCGCGCCAGGCCGCAAAGCGCGCAGCAACCCCTTCCCTTGTTGCAAACCCATGGCCGCATCCTGGCCGAACCGGTATGGGCGGGGCTGGACGTACCGCCGCACGACAATAGCTCGATGGATGGCTACGCCTTGCGTTGCAATGACCTTGCTCCGGGCATGCCGGTTTCGCAGCGGGTGGCGGCCGGCAGCATGCCGCAGCCGTTGCAGCCTGGCAGCGCGGCGCGAATCTTCACTGGCGCGCCGATTCCGCCGGGAGCGGACGCGGTAATCATGCAGGAGCAGGCGCAGTTGAACGCCGACGGCAAGGTGGCGTTCAGCATCGTTCCGCGAGCCGGGCAGAATATCCGCCTGCGCGGCGAAGACATCGCCAAGGGCCAGGAAATCTTGCCTGCCGGCCGTTGCCTCTGCGCCGCCGACCTCGGTTTGGCCGCCTCCATCGGTCTTGCCAATCTACCGGTGCTGCAGCTTTTGAGGGTGGCGGTGTTCTTCACCGGCGACGAGCTGGCGGAGCCCGGCCTGCCGCTGGCTGCCGGCCAGATCTATAACTCCAACCGCTACTGGCTGCTGCCGGCATTGCATAGCCTGGGTTGCGAGGTGATAGATCTGGGTACGGTTGGCGACGATCTGGAGGCCACCCGGCAGTTGCTGCGCGACGCGGCGGCGGTGGCGGATGTGATCGTCACCTGCGGCGGGGTGTCGGTGGGCGAGGAAGACCACGTCAAGGCGGCGGTGGAGGCTGAGGGGGAGCTCGCCTTGTGGCAGGTGGCGATCAAGCCTGGCAAGCCGCTGGCCTATGGCCGGATCGGCGGCACGGATTTCATCGGCCTGCCTGGCAATCCGGTGTCCGGCTTCGTCACGCTGCAAACCCTGGTCCGGCCTTTCCTGCGCAAGCGGATGGGCCTGTCGGAGGCGGAGGCCGTGATTCAGCAGGTCGCGGCGGCTTTTGCCTGGCTCAAGCCCGACATGCGGCGCAGCGAGTTTCTGCGCGTGCGCAAGGTGATGGGGAGGCAGGGCTGGCAGTTGGAGCTGTATCCGCAGCAAAGCTCTGGCGCGCTGACTTCCTGCGCGTGGGCCGATGGCCTGGCCTGGCTGGAGCCGGGGCAGGCGGTGACCCCGGGCGACAGCCTGCGCTACTGGGCGCTGGGGCCGGCATGACGCGGATCCGCTTTGTCAGCGAAGGTGGCCAACTGCTGAATGAGTCGGACGCGCAGCCGGGCGACAATCTGCTGGATATCGCCCGGCTGGCCGACGTGCCGCTGCACTGGCGTTGTGGCCAGGGCACTTGCGGCACCTGCAAGGTGCGGATTGTCGCCGGCATGGATATGCCGCAACGGCCGGGCCGCAAGGAGCGCAACGTACTGTTGCGCGCCGGGGTCATCAGCCAGGAACTGGCGGGCCAAGGCGAGTGGCGGGAAGCGCAGCCCTGGCGGCTGGCCTGCCATCTGCTGGTGGAGGAGAGGGACTGGGTGGTCAGCTGTCCGGATTTCTGATTGGCGGCTGAGTATTTCGGGTTTGAGCTTGCCGGGCGCCACGGCCTAATCGGTTGCGGGTTGCCGGATAGCTCGTTGCCGGCTCAACCCTGCTCGCCCTCGCAGGCCATTTCTTCGTTGTCTTCGCGCTCCAGCCAGTGCCGCAGCATGGTCAGGCCCACCGCCAGCAGCGTGGGGCCGATGAACAGGCCTATCACCCCCCAGGCGATCAGGCCGCCGATCACGCCCAGGAAAATCACCGACAGCGGCATCTGCGCGCCCTGGCTGATCAGCAGCGGCTTGAGCACGTTGTCTATGGTGTTGATCAGCAGGAAGCCCCATATCAGCAGGAAAATCCCCATGCCGGTGTGGCCGGTGTAGAACACCCAGCCGGCGGCCGGCAGCCAGACGATCAGCGTCGGCATTTGCGCCACTGCGATGATGAAGCACAGGAAGCCCAGCACCAGCGCGCCCGGCACGCCGGCGATCAGCAAGCCAGCCACGCACAGGATGGTCTGCGCCAGCGCGGTGCCCACCACGCCGGTGGTGACGCTGCGTATGGTGCGGGCGATCACTTCCGGCAGGTCGCTGGCGGTTTCGCCGCCCAGCTTGACCACGATGCGCTCCACCAGCTCCCACAGCTTGTCGCCGTTGATCAGCAGCAGGCCGGCCACCACGATGGCCAGCACGATCTCCAGCAGGCTGAGGCTGAGGTTGGCGCCGCCGGACAGCAGCCACAGCGCCGTTTCGTTGATGGCGGGGCGGATCTTCTCGAAGAAGCCCGGCAGGTCGGCCTGTATGCCTTGCCACATCTTCTGCAGGCTTTCTCCCACCACCGGCAGGTTGCTCAGCCAGGCGGGAGCGTCCGGCAGGCGGAAGCTGGTCAGGTCGTGCGCCAAATTGGCAAGGTGGGGCAGGGTGTCGGCCAGCGTCAGCGCCATCAGGCCGATGGGAATGGCCAGCGCGGCGGACAGCGCCAGCACGATAAGCAGGGCGGCCAGTTTGCGGCGCCCCTTCAGCCGCAGGCACAGCCGGCTGTACAGCGGCCAGGCCGAGATGGCGATGATGGATGCCCAGGTCAGCGCGCCCAGAAAAGGTTGCAGCACCTTGATGCAGGAAATCACCAGCAAGGCCAGGATGGCGATGCGGAACACGCTGAGGATGCTGATGTTGGGGAAACCATTGGCGACGGGCATGGGAGCTTCCGTTAGGGGTCGGCAGAACGAACGGCCGGCGCCAGGGCGCCGGCCGGATATCGCGCTAGTTTGCCACTTTGCCCAGCTCCCGGGCAAATGCCTCCGCCGGCGTGTAGCCCACCACGCGGTTGCTTTCGCGCGATTGCGGGTCGAACAATATGATGCCTGGCGGGCCGAACAGGCCGAAACGCTTGAGCAGCGCCTGGTGCTCGGCGCTGTTGGCGGTCACGTCGGCGCGCAGCAGCGTGAAGCGCTGCAGTTGGGCCGCCACCTGCGGCTGCGGAAACACTTCGGCTTCCATTTCCTTGCAGGCGATGCACCAGTCGGCGTAGAAATCCAGCAGCAGCGGCTTGCCGCCGGCCTTGGCTTCGGCCAGCTTGGCGTCCAGCTCGGCGATCGAGCTGACCGGCTGGAAATTCTGCTGGGCGTGGCCTTCGGCGTTGCTGGACGCGATCAGCCGCAAGGGATAGCGCGGATTGTCGGCGCCGGACAGCAGGCCAAGTAGCTGCGCGCCGCCCAGCAGGAACAACAGCAGGCCCAGAGCCTTGCCCAGCCGGGCGCTGGTCTTGGAGCCGGCCGACAGGCTGTCGAAGGCGCCGATGAACACTGCGGTGCCGATCAGCAGCGCGGCCCACAGCAGCATCACCAGCGCGGCAGGCAGGAAGGGCGTCGCCAGCCAGATGGCCAGGGCCAGCATCAGCACCCCGAAGGCCGCCTTCACCGCCTTCATCCAATTGCCGGCGCGCGGCAGCACCTGGCCGCCGAAAGTGCCGATGGCGATCAGCGGCAGGCCCAGACCCAGCGCCATCGCGTACAGCGCCGCGCCGCCAAGCACCGCGTCGCCGGTGCTGCCGATATAGCCCAGCGCCAGCGCCAGCGGCGGCGCCACGCATGGACCGACCAGCAGCGCCGACAGCGCGCCCATCAGGAACACGGTGACGGCCTTGCCGCCCGACAGGCGGTTGGAGGTGTCGTTCAGCCGCGATTGCAGGCCGCTGGGCAGCTGGATGGTGAACAGGTCGAACATCGACAGCGCGAACACCACCATCAGCGCGCTGGCGCTCAGCACCACCGCCGGCTGCTGCAGCCAGATGGTGAGCAGTGAGCCGGTGAGGCCGGCCACCACGCCGACGGCGGTGTAGGTGAGCGCCAGGCCTTGCACGTACAGCAGGGACAGCAGGAAGCCGCGGCGGCGGGTAATGGTTGCGCCCTGGCCGGCAATCAGCGATGAAACGATGGGCAGCAGCGGGTACATGCAGGCGGTGAACGCCATGCCTAGTCCCGCCAGCAGAAAGGTGCCCAGTGTGGTCAGCCAACCCTGGGCTGCCAATTCGCTGTTACCGGCCGACGATTTTCCCGCGGTATCGGCGTCTCCGGTCCAGGCGCTCAGCTTGCCCGCCACGCCGCCGTTGCCGCCCACCTGCAGCTTGTGGGTGTAGGGCGGGTAGCAGACGCCGGCCTCGGCGCAGCCTTGCAGCCGCACGTTGAGCTGGAAATTGTCCGGCGCGCCGGCTGCCAGCGGGATGGTGATGACCTGCTTGCCGTGGTAGATCACCTGCTTGCCGAAGTAGGGATCGCTCTTCTCCTGGCCGACCGGCAGCGCCGGCTTGCCGGTCAGTTCGGCCGGGGTGCTGCTGACGCTGATGCGGTCGCGGTACAGGTAGTAGCCGGAGGCGACGTCCAGGGTCAGCTCCAGTTGTTTGTCGTTGCGGACGACTTTGGCGGCGAACGCCTGCTCAGGCGGCAGCAGGTCGTCTTGGTTGACCGCATGCGCCGGCAGCGCGAAGCTCAGACAGGCGAGCAGCGCCGCCAGCCACTGCCAGGCCGATCGGTAGGTGGAATGTAGGTATGCTTGCACTTGCAGACTCTTCTGGGGTTGGCGATGAGGGTGTGACGACGCAAACGGAAGACGGTTCCGTTTTTATGCGGCGTGATGCAATATGCATCAAATCATGCGATCCGGCAAACTCGAAAGGCCTGTCGGACTCTGCGGCTAGTATATCCGGGCCGGACCGACGCAGACAGCTGCCGGCTTGTGAAAAATAAGAATGAAGTTATCAGAGGGGTTTATGCGGGAAACCATTCATTTCGCCCACGCCAACAGCTTCCCGGCGTCGGTGTATCGCAAGCTGCTGGACAAGCTGGCCGAGCGCCACCAAGTCGGCTATCTGGACACCATAGGCCACGATCCGGACTACCGGATCACCGATTGTTGGCCGCATCTGGTGGACGAGAGCATACGCTACATCGAGCGGCACTACGCCGGGCCGGTGGTGGGGGTGGGACATTCGCTGGGCGGCTTCCTGATGTTCTACGCCGCGTTGAAGCGGCCGGATCTGTTCCGCGCCATCATCATCATGGATTCGCCGTTGATGGGACCATCCCGCTCTTTCGGCATCTGGCTGGCCAAGCGCCTGGGCTTCATCCAGCGGGTCACGCCGGGCGGCAATACCCTGAAGCGGCGCGACAACTGGGCATCGGTGGAGATGGCGCGCGACTATTTCGCCCGCAAGCCGATGTTCGCCCGCTTTGATCCGGAGTGCCTGGCCGATTATGCCGAACTGGGCACGCAGGACGACGGCTGCGGCGGCCGCCGGCTGAAATTCCGTCCCCAGGTGGAGCACGATATCTACGCCACCTTGCCGCACGATTTTCCGCGCCACCGCGGCCGCCTCACGGTGCCGGCGGCCTTCCTGGCCGGCTCGGGGTCGGACGTGCTGAGCGAGGCCGACCTGCGCTTCATGCGGCGACACTTTCCGATGCGGGTGGAAACGCAGCAGGGTAGCCACCTGTTTCCGCTGGAGCATCCGCTGGAAACGGCCGAGCATATCCTGCACCTACTGGAGCAGTTGACGCAGATATCCATAGCAAGAGCCGCTGCAGAGAAATCCAGCTGAGAAGCGTTGGGGGAGGCGCAACCCATGCAGGGTATTGCGCGCCGGTTTGCTGGTGGGGGCGGCTTGGCGAAGAGGGGTGCGCTTTCATTGCCTATTTTGCAGCCATGTGTTTTCCAGGCTCAAGGGGCATGCGCGACTTGATTGCCGGCGGCTAGATTCGCTCTCAGACCTTGGGCGAGCTACTGTTGCTTGTGCCTGCCCAGTGAAAGCGCTGAACAGTTCAACTTCCCACAGGATTGCAAGGGGTTGAACTGGCGCTTGACGATGCGGAGGAGGGGTGTCGGTGTGCCACGCAGCGGCGCAAACCGAATTCCGCAGCATGCGGCCCGTTCGTTTGTCCAAGAGTCCGTGCAAGGGCATCGGTCGGCTAGCCGCGGAAGATATCGAAGGGTTCTATCTTGAGCACCCGGCGGATGGCGAAATAGCTGGAAATGGCGGCGATCACCACCACCATCCCAAATGCCAGCGCAAGGTTCCAGAAGGTGATGATGGCGGCGTAGTTGGGCAGTTGCGAGCGGGCGATGGTGATCAGCAGCGTGATCAGGCCTATGCCCAGGCCGAAGCCGGTGATCGCGGTGAAGGTGGCCATGAACAGTATCATTACCACCAGTTCGCGTCCCTTGGCGCCGATGGCCTTGAGTGCGCCGAATTTCTCCAGATTCTCCAGGATGAAGCTGTAAAAAGTCTGGCCTGAGATCGACAGCCCGACGATGAAGCTGATCACCGTCATCAGCAGGATATTGGTGCCGATGCCGGTCTGGTAGGTGTAAAAATCGGCGATGTGCTCCTTGAAGGCATCCTTGGTCAGCGCCAGGTAGCCCAGCTTCTTCACCTGGTCCTGGATGCCGGCGACGGCGGCGTCGCTCTTGGGTTGCAGCAGCACATAGGACATGGTGAAGCGGGTGGACGGTATGTACTGGATGGCGCGGAAATAGGTGGTGTACAGCGTCGGCACGCCGTTCAATCCGTTCGACGCCACCTTGGCGATGCCGACGATTACGCCGCGGAAATCGTTCAATTCGAATTCGGTGCCGATCTTGGGGTTTTCCAGCTTGGGGAATTCGGCGTCGTCCACCACCAGGAACGAGTTTTCGGCATAGATATCGGCTATCTTGCCTTGCTCGACCTCGGGGCGGCCAAACAGGCTGGTATCGTCCAGCCCTATCACCGTCACCGATTGATAGTCGCCGCTGGCCAGCCTGACCTGCGCCCCGCCGATGTAGATCGGCACCGCGTAGCTGACGCCGTCCATGCTGCGCACCGCATCCAGCAGGTAGTCCGGCATGGGGATGGGGCTGGTGGCGGTGTTGACCGCCGGGTCCATGACCCACATGCTGGCGCCGATATTGGTCACCGTGGAATAGGCCCGGTTGAGGATGCCGGCGAACATCGCGGTCATCTGCATCATCAGGAACACTGCGAAGGTGATGCCGATCAGCAGCGCGGTGAATTTGGCCCGGTCGTTGACCAGCAGCTTGAAGCCGATGCGCAGAATGCCGCCGTATTTCATGGCGCCGCTCCTTCGCCTGCGCCAGCTGCCGCGCTCCACCATCCGCCGCCCAGCGCCGCCAGCAGCGCCACCGTGTCCTGCTGGCGCTGCGCCACGGCCTGCAGATAGGCGATATCCGCGCCATGCAGCTGGATGTCGGCGCTCAACACGTCGAGGTAGGCCACCAACCCGGCGCGATAATTGGCCTGCAGCAGTTGCAGCGCGCCGGCGGCCGCATTCCTGGCGTCGCGCTGGGCCTGCAAGGCCTGCGCGTCGTGTTGCAGCGCATTCAGCGCATCGGCCACCTGGCCGAAAGCTTGCAGCACCGTCTGCCGGTAATTCGCCTCTTGCTGCCGATAGGCGTCGATGGCGGCCTGGCGTCCGTACCACAGGCTACCGCCGTGGAACAGCGGCATCGCCAAGGCCGGGCCTACGCCCCAGAAGCGGTTGCCGGCAGCCAGGAAATTTCCCGGCTTGGAGCCGGCCGAACCATAGGTCGCACTCAGGCTGAGGCTGGGGAACATGGCGGCGGTGGCCACCCCGATATCGGCGCTGGCGGCGTGCAGCCTGGCCTCGGCCTGCAGGATGTCCGGCCGTTGCCGCACCAGTTCGGAAGGCAGGCTCAGCGGCAGCGTCGCCGGTAGCGCCAGGCTGTCCAGCGCGATGTCGGGCAGCGCGGCCTGCTCCGGCAGGCTACCCATCAGCAGCGCCAGCAGGTGTTCCGCCTGGCTGATTTTCTGCCGCAGGGCCGCCAGCTGCGCCTGGTTGCCGGCGATCAGGGCTTGCTGGCTCAGGATGGCGGCATAGGGGGTGGTGCCGGCATCCACCTGCGCCTCGACGCTGCGCAACTGTTCGGTCTCCAGCGCGATCAGCTGTTCGGTGGCGCGCAGTTGCGCCGCGTAGGCCGCGCGGGCGATGCAGGCGTCGACGACATTGGCCGACAGCGTCAGGTAGGCGGCCCTGCCAGCGTTGCGCTGCAGGTCGACTTGCGCCGCCAGCCCCTCGACGGCGCGCCGCTCGCCGCCGAACCAGTCCAGCGGGTAGCTGATGACGCCGCTGGCCGTCACCACGTTGAAAACCGTTGCCTCGTTTGTCGAGCCCTGCTGTTGCGGCGCGCTGCGCATCCGCGTCGCGCTGAGGCCGGCGTCCAGGCTGGGAAAGAAGATGCCGTAACCGGCGCGCAGATTGTCCTGGCTTTGCCGCAGGCTGGCTTCGGCGCTTTGCAAGGTGGGATTGCGCGCCAGCGCCTGTTCGACCACGCCGTTCATCGGCGCGGAGCCGAACAGCCGCCACCAGTCGGCGGGCAGCGCGGCGCCTGGCGCGAACTGCTGCGCCTGGCCATCGGCGGCGATGGTGGCGGCAAGCGGCTCCTGGGTGTAGCGGTCGGCTTGCGGCGGGGCGGGGCGGACAAAATCCGGCCCCAGCATGCAGCCGTCCAGCAACGCGGCCGCCAGCAGCGCGGCGATGGCGCGGGCGCATCGTCGCGGCCGGCCGCAGGTTCTGCGGGCGGCGGACATCATTTGCTTCC
Source organism: Chromobacterium sphagni (assembly GCF_001855575.1). Classification (NCBI taxonomy): domain Bacteria; kingdom Pseudomonadati; phylum Pseudomonadota; class Betaproteobacteria; order Neisseriales; family Chromobacteriaceae; genus Chromobacterium; species Chromobacterium sphagni. The sequence continues at coordinate 668,127 of NZ_MKCS01000002.1, forward strand.
GATGAAGACATCCACCAGCTGGCCGGGGTAGGCCATGGCGGGCGTCGTCATCTTGAAGCGGAAAATCACCGGCAGCACCCTGAGATCCACCCGTTCCTGCCGCTGGTTGGACAGCTCTATCTTGGGGGAGACGTAAGGCTGGATGCGGACGAACTGCAGCGCCACCTTGACGTTGGAGCCGCGCAGGGACATCTGCGCCTGCATGTGGTCCGGCGGCGGCAGGCGCGACACCAGTATTTCATCGACGTAGCAGCGTACCGCCAGCGTGCTCTGCGACGCGCTCATCACCACCAGCGGATCGAAGCCCTGGGTATAGGCGTTGTAGGATCCCTGCGATGAAACATAGCTGCCGGGAGTCGAGTTGACTGCCAGCACCACGCCTGCCACCTGGGCCTTGACGGTGTACTTCAACAGCACGCTGCGGGCGGAGCGGTAGGCCTGCAGCAGCGCCTGGTATTGCTTGCGTTGGTTGGCGATGTCGTAGCTCCAGGCTCCGGCGCGGGTCAGCTCGTATTGCTTGCGCGCCACGTCCAGCGCCACGGCGGCCTGGCGCATGGTGTCGCCGGCGGTGTCCAGCGCGTCTTTGCTGATGGACTTGCTGTCGATGCGGAAGCTGGCCTGGCGCTTGTCGTACTGGTCGCGGGCGATTTTCAGGTTGGACATGGCGAGGTCCACCTGAGATTTGGCGATGGCCAGCGTTTCGCGGCGCGGCTGCGCCTGCAGTTCGTTCAGCAGCGCCAGCGCCGCTTCGGCCTGCAGCCGCAATTGTTCGGTGCTGGCTTGCTGGGTGGCGTCGTCTATTTGCAGCAAGGGGGCGCCCACCGCAACCGGCTGGCCTTCGCGCACCAGCACCTTCACTACCGGGCCGGACACTTCCGGGTAGATATTGATGTTGGAGCCGCTGCCCTGGTCGCCCTCTATGATGCCGTTGGCGTAGATGGCTGCGGCGTAGGGATTGGCGACCGGCGCGAACGCCGGCGGCTGGGCCTTGCGTTCGATGCCGAAGATATAGGCGGCCACCAGTCCGGCCAACACGCCCAGGATGGCCAGCGCGAAGACGATGCGGTTTCTCATTGCGCTCCCTTATCCAGGCCGGTGATGCGGCCGTCTTCCATGTGGACGATGCGGTCGGCGTATTCATTGATGCGGATGTCGTGCGTCACGATCAGGATGCAGCGGCTGGCGCTGAGCACCTTTTCCTTGACGAAGGCGATCACCATCTTGCCGGTGTCGCCGTCCAGCGAGGCGGTGGGTTCGTCGAGAATCAGGATTTCCGGGCTGCCGACAATCGCGCGGGCGATGGCCACCCTTTGCTGCTCGCCGCCGGAAAGCTTCACCGGCAGCGTCTTGCCGAAGCCTTTCAGGCCGACGATCTCCAGGCACTGGTTGGCCGCCGCCAGCGAGGTGTCCCAGTCCTGCTGTTTCAGGATCAGCGGAATCGCCACGTTTTCGGCCGAGGTCAGGCGCGGAAACAGGTGGTAGTCCTGGAATACGAAGCCGATGGTGTTGAGGCGGAAGTCGGCCAGCTGATCGTTGTCCAGCGCCCAGATGTCGCAGCCTTTGACGGTCACGGTGCCGGCGTCGGGGCGCAGGATGCCGGAAATCATGCTGAGAAAGGTGGTTTTGCCGCTGCCGGATGGTCCGACGATGAATACCATTTCGCCGAAATGCGCCACGAAATCGGTGTTGTCGACCGCCGTCATGCGGGTGGCGCCTTCGCCGAATGACTTGGTCAGATTTGTGGCGGATATGGCCATTGTCGGATAGGGGTTTGCGGCTGGCGGCACTGGGCCGGGAGCAGAGGAGGATATGGCCGGAATCGTTAATCGCGCGGCTGGTTTGTTCCAATGCCACCAGCCCATGTTTTCGCAAATGGTCACGGTTCCGGTCTGGTCGCCGAGGGTGGGCATGAAGCGTTCACGCCGCCGCTGGACTTGGTTGTGCATGATTGTGTTCCCACCGGGGTAGACCAAGTTCGATCCTGACCGGCAGGCATGTGCCCGTCTGTACGCTGGTGCTCATAAAGCGCCTGGGCGGAGCCAAGGGCGGGGCAGCGAACAGAGCGGCCGCCTTCTGCTGCGCAAAATGCAATCAGGCGCGTTTGATCCGTCGCCTGCTAGGATGGCGCGGCGCCAGCCGTACGTGGTGTCGGCGATCAAGGCGCGCCGCGGGCATCTGGACTACTTCCACGGCCTGAGCAAAAACGGGTCGCCGCAATGGGGCGCGCATTGGGAGCCCGGTGGGAGCAAAGCCGGCATGGGGGGAGTCAATGGGGTCGCCGCGCCCTTGCCCCTCTACCAGCGCCAATACGCCAGGACCCGTTATCCCAGGACAGAGCAGCAGCAACAAGCGATCCGGCGGCAGAACGAACATCCTCCGCCTCGCGTAGCGGCTCCGCCGCAGCGCGCATAGTCTCACCAGCCTCCAGACCTGCAGGCGGCGGATTCGCAGCATCCGGCCGCTCCCCACCTGTACGAAATCCGCCAACAGTCATTATTGGCCCTTCCGGAGCCTCGAGCTGCATCCTGAAGAGACGAGGTCGCAGGAGCAACATAGGCTGTCGATGGCAACTGATCGGAGCAAGTGGCGTTACGGTTGCCTCCAAGCGGCATCGGTCATTGAGCCATCCTCTTCCACCGTGTCGTAGCCGCATGCCTGGCAGTGCCCTTGGCGTTGAGTCAGGGACGGTTACCATTCCTCCTCGCTTGCACGGTCTGTCGCGCCATTGCTAGATTGCCGACTGCCGGGATGGTAGAAATGACCGGCACGGAGCGGCCGGAGGGCGGTCTTTTGCGCCTGGAGCTTGCTAGCGATGGTCATCTCGCGGAAACTTGGTTTATCGTAAAGGCCAGTTCGTTACCGTGAAAGACTGAAACTCGTGTCGGAACCACTACTCAAGCAACACCGCGACGCCATCGACGCCATCGATGTCGAAATCCTTACATTGCTGAACCAGCGCGCCGGCCACGCCCGCGAGATCGGCGAGATCAAGGGCGGCGGCATCATCTACCGTCCGGAGCGCGAAGCCCAGGTGCTGCGCCGACTCAAGGACCTCAATCCGGGCCCGTTGCCCGGCGAGTCCATCGCCAGGCTGTTCCGCGAGGTGATGTCCGAGTGCCTGGCGTTGGAGAAGCCGCTGTCCATCGCCTATCTGGGCCCGGAAGGCACGTTCAGCCAACTGGCCACGGTCAAGCATTTCGGCCATGCCGCCCGTACCGTGGCCTGTTCGTCGATAGACGAAGCCTTCCGGCTGGTGGAGTCGCGCGCGCTTGATTATGTGGTGGCGCCGGTGGAAAACTCCACCGAGGGCGCGGTGGGGCGCACGCTGGACCTGATGGTCAGCTCGCCCTTGAAGATTTGTGGCGAGGTGGTGCTGCGCATCCACCATCATCTGTTGCGCAAGGCGGAAGGCTTTGACGGCATCCGCCGCGTCTACGCCCACGCCCAAGCGCTGGCGCAGTGCCACGAATGGTTGAACAAGAACCTGCCGTCGGATGTCGAACGGGTGTCGGTGGCCAGCAATGCCGAGGCGGCGCGGCTGGCGGCGGAGGACGAGTCGGCGGCGGCCATCGCCGGCCAGGCCGCGGCGGAGCGCTATTCGCTGGCGAAGCTGGCGGAAAATGTGGAGGACGAGCCCAACAACACCACCCGTTTCCTGGTGCTGGGTTTGCAGGATGTGGGGGCTACCGGGCAAGACAAGACTTCCATCGTGGTGTCGGCGCCCAACCGCCCGGGCGCGGTGCATCAGCTGCTGGAGCCGGTGGCGGCCAATGGCGTGTCGATGAGCAAGTTCGAGTCGCGGCCCTCGCGCGCCGGCCTGTGGGACTACGTTTTCTTCATCGATCTGGAAGGCCACCGGCAGGATGCAAACGTGCAGCAGGCGCTGAAGGGCCTGGGCGAGCGCACGTCCTTCGTCAAGGTGCTGGGCTCTTACCCGGCGGCGGTGCTGTGATGTTTTGGGACTTCCGCCAGAGCCGGAACTGTCCGGCCCTTGTTTTTTGGGAATGCACGAGATGAGCAAAATAAAAGCGATTTGTCTGTTTTGTGGCTCTAACAAGGGGGCGAAGCCGGAGTACGAGGCGGCTGCGCGCGATTTTGGCCGCACGCTGGCTGAACAAGGCGTCACCCTGGTCTATGGTGCCGGCAAGGTTGGTTTGATGGGTGTGGCCGCCGATGCGGCGCTGGCCGCCGGTGGCCGCGTGGTGGGTGTGATCCCTGAGTTTCTCAAGGCCAAGGAGGTGGCTCATCTGGGCTTGAGCGAGCTGCATGTCACCGAGACCATGCACCAGCGCAAGGCGCTGATGGCCGAGCTGTCGGATGGCTTCATCGCCCTGCCGGGCGGCTTCGGCACCTTTGACGAGTTATTTGAAATCCTGACCTGGGCCCAGTTGTCGGTGCACGACAAGCCGGTGGGCGTCCTGGATGCCGCCGGCTTTTTCCAGCCGCTGCGGGCGCTGGCGCAACACGCGGTGGCGGAGGGTTTCGTGCCGCCGGGCAATATGGACCTGTTCCGCATCGACGCCAGCCTACAGTCCATTTTGGACTGGATGCGGGCCTATCAGCCGCAGCCGGTGGCCAAGTGGCTGGAATTGGCGAAAACCTGAGCGTCGCCATGCAAGCTGCTCCCATTGGCCGGCCGACAGTCTGGCAACGCCTGCTCCGGTCTGCTTCCTGGCCGCTGGTGCTGCTGCTGGCAGCCATCATCGTATTTGAAGAGTATGCCTGGGACGAACTTGCGGCGGTGCTGGAGCGCTTGGCCAAGTGGCCGCCGCTGGCCGCGCTGGAGCGCTGGGTGGCCTCCCGCTCGCCGCGCGTCGCCCTGGCCTTGTTCCTGTTGCCGGCGCTGGCCTTGCTGCCGGTGAAGCTGAGCGCGCTGTTTCTGATCGAGCAGGGACATGCCTTGCTGGGCGTGGGAGTCATCCTGTTGGCCAAACTGGGCGGAACGGCCCTGGTGGCCCGGCTGTTCACGCTGACGCGCCCGGCGTTGATGCAGGTGGATTGGTTCGTTCGCCTGCATGCGCGATTCAACGCCTGCCGCGCCTGGGTGTTCGAGCGTTTGCGCAGCTCTTTGCCGTGGCGCTGGGCTCGACACGCGGTGTGGCGCATGCGGCAGTGGCGGCGGCAGCCTTCAGCCTTTTCGCGCCTGGCCCGCCGGCTGGCCAGTCGGTGGTCGCGCGCGCGGCGCTCCCCGCAGAGCGGTGAATCGAAAGGAGGGGTGGAATGATCATAGTGATGAGCGGCAGGGCGGCGGAGGCGGATATCCAGGCGGTGGTGGAGCGGATTGCCGCAGCGGGTTTAAGCGCCCATGTTTCGCGCGGGTCGGAGCGTACGGTGATAGGCGCGGTCGGCGAAGAGCGTGGCCTGGAACCGGCCATGTTCGAGGCGCTGGCCGGCGTGGAGCGGGCGTTGCGGGTGGTAGGCGAATACCGCATCGTTTCTCGCGAGTCGCAGCCGGAGGACAGCGTGGTCCGCATCGGCGGCTGCGAGTTTGGCGGTCGGGCGCCGGCCTGGCTGGCCGGTTGCGGGCCGGCTCGCGACGCGGCGGAGTTGGAGGCGGTGGCCCGCTGCGTGCAAGAGGCTGGCGGCGGCCTGATGTTTTGCGGCGGCACTCGCCGCCATGTCAGCCCCTATCATTACCAGGTTCTCGGCGTCCCCGAGCTGGAAGCCTTGCGGGATATCACCAGCCGCTTTGGCCTGGCGGCGGCGGCGGAGTTGTCGGATGCGCGCCTGTTGGAAGTCCATCTGGAACTGCAAATGGATGGGCTGCTGATCACGCCGGACAGCTTGCGGAATGTCGAACTGCTGCGCGAGACGGGCCGCACCAACAAACCTGTCATCTTGCAGCGGGATAATCGGACATCGCTGTCCGGCTGGCTGTTGGCGGCCGAATGCGTCGCAGCGGGCGGCAATCATCAAATTGTGCTTTGCGAGTGCGGGCGAGAGGGCGATAGTCCTGGCCTGGACGTTGGCGAGTTGGCCTGGCTAAGGCGGGAAACCCATCTGCCGGTGATCGCGGCGCCGGTGGCCGCCGCCGGACCGGCTTTGTCGCTAGCGCTGTCTCGGGCGGCGCTGGCGGCAGGCGCAAGCGGCCTGTTGCTGCAAACGGACAGGCAGGGGCGAGTGGCTTCGGACAGCCTGGCCAGTCTTCTGTCGCGGCTTTGAGCCGCCCTTGTCCGCGGAGCCTTGAGTGATGGCATCCCTGGTTGAACGGGGGGTGGTTGCGGGGAGGCGGGAGTTGCGGATTGCCGCCGGCGTGGCGGGATAGGGCTGGCGGGTCGCGCTTGCCATGAGCAAAAACTCTAAAATTGTGGATTTCCCACATGTCACGGGCGATAATGCCGCCCAGCACTATGGAGAGACCCGTCACAATGAAGTGTGTTGATGATTTTCGTCTACGGCTGGGCGCGCAGGAACTGGTGCCTGTCATGATAGGCGGCATGGGCGTCGATATTTCCACCGCGGCATTGGCTCTGGAAGCCGCCAGGCTGGGTGGTATCGGCCATATTTCCGATGCGATGGTGCCCACCGTGGCCGACCGTCGTTTCAATACCAAATACGTCAAGAACAAGCTGGCCCAGTACAAGTTCAATGTCGAGAATCCTGACAAGGCACTGGTGCAGTTCGATCTTGGCCTGCTGGAAGAGGCTACCCGCCTGCATGTGGGCAATGCCATGCAGCAGAAGCAGGGCAGTGGCCTGGTGTTCATCAATTGCATGGAAAAGCTGACGATGAACGCCCCCAAGGAAACGCTGCGCGTGCGGATGCGCGCAGCGCTGGATGCCGGAATCGATGGCATTACGCTGGCCGCTGGCCTGCATTTGGGCTCCTTCTCGCTTATTGAAGACCATCCCCGTTTCCGCGACGCCAAGCTGGGCATCATCGTGTCCTCGTTGCGCGCGCTGCAGCTGTTCTTGAAAAAGAACAGCCGCTATGATCGTCTGCCGGATTATGTCGTGGTGGAAGGTCCGTTGGCCGGCGGCCACCTGGGTTTCGGCATGGATTGGGCCGAATACGATCTGGCAACCATCTTCGGCGAGATCCGCGACTGGCTGAAGGCCGAGCAGCTGGACATTCCTCTGATTCCCGCCGGCGGCATCTTTACCGGCAGCGACGCGACTGCTTTTCTCGAGGCCGGCGCCGGCGCCGTCCAGGTCGCCACCCGCTTTACGGTCAGCCGAGAATGCGGCCTGCCGGAAAAGGTGCAGCAGGAGTATTTCAAGTCCAGCGAGGAGGACATTGAGGTCAATCAGCTGTCTCCCACCGGCTATCCGATGCGGATGATAAAGAGTTGTCCGGCAATCGGCGACAGCATCCGGCCTAATTGCGAGGCCTATGGCTATCTGCTGGATTCCAAAGGCAGTTGTTCCTATATCGATGCCTATTACAAGGCTCAACAGGCGGCAGCCCCTGGGTCGAAGCGGGTGCCGGTATGGGAAAAGACCTGCCTGTGCACGCATATGCGGAATTTTGACTGCTGGACCTGTGGCCATTACGCCTATCGATTGAAAGACACCTCGCACAAGCGCGATGACGGCAGCTATCAGTTGCTGAGCGCCGAGCACGTTTTCCATGACTATCAGTACAGCAAGGACAACAAGATCGCGCTGCCGACGCGCGAGGTGTATTTGCTGGTTGGCTGAGTGAGAGTTTTTTGCTGATGCTGCGGCATCCATTCCTACCGGGATGGGTGCCGTTTTTCTTGGCACCGCGCTTGCGGTTGACGGTGCCATCGTCTGGGATCGCCGACGATTATTCATTTGCATGGCATTGCGCATCATGCCGGCTCATGGCAGTCTTGCAGGCTGTCACGCATGTCCGGTGTGCCGCGTTTCTTTGACAGGCGGTTTTGACCCGCGCTGGCGATTCTGGCCGGCATTGTTGTTTGCAAGATGGTTTGGCCTGATCTACCATCGGCGCAGCATGCCTGCTTGCCGACCACTGTTTGCAGTTGGCGCGGCGATGCCCGCATTGCGTAGTTGCGGTATATTCCGGAATGATTTCCATTTTCTTGCGAACAAGTAATAAACAATGAGCAAAATCGATAAGCAGGATCAGCAGGAAGCGGTTTCCCAAAAGATTCGCTATCGCCTGCAGCAGGCAGGGGCGCGTTTCCATGCCAACGACAATATCGCCGCTTTTATCGAGGACGGCGAGCTGGATGCCTTGCAGGACGAGGTGCAGGCCAAATTGAAGGGGGTGCTGGAAAGCTTGGTGATCGATACCGAGAATGACCACAACACGCAGGACACCGCCAAGAGGGTCGCCAAGATGTTCTTGCGCGAGGTGTTCCGCGGCCGCTATGTGGCGATGCCGTCGAGTACCGAGTTTCCCAATGTCGAGCGCCTCAACGAACTGATGATCGTCGGCCCGATCACTGTGCGCAGCGCGTGTTCGCATCATCTGTGCCCGATCATCGGCCGCGTATGGGTGGGAGTAATGCCCAACGAGAATTCCAATCTGATCGGTCTGTCCAAGTACGTGAGACTGATCGACTGGGTGATGACCCGGCCGCAAATCCAGGAGGAGGCGGTGTCGCAGATTGCGGACCTGCTGATGAGCAAACTGCAGCCGGACGGTTTGGCCATTGTGATGGAGGCCGATCATTTCTGCATGCACTGGCGCGGGGTGAAGGATGGCAACAGCAAGATGACCAATAGCGTGATGCGCGGATCCTTCCTGACCGATCCCAATCTGCGCCGCGAATTCCTGTCCTTGATGCACAAACCTTGAAAGGAGCATGGCCATGCTGGTTCGCCTGATCTACTGCAGCCGGGCGCAACAACCGATAGACCAGGCTCTGATGGATGAAATCCTGGGGGCCTCGCGCAAATACAATCCCGCGCAGGGCATCACCGGGCTGCTGTGTTACAGCAAGGACATCTTCATGCAGGTTCTGGAGGGCAGCAGGGCGCATGTCAACCGCCTTTATTTGAAGCTGGCGCGCGACGACCGCCATCACTCGCTGACCCTGCTGTCCTTTCACGAGATAGAGCAGCGCAAGTTCGCCAACTGGAGCATGGCCGAAGTGGCGCTGGACAAGCTCAACGCTTCATTGATCCTGCGCCATTCGCCGTTGCCGATGCTGGAGCCGTTCACTATGCCGGGCGCCAGCGCGGAGCGCCTGCTGGAAGATCTGGCCGAGTCCGGCAGCATTCAGTATCGCTAGCCGCATGGCTTGTCGTGGCGGGCGAGTCCATCGTCCGTCGGTTTTGTCCTGAACAAGAGAGTATTATCCATGTCCTTTATCCGTATCGTTTCCATGGCGGTCTTGCTGGCCTTGGGCGCGGCTGCAAATGCGGCTCCCGCCACCCAGACCCTGCCCTCAGGCGTCAAGATCGAAATCCTCAAGGCCGGCAAGGGTGCGATGCCCAAGACCACCGATACCGTCAAGGTCAACTATCGCGGCACCTTCAAGGACGGCAAGGAGTTCGACAGCTCGTACAAGAACGGCGGGCCGATCAGTTTTCCGTTGAACCGGGTGATTCCGTGCTGGACCCAGGGCGTGAGCGCGCTGGCGGTGGGCAGCAAGGCCAAGCTGTATTGCCCGGCGGCTACCGCTTATGGCAGCCGCGGCGTGCCAGGCACCATCCCGCCCGACACCCCGTTGTATTTCGAAGTGGAGCTGCTGGAAATCCAGAAGTAATCGCCGCG
>NZ_MKCS01000003.1:0-310247 GCF_001855575.1 Chromobacterium sphagni
GCGGCGGCCCGGCGCCCAGCCTGCCGCCGGCGCTGGGCTTCCTGCGGCTGTCGGAATCCAGCCGGGTGACCGGCGACGGCCGGCGCGTGGCGGTGGTGACGGCCGTCTGGCCGCCGCTGCGCGGCGCGATCAATTACCAGCTGAAATGGCGGCGCGCCGGCGGCGCCTGGTCGGTGCAGGTGGTGCCGGACACCGCGTCGAGCTGGGATGTCGACCCGGCCCGCTGGAAGCGTCGGTGGCGGCGGTATTCGCCGACGGCACGCTGTCGGCACCGGCGCTGGCGTCGTTGACGGTGCAGGGCCACGCGGTGCCGCCCGGCGGGCCACGGTGTTTCAGGCGATCGGCGAGGCGATGCAGATCACGCTGCGCTGGGCCTACCCGGACCGGGCCGACCTGCGCGGCGCGCAGATCCTGGCCTCGATGGACGGCAAGAGCTGGTCGAAGCTGGCCGACGTGGCCTACCCGGCGGCCAGCTGGGTGCATATGGGCATCGCCCTCGGCGTGGAGGTGCGCTACCAGCTGGTGGTGGTCGATAGCTGGGGCAACGCTTCCGCGCCGGTCAGCGCCAAAGCGCAACGGTGAAAGACCCCGCGCTGGCTGCTCCAGCTGATGAAGGGCAGCGTCGATTACAGCCTGCTGGCGCCCGATGTGGCCGGCAGCATCACCAGCTCGGACGCGGGCGGCCCGGGCGCTGCTGCGCGCCGGTGCTGCAGGTGGACAGCAGTTGGCTCGCAGGCGCGCGGCGGCGCGGGTGGTCAGCGGCCAGGCCTCGCCGCCATCGCCAGCGAGCAGCAGGTGAGGGCGGAGCAGCACACCGCCATGGCGTCGGACATCGACGTGCTGCAGGCGGCGGTGGCCGACAACGCCGGCGCCGTGGTCAACGAGATGATGGCGCGGGCGAGCGAAACCAGCGCGCTGGCGTCGCAGGTCAGCCGGGTGCAAACCACAGTGGCAGCAACAGCGGCGACCATCACCCAGCTGTCGCAGTCTATTGATGGTGTGCAGGGGCAATGGGCGCTGAAGGTGCAGTTAGAACAGCCAGGGGCAGAATCCGCGCGTCGCCGGCATCCAGCTGAACAGCGGCGCCGGCGGCTCGTCGTTTGCCGGTGCTGGCCGACTCGTTCCAGGTGGCGTTGCCGGATGGCACCAACCCGAAACCGGTGTTCAGCGTCACCCGCATCAACGGCCAGCCGGCCGTCGGCGTGGATGGCTCGCTGATCGCCGACGGCACCATCGTCGGTCGGCGGGTGATCGCGCTGGACTCGATCGATGCCGGTCAGATCAACAGCCGCGGGCTGACCATCCGCGACCAGGCCGGCAGCGTAGTAGTCGACATGACAGGCATGGGGGCCGGCTACATCAAGGGCCGGCTCACGGTCGGGCAGATCGACACCGAGAGCTTGCGCATCACCCGGAATGGCGCAGTGGTAGTCGATGCCAACGGCCTGGACGCCACCTACATCCGCAACCTGATGGTGGACACGCTGCAGATACGCGGCGAGGCGGTCAGCAAGAACGACACCCGCAGCATCACCGTCAACGGCTGGACCAACGCGTTCAATTACTCGTTCCAGTTCAGCTGCAGCGACAGCGGCACGCTGCTGGCGTTCGCCGATTCGCCGTTTGCCGATCCGGTGGCCACGCTGTATGGCCGCAACCGGTCGGTGCCGGTCAACGGCAGCGCGGTGCTGGTGCTCAACGTCAATGCCGGCGAGGTGGTCACGGTCGGGGTTTCGTCGCCGGCGATTCAAAAAAGCGGCGTGATCCGTTACGGCTGCGTGCTTTCAGGAGGTAGGGATGCCCATCGACATCATCGAGTACGACGACGCCGGCCGCATCGTCCAGACCGGCACCAGCCGGCCGGAGAACATCCAGCTGGACGAGGCCGCCGGCAAGCGAATCCTGATCGGCGTGGCGGACCCGGTGACGCAGTATGTGCGCGCCGGCGCCATCGTGCCGCGCCCGCCCGCTAGCGCGGTGCTGGACGGCATGACGCTGCGCCAGTTGCCGGCGCCATGCCGGCTGATCCTCGATGGCACGCCGTACCCGTGCCCGGAGGAGTCATGCGAGCTGTCGTTCGCGCACCCTGGCCGCCACCAGATCGTGGTGGAGGCCTGGCCACAACAGACGGCGATTTTTGAGGTGACGACATGAAGATCCACCACGTTGGAGATCACGCCGCGGTGCGGCGCCAACAGTACCCGGACATCGGCGACCAGCTGGACGCGCTGTGGCGCGTGGTGGCCAGCTTGCCGCCCGGCCAGCTGCCGCCACAGGCGGCGCAAGTGCTGGAGCAGATCCGGCAAGTCAAACACACCTACCCGAAGCCCCGCGATGACAGCGGGGCTTCTGCTTTGGAGGCCTGATGGCAGACCCTTCTCTCGGCGACATCGCGGTAGCTATCACCCAGCTGATGCAGCGCTACAACCTGACCATGGACCAGTTCAACGCCTGGCTGACCGGCAACGGCATGGTGACGCTGACCGACGCCGCCGGCGGCAGCCGCACGGTGCCCAGCGCCGCAAACGTGCTGCGCGCCGACGGCTCCAACGCCAGCGGCACCTGGCCGATCTCGGTGTCGGGCGTGGCTGGCAGCGTGAAGTCGCTGCCGGGCGACCAGGTGCTGCAGGCGCTGGGCTACCGGCCGCCGCGGCAGGACAACGTCCCTGACACCAAGGCCGCCGCCGCTTACATGCGCCTGGGTACGTTCAACTGCCCGCAGGGTGGCGCCAAGCTGGCGCTGATGCTGTTGTTCGGCAACGGCTACAACGCCATCAATGGCCAGCTGGGGATGGCGACGCTGCTGTTCAGCACCAGCAACGGCGCCGCCCAGCAGCCTGGATCGACAGGGCCGTTCTTCGGCGCGGCCACCGCCATGGTGTTTGGCAGCGTCGGCTGCACCTTCATGGTGTGTCAGAACGGCACCACTTCATACACCGTGTACGCGCAGCTGCCGGCCTGGGCCGGCGCCAACAGCTGCAGCGCGTTCGGCGACACCACCAGCGGCGGCTGGGCGGCCAGCCCGGCCCATGTCGGCGCGGCGCTGCCGGCTGGCAACTACCTGGCCGTGCAGCCGCAGCCGCTGCTGACCACCAGCCAGTTCAGTACCGTGCCGGTGCCCGCGCCGGCCTACACCCGCGCCACCGCGCCGGCGGCAGCCGCCTATGCCGGCGCGACGGTCTACATCACCGACGCCGCCGGCGGCGCGGCGATCGCGTTTTCGAACGGCACGGCCTGGATCAGCGTCCGGACCGGCAACCCTGTGTGAGGAGAAACATGAACCAATACCCATATGAATTGCTGATCCGCATGTCGCCGGCCGGCGTGGCGGGCGTGTCGCTGCGCTTCGCCGCCGATCAGCCCAATCCGATGAGCCAGCAACTGCAGACCTATGTCGGCGAGCCCCGGCCGCTGGCGGCGGAGGATCTGCAAGCCGGCCAGCCGCTGGCCATCGCGCTGGGCGTGGCCGCTACCGCGGCGCTGGCACCATACGCACTACCGCCGCAGTAACGCGCGGGGAAGAGGGGGGCCGGCTTGTTCCGGCCATTTATATAGGGAGTGGTAGATGCAGGATCACGAGAAGGGATTGCTGGCGTTGCTGACCGTAGGCGCGCTGATCGGCCTAGGCAAGCTGCTGGTCAGCCAGGAAGAAATCACCGTCCGGCTGGCCGTGGGCCGCGCCATTCTGGGCGGCGCCACCTCCACCGTTGCCGGCGTGGCGTTGACGCAGTTTCCGGACATGCCGCTGCCGGCACTGGTGGGCATCGGCGCCGGCCTGGGCATCCTGGGCGCCCAGTACCTGGAGGCGTGGCTCAAGCGACGCGCTGACAATCTGGCCAGCTAGTCCGGTGTCAGCGCCTGGATTTGCTGTTCAAAGCAAGCGGCCGGCAAAACGTCCAGATCCTGGCCGACAAGCAGCTCGCATTTGACCGGCTCTTTATGGCTGCTCACCCAATCTGAGATCAGATACAGGCAAACCGAGATCATTAGCCCATACAGCACAACCGGAACGGCGCGTCTCATGACAACCCCCAGCAGTCATACGTCATGCCTTGTTTTAGCGAGTTGACGCCTATATCGACAACTGACCATTCGGCCCGCCGTGCGCGGGCCGAACTCTTTCAGGAGAAACCCATGAAAACCAATGCTCAGGGCCTAGTCTTGATCAAGCAATTCGAGGGCCTACGCCTCACCGCCTACCAGGACGTCGTCGGCGTCTGGACCATAGGCTACGGCCATACCGGTACTGACGTCCGAGCCGGGCTGACAATCACCAACGACCAGGCAGAGCAGCTGCTCCGCCAAGACCTGGCTCGGTTTGAGTCCGGCATCGGCCGGCTGGTGGCCGTGCCGCTCAACGGCAACCAGTTTTCGGCGCTGGTCAGCTTCTCCTACAACCTGGGCCTGGCCAATCTGCAGGGCTCCACCCTGCTGCGGAAGCTGAACGCTGGCGACTATGCCGGCGCCGCCGGCCAGTTCCCGCGCTGGAACCGAGCCGGTGGCCAAATGCTGCCGGGCCTGACCCGCCGCCGGCTGGCCGAGCAATCGCTGTTTCAATCGAAGGAGGATGCGTGATGGACTGGAAACAAATCGTGGCCACGGTTGCACCGTGGATCGGTACTGCCCTTGGCGGTCCGCTTGGAGGTATGGCAGTCAGTGCTGTGGCCGATGCGATCGGCCTGCCGGAAAAAACCGAGGAGGCGGTGAAACAGGCTCTGGCTGGCGTGACGCCGGAGCAGATGCTGGCCGTCAAACAGGCTGACCAGCAGTTCGCGGCGAAAATGCAGGAACTCGGGTTCCAGAACCAACAGGCGTTGGAGGCGATCGCCGCCGGCGACCGCGCCAGCGCGCGTGAACGGGAGGTCAAAACCGGCGATATCACGCCGCGGTTGCTGGCCGCCGTCGTCGTCGCCGGCTTCTTTGCCATCATGGCGCTGATGATTTTCCAGGAGCTGCCGCCTACCGGCCGCGACTCGCTGCTGGTGCTGGTTGGCGCGCTGGGCGCGGCATTCGGCTCCATCATCCAGTACTACTACGGCAGTTCGGCCGGCAGTGCCGAGAAGGCCCGCACGATCGATGCGATGAAGCGCAGTGGGGCTGGCCTGCAGTAAGAAAGCGGCGCGGCCTGCTGCGGGAACAGCAGGCCGCGCCATCGTTGCACTCGCAGCTATACCTGCGAGCCTTGACCGTGGGCTTTCCCAGCTGTCGACAGCATGGAAAGCCTACCACAGACAATTAAGGCTCGTCATGATTGAAGTACGTTGTAATTGTTGCAATAAGAAGCTGGCTGAAGGTGAATTCGTGAAATTGAATATCAAATGCCCGCGCTGCCGGGCTATGAACTGCTATGTCGCTACCTCGCCACTGCCGGGCGGCAGTCCGGCGGGGTGCCGCAGGCAGAGCGGTAATGGTGTCACGCCAACAACGAAACAGGAGTAGCAAATGATACCGACCGAATACCGCGATTTCTGCCGCGAACTGGCTGAATTGAGCCGCAAATACGGGATTGTGATCGAGGCGGTCGGCGGCGTGGCGACCGACGTCCCGGCCGAGCAGCTGGCCAGGCTGACCTACTGCGCCGATCTCGACAGCGGCGACCTGATGCCGGAAGGCATTTAACCCCCGCCGGCATCTGCCAGCATTCCTCCGAGGGCCGCGCGCCCCCACTCCTGAGCCCCTGCGAGGGCCTGGGAGTCCTACATGAACGCATCCCCCATCATCCCCTGGATCGGCGGCAAACGTCGCCTGGCTGACCGCCTGCTGCCCCTGTTCCCGCCGCATAGCTGCTACATCGAGGTGTTCTGCGGCGGCGCTGCGCTGTTTTTCCTGCGGCAGCAGCCAGCGCAGTGCGAAATCATCAACGACGTGAACGGCGATCTGGTCAATCTGTACCGCGTCGTCCAGCACCACCTGGAGGAGTTTGTCCGGCAATTCAAATGGGCGCTGTCCAGCCGCCAGGTGTTTGCTTGGCTACAGGAGACCCGGCCGGAGACGCTGACCGACATCCAGCGCGCGGCGCGGTTTTTCTACCTGCAGCAGCACGCGTTCGGTGGGAAGGTCACCGGCCAGTCCTTTGGCACGTCGACCACGGCGCCGACGGTCAACCTGTTGCGCATCGAGGAGAATCTGTCGGCCGCCCACTTGCGGCTGGCCGGCGTGACGGTCGAGAACCTGGACTGGCGGCGCTGCATCGAGCGCTACGACCGCGAGCATGCGTTTTTCTACCTGGACCCGCCCTACTGGCAAACCGAGGGATACGGCGTGCCGTTCCCGTTCGCGGAATACGAGGCCATGGCCGAGATCATGCAGCGCGTGCGCGGCCGGGTCATGGTCAGCATCAACGACCATCCGGACATCCGGCGCGCATTCGCTGGCCACCACATGCTGGAGCTGGATATCAAGTACAGCAACGGCAATCAGCGCCAGGGTGCGCCGACGGCCTCGGGGGAATTGGTGATCATGAACTGGAATGCTGAGGAGTGTGGAGGCTTGTTTTAAAGGGGATGGCCCGGTGTTGGACCGGGCTATGTGCTTGATTTGATGATTACGCATTGTCAAGATCGTCACGATGTCAGCGTGGCCGTCATCCATATGGCCAACAGCAGTCTTCCAGTAGTCATATCGTGAACCTGTAGATGTTGCCGGTCTCAACAAAAGCGGCGCTGTGCACGTTCTCCGTATCAACGAAAGCGCCGCTCTTGATCTGCCGGCATCAACTTTCGCGCTTCATGTAGACATAGAACCAATTCTTTGGATAGGTCTCGTGCTCGCTGTATTGATCTTCTTTAACCGCGAACACGACTGTTAGCGGAACAGAATTTTTGACGGTTGTAAATTTATAAAAGGCATAACCGAGCCAATTATAGTCAGAGGAGTGGAATTTTCTATAATCATAGTAGGGTGAGAAATCTATTTTTTTTGTTTCACTCTTTAAGTCTGACATTAGAAATTTCTTTACGAATTTCAATTCCAATTTTTCAAAGTCAGCCTGTCCGAAATTAGTCAGAATTTCGACTTTGTCTGAATTGCTCATGGTGATGTTGCTATACTTCCAGGGAGCATCCCCATCTTTGCGATCTATATCGCTTGAGAAGCCTCCAACGATACCCCGTGTGGCTTGGGATGGGCGGCTAATTATATAGGTATACCACAAGGTTCCGGTAACAACTGGATCTGTAGGAATCTTCGGAACAAACAAGTCCACCTTGATGCTTGCATCCTTATTGCCAACATCATCAAGGGAGACTTTCCCACTCAGGACGTCCAAGTTTGTTCCTATAAACCTCTCCAAGTTTTCCTTGTCAAGAGGCGTGAGTTTTTTACTCTTCATGCCATCACTTAGAAAGTGATCATAGTTAACGACTGTGCCATATCGATCGGATATCTCATCAACGATCTTCGGAACTTTTTTCTCGCCACCTTCATTCATGATAAAAACTCCTAAAGCAACAAATATGATCGCAAGTATGGGCAATACTAATTTTTTTCTTTTCATTGCTCTTTAGGCTCTTTTGGCCAGTCTGCTGGATTGATAGTGGGGTCCGGCTTTTTTCCTGGATAGGCATTCCCGTCATGCATGAGATTGCGCCACTCAGTTTTATTCTGGCTGAGTCTTATTTCACCCTGCGGATACTTGTCATGAATGGCCTCATAGAAGGCGTATGGGTTTACGACATCCTCCATAACAACACCTTTTCCTATAAAACTAGAACCTCTGGGAACGCTCGACCAGCCCGCGACAATAATGTCTCGTGCACTTCTGGCACAGGTGAAATTCTGGAAGATATTATAATATCTCGCCCCTGCCAGCACTTCAGCTCGGTATTCTTTTCCCTTGGCAAGCATCTTTTCGTATTGATCCTCGCTTATGTTAAATCTGAAAAGGCGAGTGTCGCCTGGTATTTTGTATTCTGGAGACCCTTGTCCGTAGGCTCGCTGAACAGGGTTGTTATAAGCCGGGCCGAGGCTGTAGAAAAATGTGACCTTGAGATTTTTGGTTAAATACATGAACGTGTGGCCAGGGTCTTCCAGAACGTAATGAACCTTTCTCATGCCATTGGGGGCAACATACACCTCGCGGTAGGCATTCGGATCATTTACCTCAAACCCGATGATCAGGTGAAAGACATCTTCTCGATGTTCGGCCACGGCATTTTTATCTTTCGGCTGGGTCTTTGCCGTCGTTGTTTTTGGTTGCGCCATAGCCACTATTCTTCCAAATTCATTCCAGTTGCACCATGGTCTAAATGGACCGAGAGGTCATTTGGATCGCTGGTATGTATCCGCTGCGTCCTGCCATACTTGTCGGTCACGCCCTTGAATATCTGCCCTTTGCCGTCTTTGAGGATGTAGGGCATATTTTTCTGGATGTTGCCCTGAGCATCCTTCACCACGAATGAAAGGCTATTGTAATCCGCTGATGGCATGCCTTGCATATTCGTGCCAATTTGCGCCGGGCCTGAGAGCGCGATATTCTGTCCACGAATACTAACTGTGCCTGGGCAATGCACTTCAATATTGCCCCCTGCTATTCTGATGTAACCGCCGCCTGACATTTTCTCTCCAGGGTAGGATGGTTCGGATTAGAAAATCAAATACATTATTCGCTCAGCATGACATTCATCATTGCAATGCAGGCCGAAGACAGCCTCATCGTCTCCGCCGACAACACGACGATCGCGTTCACCAATTCCACTGCCTTTAGGCGGAGCATTGCCTGCCAAAAACTCCACGAGTGGCCAGGTGGTGTGTTCACCGGCACCGGCGAGTATGGCGTCGTTCAGCGCACGCTAGGGCACCTCACCCGCGGAGCTGCCCTAGCGTCTCTGCCGGTGCTGCTGGCGCGCGAGAAGGAGTGTCGGCGCCAAGAGGCCGGCCCGAACGAACAGATCGACATCACGCGGTTGATTCTGTCAGCCCCTACGCCACAAGGCCCGCGGCTGCACATCGTCACGGATGACGCCATCGAGCAGATCGGCCCAGGCGAGCTGCTGATGTTCTTCCCGCTCAACCACGACTTCCTGTCGGCCTCGTCAGAGGCAATCCACGACCTGAACGCTTCGCTATGGGCCAAGTCGAACTTTGCCACGCCTGATGAGTGGATCAGCTTCTATGCGGAGAAGTTCTCGGAAATTTACGCACTGCAGAATCAAAACAACGAGCTAATCAGTAGGAGCTTCCATATCTACTTTCAGGCTGAAGAGCTGTCACTGACGTTCATTGCGGCCAACTCCTCGTAGTGCTAGCACAGCTTGGGACAGGTGATGGAGTGGAGTCACCTATGTAGGTCACCTCCTTGCCAAACATTGAGGTGGTGGCCGCTGCGCTGACGACTTTATCCTCCATGGTTAGTGGGGTCGCCGAGTCGGATAACGGGTTTCATCGGGATGAGGAGCTGCAGGATAAAAGATCGTGGAGACTACCATAATCCATTCTGCAGCTCTGCTGGGCATTTGGTCAGGTGGGTTTACTATCGTTGGCGGCCGTGGGGGGGGCCTCCGACTCAAATAGCAGTGTGGCGGCCACGGCTTGCAGCAAGTGGAACGTGGACTCGCCATCTAGCGTTGTGCCATTTGACCGATCCGCTATCAGCGAGCAATGCCCTTTGAGGAGGGAAGCGAGGTTTTCGAGTGTTTCCCTGGTGCTGGAGCCGATCATGGGGTTCAGGCAATGCGCGAGATCACGGGTGAGGTGCAGGTAGTGCATGTTAGCGCCTTATTTTTTTGGAGGAAGAAGCATTATCTCCACGATATACGCATATTTCATTCCCTGAAAAGAAGGGCTGCTCCGTCGCACTGGATGCAAAATTCGAATTAATCAGTACAGCTGAACAGGATTTTTACAAGGTGTCTTGAATTGTTCGCGCCATACCGTTCGACCATGCGATTGACATGGTCGGTGACGGTGGTCTCATCGATGCCGAGCGCGGCTGCTGTACTGCGGTAGCTTTCGCCCAGGCTGATGAGTTCGACCACATCCCGCTCCCGCGGCGAGAGCTCGAATAGCCGGTTCTTGGGTAGCAGGAGCCGCCGTGCGCACTGGACGATATGCGTCCATACCATTTCTATCATCCGGATTAGTTGGGCATCCTCTTCGGCTCGTTGCCCGGATAGGCTGAGGATCACCCGATGATTTCGCTGGTCGGAAATAAAGGAAACACCATGCGTCATGCCATTGTTGCGGCATGAGGCGAGGAATTTGCGCTGTGACAGGGTAGGACGTTTGAGCCTGGCGAACTCGGCGGACCAGTGCACGGGCTGGCCGGCTGGGGCGCTGAGGATGGGATCGGCAGAGCGGAATCCTGGGTCGTCGTAGCGCTCCAGCCAGTCGGCTGGCCAGTCGTGATAGATGACTCGGTGTAGTTGCGGAAGATAGCGACCGCGACCGGATATCGCAAGGAGGACGGGAGGCATGAGGGGTATGGCATTACGTAATCCACGGAGCCATTGAGTCAGTTCATCTACAGATGAGAGTGAAGCGAGTTGTTCATGTATCGCCAACAAGGAATACGCCGACCATGGCGGCACCTCGACTAGCAGCTGCCGAATGCGATCCTGCATGCAGACTCCCCGATCCCTGTACATCTGCTTCTCTTTATTTCAGTCCAAACAAGTACATTTACAGATGGGGGCTCATACTTGATACAGAAGCGTGGTGCAGGGTGAAGAAAAGCCCGTCAAATATGCAAAATGATTTCCGAAATCGATGCGTAAGTGCTTGATTTTAAAGGTGTGAAAGTTGTTGTTTTTCCTTGCAACTTACCTCAACTTAACTTCTTAAGTCATTGATATTTATATGAATAATGTATTGATATGCACTTATAACATCCACAAGGGCATGTCGCCGCTGAACCGGCACGTGCGAGTGGACGATATGGCAGACGCGCTGGCGACGCTGGCGCCGGACATGCTGTTTTTGCAGGAAGTGCAGGGCAAGAATCTTGAGCGGGCGATACGGCACCACCGCTGGCCGGCTCAGCCGCAGCACCATTTTCTGGCCAACCGCTTGTCGCACCGGGCGGTTTACGGTTTGAACGCCGCTTATGACCATGGCCACCATGGCAATGCCTTGCTGACGCGCTTTGCGGTGCGCGAGTGGTGCAACCGCGATATCTCGGTCAACCGTTTCGAGAGTCGCGGCGTGCTGCAATGCCTGCTGCAACCGGATGGCTGGCCGCAGCCGGTGGTGGCGCTCTGCGGCCATTTCAATCTGCTGGCGTTTGACCGCCGCAAGCAGTACCGCGGGCTGGCCAGCTATGTGCAGCAGGCCATCGCCGAGCATTTGCCGCTGATCCTGGCCGGCGACTTCAACGACTGGCGCGGCGAGGCCAGCGCGCTGTTGTACCGCGAGCTGGGCCTGGAAGAGGCTTTTTTGCAGACCCGGGGCGCGCACGCGCAGAGTTTTCCGGCGCGCATGCCTATGCTGACATTGGACCGCATCTATGTACGCGGCTTGAAAGTGGAGGCCGCGCGGGTTTTGTCGGGCAAGCCCTGGTCTGGATTGTCCGACCACCTGCCTTTGTGCGCCGAAATCAGCCCGCTATAGCCGGCTGGCCGGCGATTTTGATAACTTAAAAATCTATATAAATAACTTAAATCTCACAATCAATAGCGTTTTTTGCAATAACGCGACGGTTGCTTATAATTTTTTAAAAGGCGGTTGACGCTAAGCGAAAAAACATGTTCAATCTCAATCAAATTTATCGCCGATTTGAACACAGCTTGCGGGCGTAAAACAGCTAAAGCGTGGGTAAACAGACCCCGTCATCGGACCAAACTGTTTACAAACAATCTCACGGACATTCCGAAGATTTCCACAGCAAAGCCCGCCGCAGCTATCGGTGGGCTTTGTGCATCTGGGAGTGTTTGGAATGATTCATCTGCAAAATGTCTGCAAGCGGTTTCGCAGCCCCGAGGGCGGCTGGTTCGACGCCGTGGCGGAAACCTCGCTGACCATCAAGGCTGGGGAAGTCTTCGGCCTGATCGGTTTCTCCGGCGCCGGCAAATCCACCTTGCTGCGCCTGATCAATCTGCTGGAGCGTCCGGACGCCGGCGCGGTGATCGTCGACGGCCAGGATCTGACCAGCCTGTCCGCCAAGCAGCTGCGAGCCGCGCGCCAGAATATCGGCATGGTGTTCCAGCAGTTCAATCTGCTGGCCAACCGCACCGTCGCCGGCAACGTCGCCTTTCCGCTGGAAATCGCCGGCTGGGGCCGCGCCGACATCGAAAAGCGCGTGGCCGAGTGCCTGGCCATTGTCGGCCTGGAAGACCGGGCCAACCACTACCCGGCCCAGCTGTCCGGCGGCCAGAAGCAGCGCGTCGGCATTGCCCGCGCCCTGGCGCCGCGTCCGCACGTGATCCTGGCCGATGAGCCGACCTCCGCGCTCGACCCCAAAACCACTCAATCCATCCTGGACTGCCTGAAAGACATCAACGACCGCTTCGGCGTGACCGTGGTGATCGTCACCCACGAAATGCACGTGGTGCGCAGCATCTGCCACCGCGCCGCGGTGCTGGACCAGGGCAGGGTAGTGGAAGTCGTCGATGTTAACAATCGCGAGGTCGAAGCGGATTCCGCGCTGGCCCGCTCGCTGCTGGAGGCCGCGTAATGGATGCTGCAACCCTGAGCGAAGCTCTGCAGAACCTGCAGTCGATGGCGCCTGAGATCTGGCAGGCCAGTCAGGAAACCGGCGTGATGCTAGGCATAGGCCTGGCTGCGGCCATCCTGCTGGGCGGCCCGCTGGGCGTGGTCCTGTACCTGTCCCAAGCCGGGCAGATGTTCGCCAACCGTTTCGTCAACGGCGTATTGAGCTGGCTGGTTAACCTGGTGCGCTCCTTCCCCTTCATCATCCTGATGGTGTCGCTAGTGCCGCTGACCCGCCTGTTGGTGGGCAGCACCATCGGCCCGATCGCCGCGTCGGTGCCGCTGTCTTTTGCCGCCATTCCGTATTTCGCCCGCCTGGTGGAGCAGACCTTGCGCGAAATCCCACGCGGCGTGGTGGAAGCCGCCGAGGCGATGGGCGCGAGCCCCTTGCAGATCATTTTCAAGGTGCTGGTGAACGAAGCCCGCTCCGGCCTGATTTCCGGCCTCACCATCCTGACCATCAGCTTTCTCAGCTATACCGCGGTGGCGGGAGTGGTCGGCGGCGGCGGCATCGGCGATTTGGCCATCCGCTACGGCTATTACCGCTTCCAGACCGACATCATGGTGGCCATGGTGCTGATGCTGGTGGTGTTGGTGCAGATCATCCAGCTGCTAGGCAACCGCCTGGCGGCCAAGCTGGACAAACGTTGAGTTTCAGACGCGCAAATTTAAAGGAGAGAACAATGCGTAGATTCGTTATCAAGGCAGTTGCGGCATCGGTTGTGGGCCTGGCGCTGGCCGGCAATGTCCTGGCCGCCGATCCGGCCAAGAAGGAAATCGTCATCGGCACCACCGTGGGCGACTTCGGCGACATGGTGAAACAATCGATCAAGCCGCAGCTGGAAAAGCAGGGCTACTCGGTCAAACTGGTGGAGTTCACCGACTACGTGCGTCCCAACCTGGCGCTGCAGGAAGGCTCGCTGGATGTGAACGTCTTCCAGCACAAGCCTTATCTGGACAACTTCGCCAAGGAGCACAAGCTGTCGCTGAAGGAAGCGTTCCAGGTGCCGACCGCGCCGCTGGGCATCTATCCGGGCAAGTTGAAGTCGCTGAAGGACGCCAAGCCTGGCGTGACCCTGGCCGCGCCTAATGATCCGTCCAACTTCGCCCGTGCGCTGGTGATGCTGAGCGACCTGGGCTGGGTGAAGCTGAAGCCGGGCGTCAACCCGCTGACCGCCTCCGAGCGCGACATCGCCGTCAACCTGAAGAAAGTGAAGATCATCCAGCTGGAAGCCGCGCAACTGCCGCGCTCGCGCAGCGATGTGGACTTCTCGGTGATCAACGGCAACTATGCCACCAGCTCCGGCATCAAGCTGACCGAGGTCGTTTACCAAGAAAAGAGCTACGCCTACGTCAACTGGGGCGTGGTGCGCGCCGCCGATGCCGGCAAGCCGTGGGCAAAGGATGTGATCGCCGCCTACAATTCGCCGGCCTTCAAGACCTACACCAAGCAGAAATTCGCCGGCTACAAGCTGCCGCAAGGCTGGAACTGAGTTTTCTTGTAACACTCCTGGCTACAAGACTTGACGGAGGGCTTCGGCCCTCCTTTTTTGCGTCCGCGGCAAGCAGCGCCCATGCGGCCCAAACGCTTGCGGGGCGGGCATTGCCCCGGCCTTTCGTGGTAGAATGGAAAGATTGTCACATCTATCGGCTACACGTTGCCTGGGCGTAATTCAGCAAATACGACGCGCACCTGGCGAACGGTGGCCGGATCATCCTTACGAATCAAGACACTATGACCGATAACCTGTTCGCCAAGGAAACGATTCCCATCAGCCTCGAAGAGGAGATGCGCCGTTCTTATCTCGACTACGCGATGAGCGTGATCGTGGGCCGCGCACTGCCGGACGTGCGCGACGGCCTCAAGCCGGTGCACCGCCGCGTGCTGTTCGCCATGCACGAGCTGTCCAACGATTGGAACCGCGCATACAAGAAGTCGGCCCGTATCGTTGGCGACGTGATCGGTAAATACCACCCGCACGGCGACACCGCGGTGTACGACACCATCGTGCGCTTGGCACAGGACTTTTCGCTGCGCTACCCGCTGGTGGACGGCCAGGGCAACTTCGGCTCGGTGGACGGCGACAACGCCGCCGCCATGCGTTACACCGAAATCCGCATGGCGCGCATCGCGCACGAGCTGCTGTCCGACATCGAAAAAGAAACCGTCGATTTCGGCCCCAACTACGACGGCTCCGAACACGAACCGCTGATCCTGCCGGCCAAGCTTCCCAACCTACTGATCAACGGCTCCTCCGGCATCGCGGTGGGCATGGCCACCAACATCCCGCCGCACAACTTGAATGAAGTCGTCGACGCCTGCCTGGCCCTGCTGGCCAACAGCGAGCTGACGATAGACGAGCTGATCGACATCATTCCGGCGCCGGACTTCCCGACCGCGGGCATCATCTACGGCACCGCCGGCGTCAAGGAAGGCTACCGCACCGGCCGCGGCCGCGTGATCATGCGCGCGCGCACCCATACCGAACCGATAGGCAAGGGCGACCGCGAAGCGATCATCGTCGACGAGATTCCGTATCAGGTGAACAAGGCGCGCCTGCTGGAACGCATCAGCGAACTGGTGCGCGACAAGCAGATCGAAGGCATTTCCGACCTGCGCGACGAGTCGGACAAGTCCGGCATGCGCGTGGTGATCGAGCTGAAGCGCGGCGAAGTGCCGGAAGTGGTACTCAACCACCTGTACAAGCTGACCCAGCTGCAGGACAGCTTCGGCATCAATATGGTGGCGCTGGTCGACGGCCAGCCGCGCCTGCTGAACCTGAAGCAGATTCTGGTGGAATTCCTGCGCCACCGCCGCGAAGTGGTCACCCGCCGCACCATCTTCGAATTGAAGAAGGCCCGCGAGCGCGGCCACATCCTGGAAGGCCTGGCCGTCGCGCTGTCCAACGTGGACGAGATCATCGCGCTGATCAAGGCCTCCGAAACCCCGCCGCAAGCCAAGATCGCCTTGATGGACCGCGTCTGGCGCTCGCAGTTGGTGGAAGAGATGCTGTCGCGTGTCGATCCGGACAAGGCCCGGCCGGAAGGCCTGGATGAAAGCTTCGGCCTGAAGACCGACGGCTACCGCTTGTCCGACACGCAAGCCCAGGCCATCCTGGAAATGCGCCTGCAGCGCCTGACCGGCCTGGAGCAGGATAAGATCGTCGGCGAATACCGCGACATCATGGCGGTGATTCTGGACCTGCTGGACACCCTGGCCCGTCCGGAGCGCATCAACCAGATCATCTCCGACGAGCTGACCGCCATCCGCGCCCAGTTCGGCGACCCGCGCCGCTCCGAGATCGAGCCTTACGGCGGCGACATCAACATCGAAGACCTGATCACCCCGCAAGACATGGTGGTGACCATCTCGCACAGCGGCTACATCAAGGCGCAGCCGATAGACGACTACAGCTCGCAGCGCCGCGGCGGACGCGGCAAGCAGGCCGCCGCCACCAAGGACGACGACTTCATCGAAACGCTGTTCGTCGCCAATACCCACGACTACGTGCTGTGCTTCTCCAGCCGTGGCCGCTGCTACTGGCGCAAGGTGTACGATCTGCCACAAGGCGGCCGCCAGAGCCGCGGCAAACCGATGGTCAACGTGCTGCCGCTGGAGGCGGGCGAGAAGATCAACGCGCTGTTGCCGGTCAAGGAATTCCGCGACGACCAGTTCATCTTCATGTGCACCGCCAACGGCACCGTGAAGAAGACCCCACTGGTGGACTTCTCCCGTCCGCGCACTGCCGGCATCATCGCGGTCAACCTGGATGACGGCGACAACCTGATCGGCGTGGCGCTGACCCACGGCGACGACCAGGTGATGCTGTTCTCCGACGCCGGCAAGGCCGTGCGCTTCAGCGAAACCGCAGTCCGCGCCATGGGCCGCAACGCCACTGGCGTGCGCGGCATGATGCTGGCTGACGATCAGCAGGTGATCTCGCTGCTGGTGAGCAACTCGGAGCAGCAGATGGTGCTGACCGCCAGCGACGGCGGCTACGGCAAGCGCACCTGCGTCGGCGACTTCCGCCTGACCAGCCGCGGCACCCAGGGCGTGATCGCCATGGACCTGACCGACAAGACCGGCCTCAAGCTGGTTGCGGCCAGCCTGGTGGAGGAAACCGACGACGTGATGCTGATCACCACCGGCGGCGTGCTGATCCGCACCAAGGTGGCGGAAGTGCGCGAAACCGGCCGCTCGGCCCAAGGCGTGCGCCTGATCAACCTGGACGATGGCGAAAAGCTGATCGGCCTGGAGATCGTGGCCGAATCCGAGGCGGAAGTCGACGTCGATGGTGAAGAGGGCGACGCCGCGGGCGCGGCGGAGCAGGGCGAAGCGTAATGATTCCGACCCCTGCCAACCCGCAGGTGCTGGAGGCGATGAGCGCGCTCTTCGTCTCCTTCCCCCACTGCGCGACGCTGGGTTTCGAATATGTCGGCACCGAGGGGCGCAAGCCCACGCTGAAACTGGCATGGCGCGAAGACCTGGTGGGCAATCCGACCTCCGGCATCATCCATGGCGGGGTGATCACCTCGCTGGTGGACACCTGTAGCGCCATCGCCGTGACTACCCAGTTGCCGGGGGCGGAAACCATCGCCACCCTGGATCTGCGCATCGACTACCTGAAGTCCGCCACGCCGGGCAAGGCCATCTACTGCACCGCCGAATGCTACCGGCTGGCCAGTCAGATCGCTTTCACCCGCGCGGTGTGCTATCACGAGAATCCGGCCGACCCCATCGCCCACGGCGTGGCCACCTTCATGCGCGAGTCCAGCCGTACGCCTATGCTTCAGGAGGAGGGCCGGCCATGAGCGAATTCATGCAACGCTTCGCCGAGCTGCGCGAACGCAAGGCCTTTGCCGAGATCGTGGACACGTTGCCCTATGTCAAGCTGATGGGAGTGGAACTGAGCGAGGACGACGCGGGCGAGTTGCGCTTCGACCTGCCGTTCGCCAAACGCAATGTCGGCAATACCGCCTTGCCGGCGCTGCATGGCGGCCTGATTGGCGGCTTTATGGAAAGCGCGGCGATCATACATCTGATGTGGAACCGCGAATCGCTGGAAGCGCCGAAGATAGTGGACTTCTCGCTGGACTACCTGCGCCCGGGGCGCCCGCAGACGCTGAGCGCCCAATGCGAAATCACCAAGCAGGGCAAGCGGGTGGCCCATGTGCTGATTGAAGCCTGGCAAGATGACCGCAGCAAGCCGGTTGCAGTGGCGCGCGCCCATTTTCTGCTGAGCAACTGAGCCGCCTGCGATGGCGGCTCAAGGAAAACCGGCGCATCCCTGGCGGGACGTGCCGGTTTTTTTATACACTCGTACTGACAGCCCAAGCCGGCTGACCCCAATACACGCAACAGATAAAGGATAGACATGGCCAAGGTGTACAACTTTTCCGCCGGTCCCGCCGTCCTGCCGCACCAGGTGCTGGCCGAGGCGCAAAGCGAATTGCTGGATTGGCATGGCTCGGGCATGAGCGTGATGGAGATGAGCCATCGCGGCAAGGAATTCATGAGCATCATCCATGACGCCGAGCACGACCTGCGCGAGTTGATGCAGATTCCCGCCAACTACAAGGTGCTATTCCTGCAGGGCGGCGCTTCGCTGCAATTCGCGATGGCGCCGCTCAATCTGCTGGGCGACAAGGCCAGCATCGACATCGTCAACACCGGCCACTGGTCCAAGCTGGCGATCAAGGAGGCCAAACGCTACGCTAAAGTGAATGTCGTGGCCAGCAGCGAGGACCGCAATTTCGGCTACGTGCCAGACGAGTCCGCCTGGCAGCGCGATCCCAAGGCCGCCTATCTGCATTACACCTCCAACGAAACCATAGGCGGGCTACAGTTTCCGCACATCCCGTCCACGCTGGACGGTGTGCCGCTGGTCTGCGACATGTCGTCCGACTTCCTGTCGCGCGAGGTGGATGTCAGCCGCTTCGGCATGATCTATGCCGGCGCGCAGAAGAACATCGGCCCCTCCGGCCTGACCGTGCTGGTGATCCGCGAGGATCTGCTGGGCAAGGCGAAAGCGGACATTCCCACCATGATGAACTATCAGGTGCACGCCGACGCCGACTCGATGTACAACACGCCCGGCACCTACCCCATCTATATCGCCGGCCTGGTGTTCAAGTGGATGAAGGAGCAGGGCGCGATCAAGGGCATCGCCACCCGCAACGAGGAAAAGGCCGGCCTGCTGTATCACGTGATAGACGGCAGCGAAGGCTTCTACTCTACCCATATCGAAGCGCCGTTCCGCTCCAAGATGAATGTGGTATTCAAGCTGAAGGACGAGGCGCTGGACGAAATATTCCTGCTGGAGGCGCGCAAGAACGGCCTGGTGCAACTGAAGGGCCATCGCGCGGTGGGGGGCATGCGCGCTTCCATCTACAACGCGATGCCGATCGAGGGCGTGAAATCGCTAGTCAACTTCATGCAGGATTTCGCCCGGCAGCATAGCTGAGATCGGAAACCATCCCATCCGGCCCTGATAGCGCGCGCTGTCAGGGCCGTTTTCATTTCTGGAGTCCTGACTGCGCCGTTATGCGCTGTCATTTCGGTCAGAATCCAAGGCGCCGTTGCGCGGCAGGAGCGGCGGGAACCCGCCGCTATGGCTGCGTTCCCGCCGGCCGCGGCTTGGCGTGCTTGACGTATTGATCCAGCCAGCGGTCTTCCTCCCACAACATGTGCAGGATGGATTCGCGCGCGCGGTAGCCGTGGCTTTCCGCCGGTAGCATCACCAGCCGCGCGGTGCCGCCCAGCCCCTGCAACGCCTGGTACATTCGCTCGCTTTGGATGGGGAAGGTGCCCGGATTGTTGTCGGCCTCGCCATGGATCATCAGCAAGGCGTCCTTGATCTGGTCGGCGTAGTTGAACGGCGACATGGTCTGGTACACATCCTTCGCCTGCCAGAAGTTGCGCTCTTCCGACTGGAAGCCGAATGGCGTCAGCGTGCGATTGAAAGCTCCGGATCGGGCAATGCCGGCGCGGAACAGCCGGGTGTGCGCCAGCAGGTTGGCAGTCATGAACGAGCCATAGGAATGGCCGCCGATGGCGATGCGGTCGCGATCGGCCACCCCCAGTTTCACCACCTCGTCCACCGCGGCCTGCGCGTCCATCTTCAATTGCGGCAGGTAGCTGTCGTTGGGCTCCTGGCTGCCTTCGCCGACGATGGGCATGGTGGGGTCATCCAGCACCGCGTAGCCGCGCGCCAGCAAGGCCTCCGGTCCCCAGTAGCCGATGCGGTTGAAACGGTACGGCGAGTCGGTGACCTGGCTGGCGGCGTCGGCGCTCTTGAACTCGGCGGGATACGCCCACATCAGCATCGGCAGCGGGCCGTCGCGCTTGGCGTCGTAGCCGGGAGGCAGGTACAGGGTGGCGGTCAGGTCCACTCCATCCGCCCGCTTGTAGCGTAGTTGCTGCTTGTGCACGCTTTTCAATTGCGGGGTGGGGTGGGCGAAGAAAGTCAGCTGACGCAGGCCGTCGTCCTGTCCCAGCGTTTTCAGATACAGATTGGACGGCTGCTCCACCTGCTCGCGGCTCAGCAACGCTTTCTGCCCATCCAGCACCGCCAGCGGCTGTTCGTACCATGGTGCCTTCGATCGCCACAGCCGGGCGCTTTGCTTGCTGTTCAGATCAAACTTGTCGATGAACGGGCGGTCGCCTTCCGGACTGGCGCCGTCGCCGAGCAGATACAGGCTGTGGCCGTCGGCGCTGGTTTGCAGCAGGGATTGTCCCTGGCCATTGCTGATCATCGCCGGTGCGCCCGGATCGGCGTAGCGGTCTTCCGATTTGCGGCTGTTCAGCAACTCGGCGGTTTTGCCGGGATGCCCGGGCTGGACGCGCCAGGTCTTGATGTCGCGGGTTTTCCACCAGTATTCGCTGACCAGGGCCAGATCGTCGCGGCCCCACTGGATATCGGCAAAGCGGCTGGCCAGCTCCTGCAGCTTGAACGGCGGCTGGGTGAACGGCGCCGCCTGAAGATACAAGGCATCCCGCACTTTGGCGTCTAGCGCCGGATCGCCGCCATCCTGGGCCTCAGCCCAGAACAGCGACGCTGGCGCGTCGGCGCGCCACTCCACCTCGCGCGGACCGCTTTCCACCGCATCGTTGCCGGACGGTAGGCGCTCCAGCAGCGGGCGCTGCGCCACCAAGTGCACGCTGCGGCCCTTCATGTCCAGCACCTCGATCCGTTGCGGAAAGCGGTCGATCGGCACCAGGGTGGAGTAGGGGCGCTGCAGGCGCACCGACAGCAGATACTGCCGATCCGGCGAGGGCTGCACCGCCAGGTAGCGGTCGGGCTTGCCGATATTGCGCACCTTGCCGTCCGCATCCACCAGCGCCAGCTGGCTGGTCAGCTCGTAATCGAGCAGATCGGCGTCGTACGGCGTTTTCAGCAGGTCCGGATACGTGCGGGTTTGCGACAACTTGCCGCCCAGGCTCTGCTGGATATTGGGGTCGGCAGGCGTGGTCGGCTTCTCTGGCGCCGCGCCCTGTCCTGCGGGGCGCAGCTTGACCAGCAATTGCTGGCCGGTCCAGGCAAAGCCGCGGCCGCTGCTGGCGTTGAGATGAAAGCCGCCCAGGCGGTGCGCCCGCGCCTTGGCGGCATCCAGCAGCCACAGCTCCACACCCTTGTCTCCCCACAGGCTCAGCGCCGCCCGCTTGCCATCGGGCGACCATTGGCTGTCGGCGATGCGGGGGCTGGCCGGCAGGCCGGCCACCGCGCGGCTCTTGCCGCTAGCGATATCCAGCAAAGTCAGCGCATTGCCGAACTCGAAGCGGCTGCCGGCGTGCATTCTGGGATTCAAGCGCAAGCCAGCCAGTCTCAACTCAGGCTGCGACACGTCCGCTATGCCGGGCAGGCCGGGCCTATGGGTTTGCAGAATGGTATCGCGCTGGGGATTGAGCGACTGCAAAGGCGTGCGCGGCGCGTCCACCAGTGCCGCCAGTTCGGGCGGAGGCGTCTGGTAGCCAGACTCCGCGGCAAGGCAAGGGGACAGCAAGCCGGCCAGAACCAGGCCGGCCAGAGGTTTGTGACGGATAGCCATGCAATCTCCAGATGAGGCAACGCTGCTGCCTGAGCGCAAAACAGTCAAACTGCACCAGCGACGCGCCCGAGTCAAGCGTTTGACATGGCATTATTCCGCCGCGGCGGTCAGGCCAGCTGCGTTCCGAGAATGGCCTCTGGCTGCAGGCCGGTAGGCGCAATGGTCGGGTAGTTGAAGAATTGCAGGCTCAGCCCGCCGCCATCGGCATCGAAGCGCGCCGGATAGCCCAGCGGCAGCGTGGTCTTGTTGGCAATGTGGCCGAAGGGAATGCCGGTGAACACCGGCACGCCGCTGATGCGGCGCAGTTCGGCGACGACCGCATCGAAATTGTAGTGCGGATCGTAGACATCCTGATGCTTCTGCATCGAGAAGTCGCCCAGAAAGATGGCTTTCTGCCGCGACAGCACGCCGGCAAGGTGCAGCTGCTGCAACATGCGTTCCACCCGGTACGGTTGCTCGCCGACGTCCTCCAGGAACAGCAGGCCGCCCTTGATGTCCGGCAGATAAGGCGTGCCGGCCAGGCTGGAGAGCACGCTCAGGTTGCCACCCCAGAAGATGCCCTCTCCGCTGGCCTGGGTTTGCCCTATGGGAATGCGCAGGCTGCGTTGCGGGGAGGTGATGGCGCTGAAGAACTCGTTGATGGTGTAGGAGCTGGGATTCGCCCCGCCGAAATCGGCCAGCATTGGGCCGGCGAAGCTGCCGACGCCGCTCTTGGCCAGCAGCGCCAGCTGGATGGCGCAGAAGTCGCTGTAGCCCACCAGCAGCGTGTGCGAATCCTTCAGCCGCGCGCCCAGGCGGGCAAAGTCGAAATGCGGCAGCAGCCGCATTGCGCCATAGCCGCCGCGCGCGGCCAGCGTCAGCGGGGGAAGTTGCGGCATGGACAGCAGGGCCTGCAAGTCGCCCAGCCTTTGTTCGTCGCTACCGGCAAAGCGTTGGTATGCGCGCTCCAGCGCAGCGGTGTTTTCCAGCTGGAAACCGGCCCGCTCCAGGCGCGGCAAGGCCAGCTGGCGCTGTTTCGCTGGCACGATGCCGGAGCAGGCGGTCAGATACAGGCAGACTTGGGTGCGGACGGCGGGCTGTGCGGTTTGATCGGGCATGGAGCGGCATCCTTGCAAAATGCCGACGCCGGTGCCGATGGCTAGCCATTGCAGCAAGTGGCGACGGGGGAGATTGATGTCTGGAGTCATGAAAATCGGACGTGTCGGCTGGCCATGAGTTCCGGCCAATCTGGCGGTGACGGGATTTGGACGAGTATACGCCAAAAGAAAAGGCGGCCTCCAGCCAAGGGGACCGCCCGCGAGAGGCAAGGGAGTCAGGCTATAGCAGGTTGGCCATGCTGCTTGATGCCTGCTCCATCTGCGACAGTTCGCTGTTGAGATTGGAGTATTCGGTCAGCAGGCTGCTTTGTTCGTTGGTGAGCTGGCTTTGCAACTGGCCTTGCAGCTGCTGCTCGGTCGTCACCTGCGAGTTGAGATTGTTCTGATCGATGGTTATCAAGCCGGTCGGTCCTAGCAGATTGTTGATGGCGGTGTTGAAGGTGTTGCCGACACCGGTATTCTGGGCGTTGCCGAACAGGTTCGACACCGCGGATGGGTTGGCCGTCAGCGCCGCGTTGAACGTAGTCGAGTTGAGCGCCAGCGTGCCGTCCGCGCTCTGGGTGATTCCCACCTGGGCGAGATAGGCGTAGGAATTGACCGGATCCGCTCCCGGCACCGGGGTGCCCAACATGTCCGCCAGTTGCTCTTGCAGGCCGGTCAGGTCGCTGCTGATATCAGTGTTGGCCGGGGCATTACCCACGGTGGTGGAGCTGCTGGTGGCGGAATTGGTCGCTGATACCACCTGGTTGTAGGCCGAAACAAAGCTCTGCAGCGTGGAGGTGATATTGGCGGTGTTCTGACTCATGTTGATCGTGACCTGGCCGACTTTCTCCAGGTTAACCGTGGTGCCGTTGATCACATTGGTGACGGCATTGCTGCTGGAGGAGACGTTGACGCCGTTCACCGTCATCAGCGCATTCTGGGCGTTGGTCGACTCTCCGGCTGCGATGCTGCTTTGCTGCAGGCCCGCCAGCGTGTTCCCGGAAGTGGAGCTGCTGTCCGTCCCGCCCGAGGTGATCGAGAATGCGTTGCTGGGGCCGGCCTGGGTGGAGTTCAGCACCAGCGAGTAATTGTTGTTGTATTGCACGATGGAGGCGGATACGCCAATGCCGGCGCCATTGATGCTGCTGGCGATGGAGGACAGCGAGGTCGGGCTGCCATTATTGCTGAGCTGCACGGTGCTGCTGGTGCCATTCACGCTGAACGTCAACGAAGAGGGCGCGCCGGATAGCGCGGCGTTTTCGTCGGTAATCGGCTTGCCGTTGGAGCCTTGGTCAAAAACCAGCTGACGGGACTGCGCCAGCTGCGACACGTTTAGCACATACGATCCGGCGGCGCCGCCAGTGGTGGCGGTGGCGGTGGCGATGGTGCTGTCGGAAGAGGTTGCGCTGAACTGCTGCAGGAAGGTTCCCGATGCCAATGTCGTAGCGGCGGACTGCAGGCTGGACAAGGCGGAGCTAACCTGACCCAGGGTGCTCAGTTCCGACTGGTAATTGCTGACCCGCTGCTGGCTTTGAACCAGCGGTTGCGAATCAGCGGCGACCAATTGGCTGACAATGGACTGCACGTCAAGCGGGCCGACGCTACTACTGATAGATGAAGCTGACATGACGTCGTCTCCCAAGCCCCTGCCTGATCTGCCATCAAACAGGTATGTTGCAAATTAGGGCCAATGAGCTGCCAAGCTGTCATCACGGACTGAGTGCTGCTGTTATTGTGATTCGCATCCGGTGGATGAAAACGGTTTTCTGAACTTCTATCGACCGGTTGGCCGACAACTTTAGCCGGTACGCCAGTTTTTCTAATATTACACGCCCGGCTGCGGCTTACGCGTCGTGTCTTGCTTATTCTTTGAATTCATTTTTTAAGATTTGCTAAGTTTATATTGATATATCCAATCGGTTTTGAACGCCTCAGGACATTTCCGGTAGATTGGCCTCATCAAAGAACGGGCTGCAAGCATGGATATCGATCAAGCAAGGCTGACTCACCTGCAACAACTGGAGGCCGAGTCCATCCACATCATCCGCGAAGTGGCGGCGGAATTCGAAAACCCGGTGATGCTGTACTCCATCGGCAAGGACTCCGCGGTGATGCTGCACCTGGCCAAGAAGGCTTTCTATCCGGGCAAGCCGCCGTTTCCGCTGATGCACGTGGACACCACCTGGAAATTCCGCGAGATGATCGCACTGCGCGACAAACAGGCCAGGGAAAACGGCTGGGATCTGATCGTCCACATCAATCAAGACGGCGTGGATGCCGGCATCAATCCCTTTACCGCCGGCAGCGCCAAGCACACCGACGTGATGAAGACCGAGGGCTTAAAGCAGGCCCTCGACAAATACAAGTTCGACGCGGCCTTCGGTGGCGCGCGCCGGGACGAGGAGAAAAGCCGCGCCAAGGAGCGCGTTTACTCCTTCCGCGACAAGAACCATCGCTGGGACCCGAAAAACCAGCGACCGGAACTCTGGAATATCTACAACGGCAAGATAGACAAGGGCGAGAGCATCCGCGTGTTCCCGCTGTCCAACTGGACCGAGCTGGACATCTGGCAATACATCTATCTGGAAAGCATCGAGATCGTGCCGCTGTACTTCGCCGCCGAGCGCCGGGTGGTGGAGCGCGACGGCATGCTGATCATGATAGACGACGACCGCATCCTGCAGTATCTGACTCCAGAGGAAAAGGCCCGCATCGAAACCCGCAAGGTACGCTTCCGCACGCTGGGCTGCTACCCGCTGACCGGCGCAGTGGAGTCCGGCGCCACCTCCTTGCCCGAGGTGATCCAGGAGATGCTGCTGACCCGCACCTCCGAGCGCCAGGGCCGGCTGATAGACCACGACAGCGCCGGCTCGATGGAAAAGAAGAAAATGGAAGGGTATTTCTAATGTCGCACCAATCCGAACTGATCTCCGGGGACATCCTGGAATACCTGCGCCAGCATGAAAACAAGGACATGCTGCGCTTCATCACCTGTGGCAGCGTCGACGATGGCAAATCCACTCTGATAGGCCGCCTGCTGCACGACTCCAAGCTGATTTTCGAAGACCAGTTGGCGGCGATAGAACGCGACTCGAAGAAGTACAACACCACCGACCAGAACATAGACCTGGCATTGCTGGTGGACGGCCTGCAGGCCGAGCGGGAACAGGGCATCACCATCGATGTCGCCTACCGCTACTTCAGCACCGACAAGCGCAAATTCATCATCGCCGACTGCCCGGGGCACGAACAGTACACCCGCAATATGGCCACCGGCGCCTCCACCAGCAACCTGGCCATCATCTTGATAGACGCCAGGCGCGGCGTGCAGACCCAGACCCGCCGCCACAGCCATATCGTCAGCCTGCTGGGCATCCGCCATGTGATCGTGGCGGTGAACAAGATGGACCTGGTGGACTATAGCGAAGACGTGTTCAACCGCATCCGCGACGAATATCTGACCTTCGCCGAACACCTGGACATCCCCGACATCCGCTTTGTGCCGCTGTCCGCGCTGCGCGGCGACAATGTGGTCAGCCACAGCGAGGCCGCCCCCTGGTATCAGGGGCCGCCCCTGATGCATCTGCTGGAAACGGTGCAGATCAGCCACGACGTGGCGCTGGACGTCTTCCGCCTGCCGGTGCAATACGTCAACCGGCCCAATCTGGATTTCCGCGGCTTCTGCGGCACGGTGGCGTCCGGCAGCATCCACCAGGGCGACCGCATTGTGGCCTTGCCCTCCGGCAAGCAAAGCCGGGTGAAAGAAATCGTCGTCTATGGCGGCAGCTTGCCCAGAGCGTCATCCGGCCAGGCCGTCACTCTGACGCTGGAAGACGAAATCGACATCTCGCGCGGTGACATGCTGGTGCGCGCCGACGAGGCGGCGCCCCATGTGTCGCGCAGCTTCGACGCCAACCTGGTGGCGATGGGCGAGGTGCCGCTGCGGCCTGGCAAGGAGTACGGCTTCAAGTTGGCTGGCAAATACGTGACCGGCCGCATCGAATCCATCCAGCACCGGGTGGACATCAATACGTTGGCCAATACCCCGGCCGAGGCGTTGGCGCTCAACGAAATCGGTCTGTGCCGCATCTCGCTCAACAACCCGGCAGTGTTTGATTCGTACCGGAACTGCCGCGGCAGCGGCAGCCTGATTCTGATCGACCGCCTGAGCAACGGCACCGTCGCCGCCGGCATGATCAGCCAGGCGGTGGCCGATGGCATGCAGGACAGGCTGACCTCCTGGCAGCAGTTCGAACAGGAACTGGCTCTGCTGCTGCACAAGCATTACCCGCAGATGACGCTGGCCGAGCTGGCGCAACGCCTGTCCGAAACCGCCAAGCCTTGACGCTTGCGGTCAGCGCCAAAGAAAACCGCCCCGGCATGCCGGGGCGGTTTTCTCTTGCGATGTCAGCCGGCCATCCATGATTTTGATATGGCTGATGTACGTCGGTTTCCGATGGGAGAGGCAGCCGGCTGCGGCCAGCCTGGGATGCCGCTACTTGACGGTGATGATGACTT
The DNA here is from genome assembly GCF_001855575.1 of Chromobacterium sphagni. Classification (NCBI taxonomy): domain Bacteria; kingdom Pseudomonadati; phylum Pseudomonadota; class Betaproteobacteria; order Neisseriales; family Chromobacteriaceae; genus Chromobacterium; species Chromobacterium sphagni. Next base: position 27,288 of record NZ_MKCS01000003.1, read on the forward strand.
CTATATTGCCGCGAGTGGCGTTGGAGTAGGGACATACCTGGTGGGCGGCGTCAACCAGATCCTGGGCCGCTTCTCGCGCCATGCCCGGCAGGCTGATATCCAACTGGGCGGCGATGCCGAAGCCTTTTGGAATCGGACCGATGGCAATGCTGGCATCGATGCTGGCATCGGCCGGAACGGCGATTTTTTTCAGCCCGGCCACATGGCGGATGGCCCCCATGAAGCAGGCCGAATAGCCGGCGGCGAACAGTTGCTCCGGATTGGTCGCGCCTCCTGCGCCGCCCATTGCCTTGGGCACGGCCAGCTTGACATCCAGCAGGCTGTCATCGCTGACTGAGCGCCCGTCGCGGCCGCCGGTGGTGTGGGCCTTGGCGGTATACAGCACTTTCTCGAGTTTTCCGGTCATATTCATCGCCTTTCATGCGGCGGTTGAAGTGGAATCGAGATTATGACCGGTCTATGGGTTCCGTGACGTTCTGGATAGTCTGAAAGGATGGGATCAAATGCCTATCTTGTCGTGCCAGTCCGCCATGAAGCGTTGCGGCGGCTGGGGCCGGCCGTAGTGGAAGCCCTGGATCGCGGTGCAGCCGGCCTGCCGCAGAAAATCCACTTGGGCCTGCGTCTCCACGCCCTCCGCCACCGGGTCCAGCCCCAGGCTGGCGGCGAGTGCGATGATGGTGCGGATGATGGCCTCGCCATCCTTGCCGGCGCCGATGCCCATGATGAAGCTGCGATCTATTTTCAGGACTTGCACCGGTAGTTGTCTGAGATAGGCCAGCGATGAATAGCCGGTGCCGAAGTCGTCGATGGACAGCCGGACTCCCAGCTTGCGCAGCGCCGCCAGCGTGACAATGGCGTCATCCACCGCCATGATCACGCTTTCGGTGATTTCCAACTCCAGCTGGCCGGGGGCTAGCCCATGCCTGTCCAGCAAAGCCTGTATCCGTTGAGGCAAATCATCGTGCTCCAGTTGCTTGACTGACAAATTGACCGAAACCGACGGAATGCTGAAGCCTTGCTGGCGCCATTGCGCCAGTTGGCGGCAGGTTTTCTCCAGCACCAGCTCGCCCAGCGGCAGGATCAGTCCGCACTCTTCGGCAATGGGGATGAAGCGGGCAGGGGGCACGCTGCCCAGCATAGGACTGTTCCACCTTGCCAGCGCCTCCGCGCCGATCAAGGCGCCGCTAGCCGAGTCGACCTTGGGCTGGTAATGCACTTCGATCTCGTGATTGTCCAGTGCCTGACGCAATTGTCTTTCTATGGCGACTCTCGCCTCGGCCGCCGCGGACAATTCGGGGGTGTAGGGCTGGCAGCGGTTGCGGCCGGTCGACTTGGCCTGATACATGGCGATGTCGGCATTGCGCACCAGGGTGTCGACATCCGCGCCATCGCCCAGGGCAAAGCTGATGCCTATGCTGGCAGACAGATAAAGGTCGTTGTCATGGACGGCAAAGGGTTGGTTGAACAACGACAACAGTTTTTCGGCAACGATGCCTGCGGTGTCGCGGCTGTCCAGCTGATCGAGCACGCAAACGAATTCGTCGCCGCCCAGCCGGGCCAGCAAATCTTGTGGACGAACATGGGCGGAGAGGCGGGCGGCCACTGCCATCAGCAGCTGGTCGCCGACATAATGGCCCATCGTATCATTGACATCCTTAAAACGGTCCAGGTCGATATACAGCAGGGCTAGGCCGCGCTCGCCAATCTCCGGGCGGTCCAGCGCCTGTTGCAGGCGTTTGTGGAACAGCAGGCGGTTGGGCAGGCTGGTCAATGGATCGTGGTGCGCCAGCCGGTCAAGCCGGTCCTCGGCGCGGCGGCGTTCGGATATCTCCCCCTCAAGCTGTTGATTGGCGTTTTCCAGCGCCTGGGTCCGCTCCGCCACACGTTGGTCCAGATCGCGATTGGCATCCTCAAGAGCCAAGGCCTGCCGGGCTATGATTCGCCCGGCGTGGAGAACGACCAGCATTTGGGCGATGAACAGCACCCCCATCAACGCGCAGATGGCCAGCGTAAGCCACATCAACCGTCGAGACGAGCTTGAAACGAATGGCGTGGCGTCCAGATAAACTTCAAGCACGCCTTCGACTTTGCCATCGGGCGCGTGCACCGGCACATAGGTGGAGATGATGTCGCGCTCGGTCAGCGTGCGCTCAAACGCATCAATGCTGTGGCTGTGGGCCAATTCGCTGGCGGGCACATTGGCAGCGGCCGAACGGTAGCCGCCGTTGTCGCTTTCGTCTTCGCCTATCTGCTCGGCATCGGTGGAAAACAGCGTCAAGCCGTTGAGCGCGTATACCTTGAGCTTGATGACGTCGGTCCCGCGCATCAACTCCACCACCGCGTCGCGCAATTTGGCCTGCCGCGCCGCCTGCTGCAGCTTGGCCGGCTTGTTGGCCAGCGGGATCAATGGCCTGAAATCGCTCCATAGCGAATTTTCGAAAATCTGCGCCAGCGACGCCGCGCGGCTTTTCTCCAGCTGCAGCAGCTGCTCGCCGGAGTAATGTCGCAGATAGCCGGCCATCAATCCGGTAGCAATGCCCATCAGCAATAGCGATAGCAGAAAAAAATAGGGCACCAATCGGAAAGGACGGGGCCGCTCTAAAGAGGAATGCCTGGCCATGGCTGGTCTCGCACCTGAGAGAGAGAGAACGATTGTCAGTTTAGGCGATGATGCAGGAGCTGGTCGGGCATCACGCGCACGGCGACTGGTCACAGCTGGGCGACATCGTGATGATGCTGAAGCGCCGCGCCGACGCGACCGCGGGCTTCACGTGTCCAGAGGCGGGCGAAGCGTTTGCAGAGTAGCAGCGGCGCATTCGGAGGACTGCGAGGCCACGGCGCTTCTCTGATATCGAAGACGGCTTATAGTTCGCATAATCTATATTATGTAAAATATTGGATTTCAAAATTATGGGCAAGATTCTATCAGAAAAAATTTATGCGACTGACACGATTCATGTCGTATCTGCGCAACACTTTGAGGAAACTTCGGAATGCTGCTGAGCGGGATCTTCAATAATGGCAATGAAGTCTGACTTAACAAAACTCAAGCAGACAAATACGAGGCCTACCGGATTTGCACGTTAAACGCGTATAGCATAATCCCGGCAAACACAAACTTCATACTCATCCATGTCCCGATAACAGTTACCCAACTAAGCCAGCGCTTTCGAGAAGGATTGACTTTATTTTGTAGTGGCGTGAATACCACCCAGCAGGCTAATCCAAATACCAATCCACTAAGCCCCTGCATAGCTACCTGCTGCCAATAGTGGTCAATATTCTCGGTAATAGGTCGTCCGATAGCGCCCGCAATAAACCCAAAAATTAGCCAGCGAATTAAATATGTCCGCCATAACATCCACGGCCTAGAGCTTGCTTTCACAATATCTAATTGAGCGTCTTTATCTTTCATTTCAATGCACCACAAGCTGATGAAGGAACCAAGCAAGAAGATGTCGCGCAGATCGCCATGAGGTTGCGCGGCGCATTCAGGCCACCTTCAAGACGTTGCTCCCCTGCTCTAGGGTCGCTGGCTCCAACGCTTCTTCCTACTGGAGAGCAAGACATCATGCAATGACAATAGTATTTTTATTGCCTAAAATCAGGCCGAAACCGGGGTGTTTTGGATCAAAATGAGAAAAAAGACGGGTATTACCAGTCACCCGTCTAGGTCCGCTTCGCGGCCCTTTGTTCGGCTCCGAATCCCTGCGTTGATGTGCTGAGCCAGGACGCGGCGAACATGAGACATGCTCTCAGGCTCAACGCTGACCGTCCTAATCACAGCGCGCCACACTCCGTTCACAATCCGCCCCGTCATGAATGGATCGGTAACTCCCCGGAAAGGCCGGACAACGTCAAACATTTGCCCAGCCAGAACCGGTAGCTCAAACCGGACAGGCGTACGGCCTTGGATCGACGCCATTTCGGATGGTTCTAGCAACAAGTCCACCTGCCAAAGCCCAAACGCAGCACCTGGCGATCTTGATTTCTCCAACCACATTTGATGCTTCCCCCTCCGGTCCATCTATCGCTGCACCACTACTTCGCCGCCCTTTTTCGCAGCCACGATCGACGCATTGATGCTTCTTACCAAAGCCAGCTTTGCGGAATCCATTGAACGACCTACCCCCATTGGATCGATCATCTGCATCTTGGCTCGCCACTCCCCCTCCACAAGCCGGCCAGCCAGCGCCAGCTCATGAACATCCCGATATGGTCTATCAATGAAAAACACCTGCCCCGGCAGGATAGGAAGAGCAAAAACAATAACTTCCCAATCCGGAATCGACTCAAGCTCGCTAAGCTCAAGCAACACATCCACTTGCCACGCGCCAAGCTCGAACCCTAGAATTCTTGTTATTTCTATTAGCACAATACGCTCCTAGAAACCCCATTCTATGGTTATAGACTAGCCATAAGGGCAAAGGCCACGCCGGCTAGACTACCGCCCCTTGCCCTAGCGCATCTCCCTGAGCCAGGACCGTGTCTCGGTGGAGGAAAATCTCCCTAGGGTCGTAGAGCGCGCAGGGCCAGCCGGAAAAGTGCGCCACGGAGTCATGAACGTGATTGGCCAGGAAGGCCGCCACGGCATCCGACACCGGCACCGTGCTGTCCCAGCCGCTCAGGATCAACTTTTCGTAGTCGGTCTGGGCTCGCGGATGCCGGTCCTGGCCAGTACCCTCATACGGGTTGCGGATGAACTCAATCTGACGGATAAGCCGCTTCTGTTCGGTGACCAGCTGCTTGCCCTGTTCGGTCGCATCCTCAGGCACCTTGTCCTTCCAACGCTTGTCATCAAACTTGAACTGCGGCCTTGCCTCCGGCGCGGCTAAGCACGCCTCACAATTCGCCTTGGGAATCAGACCGGACAACAGGGGCGTATTATCGTCACTGCGCGCCAAGGCGCTACGCCATTTGAACAAAGGAATGCGATGGTCGCGGATTTGGCTAACCAGATCGCCGCCGGAACTAGTGAGCGCCTCCCGATAGGCAATATAAGAATCAACAGTCGTATCATCACTTAAATAGAATTGAGGTCGAGCTTTCGCATCCATATCCTTCAAAGAAAGTAGCGGCACGCCTGCCTTAAGCGCTTCAAAATACATTTCTCTCAGTGGAATTTTAGCCAGGTCATTACTGCGGCCTTGCTCATTCGGATAATATCCACCACCGACATCCGAATGCACGCCAGGGTAAATCACCTCTTCGCTATTGTTCGGATATGCGCCATCATGTGCAATGGAGTCCAAAGGAAAGGCCTGGCGAACCTCATGTGCGGACACCAAATGCACACAACGCTTTACTTGTGTAGGAATCCGTAAATCTTTCGCCCAATCGGCATGCATCCCTGGGCCACCGACAGACGCCACGGTATCAAACAATCCCAGGAAATTTAGCTCCAGCGGCACCCTTCTACCAAAGTGGGACTTCCATTTGACGGCACCGCCCTCGGTAATTTCGCATTGCTCTTTAAACAACCTAAGCACAAAGGCCCTTGCTAGCGTTGCACCACGCGAAAAGCCAAACACATTCACTTGAATAACTGGAATGTGACTCATTGCTCCATCGCCATACTCAACATCTAATATTTCGGCAAAACGGCGCAGCGCATGCTGCAAACGCATTTCACCACCCTTGCCGAATGCCAAACCTAAGGTGCCACCCTTATCCTCGCCGATGTCGTAAAATTTTGAATTGAAATTAGTACCAACCCCAGGCACGTACTCTCGAAAAGAGTCTTGTCCTTTATCTTCCAAATTTGCGAGAAATAGCCTCCCCACATTTGATATCGCTTGCTTCTCTGGCTGCTTCGCCTGCTCGCTGTACAGATTATTGCCAGTGCCATCAAAATAAAGACTAATCTTTGCACAAAGCCGGCATCGAACCCGATCCATTGCGGTTTTATAGTCATCCCAACCGTGTTCCTTTCTGTAGCGGGCCATTCTAGCCTGCTCCGCCGCCGCATCTAGGATGCCATCATCAATATAATTTCCAGACTGCCGCAAACTCATTGATTTATCCTTATTTTTTAGCGCAAGCTACGCTACCTACCGCATAGTCCAATTCTACAGTATTCAAATCTCTAAAAATTACACACAAAGAGGTTTCTTGCTTAAACATATCGGGGCTATCCACTGGAAAACGAGGCGGCAATTTGGCCATCACAACATGCTCCTCGTCAGGAAGAATCAATTTACCCGGAGTGTAGGTACCGTTTTTATTACCTACGCCCGGCTCTTCTTCTCTCCCCCACTCCCACATTACCCGTACCGGCTTGCGCCAATCAGTCACGCCCGAATAGCAACAAACAGAAGAATATCCACCTCGCGGCGAGCCATCCGGATAACGCTTCCCCATATTCGCAGCCCAATATTTATCCACAAAGGCTTGCGATACGTAGCGGTCCGTATGGTTGACCAGGACGATGCTCAATGCCCGCGCCTTACCCGCAAAGGGGTCGTCCGGAAGTCCGGACGCGGTACTACAACCGACCAGCAGCAGGCTGACCAGGACGATACACTTGCTAAAACCATGCATTCATTACACTCCGTTGAATTTCAGCAAATGCTAAACCAAGACAACACCGTCTGTCTGCTGACCATTGGTGTTAGGTCTTGGTTTCCCTGGGAAGTCAAAAGCGCCCTCGCCGGGCGGCAGGCCCGGGGGATGTTTGGCAAGCCAAAATCCCCCGGCCTTGCCGTGGAGGGTCTTTACCTGGGCAAGGGCATCAAGGGCACAGATCCTCGCCCGTGGTCTGTCCCGATCCCCGTGGACACTAACTTAAGGTGGATAATCCCCACCAAGGAGCAGTGTTCATGATCAAGACCAGACGTACTTTCCCGGAGGCCCTCAAGCGCGAAGCGGTTGAGCAGGTACTTGCCGGCACCCCGTTACGGCATGTTGCCCAAGCCTTCGACATTACCGAGTCGCTGCTGGGCAAGTGGAAGCGTCAGCTCCAAGACGCCGGACCCGATGCCTTCCCCGGCCGAGGCAAACAGACCGGTGAAGCCGCCGAGCTCAAGCGACTGCGGGATGAGCTGGCCCGCGTTACCATGGAGCGCGATGTCCTAAAAAAAGCGCTCGCCATCTTCTCGCAACCCACGAAGTGAAATTCCGCGCGATTCAGGCACTGTCGGGCCGCTACCCAGTAGCCCCGATGTGCCAACTGTTTCGTGTGTCCCGCAGTGGCTACTATGCGTGGCTACACCGCCCCCCTTCGGCGCGAGAGATGGCGAACCGACAACTACTGCGCGAAATCCGGCTGGTGTATGCTGAGGTCAACGGCATCTATGGCCATCGGCGAATTCATGCCGAACTTCTAACGCAGGGTTTCGCCTGTGGGCGGCATCGCATCGCGGGCTTGATGCGGAGAAACGGTATCAGGGTCAGAACTCGTAAACGTTGGCGACCCGTGAGTGGTGGCCAACATCTTCTCCCCGTAGCGCCCAATCTATTACAGCGCCAATTTGCTGCTTGCGACATCAATCAGCGTTGGGTGTCGGATATGACCTATATCCGGACCAGTGAGGGGTGGCTGTACCTGGCGGTGGTACTCGACTTGTACTCCCGGGCGATAGTGGGCTGGGCCATGCATCACCGAATGCAGCAAGAACTGGTGCATGCTGCCCTGACGATGGCGGTGGCGCGTCGCAAGCCTTCAGGAGAGGTGATTCTGCATTCGGACCGTGGGAGTCAGTACTGTGCCTTTGACTACCAGGCGCTGCTGAAGCGGCATGGGATGGTACCGAGCCACTCCCGCGCCGGGAACTGCTGGGATAATGCAGCGATGGAGAGCTTCTTCCGTTCACTGAAGTCGGAACGTGTTTATCTGACCCACTACCGGAGCTACGAGGAGGCGCGTACAGATGTGTTTGATTACATCCGTTTTTACAATCACCAACGACGTCATTCGACCCTGGGGTACCTGACCCCGGTTGAGTTCGAACGCCGCCGCTCAGAGCTTAGTGCTTAACCCTCTGTCCATGGAGAGTGGGACAGACCAGTGCTATCGAACAGCAAGTACACCTGATCGCCTGCAGGCACATAAAAAACCCGCCAAGGCGGGTTCCCATTTAAGCAAGACGAGCTAAGCCGCTGAATGGTCAAGAAATCCCATAACTTGCTTATCGGCTACTTCCCCGGAAAGGCTATAGCGTTCCTTAAGCAAAGCTGCAAGCTTGTGCGAGTCGCCCTCTGTTTGAAGCAATTCGTCCTCCGTCAGCCTGCTCCAAGTCTGCTTGGCTGTGCCGATACGCTGCTTCCAATTCAGATTAGATGCATGATCTTCAACCTCTCCAACGGCACTATAGCCAGCCGACTTGCCATCAGCGCCGGCCGCAGCTTGCTCTATCGCCTCCAGCTTGGACGCAGTTTCTTGAGCATTTTGTCGCCACATGTTGAGTATCAAGGAGGGGACAAATAAATTGACGTACCAAAACCATTGATACACTAACATTCCCAAATCTTGAATCCCCTTCTCATTCCTATCTGCTCCATGATGAGAGTGTCCCGCCTCAAACCGTTCCGTGATTCCACTCATGATCATTACTCCTTAGATCTAGCATCGTCGAATGACGAGCTTGCCAGGCAAAGAGTCAGCACTCAGGCACGAGCAGTCTGTGCGAGAGCGCACTGAGGCAATCTATCAAGGCAAACAAAAAATTCATGCACAATGAATTAAATGACTTGAGGATTGTCAAGAAAAGAACTGGAAAAATGCCCAGCCCGTTTGCGGAAATTTTGCAGAAACCAGTATGGCAACACCACTGGAATTGAGAAAAATTAGATCAAAAACTCCAACCCAGAGTCAGGCCCCATCAAATTTTACCTATCCGTTTTATTCATTTTTCAATATAAAATCACTTGTCAACTTTCCTGTTATTTGCTTGATTCATATGGGTTTTTAATGAACTTCCGCTTGAGCAACCGGTTAGCCGAAATTATAATACACCCCCTGAATGCATCAAAACCTCTTCAGCACCTCACATCGCCCATTAAGATGACAAAATCATTTATGGAAAGGCTGCTGTCAAGAATATGCAAGATAGTTTCACAAAATCGGTATTTATTTTTAATTGATTTATTTGGCAATTTCAGTTTAGTTTTGCGTGAAAAATTTTTTATTATCCGAAGCATTTCCACTGCGTCCGGCCTGTAATAAAATCCATACAACATCACCGCAATCCTATTTTTTGCTGAGTATTTTTTGCAATCATAGGTGGTTGTTTGAAAAGTATCATCATTGCGCTGATTTCCATATCTTTGTCGGATCAAATTTTCGCCCAGGAAACCAGCAACAACATTAATCCATTTGGTAGTACGCAGATGGAGGATCGAATAAAAGACTTTCCAAAACTGAAAGTCACTGCCGAAGTTTCCACCATCAGCGATATCCATACCGCCTGCGGCATGACAAAATGGATCTGGGCTATAGGCGCCTTCATGCAAGGCTGCACCAGTTTCGACCAGAATATGCAATGGGCCCACATCCGTATCGCTCGAAATGCCGCCACCCGCGATCTGCGTCACGAAGTGAAGCATACTTGCGGCGAATATCACGGCGATGTTATGCCGCGCTATGTGGCCGACTGGAAAAAGCGCGTGAACTGGCAACCTGCCGCTGACAATGTCTGCACGCCGGAATACGAGGTAGAAACCTATAGGCGCTTATCTCGGGAGTTAAAGCAGGCAGGCTGGAGCCCTAGCGATGAAGAGCACGAAAGGCTTGCTCAGGATAGGCTGCGCCGCGGCGGTTGAAACTCAGCTTACCAATCAGGCTGGCGTGAAAATCAGAGCCCCCTCCCCCGGTTTCCAGCAATGATTTCAGATTGGATATGGTTCGTAGCCTGCCGCATGGAACTGCCCCAAAGCTCTTCCGCCGTCTCCTCAATGAAAAACGCCGCCCATCCTTGCGGATGAACGGCGTTGGCTGCCTCAGAGGCTAATCCATCAACCCTTGCTGGCTGCCAGTTCCTGATATTCTTCGATCTTGTCGAAATTCAGATATTGGTAAACTTCGGCGCCCTTCTCGTTGATGATGCCAATATTGGCCTGATATTCCTCCACCGTCGGGATCTTGCCCAGTTTGGAGCAAATCGCCGCCAGTTCCGCCGAACCCAGGAACACGTTGGAGTTCTTGCCCAGACGGTTCGGGAAATTGCGGGTGGAGGTGGACATCACGGTGGCGCCTTCGCGCACTTGCGCCTGGTTGCCCATGCACAGCGAGCAGCCCGGCATTTCCATGCGCGCGCCGGCGCGGCCGAGGATGCCGTAATGGCCTTCCTCAGTCAGCTGCTTGGCGTCCATTTTGGTGGGCGGGGCCACCCACAGTTTGACCGGGATATCGGCCTTGCCTTCCAGCAACTTGGAGGCGGCGCGGAAGTGGCCGATATTGGTCATGCAGGAGCCGATGAACACTTCGTCGATCTTGGTGCCGGCCACTTCGGACATGAACTTCACGTCGTCCGGGTCGTTCGGGCAGGCGACGATGGGTTCCTTGACGTCGGCCAGATCGATCTCGATCACGGCGGCGTATTCGGCGTCGGCGTCGGCCTTCAAGAGCTGGCCCTTAGCGATCCACTCTTCCATCGCCTTGATGCGGCGCTCCAGGGTGCGGGCATCCTGGTAGCCGTCGGCGATCATCGCCTTCATCAGGGTGATGTTGGAGCGCATGTACTCGACGATGGGCTCCTTGTTCAGGTGCACGGTGCAGCCGGCGGCGGAGCGCTCGGCCGAGGCGTCGGTCAGCTCGAACGCCTGCTCAACCTTCAACTCCGGCAAACCTTCGATTTCCAGGATGCGGCCAGAGAAGATGTTCTTCTTGCCGGCCTTGGCCACGGTCAGCAGGCCCTGCTTGATCGCGTACAGCGGAATGGCGTTGACCAGGTCGCGCAGCGTGACGCCTGGCTGCAGCTTGCCCTTGAAGCGCACCAGCACCGATTCGGGCATGTCCAGCGGCATCACGCCGGTGGCGGCGGCGAAGGCCACCAGGCCGGAACCGGCCGGGAAGGAGATGCCGATCGGGAAGCGGGTGTGGCTGTCGCCGCCGGTGCCGACGGTGTCAGGCAGCAGCAGGCGGTTCAGCCAGCTGTGGATCACGCCGTCGCCCGGGCGCAGGCTTACGCCGCCGCGGGTGGAGATGAAGGACGGCAGCTCCTTGTGCATCTTGACGTCCACCGGCTTGGGATAGGCGGCGGTATGGCAGAACGACTGCATCACCAGATCGGCGGAGAAGCCCAGACAGGCGAGGTCTTTCAGCTCGTCGCGGGTCATCGGGCCGGTGGTGTCCTGCGAGCCGACGGTGGTCATTTTCGGTTCGCAGTAGGTGCCGGGGCGCACGCCCTTGCCTTCTTGCAGGCCACAGGCGCGGCCGACCATCTTCTGGCCCAGCGTGAAGCCCTTGCCGGAATCGACCGGAGACTTGGGCAGGCGGAAGGTGGTGGAAGCCGGCAGGCCCAGCGCTTCGCGCGCCTTGGAAGTCAGGCCGCGGCCGATGATCAGGTTGATGCGGCCGCCGGCGCGCACTTCGTCCAGGATCACTTCGGACTTCAGCTTGAACTCGGCGACCACGGCGCCGTTCTTCTCGATCTTGCCGCTGTACGGGTAGATGTCTATCACATCGCCCATTTCCAGCGTGGAAACGTCCACTTCGATCGGCAGCGAGCCGGAGTCTTCCTGGGTGTTGAAGAAGATGGGCGCGATCTTGCCGCCCAGGGTAACGCCGCCGAAGCGCTTGTTCGGGACGTAAGGAATGTCCTGGCCGGTAGCCCACACCACCGAGTTGGTGGCCGACTTGCGGGAGGAGCCGGTGCCGACCACGTCGCCGACGTAGGCCACCAGGTTGCCCTTGGCCTTCAGGTCGTCGATGAACTGCATCGGGCCGCGCTTGCCCTCTTCTTCCGGCACGAACTTGGCGTCCGGGCGCGGGTTCTTCAGCATGGCCAGGTAGTGCAGCGGGATGTCCGGGCGGCTCCAGGCGTCCGGCGCCGGCGACAGGTCGTCGGTGTTGGTTTCGCCCGGCACCTTGAATACGGTGACGGTGATCTTCTGCGCCACTTCCGGACGGCTGGTGAACCATTCGGCGTTGGCCCAGGATTCCACCACTTCCTTGGCAAAGCCATTGCCCTTGTCCATCTTCTCCTTCACGTCGTGGAAGGAGTCGAACATCAGCAGGGTTTTCTTCAGGCCGTTGGCGGCGATCTGCGCCACGGCCTTGTCGTCCAGCAGGTCGATCAGCGGCTTGATGTTGTAGCCGCCCAGCATGGTGCCCAACAGCTCGGTAGCCAGTTCGCGCGAAACCAGCGGCGACTTCACGCTGCCTTCGGCGACGGCGGCCAGGAAGGACGCCTTGACCTTGGCGGCATCATCCACGCCAGGCGGCACGCGGTGGGTGATCAGATCGACCAGAGTGCTTTCCTCACCTTTGGGCGGGTTTTTCAGCAGTTCGACCAGTTCTTCAACCTGCTTGGCGGACAGCGGCAGGGGGGGGATGCCCAGCGCTGCGCGCTCGGCAACGTGCTGACGATAAGCTTCTAGCATGACTTGGGACCTTCTTGGCTTGGTTGTTGGCAAGTCTGCCGGCGCAAGGCGGCCGGCAAACTTCATTCGACGATTCCGCATCATTATCCGGCGATGGCGCGTGTGAATGATGCACTTTGTAATGAATGAAGATTACGCGTTTAGACGATTGCATACAAACGAGTAATGGCAACATGGATTGTGAGTTAAAATCACAGCATGAGCACTTACCCTCCCCTGAACTCCTTGCGCATTTTCGAGGCTGCCGCCCGGCTGGAAAGCTTTTCCGCCGCCGGGGGCGAACTGTTCGTCACCCACGGCGCTGTGAGCAAACAGATAAAGCAGCTGGAAGACTGGCTCGGTATCCTTCTGTTCGAGCGCAGCGGCGGCCGGGTCAAGCTGACCGACGCCGGCTGGCGCTACCTGGTGCAGGTGCAGGACGGACTGGATTTGATCGCCAACGCCACTTCGCAACTGCTGCTGCCCAACAACCAGCGCCGGCTCAGCATCAATTCCACACCCACGTTCGCCAGCTACTGGCTGCTGCCCCGGCTGGCGGGCTTCCGCGCCCAGTTTCCCGACCTGGAGCTGCATCTGGCGACCTCCGATCGCGACATCAGCCGGCTGGACGCGCCGTTCGATCTGGCCATCCGCCGCGGCCCCGGCGACTGGCCCGGCCATATCGCCAAACCCTTTCTGAAAGAGTGGGAACTGCCGCTGTGCAGTCCGGCGCTGCTGTCGCGTATTCCGCTGCAAAGCCCGGCCGACCTCACTTCCCACACGCTGCTGCACGCCGATACCCGCCCCACCGCCTGGCCGCGCTGGTTGACGCTGGCCGGCGTGCCGGAGCTGCGATCGGCCAGCAGCATGCATTTCGACAAATTCTCGCTGGCGCTGCAGGCGGCCGTGGACGGGCTGGGCGTGGTGCTGGGACCGATGCCGATGGCCCAGGCGCAAATAGACGCCGGCGCGCTGGTTTCGCCCCTTGCCGCGCCGGTCGCCACGGTACGGGACTACTGCTGGGTGGTGCCGCGCATGGCGGCGGAGGATTCCACAGTGGCGGCTTTCCGCCGCTGGCTGGAAAGCGAAGCCGCTTCGGCATAAACGCCCGGCGTTAGCGAGCCGGCCCCGGCGGCACGCCGATCAGGCGCAAATCCATGGGCGCGGCATCGCGCGGCAGCCATTTGTTGTAGATGCGCTTGAAGGTGCCGTCTTTCTTGATGGCGGCGAAGCCGTCCTGCCAGTGCCGCACCTCGTCGGCGCCGGTGCCGCGGGAAAACGCCAGATACAGCTCCAGCGACTCCAGCACCCGCACCACTTCAACCGCGTCCGCCGGCTGGTGGATGTCCCTCAGCACCGACGAAACCACAAAGCCGCCCTCCACCCACATGTCGTAGCGGCCCAGCAGCAGCTTCTGCGCCGTCACCTGCGGCGTGGGCGCCAAGTCGACCTCGACAAAGCCCGCCGCCGAGGCGGCGTCGGCGAAGATGCTGCCGCGGTAGGCGCCCACCGGGCGCTGGTAGATGCCGGCGCCCAGCGCCAACAGCCTGGCCGCCTCGCCCTTGCGCGCGAGCAGCACCGTTTGCGAGACGGCGATCGGCCCCAGCAGCGACATCTGCCTCTCGCGGGCCTCGCTGCGCCCGACCGTGAACAGCATCACCTCGGGGCTGGTCAGCAGTTCCTTGTAGCCGCGCGCCCAGGGCACCACTTCGATCGGGGAGTTGTCATGAATGCGGGACTGGATTTCCCGCACCACCTCCACCGCCATGCCGTCGGCCACCCCGTTGCGCTGAAAGGTGATCGGCGGCCAGTCCTCGGTGTAGATGGTCAACGCCCTCGCCGGCCAGGCGCAGCAAAGCAGCAAGAGCAACAAGACTAGGCTCGGCATGGCTGGCTCCTAGGTAAAATCACCTAACATCTTCGTAATAGTTTCCCGCCGCCGCCGCCGCCAACTTATTCGCTATAATGCCGCGTTGTGCTGGCAAACCGTCGGCATTATGATTCGCGCACCCACCCATTCCCTGAAGGAACGCCATGAGCCGCATCACCCTCTCCCGCTTTCTGATCGAACAGCAACGCAAGGCCGGCACGCTGCCGCCGGAACTGCGCCTGCTGATCGAAACCGTTGGCCGCGCCTGCAAGGCGATCAGCTATTCGGTCAACAAGGGCGCGCTGGCCGGGGTGCTGGGCGAAGCCGGCACCGGCAATGTGCAGGGCGAAGCGCAGAAGAAACTGGACGTGATCGCCAACGACTTCCTGCTGGACGCCAACGAATGGGGCGGCAGCCTGGCGGCGATGGCGTCGGAAGAGATGGAGCTGCCTTACCACATCCCGGGCGAATACCCGAAGGGCGAATACCTGCTGATGTTCGACCCGCTGGACGGCTCGTCCAATATCGACGTCAACATCTCGGTGGGCACCATTTTCTCCATCCTGCGCTGCCCGGAAGGCGTCACCATGCCGTCCGAGCAGGACTTCCTGCAGCCGGGCACCCGCCAGGTGGCCGCCGGCTACACCGTATACGGCCCGCAGACCATGCTGGTGCTGACTTTCGGCAGCGGCGTGCACGGCTTCACCCTGGACCGCGAACACGGCTCCTTCGTGCTGACCCACCCGGACATGCAGGTGCCGGAGCGCACCGGCGAATTCGCCATCAACATGTCCAATATGCGCCACTGGGACGCGCCGGTGCGCCGCTATGTGGAAGAGCTGCTGGCCGGCAGCGCCGGCCCGCGCGGCCGCGACTTCAATATGCGCTGGGTGGCGTCGATGGTGGCGGAAGTGCACCGCATCATCACTCGCGGCGGCATCTTCATGTACCCGAAGGACGCGCGCGACCCGGGCAAGGCCGGCAAGCTGCGCCTGATGTACGAAGGCAACCCGATGGCCTTCGTCATCGAGCAGGCCGGCGGCGCGGCCACCAACGGCCAACAGCGCATCATGGACATCGTGCCGCAGAAGCTGCACGAACGGGTGGCGGTGTTTCTGGGATCCAAAGAGGAAGTGGAGCTGGTCACCCGCTACCATCAGGAACAAAAGTAAGCCGGCCGGACCGGCCAAGCAAAGAAAGAAGCCCGCGTCGTGCGGGCTTTTTTCGATTCCGGCCGCTCTCAAAACGGCTTGAGCGCGGACGCCAGCGTCCGCCAACCGGCATAGCCGAACATCAGCGCCAGCGCGCCGTCGAAGCAGCTGCGCATCCGCAAAAAGCCTCGCCGCACCATGGGCATGGAAAACAGCATTGCATAAGCGCCGAATACCAGAAGGCCGATCAGGCCGCAGCCGGCCACCACTTGCAGCGCGTCCCGCGCCGTGGCGCCGGCGGGCATGGCCAGCGACACGATGGACAGCCAGACGAAGATCGCCTTGGGATTGGTGAGATGCATGGCCGCGCCGCGCAGGAAAATCCGCGCCGCGCCGGCTCCGGTCCCAGCCCGCGCCGGCGGGCCGCGATCGGGCGCCAACGCCGAACGACCAGACTTGAAGGCCAGCGACAGCAGATACAGGCCGCCAAGGATCTTCATCGCCAGCAAGGCCGCCGCGCTGCCGGCCAGCAGCGCGGAAAGCCCCAGCGCCGCCAGCGCGCCCCAGAACAGCGAGCCGCATGCCACGCCAAGCGCCAGGATCAGCGCCTGGCGCCTGCCGGCATGCATGGCGGCGGCCATGATGGCCAGATTGCTAGGGCCCGGGCTGGCGGCGCCAAGCAAATAGGCGGAATAGGCCAGCAGCAGCTCTGCCGGCAGATGATGCGTCGTCATGCTCTCTCCCGCTTAGTCATTCATCATCGTGATGATGAGGCATCCATCCACCGCGCGCAACGGCGGCTTTTCAGCGCCCAGGCCCGCCCGGCAGTGCGGCCACGTGCCCGCCGCCGCGCATTTTGCTAGAATTACGTCTCATTAGCCGACAGAACACGCAAGCCACCCATGAGCATCCATCTGAAAGACGCGCAGGACATCGAGAAAATGCGCATCGCGGGCCGCCTGGCCTCCGAGGTCCTGGACTTCATCACTCCCCATATCAAGCCCGGCGTCACCACCGAAGCCATAGACAAGCTGTGCCACGACTACATGGTGAAGGAGCAAGGCACCATCCCGGCGCCGCTGAACTACGCTCCCGATGGCCACATCCCCTACCCCAAGTCGATCTGCACCTCGGTCAACCACGTCATCTGCCACGGCATTCCCAACGACAAGCCGCTGAAAAACGGCGACATCGTCAATCTGGACATCACCGTGATCAAGGACGGCTACCACGGCGACACCAGTCGCATGTTCTATGTCGGCGAGGTCAGCCCGCACGCCAGGCGCCTGTGCAAGATCACCTATGAATGCATGTGGAAGGGAATCGAGAAGGTCAAGCCCGGCATCAAGCTGGGCGACATCGGCTACGCGATCCAAAGCCATGCCGAAGCCGCCGGCTACAGCGTGGTGCAGGAGTTCTGCGGCCACGGCATAGGCAAGAAATTCCACGAGGAGCCGCAGATCCTGCATTACGGCCGTCCAGGCACCGGACTGGAAATCCAGGCAGGCATGATCTTCACCATCGAACCGATGATCAACCAGGGCAAGCGCCATCTGCGCATGCTGGCCGACGGCTGGACCGTGGTCACCAAGGACCGCAGCCTGTCCGCCCAATGGGAACACACCGTACTGGTCACGGAAACCGGCTATGAAATCCTGACCCAGTCCGCCGGCACGCCAGAAAAGCCCGGCGTAAAGTAAGCATCACCAGCCTGCCGCGGGGCCTGCATTCCATGCAGGCCTTTTTGTTTGCCATCGTGGCTTGCGGCGCCTGATTCCCGCCCTGAATTGTTGCGATCTTTAAATTGCTATTGTGCCGACAAGCCATTGTTTCTAAACTGAAGCAATAGTATTGTCTAGAGCAGTCAGCTTGCAGGAGAAACACCATGGCACTTACCGTCAACAGCAACCTGGCCTCGCTGGCCGGGCAATATCAGTTGAGCAAGACTCAGCAGGCAACCAAGCAGGTGCTGGCCGAACTGGGCTCCGGCTCGCAGCTCAGCGGCGATTCGGTCAACGCGGCGAATCAAGCCATCTCACAGCAACTGCAAGCGCAGATCAACGGCAACAACCAGGCGCTGAACAACACCAGCGACGGGATTTCCCTGGTGCAGACCGCCGATTCCGCTCTGGGCCAGCTGCAAGACAATACCCAGCAGATTCAGAACCTGGCGATCCAGTCAGGCGACGGCGCGCTCAACAGCAGCAACCGCCAGGCATTGCAGCAGCAGGTTGACCAACTGACCCAGGCCAATTCACAAATCGTGCAGAGCGCCCAGTACAACGGCACCCCGCTGCTGACCGGTGGCAACTCCACGACTTTTCAAGTCGGACCGAACGGCACCGCCTCCAATCAGGTCACCGTTCCCGGCATCAACCTGTCGGCGGCGCCCTCGTCCGGCGGACTCAATGGCTACAACGCCAATCTGGCGGCCACCAACACCATCGACATCACCACCCAGGCCAATGCGCTGACCGCCCAGCAAAGCGCGCAGAGCGACCTCAATACCATAGGCGCGCAACGCACCACGCTCGGCACCGTCGGCAACAGCTTCGATTCGGTCATCAGCAATCTGCAAACCTCCAATATCAGCACCGAGGCGGCCAATAGCCGGATCAGCGACACCGACTACGCGGCAGCCAGCGCGCAACTGGCGTCGCAGCAAATCCTGGGTCAATCCGCAGCCCTGACCCAGCGCCAGGCGAACATCGCGCCCCAAGCAGCCTTGTCCTTGCTGGGCTAAGGCAATTTATTGAAAAAGTTCCGGCCGCAAGATGCAAAATAATTGCCGCGCAAGCCTTGTTTGCGCGGCTTTGAATCCTTTATGATCGACTTGTGAATCCATCCAGGATTTGTCCACAGGGCACCCATCGCGGTGCCCTTTGTCCATCTGAAGGAGTCTCATATGTCGATTACCCCAGCCATCATGGTTTCCTCGCTCGATTACGAGCGCCTGGCCGCGCTGCTGGAGACTTGCGAGAGGGACCATCCGGTCGCCGGTCGACTGGAGGCAGAGCTGGAACGCGCCGACGTGGTGGAGCCAGAGGCCATGCCGGCCAATGTCATCACCATGAACAGCCGCGCGCGCATCCGTCTGGGCGACGGCCAGGAGAAACTGCTTACGCTGGTCTACCCGCGCGATGCCGATAGCGAACAAGGCCGGATCTCCGTGCTGGCACCGATAGGCGCCGCGCTGCTCGGCCTATCCACCGGGCAGGACATGCAGTGGCCAACACCTTCCGGCACCACCCGCCTGACCGTGCTGGAAATCGTCTACCAACCGGAGGCGGCCGGCGAATACCACCGCTAGCCCACTCCGATCCGGCTTGCTACGATTCGTCGGTATACCTCAGGGCAATAGTGTGGAATTCGTCGGAAATCTGCAGAAAAGCCTTGACCACTTCAGGATCGAAATGCCGGCCGCTGCCTTCCCGCATCATTTCCACCGCCTGCTCGTGCGCGAAGGCAGGCTTGTACACCCTGCGCGAGATCAGCGCATCGTAGACGTCCGCCAACGCCATCAGGCGCGCGGAAAGCGGAATATTCTCCCCAGCCAGCCCCTGGGGATAGCCGCTGCCATCCCATTTTTCCTGGTGGCAATGCGCAATCTCGCGCGCCAGCCGCAGAAAGTTGCTGGGCGCATCCAGCATTCTCTCGGCCGCGGCAATGGTGTCGCGGCCGAGCGTGGTGTGCGTTTTCATCACTTCGAACTCTTCAGGCGTCAAGCGACCCGGCTTCAGTAGAATGTGGTCGGGGATGCCGACCTTGCCGATATCGTGCAGCGGTGCCGACTTGTACAGCATCATGATGGTTTCGTCATTCAGCTCCAGCCGATATTTTGGATGTTTGCGCAACTCGACCGCCAGCGCGCGGACGTAGTTCTGCGTCCGTCGCAGATGGTTGCCGGTTTCATGATCCCTGGTTTCCGCCAACGATGCCAGCGCCATGATCGTGACATCCTGAATGACCTGCACTTCACGGGTGCGGCGCTCCACCTCGCTTTGCAGGAAGGCGGCCTTGTCCTCCAGGAAGTCCGAGGCGGCCTTGAGACGGAGGTGGGTGGAGACGCGCGCCATGACGATGGGCGGCGAGATGGGTTTGATGATGTAGTCGACCGCGCCGGCGTCGAAACCCGCCTGCTCGTCCTCGTTCTCGCTCATCGCCGTCAGGAAAATCACCGGAATTTCCGCGGTACGCGGATCATCCTTGAGGCGGCGGCAGACTTCCAGTCCACCGATGCCCGGCATCATCACATCCAGCAACACCAGGTCCGGCAAGGTGTCGCCGGCCACGATCTGCAGCGCTCTCTCGCCGCCGTTGGCAATCTGGGTGCGGTAATGGTCTTTCAGCAAGCCATAAAGCTGGGTGAGGCTTTCCGGCGTATCGTCCACGATCAGGACCGTTTGGCGTCTCAGGTCGGGCACTGCGTTCATGATGCATCCTCCGGAAACGTGATGCCCTGCTGCGCCGCCGCAGCACACAGGGATGCCAGCGCCGCGGGAAAGTCAAAGTTGATCAGCGCTTTTTCGAAAGCCGTATAGTCATCGCCAGGGAAGGTTTCCCTGACTTCAGCGGAGTGCGCCAGGAAATATCCCAAGGCTTCGCCGTCGCTGGCGGCCAGCAAGGCAGCAAGCTGCGCCAGCAGGCCGGCCCCTTGCGTTTCCTCCGTATCCGCGGCCGGCGCCAGCGCGTCCAGCGCGTTGCGCAATGCCGCGACGAGATGCGCCATCCGCGCAGTCAGCGACACCAGTATCGCTTCGTAGCCTTCGCGGGCGCGAATGGCCTGCTCCAGCTTCATGGCGATTTCCTGCAGCTCGGGAAAACCAATGCTTCCGCTGATGCCTTTCAGGGTATGCGCGATGCGTTCTGCGGATTGATAGTCGCCGGCGTTCAGGGCGGCCCCCAGACGCTCCGCCGCATCCGCCTCCTCCGTTGCAAACTGGCGCAGCAAATGCAGGTACAGCTCGCGGTTGCCCGCCACACGGCGCAGGCCGGCAGAGACATTCAGGCCATCAACAACCGGCATGGCTCGCGCTTCCGTCCGCGACTCGTCTTTCACGACGGCGTGTTTTGCCGGATGATTTCCGGTCGGCCGCGTCCAGCGCAGCAGGGTGGCGAACATCTGGTGGGGATCGATCGGCTTGGCGATATGGTCCACCATGCCGGCGGCCAGGCAGTTTTCCCTTTCCTCCAGCAAGGCATCCGCCGTCATCGCGATGATGGGCAAAGCGGCGAACCGGGAGTCCTCCCGTATCCAGCGGGTGGCCTCAATGCCGTCCATCACCGGCATCTGCACATCCATCAGCACCGCGTCGAAGCCTTCCGGCCCATGGGCGACCAGTTGGTCCAACACCAACTGGCCATTGCCGGCCACGGTGATGGTGGCGCCAGCCTTCTCCAGCAGCTCCACCGCAATCTGCTGGTTGATCTGATTGTCCTCTGCCAGCAGCAGGCGCAGCCCGGCCAGGCATTGCACGTCTTCCGTTACCCGCGGAGTCCCGTTGCGCGGGCCGTGATCAAAAACCTCGACGATCACATCGAACAACGACGACTGGCTGACCGGCTTCAGCAAAAATGCGTTGCTGCCGGCGGCCAGAGCCATGGTGCGCACATCGTCCCGGCCAAAGGCCGTGACCAGGACGACGCGCGCGGCGCGCGTGATTTCGCGGATGCGTTTGATCGTTTCGATGCCGTCCATTTCCGGCATCATCCAGTCGACGAAAATCGCATCGAAGGGTTGCTTGAAGCTGGCCTGCCGCACCAGCGAGATGGCTTCCATGCCCTGAGCGCAAGTGCTGACGATGAAATCCAGCGCGCGCAATTGCTCCGACAGGATATCCCTCGCCGAGGCGTTATCGTCCACAACCAGGATGCGCATGCCCTTGGTTTCACTCGGCAGGGACTTGCGGCGGGCATCCACCGCCTGGGACAGTCCCAGCCAGGTGCTGAAGACGAAGGAACTGCCCCAGTCCGGCGCGGACTCCACCTGTATCGTGCCGCCCATCATCTCCACCAGCCGCTTGGAAATGGTCAAGCCGAGTCCGGTGCCGCCAAAACGCCGGGTGGTGGAGCCGTCAGCCTGGCGGAATGCCTGAAACAGCTTCGCCACCTGCTCTTCCGTCATCCCGATGCCAGTGTCGTGCACACAGAAGCGCAACTGGACCTTGTCGCCGATCTGGTCCGCCAGGGTGATGATGATGGCAACCTGGCCTTTCTCCGTGAACTTGATCGCGTTGTTGACCAGGTTGGTCAGAATCTGCCCCAGCCGCAACGCATCGCCGATCAGTCCCTGCGGCACATCCCTCCTCGTTTCGAATAGCAGCTCCAACCCCTTGTCGGAGGCTTTCTGCGCCACCAGCGCGGAAATGCTCTCCAGCACGTCGTCCAACCAAAATGGCTGGAATTCCAGATCCAGCTTGCCGGCCTCCACTTTGGAGAAATCCAGGATGTCGTTGATGATGCCCAGCAGCGAGGTGCCTGCGTTGTGGATCTTGCTGACATAGTCGCGCTGCTGCTCGGTCAGCCCGGTTTTCAGAGCCAGATAGGACATACCGATGATGGCGTTCATCGGCGTGCGGATTTCGTGGCTCATATTGGCCAGGAACATCGACTTGGCTTGAGTCGCTGCCTCCGCGACCTGCTTGGCGTCTTTCAATTCGGTCGCGGTATCGACCAGGCGGGCATACAGCTTGCCGTTTTCCAGCAGCAGCACCACCAGCACAAAGCTTGCCGCCAACAGGCCATACCCCCGCCCGACATAGAAACCAACGTCAAACCGTCTGGCATTGAGCAGGGTCGACAAGGCGATATCGCATAGCCAGGAAAACATCACCACAGTCAGCCAGACATCCAGCAATGTCCGGGCGCGCCTGAGGCAGATCATCGCAAAAGCCAGCAGCGTCAGCGTCCATAGGCCCGTGGCCACTCCCCACATCTTTTCCGTATAAACACGGTCCTTGATAATGACGGGAAGATGATCGTGCCCGATCGTCGCCAGCAGGGTCAAACCGAACACCACGGCCACCGTCATGCCGACGCAGGCCAGAATGGAGAGTCCAATACGGACATGGCCTTGAGTCTTGTCCTTGCGATTGGCAAGCAGGACATAGGCGATAATGAATAAAGGGAATCCGCTGTGCCAGAACATGTACAGCCAGGCTGTCGTTTGCGGCATGGCGCCCAGCAGGCCATTTTCAGAAAATAAACCTGGAAAGGTGAGCGCATGAATCATGGCCATCAGGGCGGTGTACAGGTAAGCGGTTGCCAGCACCTGCAAGGATCGCAGCCGCAAAATGGCGAATTGGCCAAACAGCAGGACGGAGGTGAGCAGATCATTGACTATCAGCGCCGACTCGTAGCTGGGGATGAAAGCCCATACTTTGGCAAGCGGTATTTTGACAAAAGGCACCGCGATGACGAACACCAGCGCGGACACCAGAATCACGGCAAGCGCAAGCCGAAGCTGGCTACGCGGTGGCGGCAAGGTGGACAGAAATTCGAATCGTTCCGAGGTGGCCGGGTTTGATCGCAGCATATGCACCGCTCTCCGCTGAACAGTACTGCGTAATCTCCTCTTCCGGAGAGCAAATCAGTTCAATTGCTTGATATATAGCATAGGAAAGTCAGTGGCACGGCGCATCTTTCATAGCATGGCGTGCTTGAAAGGATAAGTAAATATACTGATTGGTAGGATGGATGGCCGCGCATGGCCGGCCATCGCGATCCTGGCGGTTGCGCTCAGCCTAGCCAACCCTGTTCGCGGGCATGCTCCAGCCTGGTCTCCAGGTATGTCCACAGCGCCGGACAGCCTTGCCGCACCGGCGGGCCGATGCGTTTGACCACCTGTTCATGGCGGATGCCATTCTCACGCCAGCTCTGGCCATTGTTGGCCAGGTTCAACAGCACCGGCATCGCGCGGTCGGCGGCGTGGGCGAAACGCGCCTCGGCGCTCTGTCCATCCTCGAACTCGCGCCACAGCGCCAGAAAGCGCTGGCCTTGCGCCTCCGGCAGCAGGCCGAAAATGCGGGTGACGCAGGCCAGCTCCTGCGCCTTGCGCTCTTCCCAGCCGCCTTCGGCGTAGACTATGGTGTCGCCGGTCTCGATCTCGCCGATGTCGTGCACCAGCAGCATCGCCACCACCTTGTTGATATCCACCGGCTCGGCGGCGTAAGGCTGCAACGACGTCGCCAGCAAGGCGATCTGCCAACTGTGTTCGGCCGAATTTTCATAGCGGTCGCTATTCAAGACTCGGGTTTTGCGGGTAACCAGCTTCAGCCGGTCGATTTCCAATACGAAGTCAATAATTTCCTGCATGTCGTTCTCTTTTTTCAGATACAAAAAAGGCAGGCCGGAAAGGCCTGCCTGTGATGCTACCAGCACCGCTGTATCATCTGCGCCAGCTGCACCAGCTTGCCGTGGAAGAAGTGGCTGGTGCCCGGAAACACCAGCACCGGCAGGCCCTGCGGCCGCGCCCAGTCCATCACCGCGGACAAGGGAATCACCTCGTCTTCCTCGCCGTGGATCACCAGCGTGTCGGCGGGCACATCGGGAGTCGGGATCGGGTATTTGCCCACCGCCACACCCATCAACAGCAGCTTGTCGGCGTCTATGCGCGCGCGGGTGCGGGCGGCGACGAAGCCGCCGAAGGAGAAGCCGGCCAGCGCCAGCTTCAGGCCGGGATGCTGCGCCTGGGCATAAGCCGCCACCGCGATCACGTCGTCCACTTCGCCATTGCCGTAGTCGTGCTCGCCTTCGCTGCCGCCGACGCCGCGCAGATTGGGGCAGTAGCAGACATAACCCAGCTGCGACAGCGCCTTGGCGGTGGTTTGCACCACCTTGTTGGTGTGGGTGCCGCCCTGCAGCGGATTGGGGTGGCAGATCACCGCCACGCCCGCCGCCTCGCCCTGCGCCGCCACCACGATGGTGTCCAGCGCGCCGGCCGGGCCGGCGATGTCCACCTTGTTCATCGCCTTCAGCATCAGATCTTCAGCCTTTCCACCACCCGGCCATTCACCATGTGCTCGTCGATGATTTCGTCTATGTCCTGCTTGTCGACGAAGGTGTACCAGGTCTCCTCCGGGTAGACCACCAGCACCGGGCCCTCGTCGCAGCGATCCAGGCAACCGGCCTTGTTGACGCGGATCTTGCCCTTGCCGGACAGGCCCTTGGCCTTGATCTGCTCCTTCATGTACGCATGCAGCTCGCTGGCGCCCAGATTGTTGCAACAGCCTTCGCCGTTGGCGCGCTGGTTGCAGCAGACGAATACGTGCTTGTCGAAATAGCTCATCGGAATCTCTTGCTCTGAATGATGATCAGGAATCGTTGTCGGCCCAGCCGCTGACGCCTATGGTGGCGGCGTTGTCGAACTTGGCGTACTTGCCGACGAAGGCCAGCCGCACCGCGCCGGTGGGACCGTTACGGTGCTTGCCGATGATGGCCTCGGCCAGGCCCTTCACTTCCTGGTTGTCCGGGCTGTAGTACTCTTCGCGGTACATGAACACGATCAAGTCGGCATCCTGCTCGATGGCGCCGGATTCCCTCAGGTCGGACATCATCGGCCGCTTGTTGGGACGCTGCTCCACTGCCCGCGACAGCTGCGACAGCGCGATCACCGGCACCTGCAGCTCCTTGGCCAGCCCCTTCAGGCCACGCGATATCTCGCCCAGTTCGGCGGTACGGTTGTCGCCGCGGCCGGAGCCCGACATCAGCTGCAGGTAGTCGATCACGATCAGGCCCAGCTTGCCGCCGTGCTGGCGCGCCAGGCGCCGCGAGCGGGCCCGCACTTCCAGTGCGGTCAGCGCCGCGGTTTCGTCGATGTACATCGGTGCTTCGGACAGCTTGCCGATGGCATAGGTCAGCTTCTGCCAGTCGTCGTCGCCCAGCTTGCCGGTACGCAAGGTGTGCTGATCCAGCCGGCCCACCGAGCCCAACATACGCATCACCAGCTGCGCGCCGCCCATTTCCATCGAGAACACCGCCACCGGCAGGCGGGTTTCCACCGCCACGTGCTCGGCGATGTTCATCGAGAAGGCGGTCTTGCCCATCGACGGGCGGCCGGCGACGATGATCAGGTCGCCGGGTTGCAGGCCGGAGGTTTTGGCGTCAAGATCGATAAAGCCGGTAGGCACCCCGGTGACTTCGTCCGGGTTGTCGCGGCTGTACAGCATGTCGATGCGCTCCACCACTTCCTTCAAGAGACCCGGCATTTCCAGGAAGCCCTGCTTGGATTTGGCGGTGGATTCGGCGATCTGGAACACCTTGCCCTCGGCTTCGTCCAGCAGCTGGGAAGCGTCGCGGCCCATCGGCGCGTAGGCGGCCTCGGCGATCTCGGTGCCGACCTGGGCCAACTGGCGCATCACCGAGCGCTCGCGCACGATTTCGGCGTAGCGGCGGATGTTGGCGGCGGACGGCGTGTTCTGCGCCAGCGTGGCGAGGTAGGACAGGCCGCCGACGTTGCCCAGCTCGGCGTTCTTGTCCAGCGTTTCCGACACCGTCACCACGTCGGCCGGACGCGCCAGTTCCACGAGCTTGGCGATGTGCTTGTAGATCAGCCGGTGGTCGTGACGGTAGAAGTCGGATTCCGACACCACGTCGGCGATCTTGTCCCAGGCGCTGTTGTCCAGCAACAGGCCGCCCAGCACCGACTGCTCGGCTTCTATCGAATGCGGCGGCGTGCGGATGGCCGCCATTTCGCCATCAAAATTCTCGTACTGTTGTGTCATGTATACCTGGGATGCTTGGCGCCGGATGGCGCAAAAGGCAAAACGTAATTCTAACCCGAAACGTGCCCCGGCTCACGCGCTTTGGCCCGAGCCGGCATCTGTTAGCAGTTCAATCCCGCCACATAGCCGGACGACCACGCCCACTGGAAATTGTAGCCGCCCAACCAACCGGTGACGTCCACCACTTCGCCGATGAAGAACAGGCCGGGCACATCGCTCGCCATCATGGTTTTCGACGACAGGGCCTTGGTAGAGACGCCACCCAGCGTCACCTCGGCCTTTTTGTAGCCCTGGGTGCCGTTGGGCTTGACGCGCCAGTGGTGCAACTGCTCGGCCAGTTGGGCGCGCTGCTTGGGATTGAGGTCCTTCAGGCGCTTGTTGAAGCCCACCCGGTCCAGCCAGGCGTCGGCGAAGCGCTTGGGCCAGTGGAATTCGGCCAGCGCGTTGGAGATCAGCTGTTCGCTGGCGCCCTTTTTCTCCAGCCAGCTTTCGGCGTCCACATCCGGCAACAGATTGAGCGTCAACTCCATGCCCGGCTGCCAATAAGACGACACCTGAAGAATCACCGGGCCGGACACGCCCTTGTGGGTGAACAGCACGTTCTCGCGGAACTTGCCCTTGCCGGCGCGCGCCTCCACCTCCAGCGACACCCCCGCCAGCGGCGAGAAGGCATCGGCATCCTCGACGTGGAAGGTCAGCGGCACCAGCGCCGGAGTCAAATTGGTGACTGGCAAACCGAACTGTTCGGCAAGCTGGTAACCGAAAGGCGTGGCGCCGATCTGCGGAATGGACAAGCCGCCGGACGCCACCACCAGCGATTCAGACTTGACCTCGCCCATGGAGGTCTGCAGCGTAAAGCCGGCGTCGGCGCGCGACACCTGCTGGATGGCGGTTTCCATCCGCCGCTCTACGCCGGCCAGACGGCATTCTTCGTCCAGCATGGCGATGATCCGCTCGCTGCCGTCGTCGCAAAACAGCTGGCCCAGCTTTTTCTCGTGGTAGGCGATGCCGTGGCGCTCGACCATGGCGATGAAGTCCTGCGGCGTGTATTGCGCCAGCGCCGAACGGCAGAAATTGGGGTTGGCGGACAGGTAACAATCGAACCTGGCGTTGATGTTGGTGAAGTTGCACCGCCCGCCGCCGGAAATGCGGATTTTCTCCGCCAGCTTGGCGGCATGATCCAGCAACAATACGCTGCGGCCGCGCTGGCCGGCGGTGGCCGCGCACATCAAACCGGCCGCGCCGGCGCCAATGACAATCACATCAAATTGCAAATCTTTATCCTTACCATTTCAGTCAACTATTGGCCTGTCAACGCATATTCCAGTAAACTAGACGCTAAAGCATCCGCTTATGCGGCTTACTTTCTCAACAAGGAGAGCATGATGGAACACAAACTGCCTGAACTGCCGTACGCACTCGATGCCCTGGCGCCGCACATTTCCAAGGAAACCCTGGAATTCCACTACGGCAAGCATCACCAGACCTACATCACCAATCTGAACAACCTGATCAAGGGCACCGAGTTCGAGAACGCCTCCCTGGAAGAGATTGTCCGCAAATCCTCCGGCGGCATCTTCAACAACGCCGCCCAGGTCTGGAACCACACCTTCTACTGGTTCGGCCTGGCCCCGAACGCAGGCGGCGAGCCGACCGGCGCGCTGGCCGATGCCATCAAGGCCAAGTGGGGTTCGTTCGACGAGTTCAAAAAAGCCTTCACCCAGACCGCCGTCGGCACCTTCGGCTCCGGCTGGGCTTGGCTGGTGAAAAACAGCGACGGTTCGCTTGACCTGGTATCCACCAGCAACGCCGCCACCCCGCTGACCACCGACAAGAAGCCGCTGTTGACCTGTGACGTGTGGGAACACGCGTATTATATCGACTACCGCAACAGCCGCCCTAACTATATGGAAAGCTTCTGGAAGCTGGTCAACTGGGACTTCGCGTCCAAGAACTTCGCCGCCTGATTCCGAAGGCAGCATAAGCAAAGGGGCCATAGGCCCCTTTTTTTTCATGGACAGGCCGCCATGTTCAGCGTTCGGCCATCCATTGCAGAAAAGCTTCGGCCGATAGCGGCCGGCTATGGTAGTAGCCTTGCGCCACATCGCAACCCAATGCGAACAGCTGCTTCCAGTCCTCCTCGTTCTCCACTCCCTCCGCCACCGACAGCAAGTGCAAGCGCTGGCACATGGCGATGGCAGCAGTGAGAATGGCCAGCTTTTTGGGGCTGCTGGAGGCGTCGTGGACGAATTCGCGGTCTATTTTCAGTTCGGTGAACGGACTGCGCGACAGCTGTTTCATCGAAGAATAACCAGTGCCGTAGTCATCCATCGCCAGGCCGAAACCGTTGAGGCGCAAACGCGCCAAGGTACCCAGCGAGGCCGCCAGATTGGACATCAGAGAGGTTTCCGTCACCTCCACCACGATGCAGTGGCATGACAGCCCGCAGGACTGCACGATGGACGTCATTTCGTCCACCAGATTGGGGTCGTTGAGCAAGGGCACCGGCAGATTGATCGAGGCGTGCAGGTCCGGCTGCAACGCCAAGAAGCGGTTCAGTTCGGAGCAGATCTGCCGCAAAAACTGGTAGAAAAAGCGCAAGGCCAGTTCTCCCTGCTCCAGGTGGTGGACAAACATCGGCGGCTGCAGCACGCCGAACTGCGGATGCTCCCAGCGCACCAGCGCCTCCATGCCCCGCAGGCTGCCGTCGCCTATCGACACTTTGGGCTGAAAGTAAGGCACCAATTGCCCCAGGCCCAGTGCCAGCGCCACCTCTTCCCGGCTGAGGTTCAGATTGCTGATGACGGCGCCGGCCATATGCCAGTCCGGGTCGCAGTCGTCCAGCACCCGCCTTACATCGGCGAGGGTCAGCGGCTTGGGAAACACCGCCAGCAGCTCCAGCTCGGACGCGTCCACCACGCCCTGCACCGTGTCCAGCACATCGCGCGGCACGCCGCTCATTACCGCCACGAACCGCACCTTGCCCTTGAACGAAGCCGCGATGCTTTCCAGCAGCTTGACGCCGTCCATGCCCGGCATGTTCAGATCGGTCACCACCAGATCCACCAGGTCCAGCGCGTTCAATTGCGCGATGGCGTCCAGGCCGTTCTCCGCCTGATGCACCATGGAGAAGCCAAGCTCCTGCAGCAGCCCGACCGCCAGCATACGGTGGCTGGCGGAATCCTCCACCACCATTGCCGAGCGGCCCAACCATTTTTCCAGATACACCATGACTCAGCCTCGGATTCCAGCCAGCGTGTGAGTGATCCTCTCCAGCGACATGACCTCGTCTACGCCGCCGTGGCCGATCGCCTCGTTGGGCATGCCGAACACCACGCAGGACTCCTCATCCTGGGCCAGCGTGCGCGCGCCCGCGTCGTGCATTTCGCGCATGCCGCGCGCGCCGTCGTCGCCCATGCCGGTCATGATCACGCCTATCGCGTTGTTGCCGGCGTTGACCGCCACCGAACGGAACAATACGTCCACCGACGGCCGGTGGCGCGATACCAGCGGCCCGTCTTTGACTTCCGCCACGTATTGCGCGCCGCTGCGCTTGACCAGCAGGTGCTTGCCGCCAGGGGCGATCAGCGCCACCCCGGAAATCAGCCGGTCGCCGTTTTTCGCCTCCCGAACCTCCACCTTGCACAAGCGGTTCAGCCGTTCGGCGAAGGAGGCGGTGAATTTCTCAGGCATGTGCTGCACCACCGCCACGCCCGGACAGGTGGCCGGCAGCCGCGGCAGCAGGTACTCCAGCGCCTGGGTGCCGCCGGTGGAGGTGCCGATGGCGATGATCTTTTCCGTGGTGCGGTATTTCTCCAGCCCGGACGGCGCCTCCAGCACCACATCGGCGGTCAGTTTGGGCGCCGGCTGATGCTCGCCCCCCCTGGCGCTGGTGGCGATGCGCTTGAACGCTCCCATTCTGGCGCCGGCGGCGTCGCGCACCTCCTGGATCAGCTCCTTGGCCGCCTCCTGCAGAAAGGATTTGAGATTGACCGTGGGTTTGGTGATGATGGCCACCGCGCCGGCCGACATCGCGTCCAGCGTGATGCGCGCGCCCTTCTCCGTCAGCGACGAGCAGATGATGACCGGCGTAGGCCGCTCCTCCATGATCTTGCGCAGGAAGGTCAGGCCGTCCATTCGCGGCATCTCTATATCCAGGATGACCACATCCGGCCAGCGCAGCTTCATCCGGGTCATCGCGAAAATCGGGTCGGGCGCGGCGCCGATCACCTCGAGGTCAGGCGCGGTGGACAACATCTGGCTCAGGATTTCGCGCACCACTGCGGAGTCATCCACAATCAGGACGGAGATGCTCATTTCACCCCTCCTCTTATATGCGAGGCATCCAGCCGGTAACGCGACGGCTCTTCCTGCGTCAGCGGCAACACCAGCTTGTGCAGCGATTCGGAGTGGCCGATCAGCAGATGGCCGCCGCCCTTCATCCGGGTGCACAAGTTGGACAACACCTCAAGCTTGGTCGCTTCATTGAAGTAAATCAGAACATTACGCAAAAAGACAATGTCGAATTCGCCCTGATGGAATTTATTGCAATGCAAAAGGTTAAGATTGGAGAAATCCACCCTGCGCGCCAACTCCGGCATCACCCTGACCATGCCCTCGTACTCGTCGCGCCCGCGCAGGAAATACTTTTGCCAGAAATGCGGCGGCGTGCGGCGCGCCCGGTCCACCGAGTAAACCGCCCGCTTGGCGATGGCCAGCACCTTGGTGTTGATATCGGTGGCATATATCCGCCAATTGCCGTTCATGCCCAGCGTTTCCGCCAGCACCATGGCGATGGTGTAAGGCTCCTCGCCGGTAGAACAGGCCGCGGACCACACCCGCACCGTTCCCGGGCGGATGTCCCGCAGGTGCTGGACTTCCTGCTCCAGCCAGTGGAAATGCTGCGGCTCGCGGAAGAAATAGGTTTCATTGGTGGACAACAGGTTGATCGCCCGCTGGCGCTCGGCATGGGCGGTCGGCTTGCGCAGCATCTGCCAGTAGGCCGAATAGCTGTCCAATCCCAGATGACGGATGCGCTTGGACAGGCGCGACTGCACCAGCGAGCGCTTGCCCGCCGGCAGATCGATGCCCGCTTCGCGGAAGATGAACTGGCGGAAGATGGCGAACTCTTCATCGCTGAGCACCGGGTCATGATTCAGCACGCGCGCCCCCGATCCTAGGCCACCTCGGCGTCGTCATTGAAATGCTGCTGCGTGACCGATTCCGCCATCGCGCTCAACTCCGTCACCGACAGGGCCTGTTGCACATTGAGCAGGATGGCGAAACGCTCGTTGATGGTGGCGATGCCCTGGATGAAGTCGCCGCGGATGCTGACGCCAAAAGTCGGCGATGGATCGATATCGCCCTCCGGAATCTCCAGCACCTCGCACACCGCGTCCAGCAGGATGCCCACCTCGCTGTAGCCGTTGTCCAGACCCGGCAGCGACAGGATGGCCACGCAAGTGGACGGCTTCAGTTCGGTCAGGCCGCGACCGAAGCGGATCGACAGGTCTATCACCGGCACCACCGAACCGCGCAGATTGATGATGCCCCGCACGAAGCTGGGCATCATCGGCACATGGGTGATGCCGTCCAGCTCGATGATCTCGCGGATGAAGTTGATCTGGATGCCGAACAGATCCTCTCCCAGGATGAAAGTTACGCAATGGAACTTGCCGCCGCCATGCGCGGCGCCGCCCGGGTCTGCACGCTCGTTCATGATGGTTATCCTCAGTATTTGGAAAACTTGTCGTCGTCCACGCCCTCGTCGAAATCGTCGTCGTCCGGATGCATGACATGGGACGGCAGCGCGGCAGCCTTGCGGGCGCCGCCGGCACCATGGCCGCTCATGTGCAGCGACACCCCCTTGCGCGCATTGCGGCTGCTGCGCAGCTTGAACTGCTGCATCAGGTCCTGCAGCTGCATCGCCGCCGAGCTCAGCTCCTCCGAGGTGGAGCTCAACTCCTCGGCCGACGAGGCGGAAGACTGCATGCCGGTGCTGATCTGCGAGACAGCGGTGTTGATCTGGTCTATGCCGGTGCGCTGCTCGCGCGATGCCGCGGAAATTTCCTGCACCAGCGTCGCGGTCTGGTCGATTCCCGGCAGCATTTCCTGCAGCAGCACGCCGGCGCGCTCGGCCACGCTGACCGAGCGGCCGGCCAGATCGCCAATTTCCTTGGCCGCCACCTGCGAGCGCTCGGCCAGCTTGCGCACCTCCACCGCCACGGTGGCGAAGCCCTTGCCATGTTCGCCGGCGCGGGCGGCCTCGATGGCCGCGTTGATCGCCAACAGATCGGTCTTGTTGGCGATGTCGTTGATCACGGTGATGCGCGAGGCGATCTCCTTCATCGCATGCACCATGTCGCCCACCGCCTTGCCGCTTTGGGTGGCGCTGTCGGCCGACTTGGAGGCGATGCCCTCGGTGACGCGGGCGTTGTCGGCGTTCTGGGTGACCGTCGAGGCCATTTCCTCCACCGAAGCGCTGGTCTCCTCCACGCTGGAGGCCAGCTCGGAAGCGGTCTGCGCCAGCGAACTGGCGGTAGAGGACACTTCTTCCGACGCCGCGCCTATCGATTCGGACATCGAACTCACTTCGGCCAGCGTGTCCGACAGCCGGTGCGCCATGCCCTTGATCGAGTACAACAGGCTGCTGGTATCGCCGCCGCTCAGCTTGATCGGCACCGCCAGGTCGCCGTCGGCGACCCTGGCCACCACCTGCATCGCGTAGGACGGATCGCCGCCCAGCTGGCGCAGGATGCTGCGGATGATGGCCAGCGCCAGCAGCACCGTCACCACCAGCGCCACGATGCCTATCGTCACCATCAGATTGCGGGCGCTGGCGGCGCTGTCCAGCGCCTCCTTGCTCGATTGCTGCATCTGCGCCGCCTGCATCTTGCTCATTTCATCCAGCGCGCCGATGAAGGCATTGTTGGCTGGGGCAAACTCCTTGAGCAGGAAGATAGTGGCCTGCGCGTGGTCCTTGCTCATCAGCGCATACAGCTCGGTGTACTTGCCGCTCAGCACCTCGCGGGCGGCCACAATCTTGTCGAATACTTCCCGGCCCTTGGGGCTTTCTATCAATTTGTCCATCCGCGCCAGCTGCTCCTTGTTCTCCTCGCGCAGCTGCTCCACCTTCTGCCTGGCCTTCTCCACATCCGCCGGATTGGTTTCCAGCAGCATATTGCGCACCAGCCGGCCATTGTTGAGCGCGTTGGCCATCATGTCGTTGGACAGCGCCACCTTGACGTAGCGGTTCGCGACAATGTCATTGGTGTTGTCGCTCATCGAGCTCATGCTGCGTATCCCCACCAGCAGAATGGACGCCATCAGCAGCAGGATGATCCCATAGCCTATCGCCAGCTTGACGTGCACTTTCATATTGTGAAACCAGTTCATCTCTGTCTCCTGAAACCATTGAAACAATCGCAAGCTACTGTAGGAACTACGGTTTTTCGGCTACCAGCGCCTCGGTATGTTGGCGGATCTGGCGCCGTTCGCGCCGGCAGGCGTGGTGGATCAGCTGCGGGATGTCCAGCACCAGCGCCGGCTTGCCGTTGCCGAGGATGGTGGAGCCGCTGATGCCGCGCAGCGACTTGAATATCTCGCCGAGCGGCTTGATCACCGCCTGCACTTCGCCCATCAGCCGGTCCACCACGATGCCGGCGCGGTGCTCGCCGTAGTGGACGATGACGATGTATTCCGGCTGGCCGGACGGCGGCAGGCCGAACAGCTCGCGCAAGGAGACGAAAGGCAGCCAGTCGCCGCGCAGGTTCACCTGGCGCGCATGCTGGTTCATCGCGCCTTCCGGCATGTCCACGCATTCGATCATCATGTCCAGCGGCATCACCAGCGCCGATTCATTCACCTCGACGCGGAAACCGTCGATGATGGCCAACGTCAATGGCAGCCGCAGCCGAAAGGTCGAGCCTATGCCGGGCAGCGACTGGATTTCGATTTCGCCGCGCAGCGCCTCGATATTGCGCTTGACCACGTCCATGCCGACACCGCGGCCGGACAGATCGCTGACCGCGTCCGCGGTGGAAAAGCCGGGCAGGAAGATCAGCTGCAGCGTTTCCTGGTCGCTCAGCACGCGCCCATCGGTCACCAGGCCGCGCTCCATTGCCTTGGCCAGCACTTTCTCGCGGTTGATGCCGCCACCGTCGTCCTTCACCTCCACTACCACCGAGCCGGCGTCGTGATAGGCGTTGAGTGTGATGGTGCCCTCCTCCGGCTTGCCGACAGCCCGGCGCTTGTCGGCGGATTCCAGTCCGTGGTCCACCGCGTTGCGCACGATGTGCATCAGCGGGTCGGTGAGCTTCTCAACCATGGACTTGTCGATTTCGGTGTCGCCGCCCTTGATCTCCAGGTGGATGGCCTTGTCCAGCTGTTTGGATACCTCGCGCACCATGCGCGGAAAGCGGCTGAAGATTTCATCCACCGGCACCATGCGCAGCGTCAGCGCGTCGTCGCGTATGCTCTCCACCAGCGTGTTGATCACCGCCACCGACTCCAGCAGCTCGGCGTCGCCGCGCGCCTGCGCGATCAACTTGGTGCCGGACGAGGCGATCACCAGCTCTCCCACCCGGTTGATCAGCCGGTCCAGCTTGCTGGCCTCGATGCGGATGTACTGGCCATCGCCGCGGCCGGCTTTGGCCGGCACGCCGCCTGCCGCCGACGCTTGCGGCGTCACCGGCGCGGCGGCCGCTTCCAGATCGGCCTCATCCGCAGCGGCGTCGACATCGCCATTTTCAATCCGCGCGGCTTCATCCAGCGTCAGCGCTCCACGACGCAGCCAGCGCGCCAACTGCTCCTCCAGCGGCTCGCCCAGCCGCGCCGCCAGAGCGGCGAAGTCCGCCAGCGGCGCATGCGGCGGCAGGATGCCTATCAGGCTGTCCTCGGCGATGAATTCGAAGGTTCCCTCGATGCGTTCCAGGCTTTCGTCGGACTCCAGGCTGAGGTCCAGCCCCATGAAGCATTCGGTGAGGTCCAATAGCGGCAACGGCGGCCAATTGCGCCAGACCGCCTCCACCTGCCGCAGCGTGCCCAGACCCGCCAGATAACGCAGGAAAGACAGCGGATCGAAACCATGACGGAAAGTATCGGGATGGAAGCGTAAAGACAGCTGCCAATGCGGCGTCTGCGCCGCTATCCGCGCGCTACCAGCCTCTCTCACGGCCGTTGGAGCGGCAAGCGGCTGCGGCGCTACAATCGCGTCGGATTGGTACTGGCGCAGGCTGTGCAGCAGCGGCTCGCCTTCGGGAAGGTCTTCCAGCGCCATGTCATCGCTGGCGCCGGCGCTGTCCAACAGGCGGCGCAGATGGTCGTTGCAGGACAGCAGCAGGCTGATCAGATCCTCGCTGAGCGCGACCTGGCCGGAGCGCAGCCGCTCCAGCACGTTCTCCACCACGTGGGCAAAGCGCACCAGCGCGTCCAGACCGAAAATGCCGGCCGAGCCCTTGATGGTGTGCGCGGTGCGGAACAACAGGTTGTAGGTTTCCACATTGGGCGGGAACGACACCGGGTCCAACAGCGCCGTCTCCAGCGCGTCGCACAGCTCGCGCGACTCCTCGAAGAAAACCGCCTTGGCCTTGCTAAGATCCATGATGCTCCTCTCCCGCCGCCTCTTGCGCAGGGGTCAAGCCCAACCATCGGCCTACCTCGTCCACCAGAGGATTGCTGGCCCGAATGGCGAAGCTGCGCTCCATCCGCTGCGCCTCGGCCAGCAGAATGCACAATAATTGGGCGCCGCAGCCATCCAACTCGGTCACCGCGG
Source organism: Chromobacterium sphagni (assembly GCF_001855575.1). NCBI lineage: Bacteria > Pseudomonadati > Pseudomonadota > Betaproteobacteria > Neisseriales > Chromobacteriaceae > Chromobacterium > Chromobacterium sphagni. The sequence continues at coordinate 63,321 of NZ_MKCS01000003.1, forward strand.
ACAGGTCGAGCTCCACCCTGGCGTGGTTGAGCAAGCCGAACAGCTCGTCCTGCAGCGCCTCGGCGGTGAAAATGGTGAGTTCGTCGTCCAGAACCGCCCGGGTCACCTCGCCATCCTGTATCAACTGCATTGGCATTGCCGCCTCCCGTTCACGGCTGGATCAGCTTGGACACCGCATCCAGCAGCTTGAGCGGATCGAAAGGCTTGACGATCCAGGCCTTGGCCCCCGCCTCCTTGCCCTGCATCTTCTTGTCGTCGCTGCCCTCCGTGGTCAGCATGATCACCGGCAGAAAGCGGGTGGCGGCACCCTCCTTCAATCGCTTGAGCAGCGTGATGCCGTCCATGCCGGGCATGTTGACGTCGGAGATGATCAAATTGACCCGCGCGCCATTGAGTTTGGACAAGGCGTCGTTGCCGTCGCAGGCTTCTATCACCTCGTAGCCCGCGCCCTTCAGCGCGATGCTGACGGTGGCGCGGATGCTGGCCGCGTCGTCGACAATCAGAATGGATTTGCCCATTGACACCTCCGGATGGAGGGCAGCCGCGCCGCCCTGTCGGGATCAGAAAAAGTCTACGTCGCCCTGCGACGTCTGCACCTTGGCGCCGGAGCCCTGATGCAACGCCGCCTGCTCAAGTGTGGTATAGGTGGATTCCAGCCGCTTCATCCATTCGCCGCTGCTGATGGCCGGCGGCTCGCTGCCGTTTTTCCTGGCTTCGCGCACCTGTTGCAGATACTCCAGCATGCGCTGCAGATCGCTGGCCACATGCTGCAGAATCTGGCTGACCCGGTCCTGGTATTGCATGGCAATCAAGGATGCGTGCAGTTCGCGTTCCACCTGGGAGCCGTCGGTCTGCATTTGCTGGTTGATCTCGGCCAGCCGGCCGGCGACCGAACTGAAGTCCTGCACCGAAGCGTCCAACAGGTCGAGCGCGCCGTTGCCCTTGTCGGCGTCCTGCGCGCCCAGGCTGGTGGTGGACTGCCGGGTCTGCTCCAGCGCGGCATTGATGGTTTCCACTTTTTCCGACATCTGATTGCCGGTTTGCGCCGATTGCTGCGACAACTTGCGCACCTCGTCGGCCACCACCGCGAAGCCGCGGCCATGCTCCCCGACGCGCGCGGCTTCGATGCTGGCGTTCAGCGCAAGCAGATTGGTCTGATTGGAGATTTTGCCCACCTCCTCCGCCATCGCGCGCAACTCGCTGGAGAAAGTGGTGAGTTTCGAGACTTCGTCTATCAGCAATTGGCGGTGGCTGACGATTTCCGACAGCACGTGGGACACTTCCTGGCTGCGCAGCCCGGCGTCCCGCACCATATTGGACAGGCTGTCGGAACCGATGTCATTGGCGGCCGAGCGCGAGGCCTCGATGGTGGAGTGCAGGCCATTGGCTATGGCGGTCAGCGTGGAGGCCAATTCATTGCTGCCGGTCGTGGATTGGGCGAGAACCAGCTGCAGATTGTCCATCCAGCGCTCAATCACCGCCTCCAGCAAGGCCAGGCTTGCCTCCGCGGCATCCGGGGGCGGCTCCTGGCTGATATGCCCGGCATCCGCAACGGCGGCCGGCTTGATGGCGAACAGCAACGCCAAGCCGCCCGCGCTGATTATCAGCCAGCCCAGCCACGCAGACAGAAAAGCCAGGATCAACGCCGCCAACAGGCAGAGACTGATGTAGGCGATCAGAAACCGATTCCGGTTTTCCATGCCGACCGTACCCCCGACAATGATGTTCATCATGCCCAACGGTCGACAGCTTTGCCGCCAGTACCCAGGCATGCCTGCGCCGCCAGTCGCCAACTCCGGTTGGCTGTGGTTTCACTTGTCAGCCCCGCCGCTCATCAGGACCGGGATTGCTTGCTACATGGATTTACTTAAGTCTGTGCCGACCGTGGAGTCAAGCCTGGGTATCGACGCTGCAGGATCGGAACGGGAAAACGGCGCTCGCCGCGGCAGTTTTCTAGTTTACGGGGGAATGCATGCGCAAGATGGCACCGCCTGCGGCAAAGCGTCAGGGGTGGGCGCCATTCAGGATGCGCTGATAGCTGCCGTCTTTTTTCATCGCCGCCAGCTCGGCGTCGAAGCGCGCCCGCAAATCGCCCAGATTGCGTTTGCGGGAAAAGGCGATGTAGCTTGGGATCTGCTCCAGCGCGGGAAGCAGCTCCCTCACCTGAGACTCGACGTGGTGCCGTTTGAGAATGTCCCGCGCGCCCATTTGATTGCTGACCAGGATGTCGAAGCGATGCGCCAGCAGTTTGTCCACATTCTGCTCGCCGCTGGCGGCCACTTCGGCAATCGCTATCTGTCCGTTCTTGACCGCGTTGTCGAAGACGGCGCCGTAGCTTACCGTCCGCACCACGCCGAAGCGGTAGGCAGCCAGCTCCTGCAGCCGACCGCTGAACCGGATGGGAGAATCCTTGCGCACGAATAGCGAAACCGCCTGCTGCGCCAGCACCTCGTGGGAATAATCAAGCAGCGCCTCCCGCTCAGGCGTGCGGTACAAGGTGAAGATCGCGTCGGCATGGCCCTCCGCCACCATGGCGATGGAGCGGCCCCAGGGGTAGACGCTGATGTTCACCGGCAGCTTCAGCCGGCGGAAGACCTCCTGCACGATCTCGACCACAAAGCCCTTGACCGTGGCATTGTCCTGGTACTGGTAAGGAGGGTATTGCAGCGTCACCAGCTCCAACGGCTGGGCCGGAGCGGCCCTGGCCGGCATGCAGCACAGCAAAAGCAGCAGGCGCGCCAGCGCGATTCTCGACAAGTCCGCCCTCTCCCGGAAAAGACAACGACCGAAGCCCGTTCCCTGCCGGGAGAGCGCTTCGGCCGCATCGATCGCCCAAATGGCGGGACTCCCCCACCGGAGGTATAGCCCAAGCGGCCATGCTCCGGCGGGACGAGGAGGTCAGATCAGGTTCTGCTCCGCCACGTTCAGGTTGAGATCTATCATCTGCTCGCTGCCAGCCTGATCCTGCTGCTTCAGGTCCAGCCGCGCGCATTCGATGGCATCCAGATAAGCCGCCGAGATGTCGCCGGTAATGTACTTGCCGTCGAAGCAAGAGCTCTCGAAATCATGCAGCTCGCGGTTGGCGCTACGCACGGCGTCCTTCAGGGCTTCCAGGTCCTGGTAGATCACCGCGTCCGCGCCGATCTCGCGGGCGATCTCCTCCTCGTCGCGGCCGGTGGCCAGCAGCTCGGCGCGGGTCGGCATGTCGATGCCGTAGACGTTGGGGAAACGCACCGCCGGCGCCGCCGAGGCGAAATACACCTTTTTCGCGCCGGAATCGCGCGCCATCTGCACGATTTCCTTGGAGGTGGTGCCGCGCACGATGGAATCGTCCACCAGCAGCACATTGCGTCCGGTGAACTCCAGCGGCACTGGATTGAGCTTCTGCCGCACCGACTTCTTGCGCACCGCCTGGCCCGGCATGATGAAGGTGCGGCCGATGTAGCGGTTCTTGATGAAGCCTTCGCGGTAAGGCAGGCCCAGCGCGTTGGCGAGCTGCAGCGCGCTCTGGCGGCTGGAGTCGGGAATCGGGATCACCACGTCGATGTCCAGCGCGGGCAGATCGCGGCGGATCTTCTCCGCCAGGCGCTCGCCCATGTTCAGGCGGGACTGGTACACCGATACGCCGTCTATCACCGAATCCGGACGGGCGAAGTACACGTACTCGAACAGGCACGGCGCGTGACGGGTGTCCTTGGCGCACGGGCGGGCGTGGAATTCGCCGTCGAAACTGATGAACACGCCCTCGCCCGGCTGCACGTCGCGCAGCAGCGAAAAGCCGGAACAGTCCAGCGCCACCGATTCGGACGCCAGCATGTATTCGGTCTTGTCCTGGCTGTCGTTGACGCCTATCACCAGCGGACGGATGCCGTTGGTGTCGCGGAACGCCACCAGGCCGTAGCCGGCGATCATCGCCACCACCGCATAGGCGCCACGCACGCGGCGGTGCACCGCCTCGATGGCGCCGAACACCGCGTCCACGCTCAACTCGTGGCCTTTTACCCGCTGCGCCAGTTCGTGCGCGAACACGTTCAGCAGCACTTCCGAGTCGGAGTTGGTATTGATGTGGCGCAGGTCGTGGCGGAACATGTCCGCCTTCAGTTCATCGGTATTGGTCAGGTTGCCGTTGTGCGCCAGCACGATGCCGAAGGGGGAGTTGACGTAGAACGGCTGCGCCTCGGCCAGGCAGGAAGCCGAGCCCGCGGTCGGGTAGCGCACATGGGCGATGCCGGCCGTGCCCATCAGCGAGCGCATGTTGCGGGTGCGGAACACGTCGCGCACCATGCCGCTGCCCTTGTGCATGTGAAAGGTCTTGCCATTGGCGGTAACGATGCCGGCCGCGTCCTGCCCGCGATGCTGCAGTACCTGCAGGCCATCGTACAGCAGCTGATTGACCGGAGACTGACCGACCACGCCTAGAATTCCACACATCTTTAAGCTCTCTTCCCAACTACCTGAAAACAGACAAGACAAAGAAAAAGGCGGAATCTTGAAGTGAAGATATCAAGAGATTCCGCCTTGTTCACCTAACTATCCGGCGCCTGGCCGGTGGTGTAGTGGAGGTTGTTCGCCAATATCGGCGGCAACCATGGCCTTAATGACAAGGCCAGCGATTCGAATGGCACCGAGAGCACGGCGTTCCTCCACATTGGTTTTTGCGGCAGACTGCTCAAGCCGCCTATCAGCACCAGCACCGTCACCAGCACCACGCCGCGCGCCAGGCCGAACACCCCGCCCAACAGACGGTTGATCAAACCCAGCCCCACGCTGTCCAGCAGGCCGGTCAGGGTCACGCGCAACAGCGCGCTGGCCAGCCACACCAGAAAGAATACCAGCACGAAGCTAGCCACCAGCCGCACGCCCTCGCCGGGCAGGCTTGCCGGCAGAAAACCCGTCACCAGCGGCGAAAACTGCTTGGCGCACCAGAAGGCGATCAGCCAGGAGCCCAGCGACAGCACCTCGGCGATCAAGCCACGCATCAGCGCCACCAGCACCGATCCGGCGATGACGGCAATTGCGATATAGTCGAACACGGTCATGGCGGCTACTTGTTGATGATAATGCCGTTGATGCCGGACTTGGCCAGTTTCTGCAGCGCAGACTGCGCCTCGGCCTGGCTGGCGAATGGACCCACCCGCACCCGGGTGACCTCGCCCTTGCTGGTATCCACCTTGGAGAAGTGCGCGGTCACGCCTATGCCGGCCAGCTTGGCGCGCAGCGCGTCCACCTTGGCCGGGTCGGACAGCGCGGCCAGCTGGATGATGGACTTGCCGTGCGGATCGGTTTTGGCCGCATGCGGCTCGGGGTCGAATCGGCCTTCCAGAATCGCCGCGGGATCTGCCTTGCGCGGCTTGGCCTCGGGCTTCGGTTCCGCCTTGGGCTTGGCTTCCGGCTTCGGCTCCGGTCTGCTTTCCTTGGGTTTGCTAGCCGCGGCCTGAGCGACGGGAGGCTTCACCGTCTCCTTTTCCGCCGGCGTCGGCGCCGTGATGGAGGACAAGTTGGCCGGCAGCTCGGTGGCGGATGCCGCCGCCGTCATCTCGGCCGCGGCTTGCGAAGCGGCGCGCTTGACGCCCTGTGGCGCCGAGGCGGCAGCCGGCGCGGACGCCGCGCCCATGATTTCTATGGATTCCGGCTTCATCGGCTGTTCGGGCAGATGGCCCACCACATTCCACAATACGACGGTGGCGATGGAAACCAGCACCAGCGCGCCGACCAGGCGGCGGCGGGCGCGTTTTCTCAACAATATCAATTCATCGTGGCTGGACAGTGCCATGCATTCCTCAAACCGGGTGACGCCGGGCTTCCATCACCTCTGCTACGGTGTGGAAAGATCCGAAAACGACGATTCTATCATTGTCGCCGGCTTGCGATAAGGCGGCAGACCATGCGTTTGCCACCGTATCGTATGCCTTGACCTGGTCGACCCCCGCCTGGCGCAGCGCAGCGGCTATGGTTTCGCCGCTCTGGCCGCGCGGCATGTCCAGCCCCGCCACCAGCCAGTGGTCGAATTCGCCGCGCGCCAGCTCCACCACGCCGGCCATATCCTTGTCCGCCAGCATGGAGAACACCGCATAGCGGTTTTCCGCGTAGGGCAGCTGCTTGAGCGCCGCCGCCATCGCCTTCACCGCGTGCGGATTATGGCCGACGTCCAGCACCACCGCCGGGCGGCCGGGCAACACCTGGAAGCGGCCTGGCCACTCCACCTCCACCAGGCCTTGCTTGATCGCGCCGATTCCCACCGGCAGCGTCTCCTTCAATGCGTCCAGCGCAGCCAGAGCCGCGCAGGCGTTGACCATCTGATAGCCGCCGCGCAGCGCCGGTATCGGCAGCGCATGGCGCTGATGGTCGCCGATATGGAACGACCACTGGTTGTCCATGCGGGTGAAGCCGAAGTCGCGCTGGTACAGTTTGAGGTCGGCACCGATGGCGGCGGCATGCTCCAGCAGCCTTTGCGGCGGATTGGGGTCGGCGCAGATCGCTGGCTTGCCGGCGCGGTAGATGCCGGCCTTCTCGAAGCCGATGTCTTCGCGGTTGTCACCCAGTATCGCCTGGTGGTCCAGATCCACGCTGACCACCACCGACACCGCCGGTTCGAAGATATTGACCGCGTCCAGCCGCCCGCCCAGGCCCACCTCGAGGATGATGACGTCGACTTTTTCGGCGACGAAGCTGTGCACCGCCGCCAGCGTGCCGAATTCGAAGTACGTGAGCGTGGTGTCGCCGCGGGCGGCGTCTATCGCCTCGAAGCTGGCGATGATGCGTTCGTCGCTGGCCGGCTGCAGGTCGATGGCGATGCGCTCGTTGTAATGCAGGATGTGCGGCGAGGTGTAGGTCCCCACCTTGAAACCGGCGGCGCGGAAGATGCTGGACAGCATCGCGCAGGTGGAGCCCTTGCCGTTGGTGCCCGCCACCATGATCACCGGGCAGCGCGGCGCCAGCTGCATCGCCTGGCGCACCTTTTCCACCCGGGCGAGGCCCATGTCGATGGCGCTCAGATGCAGGCCTTCCTGCCAGCGCAGCCAATCGTCCAGTGTCTTTGTTGTGGTCATGGAGTGGTTTCCGTAGTGTCAGATGGCTGCGGCGGATGGAACCACAGCAGGTATACCCTAAGCAGGCGGCGCGCTTCGGCGTCGGCCGAATCCGGCCACAGCATCAGGCTCTGGCGGCGGCCGTCAGCCTGCAGGTTAAGCACGGTCAAGAGCGGCGTGACGAAGCAGTCGTCCAGCACCCGCGCCTCCCGCCGGCCGCCGTCGCCGCAAAGATGGAGGCGGCCTTGAGGATCGATCTCCAGCCGACGCCAGGCATCCGTCCGCCACCAGCCTCCGGCGCGCAAGGCCCGCCAGGCGAAGAACGCCGCCGCCGGCAAGCTCATCGCATAAGCTGGCGGCAGATAGCACAGCAACAGCAGCGCATACGCCAGCCAACTTGCCAACACCAAGGCCAGCCACAGCCGCGACGGCCGCAAATCCACCGCGAACGATTGCAGCAGGGGCCGGTTGCGCATCGCGAAAATTACAGATCGTTGGCCGGGCTGTTGGTGATGTCGTCGTCGACGCTGTCCATCACCGTGGAGTGGATTTCAACGTCGAACCACTCCCAAAACGCCTTCAGCGACAAATCCTTGGGCCACTTGGCTTCGTCCTCGTCCCAGGAGGCGAGTTCCATCTTGAACAGCTGTTCGCTGATTTCATCGATGTGGGCGACGCCCTCTTCCGGCTCGACAAACTCCGGCAGCAGGATCGCGGTGCAGTCGCTGCGCAGGCTGTCCAGCGTCAGATCGATCATATCGGTGTCAGGCAACTGGTTCAGCCAGTCCAGGAACGGTTGTTTGGGTTTGATGACGGCAACGGCGCGATCGACGAAGTACATGGTGCGGCCTTTCTGGCAAGACGATTTGGCGCGCATTGTATCAGTCCGCCCGCGGCTAGGCGACCCGTTTGCCTTCAGGGTTGCCGCTGCCCGCCCGTGTTACACTAGGCGCCGTTTTTCCTTCTCGCTAGACACATAAACATGGCCCTCATTACCGTCGAGAAAGCCTGCCTGGCTTTCGGACACCACGCGCTGCTGGACAATGTCGACTTCTCGCTGGAGCCCGGCGAAGTCATCGGCCTGATCGGCCGCAACGGCGCGGGCAAATCATCGCTGCTCAAGGGCATCGCCGGCGCGGTGCAGCTGGACGACGGCCGCATCAACATCAAGGGCGACGTCAAGGTGGCCTACGTGCCTCAGGAGCCGGAATTCAACCTCGAGCATACCGTGTTCGAAGCGGTGGCCGAGGGCCTGGGCGAACTGAAAGCGCTGCTTACCGACTACCACCACATCACCCACCAGCTAACGCTGGCCGACACCGACCACGAACAGGCGCTGTCGCGGCTGGAAAGCATCCAGCAGCAGCTGGAGGCGCGCGACGGCTGGCAGTTCGACGCGCTGATCAGCTCGGTGCTGAGCCATCTCGACCTCAACCCGGACGCCCGCATCGGCGAATTGTCCGGCGGCTGGAAGAAGCGGGTGGCGCTGGCGCGCGCGCTGGCGTCCAAGCCCGATGTGCTGCTGCTCGACGAGCCCACCAACCACCTGGACGTCGCCGCCATCGAATGGCTGGAAGGCCTGATCAAGAATTTCGCCGGCAGCGTGCTGTTGATCACCCACGACCGGCGCTTCCTGGACAACGTCGCCAGCCGCATCGTCGAACTGGACCGCGGCCTGCTGCGCAGCTATCCGGGCAGCTTCAGCGCCTACCAGACACGCAAGGCCGAAGAGCTGGCGATCGAGGAAGAGCAGAACCGCATCTTCGACAAGCACCACGCTCAGGAAGAAGTGTGGATACGCAAGGGCATCGAAGCGCGCCGCACCCGCAACGAGGGTCGCGTGCGCCGGCTGGAGGCGATCCGCCGCGAACGCTCGTCGCGCCGCGAACGCGTCGGCCAAGTGAATTTCCAGCTGGACGCCGGCGAGCGCTCCGGCAAGCTGGTGGCGGAGCTGGAACACGTCGGCAAGGGCTTCGAAGGCCGCACCCTGATCCGCGACTTCACCAGCCGCATCCTGCGCGGCGACAAGATAGGCCTGATCGGCCCCAACGGCGCCGGCAAAACCACGCTGCTGAAGCTGATCCTGGGAGAATTGCCGCCCGACAGCGGCGCGGTGAAACAGGGCACCAAGCTGGAAATCGCCTACTTCGACCAGTTCCGCGAACAGCTGGACGAGGAAATGAGCGTGGCCGACGTCATCAGCCAGGGCAACGACTTCGTCGAGATCGGCGGCGTGAAGAAGCACGTGATGAGCTATCTGGAGGACTTCCTGTTCTCGCCGCAACGCGCGCGCAGCCCGGTCAAGTCGCTGTCCGGCGGCGAACGCAACCGCCTGTTGCTAGCGCGCCTGTTCACCCGCCCCGCCAACGTGCTGGTGCTGGACGAGCCCACCAACGACCTGGACATCGACACGCTGGAACTTCTGGAAGACGTGATCGGTCAGTATTCGGGCACCGTGTTCCTGGTCAGCCACGACCGCGCCTTCCTCGACAATGTGGTCACCCAGGTGATCGCCTTCGAAGGCGACGGCAGGCTGGAGGAATACCCGGGCGGCTATCAAGACTGGCTGGATACCCGCCAGCGGATGGCGGCGATGGGCGCGGCGGAGAAGCCGAAGGAAACCGCGCCGGCCAATGCCCCAGCACGGCAGGATAAGCCGAAGGCGGCGCGCAACAAGCTGTCCTACAATGAGGGGCGCGAGCTGGCCGCCTTGCCGGACCAGATCAGCGCGCTGGAGGCGGAGCAGGCCGAACTCAACCAGCGCCTGCTCGACCCCAATTGCTATCGAGACACCCCGCGCGAGGCGGTAGCCTGGCAGCAGCGCATAGAAGAGATTGACGAAACGCTGCTGGAAAAACTGGCTCGCTGGGAAGAACTGGAGTCCAAGCAACAATGAGCAAACCATCGCTGACGGATGGCGGCCAGAGCCGCCGCCTCTTGCTGCGCGGGGCCGCACTGGCGGGTCTGGCTGCCCTCCTGGCCGCCTGCGGCACCACGCCGACCAGGACCAGCCAGCAAAAACCCGCCCGGCCAGGCCATCCGTCCGGCGATACCTCCTTGTCGGGCATCAGCGCCGACGGCAACGGCCGCGAAATCCTGCTTTACACCATCGGCCTGCTGGACGGCGGCTACCAGTTCGGCGGCAACAACCCGGAAGCCGGCCTAGACTGCAGCGGCATGGTCAGCTACATCTACCAGAACGCGGTGGGCATCAAGCTGCCGCACAACGCCGCCAGGATAGCCAGCCTGGCCCGGCCCATTCCGGACAGCCAGATGCAGGTGGGCGATCTGGTGTTTTTCAACACCATGAACCGTCCGTTCTCGCACATGGGCATCTTCATCGGCGACGGCAAGTTCGTCCACGCGCCGCGCAGCAACAGCACCATCCGCGTGGCGCGGCTGGACAACGTCTACTTCGCCCCGCGCTACCAAGGCGCGCGCACCCTGCTGCGCGGCTGACAGCCATGTCGTGGCGGGCGATCATGCCCGCCGTCATGCTTTCACCCCGCCCGCGGTGAATATCCATCCGCACTATGCTAATCTGCCCTATCCCGTATTTCCGTAGCCAGTCATCCGCTCATGAAACTCAAATTCAGCAAAATGCACGGCCTGGGCAACGACTTCATGGTGATTGACGGCGTGCGCCAGCAAGTCGCCCTGTCGCCGGAGCGCATCCGCCAATTGGGCGACCGCCAGCTGGGCATAGGCTTCGACCAACTGCTGTTGGTGGAACCGCCCCGCGAAGCCGGCCACGATTTCCGCTACCGCATCTTCAACAACGACGGCGGCGAGGTCGAGCAATGCGGCAACGGCGCGCGCTGCTTCGCCAAGTTCGTCCACGACCAGCAGCTTTCAGACAAGTCCGACATCCTGGTGGAAACCGCCAAGGGCGTGATCGCGCCGCGATATCTTGGCGACGGACAGGCGCGGGTGGACATGGGCGTGCCGCGCTTCGCTTCCGCCGACATCCCTTTCCTGGCCGATGGCGACGCCCTGTCCCACCCGCTGCGGCTGGCGGACCGGGTTTGCGCCATCAGCGTGGTATCGATGGGCAACCCCCACGCGGTGCAGCTGGTTGACGACGTGGACAGCGCCCCGGTGGGCGAAATCGGCCCGCAGATTGAAAACCACCCCGCCTTCCCGCAACGCGTCAACGCCGGTTTCATGCAGGTGCTCGGCCGCGGCGAAATCCGCCTGCGGGTCTTCGAGCGCGGCGCCGGCGAAACGCTGGCCTGCGGCACCGGCGCCTGCGCCGCGGTGGTCAGCGGCATCCGGCTGGGCCTGCTGGACGCCAGGGTAAAAGTGCGCACCCGCGGCGGCGAACTGACGGTGGAATGGGCAGGCGACGGTCGGCCGGTGATCATGACCGGCCCCGCCGTCACGGTTTTTCAGGGCGAGATAGAACTTTAACGCCGGCAGCGACACCAATCTCATTGCCGCATCATTTCGAAAGGACAAGGCAGATGCATAGCGAACAGGTTCTGGCTTTTCTGGATGAACACCCCGAGTTTCTGCAGCAGCACGCCGCGCGCTTCAGCCTGCAGGCAAGTCCGCAGAACGGCGAACGGGTGGTGTCCTTCGTCGAACGCCAGTTGCTGGAGCTCAAGGACCACAACCGCCAGTTGGAGGCGCAATTGCAGCAGCTGGCGGAACGGGCGCAGACCAACGAGCGCATCGTCGCGAAGCTGCACCAACTGACATTGGCGCAACTGGCCCACCGCGGTCTGAAACAGCAAATCGCCGCGCTAAAACACAGCCTCGGCGAAGAGTTCCAGCTCAACCGCGTCGCCCTGCGGCTGTGGCACTCGGGAGCGGAAGCCGAGACCGAGCATTACAATGCGCAGAACGAAGTGCAAGGACTGGCGCGCAATCTCGCCGCCCCCTATTGCGGCCCCTACGTCAACGACGAGGTGATGAGCTGGTTCCCCGCCATCCCGGTGCTGCAGTCCTTCGCCCAGGTGGCGCTGCGCGACGCCGGCGGCCAGGCCTTCGGCCTGCTGGTTCTGGCCAGCGACGACGCGCAACGCTTCACTTTCGACATGCACACCCAATACCTGAGCCAGATCGGCGAACTGTTGTCGGCCTCCCTCCTGGCCACGCTGGAGGCTAAATGACGGCAACGCCGGTCGGAGTGCTGCTGCTGCTGATTGTGCTGCTGTTCTTCCTGCATGCGTCATGGCGATTGATAGCCAGCAAGAGCGGTAGCGCCATCGGCTGTTTTCTCGCCGCCTATATCGTCCTCGCCGCGCTGCTTAACTGCCATCCGGAACCGGTTTCGCTCACCCCGCTGCTGCTGCCCTTCATCTATGCCTATGCCTGGCTGGGCATAGCCGCGGCGATGTGGGCCGCTGTGACGATGCGGGTCACGCGCAAAGCCTTGCTCTTCCCAGGACAGGACCCGCGGCTGGCGGCGCTGTTCTCCAGCCAGCTGGCCTTGCATATCGGAGTGCTGGCCCTGTCGCCATGGCTGGACTGGCGTCCGTTGGCGGTCTACATCATGGCGCCGCCGCTGATCGCCTCGGTCAGCTATTTCGCTTACCGCGCCCAGTTGCTGGCGATGCGCAGGCGCGAGGTTTGCGGCACATCCTGGGCCGCATGGGGGATGATGTGCCTGCTGTTGCCGCTGCTGCTGGTCTGGTTGGCGCAGTGGCTGACTCCGGCCATCCTGGGTTTGACCTGACATCTTCCTCGCCGTAGACAAAAAAGCGGCGCCGACTCTTCGGCGCCGCTTGAGCTTGACTCTCTAATGGCCAATCCTCACTCGCAAAACTCGCTGTTTTTTGCAGACTCAACGAAACAGTTGAATGCAAGCTCCCGTCTATTGGGCCAGCATAGCACTTTCGCTCGCGCTGGATCAGACCTGCGACGCTCTGGGCTTGGACGCCAGCGCGGCGCCCCCAGCCGGCTGCGGCCGGGTAAGCGAGCTGAGCGCGATGCCGCAGAAAATGGCGGCAAGGCCAGCCGCGTGATACCAGTGCAACTCCTCCCCCAACAGCCAGATCGATTGCAGCGCGCCGAAGGCCGGCATCAGGTAAAGGAAGCTGGCCGCCTTGGCCGTGCCCACCATGCCGATGGCCCGGTTGTACATCAGGTAGGCCACCACCGAAGGCAGCACCCCAAGATAGATCAGGCTGGCCAGCGCCGCTCCGTTCAGGGACGGTAAACCGCCAAGGACGGTCTCCCGGACGAACAGCGGCAACAGCAAACCTTCGCCCACCAACAGCAGCACGCTCATCAGCACCAGCGGATCGATGCCCGGCTTCAGCTTGCGCAGCCCCAGCGTATAGATCGCCCAGCTCAAGCCGCCCGCCAGCACCAGCAGGTCGCCGCCGCCGAAATGAAAACCGGACAAGGCCCGCAGATCCCCTTTCAGTACGATCAGCATGGCGCCGGACAAGGCCATCGCCATGCCGCCCCACTGGCGGCAGCTCAAGTACTGGCGGAAATAAAGCGAACCCAGCAGCAGCACCATCACCGGGGTGGCGCTATTCAGGATGACCGCATTGGTGGCGGAAGTAGTTTGCACCGCCCAGTAGACGAAGGTATTGGTCAGGCCTATGCCGAAAGTCCCCAGCAGCAACAGCAGCCGCCATTGCTCGCGCAATCTGGGCCAATTGCGACGCAAGCGCGGCAAGGCAAACGGCAGCAGGCAGCACAAGGCGATGCCCCAGCGGGCGAAGGCCAGCGTAAATGGTCCGACCAGGCTATGCAGGGCGCGGGCGATGACAAAGTTGGTGGACCACATCAACATGGTCAACACCAACAGGATATGGGCGTTACGCTGGCTGGATTGGGGTGGCATGGCATGCTTTAAAATGAATGGGTGCCATTTTAAGGCATGGCAATAAATATTGATGCCAATTAATTTCAATAAAATTAAATTTGCATCAATATTTATAATTTAAATGAATTAAAATGCCAAAAATAAGTAAAAAAAGGATTCAAACCACCCCGGCTTTTCTGCGCAAGGCTAAGCCAAAATAGCTAGACTGCCCCCTCCTTCCTGTGAACAGCCCGCGATCTCGGTTTTGGCTAACATGTCTGTCATGACTCTTGCCTTCCGGGAACGCGCCATGCTGTCCGACCACTTCGGCCGCTCCGTCGAATATCTACGTTTGTCCATCACTGATCGCTGCGATCTTCGCTGCAGCTATTGCCTGCCCAAGGGCTTCAAAAACTTTGAAGAGCCGGCGCACTGGCTGAGCCTGGATGAGATGGCGCGGGTGGCGGCCGCTTTCGCCCGGATGGGCGCCAAGCACATTCGCCTCACCGGAGGCGAGCCACTGCTGCGGCGGGGGCTGTCAGAACTGGCGGCGCGCCTGGCGCGGCTACCCGGCGTCAGCGACTTGTCGTTGTCCACCAACGCCACGCAACTCGACCGCCATGCCGACGCGCTGTTCCGCGCAGGCGTCAATCGGCTTAATGTCAGCCTGGACTCCTTGCGGAGCGACTGCGTCGCCCAGCTGACCGGCAGCAACTGCCTGCCCAGGGTAAGGGCCGGCCTCGCAGCAGCCAGAGCTGCCGGTTTTGAGAACATCAAGATCAATATGGTGCCGCTGCAAGGCGTAAACGATGGCGACATCGAGGCCATGGCGGAGTTCTGCATTGCACACGGCTTCATCCTGCGGCTGATCGAGGCCATGCCCATGGGCCACATCGGCCAGCGCGCCGCGGGGATGGACCTGCGCCCGGTGCTGGAGCGTCTGCGGCAGCGCTTCGATCTGCACCCGCTCAGCCTGAACCTGGGCGGCGGCCCCGCGCGCTACTGGCGATCTCGCGACAACCGTTTCACATTGGGTCTGATCACCCCCATCAGCCAACACTTTTGCGCCAGTTGCAATCGTGTGCGGCTGGCGGTGGACGGCACGCTCTACCTATGCCTGGGGCAAGAGCAGCGGTTCGAGCTGAGGCCGCTGCTACGCGCGGGCTGCAGCGACGCCGAGCTGGAGGCCGCCATCCGCGAAGCCATCGAGCTGAAACCGGAAAAACATGAATTCGCACAAGCTCCGGTCAAGATGATGCGCTTCATGTCGCAGACCGGGGGCTGAATCAGCCTTGCAACCAGTTGGCGACGAAGCCGGCCACTGCGGCCGGGTCGTTCAGGTCCAGCACAGGAATGTCGGCAGGCAAGGGCGCATCGGTGGCCACCGCGATGATGCAGGGATCCTGGCTGAACAGCGGGGTCCGCCCCAGCGCCGGCCGGAACACCTCCAACTTGGGCAACGCCTGCGACTTCCCCCCTTCCAGCAAAACCAGATCGCAAGGTCCCAGCCGCGCCAGCTGCTCGTCCAGAGTCAATGCGCACGGCGTTTCGGCAAACAGGCCGAAACGGTTCGGCGACACCACCATCACCTCGCAGGCGCCGGCCTGGCGGTGACGAAAGCTGTCCTTGCCCGGCAAGTCCAGCGCGATGTCATGGTGACTGTGCTTGATCACCGCCACCCTCAGCCCATCCTCCATCAGTAGCGGCAGCACCGCCTCCAGCAAGGTGGTTTTGCCGCTGCCGGAATAGCCGGCCACACCCAATACCCGCTTCACGCCTTCTCCTTTTGACGGATTGTCGCCAGCGCCGACAAGCGCTATGTTAATACTATTAATATGCGAACATTTAGTGGCAATTCTGCTCCGACTCTCCGCATTTAGCCACCCGCCAAAAGCAGGAAGCACCCGCATGACCCAGCCCCTCGGGCCAATCCGATATTTGCAAAGCCTGTCCAGCAAACTGCTGGTGCTGTCGTTTCTGGCGCTGGCGGTGTCGTTGACATCGATAGGCTATACCTTGGTCCTGTCGTGGCGCCTGGAAGGCGGCGCGGCCGCCATCAACGATGTCGGCAGCCTGCGCATGCGCACCTACCGCACCGCCTACTTGGGTGCCACCCAGGCGCAGCGGCAGCAGATACTGGATGAGGTCGATGATTTCGACACAATACTCGCCAGGCTGCGTCACGGCGATCCGGCGCGGCCCTTGTTCCTGCCTGCCAGCCGCGAAGTGCACCAGCAGCAGCAGCGGATAGAGGAGCAATGGCAGTCGCGCATCCGTCCGCTGCTGCTTAGCGGCGGCGATTCGCCGCAAACCACCGAACAGTTGCGCGCCTTTGTTGTGGAAATAGACCGTCAAGTCAGCCTGGTGGAGCGCGACAACGAAGCGAATACCGCCTTGCTGCGGATGTTTCAGATGGTGCTGATAGCATTGGCGCTGGTAGGGGCGGTGAGCATGGCCTACCTGTTGTTTCTGATGGTGATTCACCCGGTCAACCGGCTCAGCCAGGCGATACGCCGACTGCGCGAAGGCGAGCTGGACACCCGGGTGCAGGTGGACCGTCAGGACGAATTCGGCATGCTGGCCTCCGGTTTCAACCAGATGGCGGCACGGTTGCAAGACCTGTACCAGAATCTGGAAAGCAAGGTGGACCACAAGACGCGGGAAGTGGAAGAACAGAATCTGCAGTTGAAAACCCTGTATGACATGACTTCCTTTCTTCACCAGCAGCACGCGTTGGACGAGATGTGCCAAGGCTTCTTGCTACGGTTGATCCAACTGGTGGGCGCCGATGCCGCCAATGCCCGGCTGATCGACCCCCAGCGCGGCAAGCTGGACCAGATCGCCCAGGTCGGCCTGCCGGAGGAGCTGCAGGCGCACGAGGAGTGTATTCCCCACGACGCCTGCTATTGCGGCGAAGCTGTACAGCAACCTTTTGCGGTGCTGCGTCACATCGGCGAAATGGAGGGCGAGGAAATTCGCCACTGTCGCAAGGCTGGCTTTTCCTCCATCGCGGTATTCCATATCCGCAACTATCGTATGGATATCGGCATCTTCACCTTGTTCTTCAAGTCGCCCCGCGTATTGCCGCATGCGGAACAGATGTTGCTGGAAACGCTGGGGCAGCATCTGGGCGTCGCCATCGAAAACCAGCGTCTGGCAGCCTGCGAACGACAATTCGCGGTGTCCGAGGAAAGGAACCTGATGGCGCAAGGGTTGCACGACAGCATCGCCCAATCGCTGTCCTTCTTGAACCTGCAGACGCAGATGCTGGAAGATGCGATGGCCGCGCGCGAGGAGGAGCAGGCGCGAGAAAACCTGACCAGCATCCGCGCTGGGGTGCAGGAATGCTATGAAGACGTGAGGGAACTGCTGCTGAACTTCCGCGTTCGCATCAGCAAGCAGGAATTCCCTGAAGCGGTGCGTGCGCTGCTGCAGCGTTTCGAGCAGCAGACCCATGTGCCGGTCAGCCTGGAGATGGGCGGCGACGGCAAGCCGCTGGACCCCCAGCAGCAGTTGCAGGTGTTTTTCATCCTGCAAGAAGCGCTGTCCAACGTCCGCAAGCACGCCGAAGCCTCTCAGGTAAACGTGGCGATAGACAATTCCGCCAACTTCAGCATGAGCATCCGCGACAACGGCCGCGGCTTCGATCCAGCTCTGCAGGGGATCAGGTCAAGCCGCCATGTCGGACTGTCCATCATGCGAGAGCGGGCAAGCCGCATTCACAGCACCATCCAGATCCATTCCAGTCCGCAGGGGGGCACCACGGTGGAACTGACCCTGCCGCAAAAGGAGCGTACCACCGCATGAGCCAAGCCATCCGCATTCTACTGGTTGACGACCACACCCTGTTTCGCAGCGGTCTGCGGGCGTTGCTGCAAAGACAGGTCGACTTCGTGGTGGTCGGCGAGGCCGCCGATGGCCTGGAGGGCGTAAAGCAGGCAGAACGGCTGCAGCCGGACATCGTGCTGCTGGATCTGGACATGCCGGTGATGAATGGCCGCGAAGCGTTGCCGCAGATATTGGACGGCTGCTCGCAATGCGCGGTGCTGATGCTGACTGTGTCGGAGGACGGTGACGACCTGGCCGAGTGCATGCGCGGCGGCGCCCGTGGTTATCTGTTGAAGAATATCGACGCCGACTTCCTGCTGGACAGCATACGCCGCGCGGTGGATGGCGACAGCGTGCTGTCGCCGGAAATGACCGCCAAGCTGCTGGCCCGCCTGCGCCAGCCGGCGCAACCGGTCAAGCTCAACGAACTGGACGCACTGACTCCGCGCGAACGCGAAACACTGGGCTGGCTGGCACGCGGCGCCAGCAACAAGGAAATCGCCCGCGCGCTGGCGCTGGCGGAAAGCACCGTCAAGGTCCATGTGCAGAGCATTCTGCGCAAGCTGTCGCTCAACAGCCGAGTGCAGGCGGCGGTGTACGCGGTCGAGCACGGGGTGGACAAGGCCTGACCCCGGCTTTCTCCCGCGAACTCCCGCGAAAAAGCCGCGTTGGAAGAGCGGCTTTTTTCATGCGCGGCGCTCAGGCTCGAGGACGCACCAGCTGCCATGCCCGACCCAGATAGCCCACCGCCCCGAAGCCGCTCCACACGTGCACCAGCCGGGTGAAGGGGAAGATCACGAACAGGCTCATGCCCATGAACAGGTGCAGCTTGAATACCGGCGAGGCCGCGACGATAAAGTCCGCCGCGTCGCCGCGGAAGGTGACGATGTGCTGCGCCCAACTCATCAGCAGCACCATTTCGTGACCATCCAGATGCTGCGCCGACACGAAGATGGTGGACAGGCCCAGCAGCAGCGTGGCCAGTATCCACAGCAGCACCAGCTTGTCGCGCCAGGTGGTGTTGGCGGCCAGCCGGTCGCACATGAAGCGGCGGTGCAGCAACAGCGCGATGCCGATCAGGCACAGGCCGCCCATCAGGCCGCCGGCGCTCATCGCGAACAGCTGCTTGAAGCTGTGGCTGACGCCCAGCGCGTCCCACACCGCCAGCGGCGTCAAGAGGCCAGCCAGATGGCCGAAGAACAGCCCGATGATGCCCAGGTGGAACAGAATATTGCCCAGCCGCAGCTGGCCGCGGTACAAGAGCTGCGACGACTCGCTTTTCCAGCTGTACTGCTCGCGCTCGAAGCGGATCAGGCTGCCCAGCAGGAAGATGGCCAGCGCGATGTAGGGATAGATGCCGAATACGAATCTATGCAAGTAATCCATGTTTGTCTCCCGATGGCGGGGCGTCAGCGCCGCCCGCCGCCCCTCTCCCGCGCCGGGGAGAGGGGGTAAGGTTTCAGGCGCGCGCGCCGCGCGGATAGAAATTGACCGGGGCGATCGCCGGCGGCGCCGGGCGCAGCAGCGGCTCCACGCCGTCCGCGCCGGGGCCGAAGGTTTCCAGCATCTCGTCCATGTCGCGGATAGGCGGCGCCTGCAGCGGCTCCGGCTTGACCGGCGACAGCGTCAGCAGCGCGTCGAACAGGCCGGCGTATGCCGACTCCGCCTCGTTCAGCCTGCCGGCGACGTGGCCGATCACATGCACCGCATCGCCCAGCAGCCGCTCGGACTCGGCCTGGTCGCACTGCCCCAGAAACTCCAGGAATAGCGGCAGGTAGTCCGGCAGCTCGCTGCAAGCCGGCTCGAAACCGTGCCGGCGGTATTCCTCCAGCAGGTCCACCATGGCCTGGCCGCGGGCGCGGTCTTCGCCGTGGATGTGTTCGAACAAGTGCAGCGAGTGGGACGGGTTGCGGTCAAAGGTGAGCACGTAACGCTGCTGCAGCTCGATCAGGTCCTCGTTCTCCAGCGCCTGCAGCAAGGGCTCCAGCAGGCTGGCGGTTTGCAGATGTTCGGCCGCCTCGGCGCGGATCTCGACCACCGCGGCGATCAGCTCGGCCTCCGGGTAGCACAACAGCGCGGACAGAATGGCGTGAATGCGCATGATGGTCTCCCTCAGTTACCGGCGTTGGACTTGCGGTCGCGCCGCATGTCGTGGAACACGATGGGCGTGGCCTTCTTCTTGCCGAACAGGCTGGCCTCGGACTCGCCGCCGGAGCAGCCGTTGCCGAAGCTGAAGCCGCAGCTGGCCTTGTCCTCGAACGCCTCCTCCACCATTTCCTTGTGGCTGGACGGAATCACGAAGCGGTCTTCGTAATTGGCGATGGCCATCACCTGGTACATTTCCTCCACCTGGGCGGCGGTCAGATGGGTGCCGGCTAAGGTCGACGCGTCGCTGACCTTCTCCACGCTCTTCTTGCGCATGTAGCGGCGCATCGCCACCATGGTTTCCAGCGCCTTGACCACCGGCTCTTCCTTGCCCGCCGTCAGCAGGTTGGCCAGGTACTTGATCGGTATCCGCAGGCTCTGCACCTCCGGGATGATGCCGCCCTCGCCTATCAGGCCGTTCTCCATCGCGCTCTGGATCGGCGACAGCGGCGGGATGTACCACACCATCGGCAGCGTGCGGTATTCCGGGTGCAGCGGGAAGGCCACCTTCCACTCCATCGCCATCTTGTACACCGGCGAGCGGCGGGCGGCGTCCACCCAGCTTTGCGGGATGCCCTGCTTCAGCGCCTCGGCCGCGATGGCCGGATCATTGGGGTCCAGGAACAGGTCCAGCTGCGACTGGTACAGATCCTGCGGATCTTCCACCGCCGCCGCCTGTTCGATCTTGTCGGCGTCGTACAGCAGCACGCCCAGGTAGCGGATGCGGCCGACGCAGGTCTCTGAGCACACGGTAGGCTGGCCGGACTCGATGCGCGGGTAACAGAAGATGCACTTCTCGGCCTTGCCGGATGTCCAGTTGTAATAAATCTTCTTGTACGGACAGCCTGACACGCACATCCGCCAGCCGCGGCACTTGTCCTGGTCGATCAGCACGATGCCGTCGTCCTCGCGCTTGTAGATGGAGCCGGACGGGCAGGAGGCGACGCAGGCCGGATTCAGGCAGTGTTCGCACAGCCGCGGCAGATACATCATGAAGGTGTTCTCGAAGGCCGAGTACATCTCCTTCTGGATGCCTTCGAACAAGGCGTCCTTGGCGCGCTTGGAGAATTCGCCGCCCAGATCGTCCTCCCAGTTCGGGCCCCACTCGATCTTGTCCATCTTCTTGCCGGTCAGCACCGACACCGGCCGCGCGGTCGGCGGCGTCTGCATCCGCGGCGCGTTTTGCAGATGCTCGTAGTCGTAGGTGAACGGCTCGTAGTAGTCGTCGATGGCCGGCAGGATGGGGTTGGCGAAGATATTGGCCAGGATTTTCAGCCGGCCGCCCTGACGCGGCCGCAGCTTGCCAGCCTGCGTGCGTTCCCAGCCGCCTTGCCATTTGTCCTGGTTTTCCCAATCCTTGGGGTAGCCGATGCCGGGCTTGGTCTCGACGTTGTTGAACCAGGCGTACTCGATGCCGTCGCGGCTGGTCCACACGTTCTTGCAGGTGACCGAACAGGTGTGGCAACCGATGCACTTGTCCAGGTTCAGCACCATGCCGATTTGCGCGCGTATCTTCATTGCTTCTCTCCCGCCGGAACGTCCATCCAGTCGACTTTGTCCATCTTGCGCACCACCACGAATTCGTCGCGGTTGGCGCCCACCGTGCCGTAGTAGTTGAAGCCCCAGGACAGCTGGGCGTAGCCGCCTATCATGTGGGTGGGCTTGGTCACGGTCCGGGTCACCGAGTTGTGGATGCCGCCGCGCTTGCCCGACACCTCGGCGCCCGGCACGTTCACGATCTTCTCCTGGGCGTGGTACATCAGCGTCATGCCTTCCGGCACCCGTTGCGACACCACGGCGCGGGCGGTCAGCGTGCCGTTGACGTTGAACACCTCGATCCAGTCGTTGTCGGCGATACCGGCCTTCTTCGCGTCGATCTCGGACAGCCAGACGTGCGGACCGCCGCGGCTGAGCGTCAGCATGCGCAGGTTGTCGGAATAGGTGCTGTGTATGCCCCATTTCTGGTGCGGGGTGATGAAATTCAGCACCAGCTCATGATTGCCGTTGCCGTGCTTGCCCAGCACCGCCTGCGTGGTCTTCAAATCGACCGCGGGCTTATACACACATAATCCTTCGCCGAAGGCGCGCATCCATTGATGGTCCTGGTAGAACTGCTGGCGGCCGGTCAGCGTGCGCCACGGGATCAGTTCATGGACATTGGTGTAACCGGCGTTGTAGCTGACTTCCTCGCTTTCCAGGCCGGACCAGGTCGGCGAGGAAATGATCTTGCGCGGCTGCGCCTGCACGTCTCTAAAACGGATGGTGTCGTGCTCGCGCGGGCGGGCAAGGTGTGTATGGTCGCGGCCGGTGATCTTGGACAGCGCGTCCCAGGCTTTTACCGCCACGTGGCCGTTGGTTTCCGGCGCCAGCGTCAGAATCATCTCCGCTGCGTCGATGGCGGTTTCGAGCCGGGGCTGGCCCTTGCCCGCGCCGGTTTGCGCCACCTGGTTCAGGCCGCGCAGAATGTCCACCTCGTGCGCCGTCTTCCAGCCTATGCCCTTGCCGCCGTTGCCGGCCTTCTCCAACAGCGGGCCGATGGTGGTGAATTTGTCGTAGATCGCGCCGTAGTCGCGCTCCACCACCGTCATCGCCGGCATGGTCTTGCCCGGCAGCGGTTCGCACTCGCCCTTCTTCCAGTCCTTGGGGTCGAAAGGCTGGCCCAGCTCCTGCGGGCTGTCATGCATCAGCGGCGTCAGCACCAGGTCATTCTGCACGCCCAGATAGTCCTTGCCGATCTGGGACAAGCTCTTGGCGAAGCCCTTGTAGATTTCCCAATCGCTCCTGGCCTGCCACAGCGGCTGCACCGCCTCGGACAGCGGGTGAATGAAGGGGTGCATGTCGGAGGTGTTGAGGTCGTCCTTCTCGTACCAAGTGGCGGTGGGCAGCACGATGTCGCCGTAAAGGCAGGTGGTGGACATGCGGAAATCCAGCACCACCATCAGGTCCAGCTTGCCTTCGGCCGCCGGGCGCACGGTGATTTCGCCCGGCTTGATGCAATCGTCTTCCGAACCCAGCACCGCGTTTTGGGTGCCCAGCAGGTATTTGAGAAAGTACTCATGACCCTTGCCGGAGCTGCCCAGAATGTTGGAGCGCCACACGAACATGTTTCGCGGGAAGTTCTGCGGGTTGTCCGGGTCGTTGCACGCCATATCCAGCCGGCCCGACTTCAAACCATCCACGGTATATTCGACAGGACTCAGGCCGGCCTCTTCGGCGGCTTGCGCGATATTCAGCGGATTGGAGGACAATTGCGGCGCGGACGGCAGCCAGCCCATCCGCTCGGCCTTGGCGTTGTAGTCGATCAGCGCCATGCCGGCCATCTCGCCATCGGCGGTTGGGCACAGGATCTCGCCCACGCCCAGTTTTTCGTGCCGCCACTGGCTGGTGTGGGCGTAGAAGAAGCTGGTGCCGTTCATCTGCCGCGCCGGGCGGACCCAGTCGCCAGCGAAGGCCAGCGGTGCCCAGCCAGTTTGCGGCCGCAGCTTTTCCTGACCCACGTAGTGGCACCAGCCGCCGCCGCTCTGGCCGATGCAGCCGCACAGCATCAACATATTGATGATGCCGCGGTAGGTCATGTCCATGTGGTACCAGTGATTCAGCGCCGCGCCGACGATGACCATGGAACGCCCGTGGGTCTGATCGGCGTTCTGCGCGAACTCGCGCGCCACCTGGATCACCATCTCCGGCTTCACGCCGGTGTGCTTTTGCTGCCAGGCCGGGGTGTACGGCGCGTCGTCCATATAACTGGTGGCGACATTGCCGCCGCCCAGGCCGCGGTCTATGCCGTAGTTGGCCGCCATCAGATCGAATACGGTGGCCAGCAGCGCCTCGCCGCCGTCTGCCAATTTGATTCTCTTCACCGGCACCTTGCGGGTCAGCAGCTCGTCATGCTCGGCGCCGAAATATGGGAAGCCGACGCCGACCACCTCGTCGCTATCGTCTATCAGCGACAGCCGGCCCGACACCTGGCGCTCGCCCTGTGCCTTTTGCTCCAGATTCCACTTGCCGGTCTGCCCCTCGGCCTGGCCCCAGCGAAAACCGATGGCGCCGTTGGGCGCGACGATGTCGCCGCTCTGCTTGTCGATCAGCAGGGTTTTCCAGTCCGGGTTGTTGTCCTCGCCCAGCTGGCCGTCCAGATGGGAGGCTCGCAGGAAGTAGTCCGGCAGCCAGCGCTCGCCGTCGCGGCGCAGCTTCACCAGCATCGGCATGTCGGTGTAGCGGCGGATGTAGTCGGTGAAATATTCGGACGGCTGGTCGAGGTGGAATTCCTTGAAAATCACGTGGCCCATCGCCATCGCCAGCGCGGCGTCGGTGCCCTGCTTGGGCGCTAGCCAAATGTCGCCGAACTTGGCCATTTCGCCGAAGTCGCTGGATACCGCCACCGTCTTGGTGCCCTTGTAGCGCACCTCGGTGTAAAAGTGGGCGTCCGGCGTGCGGGTCATCGGCACGTTGGAGCCCCACACCATCAGATAGCTGGCGTTGTACCAGTCTGCCGACTCGGCCACGTCGGTCTGCTCGCCCCAGGTCTGCGGGCTGGCCGGCGGCAGGTCGCAATACCAGTCGTAGAATGACAGCGGCACGCCGCCGATCAGGCTGAGATAACGGCTGCCGGCGGCATACGACACCATGGACATCGCCGGAATCGGCGAGAAGCCGACGATGCGGTCCGGGCCGAATTTCTTGATGGTGAAGGCGTTGGCCGCGGCCACGATTTCGTTGGCCTCGTCCCAGCTGGCGCGCACAAAGCCGCCCTGGCCGCGCGCGGACTTGTATTGTTTGGCGAGTTCGGGCGTCTGGCTGATCTTTTCCCAAGCCTCCACCGGGCTCAGGGTCTGGCGGGCGTCGCGCCACAGCCGGGCCAATTCGCCGCGCAGCAGGGGATATTTGACGCGTTGCGCGGAGTAAACATACCAGCTATAGGACGCGCCGCGCGGACAGCCACGCGGTTCATGGTTGGGCAGGTCGGGACGGGTGCGCGGGTAGTCGGTCTGCTGGGTCTCCCAGGTGATCAGGCCGCTCTTCACATACACCTTCCAGCTGCAGGAGCCCGTGCAGTTGACGCCATGGGTGGAGCGGACGATCTTGTCGTGCTGCCAGCGCTGGCGGTACGCGTCTTCCCAGCCGCGGTCCTCGTTCACCACCGCGCCGTGGCCGTCGGCGAAGGTGCTCTTCACCTTGCCGAGGAAATTCAATCTATCAAGAAAATGGCTCATCTTGCCTCCATGCGCGCCGGGGAACCCTGCTCTGAGTCGCCGCCGCCCGGCTGCCGATACTGGTTGCGATAGTTCCTAGCCTACCGTTCGCCTTCAAGCCGCCCAATCGGTCAGTCGGGGTGAACGGCGCCTGCAGAGGAAGGGGGCCGGCTAAGCCTTAAGGAGTAGTCCGGGATAGAACGAAAGCGGACGTGAAAAAGGCGCCCACGGGCGCCCTTCCGATACCATCCAAGCCATAGGCTGCAATGCCCGGCCACCAACCACCATCTTCCGGGCATTGCGCCGCCTGCTCAGCAACGCACCTCCGCCTTCTTGCGGGCGTAGTACCAGCCGTTGATCGCCAGACAGCTCAGGTAGAAGGCGATGAACACGTACAACGCAGCCTCCACGCCGCCGGTCAGCGCGATCGAGGTGCCGTAGCTTTTGGGAATGAAGAAGCCGCCGTAAGCGCCGATCGCGCTGGTAAAGCCCAGCACCGCCGCCGCCTCGCGGGTGGCGTCCTGCAAGGCCTGTTTCTGCGCCGCCTTGCCCGGTCCTGCCAAGCGCTGGTGCAGCGTCAGGAAGATGGCCGGCACCTGCATGAAGGTGGAGCCGTTGCCGATGCCGGTCAGCGCGAACAGGCACAGGAACATCGCGAAGAAGCCGGAGAAGCTGCCGCCCTGGCCGCCGTGCGGCAGGAAGAGGATCACGCCCAGCACGCCCAGGATCATCAGCGCGAACGCGGCCTGCGTCACCTTGGCACCGCCTATCTTGTCGGCCAGCCAGCCGCCCAGCGGGCGGGTCAAGGCGCCGACCAGCGGCCCGAGGAAGGCATAGCGGGTGGGGTCGATTTCCGGGAACTGGCCCTTCACCAGCAGCGGAAAGCCGGCGGAGAAGCCGATGAAGGAACCGAAGGTGCCCACGTACAGCCAGCACATCAGCCAGTTATGCTTGCGGGTGAAGATCACCGCCTGCTCGGAGAACGAGGACTTGGCCGAGGCCAGGTCATTCATGCCGAACCAGGCCGCCAGCGCGGACAGGGCGATGAACGGCACCCAGACGAAACCGGCGTTCTGCAGCCACATCTGCCTGGACAGCGCGCCTTTCGCCCAATGCTGCGGATCGCCGCCCAGCTGGCCGAACAGGCCCATGGTGATGACGATGGGCACCACGAACTGCACGATGGACACGCCCAGATTGCCCAGGCCGGCGTTCAGGCCCAGCGCGGTGCCCTTCTCCGCCTTGGGGAAGAAGAAGCTGATATTGGCCATGCTGGAGCTGAAGTTGCCGCCGCCGAAGCCGCACAACAGCGCCAGCGTCACCATGGTGACATAGCTGGTGCTGGGGTCCTGCACCGCGAAACCGATGCCCACCGCGGGAATCAACAGGCTGGCGGTGGAAATCGCCGTCCACTTGCGGCCGCCGAACAGCGGCACCATGAAGGAGTAGAAGATGCGCAGCGTCGCGCCGGACAAGGCCGGCAGCGCCGCCAGCCAGAACAGCTGGTTCTGGGTGTAGCTGAAGCCGATATTCGGCATGTTCAACACCGCCACGCTCCATACCTGCCAGATCGCGAAGGCCAGCGTCAGCGCCGGAATCGAGATCCACAGATTGCGCCGCGCCACCGAACGGCCTTTCTGCTGCCAGAACGGGGCCGATTCCGGCTCCCAGTGTTTGATCAGATAAGTCATGAGTGTCTCCCGCGCCGCGCTCAGCCGCGCTCGCTCGTCAAGGGAATGGGATGGGCCGGCGCGGCCTTAGCCGCCGATTTGAAGGAAAAATGCATCCACACCAAGCTGACGCACACCGTTCCATACAACAGCATGAAGGCGCTGGAGCGGACGCCGGTCAGGTCAAGCAAGACGCCGAACAAGATGGGCAGCAAGAAACCGCCCAGGCCGCCGGACAGGCCCACCACGCCGGACACCGCGCCGATGGAGTCGGGGAACTCGTCGGCGATGAACTTGAACACCGATGCCTTGCTGATCGCCATCGCCACGCCCACCAGGAACAACAGGCCGGTGAACAGGTAGACGTTGAGGCCGATATGCATGCTCATCGGCCCGTTCACGGTGGCGACGCGCATCTCGGTCTGCGGATAGGACAACAGGAAGAAAGCCACCCAGCACACCCACATCACCGCCCAGGTGACCACATGGGGGCCAAAGCGGTCGGACAAGTAGCCGCCCGCCGCGCGCAGCACGCCGCCAGGCAAGGAAAAACAGGCCGCCAGCAAGGCCGCGTGCTTCAGGTCCAAACCGTACTCGCCGACGTAGTACTTGGTCATCCACAGCGCGAGCGCCACATAGCCGCCGAACACCACCGAGTAGTACTGGCAATAGCGCAGCACCGCCGGGTGCTTCATCAGCGCCAGTTGCTGGCGCAATGTGACGGTGGACGGCGCCCTGTGCGCCGGATCGCTGAAGGAGAACAGCCAGAACAGGATGGCGGCGGCGAGCATGATCAGCGCGTAGGCGGCGGGCACGCTCTGCCAGCCCCAGGCCAGAATCAGCGCCGGCGCCACCAGCTTGGTCAGCGCCGAGCCGGCGTTGCCCGCGCCGAAAATGCCCATGGCCAGACCCTGCTGCTCCTTGCGGAACCAGCGCGCCACATAGGGCGTGCCGACCGAGAACGAGCCGCCGGCCAGGCCGACGAACAGCCCCGCCAGCAGAAACTGCCAGTAGGCGCTGGCAAACTGCAGCAGATAGACGGGAAGCACGCAGCTGAGCATCAGCGCGAACAGCACCGGACGGCCGCCGTAGCGATCGGTCCAGATGCCCAGCGGTACGCGGATCAGCGAACCGCTCAGCACCGGCGTCGCCGCCAGGATGCCGAATTCGGTTTCATTGAGGCCCAGTTGCTGCTTGATCGGGATGCCCAGCACCGCGAACATCATCCAGACCATGAAGCAGACTGTGAAGGCCAGCGTGCCGCTGGCCAGCACGCTGTAGCGTTTGAATGAGGGAGAGGACATGGCGCCATACCCATGGAGTGGTCATGGCTGCCAAGATTAGGTGTTGCGTCCTGCCGGGGGTATTCGTCTGACGCAGGACTATTAATGCGCTAAAGACGGATGCGGCCTACTCCATACGAATTAGGCCGCCAGCCTGCATCAGGAACGCCCGGCTGGATTTTGCCACCAGTCCGGATGCTGGCGCAGTGGCTGCGCCATGTCTCCGGACAGCGCATCCAGCAGGATCTGCAAACCGGCCAGCGCCGCGTCGTTACCCGGAGCGGGCGGGACCAGAGTGCGGCTGAAACTGCCAGCGGCCAGCAGCTTGCCATCGGCAACGTTTTGCAATTGCCACACGACTTCCAATGCCACTTGGCGGCCTGGCTGCAAACTCAAACGGCGCACATCCAGCATGTAGCGCAGATCGCCGCCGTCCATCGTCGCCTGCGGATAGGCGTAGATGCTGGCGACGCCGCTGCGGCGCGATACTGCCAAAACCAGGTTCTGCGCCAGCAAACGATCCAACGGCGCGCTCCAGCGCTCGAATTCCAGTAGCTGCAACTGGCCATTGCCGTTGTCCAGCACCAGTTGCGGACGGTCCAGCCCCGCAGGCAGGTTGACCGGCCCCAGCAGGATGCGCTTGCCGAACTGTGCCTGCCCGTCGGGAGCGGAAGTCGATTCAAGGCCGTAGAAGCGGGCCTGCGGCGATGCGCAGCCTGCCAGTGCAATCAGCAGCATGGCGATGCCGCCCCATCGTTGCAGACTCATGGCTGCGCCTCCTTGCCCCGCACCAGCGCTTCCGGGTGGCGGTCCAGGTAATCGGCCAGCGCGCGGAAGCTGCGCACCGTCTCCTTCACTTCCTGCGCCGCCGAGCGCACATCCTGCTGCAGCGGAGAGTCGGCTCTCATGGTCTGGCGGGTCGCGTCCAGCGTCTGCTGCAGTTGCTCCAGCGTCTTCAGCGTTTGCGGCAGCATCTCGCCATTGATGCCGTCGGACAGTTTGCGCATGCTGTCCAGCGTCTGATGCAGCGATTTCAGCGAGGCATCCATCTCCAGCCCTATGCTGTCGAACGGCACGGAGTCAAGCTTCTTGGCAATCCGCTGCAGAACCCGCTGCAACTCCTCCAGGTCGCCCGGAATGGTCGGCAACTCGGCGATGCCGCTCCGCACCACCAGCTTGGCCGGCGGAACGTCGCGGAAAAAGTCCAGCGCCACGTACAACTGGCCGGTGATCAGGCTGCCCGAGCGCAACTGGGCGCGCATGCCGTTGGCCACCAGCTGCTGCGACGACAGCTTGCGCGAGATGCGCGCGCCATGCGACAGGCTGTCCAGCCGGCTGGGATAGGTGCGGATGTCCACAGTCATGTCGAAATCCTTGCGCTCCGGCACGTACTCAACGCCTATCGCCGTCACCTCTCCGATGATGATGCCGCGGAAATCCACCGGCGCCCCTATAGCCAATCCACGCAAAGACTGGCGGAAACGCAGGCGGAAGGCCTGCATTTCGCGGTCGGGATTCTGCAGAGCCTTGTCGCGGCTGTCGTGCAGGATGAAGTTGCGGTCGGACAGCGGAATGGCGGCGTTGTCGGCCAGCGGCGTCTCGAAGGCGATGCCGCCCAGCGCGATGGCCGCCAGCGACTGGGTGCTGACGTTCAGACCGTTGGCGCTCAGCGATACGTCTATGCCGCTGGCGTGCCAGAAACGGCTGTTGGCGCTGACGAAGCGATCGTACGGCGCATTGATGAACACGCTGACGCGGACGAAGCCGCCTTTCGGATCCAACTCATACCCCACCACCTGCCCCACCGGCACCCGGCGGAAATACACCGGCGAGCCGGTGTTCAGCGAACCCAGGTTGTCGGCCCGCAGGAAGAAGGTTTGCCCCGGCAGATCGGCATTGATGATGGGCGGCGTTTCCAACCCGACGAATTCAGTCTTGCGCGCCTCGCTCTTGCCAATGTCCATGCCGATGTACGAGCCGGACAAGACTGTGCCCAAGCCTGACACGCCGCCGCCGGACACCCGCGGCCGCACCACCCAGAAGCGGCTGTCGGTCGCCAGATAGTCGCCCGCCTCCTTGCTCAACTGGGCGGTGGCCACGATGGATTGACGGTTGGGGCTGAGCTTGATCGAGGTTACCTCGCCGATTTCCACGTCCTTGTATTTGATGCGCGTCTTGCCCGCCTCTATCCCTTCCGCGTTCTGGAACGAAATGGTGATGGTGGGGCCGCGCGACAATATCGCGTGCGCCGCCAGCCAGCCGCCTATCAGCGCCGCCACCACGGGAATCAGCCAGACCAGCGACGGCGCCCAGCGGCTGCGCTTGAGGGCCACCGCCTGCGGCAATTGCGGCTCCTGGCCTTGAGGCTCTACCGGTTTTTCACTGCTCATCA
Organism: Chromobacterium sphagni; assembly: GCF_001855575.1. Lineage (NCBI taxonomy): Bacteria > Pseudomonadati > Pseudomonadota > Betaproteobacteria > Neisseriales > Chromobacteriaceae > Chromobacterium > Chromobacterium sphagni. The sequence goes on from NZ_MKCS01000003.1 coordinate 93,622, forward strand.
TCGTCCTCTACAGGATCCCAGATCAGCCTGGGATCGAAACTCATTGCGGCCAGCATGGTCAGCACCACCACCGCGCCGAAGGCCACCGCGCCGGCGCCGGCCTTGATGCTGGCCAGCGACTGCCATTGCACCAGGGCGACCATCAGCGCCACCACGAAAATATCCAGCATCGACCACGGACCTATCACCTCGATCAGCCGGTACAGGCCGGTGCGCTGCCGCGGCGCCCACGACCAGCGCCATTGCACGCTGCACAACAGCAGCAGCAAGGCCAGTATCTTCAGCAAGGGCACCAGCACGCTGGCGGTGAACACCACTAGCGCCAACGGCCAGGAGTCGTTGTTCCACAAGTAGACCACGCCGCTGAGTATGGTGTCGCGCTGCACGCCGGTGAGCGCAGTGGTTTCCATGATGGGCAGCAGATTGGCCGGGAAATAGCTGATCACGGCGGCCAACAGCAAAGCCCAGCAACGCTGCAGCGCCGCCGGCTTGCGCAGGTGCAGCGGGCTCCGGCAGCGCGGGCAGGCGCCCGGCGCATCGCCGTCCAGCCGACACAATAGGCCGCAGCCAAGGCATAGGCCCAAATTGCGCGCCGCCGCGCTCTTCATTCCATAATGCGGCATGCCTGGTAGCGCTCCCACAGTTGCACCGGCCGGAAACGGCTGGCGCAGGCGGCCATCAGCACGATCAGGCCAAAAAACGCCCACAGTCCGATGCCCGGCCGCACCGATGCCAGATGCACCAGTTTGACCAGCGAAACCAGCACGCCCAACAAAAAAACCTCCACCATGCACCAGGGCCGCGCCAATTGGCGCAGCCGCATCACGACGGGAAAGCCTGGCGGCGCCCGGCCCAATTGCAGCGGCAACAGCAGATACAGCATGCTGGCCAACTCCAGCGCCGGCATCACGATGCCGGTGAACAGCACCAACAACGCCACTTCCGCCATGCCCTGCCGCTGCAAGGCCAACGCGGTTTGCCACAGAGTGGCGGCATTGCGGTTGCCGGCGATTTCCAGCACCAGCACCGGATAACTATTGGCGATCACGAATGTCAGCATACCCGCCAGCGCCAGCGCGGTGCCGGCATGCAGCGCCTGATCCGATTGCTCGTGCAGCAGCGCACCGCAGCGCGGGCAATGGATGCAGGCTCGATCCCCGGCGGACGCCGGCAATTGCAGCAGCAGATCGCAATCGTGACAGGCGGTGGTTCGCTCCGTTTCGGACCTCATAGCATCCATTTACGTTTGCGCTCCGGGGTAAAGCTCCACCAGGCGCGCGCCTCCCCGGTATCGACGTAGTGGCAGACGGACAGCATCATGTCCAGCACGCAAGGATCCTGTCTCTGACCGGTACGGTCGCACAGTTCCAGATAGAGCTGATAAGGATCGCGCCCCCGCAGTTGCTGCGGGGACCGGATGCCCAACAGTTCGAGGTCGGCCGCGGTTCGCGGGCCGACGTTGGGCAGTTGCAGCAGACTGAGCGCCAAATCCGGGGGCGGGCAGCGGGATGGATGCATGTAAAGTGGCCGCCGAGTAATCGTTCAGCCTACATGATAAGGGAGCGGGCACCGCAGTTCAAAGCGGCACGCGCTCCAGCGCCCCGCGGCTGCCGACTCAGCCGTGCAGAATGTCCCAGCCCAGCTTGCAGATCAGCACGCTGGTCAGCGCCAGGAACAGGATGCGCACGAAGCCCGCGCCCTTTTTCATGGCCAGCCGGGTGCCGACCATCGCTCCTGCCATGTTCGCCGCGGCCATGGGCAGCGCATAGGCCAGCAAGATATGGCCGCCTATCGCGAAGGACAGCAGAGCCGCCACATTGGTGGTGAGATTCACCACCTTGGCCGCGGCCGAGGCGTGCAGGAAATCGAAGGCGAAGAAACGGATGAACAGGAACATCAGGAAGCTGCCGGTGCCGGGGCCGAACAGGCCGTCGTAGAAGCCGATGGCGCCGCCTATCGCCATGCCCACCAGCAGCTCGCGTCGGCCTATCGCCACCGGCCTGTGCAGCTTGCCGAAATCCTTCTTCCACAATGTATACACCGCCATGATCAGCAGCAGCGCCAGGACCAGCGGCCGGATCACGTCCTTGGGAATCAGCGACACCACCTGCGCCCCGGCGAACGAGAACACAAACGCCATGGCCGCGGACGGCAGCACCAGCCGCCACGGCAGACGCACGCGGCGCAGATAGGAGCGCGCCGCCGACAGCGTGCCCACCGCGGACGCCAGTTTATTGGTGCCAAACAAGGTGGCCGGCGCCACATTGGGCAACACGCTGAACAAGCCGGGAATCTGGATCAAGCCCCCTCCTCCGACCGCGGCATCGACCAGGCCGGCAAAAAAAGCGATCACGCACAGAAAACTCAAACTCAACAACATTGGCATTCTCCTTCCAATGCGCATTCTAAGGCCTGGCCGGAATTGGTGCTTGCAATGTAGCATTGCAATAAACGCAATGATGGAGCCACAATGAAAGCACTTTGGGGCATAAGGATTTTCTGCGCGGTGGTGGAGCAGAAAAGCTTTGTTTCCGCCGCGCGCCAGCTGGGCACCTCGCCCAGCAGCGCCACCCGCGCGCTGCAAGCGCTGGAAGAGGAGCTGGGGACCGCGCTGTTGGCCCGTTCCAGCAAGCAGCTGGAATTGACCATGGCCGGCGAGTCCTACTATCCGATAGCCAGGCAGATGCTGGATCTGCAGCAACAGGCGGAAGAGGAGCTCAACCAGCAGATTGCCGCGCCCCGCGGCCTGCTGCGCTTCTCCGCCCCGGAGACGCTGGGGAGAACCGTGCTGCCACGGGTGCTGGCGCTCCTGGCCGAGGAAAACCCCGACCTGCGCTTTGACGTGCTGTATAGCGACGCCACGCTGGAGCCGATTCGGGAAAAACTGGACTTCGCCATCCGCGGCGCCTTCCCGGCCTCCAGCGAGCTGATCGGCTACCCGCTGTGGGACTACCGGCGCCATTTATACGCCAGCCCCGCCTACCTGGCGCGCCACGGCGCGCCGGAACATCCGCGCCAACTGCCCGGGCACCGGGTGATAATCCACACTGCGCCACGGGTGCTCAAGGCATGGAATTTCATCAGCCAGGACACGCAGATCAGCCTCAACCTCAGCGCCTGGCACCGCAGCAACTCCGGCAACGGCGTGCTGGAGGCCATACGCGCGGGCATGGGCATCGGGCGACTGGGCGACTGGCTGGCCGAACCGCTGGTCGCGCGCGGCGAACTGGTGCGGCTGTGCCCGGAATTCCGCATCGTTTCCAGTCAGGGCGATGATCCGCAGATGCATGCGGTGTTCGCCAGCCGCAGTATCCCGCGCAAGGCCAGGCTGCTGCTGGACGCGCTGCGCCGGGACGGCCTGACTGCCGCGCGCTTGCCGTAACGGCAAGAGGAATGCAAAAACCCCGCCATTGGGCGGGGTTGGTGGCGTCACGCAGCCTGGGGGCTTACTGGCTGTTATCGCTCAGCGATTGCTTGCCGACCGTTACCGGGTATTTCTGGCGCAGCGCCTGCAGATAGCTGCCAAGTTGGCCGTTGGCCGTCAACTCGCCCAGCACATTGCCCAATTGGGCGCGATCGGCATCGGTAACGGCCGGAGCGGCGATCACCTTGTTGACGCGGTAAATCACGTACTCGCCGGTATCGTGTCGCACCCCGGCGAAAGTCGGCAGCTTGGCGGCGGCCACGCTGAACACCGCGCGCATATCGGTAGGCGGCAGGCTAGCGGCGGCGCGGCGGGATACCGTCAAGGCCGCGCCCCACTTTGGCGCATCGACATTCTTGCCCGCCTTCAAGTCGGCCAGCAGTGCCTGGCCCTTCCTGTCGGCCAGCTTGGCGCCTTCGCGCTCCACCAGCTCGCCCTGAATCTGCTCGCGCACATCGGCAATCGCTTGCTGGCGTTCCGGCTGATGCTCGGCCACGCGGGCCACCACCAGACGGCCGCCGCCGATGTCCACCGGCTCGCTGTTGTGCTTCTTCTTCAGCACATCGTCGCTGAATACCGCCGCCAGCAGCTTTTCGTTGCCCAGCAGATCGTCCTTGCCCGGTTGATTGCGCTGCAGCCAGTCGGAATGCTTGACCTCCAGCTTCAGCGCGTCAACCAGGCCCTTCAACGAGTCCGCCTGCTGATAGGCGACTTCGCTCAGCTTGTCCGCCTGCTCGCGGAACAATGCCGCGGCCTTCTGCTTTTGCAGCTTGTCGACGATGGCAGCCTTGACGGTTTCCAGATCCTGAGCCTTGATTTCGTCCAGACGGATGATGTGGAAGCCGTATTCGGTTTCCACCAGATCGCTGATCTGGCCCGGCTTCATGCGGAACACCGCGTCGTCAAACGGCTTGACCATCATGCCATGAGCGAAAAAGCCCAGATCGCCACCCTTTTCGGCGGAGCCGGGGTCCTGCGACTTGGCCTTGGCCAGTTCGGCAAACTTGGCCGGATTGGCGCGAATTTCCTTCAGCAGGGCTCCGGCTTCGGCCTTGACCTTGGCTTTTTGCGCCGGAGCGGCATCCTTGGCCACGGTCAGCAGAATGTGCGAAGCGCGGCGCTGCTCGCTGGACAGATCGGCCTTGTGCTGGTCGTAGTACTTTTGCACATCGGCATCGGCAATCTTGATGCCCTGCCCCAACGCGTCCTGCGACAACACCACATAATCCAGCTTCACGCTTTCCGGAGTACGGAAGCGCTTGGCGTTGGCATCGTAATAGGCTTTGACCGCGGCGGCGTCGGTTTTCACTTCGGATGCGAAATCAGCCGGCTTCAGCACCAGCGGCTGCAACTCCCGGCCCTCGCCCAGCAGCGCGGCCACGCGATTGACCACGCTGTTGGCGACAAACTGGGTGCCGGCCACGCTGGTCAGTTGGCTTCTCACCAGGATATCGTCGCTGATCTCGGTTTCGAAAGCTTCCGCCGACTGATAGCGGTTTTTCAGAAACTCGCTGTAGCGCGACTGGCTGAACTGGCCATTGTCCTGAAAAAGTGGAATGGAGGCGATGACCTTGCGCAGTTGCTCGGCACTGACCGTGGCGCCATGATCCCGGGCATCGGCCAGGATCAGCTTGCGGCGGATCATATCCTCAAGGGCGGCCTGGCGGGCGGCCGGATCGCTGGGCTTTCCTTCCAGCTCGCGGTCCAGATCCCGTTTGTAGATCTTGACGCTGCCCACCTTGACCAGATAGGGATCATCGGTTGCGCTGCTGTAACTGCTGACGCCAAAGCCGGCGAAGGTCAGCGCGACAGCACCGAGGATGACTTGAATGACGGTTTTGTTGTTCTGGACAAACTCGAACATGACGATTGGCTAAGGCCACCCCTGTAAAAAAAAAGGTGAACGCGTAAACCGGTTCACCTTCTCTCGTGTATTTTTGGCGGAGCGGACGGGGCTCGAACCCGCGACCCCCGGCGTGACAGGCCGGTATTCTGACCAACTGAACTACCGCTCCGAACCCTGGTGGGCGTTGACGGAGTCGAACCGCCGACATTCTGCTTGTAAGGCAGACGCTCTACCAACTGAGCTAAACGCCCTTCTACCAAACCGGCCCGATCAGATCGGGCCGGAAAGGCCGCCGATTATAGCGCGTCTTTCAGTGCCTTGCCAGCACGGAACTTCGGAGAACGTGCAGCCGGGATCTTGATGGTTTCGCCGGTCTTCGGATTGCGGCCGCTGCGCTCTGCGCGCTCGCCCACATAGAAGGTGCCGAAACCCACCAGAGTCACGGTATCGCCTTTTTTCAGGGCGTCGGTAACGGCAGCAACCATGCCGTCCAGAGCTTTCGCAGCAGCAGCTTTGGAAATATCGGCTTCTGCCGCGATGGCGTCAATCAGTTCAGACTTGTTCACGTAAGTCCCCTTTCGTCGTTCTTCGGTCTACGTAATTCGGATAAAAACGCTTGCTTTATAGCAAGGCGGAAATCCTTGTGTCAAGCGGCTTCCACGGGTGTTTTGCTAATTCGCAAGGACATTTGGAAGCCGCGAAACCACAAGATATTCACAGCTTCGGTAAGGCCATGATTCTTAATGCTTCAAAACCGACACTCCGCCGGCGGCATCTTGCGCAGGAGGAATGTCAGCAGACTGTTCTTCTTGCGACAATTCTTCCGGCTGACGCTCCAGCGCCAGTGCCAGCACTTCATCAATCCACTTCACTGGATGGATTTCAAGCTTCTGTTTGATGTTGGACGGAATCTCCACCAAGTCTTTTTCATTGCCCTTGGGGATCAGCACGTGGCGAATGCCGCCGCGATGCGCCGCCAACAATTTCTCTTTCAGACCGCCGATCGGCAACACTTCGCCGCGCAGCGTGATTTCGCCGGTCATCGCCACATCGGCGCGCACCGGGATGCTGGTGAGCACCGAAACGATGGCGGTGGTCATCGCAATGCCGGCGCTCGGACCATCCTTGGGCGTCGCGCCTTCCGGCACATGGATGTGCATGTCGCTCTTCTCGTAGAAGTCCGGCTTAATGCCCAACGAACGCGCCCGGCTGCGCACCACGCTCATCGCCGCGGTAATCGACTCCTGCATCACTTCGCCCAGCTGGCCGGTCCGGACGATATTGCCCTTGCCCGGCAGCGTGACGGCCTCGATGGTCAGCAATTCGCCGCCCACTTCGGTCCAGGCCAGACCAGTCACCTGGCCGATGCGGTTTTCCTCTTCCGCCAGACCGTAGTCGAAGCGGCGCACACCCAGATACTTGTCCAGATTCTTGGCCGACACCGTCACTTTGCCCGGCTTGCCCGGCTTGAGCAAGGCACCGGTCACCACCTTGCGGCAAATCTTGGCCACCTCGCGGTCCAGGCTGCGTACGCCGGCTTCTCGGGTGTAGTAGCGGACGATATCGCGGATCGCCGACTCCTGTACCGCCAGTTCGCCTTCCCGCACGCCGTTGGCCTCGATCTGCTTCGGCAGCAGGTACTTCAGCGCGATATTGACCTTTTCGTCCTCGGTATAGCCGGAAAGCCGGATGATTTCCATCCGATCCAGCAATGCCGGAGGAATATTCAACGAATTGGCGGTGGCCACGAACATCACGTCGGAGAGATCGAACTCCACTTCGGCGTAATGGTCGATGAAAGCGTGGTTCTGCTCAGGGTCCAGCACCTCCAGCAAGGCGGACGACGGGTCGCCGCGGAAGTCGGCCCCCATCTTGTCCACTTCGTCCAGCAGGAACAACGGGTTCTTGACGCCAACCTTGCTCATGTTCTGCAGCACCTTGCCCGGCATCGAACCGATATAGGTGCGGCGATGGCCACGGATTTCGGATTCGTCGCGCACGCCGCCGAGCGCCATGCGCACGAACTTGCGGTTGGTGGCGCGGGCCAGCGACTGGCCCAACGAGGTCTTGCCTACGCCCGGAGGCCCCACCAGGCACAGGATGGGCGCCTTCAGGCGATCGACGCGCTGCTGCACCGCCAGGTACTCCAGAATGCGCTCCTTGACCTTCTCCAGGCCAAAGTGGTCCTCGTCCAGCACAGCCTCGGCCGCGGCCACGTCCTTGCTGATCTTGGTCTTCTTCTTCCACGGCATGTCGAGCAGCGTGTCGATGTAGTTGCGCACCACGGTGGCCTCAGCCGACATCGGCGACATCATCTTCAGCTTCTTCAACTCGGACAGAGTCTTTTCACGGCCTTCCTTGCTCATGCCGGCGGCCTTGATGCGGCGTTCGAGCTCGTCGAGGTCGCTAACCTCGTCCATCTCGCCCAGCTCTTTCTGGATAGCCTTGACCTGCTCGTTCAGGTAGTACTCGCGCTGGCTCTTCTCCATCTGGCGCTTGACGCGGCCACGGATGCGCTTTTCCACCTGCAGGATGTCGATCTCGCCCTCCAGCTGCGACATCAGATGCTCCAGACGGGTCTGGACATCGAACATCTCCAGCACTTCCTGCTTCTGTTCCAGCTTGAGCGGCAGGTGGGCGATGATGCTGTCGGCCATGCGGCCGGCGCGGTCGATTCCGGCCAGCGAGTTCAATACCTCGGGCGGGATTTTCTTGTTCAGCTTGACATACTGCTCGAACTGGGCGAGCAGCGCGCGGCGCATCGCCTCGGTCTCGTTGGACTCCTCCACTTCGCTGGACAGCGCTTCGAATTCGGCCACGAAGCAGCCGTCCTCCTCGCCCACCTGCTTGATTGTGGCGCGCTGGCGGCCCTCGACCAGCACCTTGACGGTGCCGTCCGGCAGCTTGAGCATCTGCAGCACGGCGGCGATGGTGCCTATGCCGTACAGGTCCTCGGCCGAAGGCTCGTCCTTGGAGGCCGAGCGCTGGGCCACCAGCAGGATCTGCTTGCCTTCGTCCATCGCCAGCTCCAGCGCACGGATCGATTTGGCCCGTCCGACGAACAGCGGAATGACCATGTGCGGGAAGACCACCACGTCGCGCAGCGGCAATAGCGGCAGCGTGGTCTCTTCTCTGATTTCTGCGGGTTGGGACATATCACCTAACCTTAGCTTTGGGGAAACAATGCTTGGAAAATGGGGTGTGAGGCCAGAATATCAACACCCCATACTAAAACAGATTACATCGGTGACAAATAAAAAACCGCCCTGCCGGGCGGTTCAGTCATTCAGGCCAGGCCATCAGGCGGATTGTGCCACACCGCCCTGTTCGCGGTAGATGAAAAGCGGTTTATCGCCCTTCTCTATCACCTTCTCGTCCACCACCACTTTTTCCACGTCCTGCATCGACGGGAGTTCGTACATGGTATCGAGCAGCGCGCGCTCCAAAATGGAGCGCAGACCGCGGGCGCCGGTCTTGCGGACCAATGCCTGCTTAGCGATGACGCGCAGCGCCGACGGGCGGACCTCCAGCTCCACCGACTCCATCGAGAACAGGCGCTGGTACTGCTTGATCAACGCGTTCTTCGGCTGGGTCAGGATGGTGACCAACGCCTCCTCGTCCAGCTCGTCCAGCGTCGCAGCCACCGGCAAGCGGCCGATCAGCTCCGGAATCAGGCCGAAACGGATCAGATCCTGCGGCTCCACGTCCTTGAACAGGGCGCTGAGGCTGCGGCCGTCGTCCTTGGAGGTGACTTCGGCGCCGAAGCCGATGCCGCCCTTTTCGGAGCGCTGGCGGATGATCTTTTCCAGGCCGTCGAACGCGCCGCCGCAAATGAACAGGATATTGGTGGTGTCCACCTGGATGAATTCCTGGTTCGGATGCTTACGGCCGCCTTGCGGCGGAACCGAGGCGACAGTGCCCTCGATCAGTTTCAGCAGCGCCTGCTGCACGCCCTCGCCCGATACGTCGCGGGTGATGGACGGGTTTTCCGACTTGCGCGAGATCTTGTCGATCTCGTCGATGTAGACGATGCCGCGCTGGGCCTTGTCCACATCGTAGTCGCACTTCTGCAGCAGCTTCTGGATGATGTGCTCGACATCCTCGCCCACGTAGCCCGCCTCGGTCAGCGTGGTGGCGTCGGCGATGACGAAGGGCACGTCCAGGAGGCGCGCCAGCGACTGCGCCAGCAGGGTCTTGCCGGAACCCGTGGGGCCGATCAACAGGATGTTGCTCTTGGCCAGCTCCACGTCGTCCTTGCCGGTCTTCTGGTACAGGCGCTTGTAGTGGTTGTACACCGCAACCGACAGGGTTTTCTTGGCGAAGTCCTGGCCGATGATGTACTGATCCAGGTCTGCGCGGATTTCCTGCGGCGTCGGCAGCGGATGGTCGGCGGACGCGCCGCCCACCACCTCGCTGCTGCTACCCTTCTCCAGTTCTTCGCGAATGATGTCGTTGCACAGCTCGACGCATTCATTGCAAATGAATACCTGCGGGCCGGCGATCAACCGCTGCACTTCGTGCTGGCTCTTTCCGCAGAAAGAACAATAGAGAAGTTTCTCGTTGCTGTTTTTGTCAGCCATTAGCCAATTCCACTACTTACGCCGTGACATCCTTGCGGGAAGACAGCACTTTATCGATCAGGCCGTAGACACGGGCCTCTTCAGCCGACATGAAATTATCACGCTCGGTATCCGCTTCCAGCTGCTCCATGGTCTTGCCGGAGTGCTTGGCCATCAGCTCGTTCATCTTGGCTTTCACCTTGACGAGCTCGCGGGCGTGGATCTCGATGTCGGTCACCTGGCCGGACAGGCCGCCGCCATACAGCAGCGGCTGGTGAATCATCACCCGGCTGTTCTCCAGCGCAAAACGCTTGCCCTCGGCGCCTGCCGACAGCAGGAAGGCGCCCATGCTGGCCGCCTGGCCTATGCACAGGGTGGAAACGTCCGGCTTGATGAAGTTCATCGTATCGTAGATCGACATGCCGGCGGTAATCGAACCGCCCGGCGAGTTGATGTAGAAATGGATGTCCTTGTCCGGATTTTCCGACTCCAGGAACAGCATCTGCGCGACAACCAGGTTGGCCGATTCGTCCGAGACGGGGCCGACCAGGAAGACGATGCGCTCCTTCAGCAGACGCGAGTAAATATCATAGGCGCGCTCGCCACGACCGCTCTGCTCCACCACCATGGGCACCAGGCCCAACCCTTGCGGTTCCATCATCGATTTCATCGGCCACTCCAAAGTTGTTATCAGGCTTGGCTGCCCATCAGTTCATCGAAAGACAGCGCCTTCTCTACTACATTGGCCTGAGACAGCACAAATTCAACCACATTGTCTTCCAGAACCATCGAAGTCGGGCCTTCCAGGCGATCCTGGCTCTCGTAGTACCAGGCCAGAACGTCTTCCGGCTCTTCGTAGCTGTCGGCGAACTCCACGATCATCGAACGGATCTGCTCGGGCTTGGCTTCCAGCTTGTTGGCTTCCACCATTTCCGACAGGATCAGGCCCAGCTTGACGCGGCGCTCGGCCTGGGCGGTGAACAGCTCCGGCGGGAACGGCATGTTCTTCACATCCATGCCGCGCTGTTGCATGTCGCGGCGGGCCTGCTCGACCAGGCGGCCGATTTCCAGGCCGACCAGCGCCTTAGGCAGCTCGATCTCGGTAACGTCGATCAGCGCCTGCATCACGTTTTCCTTGGTGCGGGCCTGCAGGCGACGCTTCACTTCGCGCTCTACGTTCTTGCGAATCTCGGCGCGCATCTTCTCGACGTCACCCTCGGCGATGCCCAGCGCCTTGGCGAACTCTTCGTTCACTTCCGGCAGGATGGCCTCGGCCACGTTCTTCAGCAGGATTTCGAACACGGCGGTCTTGCCGGCGACGTCCTTGCCATGGTAGTCAGCCGGGAAGCTCACTTCCACGCTCTTGATCTCACCTTCCTTCATGCCGACGACGCCGGCTTCGAACTCGGCCAGCATCTGGCCCTGGCCCAGCACGAAGGGGAAGTTCTCGGAGGAGCCGCCTTCGAAGGCCACGCCGTCGATGGCGCCCTTGAAGTCGATGATCACGCGGTCGCCTGCGGCGGCTTCGCGCTCAACGCGGTTGAAGCGGGTGCGCTGCTTACGCAGGATGTCGATGGTCTTCTCGATTTCGGCGTCGCCCACGGTGACTGCCGGCTTTTCGATTTCCTTGGAGGTCAGCTCGCCGACCTTCACTTCCGGGTACACTTCGAAAGTGGCTGCAAACTTGAAGCTTTCTTTGTCGTCGCCAGCGGCAACCGGCTCGAAACGCGGATAGCCGGCAACGCGCAGCTTCTGCTCGGTGACGGCCTGGTAGAAGCCTTGCTGCACCTGCTCACCCATCACTTCTTCACGCACCTGGGCGCCATAGTTCATCTCCACGATCTTCAGCGGAGCCTTGCCCGGGCGGAAACCTTGGATCTTGGCGCCGCGGGCCACGCGCTTCAGGCGCTCGGCGACTTGCGTGTCGATGGCGGCCATCGGCAGGGCGATGTCCATCCGGCGCTCAAGATTGCTCAGTGTTTCCAGCTGTACTTGCATGTTAAATCCTTTGAATGTGACGGGTTTGGGTCATCTGGGACGGTACGACGCCAGACACCCGCCTTTCCGGCGCTTGCCGGATGGCGGCTGATCGACGCTGCGCGGAGTTACACCGCGCACCCAACGAAACAAACAGTATATCACGCACCCCGCGCTTGTCTGCACCTGTGCGGGAACGCGTTTCGGCCAAAGGAAGCGTCGAAGCCGCAACCCGCCGGCGGCCAGGCGCTTGAAACGGGAGTTTGCTGTTTGATATTGCTGGATTATTTCGGCAAGCCCATCCCGGCCCGGCCATCCATCTGCTATGATTCCCAATCATGCAAATCGCCAGCCTGGGCAAGAAAAATATCCGTTCAGAATGACAGGTCTCATGTCCGCTCCCCGTCCAAAGTCCAATCCGCACCATGGTGATGCCATGAAAACACTGCTGCGCCTAGGTTTGATCCTCGCCGGACTGACGCTGCCCGAGCTCTCCGCCGCGGCCGGCGTCACCACCTTCAGCCCACAAGGGGAAGTGAAGGAAGTCAGCCAGGTGCGCGCCACCTTCAACAGCAGCATGACCGCACTCGGCAACAGCGCCGCGCCTGCGCCCTTCGCCTGGAGCTGCGGCTTGAAGGGCAAGGGCCACTGGGTGGATGACAAGACCTGGGCACTGGATGTGCGGGACACGCCGCCGGCCAATACCAACTGCCGCTTCTCGGCCAAACCGGGCCTGAAGGACTTGCAGGGCAACGCCATAGCCGCCGGCTTGGGCTTCCGTTTTTACACCGGCCAGCCAGTCATCGCCGAAAGCTGGCCGTCGGAAGGCCGCATCGAGGAAGATCAGGCCTTCGTGCTGCGCTTCAACGCCGCGGAGGTCAAGCCGTCGTCACTGTATTGCCAGTCGTCCAGCCTGCCGGAACGCATTCCGGTGAAACCTCTGGCCGAGACGGACCGCGCGGCGCTGATCAAACATCTGAAACTGGAGAAACAGGCCGTCAACGTGCTGGCCGTGCGTTGCGACCAGCGCCTGGCGCCGGACAGCAAGCTCACGCTGGTGCACTTGCGCGGCGCCGGCGCGCCGGACAAGCAGCAGTATCAGGTGCGCCCGGCCTTCACCGCCAGCATGAGCTGCCAACGCGAAAACGCCAAAGGCGCCTGCATCCCGTTCAAGACCATCACGTTGAATTTCAGTTCGCCGGTGCCGGCCAAGCTGGCTCAGGCCGCAAGGTTGTCCGGCGGCGGAGCGGAACGCGCGCCGCAGGCCGAGCAGCACAACAAGGGCGAGCCGGTGGACAGCATCAGCTTCGCCCCCCCCTTCCCGCCGCTGGAAACCCTGACGCTGAAACTGCCGAATGACTTCAACGACGAAGTCGGCCGACCGCTGGTCAACGCGGAACGCTTCCCGCTGCCCATCAAACTGGCCGACTATCCGCCGCTGGCCAAATTCGCCGCCGCCCCATTCGGCATCATCGAATCCGACGCCGACGCCGCCTTGCCCATCACCTTGCGCGGGGTGGAGGCCGACCTCAACATCAAGTCGGTGCAACTGGGCGGCCAGGCGCTGCGCCTGAACCGCGACGCCGACATGATGCAATGGCTGGCCAAGGTGCAGCGTTACCACGAGAGCGCCCTGCCGGCCGGCAAGGGCAAGACCGTGGAAAGCCGCCGCCTGTCCTTGCTGGCCAAGAACCGGGACGCGGTGCCGCTGAAACTGCCCACCCAGCCGGACAAGAACGGCAAGTGGCCGTTCGAGGTGGTGGGCATCCCGCTGCCCAGGCCCGGCCTGTACGTGGTGGAGGTGTCGTCCAGGCTGCTGGGCAAGTCGCTGCTGGCCGCCAACCAGCCGATGTATGTGCGCACCGCCGCGCTGGTCACCAATATGGCGGTGCATCTGAAAAAATCCGGCGAAAACGCCGCGGTATGGGTGACGACACTGGACAAGGGCAAGCCCGTGCCGGATGCCCGCGTCAACATTTACAACTGCAAGGGCAATTCGCTGTGGACCGGCAAGACCAACGCCCAGGGCACGGCAATGGTCAAGGGCCCGTTGCAGGCAGGCGACTGCTCGGACGAAGAACTGTCCGGCCTGTTCGTTACCGCCCGCGCCAAGGACGCGCAGGGCAACGAGGACGTGTCCTTCGTCCGCTCCAGTTGGAACCGCGGCATAGAGTCCTGGCGCTTTCCCTTTCCGACCCAAGGCGGCGACGGCCCGGCCATCATCGCCCACAGCATTCTGGACCGCGCCTTGTTCCGCGCCGGCGAAACCGTGGCGATGAAACACCTGCTGCGGGTCCAGGCCGGCAAGGGCCTCACGCAGCTGAAACCAAACCAGCTGCCGCAGCAGCTGCGCATCGTCCACAACGGCAGCGGCGACGAAATCAGCCTGCCGCTAACCTGGCGCAACGGCCGTTACGCGGAAAGCAGCTACGCGCTGCCCAAGGAAGCCAAGTTGGGAGAGTACTCGCTGTATCTGGAGCGCAAGGGCATCCGCGGCCCGGCCGATCAGGGCAAGCCAGCCAGCCCGGAGCTGGACGGCTACTCGCTGCAAAGCGGCAGCTTCCGGGTGGAGGAGTTCCGCCTGCCGGCGATGACCGGCCGCATCTCGACCGTCAAGAACGCCGGCATCGCGCCCAAACAACTGCCGCTGAACGTGTCGCTGTCCTGGGGCAACGGCGGCCCGGCCAAAGGCTGGCCGATTGAGGTCAGCGCCATGCTGGCGGACGGTTACCAACGCCTGAAGGCCTACGACGACTTCAGCTTCTCGCCGCCGCAACGCAACCGCGAGAACAGCGAAAGCTCGCTGGACGGCAAGGTGGTGCTGGACAAGGCCGCCATCCAGCTGGATGGCAACGGCAACGGCAAAGCGCTCGTCGACAAGCTGCCCAAGCTGGACCGCCGCTACGATCTGGTGACCGAGGCCGCCTACCGCGACCCCAACGGCGAAACCCAGACCATCACCCGCCGCATCTCGCTGTGGCCGGCCGCCGTGCAGGTGGGCATCAGCGTGGACAGCTGGATCACCGCCGGCCGGGCGTTGCAGATGAAGGCAGTGGTGCTGGACACCGCCGGCAAGCCGCTGGCGGGCAAGGACGTCAAGGTCTCTCTGCGCGAACACCGCTACCTGTCCAGCCGCAAGCGGCTGGTCGGCGGTTTCTACGCCTGGGACCACAACGAGGAAACCGACGACAAGGGCAAGGTCTGCAGCGGCGCCACCGATGGGCGCGGCCTGGTGTTCTGCGAACTGAACCTGAAGGACGCCGGCGACATGGAGCTGATCGCCGAGGTCAAAGACGATCAGGGCAACATCGCCCAGAGCTCGCAATCGGTGTGGGTGAGCCAGCACGACGAGCTGTGGTTCGACGTCGACAACAACGACCGCATCGACGTACTGCCGGAGAAAACCGGCTATCTGCCCGGCGACACCGCCCGCTTCCAGGTGAGGATGCCGTTCCGCAAGGCCACCGCCTGGCTGGCGATAGAGCGCGAGGGCATCCTGGAAACCCGCGTGGTGGAGCTGGAGGGCAAGAATCCCACCATCGAATTGAAGGTTGAGCCGGACTGGACCCCGAATGTCTATGTGTCGGTGCTGGCCATCCGCGGCCGAGTGCGCGAAGTGCCGTGGTACTCCTTCTTCACCTGGGGATGGAAGACGCCGTCGGAATGGTGGAACGCCTATTGGAACGAAGGCGGCGACTACACCCCGCCCGGCAGCATGGTGGATCTGTCGCGTCCGGCTTTCAAATACGGCATCGCGGAGATACAAGTAGGAGACGCCGCCAAGCGTCTGACCGTGGAAGTGACCCCGGCCAAGAAGACCTACGGCATCCGCGAAACTGCCGACGTCACTATCAAGGTAAGGCTGCCTGGCGGCAAACCGGCGCCGGCCGGCACCGAAGTCGCCTTCGCCGCGGTAGACGAAGCGCTGCTGGAGCTGCAGCCCAACCATAGCTGGGAACTGATGCAGGCGATGTACCAGCGCCACAGCTACGGTGTGGAAACTTCCACCGCGCAGCTGGAGGTGGTGGGCAAGCGCCACTATGGCCGCAAGTCGTTGCCGCCGGGCGGCGGCGGCGGCAAGGCGCCGACGCGCGAACTGCTGGACACCCTGCTCACCTGGCAGCCCAGGGCGGTGCTGGACGCCAACGGCAGCGTCCATGTCAAGGTGCCCATCAACGACGCGCTGACCCGCTTCCGCCTGGTGGCGGTGACCGACGCGGGCAATGACATGTTCGGCACCGGCGAAGCCGGCTTCAACGTCACTCAGGACCTGCAGCTGTCATCCGGCATCCCGCCCCTGGCGCGCGAGGGCGACCAATTCAGCGCCGGCGTCACCGTGCGCAACGGCGGCGACAAGACGCTCAACATCAAGGTAGAAGCCAACGCGCCCGGCCTGCCGGCGCTGCCCGCACGCCAACTCAGCCTGCCGGTGGGCGAATCGCGGCTGGTCGCCTGGCCGGTGACCGTGCCCAATGACGTCAAGGAGCTGAAGTGGACCTTCAGCGCGCAGCAGGTGGACGGCAAGGCCGCGGACAAACTGGCCATCCGCCAGGAAATCGAGCCTGCGGTGCCGGTGACGGTGGAGCAGGCCACGCTGCAAAGGGTGGCGCCAGAGTTGTCGATCCCGGTGACGTTGCCGCCAGGCGCCCAGCCCGGCCGCGGCGGCATCCGCGTCAGCCTGCAGGCCAAGCTCGGCAATAGCCTGCCTGGCGTCAAACGCTGGTTCGAGGACTACCCCTACGCCTGCCTGGAACAGAGGAGCTCCATCGCGCTGGGCCTGGATGACAAAACCCGCTGGCAGCAGCTGATGAGCGAGTTGCCGCTTTATCTGGACGGCAACGGCCTGGCCGCCTACTTCCCGCTGGGCGAAGGCGCGCCGGACCGCGGCAGCGACATCCTCACCAGCTATGTGCTGGCGGCGGCGAACGAAGCCGGCGCGGACATCCCCGACGCCCAGCGCGGCAAGATGCTGGACGGCCTGTCCGCCTTTGTCGAAGGCAAGCTCAAGCGCGACCTGCCCATCAGCCGCCAGGACGCCGACGCACGCCGGCTGACGGCTATGGAGGCGCTGTCGCGCTACGGCCGCTTCCGCCCGGCGATGCTGGACGTACTGGACCTCAATCCGCAAAAAATGGGCACCGCGATGCTGGTGGACTGGCTGTCCTTGCTGAACCGCGCCGCCGATATCCCGCAACGCGGCCCGCGGCTGAGCGAGGCCGCCAACCTGCTGCGCGCGCGCCTGACTTACCAGGGCACGCGGATGGCGTTCAGCACCGAGGCCAGCGACAATGCCTGGTGGTTGATGGGCAACGGCGACGTCAACGCCGCCAAGCTGCTGCTGACCGCGCGCAAGCTGCCGGACTGGCAGGCCGACATGCCGCGCCTGCTGACCGGCCTGCTGTCCCGACAGCAAAAAGGGCATTGGCAGACCACCACCGCCAATCTGTGGGGCACACTGGCGGTGGCGCAATTCTCCAGGCAGTTCGAGAGCACGCCAGTATCCGGCCAGACCAGCGCCCAGCTCGGAAGCTCCAGGCTGAGCCAGGCTTGGCCGCAGGAAGGCGTCAAGCAGCTGGGCCTGCTGCCATGGCCGGCCGGCGGCCCCGGCAGGCTGACGCTCAAGCACAATGGCGCGGGCGCGCCATGGGCCACCGTGCAGGCTGAGGCCGCCATCGTCTTGAAGGCGCCGCGCTACGCCGGCTACAGCATCAAGAAGACGCTGACGCCGGTCAGCCAGAAAGCCGCCGGCCAATACCAGCCTGGCGATGTGGTAAAGGTGACCTTGGAAATCCATGCGCAGAGCGATATGAGCTGGGTGGTGGTCAACGACCCGATCCCGGCCGGCGCCGCCATCCAGGGCGGCGGCCTGGGCCGCGACTCGGCGATAGACGCCAAGTCCGGCGACGCCGGCGATTACGCCGACTACATCGAGCGCCGCTTCTCCGGCTACCGTGCCTACTACGGCTACGTACCCAAGGGCGAGCTGAAAGTGGAGTACACGATGCGGCTGAACAACCGCGGCGCCTTCAAGCTGCCGCCGACGCGGGTAGAGGCGATGTACGCGCCGGAGGTGTTCGGCATGCTGCCCAACCCGGTGTTCAAGGTTGTCGATGCAAAATAAAGCTGCAAACTGTCACGGCGGGGCTAAGCTGCGCCCTGCTGTCGGTCTCACTCTTTTTGGACTATTGGTTTCTGCACTTGCCCTGCCCGCGCAGGCCCAACCGAGCTTTCAACAGGTAAAGGCCGATTGGAAACCCTCCGACATCGTGATCCTGGACCGCCACGGCCAGCCGCTGCAGCGGCTGCGGGTGGACAAGCAGTCGCGGCGGCTGGACTGGGTGGCGCTTGCCGACACCTCACCCGCTTTCCGCCATGCGCTGGTGGTGTCGGAAGACAAGCGTTTCTATCAGCACAGCGGCGTCGACTGGTCCGGCGTGGCTGCGGCGGCCTGGGGCAATGTGTGGAACACCCGCACCCGCGGCGCCTCCACCCTCACCATGCAACTGGCTGGCCTGCTGGACGATGATCTGAAGGTCAACAAGGGCGGGCGCAGCCTCTGGCAAAAGATGGGCCAGACCTGGTCCGCGGCCTGGCTGGAGCAACACTGGAGCAAGGCGCAGATCCTGGAGGCCTATCTCAATCTGGTAGGCTTCCGCGGCGAACTGGTAGGCTTGTCGGCGATGTCCGCCACCCTGTTCGGCAAGCTGCCGGCCGGATTGAACCTGGAGGAATCGGCCATCGCGGTGGCGCTGATCCGCGCGCCCAACGCCGCGCCGGACAAAGTGTCCGGCCGCGCCTGCCGCATCCAGCAGGACATGGGCCGCAGAACCGACTGCGCGGCGCTGGCGGTCCATGTCAATCAGGCGCTGGCGCAAGGTCGCGCCGCCAATCCGCTGGCCGAGCAGGACGCCCCCCACTTTGCGCAAAAACTGTTGCAAAGGCAGCGGCTGCCTGCCGGCAGCCGGGTGGTCAGCACGCTGGACCTGCCCTTGCAGCGCTTCGCCGCCGCCGCGTTGCGCCGCCACCTGGCGGCGCTGTCGCAGCGCAATGTGCAAGACGGCGCGTTGGTAGTGCTGGACAACGCCAGCGGCGACATCCTGGCCTGGGTAGGCTCCAGCGGCCGCGGCCTGTCCAATGCCGCCCAGGTGGACGGCGTCACCTCTCTGCGCCAGGCCGGCTCCACCTTGAAGCCATTCCTGTACCAGCTGGCGTTGCAAAAACGCTATCTGACCGCAGCTTCGCTGCTGGACGACAGCCCGCTGGACCTGCAAACCGGCTCCGGCCTGTACGCGCCGCAAAACTACTCCAAGGACTTCAAGGGCCTGGTGCCGGTGCGCACCGCGCTCGCCTCCTCGCTCAACATCCCCGCAGTGCGGACCATAGAAATGGTCAGCCCCGACGCCTTGCGCGATAGGCTGTACCAGCTGGGCTTCACCAGTCTGCAGCAGGACGGCGACTATTACGGCTACAGCCTGGCCCTTGGCGCGGCCGATATCCGGCTGCTGGACCTGGCCAACGCCTACCGCACCCTGGCCAATCAGGGCCTGGCCAGCGCGCCGCGCTGGACGACAGGCGACGCCAGACCGAAGCCACAGCGGCTGCTGGACGCCGCCAGCAGCTTTATCATCGCCGACATCCTATCCGACCGCACTGCCCGCGCCCTCACCTTCGGCCTGGAAAGTGCGCTGTCCACCCGCTACTGGAGCGCGGTGAAAACCGGCACCAGCAAGGACATGCGCGACAACTGGGGGGTGGGCTTCTCGCGCCGCTACACGGTAGCGGCATGGGTAGGCAACGCCAGCGGCGAGCCGATGTGGGACGTGTCCGGCATGCATGGCGCCGCGCCGGTATGGCAGGCGGTGCTGGACCGGGCGCAACAGTCGGCCCCGCCATCGCAGCCGCCGTCGCCGCCTCCCGGCGTGCTGCGCCAGCGAGTACGCTATCAAGGCAACGTGGCGGCCAGCCGCCAGGAGTGGTTTCTGGCCGGCACCGAACGCGGCGTGATCGTGCCAGAGCGCGGCAGCGCCGCCAGCCTGACGCCGGGCATCGCCGCGCCGGTGGATGGCAGCATCTTCGCGCTGGACCCGGACATCCCGCCGGCCAACCAGCGCATGGTGCTGCGCGCGCGCGGCGTAAGCCGACCTCAATGGTGGCTGGATGGGAAAAAACTGGGCAATGGCGCGGAGCTGGCCTGGTTTCCCTGGCCTGGACGCCATCAACTGGAACTGCGCGCCGGCGATGGCAGGAGCGTGGAAAAGGTGCGGTTTGAAGTGCGCGGCGCCACAGCAAGGCCCAAACTCCGCTGAAGCGCCGCGATTGCAACGATTCAAGCGGGCTTGCGCTGCTGCAGCGACTGCATCAGCCGATCCGCCTGCTGCGCCGCGCCGGCTTTCTGCTGGTCGGTCAGCGCCTGGTAGTCCTTGGTTTTGAGGAACCAGTCGGCGCTGAGGGTATCGCCGGAACGCCGCGCCACCAGATTCCAGGCCGCGGCCTCCTGCGGCTGCTTCTCCAGCAGATAGCTTTCCGAGATCATCGCCGCCGCGTGCATATTGCCCAACGCATACGCCTGCTGCAGCACAGCCCTCGCTTCTTCGCGGTAGCTGAAACCGGCCTCATAATCCGGTTCGCGCGGATGGCCGTCCAACTGGAACAGGTAGCGCTCGGCCAGATGCGTCAGCGCCTGCACGTTTCCCTGCTTCGCCAGTTCGCGCAGCTGCGACAACGGCATCTGGTAGTAGCGCGCGTCGATCTGATAGCCCAGCTTGCGCAATTGCTGCTTGCGCTGACGTTCGGCCGCCGTCTCCTGCGGCATGCCTGCCGACTGCGCTCCCGCGCCGGGATCGCCCCCTACGGCAAAGCTCAGGCCATTAGAGCCGCCAACCGCTGCTGCGCGCGAGGCCGCCTGGCTGGCCGCCGGGCTGGAGGCGGGCTGCGACGCCAGCATCGCTCCGCCGCCGACACTCAGCGCGCGCGGCCCCCACAACCAGCCCGCCGCCACCGCCGTCCCAACGGCGGCGACGAGCAACAAGGGTGCGCCTTTCATGATCAGATCCGGCTCAGGCAGGTGTTGAGGCCGTTGGCGTAGCCGTAGCGCGAGTAGTAATCGCGCTGCGACGGCGTGCCGTGCTCGGCGTAATCCGCGGCGTCGCGGGCCGAGGCGACGGCGTTTTCGATGAAGCTGGGATAACGCAGATTGGTCTCGGCGTACTTGGCGAAAGTGCCGCCCACACAATCGGCCTGCAATTCCTGCATCGGCGGCTGGCGGTTGATGCCGCGGGTGAACTGGATGGTGTGGCCCCACTCGTGCGCCAGGATGAACTTGGCCACGTAGTTGCCATAGCTGCTCTCCTGCTGCTGCAGGAAGTCGACGCCCACGCTGATGGTATACGGGCCGCAGGCCATCGCGCTGGCCTGTCCCTCGCCGCAGGCCGACTGGTCCACATACACCGTCGGGCGGGAGTACGAACCCAGCTGTCCGCGGATCTCAGTGGCGCTGGACTGGATGTAGGCATTGCTCACCGGCATGGCCAGCACGCTGGATGCCTGGCCTGCCAGGACCGCACCAAGCGCAAGCGCGTTGAGGATTTTTTTTGTCATGATCTCTTTCTCCTTGGTTTGTCACATCATGGAGATTTTGTTATGCGATATAAATAAATCATTTTGAAAGAATTATTTCTCCTGAAAATTAGATTTAATATGCTCATTTTATGCATATGAGTTATTCAAATTTACTTCAGACAATATCGATGAAGACTTGTTAAAAAACGGGCCGGCGCAAGCGTCGACCCGCTTCCCGGCCCGTCGGACTAGCGTCGCTCAGGCCGCCTGGCCGGTTGCCGCCAGCACGATCTCGCGGATGCATACCCGCTGCGGCTGGGCATAAGCGTAGGCAATGGCCTCGGCCACATCCTGCGCATCCAGCACGCCGCCCATGCCCTGCTTCCACTCTTGGTAACCCGCCTTGATGGCCTCGTCGGTGGTATGGCCCAACAATTCGGTTTCCACCGCGCCCGGCGCGATGGTGATCACCCTCACGCCGCTGCCGGCGACTTCCTCGCGCAGGTTTTCCGAGATCGCGTGCACGGCGAACTTGGTGCCGCAGTAGGCCACGTGATTGGGAAAGGTTTTGCGCCCGGCAATGGAGCTGATATTGATGATGGAGCCGCGGCCACGCGCCAGCATGCCGGCCAGCACGGCATGGATGCCGTTGAGCAGGCCTTTGACATTGACATCCAGCATGGCCTGCCATTGGTCCGGATCCTGCCCCGCTATCGCGCCCAGCAGCATTACGCCGGCATTATTGACGATGGCGTCAGCCGGACCGAAGCAGGCCTCGGCCTCCGCCAGCGCCGCCAGCACCGCCGCGCGGTCGCTCACGTCCACCTGTCGGCACATGGTGTCCGGCAAGCGCAGCGCCTCCAGGCGGTCGATGCGGCGTGCCAGCAACAGCAGCGGGTGGCCAGCCTCGGAGAACAGACGGGCGGTGGCGGCGCCTATGCCTGAGCTGGCGCCAGTAATGACGATCAGGGGTTTTCTCATGCGAATTTCATCCATAGAAAAATACGATACTTACAACATGGATAGAGTATATTCCTGGCAACAATCTGCTGAAAAATGATAAAAATCTCTAGCTGACATCGTTAATTTCTATGGATATTCGACAACTCAAAGCCTTCATCGCCGTCTTCGAGGAGCGCAGCATCACGCTTGCGGCACAACGGCTGTTCCTTGCGCAACCGACGCTGTCCGTCACCATCCGCCAGCTGGAGGGAGCGCTCGGCGTCAAACTGTTTGAGCGGCTGCCGCGCGGAGTAGCGGTTAGCGAAGAGGCCCGCTTGCTCTATCCGCAAGCCAGGCGGCTGGTGGCGCAAGCCGAGGCGCTGGCGCGGATGTTCCGCCAGAAACACGATTGCCTGCCGCTGACGATAGGTGTGGAGGTGGAAGTAGGCCGGCGGCAACTGGAGCATTTCCTGGCCATGACAGCCCAGGCCTCCGCGGCCATCCTGCTGAATGTTCGGGAGGGGTGCGCCGGAGACGCGCGACTAGCCGCGGAGGACAGCCGCTGCGAGGACGAGCTGTTCGTCGCATTGTGGGAGGAGGATTTCGTGCTGGCCGTGCCAAGCAGCCATCCATTGGCAGGCGGAGAACGCGTGGAGATGGCGGAGCTGTCGGACAGCGACTGGATCACTTGTCCGGAAAACTCCGCACACCAGCGCCTACTGGACTTGCACGGCGCGGTGGCACCGGGCCTGGCCTTGGCGGCTCAGGCCAGCAGCCTGCGCCTGGCAGCGCATATGGTGGCAGCCGGACTGGGATTGGCATTGCTGCCCGCATCGCTGCTGAGCGGCAATGACGCCCTGGCCGCCATCCCGTTGGCCGGCGCCACGCTGTCGCGCCGGGTCGGACTGTGCTACGCGGCCCAAGCACAGGACCTGCCTGCGCTGCAGGCGCTGCTCGCCTATCTGTCAGCCGCCGCTCACAAGGGCAAAGAAGCCGACAAGCCATAATTGCCGATCAACATCGCCGCAGTGAACAGCATCACGCAGCCGATCACGCAATCCAGCACCTTCCAGCTGGACGGTTTCTGGAACAACGGCGCCAGCTTTCCGGCAAACAGGCCGATGGCGCCGAACCACAGCACCGAGGCGCACAGGCTGCCCAGCAGGAAAGAAACCGCGCCGTGTTCGCCATACACCGAAGACACGCTGCCGATCAGCACCACGGTGTCAAGCCAGACATAGGGATTGAGCAGCGTTACTACCAGGATGGTGCGGATGGCGCGCTTGCGGTCGCGCTCCACACTGCCCTCCAGCGTCATTGCCCCCGCCGAGAAGGCGGCGCGAAAGGATTTGAACCCCAGCCACAGGATGAAGGCGGCGCCGGCCCAGGTCACCACGCCGACAAAGCCCGGAATGCCCGCCACCACTTTGCCCATGCCCAATACGCCGCTGGCGATCAGCAAAATATCGGCGACGATGCAGATCAGCACGATGGGCAGCACATGGCTGCGGCCTATGCCCTGGCGCAGCACATAGGCGTTTTGCGGGCCGATGCCCACGATCTGGCTGAAAGAAATTCCCAGGGCGGAAAGAAATACGCTGAAATTGAACACTGCCTGCTCCCAAATGATTCGCAGACAGACTACCTGGCGGTTATTCTTTAGTAAAACTAATAAAAATCATGATACATAAGGATAATTAATAACCGCTCCATCGCGCTTTTCCCAATTGAGCATCCACTCCGGCAGCTCCGCCGCGGCCAAGGGCGGGGAAATGCCATAGCCCTGGCCGTCATGGCAGCCGATTTCCAGCAAGCGGTTCCAGATGGCGCGGCTCTCCACCCCCTCCACCACCAGCTTGCGGCCGGTATAGTGGGCGAAGGATACCATGCTGCGGATGATGGCTTCGTTGCCCGGCATGTCCAGCAGCAGGCGCACGAAACGCTGGTCTATCTTGATGGTGTCGAATGGCAATTGCTGCAGATGCACCAGCGAGGAAGCGCCGGTGCCGAAGTCGTCCAGCGCGATGGACAGGCCCAGGTCGCGGCAGCGCTCCAGCTTGGCGGTGACCTGCTCCGCTTCCTGTTGGGTGACGCTCTCCAGCACCTCCAGCTCCAGAAAGCCGGTCGGCAGCGGGTTGGTTTCCAGCAGGACCTCCAGCGTGCGCAGGAAATCGTCGTGCTTGAGCGTGGCGGCGGAGATGTTGACGCTGACCGGGATCGACTGCCCCTGCTGGCGCCACTCCGCCGCCTGGCGCACCGCTTCGCGCAGCACCCACCAGTCCAGCTCTCGCATCAGCTCGGTATGCTCTATCGCCGGGAAAAACTCGCCCGGCGCCACATGCTGGCCGTCGCGGGCCCAGCGCACCAGCGCTTCCGCGCCTTCGATGCGGTGGTTCAGCAAATTGATCTTGGGCTGGTAGTAAAGCACCAGTTCGCCGCGCGGAATGGCCCGAGCAAAAGCGCTGCGCAGCGCGTGCAGCTTGTGGATCTCCTCGTCCATCGCCGCGTCGTAATGGCGGAAATGGCCGCCGCCCAATTCCCTGGCGCGGCTCAGCGCCAAATCGGCCCGCCGCAGCAAGGTGGCAGCATCGCAGGGGCAGACGCCGCTCGCCGCCACACCCACGCTGCAGCGGATCTCCACTGCCACGCCCATCGCGTCCACCGGCTGCGGCAGGCGTTGCAACACCGCATCCACCAGAGGCTGCAGTTGGTCCATGCGTTCGGAGCAAGCGATGAAGCGGGAAGCCCCCACCCGTCCAACATAGCCAAACGGATAAATGGCCTGACGCAGCCGCCGCGCCATCTCGCACAACACCACGTCGCCGCCTTCATAACCCAGGCGGGCGTTGATCTCGTGAAAGCCTTCCGTCGCGATCGCCATCACCGCCACCTGGCTGTCGTTGAAGCGGGCGCGCAACAAGCGGTCGATCAAATCCTGCATCTGGCTGCGATTGGGCAAACCGGTCAGCGCATCGTGCTGGGCCAGGAAGGCCAGCTCGGTTTCGGCGCGATGGCTGCGCTCCAGCGCCTCGTGCCGCTCCAGCGCGCGGCCTATCTCGCGCGCCATCACGTCGAACAAGGCCAGTTTGGCCTGATCGAAAAAACCGGGCTGATCGGAATACAAGGACAGCGTGCCCACCACAGCGCCGCGAACCTGCAACGGAGCCACCAACAGGCTGTTGATGCCATAGCGGCGCAGCACATCCTGCCAGGGCTGCAGGGTGGGATCGGCCTGGGCGTTGTTGACCACTTGGGCCACGCGGCTGCGGATGGCGCGCCCGCTGGGGCCGCCGCCATAGGCGTCGCCCGAGTCGCCGGAAATCCGCAGGGTGTCGGCGAAGGGCGCCATGCCGCCATTGGCCAGCGCCGCCATCTGGACATGCTGGCTGGAGGAGTCCAGCAGGCCGACCCAAGCGATGCCGAATCCGGCCTCGCGCACGCAGGCATCGCACACCGCCTGCAGCATGCTGCGGCGGTCGACGCTATCGGCTAAAGCCAGGCTGACGCCGCTGAGAGTGGAATACAGGCCGGACATGTTCAGGAAATGCTCGCGCCGGCGAACCACCTCGCCGTGCAAAAAACGCTGGTAGCCATGCGTCTTCAGCATCTGGTCCAGCAGAATGCGCTTGCGCAGCAGACGTGCCAGCGCGCCGCGGACGGCGGCGTCCATTTCCGCGGCGTCAACGCTGGCCAGCAAATGCAGCTGGCAGCGCTCGTACAGGCCCAACAGCCAGCCCATGCTGACGCCGAGCTGGCAATACAGCTCGCCCTGCTCCGCCAGCCGCTGCGCACCCGCCTCGTCCAACGGCGAACGCAGCAGGGTTTCCCACTCCAGCAACAAGCGATCGGCCACGGCCTGCAGGGCGGCGCCATGGTGCCGCTGCAACCGCTCGGCCTCATCGGGGCTCTTCAGCAAGTGCCAGTACAACTCCTTGCCCAGCAGCTCGCGCCTTGCCAAGCAGGCATCGGCCTGGAGCGACAATTGCGCCAGGTGTTCGGTCCGGATACCGATAAAGCGGCACATGCCTGCCAGGAGCGCCATATTATCCGTCTGCATCTTGTTCTCTGCGCCTGTCGTGGCCAGGGCGCGATCCTGCCGATGCGCGCCCCTTGCTGTCTTGCCCCCCTGCCCATGAGCAGGCGATTATTGTCGGCAGGCAAGAAAAAACAGCCTCCTTGCGCCGAAGCCTGCCAAAATGCCACGACACTGGCTTTTAAGCAAGTGCACGGGCATTATTAATCAGACAACCACCCTTTATTCCATCTGAAAGCATTTGGTGCTTGATCCCCGACAATTGCAGACCCTTGCGGCGGTAGCGGAAACCGGCGGCTTCGACAAGGCGGCGAAAAAGCTGTTTCTGACCCAGTCCGCGGTCTCGCAACGCATCCGCCAGCTGGAGGAGAACCTCGGCCAGCCAGTCCTCACCCGCACCGCGCCGGCAGAGGCCACCGAAGCCGGCCGCCAGCTGCTGCGGCACTATCAACAACTGCTGCTGATGGAAAACCAGCTGCTGCAACAGCTAAGCCCGGCCCCGCGCCAGCGCGAGTTCACCACCCTGGCCATCGGCGTCAACGCCGACAGCCTGGCCACCTGGTATCTGCAGGCGGTAGCGCCGGCACTGGAGAAAAACGACCTGCTATTGGACATCGTGGTTGACGATCAGGACCACACCCACGAACTGATGCGCACCGGCCATGTGATAGGCTGCGTCAGCACGCGTCCGGTGCCGATACAGAGCGGCATCCAGCACTATCTGGGCGCCATGCGCTATCGATGCCTGGCCACGCCGCAGTTCGCAGATCGCCATTTTCCGGACGGCGTCAGCCACGCCGCGCTGGCGCGCGCGCCCAGCATCATCTTCAGCCGCAAGGATGCCGTGCACGGCCAGTTCCTGCTTCAGGCCGCCGGCTATGAAGGCCACTTTCCCTGCATGACCGTGCCCACGGCCCAGGGCTTCGTCGAGCTGACGCGGCAAGGCCTGGCCTACAGCCTGCTGCCGGAGCTGATGCTGGACGACGACATGGCCAGCGGACGGCTGGTGGACCTGTTTCCCGGCAGACACCTGGACATCCCGCTGTACTGGCACCACTGGCGGGTGGAGTCCAGCCTGTCGCAGGCGCTGACCGAGGCGATGCTGAATTATTGCGGCCGCCATTTGCGCCAGGACAAGGACCCCGGCGCGGCAAGCGGCGGAGAATCTTGCTGAGAATACACACTGGATGCCAGCGGACCGCGCGGATTGACAAGGCCATTCCCCTGGCGCATCATCCGTCGCCGACCTGGTTTTATGGAGGCAGCATGACCAGCAAGCAACACGTACCCAGCAACGAACAATGGGCCGAACTGGAACAGGCCGCGCGGCAGGCCGCCAGCCAGGCCTATGCGCCATACAGCAAGTTCTCGGTCGGCGCCGCCATCCTGGACAGCTGCGGCCGGATACATACCGGCTGCAACGTGGAAAACGCGTCCTACAGCCTGGGCAACTGCGCCGAGCGCACCGCCGTCTACGCCGCGCGCGTCAACCACGGCATGCAGGAGGTGGTGGCGGTCTGCATCTACACGCCCACCGCCACCCCCACCCCGCCTTGCGGCGCCTGCCGCCAGGTGCTGAACGAATTCGGCCCCGCGATGCGGGTGCGCGCCATCTGCGATGGCAACAGTGTCATAGACAGCACGCTGGACGCGTTGCTGCCAGGCGCCTTCGGTCCCAGAAATTTGGCGGATGCCGTCCCGCAAACCTGACTGGCAGCCCAAGGCTCGACAAATGAAAACGGAAGCCGAGGGCTTCCGTTTTTGTCTTTCCACCGGGGTAGCGGCCTTGCGCCGAATCAGCGCCCGGCAACGATAGCCTGCGCCACCGCCTCGGCGATCTTGATGCCGTCCACGCCCGCCGACAAGATGCCGCCGGCGTAACCCGCGCCCTCGCCCGCCGGGAACAGGCCCTTGACATTGAGGCTTTGCAGATCGTCGCCGCGGGTGATGCGCAAGGGCGAGCTGGTGCGGGTTTCCAGGCCGGTCAGCACCGCATCCTGCAGATCGTAGCCGCGGATCTGACGGGCGAAGTGCGGAATCGCCTCGCGCATCGCCTCGACGCAGAAATCGGGCAGGATGCGGGCCAGGTCGGTCATCGTCACCCCCGGCTTGTAGGACGGCTCCACCGAACCCAGCTGAGTGGATGCCTTGCCGGCCATGAAGTCGCCCAACAGCTGCGCCGGCGCGAAGTAATCGCCGCCGCCCAGCTCATAGGCCTTGCTCTCCAATTCGCGCTGGAAGTCCAGGCCCGCCAGCGGGCCGCCCGGATAGTCCTCAGGCGAAATGCTGACCACGAAGCCGGAGTTGGCGTTGCGCTCGTTGCGCGAGTACTGGCTCATGCCGTTGGTGACCACGCGCTTCTCTTCCGAGGTGGCCGCCACCACCGTGCCGCCCGGGCACATGCAGAAGCTGTACACCGCGCGGCCATTGCTGGCGTGATGCACCAGCTTGTAGTCGGCCGCGCCCAAAATCGGATGGCCGGCGTACTTGCCCCAACGCGCCTGATCGATCAGCGACTGCGGATGCTCGATGCGCACGCCGATGGAAAACGGCTTGGCCTCCATGTAGACGCCGCGCTTTTCCAGCATCTGGAAGGTGTCGCGCGCGCTGTGGCCCAGCGCCAGCACCACGTGGTCGCTCAAGATTTCACTGCCATCGGCCAGCCGGACCCCACGCACCTGGCCATTGTCCAGGATCAGATCGTCCACGCGCTGCTGGAAGCGGATCTCGCCGCCCAGCGCCTCGATCTCGGCGCGCATGTTTTCCACCATGCTCACCAGACGGAAGGTGCCGATGTGGGGCTTGGCGATATAGAGGATTTCTTCCGGCGCGCCGGCCTTGACGAACTCGGTCAGCACCTTGCGCCCCAGATGGCGCGGGTCCTTGATCTGGCTGTACAGCTTGCCGTCGGAAAAGGTGCCGGCGCCGCCTTCGCCATACTGGACGTTGGATTCGGTGTTGAGTTCGCTCTTGCGCCACAGGCCCCAGGTATCCTTGGTGCGCTGGCGCACTTCCTTGCCGCGCTCCAGCACGATGGGCTTGAAGCCCATCTGCGCCAAGAGCAGCGCGGCGAAAATGCCGCAGGGCCCGAAACCCACCACCAGCGGCCGCTGCTTCAGAGTTTCGGGCGCCTGCGCCACATAGTAGTAATTGGTGTCCGGCGCGGGCATCACCCGCCGGTCGCCCTTGAAGCGGACCAGCAGCTTGTCCTCGTTCGCTACGTCCACATCGACGATGTAGACCAGGCTCATCACGCCCTTGCGCGCATCGTAGCTGCGCTTGAATACGGTAAAGCCGCGAACATCGTCCGCCGCCACTTTCAGATAGCCGCAAATCAGCTCGGCGAGCTCCTGCTCAGTGTGGTCCAGCGGCAGCTTCAGTTCGGTAATACGCAACATAACAAATCCAGTACCGGGTTGGTGTCTATTCAACGAGGCGACATTGTAGCGGCAAACCGCGCATCCGGCACGGCAACTGCGTCGGATTGCATTCCCGCCGGGCTTTGGCTATAGCGTACTGTGGTTCTTGCCTGATCGTATGCGCGTTATCGCTGCAACGCCCTCCCTGTCCTGCCCCTCATTGTCAGACGGCAAGAACCCACCCAGTCAAGCCAGGCTGGCCGGGAACGGCATGCAGAACGCCTGTAGACTGAGAAATGGCAAGCTGCGTACGCTTTGCGTGCCGGTTAGAAATACGCAAAGCCATACGCGCCAGGCCAGGATGCCGGGAAAGGCGGCGGTTGGCTTTGCCCAATCAGGAGACATAGATGGATTTGGCGATTCTGCCCCACCTTACCGTACGCCTTGCCGTGCAGGCCTTGCAGCAAGGCGACCACGCCGCCTGGATCGCGCAGTTCAGCGCGGACGCCAAGCTGACCGACGACGGTCTTCCGGCCAATTTCCAGAAATTCAGCGAAAGCGCGATGGGCCACGAGCGTTTTACCCGCATCGACAGGGTAGAGAACCAGGGGCTGGACATCTATGGCGCCTTCCATAGCGATCGCTGGGGGGATTTTGATACCTATTTCAAATTCCACCTCGACGCCAATGGCAAGATACGTCAACTGGACATAGGCCAGGCCGCTTAGCCGCCAACGGCCGGAAGGCGGGTCCGGAATGCCCTCTATAATGCAGAACGCGCGCTCGCAGCCGCGCGATTCCGCCAAGGAGAGGCAATGCACCGGATACTGGTCGTGGATGACGATGCCGTATCTCAGCAGTTTCTGGTCATGGTGCTGAACCGGCTTGGCAATGACAATGTCGTAGTGGCGAACGATGGCATTGACGCACTGATCCAGTTGGATGCCGGCGACCGGAATTTCGACGTGATCTGCTGCGACCTTGACATGCCGCGGATGGATGGTATCGAATTTGTGCGGCACCTGGGAGAGCGTTGCTACCAGGGCAAACTGCTGATCTCCAGCGGCTTCGACGGACGGGTGCTGGAGTCGGTGGCAGAGCTGGCGAGGCTATACGATCTGTGGCTGGCCGGCGTGCTGCCCAAGCCGGTCAATCGCCAGCACCTGCTGGAACTGATCAGCCAGCCTCCTCCCGCCATCCGCCACTCCATCAACATCAGCCATCCCACCGAAGAGGAATTGCGCGCCGGCATCGAAAAGGGCCAATTCCTCCCATTCTTCCAACCGCAAGTTGAGATGGAATCAGGCAAAATCCGCTCGGTCGAGGTTTTGGCCCGCTGGCAGCATCCCCGGCTTGGCCTCACCGGTCCGCAGCAATTCATCGAACTAGCCGAGGGCTCTGGCCTGATCACCGAGCTCACCAAACGCCTGCTGTGCGATGCCACACGCATGATGGCGAAGCTGCCCGATCCGCAATTGGACATGTCGATCAACCTGTCGATGGCATCGCTGGGCGAAACCGGACTGGTCGCCGACTTCGAGGCCATTCTCGAGGCCAACCGGTTCCCGATGTCGCGGCTGACCATCGAGGCCACCGAGAATAGCCTGATGGCCCACCCCATCAGGGCTCTGGAAGTGTTGTCGCGCCTGCGGCTCAAAGGCGCCGGCCTGGCGATAGACGATTTCGGCACCGGATTTGCCAGCATGGACAGGCTATCGCGCTTCCCCTTCACCGAACTCAAGATAGACAAGGGCTTCGTCATCGACGCCGCGCAAAACCCCACCAACGCATCCATCCTGCGCGCCAGCGCCGAGCTTGGACGCCAGCTCGGCCTGAAGGTGGTGGCGGAAGGCGTCGCCTCGCTTGCCGAATGGCTGTTGTGCCGCAGCCTGGGGGTGGAAGTCGTGCAGGGATCGTACATTTCGCCGCCGGTGGACGCCGAGAGCTTCCGCCGCTGGCTGCTGAAGCACCAGGGCGTCTTTCCCTTGCCGGCCATTGCCGCGGACCAGCATCCGATATAAGTCAAAACCCGCCGACCAGAGGAGTTTCATCATGCAAAAACTGCATCGCATTCTCCTGATATTCGCCCTGCCGCTTATTGCCCCGTGCGCCCATGCCGATCCGATACTGGACCAGCCCACCGGCAAGGTGGTGCTGACCATCCGCGGCCAGATCAGCAACAAGAACCGCGACAACGACGCGGTATTCGACATGGCCATGCTTAGCAAGCTGCCGCAGCATACCATCGCCACCCACACGCCCTGGCTGCCGGGCATCAGCAAATTCACCGGCCCCTATCTGCAGGATGTGCTGGCGCTGGTCGGCGCCAGGGGGAAATCGCTCAAGGCGATCGCGCTCAACGACTACAAGACCGACATCCCGCTGGAGGATGTCACCCGCTTCAACGTCGTGCTGGCGCGACTGCTGAACGACAAGCCGATGCCGGTGCGCGACAAGGGGCCGCTGTTCATCGTCTATCCATACGACAGCCAGGCGGCGCTGCGCTCGGAAATCTACTACAACCGCTCAGCCTGGCAGTTGAAAACCCTGCAAGTGGAATAAGAACATGCGCGGCGTCAAACGGCATCATCCAAGCTGGCGCATGCTGATCGCTATTGGCGTCACGCTGATCTGCGTCTTCGCCAGCGTCGCCTATATCCAATTCCGCCAATCGGAAATGCTGGCCAGCGCCCTGCTCTACCAGGACGACAACATCATCTGGGCCTACTTCCAGCTCGAAGCCGAGGAACTGCATCTGCAGGCCGCCCTGCAGAAAGCGCAACGCGGCCTGATCACCCCCGATGAGCTGCAGGAGCGCTACGACATCTTCGTCAGCCGCATCGGCATCATCCGCAGCGGCCTGTACAAGAGCCTGCTGCAGGACCTGCCGGAGTATCGGCGGATGCAGCCCAGGCTGGACGCATTCGTCCAGAAAGGAGATGCCCTGCTCGCCAGCCCGGCCGCGGCGCGAACGCCGGCGGCGCTGGCGCAACTCGAAGGCCAGCTGGCCGCGTTGGCCAACGGCCTGCACGACATGTCGCTGCAAGCCAACCAGGCAGTGGCCGAGCTGGTGGACGACCGCAACCGCACCATGCAGCAGCACATCACCATCGGCAACTGGCTGATGGGCTTCGAGTGGGTACTCATCCTGGGCTTCTGCTTCGTCGTCGTCCGCCAATTGCGGCAGCTGGAGCGCAGGCGCCTGACCCTGGAGACGCTCACCACCCGGTTGGAAGACGCGCGCAAACAGGCAGAGGCCGGCAGCCTGGCCAAGAGCGCCTTCCTGGCAAATATGAGCCATGAAATCCGCACGCCGCTCAATGGCGTACTCGGCATGCTGGCGCTGCTGGCCGACAGCAACCCCAGCCGCAATCAGGCCAGCTACATCAGCACCGCGGAAGAATCCGCCAGACACCTGCTGTTGCTGCTAAACGATGTGCTGGACGCCAGCAAGCTGGAATCCGGCAAGCTGGAATTGGCGCCGGCCACCTGCAACCTTGGCTACCTGCTGCGGCAGATCGCCAACCTGATGAGCGCCCAGGCCCAAGCCAAGAGCGTGATGCTGAAGCTGGAAATCGCCGCGGACCTTCCCGAATGGGTGGAGCTGGATCCCACCCGGCTGCGGCAAATTCTGCTCAATCTGCTGAGCAACGCCATCAAGTTCACCGAGCGCGGCGGCGTCATCGTGAACGCGGCCAGCGCTCCCGGCCCGCAACCGGACGAAGCCAGGCTGACGCTGACGGTCACCGACACCGGCATCGGCATGGACCAGGCCACGCTTTCCCGGTTGTTCAAGCGCTTCTCGCAGGGCGACGGCTCCACCGCACGCCAGTTTGGCGGCAGCGGCCTGGGGCTGGAAATTTCGCAGAACCTGGCAATGCTGATGGGGGGGGATATTTCGGTTACCAGCTCGCCCCTGCAGGGCAGCTGCTTCCAGTTGAGCCTGCCGCTGAAAGTGATCCCGACGCCGCAATATTCCGCGGAGGCGGCCGAGCAGCCGTTCTATCCCGCCATTCGTCTGTCGATGCGCATCCTGGTGGTGGACGACAATGCCGTCAACCGCAAATACATGCAGGCGTTGCTGGAAAGAATGAGCCAGTTGCCGACGCTGGCTGCCTCAGGACAGGAAGCGCTGGAGATCGCCAGGCGCCAGCCGTTCGATCTGGCGCTGATGGATCTTCACATGCCGGGAATGGACGGCCTGGAAACCACCCGGCGCATGCGCGAGGAAGCGCTGACGCCGCGGATGGCCATCATCGCGCTGACCGCGGATGCCTTTCCGGAAACCCGGCAGATGGTGTTGAGCCATGGTCTGGACGGCTTTCTGACCAAACCGCTCAACCGCAACCAGCTGCTGGCCGCGCTGCAGCAGCATTTTCCGCCAGAAGAAACCCCCGCGCCGCCGGCGCAGGAAACTCCCGCGTTCGATACGCAAACCATCGCCGACTTTATCGAGCTGCTGTCGCATGGCAAATACAGCGACCTGGTGAAGCAGTACTTTGCCAACCACGAGCCCACCATCCTGCAATTGGAATCGAGCCCTCAGCACCCTGATCGCGAAAAGCTGTTCCACTTGGCCCACAACCTGAAAGGCGGAGCGATGACCTTGGGATTCTCCAGCCTGGCGCAACGCTGCCAGGAACTGGAACAGGAGGCGGCGCAATCCTCCTGCTCGCCAGCGGCCAGCATCGCGCAGGTCAGCGCGCAATTCCACGCCACTAGGGAAGCCTGCCTGCGGCAGGGCTATCTGCCCAGCGCCAAGAGCTGAGCGCTCAGGCTACGCGCACCAGCCGGCCGCCGTCCTGCTCCGGCACTTCAAAGCGTTTCCAGTCGACGATCATCACCTGGCTGAGGCCACAGTCCAACGCCAGTTGCGACTCTATTTCCTCAAGTACCTGATGGCAATGGATGACGCCGTTGATGGCGACCTCGGCCCGACGCATCACGCTGTCGTCGGCGGTGACAAACCAGATGCAGTATCGATTCATCGGCGACCCTCCGGCTGGGTGCTGAAAAACTCATGCTTGGAAATGTAAATATCGGTCCAATTGCCGCCAGACTGCAAGTTTTGCGGCGAATGCCTGAGTATGCGCGGGGCTGGACGATGGCAAGGCGACCCACTCCAGCCCCAGGCCAGCCAACCGCGGCGCCGCCTTGGCAGCCGTGGCGCCATTGAAGGCCACGGCCCGCAACCTGGGTAGGCTGCCGACCAGCCGGGCCAGATCGTTATGCCGGACATCGCGCAGATCGGCGTCCAGGCTGCCGCGGCGCCGAGCCTCCGCCACCACGTCCCACAGGCCTATGCCGGCGGCCTGCAGCTCGGCCAGTTTCTCAGGATAAGGAAGCGAATGCAGCTCCTGCCGCAGGAGTTCGCCCAGCAGACGCCAAAACTGGTTGCGTGGATGCGCATAATACTGGCCCGCCGCCAGGGAGGCGTCGCCCGGCAAGGAGCCGAGTATCAGCAAGCGGGTGTCCGCATCGGCCAACGGCGGGAAGCAGCGCTTGTCGGCCACCGCTGCCAATGGTGTGTCCATGGTTAGAATAATTGCGTTTGCTGGCGGGCCAGCCAGGATTTGACCGGGCCGAAAGTCTTGCGGTGCTCGAGCAGCACGCCATGCCGCTCGATGGCGGCCAGATGCTCGGCGGTGGGATAACCCTTGTGTCGCGCGAAACCGTATTGCGGATGCAGCGCATCCAGCGCAACCAGCTCGGCATCGCGAGCCGTCTTGGCGAGAATGGAGGCGGCGGAGATCTCCGCCACCTTGGCGTCGCCCTTGACGATGGCTTCGCCCGGCACCGGCAGGCTCTTGGGAACGCGGTTGCCGTCTATCAACGCCTGATCCGGCGCCAGCGACAGGCCCGCCACCGCCCGCGTCATCGCCAGCATGGTAGCCTGCAGGATGTTCAAGCGGTCTATCTCCTCCACGCTGGCGCTGGCGATGCACCAGGCCAGCGCGTCGCGCTTGATCCAGGCAGCCAGTTCATCGCGTTTCGCCGCGCTCAGTACCTTGGAGTCGGCGAGGCCGACAATGGGCCTGGCCGGATCCAGAATGACCGCGGCGGCGAACACCGCGCCGGCCAGCGGGCCCCGCCCCGCTTCGTCCACCCCGGCAATCAGTGGCATCGCGCCACCTCCAGCACCGCGCGCGCCGCCCGAGTGGCGGTATCCTGCCTCAGAGCCAGATGCAGCTCGGTAAAAGCTTTTTCCATATCGGCGCGCGCTGCCGCGTCGGTATGGAGGCGCTGCATCTCGGCCGCCAGCTTTTCCGGCGTAGCCTGGTTCTGCAACAGTTCCGGCACCACGAAGCGCCCGCACAGGATATTGGGCAGGCCGACATACGGCAGCTTGATCTTGCGCTTGACCAGCCGGTAGGTGAATGCCGACAACTTGTAGCTGATCACCATCGGCCGCTTGGTCAGCGCCACCTCCAGCGTAGCGGTGCCGCTGGTCACCAGCACCACGTCGCTGGCGATGGTGGCCATCTGCGCATGACCGAACAGCCTGCGGATAGGCAGATCGCGCGCCTTGTAGCGATACAGCATCTGTTCGAACAGGTCCATGGTGGCGCGGGTGGCCAGCGGCACCAGGAACTGCGCATCCGGATACTGGCGCAACAACAGGCGGGCGGTGTCCAGATACACCGGCACCATGTATTCCAGCTCGCTCTTGCGGCTGCCGGGCATCAGAGTGAACACCGGCACGTGAGGCGGCACGCCCAGCTGTTCCCGCATCGCGCCCATATCGGGCTTGAGCGGAATCTCGCTGGCCAGCGGATGCCCGACATAAGTTACCGGCACGCCGGCCTGGCGGTACAGCGGCGGCTCCATCGGGAACAGGCACAACACGTGGTTGACGGCCTTGCCTATCTTCTGCACCCGCTCCGGCCGCCACGCCCAGACCGAAGGGCTGACGTAATGCACGGTCGGGACGCCGCCCTTCTTCAGCGCGGCTTCCAGCCCCAGATTGAAATCCGGCGCATCCACGCCGATGAAGACATCCGGCTTTTCCGCCAGCAGCCTGTCGCGCAATTGACGGCGGATGCGCAACAACTCCGGCAGGCTCTTGAACACCTCGGAATAGCCGCGCACCGCCAGCTTCTCCTGCGGCACCATGCTGTGAAAGCCGCGAGCCTCCATCCGAGGTCCGCCTATGCCGGCGAATTCGATGTCGCTGCGATGGGCGCGCAACGCGTCCATCAGGTGGGCAGCAAGAAGGTCGCCCGATGCCTCTCCGGCTACCATGGCGACCTTCAAGGCCCCTTTGCGCTTGAACAAGTGATCGCTCATAGGTTCAGCGGATGATGCCTCGCGCGGATTGGCCGAAGAAACGCACAAACGGCTCCAGCTCGCCATGTCCCTCGGCCGCCTCGGTCAGGATGGCGGATTTGGCCTCGTCATAACTCAGGCCTTGGCGATACAGCGTCTTGTAGGCATTGCGGACGCGGCGGATCTGCTCCGGACTGAAGCCGCGGCGCTTCATGCCCTCGGCGTTGATGCCGGACGGCACCGCGCGGTTGCCATGCGCCGTCACGTACGGCGGAATATCCTGCGCCACGGCGCTGGCGAAGGCGGTCATCGCATGCTCGCCGACGATGACAAATTGGTGCACGCTGGTGAAACCGCCCAGGAACACCCAGTCGCCGATGTGGACGTGGCCGGCCAGCGTGGCGTTATTAGCCAGGATGGTGTGGCTGCCCACCTGGCAATCGTGCGCGATGTGCACATAGGCCATCACCCAGTTGTCGTTGCCGATGCGGGTGACGCCGCCATCCTGAACCGTGCCGGTATTGAAGGTGCAGAACTCGCGGATGGTGTTGTTGTCGCCAATTTCCAGCCGGGTCGGCTCGCCAGCGTATTTTAGGTCCTGCGGTATGGCGCCCAGCGAACAGAACTGGAATACGCGGTTGTTCTTGCCGATGGAGGTATGCCCCTCGATCACCACGTGCGGGCCGATCCAGCTGCCGCTGCCGATGCTGACATGAGGGCCGATGATCGAATACGCGCCGATCTCGACATCCTCGGCGATCTGCGCCTTGGGATCAACGATCGCGGTCGGATGAATAGCCATGCTTACACCTCGCGCCGTGCGCACATGATTTCGGCTTCGCAAGCCACCTGCCCGTCCACCAGCGCGCGGGCGGCGTATTTGCCGATGCCGCGCTTGACGGTCAACTGGGTAACCTCGAACACCAGTTGGTCGCCCGGCACCACCTGGCGCTTAAAGCGGGCGTTGTCGATGCCGACGAAGAAGTACAGCTCGTTTTCCTTGCGCTCGCCGCCGCTCTTGATCGCCAGGATGCCGGCCGCCTGGGCCAGCGCCTCGATGATCAGCACGCCCGGCATCACCGGGTATTGCTCGAAGTGACCGGCGAAGAACGGCTCATTGATGGTGACATTCTTCAGCGCCTTGATGCGGACGTTGGCTTCCAACTCGGTGACGCGGTCCACCAGCAAAAACGGGTAGCGATGCGGCAGACAACGCATGATCTCGCGGACGTCGATCGAGACTGCATGTTCACTCATGAGGTTCTTCCTTCGATTTTTTCAGTGTTTCCAGTTCCCGCTCAAGCTGCTTGATGCGCTTGGCGAAATCATCCAGATGGCGCACGTGGACGGCGTTGGACAACCAGTCCTTCATGCTTTGCAAGGGGTAGGACGACGCGTAGTTGCCTGCCTCCTTGATCGACTTCGACACCAGGGTGCCGCCGCCGATGTGGGTGCGGTCCGCCACTTCTATATGGCCGACGAACATCGCCGCGCCGCCGACGGTGCAGCGAGCGCCGATCTTGGCGCTGCCGGCTATGCCTACGCAGCCGGCGATGGCGGTATGCTCGCCGATTTCAACGTTATGGGCAATCTGCACCAGATTGTCTATCTTGGCGCCGCGGCGGATGATGGTATCCGCCATCGCGCCCCGGTCCACCGTGGTGTTGGCGCCGATCTCCACATCGTCTTCCAGCACCACGCGGCCGGTCTGCGGAATCTTGAACCAGTGGTCCTTGTCCCAGGCCAGACCGAAACCGTCGGCGCCGATCACGCTGCCGGAGTGAACGCCGACGCGGCTGCCGATCAGGCAACCATGATAAATCGTGACATTGGCATGCAGCGTAACGTCGTCGCCGAGCACGCAATCATCACCCACCACCACGCCGGGCAGCAGACGGCAACGCTCGCCTATCACCACCCGCTCGCCGATAGTGACATTGGCGGCGATTTCGCAGCTGGCGGCAATGCGGCAGCCCTCGCCCACCACTGCGCGCGGATGGATGCCGGCGCGTGGCCGCGGCTGCTGATGGAACAGGCTGGCCAGGCGCGCGAAGTACAGATAAGGGTCAGCGGCCACGATCAGCGAGCGCCCCGGCAACTCGGCCGCCAGCGCCTCGGTCACGATCAGCGCGCCGGCGCCGCTTGCCAGCATCTGGCGGCGGAACTTGGCGTGGCCGACAAAGGCGATCTCGCCAGCCTGAGCCGACTCCAGCGGCGCCAGCCTGGACACCGCCAGATCTTCGCCGCGCACTTCACCGCCCAGCTGCTCAACAATGTATGCAAGTGTATAGGACATCAAAAACAAAGCCGACCCGGGGTCGGCTTACTCCGGTGACGGTTGAGACGACTACTTGTCAAGTTCCTTCAACACCTGAGGCGTCAGATCGAACTTGGGATTGATGTAGACCGCATCCTGCAGGATGAGATCATACTGCTCCCGCGCCGCAATCTCTTTGACCAGGCGGTTGGCACGCTCGGTCACTCCGGCGAACTCCTCGTTGCGACGCTGGTTGTAATCCTCGGCGATCTCCCTGGACTTGGCGCGATAGTCCCGATCCAGGCTGGCGTACTCGCGTTCATAGCGCTTGCGGTCCTCCTGGGGCAGGCTGTTCTTGCCCAGCAGGGTCTCCAACTCCTTGGCGCGCGCCTCCATCTTCTTCATGTCCTCACGCCGGTCGGCAAACTCCTTGTCCAGCCTCTTGTAGATGGCGATGGACGCGCCCGCCTCGCGGTAGATGCGCTCAACGTTGATATAGCCCAGCTTGAAGTCGGCAGCATGAACAGGCAAGGCTGCTACGCTCAGTACCGCAAGCCACCATTTCAATGCTTTCATGATTGCATCCTGAGAATCGGGTTAGAACGAGGCGCCCAGTTGGAACTGGAAGCGCTGGATCTTGTCATTCGGCTCTTTCTTCAGCGGATTGGCAATACTGAACTTCATCGGTCCCATCGGCGACAACCAGGTCAACGCCAGACCTGCGGAATAGCGGAAGCCATCGCTCGCCGAACTATGAATGCCGGAGGCATTCTGCTGGGTCGTCAGATTGGTGTTCCACAGCGTACCCGCGTCAAAGAACAGACTGGCGCGCAACGATTTATTATCCTTCATCCCCGGGAAGGGGAACAGGATTTCCGCGTTGGCCACCGCCTTGCGGTTACCGCCCAGGTAGGAGTTGGCAACCGCATCGTACGGGCCGATGCTGCTGGTATCGTAGCCGCGCACCGAACCGAGACCGCCCATGTAGAAGTTCTGGAAGAACGGCAGCACCTTGGTCTTGCCATAGCCGTTGGCATAACCCAATTCGCCGTTCAGCATCAACGTGAAGTCCTTGGACAGCGGGAAGAACCAGGTTTGCTGATGGGTCAGGCGGTAATATTCGAGGCTGCCACCCGGCAGACCGGCATCGGCATTCACCTTGATGGAGGCGCCCTTGGTCGGCCACAAGGCGCTATCGCGAGTATCGCGCGCCCAGCCTACCGTACCGAGGATAGTGTAGTTGCTACTGCCGTATTGATTGACGAAATCTATGTACTGTTGCGGACTGTTCGAATACGTGGTGATGTCGGTTTTTTCCGCGCCCAACGTGAAGTTGATGCGGTCGTATTCGGTAATCGGCACGCCGAAGCGCACGTCGGCGCCGATGGTGCTGGTCTTGTAGGCCGAGATCGACGTGGCGTCGGGATTGTAGACGCGGTCGTACAGGTCGTAGCCCAGGCTGACGCCATCCGGCGTGAAGTACGGATCGGTGAACGACAACGCGTAGTTCTTGTTCACCTGGCCGGTGGACATGCTCAGCGACATGTATTTGCCGGAGCCGAAGATATTGCTCTGCGAAATGCTGGCGCCCAGCACCAGGCCCTCGCCCTGCACATAGCCCAGGCTGCCGGAGATACTGCCGGTGGAGCGCTCTTTCAGACTGATGTTCATGTCGACCTGGTCGGGCGCGTCGGCTACTGCCGGCGTCTCGACGTTGACATCCTCGAAGTAGCCCAGCAGTTCCAGGCGCTCCTTGCTGCGCTTGACGTCGGCGGCGTTGTACGGCGCGCCTTCCAGCTGGCGCAGCTCGCGGCGGATCACTTCGTCGCGGGTTTTGCTGTTGCCGGCGACATTGACTCGGCGGACGTAGGTCTTGCGACCCGGATCGACGAAGAAGGTAAAGGCGGCGGTCTGCTTGTCGTGATCGATGTCGGGCAGCACATTGACGTTGGCGAAGGCGTAGCCGGCATTGCCCAGGCGATCGCTGATCGCCTTTACGGATTCCGTCACCTTTTCGTTGTCGAAGGTATCGCCGTTCTTGATCAGAATCAGTTTGCGCAGATCGGCTTCGGGGACTTTCAGGTCGCCGGCCAGGCGCACGTCGGACACGGTAAACTTCTTACCCTCGTGCACGTTGATCACCAGATACATGTCCTGCTTGTCCGGGCTGATCGACACCTGCGAGGAGTCGATGGCGAACTCCATGTAACCCTGGTTCTGGTAGAAAGCCTTCAGCTTTTCCAGGTCGCCGGTCAGTTTCTGCTTCGAGTACTGATCGTCCTTGGTGATCCAGGACAGCCAGCCGCCAGTGGTCAGGCTGAATTCGTCCAGCAGCTTGGACTGAGCGAACGCATTGGCCCCGACGATGCGGATTTCCTTGATGCGCGCGGTGACGCCCTCGTTGATGTCCAGCGTCACGGAAACGCGGTTGCGTTCCAGCTTCGTCACCGACGGCGTGATCTCCACCGAGTACTTGCCGCGGCTGTAGTACTGGCGCTTGAGCTCCTGCACTGCGCCGTCCAGCAGAGCCTGGTCGAAGATCAGCGATTCGGCGAAGCCGTTGTCCTTCAGCGCCTTCTTCAACTGGTCCTTGCTGAATTCCTTGGCGCCGTTGATGTTCAACTGCGTGATCACCGGGCGCTCGGCCACGGTGACGATCAGGGTGTCGCCGCGATTCTCCACTCGCACATCGTTGAAGAAGCCAGTATTGAACAGCGCCTTGATCGATTCCTGCGCCTTGGCGTCGGAGAAGGTGTCGCCGACCTTCACCGGCAGATAGTTGAAGACCGTGCCGGGCTCGGTACGCTGCAGGCCTTCAACGCGGATATCCTTGATTACAAACGGGTCAGCAGCCACGGCTACGGAGGCCATGGACAGGCCTACTACGGCCGCTGCGAGTCGCTTCAATTTCATAGGTGTGTTTTAACCCCCAAATAGGCGGCTGAAATCATTCAGCATGGCAAAGGCCATCAAAGACGCCAGCAATATGAAACCAATTTTTTGTCCGAGCAATTGCACCCGTTCGCTGACGGGCTTACCTCTAACCAGCTCCGCGACATAATACATTAAGTGGCCCCCATCCAGAACTGGTATGGGCAGCAGATTCAATATGCCTATGCTCACGCTGATCAGCGCCAGGAACTCCAGATACGGCGTCAGGCCCTCGCGAGCGGTCTGTCCGGCGACATTGGCGATGGTCAGCGGCCCCGATAGGTTGTCGAGAGAAGCGTGGCCGATCAACATGTTGCCGAGGAACTTGACGCTCATCCAGGCCGTGTCGCCGGTTTTCACCCAAGCCGCCCAGAATGCGCCTAACGCGTCATAATGCAGGGTAAAGCTCAACTTGTCATTCCAGGCGCGATCCGGCATGGGGCCGACGCCTATCCGCCCCACCACTTCGTCATCCTGCGCCACCGCCAACGGCCGAAGCTTGACCTCTAGGGCCTGGCCCTTGCGCTCGATTCTCAGCGCCAGATCCTTGCCGGGGCTATTGCGCACGATCTGAACCCACTCCTCCCAGCTTCTCAGGGCCACGCCATTGACTGCGAGCAGCTTGTCGCCGGCCTTCAGGCCCGCGCGCGCCGCCACGCTATTCTCTTCCAGCGCGCCCAGCACCGGCAGAAAGCGAGCCGGAGACAGGCCGGGATCGCCTTGCTGCAAGGCCAGCATCGCCTTGTCGCCGAAGCGCCCGGCATCGATCTGGCGCGCCGCGCCGGCCCCGGAAGAAGTCTGCACCTGCACCGGCACCACGCCGCCGGACATCGCGGCTCCCACCATCGCCAAACGAATATCCTGCCAGTTGCTCACGGGCTGCCCCGCCACGCTCAATATGCGGTCACCCGCCTGGAAGCCTGCGGAAGCGGCGGGCGTCTGCGCGATCACGGTGCCGACCAGGGGTCTGAGCTGCGGCACGCCCTGGGCGATCACGCCCCAATACAGCAACACCGCCAACAGCAGATTGGCCAGCGGGCCAGCCACCACGATGGCCATGCGCTTGAGCACATGCTGATTATTGAAAGCGCGGCCGCGCTCCGACGGAGCGACGGGGCCTTCGCGCTCATCCAGCATTTTCACATAACCGCCCAGCGGGATCGGGCACAGCACCCACTCGGTCTCGCGCGGGCGGAAGCGGAACAAGGGGGAGCCGAAGCCGAGGGAAAAGCGCAGCACCTTCACGCCGCACAGCTTGGCAACCCAATAGTGGCCAAGTTCGTGAAAAGTCACCAGCAGGCCGATAGCCAGCAGAAAAGCCATAAGCGTCAGCATGCCCCCACCCTGCCCTCGGCAAAGCGCCTTGCCTCTCGATCCCGCGCCAGCAATGCCTGCAGACTGGTGCTGGCCGCCACTCCCACTCCGGAAAGGGTCTCGGCCACCACTCGAGGGATGTCGACAAACGGCAAGCGGCCATTCAGGAACGCTTCGACAGCCACCTCGTTGGCGGCATTGAGCACGGCCGGAGCATCTCCGCCCATTGCCAGCGCGTCAAACGCCAGCCGCAGGCAGGGGAAGTTTTGCAAATCCGGTTTTTCGAAACTCAGATCGGACAGCGAGAAGAAATCCAAGGGCTCCACGCCCGCCTCAATCCGCTCCGGCCAAGCCAGCGCGCAGGCGATGGGCGTGCGCATGTCGGGCGACCCCAACTGCGCCATCACCGAGCCGTCCCGGTACTGCACCATGGAATGAATCACGCTTTGCGGATGCACCACCACTTCGATCCGCTCGGGCGGCACGCCGAACAGCCAATGCGCCTCGATGACCTCAAGCCCCTTGTTCATCAGCGAGGCCGAGTCCACCGATATCTTGCGTCCCATGCTCCAGTTGGGATGGCGGCAGGCGTCGGCGGGCGTCACGCCTAGCAACTCCGCCGCGCTCTTGCCACGGAAGGGACCGCCCGAAGCGGTCAGGATGATCTTGCGGATGCCTGCCGAATCGGGCTGCCCGGCGTAATCGGCGGGCAACGACTGGAAGATGGCGCTGTGCTCGCTGTCCACCGGCAGCAGGCTGGCGCCGCTTGCGCGCACGGCATCCATGAACAGACGCCCCGCCACCACCAGGGACTCCTTGTTGGCCAGCAGGATGCGCTTGCCGGCATTGGCAGCCGCCAGCGCGGAAGGCAGGCCCGCGGCGCCGACGATGGCCGCCATCACCACCTCCACCTCGGGCAACGCCGCTATCCACTCCAACGCCGAAGGGCCATGCAGCACTTCGCAGCGAACACTC
Organism: Chromobacterium sphagni; assembly: GCF_001855575.1. Taxonomy (NCBI): domain Bacteria; kingdom Pseudomonadati; phylum Pseudomonadota; class Betaproteobacteria; order Neisseriales; family Chromobacteriaceae; genus Chromobacterium; species Chromobacterium sphagni. The sequence continues at coordinate 138,063 of NZ_MKCS01000003.1, forward strand.
GCCAGCGCCAAGCGCTCCCGCAAGCCTGCCGCGGCATCCTCGTCGGCCACCGCCAGATAATCGGGCTGGAAATGGCATGCTTGTTCAAACAGTTTGTCCATCTGACGGTGAGCGCTCAACGCCACCACCCGGTAACGCCCCGGATGCCGGGCAATCACGTCCAGCGTGTTGCAGCCGACGCTTCCGGTCGCCCCCAGTACTGCAATACCCTGAGGTTTGGTCATTAGAATCGCTTCCAGATTACATGCCGCCCAGCACGCGCAGGGCATTGCTGACCGCCAGTACGGCGATCAGACTGTCGATACGGTCATACACGCCGCCATGACCAGGCAGCAGCCGGCTGCTGTCCTTGATGCCGGCAGCGCGCTTGAACCAGGACTCCAGAAGATCGCCGCAGACGCTGACCGCGGTCAGCGGCAAGGCCAGCAACAGCAGGGCCCACAACGGCAAGCCGGTATCCAGCCAGCCGAAATGGTCGATAGCCGCGACATACAGCGCCACGCATGCCACCGCGCCGTAAACCCCCTCCCAGCTCTTGCCTGGACTGATCGCAGGAGCCAGTTTGCGCTTGCCGAAGGCTTTGCCGGAGAAATAGGCCGCCACGTCGGCCACCCACACCAGGCCCATCACCGCCAGGAGCGCCAGCGCGTCCCGGATCGACGGCTGCGGCCGCCACTCCAGGAAGGCAAACCAGGCGGGAATCATCAGCATCCACCCCAACAACCAGGCCGGCGCACCGGATGGGATTGTCCAGCGCCGAACCAGCCAGCAGGGCACCAGGGCCAGCCAGAAAGCTAGCACCAGCGCGTGCTCAACAGCGTTCATCTGCCGATGTCCCATCCAAGCGGCGGCCGCCGCCAGAGTGGAAAGCGCAAGATAGCATGCCTGCTGCGGCAGGCGCATTTTGACCATGCGGGAGTATTCCCACAGCGCCAGCACCACGATCAACCAGGAGAAGCCCGCCCAGATCGAGGCGGGAAAGAGAAAAAGTGCCGCCAACATCAGAGGTAGCAGCACCAGCGCGGTCAGAATTCGCGTTTTGAGCATGAATTGTCAGGGTTTGTCGCGGCGTAGATGTTCCGGCAATTGCTCGCTGGTGCGACCAAAGCGCCGTTCACGCTGCCAATACGAAGAAATCGCCTGCTCCAGCGCCGCGCGGTCGAAGTCGGGCCATAGCAGGTCGGTGAAATACAGCTCGGAGTACGCCAATTGCCACAGCAGGAAATTGCTGATGCGCTGCTCGCCGCCGGTGCGGATGAACAAATCCGGCTCCGGCGCCCAGGACATCGTCAACTGGCGGCTCAGGGCCTCCTCGGTGATTTCGGTCGCGCCTTGCTGCAACAGCTGGTTGGCAGCCTGCACGATATCCCAGCGGCCGCCGTAATCGGCGGCGATGCTCAGCACCAAGCCGTCATTGCCGGCCGTTTTCTGCTCCGCGCGATCGATGCGCTCGCACAGCTCGGCGCTGAAGCGCGCGCGCGATCCGAGCACCTGCAAGCGGATGTTGTTGCCGTGCAGCTTGCTGACCTCGTGCTCCAACGCGCGCAGGAACAGGTCCATCAGGAAAGTCACTTCATCCTGCGGCCTGCGCCAGTTTTCGGTGGAGAAAGCGAACAGCGTCAGGTAGCCAACGCCCATTTCCTTGCAAGCACCGACCACCTCGCGCACCGCGTCCAGCCCGCGCTTGTGCCCCGCCACCCTTGGAAGGAAGCGTTTCTTGGCCCAACGGCCATTGCCATCCATGATGATGGCGATATGCCGGGGCGGCTGGCGCCCCTCCGGCATTTGCGTCACAGAACCGGAAAGCAAGATCCGCCCCTTATACTGCGAGCAGGTCGGCTTCTTTGGCGGCCAGCGCCTTGTCGATCTCGGCGGTGTACTTGTCGGTCAGCTTCTGAATTTCATCCTGGCCGCGACGATCATCATCCTCGGTGATCAGCTTGTCTTTCAGCAGCGTCTTGAATTCGTTATTGGCGTCGCGACGGATATTGCGCATCGTCACGCGGGCGCCTTCTGCCTCGCCGCGCACCACCTTGATCAGCTCCTTGCGGCGCTCTTCGGTCAGCATCGGCATCGGCACGCGGATGATCTCGCCCATCGAGGCCGGATTCAGGCCCAGGTCGGAATCACGGATGGCTTTTTCAATCTTGGCCACCATCGGCTTTTCCCACGCCTGCACGCCAATGGTGCGCGCATCCAGCAAGGTGACGTTGGCGACCTGGTTGACCGGCACGTCGCTGCCGTAGTAGTCAACCATGACATGATCCAGAATGCCGGTATGGGCGCGGCCGGTGCGAACCTTGGACAGGTCGTTCTTGAACGCCTCCAGCGATTTCTGCATTTTCTGTTCGGTCGACTTCTTGACGTCGTTAATCATGTCCCACTCCCATCAAAACTTCAAATGACAAGGCGAAAACGGCCATTGCCGTTTTCGCCCTCAGCAATTTTCAAACTCAGCAGTGTACCAGCGTGCCTTCATCTTCGCCAAGCACGACCCGCCGAAGAGCGCCGTCCTTGAAGATGCTGAACACCTTGATATTCAGATGCTGATCGCGGCACAAGGCGAAGGCGGTGGCGTCCATCACCTTCAGATTGCGCGAGATGGCCTCGTCGAAGGTCACGCTCTGGTAACGCACCGCATCCGGGTTCTTTTTCGGATCGTCGGTGTAGACGCCGTCAACCTTGGTGGCCTTCAGCATGATATCCACATTCATTTCCATACCGCGCAAGGCGGCGGCGGTATCGGTGGTGAAAAAGGGGTTGCCGGTGCCGGCGGCGAAGATCACCACCTTGCCCTCTTCCAGGTACTGCATCGCCTTGCCGCGCACATAGGGCTCGGCAATCTGCTGCATGGTCAGCGCGGACTGCACGCGGGCGATCAGACCCACCTTGGTCATCGCATCCTTCAGCGCCAGCGCGTTCATCACGGTGGCCATCATGCCCATATAGTCAGCGGTGGCGCGATCCATGCCCGCCGCAGCCGGAGCCACGCCGCGGAAGATGTTGCCGCCGCCGATCACGATGCCCACCTCAATGCCCAGCTCGACCACTTCCTTGACTTGGCCCACGATCTGCTCGATGGTGGCGCGGTTGATACCATAGCTGTCATCCCCCATCAGGGCTTCACCAGAAAGTTTCAGCAGAATGCGTTTGTAGGCGGGAACTTGGCTCATGATGTCCTCGGATTGGCGATTTGTGGTTTTCAATTTGCAAAACGGCACCCTGCAAGCAGGGTGCCGTCGATGAAGCGGTAAGCCCGGGCTTACAGCTTGGCCGCGGCGGCAACTTCCGCTGCGTAGTCTACTACCTTCTTCTCAATGCCTTCACCCACAACGAACATGGCGAATGCCTTGACGGAGGCCTTTTGCTCGGCCAGCAGCTTTTCAACAGTCTGATCCGGGTTCTTGACGAAGGGCTGACCCAGCAGGGTCACTTCGGCCAGGAACTTGTTGACGCGGCCCTCAACCATCTTGGCGACGATGTCGGCCGGCTTGCCGGATTCGGCCGCCTGCGCGGTGTAGATCTTGCGCTCTTGCTCCAGGATGTCGGCCGAAACCTGATCCTTGGAAACGCAGATCGGCTTGGAAGCGGCGATGTGCATGGCCACGTCCTTGCCCACTTGCTCGGCGCCGGCGTAGTCGACGATCACGCCGATCTTGGCGCCGTGCAGGTAAGTGGCGATCGCGCCTTCGGTCTGGTAGCGAACGAAACGACGGATGGTCATGTTCTCGCCCAGCTTGGCGATGGCAGCCTTGCGGATTTCCTCAACGGACACGCCGTCGATTTCCACCGCGGACAGCGCTTCCACGTCGGCCGGATTGGCGATAACGGCAGCCTTGGCGGCGGCGGCGGCCAGCGCCAGGAAGGTCGGGTCCTTGGCAACGAAGTCGGTTTCGCAGTTCACTTCAACCAGTGCGCCTACGCCACCTTCAACATGGGAACCGATGATGCCTTCGGCAGCCAGGCGACCGGCCATTTTGGAGGCCTTGTTGCCGGACTTGATGCGCAGGATTTCCTCGGCCTTCGCAGCGTCGCCGTCAGCTTCAACCAGAGCCTTCTTGCACTCCATCATGCCGAGGCCGGTGGCCGCGCGCAGATCCGAAACCATTTTTGCGGTGATTTCCGCCATGCTTCACTCCTAATGATTTAGATTACGTAAACAATCGGGTCCAAAAAAAGGGGCTTGCGCCCCTTTATGGTCCGCTTACTCGGCTTGAGCCGTTTCAGCGGCGGCGACGATCTCTTGCAGAGAGTGCGCGCGACCTTCCAGTACCGCGTCGGCGATGCCGCGAGCGTACAGGCGGATGGCACGGCTGGAGTCGTCGTTGCCCGGGATTACGTAATCGATGCCATCCGGGGAGTTGTTGGTGTCAACAACGCCGATAACCGGGATGCCCAGTTTCTTGGCTTCGACGATGGTACCCTTCTGGTAGCCGGTGTCGATAACGAAGATGGCGTCCGGCAGGCCTTTCATATCCTTGATACCGCCCAGCGAGCGCTCGAGCTTGTCGACTTCGCGCTGCAGGTCCAGCAGTTCTTTCTTGTTGTAACCGGTATCGCCGGAACCTTCCAGGATGGCGCGCTTCTCTTCAAGACGCTTGATCGACTGCTTCACGGTCTTGTAGTTGGTCAGCATGCCGCCCAGCCAGCGGTGGTCAACAAACGGCATGCCGCAACGGGCAGCTTCTTCACGTACGATCTCACGCGCTTGACGCTTGGTGCCAACGAACATCACGGTACCCTTGTTGGCGGCCAGACGACGCACATACTCCTGGGACTCCACGAACAGCGGCAGGGTCTTTTCCAGGTTGATGATGTGGATCTTGTTGCGGCTGCCAAAGATGTACTTAGCCATCTTCGGGTTCCAGAAACGGGTTTGGTGGCCGAAGTGAACGCCGGCCTCAAGCATTTGACGCATGGTAACGTTGGTGGACATGCAAAAACTCCTAAAGGGTTAAGCCTCCATCCGCGCAGACAACCCGCCTGAACTCGAGTTTCAGACTGGCACCCTTTCGCGCGGATGTGCGTAGTTTGGTTTATATTCCCAACCGGAATGGCAGGGAACGCGGGATTCTAGCACTTCAAGGCCCGCCAGCTCAAGCTTTGCCGGCATCTTTCCGCCCAGCGACGCGCCTTCGCAGCCGGTTGCGTACCACCCAGGCAACAAACCAAGTGGGCAGCACCCCGAGAAAGAAGCCGATAGCCAGCCCCGCAGGCACACTGCGCTGGGCAACCGCCAACATCAGCACCACATACAACCAGCCTATCAATACGATGATCAGCGTCATGTTATAAAACAATCGTTTGAATTTCAGGACAAATACATCAACAATATCGCACCATTGTAAACCACTCCGGACCCGCCCAATGCAAACCGCCCTCACCCGCCTGCTCGGGATCCAGCACCCACTAATCTGCCCCGGAATGAGTTACATCGCCACGCCGGAACTGGTGGCCGCAGTCAGCAACGCAGGCGGATTGGGCATTCTGGCCAGCGGACCGCTATCCGCCGCCGACACCCGCGCCGCCATCCGCCGCATCCGCGAATTGACCGACCGCCCCTTCGGCATAGGCTGCACGCTAATGATGCCGGGCGCCGCCGACAACGCCCGGGCGGCACTGGAGGAGCGGGTGCCGGTAATCAATTACTCACTGGGCAAAGGCGACTGGATCGCCGAAGCGGTTCATGATTACGGCGGCAAGGTGATTGCCACCGTGGTGACGGAGAAACACGCCATATCCGCCGAAAAAAGCGGCGCCGACGCGCTGCTGGTCACCGGCCACGAAGCCGCGGCCCATGGCGGCAACGTCACTTCGCTGGTGCTGATTCCAGCCATCCGCAAGGCAAGCCGGCTCCCCATCATCGCCGCAGGCGGCTTTGCCGACGGCAACAGCCTGATCGCCGCGCTGGCGCTGGGCGCCGATGCAGTGGCGATGGGCACGCGGCTGGCGATGACGCGGGAAAGCCCGGTGCACGCAAAAACCAAGGACATGATCCGCGAACGCGGCGTGGCGGACACGCTGTACTCGAAGAATTTCGACGGCCTATGGTGCCGCGTGATGGACACGCCGGCCGCGCGCCGCGCCTGCCGCAAACCGCTGGGCCTGCTGCCCGCCGCCTTCCGCGCCAGCCAGATGGCGCGCCGCATGGGCATGCCGGTGATGAAAATGGCGATCGGCGGCATGATCAGCCAGCCGCAGGCGCTAAGGCAACTGGCGCTGTTCGGCGCGGCGACCGAATCGATACGGCTGGCGATACAGGAAGGCGACCACATGAAAGGTGTGCAGCTGATAGGGCAGGCTCAGGGACTGATCGAGGACGTCCCAACGGTGGCGGAACTGTTCGAACGGGTCATGGCCGAGGCGGCCGCCTGCAAACTCAGACTGTCAGAACTTTAACGTCCCAACCCGGCGCCAGAGAAGCAAAAACCGGCGGCAAACTTCGCCGCCGGTTTTCATTGGCAAGTCATGTCCCGATCAATGCGGCGCCGGCTCCATCACCTCCATCGGCTCCCCTCTCCGCTCGCGGCTGAAACGGATCAGCACCGCAATCGCAATCGCCACGACGCCGGCCACCGTCGCCATCGCCATGCCGTAGTCGCCGCCGTTCAGCTTGGCCATGTGCGCCTGCATCGGGCTGTTGACCGAGGCCAGCAGGTTGCCCAGCTGGTAGACCAAGCCGGGAAAGGTGGCGCGCACAGCCATCGGCGAGATTTCGTTAAGGTGGGCGGGAATCACGCCCCAGGCGCCCTGCACCGCGATCTGCATCAGGAAGGCGCCTGCGGCCAGCGCCATCGGAGTGGAAGAAAACGCCCATAGCGGCAACACCGGCAAGGCGAACAAAGCCGCCAGGGTGATGGCGTTGCGGCGGCCAATCCGCTCGGACAAGCCACCAATCGTCAGGCCACCGATAATGGCGCCGACATTCAGGCAAAGGGCGATGGCCTGCACGGTGTGCGGGTCAAATTTGTGCTGCACGCGCAGGAAGGTGGGATACAAGTCCTGCGTGCCATGGGAAAAGAAGTTGAAGCAGGTCATCAGGATGATGGCGTACAACGACAAGCGCCACTGCGCGCAAATGGTGGCAAACAGGCTTGGCTTCTCCTGATGGCGCGCAGCCTCCCAACTGGGGCTTTCCGGCACGTTGCGGCGGATATACAGCGTAAGCAGCGCCGGCAGCAGGCTGAGCATGAACATGCCGCGCCAGCCCACATGCTCGAACAACTGGCCGAAGGCCAGCGTCGCCAGCAGATAGCCGCTGGGATAGCCGGCCTGCAGCAAGCCGGAAACGAAACCGCGCGACTCCTTGGGAATGCTTTCCATGGTCAGCGACGACCCCACTCCCCATTCGCCTCCCATCGCCACCCCGAACAGGGTGCGCAGAATCAGCAGCACCATCAGGTTGGGCGAAAACGCCGAGGCGAAGCCCAGCACCGAATACATCACGATATTGGCCATCAGCACCGGGCGGCGGCCATAACGGTCGGCCAGCCGGCCGAATATCAGCGCGCCTATCGGCCTGGCGGCCAGCGTGAGCATGGTGGCCCAGCTCACGGCTTCGATATCGGTGCCGAATTCCCTGGCGATGTCCTTCAACACGAACACCATCAGGAAGAAATCGAACGCATCCAGCGTCCAGCCCAGATAGCAGGCCAACACCGTCTGCTTCTGCTCCTTAGTCCAGGCCATTGCCTTCTCCTCCGCGATCATTGTTTTTTGATGATTCTCAATTCATGATAATTGAGTTTCACGCAACAGGAAGCAGCGGACAGAATTTGCAACAAGTTAGCCCTGAACTCAGGGCGGCCGCGGCTGGTCATACCCGCCGGCGAGGAAGTCCCTTTCCAGCCGGGCATACTGGCCGCTGGCCCGCAGGCGCGCCAGGCCCTGATTGAAACGCACAAGCAACTGCGCCGCGCCGGGTTGCCTGCGGCTGAGCATCAGCCGATAATCCACCCGCGCGAACACATGCGGCGCGGCAACGATGGCGGCCCGCTCCCTGGGAGTGAAGTACTGGCGCAACTCGGCCAGCCCCACCGAGCGGGTCAGCGGGAAGAAATCCAGACGTCCCAGCAGCAGCTGCCGCATGCCGGACTGAATGTCGGTGGTGACATAATTGCGGATCAGGCCGGCATCGATGGCCTCCTGCCAGACACCCAGGCGCGAGCCATTGGGCGTGGCCATGCTCAGGCCATAGAAATCCTCCACCCGATCAGCCCGCATCCGCCTGGTCGCAAGATGAAACACCACCTCTTCATCGGTGACCACCGGGTCGCTGAACAGCGCGAACGTCTGCCGCTCGGGAGTCATCGACCACACCACCGAACCGGCGACTTCGCCGCTGCGCACCATCGCCTCCGCCCGCGCCCAGGGATAAAAATGATAGGCCACGCGCAAGCCGGCCAGCCGGAACGCCTCGCTGACAATATGGGATGCGAAACCCTGATGCGGCAGGCGCGCGGATAGATAGGGCGCCCACTCGCCATTGGCCAGCGCCACCTCGTCCGCCGCCGCCCAAGCCGGCAGCAATGCCCACCCCAGGCAGCAGACCATCCGCCAAAACCAGCGCATCCCAACCTCCGCCCGGCTCGATCACTGCATCCAGCCTAGTCTTTCCATCCCCTCCCCGCCAGCGATCGGGACCGCGGTCAGCCGATGACGGGAACCGGCCCGCCCAGACGGATCAGCCGCTGGTTGTCCGATCCGCGCCAGGGCTTGCTGGTCGGCAAATCCCGGCGGTAGCGGCCGTCGATCACCACGTCCAGATACTGCATCACCGGCAACGAGCGCACCTCCTCGAACAGATAGCCGGTCCACAACCAGATGTTCTTGTCCGGATAGCGTTGTTTGAACAGCCGGCACAGCGCCAGAATCTCGTCGCGATTGGCCGGGTGCAACGGATCGCCGCCGGACAGGCTGAGGCCGTCGCGGTCGGCGCAACGCTCCAGCAACGCCTCCCGCGCCGCGGCGGTAAATGGCCGGCCGGCCTTTCGGTCCCAGGTCGACCGGTTATGGCAGCCTTCGCAGGCATGCAGGCAACCGGTGACGAACAAGCTTACCCGCACGCCTTCGCCATTCACTAGGTCGCAAGTGTAGTAGCGCTCGTAGTTCATGTCGCGCTCAATGCTCGCCGCCGAAATGCTTGACCCGGCGCATCACCTCCTTCTGCTTGCCGGCATTGAACGGCCGGGCATTGGGACTGCCCAGGTAACCGCACACCCGGCGTGTCACCGACAGCGACGCGCCGTCGCGGTTGCCGCATTGCGGGCAACTGAAGCCGTCGGCGGTGGCCAGCGCCTCGCCCATGAAACCGCACTGGCCGCAAGAGTCGACCGGCGTATTGCTGCCGAAGTAAGGCACCCGCTCCAGCGCGTAGTCCCAGATCCGCTCCAGCGCCTGCAGGTTATGCTTCATATTGGGCAGCTCCACATAGCTGATGTGGCCGCCGCTGGCCAGCTCGGCATAGCCAGACTCGAAGTCTATCTTCTGGAACGGGTCCACCTTGCGGAACACGTCCAGGTGGAAGGAGTTGGTGTAGTAACCCTTGTCGGTCACCTCGGCGATCACGCCAAAGTACTCGCGGTCCAGCTTGCAAAAACGGTGGCACAAGGATTCGCTGGGCGTGGAGTACAGGGAGAAGCCAAAACCGGTCTCCCGCCGCCACTCCGCCGCCGCCTCGCCCATCCGCGCCACCACGCTGCGCAGGAAGTCCCGCGCTTCGGCGCTGTCGGCCGGATGCTTGCCAAACAGCAGCACGCCCACTTCGTGCAGACCGATATAGCCCAGCGATATGGAAGCCCGGCCGCCGCGGAACAGCCCCATGACATCCTCGTCCGGCCGCAGCCGCATGCCGAAAGCGCCCTCGGTATACAAAATGGGCGCCACATTGGCCTTCACGCCCTCCAGCCGGCCGATGCGCAGCATCAATGCGCGCAGGCACAGTTGCAGCCTCTCATTCAGCGCGCGCCAAAAAACGGCCACATCGCCATTGGCCTCGATGGCGATGCGCGGCAGGTTCAGACTGACCACGCCCAGATTATTGCGCCCATCCAGCACCTCCCGCCCCTGCTCGTCGCGCCATGCGGACAGGAAGCTGCGGCAACCCATCGGCGACACCGGCACGCTGGAGCCGGTAATCCGCCGGTTCAGCCCGGCCGAGATGATGTCCGGATACATGCGCTTGGAGGTGCACTCCAACGCCAGCTGCTTGATGTCGTAATTCGGGTCTTGCGGCTTGAGATTGACGCCTTCGTCGATAAACATCACCAGCTTGGGAAACACCGGCGTGATGCCCTCCTTGCCCAAGCCCCTGATGCGCACCTTCAGAATGGCCTGCTGGATGATGCGCGCCTCCCAGGCCAGGCCCATGCCGAAGGAAAAAGTGACAAACGGCTGCTGGCCGTTGGAGCTGAACAGAGTATTGATCTCGTATTCGCAAGCCTGGATGCCGTCGTAGGTCTCTTTCTCTGTGCGCTCGCGGGCATAGCGTTCCGTATCGGCGATGCCGTACTCCTGCGCCACGTCCAGGTTCTTGCGATAGCTTTTCAACACATAGGGCGCCAGCGTCTGGTCGATGTTGGGGATGGTGGTGCCGCCATACTGGTGGCTGGCTACCTGGGCGATGATCTGCGCGGTGACGGCGCAGGCCACCCCTATCGAGCGCGGACTTTCAATTTGCGCGTTGCCCAGACGGAAGCCCTGCTCCAGCATGCCTTTCAGGTCAACCAGGCAGCAATTGGTAAACGGCAGGAAGGGAGAGTAATCCAGGTCGTGGAAATGGATGTCGCCGCGGTTGTGCGCTTCCAGGATGTCCTTGGGCAAAAAGGTGCTGGCGAACTGCTTGGACACGATGCCGGCCATCAGGTCGCGCATTACCGGAAAGACATTGGCGTCCTTGTTGGCGTTCTCGGTGGTCGCCTCTTCGTCGGTCTTGCTCACCAGCCCCATCAATTTGGCATGCAGTTCCGAGCCTTGCGCGCGGATGGTGTCGCGGTGGTGGCGATACTGTATGTAGACCCTCGCCACTTGCGGATGGTCATGCATCAACGCATCCTCCACCTGCCGCTGAATGGCGGGAATGCTGAGCCGCCCCTCCACCGCCAACGCCTTGCACTGCCGCTCCACCCGCGCAGCCGTCTCCAGCGCCAGGCGCGCCGGCTCAGCATGCCCGGCCGCCCGCGCCGCCCGTTCGCAGGCGTTGGCGATCTTGCCGATATCGAACCCCACCACCGCTCCGTCCCGCTTGCTCACTTGCAACATCCGTTACCCCCCCCCCCCGATTTTCCATCACTGCGGCGAAGCGCCTGCGCAAGCGCGCCCCGCCTACTGTTGCGTCGACTATCACACAAAATAGAGGGGAAATTCTTGGCATTAATCAATATATGGTGGCAACGACGCCAAGCAGCCTGGCGCGGACATTTGGAAACACGGGCGTCATCGGCAAGCTGCCAGATTGAATACCATGGTCATTTAAAAGGTCCGGACCATGCGTTTCCTTTTACTGGGCATCATCCTGCTGGCGCTCGGCGCCGCCGCGCTGACCGACGACAACGAGCAAGTCACAGGCCAGGGCGGCCGCCTCCTGCGCTATAGCTCCACCCAGCTCAGGGCGGAGCCCAGCGAGGAGGAAATGAACGCCTATCTGCAGGCCCGCGACCGGCAGCTGAGCGGAGCCAGCCTGCCCGCCGTGCTGCAGGCCGCGCGGCAGGCGCTGCAGAAGCTGGGCTATACCAGGGTGGAAGTGGATGCCGACTACGGCCTGATCCAGGCGAAAAAAAACGAACCCCTGGTCAGCCACGCGCGCCAGGTGCTGCGCGGGGTGCTGAAGATAAAGGTGCCGCTGCCGGCCAAGCCCGACCACCAGAGCACCGCCCTGCTGCTCTCGCTGCGCCCGGGCAGCCAGCCGCACGACGTGTTGCTGCGCGCCCGGATCGAGCAAACGGTCTGGGACAGCAGCGGCAATTCTCGAACCATGCTGGACAGCGACCACGCCGCCTATCAGCAGTTGTTCGAACAGCTGGACGCCGCCCTGAACGCCCGAGTCCGCCAAATAAAACACCCCGCCAGCCATTCAGGCTGCGGGGTGTTTTGACGACCGGAGGCGCAAGCCGCCGGCAGGGCAAAAGCCTTAGTTGCTTTCAGCCTTGGACATGCGGCGACGCTCGTTTTCCTGCAGGTAGCGCTTGCGGATGCGGATGGATTTCGGAGTGATTTCCACCAGTTCGTCGTCGTCGATGAACTCGACCGCCGATTCCAGCGTCAGCTTGATCGGAGTGGTCAGGCGAACCGCCTCGTCGGTGCCGGAGGCGCGGACGTTGGTCAGCTGCTTGCCCTTGACCGGGTTCACCACCAGGTCGTTGTCGCGGCTGTGGATGCCGATGATCATGCCTTCATACAGCTTTTCGCCCGGCGCAACGAACATGCGGCCGCGGTCTTCCAGCTTCCACAGCGCGTAGGCCACGGCTTCGCCGTTTTCCTGCGAGATCAGCACGCCGTTGTGGCGACCCGGCATGTCCGGCTTAACCGGAGCGTAGTCGTCGAACACGTGGCTCATCAGGCCGGTGCCGCGGGTCATGGTCATGAAGTCGGACTGGAAGCCGATCAGGCCGCGCGCCGGAATGTGGTATTCCAGGCGGGTACGGCCCATGCCGTCCGATTCCATATTGGTCAGCTCGCCGCGACGGCGGCCGATTTCTTCCATCACGCCGCCCTGGTGGTCGTCTTCCAGGTCGATGGACAGGTTTTCATACGGCTCGCACTTCTGGCCGTTGATTTCCTTGTAAACCACGCGCGGCTTGGCGACGGCCATTTCAAAGCCTTCGCGACGCATGTTTTCCAGCAAAATGGTCAGGTGCAGCTCGCCGCGGCCCGACACGCGGAACACGTCGGAGTCGCCGGTGTCTTCCACGCGCAGCGCGACGTTGGTCAGCAGCTCTTTGGTCAGGCGGTCGCGAATCTGGCGCGAGGTGACGAACTTGCCTTCGGTGCCGGCCAGCGGCGACGAGTTCACCATGAAGTCCATGGTCAGGGTCGGTTCGTCCACGCCCAGCACCGGCAGGCCTACCGGCTGCTCCTTGTCGCAGATGGTCACGCCGATGCCGATGTCGTCCAGGCCGGAAATGATGATGATGTCACCCGCCTCAGCGCCTTCAACCGGAACGCGGTCCAGACCCTGGTAACCCAGCACCTGGTTGATGCGGCCGGAAGCCACCTGCTCTTCGTGGTTCATCACCACCACCTGCTGGCCCGGCTTGATGCGGCCGTTCAGCACGCGGCCCACGCCCAGGCGGCCGGTATAGGTGGAGTAGTCCAGCGCGGAGATCTGCAGCTGCAGCGGCGCGTCGGCGTCGCCCGGAGGAGTCGGGACGTGCTTGAGCACGGTCTCGAACAGCGGACGCATATTGTCGGACTCTTCTTCCAGCTCCAACTTGGCGAAACCGTTCAGGCCGGAAGCGTAAATGATCGGGAAATCCAGCTGTTCGTCGGTGGCGCCCAGCTTGTCGAACAAGTCGAAGGTCTGGTCCACCACCCAATCCGGACGCGCGCCCGGACGGTCAACCTTGTTGATGACCACGATCGGACGCAGGCCCAAAGCCAGCGCCTTTTTGGTCACAAAGCGGGTCTGCGGCATCGGGCCTTCAACGGCATCCACCAGCAGCAGCACGCCATCCACCATGCCCAGCACGCGCTCTACTTCGCCGCCGAAGTCGGCGTGTCCCGGAGTGTCGACGATGTTGATGTGCACGCCTTCATATTCGATGGCGGTGTTTTTGGCGAGAATGGTAATGCCACGCTCTTTTTCAAGATCGTTGCTGTCCATTACGCGCTCGTCTACCTGCTGGTTTTCGCGGAAGGTGCCGGATTGGCGCAGCAGTTGGTCAACCAGGGTGGTCTTACCGTGGTCAACGTGGGCGATGATGGCGATGTTACGAATTTGTCGGGTCATGTCTCAGGCGGCTATCTGGAAACAGAAAAATCGAAAGATTATAGCATGATAGCCAAGCACCAAGAAAATTTCGGTAAAAACAGATTACAGTTTCGTAATTTTACCGTTAACGCCGGCCGGCCCGCGGCAAATTCGTCGAAAGAGCAAATTGCCATTACACTGCCAGCCATCTGGCAACAAGGAACACAAAACATGTACGACTGGAACGCACTCTGGCATGAACGCGAAGCCTACCGCACCGGTTACGACATTCACCACAACGACGCCAACCTGCTGGCCGAACCGCTGCAAGCCAAACTGATCCACACCGCCGACGCGCCGGACCAGGTGGCGGTATATGAAGACGCCATCCGCTACATCCTGGCCGGCCACGCCGACGGCTTGCAACTGCTGGAAGTGTTCAAGCACGGCCTGTTCGACATCACGCTGCGCTTTGTCGGCGAAGACGAAGGCAAGGACCCGGCCGTGCCGTATGTGGAACTGCACGTCGACAACCTCGCAACCGAGGAACAGGCGGTATGGCGCGGCGAGGTGAAACTGGACGAAGAAGACCGCATCTGGATAGGCAAACGCACGCTGGATGAAGGCGTGCTGCCCGCGATGCCCTTCGACGAGCTGTCCTTCACCGACCAGGCCGCCTTCCGCGACGAACTCGCCCGCGTCTGGCACGAAGATCTGCCGCTGCTGCGCCCGCTGATCGAGGCCTGGTTCCAGCATGGAGAGCTGGCGGCGCCGCAGGACGAACCGACCCACTACGGCGACCAGGCGCGGGTGATGCAGATCTGCGACCGCTACGCCGAAATCGTGCGCCGCGAGCAGGCGGTGCTGTCCCGGCTGTTCAGCGACGACGAGCTGAGGCTGATCGCCGGCGTGATCGGCAGCGTGCACTTCGACAGCGCCGCCTCCTGCCGCGGCGTGTGGCTGGCGGTGGAGGCCCGCATCATCGAAGACGAGCTGGACCAACAATACCAGTTGGACGGCGAGGCGCTGCTAGCCAAGATGAAGAGCCTGAGCTACGCGCAGGAAGTGGCGCTGATCGAGGCGCTGTCGCCGCTGCAATCCGCCTGATTCGAGACGCAGCGCGTCCGGCCGCGGCCACAAGGCCTTGCCGCGACCCGGCGCGGACGATCACTGGTATGATGCACGCCGAACACGAGCAATCGCTCCAAAATTCACGCGCCGCGCGCACACTCCGCCCAGGCAAGCCTGCGCGCCGCGAGCGCCCCATCCCCATCATGCGGCCGCAAGATCGAAACCGGTCGACGGCCGACAAAACCATGGAGAACGCACTATGTCCCAAGCCCCTGCCCTGAGACAGCTTCCGCAAAGCAATATTTTCGGCCCCGGCGACGTATTCGTCCTGTTTGGCGAACTGTTCGGCCGCGGCTACGCCAACGGCCTGGTCAACGAAGCCCGCCAGGCCGGCATGGAGATCATCGGCATCACGGTCGGCCGCCGCGACGAAAACAACCGGCTGCGCCCGCTGAACGACGAAGAGCTGGCCGCCGCCGAAGCCAATCTTGGCGGCCGCATCATCAACGTGCCGCTGATGGCAGGCTTCGAACTGGACGCCCCCGCCGGCGAGCCGACCCCGACCGAACTGTTGAGCGGCCTGACCCTGAAAGGCTGGCAAGAGGACAAGCTGGACTGGGCCCATATCGAGAAATGCCGCCAAGCCGGCGTCCAGCGCTTCAAGTCCGGCGTGGCCGAAGTGATGGCCCGGCTGGACGGCATGATCACCGACGGCCGCAACGTGTTCTTCGCCCACACCATGGCCGGCGGCATTCCCAAGGTCAAGGTGTTCCTGGCCATCGCCAACCGCGTCTACAAGGGCCGCGGCGATCGCTTCATGTCCTCGCAGGCGTTGCTGGACAGCGATCTGGGCAAGCTGATCCTGCAGAACTTCGACGAAGTCACCGCCAACACCTTCCAGCACCTGATAGACGGCAGCGCGGCGCTGCGCCGGCGCCTGGAGGCCAGCGGCGGCCAGGTCCGCTACACCGCCTACGGCTACCACGGCACCGAAATCCTGATCGACGGCCGCTATCAATGGCAGACCTACACCAACTACACTCAGGGCTACGCCAAGATGCGGCTGGAGAAGGTGGCGCAGGCGGCCTGGGAGCAAGGCGTCAAGGCCACGGTGTTTAACTGCCCGGAAATTCGCACCAATTCGTCCGACATCTTCGTCGGCGTCGAGCTGCCGCTGTTCGCGCTGCTGCGCGCGCTGAAGAAGGAAGCCGCCGGCGCCTGGACCGACAGCCAATGGCAAACCTGCAGCCAGTTGCTGAAGGACGGCTGCTCGCTGGAAGCGCTGCTGGACAAGATCGACGCGCTCAACGACGGCGCGGTGATGCAGGGCTTCCGCCGGTTCGACGCCTGGCCGATGCCGAACAGCGCGGAACTGGCCGAGGTGATGATAGGGACCTCGGACGAGCTCACCGAGATGCATCAGGACAGAAAAGCATTGATCACCGACCACCTCAGCACGCTGGTGATCGAGGCGACCGGGCCGCTGATGTTCCACGAGGCATCGCAACCCGCCGGACCGGTGCTGTGGCTCAATCACGACATCATCGCCCGCCAGCTGGGCCGAATGCACAACTGAGCCTCGCCGGCCCTTGGCCGGCAGGCGATGAGCGACAGGGCGCCTCGAACCGGAGCGCCCTGTTTTCGTCCCGCGCCCGCCCGACAGCCTACCCCGCCTGCAGCGGGAACATGGTCAACACCACCTTGCCCAGGTTGCGGCTGTCGGCGATGTATTGGTGGGCGTCCTGCACCTGGCTCCACGGGAAGCTGCAGTCCACCACCGTGCGCAGACGGCCATCCAGGATGCCCGGCAGGATGCGTTCGCGCAGCGCCGCCGCCAGCCGCGCCTTGGTTTCCAGCGGCTGCGGCCGCAAGGTGGAGCCGATCACGCTGATGCGCTTCATCAGCAAGCGACCGAAATCCAGTTCGGCCTTCAGCCCGCCCATCAAACCGATATTCACCAGCCGGCCATCCGGATTCAGCGCCTGCAGGTTTTCCGCCAGGTAGCTGGCGCCCACCGGGTCCAGCACCGCGTCCGCCCCGCCCCAGCTTTTCACCAGCTCGCCGAAGGCCGGCGCTTGACGGTAGTTGAACACCTGCGCCGCGCCCAATTCACGGCAGAAGGCCAGCTTGTCCGCGCTGCCGGCGCTGGCGAAGGCCTGCGCGCCAAGCAAACCGGCCACCTGGATGGCCGCCACGCCGACGCCGCTGGCGCCGGCATGCACCAGCACATTGTCGCCGGCCCTGACGCCGGCCTTTTCCGCCAGATTGAACCAGGCCGTCATCCACGCCTCCGGCAGGCTGGCCGCCTCCACCCAGGACAAAGGGTCCGGCTTGACAATGGCAAGCGCCTCGTCCATCAGCGCATATTCGGCATAGCCGCCGCCCTCCAGCAGGCCGAACACCGCGTCGCCCGGCTGAAAGTTCGACTCGCCGGCCACCTCCTCCACCACGCCGGCCACCTCCAGCCCCATCAGCGGACTGGCGCCCGGCGGCGGCGCATAACGCCCCTCGCGCTGCATCAGATCGGCGCGATTAACCCCCGCCGCCATCACCCGCACCAGAAGCTTGCCAGGCACCGCCTGCGGCCGATCCCGCTCGACCAACTCCATCGTTTCCACGCCGCCCGGCGCCTGCTGCGCCACCGCCTGCATTTTCATCGCGATTCCCTTCCGTGTTTGATATCCGACAAATGCGGCCAGTCTCCGCCAGTCCAAGCCTCTACGCGAAATAATCGAGTACGGCGACATATGCCATGAGCTGGATCAAGCAATGGCGGCCGGCTTTGATTACAATGCCCCGTCATGAGCGAGAACTGTTTCCACTGCGGCCTGCCGGTTCCGGCGGGCTCCCACTTCCCCATCCGCTACCGCCAGCGCGAGGAGGCGGCCTGCTGCGCCGGTTGCCAGGCGGTGGCCGTCACCATCATCGATTCCGGCCTGTCGGACTACTACCAGCACCGCACCCAGGATTCGGCCCGCGCCGAAGCGCTGCCGCAGAACCTGCTGGAACAGATCCGGCTGTACGATTCCGACGAATTGCAGCGCAGTTTCGTCCATATCGACCAGAATCAGGTACGCGAAGCCGCGCTGATGCTGGAAGGCATCAGCTGCGCCGCCTGCATCTGGCTCAACGAGCAGCATCTGCGCCAGTTGCCGGGCGTGGTGGCAGTGGACATCAATTACAGCACCCAGCGCGCCCGCGTGCGTTGGGACAACGGCAAAATCCAGCTGTCCGCCATTCTGGAGGCGGTGGCCGCCATCGGCTATCGCGCCCACCCCTACGACGCCGAGCGCCAGGAAGCCTTGCAGCAGAAAGAGCGCAAACAGGCGCTGGGCCGGCTGTGGGTGGCCGGCTTATCGATGATGCAGGTGATGATGTACGCGGTGCCGGTATACCTGGCGCCGGACGGCGACATCGCGCCCGACCTGCTGTGGCTGCTGCACTGGGCCAGCTTCATCCTCACGCTGCCGGTGCTGCTGTACTCGGCCTTGCCGTTTTACCGCGCCACCTGGCGCGACCTGAAAACCGGCCGCGTCGGCATGGACACACCGGTCACCATCGGCATACTCACGGCATTCTTCGCCAGCCTCTGGGCGCTGCTCCACAAATACGAGCACGGCATCTATTTCGATTCGGTGTCGATGTTCGTGTTCCTGCTGCTGGGCGGCCGCTATCTGGAATCCATCGCCCGCCGCAAGGCCGGCGCCGCCAGCGAGAGCCTGGTCAGACTGGTGCCGGCCTTCGCCCACCGGCTGGCAGGCTGGCCCGCCAGCCGCGATAGCCGCGAGGCCACCGTCGCCAGCCTGTGCCCCGGCGACGTGATTCTGGTCAAAGCCGGCGAAACCATACCGGTAGACGGCACGGTACTGGACGGCCGCAGCGCCAGCGACGAAGCGCTGCTCACCGGCGAAAGCCGGCCGATAGGCAAAAGCCCGGGCGCCGCCGTCATCGCCGGCAGCGTCAACACCGCCAGCCCATTGATCTTGCGGGTGGATCAGGTTGGCGAATCCACCCGGCTGGCCGGCATCGTCCGCCTGTTGGACCGGGCGCTGGCGGAGAAACCCAGGCTGGCGGTGGCGGCGGACCGCTTCGCCAGCTGGTTCGTGGCGCTGCTGCTGATCGCCGCCGCCGCTAGCTATATCGGCTGGCATTTCATCGAACCGGAGCGCGCGCTGTGGGTCATGGTGGCGGTGCTGGTGATCTCCTGTCCCTGCGCGCTGTCGCTGGCCACCCCGGCTGCGCTCACCGCCGCCAGCGGCCATCTGGCCAGCCTGGGCGTGCTCACCACCCGCGGCCACGCGCTGGAAACACTGGCAAAAGTCACCGACGTGGTATTCGACAAGACCGGCACCCTCACCCACGGCCAAATGCGGCTGCTGGATATCGCGGCCCCAGGCAGCCTGGGCCGCGAACCCGCCTTGGCGCTGGCTGCCGCGCTGGAGCAGGGATCGGAACACCCGCTGGCGCAGGCGCTGCTGCAAGCGGCCAAGGACACAACTGCGCCACGGGCTGAATCGCTGCTCAACCATCCCGGCCATGGCGTGGCTGGCATGCTGGACGGACGCGAATGGCGGCTGGGCTCCGCGCCCTTCATCTCCGCCTGGCTGGGTCAGCCCGTGAGCGATGAACAGGATTGGCATGCCGGCAGCAGCCAGGTGCTGCTGGCCAACGCCGACGGCGTGCAGGCGCGCTTCGCCATCGGCGACGCCGTCCGCGCGGAGGCCGCCGCGCTGATCGCGCAACTGCGGCAACAAGGCCTGACGGTGCATCTGCTCAGCGGCGATGGCGACAGCGCCGTCGCCGGTCTGGCGCAGGAGCTGGGCATAAAGCGGCGCCGCGCCCGCGCCGCGCCGGAAGACAAGCTTGCTTACGTCGGCGCGCTGCAGGCGCAGGACAAACGGGTGCTGATGGTCGGCGACGGCATAAACGACGCGCCGGTATTGGCGCGCGCCGACGTCTCCATCGCCATGGGCGGCGGCACCGACGTGGCGCGCGCCAGCGGCGACATGGTGTTGATCGCGGACCAGCTTGGTCTGATAGACGCGGCCATAGGCGTCAGCCGCCGCACCTTGGCGGTGATAAGGCAGAATCTGTGCTGGGCGGCGGCTTATAATCTGGTGGCGCTGCCGCTGGCCATCCTCGGCCACGTCACGCCCTGGCTCGCCAGCCTGGGCATGGCGCTCAGCTCGCTGCTGGTGGTGGGCAACGCGCTGCGCCTCGTCAAACGGAAGAACTGATGGAAAGCCTCTACCTGCTCATCCCCCTCAGTCTGGTGCTAGCCTTCGTCATCGGCGCCATTTTCTGGTGGGCCACCCGCTCCGGCCAGTTCGACGATATGGAAGGCCCGGCGCACCGCATCCTGATGGACGACGACTCGCCCCGCCAGGAGGAGAAAGAAGAGTAGACAAGGGGAAAAAAGGGCCGCGTTCGCAATCGTAGAATGCGGCTTTTGTGCAGACGAATTACTGCCTATAACCAGTCTACGTGTTACTACTTAGCCTATTGAGCGAGCCCCATGCGCACATTCTTGATCTCGATGTCCGTCTGCATCCTGTCCGCGCTGGCGTTCAGCCAAGCCCAGGCCTCCAGCTTCGCCCTGCTGCTCAGCGGCTGCGTCAGCGGCATCCTCGCCCTCGCCCTCAACCAATGGCTGCACCACCGCAGCCTGATGAAGCCGCTGCAGGACATCGAGCGGCACCTGGACCAGCTGCTGGCCGACACGCCCATCCATCTTGGCCAGCCCCTGCCTCTGCCGGCTGAAAATACCCCGCTGCGCCATGCCATTGGCAAACTGAACCGGCTATTGGAGCGCGCCCACATCGCGCTCCGCGATGTCGCCGGGGCTTCGGTGCGGCTGATGCCGATGGCGCAGGAGCTGACCGACACCTACAGCTCCATGCTGCAGAAAAGCCTGTTGCAGGCCAATCACGGCCAAGCTCTGCTTGGCGCCATCAACACCATGATGGAGCAGGCGCAACAGCTGCAGGCGCACCTGGAAGAGATTACCGGCTCCACCCACAGCGCCAGCGGCGACATGCAGGAGAGCCGCGACACCACCATGGTGGTGATAGACGGCGTCACCGAAATGGCGCAGCTGCTGGAAAAATCCACCCAGGAGGTGCAGGCGCTGGTCGATGCGTCGGGCCAGGTGGGCAATATTCTGGAGACCATCCAGGACATCGCCGACCAAACCAACCTGCTGGCGCTGAACGCCGCGATAGAGGCCGCCCGCGCCGGAGAAATGGGCCGCGGCTTCGCCGTGGTGGCGGACGAGGTGCGCAAACTGGCGCACAACACCCAGGAAGCCACCCGCAGCATCCAGAGCATCATGCTGCAAGTGCAACAAGGAACCAAGAAAGTGGCGGAAACGATGCAGGCGTCCAACCAGCACGCCGACACCGCCGCCACCCACGCTGGCGCCTCGCGTGAAAAACTGGAGAACATCACCCTGTCCATTCACGGCATCAACCAGTCTTCGCGAGCCATCAGTCAAGCCATCCTGCAGCAGAACGCCTCGGTGCAGGCTTCCAAGGCTTCCGGCGACATCCTGATCCAGCTCAATCAGGACGCGCTGGACTCCAACCGCATCCTGTCGGTTTCGCCGGACGACCTGCGCAAGCTGGCCATCAAGCTTTGCCAGGGCCTGGAGGCTTTCGACACCGGCGACGCCATGCGGAACGACAAGCGCCGCAACGTTGCCCGCCCCCAGGAGCTGCAGTTGGCGGCCGTCAAGGGCCGCGACGCCAGCGGCGGCGTCAAGCCGTCCTAGCCGCACCACGTGGTCAATAAGAAATTGACAATTTACCCTTCGCTTATATAATCGCCCTCTTTTTCGCCAACAGCTCCCCAGCAGCCGCGCGCCTTCTTGGCCGCAGCCTGCGTCCAGACAGGGGCGCGCGCGTTGACTCGGCCGCCACGCCGGGCGCGCATGCGCCTCCATCGCTGTTCCAATCCTGAAGGGCGTCCGTGAATACCATCCAAGCACTCGCCGGCATGCTGTTGCTGGTCGGCGTGGCCTATGCTTTTTCCACCCAGCGCAGCGCCGTCAACTGGCGCACCGTGCTGATCGGCCTGGCCATCCAGAGCGGCCTGTTTCTGCTGATCAACTATCTGCCGGCGGTACGCCACGGCTTCGACGCCTTCGGCTCCGGCTTCGCCAAGGTGCTGGGTTTCGCCGGCGAAGGCGCCCGCTTCATCTTCGGCGACCTGGCCAACCCGGGCGGTAAGCTGGGCTTCCTGTTCGCCTTCATGGTGCTGCCGGTGATGATCTTCTTCTCCGCCCTCACCGCCCTGCTGTACCACTTCGGCATCCTGCAGCGCGTCGTCGCCGTGCTGGCCTGGCTGATGAAGCGCAGCATGCGCCTGTCCGGGCCGGAGAGCGTGGTCACCGCCGCCAACATCTTCCTGGGCCAGACCGAGGCCCCGCTGCTGGTGCGGCCCTACATCCGGCACATGACCCGTTCGGAACTGGCCTGCATCATGATCGCCGGCATGTCCACACTGTCCGGCGGCGTGCTGGCGGCCTATGTCGCCTTCCTCGGCGGCGCGGATCTGGCTGAACAGGCGAGGTTCGCCACCTATCTGCTCACCGCCTCCTGCATGAACGCGGCCGGCGCGGCAGTGTTCTGCAAGATCATGTTCCCGGAGGTCAGCCCGGAGCAGATGTCGTGCAGCCAGCTGAAGCAAGGGCAGGAGAAGCAGGACGGCAACTTCGTCGGCGCCATCGTCACTGGCGCGCTGGACGGCATGAAGATGGCGGCGGCGGTGGCCACCATCCTGCTGGCCATCGTGTCGCTGATCGCGCTGGCCAACTACGCGGTAAAAGACGGACTGGGCGAGCTCCTGGGCGTCAACTCCTCCATCCGCGTCTCCACCCACGGCATGTTCGACGGCCTGACGCTGCAATACCTGGTGGGCCAGGTATTCCGCGTGTTCGCCTTCCTGATGGGAATCGGCTGGGACGAGACCTTGGGCGTCGGCAGCCTGCTGGGGCAGAAGATCGTGCTCAACGAGTTCATCGCCTACCTGGACCTGGCCAAGATGAAGGCCGCCGGCACGCTGTCGCCGCAAACCGTGATGATCGCCACCTTCGCGCTGGCCAGCTTCTCCAACTTCTCCTCGGTGGGCATCTGCGTCGCCGGCATCGGGGCGCTGGCGCCGGAGAGGCAGAAAGAGCTGGCCCAGATCGGCATGCGCGCGCTGCTGGCCTCGATCATGACCGGCTTCATGACCGCTTCCACCACCGGCCTGTGGCTGTCGCTGTTCTGATCCGGGCCTGACAGCCAGGCGGGAATCGGCTAGCATGCGATTCCCGCCTTTTCCATCTACGGTGATCCGTGAAAGCCGACTTTTCCTTCTTCGCCACCCGGCGTTTCCTGCCCTTGTTCGGCACCCAGTTCCTGGGCGCCTTCAACGACAATATGCTGAAAACCGCCATCGTGGTGCTGATCAGCTTTCACGGCCTGACGCTGGCCGGCATGCCGCCGGAACAATTGGTCAATCTGGCGGCCGGCATTTTCATCCTGCCCTTCTTCCTGTTTTCCGCCAGCGCCGGCAAACTGTCCGAGCGCTTCGACAAGGCGCGCATCGCCCGGCTGATCAAGCTGGCGGAGATCGCCATCATGCTGCTGGCCGGCGCGGGTTTTATGTGGCAGTCGGCGGGACTGTTGCTGTCGTCGCTGTTCATGATGGGCACCCACTCCGCCTTCTTCGGCCCGATGAAATATTCGGTGCTGCCGCAATACCTGCGCGAGGGCGAGCTGGTGGGCGGAACCGGCCTGATCGAAATGGGCACCTTCCTCGCCATCCTGCTGGGGCAGCTGCTGGGCAGCGTATTCACCCACAACGGCTCGCTACTGATCATAGGCGCACTGCTGCTGACCGCGCTGCTGGGTTTTTTCAGCAGCACCGCCATGCCGGCGGTGGCGCCGGGCGCTCCGCAGCTGAAACTGTCCTGGAACTTCCTGGCGGACTCGGTGGACCTGGTGGGCCAGGCCTGGCGCATCCATGACGTGCGCTGCTCGATTCTTGGCATTTCGTGGTTCTGGCTGATGGGCGCGGTCTACACTACCCAGTTGCCCACCTTCACCCGCCTGCACCTAGGCGGCGACGCCGATGTCTACACCCTGCTGCTGGCGCTGTTCTCCATCGGCATAGGCCTGGGATCGGTGATGTGCGCCAAACTGTCGCACGGCAAGCTGCAACTGGGCATCGTGCTGCTGGGCAGTGTCGGCATGACGGTATTCGGCGGCGACCTGGCGCTGGGCGCGATGCCCCACCACCACGGCGCGCTGGCCACGCTGACCGAGTTCCTGGCCCGCGCCAGCAGCTGGCGCAGCATTGTCGACGTCACTCTGCTGGGCTTCTTCGGCGGCTTTTTCACCGTGCCGCTGTACACCTGGCTGCAAACCGGCAGCCCGGACGAGTTCCGCTCGCAGGCGGTGGCCGCCAACAACATCATCAACGGCTTCTACATGGTGGCGGCCGCCATCGGCAGCGCGCTGATGCTCAAATGGTTCGACAGCATCTCGATGCTGCTGCTGGCGGTGGCGCTGCTCAATGTCCTGGCCACCGCTCACCTGGCCTGGCGCGCGCCGGTGATCTGGCGCCAGCGCTTCAGCTGGATCGCGCCGCTGTTTGGCGGCAACGCCTGAGCGGAAACGACGACGAGGGCAAACGCTGCCGTTTTTCCGCCTGTTCGCCCATTCACTCGCCGGTTTCGTGCGCCTCCTGCACCCGCTCGCCTACCAGCCGCGACAGCTTGTCTATGGCCTTGCCGTTTTTCGCATCCGGCAGCGAAACGAGGAAACAGATTCCGCCGGCCGGCAGATTTTCCGCATAGATGCTGCCCGAGTGAGCCAGCACGATCTGCCGGCAGATCGCCAACCCAAGCCCGGTGCCTCCCGAGCCGTTGGCGGTGGCGCTGCTCTGCACGAACTTTTCGAAAATCCGCTCCAGCTCCGCCTCGGGGACCCCAGGCCCCTGATCGGCTACCGACAGGGTGATCGTGGAACTGAAGCGCTGCAGCTCCACGGTGATTCGGCTGCCCGGCGGGGCGAACTTGATCGCATTGGACAGCAGATTGGCCAGCACCTGCTGCATGCACTTGCGGTCGGCCCAGACCGGCAGCGGCGCCGACGGCAGCTCCAGCCGCAGGCCGATATCGGTCTCCATCATCCTGCCCTCTTCGCCCTGAGTCATCTGGCGGACCAGTTCCGCCAGATCCACCTCCTCCCGACTCAACACCATCCGGCCGGACTCCAGCTTGGCCAGGTCCAACAGATCGTTCAGCAGGGCCAGCAAGCGGGTTCCGCTGGCGTGGACATTCTCGAAATAACGTTTGAGCCGGACGGCCGGCACCTGCATCGCCTTGCCGCAGCCGATCTCGGCGAAGCTGAGGATGCCATGCAACGGCGTGCGCAGCTCATGCGACATATTGGCGAGGAATTCGGACTTGGCCTGATTGGCGCGCTCCGCCTCCTCCTTGGCCTGCAACAGGTCGGCGGTGCGCAGCGCCACCAGCTCCTGCAGATGATTGCGGTGGCTGTGCAGCTCCTGCTCCACCCGTTTGCGCTCCGTCACATCACGCCCCACCCCGCGATAGCCGCGCAAGCTCCCATCGGCCGCGAGCAGCGGGCAGGCGCTGATGGCTATCCACTGGCGCCCCCCTCCAGGCTTCTGGTAGCTGAACTCGAAATCGCGTATCTCCCGACGCTCGGCCAACAGTCGCGACAACAAGCGGTTTTTCTCGCGGCTTGACCGCAACGGCCGCCACCAGCGGCGCCCCAGCAGCTTGCCCATGGGAATGCCGGTCAGCTCGCTGAAATGCTCCGAGCAATAGCTGAGCCGCCCGTCGGCGTCCACCTCCCACAGCCAATCCGACGCGATGCTGGCGAACATCCGGAACCGTTCCTCGCTCTGCTGCAGCGCCCGGGTGCTCTTGCCTGCCAGTTCTTCCGCCATTTCCCTGCGCCTTATCAGCAGATTGAGATAAATGCCGAGAAAGACCGTGAACGCCACTCCGGCCGGCAGCACCAGCCGCGATACCGCATGGCTGCCATTGGCCTCGATATAGCGCGGCAGCGCCCGCAAGGTGACCCGCCACACCCGTCCGCCCACGTCCAGCGTCCGGCTCAGCGACGCCGCGCCCGGTGCCGCCTCCTCAGGTGCCACCAAGCCGACCGAGCGCCGCGGATCGGTAACATCCTCCAGTTGCAGGCTGACTCCCTTTTCCTTCAAGCCAGGCAAGGCGCGTGTCGCCAGCCGAGCGGCATTGATGCCGCCGACCACCACCCCGCCGCGCATGCCCTGCACCGGAATGATCATCGACACCCCGCTGCCGGAGCGATCGTTGAACTGGGCCAGAATCAGCGGCTCGCTGATGCGCGGCTGGCCGCTGGCCAGCGCGCGGCGTATGGCATCGCGCCGTTTGGGCTCCGACCACATGTCAAACCCCCATACATTCTTGTTTTCCTCCCTGGGGGCGAGAAAGGTAACCGGGTAGTACTCCGGCCGGGTGCCCGCGCGGACGATGCGCCCATCGGGCTCGGTTTTCTCCCGTATGAATCCGTATTTCGCCTCATAGACCTGGCGCCCGGATTGCAACAACAGCGGCGCCCAGCCTATTCCCTGGAACAGGGGCCGCCTCGCCACCAGCGGCTTGGCGAAGCGATAGAAGTCCTCTTGGCGGATATTGGGAGCATTGCCCATGAACAGGGCCAGCGAATCGAGCGCATCGATATCCTGCTGGATCGTCGCCGCCAGCTGCTCCGCCGCCGCCGCCGCATCGTGGCGGAAATTGGACTCGGCCGACAGGCGCTCCACACTGTCGAAATGCCGGGCCAGGATGAAGGTAAGCGCCAGCGGAACCAGCAACAGCAAGCCCTGCACTTCGCGGCGCGCCACCGCCCGGCGGCAACCGGCCAGACCGGGCCAACTGCGCCATATCAGCCACAGAACGCCGGCCGCGACAGCCAACTCAAGCAGAGCCTGCCAGCTCCCTTGCATTTCAAGACTCCACGAACGGAAAACCCCACGCTGGCGATGAACCGGCGCGGGGGACGCGGGACAGGGAATCCATCCGGCGCAGGGACCGTGTGGCCATAAACAACTCTCCAGGCAATGCCTATGGAATATTCATAGCCTTCCTGTGCATTTTTATGCAAGGGCAATCGCATCAAGCCCTGCCTGGGCATCGCGCAGCGCCGTGCGTAGCCCCTCCTCGATCACCGGATGGTAGAAGGGCATTTGCAGCATCTGGGCAATGGTCAGCCCCTGCTGATGGCTCCAGGCCAATAGATGGGCCAGATTCTCCGCGCGCGGGCCTATCATCTCCGCGCCCAGGAAACGGCCGCTCCCCTTGTCGGCATACACATGCAACAAGCCCTTGTTGATGCCCATCACCCGGCTGCGGCCCTGGTCCTCGAAACTGGCCTCGCCAACCACGAACCCGTCCTGCGGCAGATCCGCGAAGCGGCTGCCCACCATCATCATCTGCGGCTCGGAAAACACTACCGCGATGGTGGAGCGGCGCAAGCCTGCCTTCACCTGCGGGTAGGACGCCGCGTTGTCGCCGGCAGTCCTGCCCTCATCCGCCGCCTCGTGCAGCAGCGGCAGGATGTTGTTGGCGTCGCCTGCGATGAACACCGGAGCATCGCCGCATTGCAGGGTCTGGGCGTCGAACAGCGGCACGCCCGCCTGGTCCAGCGGCAGGCTGGTGTTCTCCAGCCCCAGCCCGCGCACATTCGGCGCGCGGCCGGTGGCGGCCAGCACGTAGTCGAACTGTTCGGTCTCCTCCTCGCCGTCCAGCGAGACAAAACGGATCTGCGCCTTGCCCTCTGCCTGCCCCATCTCCAGCACCTTGGCATCGGGGTCCAGATAGAATTCCTCGCCCAGCGCTTGGCGGGCATAGTCGCGCACCGCAGGGTCGCTCAGCGGTCCCACGCCGCCGCGGGCGCCGAATACCTTCACCCGCACACCCAGCCGCGAGAGCGCTTGGCCCAGCTCAAGGCCGATCACCCCGGGGCCGAACACCGCCACGCTTTGCGGCAGGATTTCCCAGTCGAACACGTCGTCGTTGACGATCAGACGGTCGCCGAAGGCCTTGAACGGCGGCGGAATCACCGGCGCCGAGCCAGTGGCGATCACCACCCGCTTGGCTTGCACCAGCGTGTGCTCGTCCACCTGCAAGGTGGTGTTGTCGATGAAGCGGGCGTAGCCGCGCAGTTTGTCCTGCTCGGGAATGCCATCCACCCCCTTCACCACGAAACCGACGAAGCGGTCGCGCTCGCGGCGCACCCGGGCCATCACTTCGCGGCCATCAATGCGAATCCGCCCATCGACATGCACGCCGAACTTATCGGTATGGCCGGCATGATGCGCGGCTTCGGCGGCGGCGATCAGCAGCTTGGACGGCATGCAGCCGACTCGGGCGCAGGTGGTGCCGTACGGACCTCCCTCGATCACGATGGCGGAGGCGCCGCCCGCCTTGGCGGCGCGGTAGGCGGCCAGGCCGGCGGTGCCGGCGCCGATGACGGCTACGTCGATATGAATGGTTTGCATGGCATTATCCTTGTATCTGGCGGGGATGCGGCACGCCACGCCGCGCATGGCGTCCCGCATCCCGGCAAAAAGGCGGCCGGCAGGAGTACCGGCCCAAAAAACCGGCGGCGTCAGGGCCCGAGCCGCCGGAAACGAACACCTTACTTGGCGAAGCGCTTTTCCACTTCGTCGGCCGAGCCGATCAGCTGGCCGTTGATGAACACCTGCGGGGCGGTCATCTTGCCGGACACCGCGCCCAGCGCCTTGCCGCGGATCTTGTTGTCCAGCGGCACCTCGACGAAGTCGTAGCCGTTTTCGGCCAATACCGCCTTGGCGCGCGCGCAGTGCGGGCAACCCACCTTGGTGAACACCACCACCTGGTCCGGCTTCTTGGCGTTGGGGTTGATGTAGTTCAGCATGGTGTCGGCATCGGATACCTTGAACGGATCGCCCGGCTCCTGCGGCTCGACGAACATCTTGTCCACCACGCCGTCCTTCACCAGCATGGAGTAGCGCCAGCTGCGCTTACCGAAGCCCAGATCGGCCTTGTCCACCAGCATGCCCATGCCTTCGGTGAACTCGCCGTTGCCGTCAGGTATCATCACGATATTGCCGGCTTCCTGATCCTTGGCCCATTCGTTCATCACAAAGGTGTCGTTCACCGACACGCACAGGATGGCGTCGACGCCGTTGGCGCGAAATGCCGGCGCCAGTTCGTTGAAGCGCGGCAGGTGGGTGGACGAGCAAGTGGGGGTGAACGCGCCCGGCAGCGAGAACAGCGCGATGGTCTTGCCGGCGAACAGCTCGGCGGTGGTCACATTCTTCCACTCGTTGTTCTCGCGGATGCGGAAAGTGACATTCGGTACGCGTTGGCCTTCACGGTTTTGCAGCATGGCTATCTCCTTGAGGTGAACAGTTGTTTGCTATCGATGGGTGAATTCTGATAGCTGATGACAAATTCGTCCAATTGATTGTCACAAGATTTTCGATTGTCTTTTTTAATGACCCTTCCACGCGCTGGGCAGCCCGCCGCCCGCAACGTTAAAATGCCGGCATCCGGCAACAGCCACGCTTCAACTACCATGCATATCAGCGGCCTGCACCATCTCGCCATCATCGCCTCCGACTACACGCGCTCGCGCGATTTCTACCATCGCATCCTCGCCTTGCCCGTTCTGGCGGAAAACTGGCGCGCGGACCGACAGTCATGGAAACTGGACCTGGCACTGCCCGACGGCAGCCAGATCGAGCTGTTCAGTTTCCCGGAGCCGCCGGCCAGGCTGAGCAGGCCGGAAGCCTGCGGACTGCGCCACCTGGCTTTCGCCTGTTCCGACATCGAGGCCGCGCACCACCGTCTGACGGAGCAAGGCGTAACGGTGGAGCCGATCAGGCTGGACGAATACACCGGCGGCAGATTCTTCTTCTGCGCCGACCCCGACCAGCTGCCGATAGAGTTTTACCAGGCGGCCCGGAACCAGCCGCAAGACGAGAAACAGCCATGACGGCGGTGATCGCCTTCATATTTCCGCATTGGCTGTCATAGTGAATTATCGCCGCGCCGGGCGCGCAAACGCCCTGACGCCGTTCCGCCGTCCAGACGAAGAGCCGGCGGAAACCCACCCGAAAAAACGGAATGCATATGAAAGTCCTGAATTCTCCCGCCCGCCTGGCAGGCCTGCTGATGGCCGTCGGTGCCGCCGCGCCGGCCCTCGCCGGCCCCGACGACACCCTGGTAGCCGCCCGCGACGCCTTCCGCGCCAACGAAACCAGCCGCTTGGCCAGCCTCGGCGACAGCCTCCCCGCCAACTATCCATTGAAGGACTACCCCGCTTACTGGCTTGCCTGGAAAGCGCTGGAGCGCAATGATGACGCCCAGGTGCAACGTTTCCTCAACGACGTGCCGGAAGGCCTGATGCCGGAACGAATACGCAACGAGTGGGTGAAGAAACTGGGACTGCGCGAAAACTGGACCGCCTTCGCCGCCGAGTGGAAAAAGCTGCCGGTGGAGGCCCGCGACGAGGAGTCCAGCTGCTACGGCCAGCTGATGGGGCTGCACCAGGGACAGAAACCGGAAGATCTGGACCGTTTCCTTGAGGGCAAACCGGCGCCGGATGGCTGCAACCGCCTGATCGAAGGCGCGTACGCGCGTGGCTTGCTCAGCCAGGAGTGGCTGTGGCGGCGCGCCCGGCTGCTGCTGGCCGGCAACTTCCTCAGCCAGGCGCGGCAGTTGGCCGCCGACACCCAGCTGCCGCTGGACAACGCCGCGCTGAACAAGCCGGCCAACGCCAATCTGGCAACCGACGGCGGCCAGGAGGCCGCGCTGTTTGAAATCGAGCGCAAGGCCAAGACCGATCTGGACGGCGCCGCCGCCAGCCTGTCCCGGATGGAGAAAGACCTGGACCCCGCTCGCAGCGGCTTCGGCTGGGGCCAACTGGCGCTGCTTGCCGCCCGCAAGCAGCAGGCCGGCCAGGCGCTGCAATGGTTCGACAAGGCAGATCCGCGCCAGCTGACCGCCGACCAATGGGAATGGTGGGCGCGCTCCGCGCTGCGCCTTGAGCAATGGACCCAGCTGGACGCCATCATCCGCCGCATGCCGGCGGTAGTTTCGGCCAAGCCGGCTTGGCGCTACTGGCAAGCCCGCTCGCTGCAGCAGCAGGGAAAGCCGGCTGAGGCCGCGCCATTGTTCAGCCAGGCCAGCGTCGGCCACAGCTACTACGCGCTGCTGTCTCTGGAAGAGCTGGGCAACTCGCTGTCCGCCTCCGCCAGCAAAACCACCCCCACCAGCCAGGATCTGGACAAGATGAAGTCCGACCCGGCCATCCGCCGCTCACTGGCCTTGCTGTCGGTGGCGGAGATCTACACCAAGCCCGAATTCCGCACCGATGCCCAGCGCGAATGGCGCTGGGCGATGCGCGGCCGCAACGACATGGAGCTGCTGGCGGCGGCGGAGATCGCCCGCAAGGAAGGCTTCTACGACATGGCCATCTACAGCGCCGAGCGCACCAAGGAAGAGCACGACTTTTCCCTGCGCTACCTGACTCCGTACCGCGATGTCACGCAGAAATACGCCCGCCAGCTGGATATCGACGACGCCTGGGTATACGGCCTGATCCGCCAGGAAAGCCGCTTCATCACGATGGCGCGCTCCGGCGTGGGCGCCTCCGGCCTGATGCAGCTGATGCCGGCCACCGCCAAATGGGCGGCCAAGAAGATAGGCCTCACCCATTTCGCGGTCAACGACATCGAAACCAATGTCCAGCTGGGCACCTGGTATCTGCGCTACGTGCTGGACAACCTGTCCGGCAACCAGGTGATGGCCACCGCCGCCTACAACGCCGGTCCGGGGCGGGCGCGCAACTGGCAGGCGGACCGCACGCTTGACGGCACCATCTACGCCGAAACCATACCGTTCAGCGAAACCCGCGACTACGTGCAGAAAGTGATGGCCAACGCCGCCTACTACTCCAGCACCTTCGGCCATGCCAACATCTCGCTGAGAAACCGCATGGGCGCGATCCCGCCGCGATGAACTGAAATGAACAACGGAGCGAACATGTCCGCACAAAAGATCTGCCTGATAGGCGGCAGCGGCTTCATCGGCCGCCATCTGGCCGCGCAACTGACTACCCTGGGCCATCCCATCACCGTCGCCAGCCGCAAGACATCGCTGCCTGAGTTTCTGGTGCTGCCGTCAGTCCGGCTGGTTTCCGCCGACATCCACGATCCGGCGCAACTGGAAGCGCTGATCGCCGGCCACGACGCCGTGGTTAGCATGGTCGGCATCCTGCACGGTAGCCGCGCACAGTTCGAACAGAACCATGCCCGGCTGGCGGAAAGCATCGCCGCCGCCTGCGAGCGCCAGCGGGTGCGCCGCCTGGTGCACATCAGCGCGCTGGGCGCAGCGCAGGACGGCCCCAGCGACTATCTGCAGACCAAGGCCCTGGGCGAACTGGCGGTGGAAAGCAGCGCATTGGAATGGACCATATTGCGGCCGTCGGTGGTGTTCGGCCACGACGACGCCTTCCTCAACCTGTTCGCCGATCTGCAAAAGCGCCTGCCTCTGCTGCCCCTGGCCGGCGCCGCCAGCAAGATGGCGCCGGTATGGGTGGAAGATGTGGCGCGCGCGGTCTGCGAGAGCCTCGCGCGGCCGGAAACCATAGGCCGCAAGCTGGACTTGGCCGGCCCCGAGATTTACACCTTGGCCGATCTGGCCCGCCTCGCCGGCCGTTGCAGCGGCCATCCCCGCCCGATCCTGGCGCTGCCGGACAGCCTGGCCATGTTGCAGGCCTGCCTGATGGAGCACCTGCCCGGCCCCACGCTGATGAGCCGGGACAATGTCCGCTCGCTGCGATGGGACAATGTCAGCGACCAACCCTTCCCCTCCGGGCTGCTGGGCTTCGCGCCCACGGCGCTGTCGGCGCTGGCGCCGGACTGGCTGGCTGGCCGCGGCTACAATTACATCGCCTCCCGCTACCGGGAAAAGGCGGCGCGTTAAAATGGACATTTATATCGTCGGCGGCGCGGTGCGTGACCGCCTGCTGAATCTGCCGGTCAAGGACCGTGACTGGGTGGTGGTGGGCGCCACCCCGGAACAGATGCTGAATCAGGGCTTCCGGCCGGTAGGCAAGGACTTTCCGGTATTCCTGCATCCCGACACCCAGGAGGAATACGCGCTGGCGCGCACCGAGCGCAAGATCGCCAAGGGCTACCACGGCTTCACTTTCCATACCGCCAGCGACGTGACGCTGGAACAGGACCTGGCGCGGCGCGACCTCACCATCAACGCCATCGCCGAAGCCGCGGACGGCAGCCTGACCGACCCCTACCATGGCCAGGCCGACCTCAGGGCCGGCATCCTGCGCCACGTCAGCGCAGCCTTCGCCGAAGACCCGGTGCGCATCCTGCGGCTGGCGCGCTTCGCCGCCCGCTTCGACTTCGCGGTGGCGCCTGAGACCATGGCGCTGATGCGGCGGATGGTGGACAACGGCGAAGCCGACGCGCTGGTGGCGGAGCGGGTATGGCAGGAACTGGCCAAGGGCCTGATGGAAGACAAGCCGTCGCGGATGATCCTGGTGCTGCGCGAATGCGGCGCGCTGGCGCGGGTGCTGCCCGAGGTGGATGCGCTGTTCGGCGTGCCGCAGCGCGCCGACTATCACCCGGAAATAGATTGCGGCGACCATACCATGCGGGTGCTGGACTATGCCGCGTCGACAAGCCAGCCGCTCGCCGTGCGTTTCGCCGCCCTCACCCACGATCTGGGCAAGGCGCTGACGCCGCCCGACGTGCTGCCGCGCCACATCGGCCACGAAATCCGCGGCACCAAGCCATTGGGCGAACTGTGCCAGCGCCTGCGAGTGCCCAGCGACTGCCGCGATCTGGCCCATATCACCATGGTGCACCACACCAAGGTGCATCAGGCGCAAGAGCTGCGCCCCGCCACCGTGCTCAAGCTGTTCAAGGACTGCGACGCGCTGCGACGCCCAGACCGTTTCCGCCTGATGCTGGATGCCTGTCTGGCCGACGCCCGCGGCAGGCTGCATTTTGAGACCGCCGCCTATCCGCAAAAGGACTACCTCAACGACATGTTGGCTGCTACGCTGCAGATTGATGCCGGTGCCATAGCCGCGGGCTGCAGCGACAAGGCCGCCATTCCTGCCACGCTGGATGCGGCGCGGACCGCCATCATCGCCAACTGCAAGGAGCAATGGGAGGACCGCTGATGGATGCGTTCTACCGTTTGCCGGCCACGCTGATGCGCGGCGGCACCAGCAAGGGGCTGTTCATTCGCGCCGATGCGCTGCCGGAAGACACCGAGCTTTGGCAAACCATGCTGCTGCGCGCCATCGGCAGCCCCGACCCCTACGGCCAGCAGATGGACGGCCTGGGCACCGGCTTCGCCGGCAGCAGCAAGGTGGTGATCCTCAGCCCTTCGCGCCGCGACGACTGCGATATCGACTGCCTGTTCGGCCACGCGGCCATCTCCGAAGCGCGGATGAACTGGTCCGGCAACTGCGGCAACCTCAGCGCCGCGGTCCCGCTGTTCGCCGTGATGGAAAAGCTGGTGCGGCCGGAGGACGGCGTGGCCACCATCGCCATCTGGCAGGCCAATGTCGGCAAGCGCATCCTGGCCGAGCTGGAAATCTTCGATGGCCAGCCGGTATGGCAAGGCGACTTCTTCATCGACGGCGTCGCCTTTCCTGGCGCGCCGATCCGGCTGCGCTTTCTCGACCCCGCCGGCGGCAGCTCCGGCGAGCTGTTCCCGTCCGGCCGCCTGATAGATGAACTCAGGCTGCCCGATGGCAGCCATGTCGAGGCTACATTGGTGGACGCCGGCAATCCCACCGTGTTTGTCCGGGCGCGCGACTTTGGCCTGAAGGGATGCGAAACCGCGGCGCAGATAGCGCTGGCCACGTTGCGACGGCTGGAATTGGCCCGCGCCACCGCCGCGGTGGCGATGGGGCTGGCCGAAGACATTTTCGCCGCGGAACGCGAACGTCCAGCCATCCCCAGAATCAGCTTCCTGTCGGCTAGCGGGGAGCCCGACTGCCAGCTCAACGCCCGCATCCTGTCGATGGACAGGGTGCATCACGCCTACACCGGCACCGGGGCGATTGCGCTGGCCTGCGCCTGCGCGGCGGAAGGCACCTTGCCGGCGGAGCTGGCGGGAGGCGCGGTGCGCGGCATGCCGCTCACCTTCAGCCACGCCAGCGGCAGACAGACATTGGAGGCCGTACTGGGCCGTGACGAGCTGGGATGGTCGATCAGCGAAGTGGTCATGACCCGCACCGCCAGGCCTCTGAT
The DNA here is from genome assembly GCF_001855575.1 of Chromobacterium sphagni. Lineage (NCBI taxonomy): Bacteria > Pseudomonadati > Pseudomonadota > Betaproteobacteria > Neisseriales > Chromobacteriaceae > Chromobacterium > Chromobacterium sphagni. Next base: position 173,380 of record NZ_MKCS01000003.1, read on the forward strand.
GCGCGGAGAAGCCTACATCCCGCTGGCCTGACGCCATTCATTGCGGGTGGATTGACCATTTCCGCCACTTCAAGCCGGGTTTGCGGCGAAGCGCCCCGCTCCTGCGAAACAAGCTCGCACTGACTCCCTTCGACTCGATTAAAAAATTGCAGAATAGTTCCATGTTCATTTTTTTTATTTATAATTGTAAAATTTTGACCATTACAATCAGCTTTGAAACAAAATCGGCTGCCCCGCAGCCCGTACTGGAAAACCAAACACCCGATGTCATCCGCTTTACATTTCGCCGTCGACAATCTGATCAGCTGGCCCCCGGCCGCGGATGCCGGCAGTCAGGCAAGCCATCCGCCGCTGGAGCAGGTGCCCGCCATGCAACGGCGGCGCATGAGTCCTTTGTGCAAGGCCGCCCTGCATGGCGCGTTTGGCCTGGATGAAGCCGGAGATGACATACCCCTGGTCTTCGCCTCCCGTTTCGGCGACATGTCCCGCTCGATAGAACTCTTGCGGCAGCTGAGCCAGGGCGAGGCCCTGTCGCCCACCCAGTTCAGCCTGTCGGTGCACAACGCCATCGGCGCGCTGCACGGCATACTAGCTGGCCACACCGGGCAGTACACCGCTATCGCCGCCGGCGCGGAAACCGCAGAGGCCGCGTTTTGCGAAGCGCTCGCCATGCTGAGCGACGGCGCGCCGTCGGTGCGGCTGATTGTTTACGATGCGCCGCTTCCCGCCCCCTATCAGCATGCCGAGGCCGCCCCCCCCGACCCACTGGCCTGGGCCTGCCGCGTGCGCCGGGCCGCCAGCGGCCTGAGCCTGCGCGCCGCGCCGGCCACGGCCGACGCCGACAGTCCGCGGCTCTGGCCATTCCTGAACGGCTCCGCCGGCCATTACATTCATCATTGCGGCCAGAGCGACTGGCACTGGACCCGCCATGGCTGAGCGCTGCAATTACTTGTGGCGCCTGATGGCAACCGCCGTGGCCTTCTCCGTGTTCGGGCTTGGCGGCGTGCTGTTTTCATTGATCGTATTTCCACTGCTGACGCTGCTGATCCGGCAGCCGGCGCGCCGGATTGCCCTGTCGCGCCGGGTGGTCCAGCTGAGCTTCGCCGCCTTCATCCGGTTGATGCGGGCGCTGGGCATCCTGAGCTACCGGATCGTCGGCGCGGAAAAGCTGCGCCGGCCCGGCCTATTGATCCTGGCCAACCACCCCACGCTGATAGACGTGGTGTTCCTGATTTCCCTGCTGCCCAACGCAGACTGCATCGTCAAGTCCTCGCTGGCGCGCAACCCCTTCACCCGCGGCCCGGTGCGCGCCTCCGGCTACATCTGCAACGACTCCGGCGAAGGACTGATCGAGGATTGCATACGTTCGGTCCGGGCCGGCAACAACCTGGTGATCTTCCCGGAAGGCACCCGCACGCCGCTGGATGGCGGCTTCAAGCTGCAGCGCGGCGCCGCCAATATCGCCGTCCGCGGCCATTGCGCCATTACGCCGGTCACCATAAGCTGCGAACCCCGCAGCCTGGCCAAAGGCGTTCCATGGTGGAGCATTCCATCGCAGCCGATGCGCTTCACCATCGAGGTGCTGGACGACCTGCCCGTCGCCCCCTTCCTCGAAGGGCAGAACGAAGCCATGGCCGCCCGCGGATTGACCCGCTTCTTGCACGACTTTTACCTGACAACATCGAGCCTTCATGCAAACCCTGGAATTTGAGATCAAAAACCTGCTGATCACCTCCCTGAATCTGGAAGACATCACGCCTGAAGATATCGCCACCAACGCGCCGCTGTTCGGCGACGGTTTGGGCCTGGACTCCATCGACGCGCTGGAGCTGGGCCTGGCGCTGCAAAAGCGCTATGGCATCACCCTGTCCCCGGATGGCGAGGAAACCCGCCGCCACTTCGCCAGCATCGCCAGCCTGGCCAGCTTCGTCGCCAGCGCGCGCAAGCTGTAACCACCACCATCCGAGACTGCCCCATGACCAAAGACGAACTCTTCGCGCGCCTGAGCAAGGTATTGCAGGACACTTTTGAAATCGACGCCGACGCGATCCATCCCGACGCGCGGCTGCGCGAAGACCTGGACATCGACAGCATCGACGCCGTAGACCTGATCGTCCAGTTCCGCCCGCTGGTAGGCAAGCGCCTGCAACCGGATGTGTTCAAGTCGGTGCGCACGCTGCAGGACGTAGTGGACGCGCTGCACGGCCTGATGCAGGAAAACGACTGAGCGATGTCCGGCACCGTACTGGCTAGCCTGCTCACCCTGTGTTACCCCTTCCTGATCTACTTCGGCCAGGGGCGGGTGGAGCCGCGCCTGCTGGCGGGCTTGCTGGTCGGCATCGCCCTGCTGCGCGCGTTCAGCACGCGCCAGGCGGCCTGGTACTGGGCTGCCGCCGCCACCTTGCTGCTGGCGGTCTTCAGCATGCTGGGCAACGGCCTGCTGCCGCTCAAGCTTTACCCCTTGCTGGTCAACGCCATCCTGCTGGCGGCGTTCGCCGGCAGTCTGCGCTTCGGCCCGCCGCTGATAGAACGTCTGGCCCGGCTGACCGAGCCGGCGCTGGACGAGCGCGGCGTACGCTACACCCGCACTGTCACCCAGGTATGGTGCGGCTTTTTCATCGTCAACGGCAGTCTGTCGCTGGCCACCGCGCTATGGGCCGACAACGCCGTCTGGACCGCCTACAACGGCTGCGCCTCCTATCTGTTGATGGGCGCGCTGTTTGGCGGCGAATGGCTGGTCCGCCAACGCGTCAAATCCCGCAATACCACACATGGCTGACTTCATTCCCCTTTCGCGACTGCTGGCCGTCGGCCGCAACGCAGACCATCCCGTTGCCAGCGACGGCGAACGACAATACCTTTTCGGCGACTTCCAACTGCGCGCCGCTCGCTGGGCCTCCAGCTTGCGGGCCCGCGCCCAGGAGGTGGTCGCCATCCATCTGGACGACAGCTTCGAATTCGCCGCCGCGCTGTTCGGCGCCTGGCACGCCGGCAAAACCGTCTGTCTGCCCGGCGACAACCTGCCGGCCACCCGCGCGGCCCTATCCGGACGCGGCATGGTGCTGCTGGACACGCTGCAAATCGCAGAGGCCGAAACCATCGCCTTCGGCGAGCTGTCCGACGATGACTGCAAGCTGCAGCTGTTCACCTCCGGCTCCACCGGCGAACCGCAGGCGATAGACAAGAGTCTGCGCCAGCTGGCGGCGGAGACTGCCACCCTGTCCCGGCTGTGGGATGGCGCGCTGCCAACCGGCTGCCTGGTAGAGGCCACGGTTTCGCATCAACACATCTATGGCTTGCTGTTTCGCGTGCTGTGGCCGCTGGCCGCGGGCCGGCCGTTCGCCTGCCGGCGCCAGACCTTCCCCGAGAGCCTGCTGCAGGCGCTGTCCGCCGGTCCCTGCCTGCTGGTGAGCAGCCCGGCCCACCTGAAGCGCCTGCCGGACAGCCTGGACTGGGGCTCTCTGTCCGGCAAGCTGGCTGCCGCATTTTCCTCCGGCGGCCCGCTGGACGAAGCCGCATTGCAAAACAGCCTGGCCGCGCTGGGGCAGACGCCGTTCGAGATATTCGGCAGCACGGAAACCGGCGGCATCGCCTGGCGCCGCCGCCAGGCCGATCCGGACCTGTCCTGGCAAGCGCTGCCGGGCGTGGAAACCCGCGTCGACGACGGCCTGCTGGCGATACGCTCGCCCCATCTGCCGGACAATGCCTGGCACCAGACCAGCGACAAGGTGCAAGCGCAGGATGGGGGCTTTGTCCTGCAAGGCCGCGCCGACCGCATCATCAAGCTGGAAGAGAAACGCGTGTCGCTGGACGGCGTGGAGGGCGCGCTGCTGGCGAGCGGCCTGTTCGACGCCGCGCGCCTGGTGTTGCTGCCCGGCCAGCGCGATTCGCTGGGCGTGGCGGCGGTGCCCAACGCCGCCGGCTGGCAACAGCTGGCCGCCTTGGGCCGGCGCGAATTCGCCGCCCGCCTGATCGCCGGGCTCAAGCGCAGCGTGATCCCGGAGGGCCTGCCGCGCCACTGGCGCTACGGTTTCCGCTTGCCGGCCAACGCCCAGGGCAAGACCACCCAGGCGCTGCTGCTGTCCTGGTTCGATGCCCGGCGCCCGCACGCCACCCTGCTGCGGCGCGATGAGGAGCATGCGCTGCTGTCGATAGAGGCCGCCGCCACCCTGCCGGACTTCGACGGCCACTTCCCCGGCTTCCCGCTGCTGCCCGGCGTCACCCAGCTGGACTGGGGCGTGCGCTTCGCCCGCGAACTGTTCGATCTGCCCGGCTTCACCGGCATCGACAATCTCAAATTCCAGCGCATCATTGCGCCGGACAGCACCGTGCGGCTGGAGCTGCGCTACGACCGCGCAAAGCAGAGCGTGAGCTTCTCCTTTCATTCCGACGACCAGCCGCACGCCAGCGGCAAGCTGCGCTTTGGAGCGCCGGCATGCTGATCTGCGCGGTGGTGCCGGTGTACAACCACGGCGGCGCGGTAGGCTGCGTAGTGGCCGCCTTGCGCGCGCAAAATCTGCCCTGCGTGCTGGTGGACGACGGCAGCGACGCCGATTGCGCGGCGGTGCTCGACGCGCTGGCCGCCGCCGACGAACAGGTGTGCCTGGTGCGCCTGCCGCAAAACCGCGGCAAGGGCGGCGCCATGATGGCCGGCCTGCGCGCCGCGCTGGGCATGGGCTACAGCCACGCGCTGCAGATAGACGCCGACGGCCAGCACGACAGCGGCGACATTCCCCGCTTCCTGCAACTGGCCCGCGCCCAGCCGAAGGCGCTGATCTGCGGCTGCCCGCTGTATGACGCCGACGCGCCCAAAAGCCGCCGCTATGGCCGCTACGCCACCCATGTCTGGGTATGGATCAACACGCTGTCGCTGCAGATCCGCGACGCGATGTGCGGCTTCCGCGTCTATCCGCTGGCCGCCACCGTACCCTTGTTCGACCAGGCGCGGCTGGGCATGCGCATGGACTTCGACGTGGAAGTGCTGGTGCGGCTCAGCTGGCGCGGCATGCGCATCGTCAACCTGCCCACCCGCGTCAGCTATCCGCTGGATGGGATATCGCACTTCCAGCTGTGGCGGGACAATCTGCGCATCAGCCGCATGCACGCCAAGCTGTTCTTCGGCATGCTGCCCCGCCTGCCGCTGCTGCTGGCCCGCAAGGCGACGCGATGAGCCAGGCGCGCCACTGGGCGGGAATCGGCGAGAACACCTTCATCGCCGGCATCGTCCTGCTGTTCTGGATACACCGCCTGCTGGGCCGGCGGCTGTTCCGCCTGTGCCTGCTCCCGGTGGTGGCCTGCTACTGGCTGAGCGGCGGCGCGGCGCGGGCGGCTTCGCTGCAATACCTGCAACGACTGGAGACGCACTGCGGCGCGCTGGGCCGCCAGCCCGGCCGGCTGGACACCTTCCGCCATCTGCTGCGCTTCGCCGACACCATGCTGGACAAGCTGCTGGCCACCGCCGGCCGCTACCCGGCCGGCCAGGTGGATATCTGCGGCGCCGACGTCGTCATCGAAGGCTTGCGCCAACAGCGCGGCGCGCTGATCGTCACCGCCCACATCGGCTGCCTGGAGCTATGCCGCGCGCTGGCAGACCAGTCGCCGGAGGTGGTGGTCAACGTGCTGGTGCACACCCGCCACGCCCAACGCTTCAACGCCCTGCTCAACCGGCTCAACCCGCAACAATCGATCCGCTTGCTGGAAGTGACCGAGGTCAACGCCGCCACCGCCGTCCTGCTGGAGCAGAAAATCGCCGCCGGCGAGGTGGTGGCCATCGCCGGCGACCGCATCCCGGTGCATGGCGACCGCATCGTGACCGTGCCCTTCCTCGGCGAAGCCGCGCCCTTCCCCTCCGGCCCCTATCTGCTGGCCCATCTGCTGCGCTGCCCCCTCTATCTGATGGCTTGCGTGCGCAACAACCGCGGCTACCGCTTGCAGTTTGTGCCGCTGGCGGAATCTATCCGCCTGCCGCGCCAAAACCGCGAAGCGGTCATCGCCGAGCATGCCTCCCGCTTCGCCGGAGAACTGGCCTGCCTGCTGGCGGCCTCTCCCTACGACTGGTTCAATTTTTTCCCATTTTGGGAGCAGAAATCCAAACAATGACTGACAAGCATCAAGATTTTGTAGTATTCGACGGCTCCTGGCTGACCCTGGAAAATATCCACGCCATCGCCCATGGCGAAAAGCAGGCCCGGTTGTCCGATGCCCCCGCCTTCTGCGAGCGCATCGAAAAAGGCAGCCGCTTCATCGATCAACTGCTGGCGGAAGACGGCGTGGTCTACGGCGTCACCACCGGCTACGGCGACTCCTGCACCGTGGAGATTCCCCCCGCGCTGGCACAGGAATTGCCGCACCATCTGTACACCTACCATGGCTGCGGCGCCGGCCGCTTCCTTGACTCCATGGAGACCCGCGCGGTGCTGGCCGTCCGGCTGGCCTCGCTGAGCCGCGGCGTATCCGGCGTCAGCTACGCGCTGCTGGCCCAGCTGGCCGCGCTGCTGCGGCACGACATCCTGCCGCTGATCCCGGCTGAAGGCTCGGTCGGCGCCAGCGGTGACCTGACCCCGCTGTCCTACGTCGCCGCCGCGCTGTGCGGCGAGCGCGAAGTCGTCTACCGCGGCGAGCGCTGCGCGGCCGCCGACGCGCTCAAGGCCGCCGGCCTGACGCCGCTCAGGCTGCGACCCAAGGAAGGCCTGGCCATCATGAACGGCACCGCGGTGATGACCGCGTTGGCCTGCCTGGCCTGGCGCCGCGCCGACTACGCCTCCCGCCTGTGTTCACGCCTGACCGCGATGAATGTTGTCGCAGCCGCCGGCAACGCCCACCACTTCGACGAAGCGCTGTTCGCGGTCAAGCCCCATCCCGGCCAGCAGCGCATCGCCGCCCGCATCCGCGCCGACCTGGAGGCCCCGCGCCCCAGCCGCAACGACAGCCGGCTGCAGGACCGCTACTCGCTGCGCTGCGCGCCGCATGTGATAGGCGTGCTGGAAGACGCGCTGCCCTTCATGCGCAGCCTGATAGAAAACGAGCTCAACAGCGCCAACGACAACCCCATCATCGACGCCGACGAAGAACGCGTGCTTCACGGCGGCCACTTCTACGGCGGCCACATCGCCTTCGCGATGGACAGCCTGAAGAACGCGGTGGCCAATCTGGCCGACCTGATGGACCGACAGATGGCGCTGCTGGTGGATACCCGCTACAACAATGGCCTGCCGCGCAACCTCAGCGGCGCCAGCCCAGAACGCGCGCCAATCAACCACGGCCTGAAGGCGCTGCAGATCAGCGTGTCGGCCTGGACAGCCGAGGCGCTGAAGCAGACCATGCCGGCCTCGGTGTTCTCGCGCTCCACCGAGTGCCACAACCAGGACAAGGTCAGCATGGGCACCATCGCCGCTCGCGACGCGCTGCGCGTGCTGGAGCTGACCGAGCAGGTGCTGGCGGCATTGCTGATCACCGCGCGCCAGGGCGTGGAGCTGCGCCGCGAAGCGGCCGGCGAGCTGTCGCTGAGCCCGGCGCTGGAGCGCATGCAGCGGGATCTGGCCGCACGCGTTCCGCGCATCGCCGAAGACCGCGCGCTGGACAAGGAACTGCAACAGCTGATCTCCGCCATCCGCCAGCAAGCCTGGAGCCTGTATGCCTGATCTGTCGCATGCCATCGAGCTGAACCCGGCCTTCCACGACCTCGACCCGATGGACGTGGTCTGGCACGGCAATTACGTCAAATACCTGGAAATCGCCCGTTGCGCGCTGCTGGAGAAGTTCGGCTACAACTACCCGCAGATGCGCGACTCCGGTTACATCTGGCCAATCGTCGACATGCGGCTCAAGTACGTTCAGCCCATTCGCTTCGGCCAAAAGGTGCGGATAGAAACCCGCATCGTCGAATGGGAGTGCCGGCTGAAGATCGAGTACCTGATTCGCGACGCCGCCAGCGGGCATAAGATCAACAAGGCCTACACCGTGCAGGTGGCGGTGGACATCGCAAGCTCAGAGATGCTCTACCTGTGCCCGCCGGTGCTGTGGGAAAAACTGGGAGTGCCCGCGCCATGAAAAAATTCGTTTTTCTCGCCAGCCTGTTGCTGCTGCCGCAGGCCGCCGGCGCCGGCGAACTGATCGCCGACATCACCCGGAAGCTGGCGCAGCCGGCGGTGCTGCGCGGCGAATTCGAGCAGAGCAAGGAAATGGCCGGCTTCTCCAAGCCGCTGCGCTCGCGCGGCAGCTTCCTGGTGTCGCGCGACAAAGGCGTGCTGTGGGACACCCGCCAACCGTTCGCCAGCAAGCTCAGGCTGACCCGCGGCGAGATCGTCGCCACCCAGAACGGCGCGGTGTCTTTCCAGCTGAGCGCCGCCAGGGAGCCGACCGTACGCACCATCAACGAACTGATGTTCGCCTTGCTGGGAGGCAATCTGAAGGCGCTGGACGGCTATTTCCGCATTGACGGCAAGCAGGCCGGCAGCAACTGGCAACTGACGCTGACCCCCCGCCAGAGCGCGCTGGCCCGCGTAATGCAGAAGGTTGAGCTGTCCGGCAACCAATACGTGCGCGCCATCCGTCTGGACGAGGCCAACGGCGACGTCACCCGGATCACCTTCAATGGCCAGAGCGCCAGCCCGGCCCAGTTGAGCCGCGAGGAAGAGGCGCGCTTTGACTGACAAGCAAGGCCCAGGCCGCCTGCGGCGCTGGCTGGCCGCCGCCTGGCTGGCCGTGCTGCTGGCCGTGGCCGGCCACAACGGCTGGCTATGGCTGGGCGGCCACGTACGGCTGGAAACCGACATCCTGGCGATGCTGCCGCAAAACCGCCAGGACCAGGCGGCGCAGGACGCCACCCGCCAGCTGGCGGATTCCGCCGCGCGCCGCATCGTGGCGCTGGTCGGCGCGCCCGACTGGGCCGACGCCCGCCGCGCCGGCGACGCCTACGCCGCCAGCATCCGCGCCTCCGGCAAACCGCTGGCGCTGCGCTATCAAGTGGACGAACGGCAAAGCAACCGCTGGCTGGACTTTTATGCCGCCTACCGCAGCCAGTTGCTGGGCGACGACGCGCGCCGGCAATTGCAGCAAGCCGCACCGGCCGCGCTGGCGGAACAGGCGGTGGCCGCGCTGTTCCAGCCGGTGGGGATGCCGCGCTTGGGCCGCTGGCAGGACGACCCCTTGAACCTGTACGGCCGGTGGCTGGGCGAGCGCGCCGCGCAAAGCCGGGTGCGGGTGCGCGACGACCGCCTGTCGCTGTCAGACGGCAATATGCAATACGCGCTGATCATGCTGGAGCAGCAGGGGCCGGCGTTTTCAGTGTCCGCCCAGCAGGCCATGCTGCCCATCCTGCAAAACGCCGAAGCGGCCGCCCGCAGCGCAGCGCCGCGCGCCCAGGTCATCCAAGGCGGCGTGCCGCTGTTCGCCGCCTTCGCCGCCGGCGAAGCCGAGCGCGAAGTGCACACCATAGGCATAGGCTCGCTGCTGGGCATCCTGCTGCTTACCGTGCTGGCCTTCAGCGGCATCCGCCCGCGCATCCTGGTGACGCTGTCCATCGTCGCCGGCCTGGGTTTCGCCATCTCGCTCACCTCGCTGCTGTTCGGCAAACTGCACCTGATCACTCTGGTGTTCGGCGCCAGCCTGATAGGCGTGGCGGAGAACTACGGCAACAACTACTATGCCTACCGGCTGGGCAAACCGGCGGGCGAGCGCTGGGCGATGCTGCGCGGCCAGCAATCCACCATGTGGCTGGCCTTCGCCACCACCGCCATCGGCTACGCGCTGCTGGCGCTGGCGCCCTTCCCGGGGCTTAGGCAGATGGCGGTGTTTTCCGTGACCGGGCTGTTTGGCGCCTTTGTCAGCGTATTGTGCTGCCTGCCCTTTGCCGACCGCGGCGACATGCCGTTCAACCGTTTTTCTCGCGCGCTGGGCGGCTGGCGGCTGCGCTGGCCGCGCTGGGGCCGCAACCGCTTCAGCCTGCTGCTGGGCCTGGCCATGGCCGCCGTGCTGCTGGCCGGCTTCGCCGCATTGCAAACCAACGACGATATCCGCGCACTGCAAAATGCGCCGCAGAGCCTGCTGCAGGATCAGCGCCGCATCGGCGAATTGATGGAAATGGCCGGCCCCGCGCAGTTCTACCTGGTGAGCGGCGACAGCGCCGAACAGGTGCTGCAGCGCGAGGAAGCGCTGAAAGCCCGGCTTGCGCCGCTGATCGCCGCCGGCAAGCTCAAGGGCGTGCAGGCGGTATCCGACTGGGCACCCTCCCAGGCCCGCCAGTTGGCAGACCGGCGATTGCTGCAGCGGGTGGTGCTCCAGCCAGGCGGCGTGCTGGAGCAGGCATCCGCCCGGTTGGGCCAGCATGCCGCCGCCGCGCCGCTGTCCGATTTTAGACCGCTGACGCTGGAGGCCTGGCTGGCCGCGCCGGTGTCGGAGCCGCTGCGCGCCCAATGGCTGGGCCGCTTCGGCCAGGGCTACGCCAGCGTGGTGATGCTGCGCGGCCTGGCCGGCCCGGCCATGCTGCCTTCGCTGGAGCGGCAGGCCTCTCCGGCGGCCGGCGTGCGCTTCATCGACAAGGCAGGGGAGATTTCCGGCCTGATGCGGCACTACCGCCAACTGATGAGCTGGGTGATAGCCGCCAGCTACCTGCTGGTGCTGGCCATGCTGTGGCGCCGCTTCGGCCGCCGGGCCTGGCGCGCGCTGCTGCCGACGCTGCTGGCCAGCCTGCTGACCGTGGCGCTGCTGGCGCTGCTGGGACAAGCGCTGCAGCTGTTCACCATCCTGGCCCTGCTGCTGATCCTGGGCATGGGCGTGGATTATGGTGTGTTCCTGCTGGCGGACAGCGACCCTCGCGCCTTCCTGTCGGTGACGCTGGCCGCGGCCGGCACCCTGCTCGCCTTCGGCCTGCTGGCGCTGTCGTCCACCCCGGCACTCACCGCCTTCGGCCTGACCATGCTGCTGGGCATCGGCCTGTGCTGGCTGCTCAACCCCCTATTCACCCAAAAAACATAAGAAATAAAGCGAAGACATGGAAACTGGCTCTCAAATCCTGCAAGACAAAAGCTTCTCTCCCGCTCGCCAGAGCGTGATGGACGCGCGCTTTGACGCGCAAAAGATCGCGTTCGGCCCCGTTGTATTCCAGTGCGTGCGCTTCGCCTGGAAGCGCGGCCTCTTGCAAACCCTGGCCGAGGCCGGCGAACAAGGCCTGTCAATCGAGGAACTGGCCGCAGACGGCAAGTTCACCGTCTACGCGCTGAAGCTGGTGCTGGAAACCTGTCTATCCGCCGGCGTGGTGGAGCTGCGCCAGGGTCGCTACGCGCTGGACAAGACCGGCTTCTGCCTGCTGTCCGATCCCATCACCCAGATCAACCTCGACTTCATCAACGACGTGTGCTATCAGGGCCTGTTCGAACTGGAACGCTCGCTGGACGAGGAAAAACCGCATGGCCTGTCCGCGCTGGGCCAGTGGGATACCATCTACCAGGGCCTGGCCGCGCTGCCTGAGCCGGCGCGGGAGAGCTGGCTGCGCTTCGACCATTTCTATTCCGACACCTCCTTCCCGGAAATCCTGCCCGATGTGTTCGCCAACCGTCCGCGCAAGCTGATGGACATCGGCGCCAACACCGGAAAATTCACCCTGGCCGCGCTGGGCCACGACGCCGATGTGCACATGCATCTGGTGGACCTGCCTGGCCAGTTGACGGTAATAGAAAAGACCCTGGAGGAAAAAGGCCTGAGCCAGCGCGCCAGCCTGCACCCCATCGACATGCTGAATCCGGCGCTGGATTTTCCCGCTGGCATGGACGTGATCTGGATGAGCCAGTTTCTGTCCTGCTTCAGCGAGGGCGCGATCGCCAGCATTCTGCGCCGCGCCGCCGCCGCGCTGGCCGACGGCGGCCGGGTGATGATCCTGGATACGCTGTGGGATCGCCAGAAACACGACATCGCTGCCTATTGCCTGATCAACACCTCGCCCTATTTCACCGCGATGGCCAGCGGCAACAGCAAGGTCTACCGCGCCGACGACTACATCCGCCTGTGCGCCGAAGCCGGCCTGACACTGGTGCAGCAGCGCGACGGCATCGGCTATTGCCACTCGCTGCTGCAATTCGCCCGCACCCAATGACGATGCGCCGCACCCTGCTGCTCTGCCTGGCCTTGCTGGCCGGCTGCCAGAGCGTTTACGCTCCGCAGCCGCGCCTGCCGCCCATCGCGCTGTCGCCGGCCAGCCTGGGCGCCAGCCTGAGCCTGGCGCAGCGGCTGAGCGCCGGTCCACTGGACCCGCGCGACGGCAAGCCGTCGCCCGCGCTGGACATCCAGTTGGAGGTGGACGGCGACAAGCTCCAGTTGGCCGGTCTGGCGCTGGGCCAGCGCATCCTGCGCCTGAGTTGGGATGGCAAGACGCTGCAGAGCCAACGCAGCCCGCTGCTGCCCGCCAGCGTGGACGAGGCCCGCATCGTGCGCGACATCCAGCTGGCCTACTGGCCGCTGCCGGCGTTGCGCGCGGCCCTGCCGGCGGACTGGAGCCTGGACGAGCAAGGCGGCACGCGCATTCTCAGCCGGCAAGGCGAGGAAGTGGTGCGGATAGCCAACCAGGCCAGCCCGGCCTGGATGGGCCACAGCGAATTGATCAATCGGCGCGAAGGCTATCGCCTGAGCATAGACTCCGCGCCCCTGCAGTGAAGACTTTCATGACGAACGCCGTCTACCTCAACCATCTGGGGGCGCTATGCGCCGCCGGCCGCGGCCACGCCGCCTTGCGCGCGGCGCTGTTCCAGCCGCCGGCGCAGCTGCAACGGCCCAGGCTGACACTGCCCGACGGCCGCGACTGGCCGACGGCGCCCCACCTCGGCCGGCGGCCGGACACAAGCCGGTTGCCGCTGCCGCTGCGCAGCCGCAACAACGCCTTGCTGCTGGCTGCGCTGGAAGACATCCGCCCGGCAGTGGACGACGCCATCTCCCGTTTCGGCCCCGACCGGGTAGGCGTGGTGCTGGGCACCAGCACCTCGGGCATAGGCGAGAGCGAAGCGGCTTTCGCCGCCGCGCGGCGGAATGGCCGCTTTCCGGACAGCTTCCATCCCTTGCAGCAGGAGCTGGGCTCGCCCGCCGCGCTGCTGCGCCATGTGCTGGGCACCGGCGGCCCCGCGCTGGTGATTTCCACCGCCTGCTCGTCCAGCGCCAAGGCGCTGGCCAGCGCGGCGCGGCTGCTGCGCTCCGGCCAGTGCGACGCGGTGATAGCCGGCGGCGCCGATTCGCTGTGCCAGTTCACCGTGGCGGGCTTCGCCGCGCTGGATTCGGTCAGCGCCGGCGGCTGCAATCCGTTCAGCCGCAACCGCGACGGCATCCACATCGGCGAAGCCGCCGCGCTGTTCCTGATGAGCCGCGAAAGCGGCCCGGTGCGGCTGGCCGGCTGGGGCGAAAGCGCAGACGCCCACCATATCTCGGCGCCCGACCCCAGCGGCCGCGGCGCTATCGCCGCGATGCGCCAGGCGCTGGCGCGGGCCGGCTGCGCGCCGGCGGACATCGACTACGTCAATCTGCATGGCACCGCCACCCAGCAGAACGACGCGATGGAAAGCCTGGCGGTCAGCCAGCTGTTCGGCGGCTTGGTGCCGGCCAGCTCGACCAAGGGCTTGACCGGCCACACGCTGGGCGCGGCCGGCGCGCTGGAAGCCGCCTTCGCCTGGCTGACGCTGCATGGCAATCCGGCCGGTTTGCTGCCGGTCCATATCTGGGATGGCATGCCCGACCCGGCCCTGCCGTCCCTCAACCTGGTTCAGGCCGGCCAACGGCTGACGCAGCCGCCGCGCCGCGTCCTGAGCAATTCTTTCGCTTTTGGCGGCAGCAATGCCTGCCTGATCCTGGAGGCCACGCCATGAGCGCCGACCTTTACGAAATCGATTCCCTGGTGCCGCACGCCGGCGACATGTCGCTGCTGGACCGCGTGCTGTCCTCCAGCGCGGACAGCGTGGTGGCCGAAGTCACGCCGCGCCTGGACCAGCTGTTCTGCCGCGATGGCGAAATCGGCAGTTGGGTGGGAATCGAATACATGGCGCAGACCATAGGCATCTGGGCCGGCCTGCGCGCCAAATCCCTCGGCCAGGAGCCCAAGGTGGGCTTCCTGCTGGGCACCCGCCGCTATACCGCCGCGGTAGCGGCCTTTGCGCCCGATGTGCCGCTGCAGGTGAGCGTGACCCAGCAGCTCGTCTCCGACAATGGCCTGTGTCAGTTCGATTGCCATATCGACAGCCAGGGCCAGCGTCTGGCCTCGGCGCAACTCAAGGTTTTCGAGCCGGCCGATATCGATCACTTCATCAAGGAATCCTCGCAATGACAGACCACACCATTCTGGTCACCGGCTCCAGCCGGGGCATAGGCCGCGCGATAGCCCTGCGCCTGGCTCGGGACGGCTACGACGTGGCGGTCCATTGCCGCAGCCGCCGCGACGAGGCGGACGCCGTCGCCGCGGAAATCATCGCGCTGGGCCGCCAGGCCCGCGTGCTGCAATTCGACGTCACCGACCGCGAGACCGCGGCCGCCGTGCTGCTGGCCGACATCGAAGCCCATGGCTGCTACTACGGCGTGGTGTGCAACGCCGGCCTGGCGCGCGACAACACCTTCGCCGCCATGCCGCCGGAAGACTGGGACCTGGTGGTCAACACCGACCTGGGCAGCTTCTACAACGTGCTGCAACCGTTGACCATGCCGCTGGTGCGGCGCCGCAAGCCTGGCCGCATCGTCACACTGGCCTCGGTTTCCGCCCTGATGGGCAACCGCGGCCAGGTCAACTACAGCGCCGCCAAGGCCGGCGTGATCGGCGCCACCAAGGCGCTGGCCGTGGAATTGGCCAGCCGCGCCATCACCGTCAACTGTGTCGCCCCCGGCCTGATCGACACCGAAATGGTGGAAGAACATGTGCTGGAGGAGGCGATGAAGATCATTCCGGCGCGCCGCATGGGCAAGCCGGAGGAAGTGGCCGCCGTGGTCAGTTTTCTGATGGGAGAGGACGCCGCCTACATCACGCGTCAGGTGATTTCGGTCAACGGGGGGATGATGGGATGAAGCGAGTCGTCATTACCGGCGTAGGCGCGCTCAGCCCCCTGGGCCATGACTGGCAAACCGTGCACGCGCGCTTGAAGGCTGGCCGCAACGCGGTGCAGGTGATGGAGCCCTGGGGCGAATACGAAGGCCTGGGCACCCAGGTCGGCGCGCCGGCCGCGCCGTTCGAGCTGCCGGCTCATTACAATCGCAAGACCACCCGCAGCATGGGCCGGGTGGCTCTGATGGCCACCCGCGCCACCGAACTGGCGCTGGAACAGGCCGGCCTGCTGAGCGACCCCTTGCTCGGCAGCGGCCGGATGGGCATCTCCTACGGCTCGTCCTCCGGCTGTCCGGCCAATATGGGCGACTTCGGCCGCATGCTGATGTGCAAAAACATAGAAGGCATCAACGCCAACACCTATATCCGCATGATGGCGCACACCGCGCCGGTGAATATCGGCGTGTTCTTCGGCATCACCGGCCGGGTGATCACCACCTCCAGCGCCTGCACGTCCGGCAGCCAGGGCATAGGCTACGCGTTCGAGGCCATCCAGAGCGGCCGCCAGCTGGCGATGATAGCCGGTGGCGCGGAGGAGCTGGACCCGACCCAGGCGGCGGTGTTCGACACCTTGTTCGCCACCAGTGTGGAGTACAACGGCCAGCCCTCGCTGACACCGCGTCCTTTCGACGCCGCGCGCGACGGCCTGGTGCTGGGCGAAGGCGCCTGCACGCTAGTGCTGGAGGAACTGGAGCATGCCCGCGCCCGCGGCGCCAACATTCTTGCGGAAATACTGTCTTTCGGCACCAACAGCGACGGCAAGCACGTCACCCACCCGCAGTCCGCCACCATGGCCGGCGCCATCCGCATGGCGCTTGACGGCGCAGGGCTCGCGCCGTCGGACATTCCCTATGTCAACGCGCACGGCACCGCCACCGAGCAGGGCGACGTGGCCGAGTCCCATGCCACCTGCGACGTGTTCGGCGAAAAAATCGCCATTTCCTCGCTGAAGAGCTATATGGGCCACACGCTGGGCGCCTGCGGCGCGTTGGAAGCCTGGATGTCGATAGAAATGATGCGCGAGGGCTGGTTCGCCCCCACCCTCAACCTGGACCAGTTGGACCCGCGCTGCGCCCAACTGGATTATCTGACCGGCACCGGACGCCAACTGGAAACCGAGCTGGTGATGAGCAACAACTTCGCTTTCGGCGGCATCAACACCTCGTTGATCTTCCGCCGCTGGCGCGACTGAACCTTCCCGCCGGCCTCCCGGCCGGCTCACCCATCGAGACAAGGAGCTTTAGAACATGAAATTCGCCGCCCCGCTGCTGACGCTGATCCTGATTGCCGGTCCCGCCATGGCCCGCGACACCGTCGTACAGATCCCGCTGTCCGACGTGCTGTCCATGCCGGAAGCCCAGCAAAAGCTGGATGGCTCGGTCAAGTTCTACCTGGCCGGCCAGCATACCCCGGCCATCCGCAAGAAGATGGGATCGGACGTCTCCAACCAGAAGACCAATGCCGTCAACAAATCCGACGAGCAGGCCTGCCGCTGGGCCATCCTGTCGACGCTGATCTCGTTCCAGGAGTCCGCCAAGAAGCGCCACGCCAATGCCGTGGTGGATATCGTCAGCTACTACAAGAAGGAAGAGCGCCGCGACAGCCAAACCATCGAGTGCCATGCCGGAACGATGATAGCCGGCGCAGCAATCAAGGGCAGCTACGCCAAGGTCGGCCGCTGAGTCCATGCTCGCCGATACCTGCCTGCGGGATGCGCTCGCGGCGCTTGCCTGGCTGGACGCCGCCGAGCTCGAAAGGCAGCAATAGTTCCAGGCCGCGCGCTGGCTGCTGCGCCGCCTGGCGGGCAGGTATCTCGACATTCGGCTGGCAGGCTGGGGAGCCGCTCCGGCGCCGGATCGTCCCCGCTCCTGATTGGCAGCGAAGAACTGCATGCGTCGCTGAGCCACAGCGGAGAAAACATGGCCTGCGCGCTGGGCCGAAATGCCATTGGGATTGTCGCCAGCCCGGCAGACGCCCTGACATGCAAGCTGAGCGATGGTTGCCTGCTGGCGCTATCCGGCGCGGCGGGACAATTGGCCCGCGCGGCGCTGCCGCAGGAAGCCGTTTCCGGCATCGGCTACTGGCGGAGCCTGCCTGCCGCCCGCCTCGGCTAAAGACAAACCCTACTTTTCCAATTGCCTGACCCGCTCGAACAGACACACCGTGGCGGCCATCGCCACGTTCAGCGATTCCGCATGGCCCGGCATCGGGATGCGGATGCGCGCGTCGGCCAGCGCCAGCAGCGTCTCGTTGACGCCGGCGCCCTCGTTGCCGAACACGAAAGCCACCGGCCCGGTCAGGTCATGGCTGTATAGCGAGCTGGAGCCTTCCAGATAGGTCACCAGCTTGCGCCCGGCAAAACCAGCCAACTCGGCAGCCAGATCGGCGTGTTCATGGATGTTCAGCGCGAAATGCGCGCCCATGCCGGCGCGCAACACCTTGGGCGAGAACACGTCCACGCAGCCCTTGGACAAAAACACTTCGAACACGCCGGCAGCGGCGGCGGTGCGCAGGATGGTGCCCAGATTGCCCGGGTCCTGAATATCCTCCAGCAGCAGCCGCGACGCCGCGGCCTGCGGCGCCGGCGGCCTGGGCCGCTCGCACAGCGCCAGCAGTTCGCAGGCGCTGGTCAGCGCGGTCACCTTTGCCATCACCGCCTCGGGCAGCGTCGCCACCACGCAGGCGGCCGGCAACCGGGACAGCAAGGCCTGCAGCTCGGCCTTGCCCAGCGCGCCCTCGTTGACATACAGCCGCGACAGGACGCCGCCCGCCTGCAGGCAGGACTCGGCCAAGTGTATGCCTTCCAGCACCATCACGCCCTCCTTGCGGCGGTCGCGGCTGTGCTGCGCCAACCTGGCCAGCGCCTTGACTTCGTCGTTATGGGGGGAGGTAATGGTCTTGGAAATGTAATGCATGGTCGATTCTGGTAGCGGAGCGGAGACGAAGGGACAGAGTGTACCCGTCCCGCCGCCTTCTTGCATCAGTGCGGCATCTGCGTCAGCCGGGTGACCAAGTCCTTGAAGCGGTGATAGGTGGCCTCGTCTATCGCCCGCCCGCTGCGGGCATTGTCCACATAGAACACGCCGCTGAGCTTGCGGCCGCCGAACAGCGTCATCAGCGCGAACTCGTGGTCGCCCACATGCTGGAAAAACTCGTCCCGGTAGCGGCGCGTCAACTGGCCCCGCACGTCTGGCGTCGCGTGGAAGCTCTGCGGCTTGCTGGTGAACACGCCGAAAAAGCTGCCGATCTCCAGATCGAGCAGCAGCTTGCGCAAGGGGCTTTCGCCCGCCACCCCCACCTGGTAGCGCAGCTTGAGATTGTGGCCCTCATCTTCGTAGTGGTAGTACAGCACCCGTTCGAACTTGAGGTCGTTGGCCAGAAAACGGATGGACTCGCGGATCGCGTGTTCCAGCTGATCCTCGCCCGGCAAGGCCGCCGCCTTCTTCATCTCCATTTTTCCCGCATTCGAAGGCAGCCGCAGCAGCGACCGGGCCGGGAAGGTGTAACCGATCACGTGCGGATGGCGCGCCACGTTCAACACCGCATGCACCACCGCCATATAGGCCAGCTCCGGCATCACGTTGATCATCTTGGCCGCGGTGTCCACCCCCACCAGCCAAGTGCTGCGCACCACGCCGTGTTCCAGCGAATTGGCGGTGGCGATGGCCAGCTTCAGCAACTGGCGGCGCTTGGTCGGCACGCCCTGCCCGATCAGCGCATTGAAGCCGGAAGGCAGCGGCATGTTCTTGACAAAGGCTTCCAGAACCTGGCCATAATCGGCGTTGAACGCCTCGGAGACCTCCTGCAACAACGGTTTGTCCGGCAGCTGATTGCGCTGGATCATGTAGATGCAGGCCGGCAGGTTGTACAGCAACGCGGCGACGAAGCAGTCTTCGACTTTCAATTCGCCCATGATGGACAGCCACTCCTTGACCAGCAGCGCCGCCACCCGGCTACGTCCCAGCCAGTCCCCCACGGCCTCGTAGACTTCTGGGTCCAGTTGGCCCGGCACCGCTTCCAGCGCGCCGATTTTGCTGAACCGGTTGGTCACCGCCTCCAGTCCCATCAGCATCAAGGTCTGCTCCACCGACGGGATGCTTTCATTGCGCTGCAGCGCGCGCGAGTTGCCTATCACCCGGAACAGATCCAGCAGCAGGAATGGGTCGGACAGGCACAGATTGGCCAGGTCGGTGAAATTAATCAGGTCGCTGTGGCGCGCGCAGGCGTCGGTCAGCTGATTCAGGGTATCGGGCAATATCGGCCAGCGTTTTTCACCGATGGACTTGGCCCAGTTATTGAGATCCATTTGGATGGCGCCAGATCAAGAGTTCTTTTTGCAAGGGGCCGCCGAGCGGGATGCGCTCGTCGGGCTGTATGTCCGGCACTTCGAAGGTATTGCTGATGAGCAGGCTGTCAGGCTGTCCCTCGGCCAGGAATTTCCGCCACACACGCGGCATCGGCTCGGGCGACAAAAACACATAGATTGCGTCATAGTTTCCCCAGTCCTCCTTCCAGAAGCTGCGGCAGGCGACGGCCAGGCGTTCCGGGCGGCCTGCCCGCCACCAGCGCAGCCAGGCCAGCAGCCAGCTGCCTACCGCGTTTTCCAGCGCGCTCAACTGGATATCCGGACGCTGCGCCGCCAACTGTAAAGCCAGCCGGCCATCGCCGCAACCGGCCTCAAGCAGAGTAGCATCGGCCGCCAGTCTCCCGGCGAGCAGATCGGCGACCCGTCGTGCGGAGCGGTAAAGCGGAACCCGCTCGACTAGCGCGTTGCGCCCCAGCGCCACCGTCAGCAGCAGGGCCAGCAGATACCAAGTGGCGGGAATCCCGGCCTGCTGCATCACGACCACCGCGGGGACGAACAGGCCGTGGGCGAGCCTCTGCCAGCCCGGCTGGCGCAAAGCGATGGCCAGCAAGGCCGCCAGCAGGCCCTGCAGCATGGACCATGCCGGCAAATGCTGCGCCGGGGCGATGAACACCCAGGCTCCGAGGCATGCCAGCAGCTGTTGCAGAACATGCCGCAGGCGGCTCATGCCTGCGCCGCCGTCAAGGATTCCCAGCCGCTTGCGGCGGGGCCGCGTCCTGGCCGCCGCCGCTGCCCGGGCCGCCGATCACGTCCTGATTCATCTGCGGCTTGAAACCATCGTTGAGGATGGACAGCTCGGCGTCCTTGTTCAGCACCAGGATGGTGATGCGGCGATTTTCCGGGCTGAATACATCACTCTTGATCAGTGGATTGGCCGACGACAGCCCCACCACCCGCAGAATCTTGCTCTCGCTCAAGCCGCCGGCGATCAACTCGCGACGGGCGGTGTTGGCGCGGTCGGCCGACAGCTCCCAGTTGCTGTAGCCGCCCTGGCCGCCGGCGAAGGGCTTGGCGTCGGTGTGGCCGGAAATGCTGATGCGGTTGGGCAGCTGGTTGAGATCGGGCGCCAGCTGCTGCAGCAGCACCCGGGTATGCGGCAGCATGCGCGAGCTGCCGGAATCGAACATCGGACGGTTCTGCTCGTCCACGATCTGGATCTTCAAGCCTTCCGGCGTCATTTCCAGCTTGAGCTGGTTCTTGTACTGGTTCAGCAGCTCGCTGTGCTCGATGTTCTGCTGGATTTTCTGCTGCAGCTGGTCAAGCTTGGCCTGCTCCTGCTGCTTTTTCATGATGTCCTCCTTGCGCGCCCCGGCCTTGTTGACCTGGCCGGCCTGCTTGGTCAGGTCGTTGCCGCCACCCTTGACCACGGAGGTGGCGTCGCCGGCGCCGGCGCCGCCGCTCAACGCCACTTTCAGCGGCGTCTTGAAGTACTCGGAAATGCCGTTCAAGGTTCCCGCCGATGCCGAACCCAGCAACCACATCAGCAGGAAGAAAGCCATCATCGCGGTCACGAAGTCGGCATAGGCGATCTTCCAGGCGCCTCCATGGTGGCCGTGACCGCCCTTCTTGATGCGTTTGACGATAATGGGTCGTTGCGATTCGTCAGCCATGGTGATCTCCCGCCCGCCTTATTTCTTCGCCTGCTTGACGTGGTCTTCCAGTTCCTTGAACGAAGGCCGTTCCAGCGACGACAGCGCCTTGCGGCCGAACTCCACCGCCACTTGCGGCGCATAGCCGTTGAGGCTGGCCAGCAAGGTCACCTTGATGGTCTGGTAAACGCGGGTGCCCTCGCCCAGCTTGTGCTCCAGAATGGTGCCCAGCGGGCCGACAAAGCCGTAGGCCAGCAAGATACCGAGGAAGGTGCCCACCAGCGCGTGGGCGATCAGCATGCCCAGCTCCGACGGCGGCGCGCCCACCGACTCCATGGTATGCACCACACCCATCACCGCGGCCACGATACCGAAAGCGGGCAGGCCGTCGGCCAGCCCCTTCACCGCGCTGACCGGCACCTCGCCCTCGTGATGGTGGGTTTCGATTTCCACGTCCATCAGGTTTTCGATCTCGAAGGCGTTGAGGTTGCCGCCGACCATCAGCCGCAGATAATCGCAAATGAACTCCACCACATGGTGATCGCGCATGACACTGGGGTATTTGGTAAAGACCGGGCTGGCGTCGGGATTTTCGACATCGGCCTCGATCGACATCAGGCCTTCCTTGCGCACTTTGGTCAGAATTTCAAACAGAAGCGAGAACAGGTCCATATAGAAGGCCTTGCCGTAAGGGCTGCCCTTGAATACAGACGGCATCGCCTTGAGGGTGGCCTTGAGCGGCGCGCCGCCGTTGGCGACGACAAAGGCGCCGATGGCGGCGCCCGCGATCATCACCACTTCCAACGGTTGCATCAGTGCGGCGACATGGCCCCCTGCTGCGATGAAGCCCCCTAGCACCGAGCCTAGGATGATGAGATAACCGATTCCGACGAACATGCGTCAAGTCCTGTTTTGATGTTGCCCTATGCCGTTGCTTGTATTACAGCATGCCTTTTTGCAATTCATTATAGAAATAATAGAAAAAGCGGGTGGAATTGTACCAACCCGCTTCATCAGCTGTAAAACTTGCTGAGGAGACAAAATTACCACCTCCTCAGCCAGCATAGCCGCTTTACACCAGCCCGCGCGCCTTGATGGTCTGCTCGAACTCGGTCAGACAGCGCGCCGCCACCCCTAGCATCTCATCCACTTCCGCCTTACTGATCACCAAGGGCGGCGCCGACACGATGTGGTCGCCGCAGGCGCGCATGATCAGGTTGTTGCGGAAGAAGATGTCGCGGCACAGGGTGCCGATCTCGCCGAAATCGGGGAACAGCTCGCGGGTGGCCTTGTTCTTCACCAGCGTGAAGGCCTGGATCAGGCCGACGCCGCGCACGTCGTCCACATGTTCGAACTGGCTGAAGGTTTCGCGCCAGCGCTTTTGCATATAGGGTCCGATGTCGTCCTTGACCCGGGCCACGATGCCCTCGTCGCGCAGCGCCAGCACATTGGCGTGCGCCACCGCCGCGCACACCGGGTGGCCGGAATAGGTGAAGCCGTGGTTGAAGTCGCCGCCTTCTATCAGCCCGTCGGCCACGCGCTGGCCGATGAACACCGCGCCTATCGGCAAATAGCCGGAGGACAGGCCCTTGGCGGCGGTGAAGATGTCCGGCGTGAAGCCCAGCCCTTGATGGCCGAACCATTCTCCGGTACGACCGAAGCCGCAGATCACTTCGTCCGCCACGATCAGCACGTCGTATTTGCGGCAGATGCGCTCGATCTCCGGCCAGTAGCTGGCCGGCGGGATGATCACGCCGCCGGCGCCCTGGATGGGTTCACCGACAAACGCCGCCACCTTGTCGGCGCCGATTTCCAGGATTTTCTCTTCCAGCCAGCGCGCCGCCACCAGGCCGAACTCTTCCGGCGTCATGTCCTTGCCGTGCTTGTACCACCACGGCTGCTCGATGTGGGCCATGCCGGGAATCGGCAGATCGCCCTGTTCATGCATGTATTTCATGCCACCCAGCGAGGCGCCGCCTATGGTGGAGCCATGGTAACCGTTCCAGCGGCCGATCAGCGTCTTCTTCTGCGGCTGGCCCTTCACATCCCAGTAGCGGCGCACCATCCGTATCATGGTGTCCACCGACTCCGAGCCGGAGTTGGTGTAGAACACGCGCTCGAAACCCGCCGGCGTCACTTCGGACAGCAGGCTGGACAGCTCCACCACCGCCGGATGGGTGGTCTTGAAGAAAGTATTGTAGAAGGGCAGCTCTTCCATTTGGCGGCGCGCCACTTCGGCGAAGTCCTTGCGACCGTAGCCGACATTGACACACCACAGGCCGGCCATGCCGTCGATGATCTTGTTGCCCTCGGAGTCCCACAGGTACACCCCCTCGCCGCGCGTCATCACGCGCGCGCCCTGCTGGTTCAGCGATGCGGTATCGGTAAACGGATGCAGATGGTGGGCGGCATCCAGTTCACGCCATTGGCTGGTGGTACGTTGCTTCTGCATAACACTTCCTTCCAGTTTTCTCCGACAAGGCGGACCCCTGGCCCGCCTCTCCTGCGCCTGCGGCGTCGATTTATTCGAATGTCCTGTCTGTTGCGGCAATTCTAACCGCGCGCGGACCCTTTGCGCACTAGACGTGCAGCAGCAGGAACTTGCGCTCCCACGGGCTGATCACGCGGAAATACTCGGCGAACTCCTTTTCCTTCATCGCCACGTACATGCTGACGAAGCGCGGCCCCAGCACCTCGGCGATCTCCGTGCAGCCGGCCAGCCGCTGCAGCGACTCTTCCGAGCTGTTGGGAAACTGGTAAGGCAGCTCGTAGGCGTCGGTCTGCCTCGGTTCGCTGGGCTTGAGCTTGTTCACCATGCCCAGGTAGCCGCAAGCCAGCGTGGCGGCCATCGCGATATAAGGATTGACGTCGACGCCGGGCACGCGGTTTTCGATGCGGCGCGCGGCGGGAGACGAGTGCGGCACGCGCAAGCCGACGGTGCGGTTGTCGTAACCCCATTCGACGTTGGTCGGCGCCGCGGTATAGCGAGACAAACGACGGAATGAGTTCACATAAGGAGCGAACAGCGGCATGGTCTGCGGAATGTATTTCTGCAGGCCGGCGATGAAGCCGAAGAAAATCTCGGACGGGCTGCCGTCCTCGTTGGTGAACACATTGCGGCCGGTGTTCTTGTCGACCAGGCTCTGGTGGAGGTGCATGGCGCTGCCGGGCTCGTTTTCCATCGGCTTGGCCATGAAGGTGGCGTACATATTGTGGCGGAACGCCGCCTCGCGCACGGTGCGCTTGAACAGAAACACCTGGTCGGCCAGTTCCAGCGGATTGCCGTGCAGGAAGTTGATCTCCATCTGCGCGGTGCCGATCTCGTGGATCAGCGTGTCCACTTCCAGGTTTTGCGCGTGGCAGTAGTCGTAGATGTCCTCGAACAGCGGGTCGAACTCGTTGACCGCGTCGATGGAGTAGGAGCGGCGGCCAAACTCGGCGCGGCCAGTGCGCCCCACCGGCGCAGCCAGCGGGATGTCCGGGTCCGGATTCGGCGACAGCAGGTAGAACTCCATTTCCGGCGCCAGCACCGGCTCCAGGCCCATTTCGTCGAACAGGCGCAGCACCCGCTTGAGCACATTGCGCGGCGCCACGTCCACCGGGCTGCCGTCGGCGCGGCAGCAGTCGTAGATCAGTTGCGCGGTGGGGTCCACCGCCCACGGCACGTAGCGCAGGGTGTTGGGATCCGGCTCCAGCACCATGTCGGGGTCGGTCAGGTCCAGCAGGCTGTCGTCCGGGTAGTCGCCGGTTACGGTCTGGATCAGCACCGCCTCCGGCAGGCGCATTTCCGGGTCGGACACAAACTTGTCCTTGGGGACGATCTTGCCGCGCGCCACGCCGGTCATGTCAGGCACGATGCACTCCACTTCGGTAATGCGATGCTCTCTCAACCACTCGTTGATCTGGTGATTCATAACGCTTCCTCTGTTGACTCCCCGGCCGCTGGATACGGCTCTGGATCGGGAGGTGTCACTTTATGAGTCATCAAAAAACGCGCCGGGTTCACCGGCCGGCGCGCGGGCCCCGCCTATCTCGTCCGGACAGCCCTCCTGGCGCGGCAGGCGTCGCCGAAGGCGCGGAAGATCGCCTGCGACAGCGGGTTTTCCCAATAGCGCCATTCCGGGTGCCACTGCACTGCGAAGGCGAAACCCTTGGCGTCCCTAATCCGGTAAGCCTCAACTAAGCCATCGTCCGCATGCGCTTCCGCCTGCAGACAGGGCCCCAGCCGCTTGATGCCCTGCTGGTGCAGCGAGTTAACCTGCGCGCCGCGCTGGCCGGTCCAGCCGGCCAGCAGGCCGCCCTCGACAAAACTGACCGCGTGCGACGGCGCGTACATCTCGACCACGTCGTCGCTTTCCGCCTCGCGGTGGTCATTGAGGCCCGGCTCTTCCTGCACGTGCTGGTGCAGCTCGCCCCCCAGCGCCACGTTGATCTCCTGGAAACCGCGGCAAATGCCCAGCAGCGGCACGCCCTCCTCCAGCAGCAGCCGGATCAGCGGCAACGTCGTCGCGTCGCGCTGCGGATCGTGCAGCGTGCCCTGCCGGCTGGCCGGGCCACCATAGTGATGCGGCTCGACATTGGATGGCGAGCCGGGCAGCAGCACGCCGTCCAGCATCGCCACCGTGGCGCGCAGCAGCTTCTCGTCGCCCAGCGACGGGATCAGCAGCGGCAGGCCGCCGGCGCCGCCGGCCGCGGCGGCGATGTACTTGTCGCCCACCGCATGGAACGGCAGCCGGCCTATCATTTTCACGTCGCAGGGAATGCCGATGATCGCTTGCTGCATGGTGTGCTGCGCTCCTCTTTCAGCTGGCGGCCTTGATGGCCTCGATGGGATCGACATAGGGATAGACGAGGTCTTTCGCCACCGCCTGGTGGGTGACGCGGCCGCGGCAGATGTTCAGACCGTTGCGCAGATGGGCGTTGTCCAGCAGGGCCTGGCGCCAGCCCTTGTTGGCCAGCTCCAGCATGTATGGCAGCGTGGCGTTGGTCAGCGCCTGAGTGGAGGTGCGCGCCACACCGCCCGGCATATTGGCCACGCAGTAGTGGACGATGCCGTCCACCGTGTAGATCGGGTCCTGGTGGGTGGTGGCGCGGCTGGTCTCGAAACAGCCGCCCTGGTCTATCGCCACGTCGACCAGCACCGCGCCCGGCTTCATGCTCTTGAGCATCGCACGGGTCACCAGCTTGGGCGCGGCGGCGCCGGGGATCAGCACCGCGCCTATCACCAGGTCGGCCACGCGGATGCTGTCGTCGATATTGGCGCTGTTGGACATCAAGGTCTTGATCCGCCCGCCGAACACCATGTCTATTTCCTTGAGGCGGGTCAGCGACTTGTCCAGGATGGTGACGTCGGCGCCGGCGCCCATCGCCATTCGCGCCGCGTTCAAGCCCACCACGCCGCCGCCTATCACCACCACCTTGGACGGAGCCACGCCCGGCACGCCGCCCAGCAGCACGCCGCGGCCGCCCTGCGCCTTCTCCAGCGCGTGGGCGCCGGCCTGGATCGCCATCCGGCCGGCCACTTCCGACATCGGCGCCAACAGCGGCAGGCCACCTCGCTCGTCGGTGACGGTTTCGTAGGCGATGGCGATGGAATCGGACTCGACCAGCAGCTTGGTCTGCTCCGGGTCCGGCGCCAGATGCAGATAGGTGAACAGCACCTGGCCCGGCCGCAACAGCCGGCACTCCACCGGCTGCGGCTCCTTCACCTTGACTATCATCTCGGCGCGCTCGAACACTTCCTCCGCATTGGAGGCGATGGACGCCCCGGCCTGGATGTACTGCTCGTCGGTGAAGCCGATCGCCAGTCCGGCCTGGGTCTGCACCAGCACCTTGTGTCCGTTCGCCACCAGCTCGCGCACACCGGACGGCGTCAGACCCACTCGGTACTCGTGGTTCTTGATCTCCTTCGGAACGCCAATCAACATAGTCGCCTCCATCTAGTTTTGTTCATGGGCAAGCAAACAACATGCGTTTAAGAAAATTCACATTGCGCTTGCTCCTTCAAGCTGATTCTGACTATAAACCCTGACCGTTGCAAAGATATTCGATTTTGCGACGCAGCAAGCAGATTGACTCCCGCTCGCGGTACAATGCCTCAAATGTCTAAAATTATTAACATATTGATGGAGCAGCAAGCATGGACGTCGGCGCTAGGTTGAGAATGGTCAGAACCCGGTTTGGCTTGTCGCAAAGAGAGCTGGCCAAGCGCGCAGGCGTCACCAACGGCACCATCTCGCTGATCGAGCAGAACCGCGTCAGCCCTTCGGTCAGTTCGCTGAAGAAAGTGCTGGAAGGCCTGCCCATCACGCTGGCGGAATTCTTCACCTTCGACGCCGCGCCGCAGCAGCCGCGGGTGTTCTACCAGGCGGACGAACTGCCCAATCTGGGCAACGCGGAAATCAATCTGATGCTGGTGGGCACCGGCCACGACAAGCGCGACATCGCCATCCTGCGCGAACGCTACCAGCCCGGCGCCGACACCGGCCCCGACATGCTGGTGCACGAGGGCCAGGAAGGCGGTGTCATCATCCGCGGCAGCATAGAGGTGACGGTAGGCAACGAAAGCCGGGTGCTGGGCCCGGGCGACGCCTACTACTTCGACAGCAAGCTGCCGCACCGTTTCCGCAACGTCGGCGACGACATCTGCGAGATGGTCAGCGCCAGCTCGCCGCCGACATTCTGAATCCGCCCCACTCCGGAGATGACAATGAAACTGGGCTACACCATCGTCTACGTTCCCGATGTCGCCGCCTCGCTGCGCTTCTTCGCACAAGCCTTTGGCCTCAGGCAGAAGTTCCTGCACGAGTCCGGCATGTACGGCGAACTGGACACCGGCGACACCACGCTGTCCTTCGCCAGCCACGAGCTGGCCGCGATGAACCTCCCCGCCGGCCATGTGCGCGCCAGCGACACCGCCCAGCCCCTGGGAATGGAAATCGGCCTGGTCACCGACCAGGTGGAAGCCGCCCACCGGCGCGCGCTGGAATGCGGCGCGCAAGAACTGGCGGCTCCGGCGCAAAAACCGTGGGGACAGGTGGTTTCCTACCTGCGCAGCCCCGACGGCGCGCTGATCGAACTTTGCAGCCCCCATGCTGCCTGATTTCCGGCTGGACTCAGCCGCTGTAACCGCAAGCAGTATCCACATCAAGAGGAGTAAGCCATGTCCCGCAGTACGCATGCCGACTGGAAACAACTTGCTGCAGAACTGAAAATAGAAGGCCGCGCCTTCATCGACGGCGCCTATCGGCATGCCGCCGACGAGCGCCGCTTCGATTGCGTCAACCCGGCCACCGGCGCCAAACTGGCCGATATCGCCCATAGCGGCGAAGCCGACGTCAACGCCGCGGTCAAGGCCGCGCGCCGGGCTTTCGATTCCGGCGTCTGGTCCGGCCTCGCGCCGCTCAAGCGCGGCGGCATCCTCAAGCGCTTCGCCGCGCTGATCCGCGAACACGCCGACGAATTGGCGCTGCTGGAAACGCTGGACGCCGGCAAGCCGATCGGCGACACCACCAGCGTGGACGTTCCCGCCTCAGCCTATTGCGTGGAATGGTATGCCGAGGCGATAGACAAGGTTGGCGGCGAAGTGGCGCCGGTCGATCCCAAGCTCGTCGGCCTGGTGACGCGCGAGCCGGTGGGCGTGGTGGCCGCGGTGGTGCCGTGGAACTTCCCCATCCTGATGGCCAGTTGGAAGTTCGGCCCGGCGCTGGCGGCCGGCAACGCCGTCATCGTCAAGCCCTCGGAGAAATCGCCGCTCACCGCCATCCGCGTGGCCGCGCTGGCCAAGGCAGCCGGCATTCCCGACGGCATCTTCCAGGTGCTGCCCGGCCCCGGCGAAGTCGGCAAGGCGCTGGCGCTGCACATGGGCGTGGACTGCGTGGCTTTCACCGGCTCCACCGCGGTGGGCAAGCTGATCGCCGGCTATGCCGCCCAGTCCAATCTGAAGCGGGTATGGCTTGAGCTGGGCGGCAAGTCGCCGAACATCATCCTGCCGGACTGCCCGGATCTGGAGCACGCGGCGCGCAGCGCGGCCGGCGCCATCTTCTACAATATGGGCGAAGTCTGCACCGCCGGTTCCCGCGTGCTGGTGCACAGCGCCATCAAGGACCGTTTCCTCACGGAACTGCAAAAAGCCGCCTCCAGCTACTACCCGGGCGACCCGCTGGACCCGGCCACCAGCATGGGCGCCATCGTCGACGGCATCCAATACAAGAAAGTGCTGGGCTACATCGACAAGGGCCTGAGCGAAGGCGCCAACCTGCTGCTGGGCGGTAAGGCCGCGCACGCCGACAAGGGCCTGTTCATCGAGCCGACGGTATTCGACTGCCCGCGCCCCGATCTCGCCATCTGCCGCGAAGAAATTTTCGGACCGGTGCTGTCGGTGATCACCTTCGACGACGTGGAAGACGCCATCCGCATCGCCAACGACAGCGAATACGGCTTGGCGGCGGCGGTATGGACCGCCAACGTCAGCACCGCCCACCAGATCTCGCGCCGGCTGCGCGCCGGCACGGTGTGGGTGAATTGCTACGACGAAGGCGGCGACATGAACTTCCCCTTCGGCGGCTACAAGCAGTCCGGCAACGGCCGCGACAAATCGCTGCACGCGCTGGAAAAATACAGCGAGCTGAAAAGCACGCTGATCAAGCTGTAAGCGCCACCCCGGCCCGGTTCAAACCGGGCCGGTGGCCTGCCGCGACAGATGGCCGACAGACCTCTCGCTTCCCTCCCGGCAAATCCACACCTGACACCACGCAGCGCAATCAAACAGCGCGGCAGCCTTGGCTATAGTGAAACGATGATCTCGTCCGGGAAAGTCCATGCGCGTTACCATAGCCCCCCCGAATCGCCTCTTGCGATTCCGCGCCGCCTGGCTGGCCTGCCTGCTGCTGACGCCGACGGCCAACCTGGCCGCAGCCAACCCGGCCGCAGCCAACCCGGCCTGCCCCAACGGCCCGCTCAGGGTCGGCTACTACAAGATCGGCGCCGCCTATCGCGACGGCAAAGGCTATGACGTGGATCTGGTGCACGAACTGGCGCAGCGTCTGCACTGCCAGATAGGCAGCGAAATGGAGCTTCCCCGCCTGCGGGCCTTGAAGATGCTGGAGAACGGCCTGCTGGATGTCGGCCCGTCCACCATCGCCACCCCCGAGCGCAAGGCTTATGCCTGGATATATCCTTACAATCACACCAAGAATCTGGTGCTGCTGTACCACGCCACCCAGGCGCGCACGCTGGCCGACCTCCGCGCGGATCCGGCTCTGCGCTGGGGCGCCATTCGAGGCTACCGCCACGGCCCGGCCCAGGACAAGCTGCTGGCCGACCTGGCCGCGCAGCACAAGGTGGTGATTGCCGAGGACGAAGACGATCTTTACAAGATGCTGAGCAGCGGCGTAGTCACCGCCGCCTTTGCCCAGCCGCTCAGCTACGGCCGCTGGCTGCGCGACCCTCTGGCCGCCCGGCAGATCACCATACTCGACCTGTTTCCCGAGGCCGACATGGTCGCCAGCGGCCTCGCGCTGAGCAAAAGCCGCTTCAGCCAGGAGGCGGCGGAGAAATGGCATCAGGAACTGGTGAAGATGTACCAGGACGGCAGCCTGTACGCCATCATGCAACGCTTCCTCAACGAAGGCGCCGCCAAGCAGATGATGCGGCTGCCCATTAATTGATCCGCCGGACCAGGCTGTCCGGCGCCACGGAGCGAAACATGAAATGGCTAGCAGGCTGCGCGTTGTTGCTGATGCTGCCCACCGCATGGGCCGCCCCCAACGCCGCATGCCCGCAAGGGCCGCTGGTCATCGCCTATTACGACTTCGGCGTGGCCTACCACAAAGGCAAGGGCTACGATCCGGAAATCATCCACGAGCTGGCGCGGCGGCTGAATTGCCCCATCCAGAACGAGAGCGACTACCCCCGCCCGCGGGTGCTGAAGCTGCTGGAAATCGGCCAGGCCGACATCGGCACCTCGACGCTGATCACGCCGGAACGCAAACGCTACCTGTGGCTGCTCACCTACCACCACAGCAAGAACATGGTGCTGCTGCATCGCGGCGTGCAGGCATCCTCGCTGCCCGAGCTGCTGCAGCTGCCCAATCTGCGCTGGGGCATGATACGCGGCTACCGCCACAGCCCGGCCCAGGATAAACTGCTGGAAGACTTGGTGCAGCAGCACAAAGTGGTGATGGCGGAAAACGAGGACGATCTGTACAAGATGGTGTGCAGCGGCGTAGTCACCGCCGCCTTCGGCCATCCGGTCAGCTACGACCCCTGGCTGCAAAGCCATCAGGCCAGCCAGCAGGTCACCGTGCACGACTTCTTTCCGGATACGGAAACCATCTCAGGCGGCCTCGCGCTGAGCAAGGCGCGCTTCAGCCAGGAGGCGGCCGCGCGCTGGAACGACGAAATCATCCGCATGTACCATGATGGCTCGTTGCGGGCGATCATGCGCCGCCACCTGAGCGAAACCAGCGTCGAGCATGCCCTCAGGCTGCCGCTGGACTAAGATCGGGCCGACATGGAAAAGCCCCGGACTTTTGCGGGGCTTTGGCGTTTTCCTCCAGCCGGAATCACAGCGCCAGCTTGGCGATGGCTTCCTTGGCCAGGTGGATCGAGGTGGCGCGCTTGTCCGGCCCCATGCCGATGGCTTCGGCGCGGACGATTTCCACATCGATCACGCCCAGGAAGCCCAGCACCTTCACCAGAAAGTCCTCCTGAAAATCCATCAAACTGCCCTGCTCGCCGCTGTGCACGCCGCCGCGGCCCGAAACCAGCACCACCTTCTTGTTCGGCACCAGGCCCACCGGGCCGTTTTCGCTGTATTTGAAGGTGCGGCCGGCTACCGCTACGCGGTCGATCCAGCTCTTCAGCTGCGAAGGAATGGAGAAGTTGTACATCGGTGCGCCGATTATCAGCACGTCGGCGGCGATGAATTCTTCGATCAACTGATCGTTCAGCGCGCTTTCGCTGCGCTGCGTCGCGGTCCAGTCCGCCTCGGCGACGAAGCGCGCGCCGACGATCTCGCCGGACAGGTGGGCAATGGGGTTGGCGGCGAGGTCACGGTAGGTGGTTTCAACATCGGCGTGGCGCTGGCGCAGCGTATTGGCGACGACGGCGGACAGCTCGCGGGTAACGGAATTGTCGGCCAGGATGCTGGAATCGAGATGGAGCAGTTTCATTTGGCAGTCTTTCAATGTCAGGGGGGAATGACTGCATGATAGGCAGGTGCAACAATTCCGAATAGACTACTAAAATTGGAAACATTGTTCTACCAGCGGGACAATAAAATGCAAGACTTGAACGACCTGTTGTATTTCGCCAAGGTGGTCGAGCACGGCGGCTTCATGGCCGCCGGCCGGGTGCTGGGCATTCCCAAATCGCGCTTGTCGCGGCGGGTGGCCGAACTGGAACACCGGCTGGGCGTGCGCCTGCTGCAGCGGACCACCCGCCGGCTGGCCCTGACCGAAATCGGCAGCCAGTACTATCAGCACTGCCAGGCAATGCTGGCGGAAGCCGAAGCCGCCAACGAGACCGTGCTGCAAAGCAGCGCCGAACCGCGCGGCCTGATCCGCGTCAGTTGCCCCGAGCTATTGTCCAAAACCATGCTGAGCGCGGCAGTGCCGCGTTTCCTGGCGCGTTACCCGCAGGTGCGCATTGCGCTGGACTCCACCAACCGCAGGGTGGACCTGATCGAGGAAGGCGTGGACGTGGCGATCCGGGTGCGCAATGTGATCGAGGACAGCGCCAGCCTGGTGGTGCGGCGGCTGGGTAAGAGCCGGGTGATCCTGGTCGCCAGCCCCTCCTTCATCGAACAGCATGGCGAACCGCAAACCCCGGAGCGGCTGGCCGCATTGCCGGCGCTGACCATGAGCCGGCCCGACAGCCGCGGCCAGTGGATGCTGCTGGACAATGTCGGCCAAAGCTACACCATACACATCGACACGCCCAGGCTGATGACCGACGACATGATCGTGCTGCTGGAGGCCGCCATCGCCGGACTGGGCATCACCGCTCTGCCGCGCAATGTCTGTCATCAGGCGCTGGCTGACGGCAAGCTGCGCCACATCCTGCCGCAATACGATTTTCCCTGGGGCATCCTGCACGCCGCCTTTCCCACCCGCCGCGGCCTGTCGCCGGCGGTGCGCGCCTTCATCGACTTCATCAGCCAGGAATTGATCAGCGAAGAGATTGCCGGCGACTGGGGGCGCAGCGACATTC
The DNA here is from genome assembly GCF_001855575.1 of Chromobacterium sphagni. Lineage (NCBI taxonomy): Bacteria > Pseudomonadati > Pseudomonadota > Betaproteobacteria > Neisseriales > Chromobacteriaceae > Chromobacterium > Chromobacterium sphagni. The sequence goes on from NZ_MKCS01000003.1 coordinate 206,609, forward strand.
GCCCGGCATGACAATTGCTTCACCCCCGGTTTCCCGCACCGGATGGTTGAAAACATGTTCACGCTGCGCCCGCTGGCCGAAACCGACTCCCTGGAACAACTGACCGCGCTGCTGCACCGCGCCTACGCTCAGCTGGCCTCAATGGGCCTGCGCTACACCGCGGTGGACCAGAGCGTGGCCGTGACCCGCCGCCGCATCGCCGGCGGCCACTGCCTGCTGGCATGGCGCGGGAATGCGCTGGCCGGCACCATCACGGTGCATCATCCGCTGCCGGCCTCGCCCTGCCCGCAATTCCGCCAGCCGGATGGCGCGGTGCTGATGCAGTTCGGCGTCGATCCCGTCTGGCAAGGCTGCGGCCTGGGCTCCCTGCTGATGGACGCCGCCGAAGCCTGGGCCCGCAGCCAGGGCTATCTGCGCATCCGCCTGGACACCGCCAAACCCGCGTCCCATCTGGTGGAGCGCTACGGCAAGCGCGGCTACCGCGTCGAGGCCCCGCTGCAATGGCCGGACAAAGCCTACGCCAGCGTGGTGATGGTCAAGGAACTGGAAACGGCCGCAGCGACTCGAACTCCTGTTTGCGCCGCAACAAATTGATGGCTGCGCGCCACAGACCAGGCTCAGACCATCCGCTTTTATTGCATTGCAGCATCAAGCGAGTACAGTGGCGTCCATGGCCTTGTCATCGGCCGCCACGCCTGTCTCCATCTTTTCCAAAGCAAGGGGTTGCAATGTGGTCAGCTACTGCAGTTCAAGGCGGGACTCCCCCGTTCGCACAACCGCTGTTTGATTACTGGCTGGACGCCTGCCAGCGCGGCATCCTGTACTGGGACGTGCTCTACCAGCGCGGCGCCACTTACCTGGAACACTGTGAGAGCGGCAAGCCGCCGGTGCTGGTGTTCGACCACAAGATCATCCAGGACGGGCGCGAACTGCCCGATCCGGCCAATTACGCGCTGGCGGCCATCGCGCCGCCGCCCAGTTGCCCGCCCACCAACCCGGCCCTGCGTCCCTTCGTGGTGATAGACCCGCGCGCCGGCCACGGCCCGGGCATAGGCGGCTTCAAAATGGACAGCGAAATCGGCATCGCGCTGCAACAAGGCCACCCCTGCTACTTCGTGATGTTCTTCCCACAGCCCGAGCCCGGCCAGACCATAGAAAGCGTCAGCAAGGCCGAAGGCGCCTTCCTCAAGCGTGTCAACGAGCTGCACCCCGACTCCGACGGCAAACCCTTCGTCATTGGCAACTGCCAGGGCGGCTGGGCGCTGGCGATGCTGGCCGCGGTGGCGCCGGAACTGGTGGGCCCCATCCTGCTGGCCGGATCGCCGCTGTCCTACTGGGCCGGCGTCCGCGGCAAAAATCCGATGCGCTACGCCGGCGGGCTGAACGGCGGCACCTGGACCGCGTCGCTGGCCGGCGATCTGGGCAACGGCCACTTCGACGGGGCCCACCTGGTCAACAACTTCGAAAAACTGGACCCGGCCAACACCCTGTGGAAGAAGTCTTACAACCTTTACTCCAAGGTGGATACCGAACCGCAACGCTATCTGGACTTCGAGCGCTGGTGGGGCGGCCATTACCTGCTCAACAAGGTAGAGATGGAGTGGATCGCCCAGAAACTGTTCGTCGGCAACGATCTGGTCCACGGCAAGATCGCCAGCCATGATGGCAAGGTGCGGGTGGACATGCGCAACATCCGCTCGCCCATCGTGGTGTTCGCCTCCTGGGGCGACAACATCACCCCGCCGCAACAGGCGCTGAACTGGATCGCCGACCTCTACGACAGCGTCGAGGACATCCGCGACAACGAACAGACCATCGTCTACGCACTGCACAGCAAGGTGGGACACCTGGGCATCTTCGTGTCCGCCGGCATCGCCAACAAGGAACACAGCGAATTCGCCAGCGCGCTGGACCTGATAGACGTGCTGGCCCCCGGCCTGTATGAAGCCATCATCGAAGACATCGCGCCGGACGCGCCCGGCCAGGAATACATAGAAGGTCGCTACATCATCCGCTTCGAAGCGCGCGACGTGCCCGACATCCTGGCACTGGACGACGGCCGCGACGACGAACGCGCCTTCGAGGTGGTGAAGCGGGTGTCGGAGATCAACCAGGGCGTGTACGACCGCTACCTCTCCCCCGCGCTGCGCGCCATCGGCAACGAAGCCAGCGCCCGCCTGCTGCGCGAGCTCCACCCGGCCCGGCTGGAACGCACGCTGATCTCTCCGAAGAATCCCTGGCTGTGGTGGCTGCCCGGCCTCGCCGCCCAAGTGCGCGAACAACGCCGGCCAGTGGCGGAAAGCAACCCGCTGTGGCAATGGCAGGAGCAGCTCTCCCATTTCATCGCCCAGTCGCTGGACCAATACCGCGACCTGCGCGATGCCACCCAGGAGCAACTGTTCCGCGCCGTCTACGAGTCGCCGCAGCTGGCTACCCTGGTCGGCGTGCGGCCAGCCAGCGAGCCGCGCAAGCACGTGCTGGCCTGGGAAAGCCGCGAGCTAGCGCGCCTGAAGCGCGAGGCGCTGGACCCCAGCTTTGAGCAGGGCACGCTGGCCGACGGCTTCGTCCGGCTGCTGCTGTACGTCAGCATCGGCATGGGCGTGGTGGATGAGCGGCCGTTCAACGCCATCCGCCGCGTGATGCGCGACGTGCGCCACGAATACCCGCTGACGCTGATGCAGCTCAAGGACATCGTCCGCCACCAGATATTCTTGGTGCGACTGGATGCGCCGCGCGCGCTGCAGGGCTTGACCCTGCTGCTACCTGACCCGCACCGCCGCCATCAGGCGTGGATGCTGGCGCGCGACCTGCTGTCATTGCGCGGCGCCATACCTCCGGAACATCAGGCACGGCTGGACGAAGTAGCGCAAGTGTTGCAGTTGGAAATCAACGGGCAAGCCAGGGCCGAACCGCCCGCCGCGCCTGCGATCCAGCTATTGCCCAAACCCGCTGCCGCCAAGCCATCGGCAAAACCCGCAACCACCTCCGCTCCAGCGGTCAAGCCCAAATCCGGCAAACCTGCCGCCACGCGTCAGACCGCGAAAACCGCGCCGGAAAACAGACCGACAGCCCAAGCCGCGGTGAAGTCGGAGGAAGCCAAGCCAGTTGTCGCGGCCAAGCCGGCCAGCGCGCGAAAAGCGCCGGCCAAGGCCAATGGCCAGGTGCCGGGAGAGGCCGCGCCGGCCAAAACCGGCAAGACAAGTCCCCGCGCCAAACCGCAAGCCAAATCCTGACCGAGCACAGCCGGGGCGCAAACGCGCCCCGGTGCTGCCGTTGACTATTCCAATAGCAAAAGCTAATATAGTGACTCTCTGCGGGAGAGAGGGGCCACGCCCCCGCCGAAGACGCAAGCTCCCATAATCGCTCAGGCAAGCCGTACCGCAGTGTTTCATTGATTCAAGCCGATTGGAGAGAGGCTGCCGCGAGCAGCCCACCGAAGGGGCAAGTGGCCAAAGGCCATGCAACTCTCAGGTAAAAGGACAAGGGGAGAGGCTGTTCCGTAGCCCGGAATCCACCCAGGAGTCTGCCTTGTCCCGCTCTTCATCCAGCGGCGCGCCCGACGTTTTCCGGCGCCCTGCACTCGTTCCGTTCCCGCTTCCCCGTCTGCCGGCCCCTCCGGCGCGCAACTGCCGCAATCGTGTGAAATCATGCTGACCCTGATCTATCTCATCGCCATCACCGCCGAAGCGATGACCGGCGCCCTGGCCGCCGGCCGCCGCAATATGGATATTTTTGGTGTGACCGTCATCGCCTTCCTCACAGCCCTCGGCGGTGGCACCGTGCGCGACATCGTGCTGGGCCGCTACCCGATAGGCTGGACCCAACATCCGGAATACGTGCTGCTGGTAGTGGCCGGCGGCATCGCCGCAGTGCTGGCCGCCCGCTTCATGCGCCACCTGAACCGGCTGTTTCTGGTGCTGGACGCATTGGGCCTGGTGGCCTTCACCATCATCGGCTGCGATGTGGCGCTAGGCATGCACTACCATCCGGTGATCGTGGTGATGGCTGGCATGATCACCGGCATCGCCGGCGGCATCCTGCGCGACGTGCTGTGCAACCGCGTGCCCATCGTGTTCCGCCGCGAGTTGTACGCCAGCGTGTCGCTGCTGGTGGCCATGCTCTATCTGGGCCTGAATCTGCTGAACGTGCCGCACGACTACAATATCGCCGCCAGCTTCGCTTTTGGCCTGGCCCTGCGCCTGACCGCGTTATGGCGCGAATGGCAGCTGCCGGTCTTCGCCTATAGGCACGACCACCATTGAGCCACCCGACACCCCGCCCCGCGGGGTGTTTTGTTATGGCGCGGATTGCGCTGCCTTGTCGCCACCGGGGAGGAGTGCGATCATCCGCCATCCATCTTCCCTTCGCGGAACCATGAGCCAAGAGCATCCACGCCCCGCAAGCCGCCTCCGATTCCTGGCACCTCTCGCTCTGACAGGCCTGTTGGCCATGCCTGCGGCCTACCTGCAGGCCGCGCTGGCGCTCGGCCTGCTGCCAGCCAACCGCGACTGGCAAGCGCCAGCTGCGGGCATCCCCATTTACCTGGACAGCAACGGCGTGCATACCGGCCTGGTGCTGCCTATGCGAAACAGCCAGATGGACTGGAGCGCGCGGTTTCCGCCGCGGCAGATTCTTCGCGCCGACCGCTTTGCGGCCTCTCCTTACATCGCCATAGGCTGGGGCAGCCGCACCTTCTTTCTGCAAACGCAGACCTGGGCCGACCTGACGCCAGGCAAAGCCCTGGCGGCGCTGGCTTCAGACGACAGCGTGCTACACGTGGAATATCAGCCCCAACCCAGCGAAAGCGCCAATACGCGCAAAATGCTGCTCACCCCGGGCCAATACGCAAAGCTGGTGGATTTCATTTCCCAAAGCATGCCCATCGACGCCGACGGAAAACCTTTGTGGCTCAAGGATTACCACTATGACGGCAATGACGCCTTTTATCAGGCCAACGGCAACTACAACCCATTGATGACCTGCAATCAATGGACGCGCAACGCGCTGAACGCCGCCGGCGTGCGCACGGCTTTATGGTCCCCTTTTGGTCAGGCTTTGCTCTGGCATGCGGGCAGCTAGAGCCTCCTCGGAGACCCACGACAGCGCCACACACCTGTCCTTTTATTTAGGTACAAAAACACTGTCAGACAATCGATTGCAACTCAAGCACTCCTTCCTTTCAAAATGACGGTTTCCGCTTAATAGCCAATCGATGCCCTCTATCCGAGGGGCTTTGTTGCATAACCCCGCCCAAGAACGTGCGTCTCCTTGTCCAGAGCGAATTCAGTTCATCGCTGCCACCGCCACGGTCTTCGGGCGGCCCAGAGCGGTAAAATGGTTCAAAAACGCCGCGCGCACTTGCAGTTCCGCCACCTGTCGATCAAAGGTGCGCGCCATCACTCGGCTACACGGTCGCTTGAAACCGTGCATCTTCGTTTCCGCCAGACTGCGGCGGTGATAGCCGCTCCAGCGTTTCCAGATTCGTCTCCCCAAGCGTTTGCACGCCGCGATCGCGGCGTTGCGCACCTCGCTGCCGGTGATTTTCGACTTCGACGGCTTGGCATTGCCAACAAACCATGCCCCAACATGAAACAAAAAGCCATTGGCATTTGATTAAAAATAAATAAAAATCAAATGCATAAAATGCTCGAAGCTCCTCCAGCATCCTGTGGTTTCGCGGCCGCGCCGAGTAGAATCGACTGAGGGGAAAGCGCTAGCCGCGCACTCGCCATGACAAAAACAGCCATGCCGCGCTTTCACTCGGCAGCATGCATAATCAACAATGGAACGGCAGGGCCGGCCATGCCGGCCCCTGCGGCGAGCATCCGTGGGGAAAAAAACATGTCCAATAGCAAATCTGTCACAGGCCAGTCCCTCCATCCCATCCGCATCGCACTGCTGGACGATCATCTGATGATCCTGCATGGCCTGGCCAGCCATCTGGCTGGCGTGCCAGATCTGCAGATTACCGGCAGTTTCACGGCCAGCAGCCAGTTGATCCAAGCCCTGGCCAACGAGCAAGGAGACCGCGCCGATGTAGTGGTGATTGATTACACGCTGCGCCCCGACGACATCGATGGCATCAATCTGATCCGGGCGCTGCGGATACGCTTTCCACCGCTGCGCCTTCTGGTGATGTCCGCTTATTACACTCCCGCCACCGTCGCGTTGGCCTTGCGCGGCGGCGCCCATGGCTTCATCGGCAAGGAGCAGGGACTGGACGAGTTGGTGGCAGCCATCCGCGCGCTGGCCGCAGGCCGCGACTACCTCAGCGCGGAGATGTCGCAAGCGCTGCAGGCCAGACAGGACAAACCGGAACCTCCGCCGCACGGCCCCAGTCCCACCTTGCTCGACCATCCCGACCTGTCGCCGCGCGAACGCGAAGTGTTGCGCTGCTGTCTGCACGGCTTGTCGGTGAGCGACATCGCGGCCAAGTTCTCGCGCAGCATCAAGACCATCAGCAACCAGAAGCAGTCGGCGCTGAAAAAACTCGGCCTGCGGCGCGACAACGAACTGTTCCAACTGCAACACCGGCTGGAGGACAAATGAAGCCGGCATCGAGGCTGCGCAACGGAGGCCCGCTCCTGGCGGCCCTGCTGGCCCTGGTCCTGCTGCTCGGTCACAGCCAGAGCATGGCCAGCACCTTCAATGCGCCGGAACGCGCCTGGCTGTCCCGCCAGCCAGTGGTGCGCTACGCGATAGACCCGCACGGCTGGCCGATCGAATACCTTGAGCAAGACGAGCACAAGGGCCTGACCCAGGAGTATCTGCAGCGGATAGCAGACATCAGCGGCATCCGCTTCCAATTGGTGCCGGTGCAAAACCGCTTCCAGGCGATGACGATGATGCTGCAAGGCCGGTTGGACCTGCTCACCGCCACCTCGCCCAAGCTGATTCCTGCGCCGTTCAATCAGCAGATGCTGTTTACCGACCCCTATTTTTCCGGCAGCACCCTGCTGGTCACCCGGGCGGACAAGCCCATCGTATTCGATCCCGCCAAACTTAACGGCAAGACTGTCGCGGTTGAGCAAGGCGATCCCTACGAGTACTTCCTGCGTCAGTACTATCCCGACATACATATCGTGCCGGCCGCCACGCCGCTGGCGGCGCTGGACGCGGTAGCGGAAAACCGCGCCTATGCCGCAGTCGGCCTGGACGCCACCTTGCAGGCAGTAATCCAGCGCCGCTATTACGGCACGCTGCATATCGCCGGCAGCGTCAGCGAGATGCCGCGTCTGGTGTCGATGGCGGTCAACCTGCGCCAACCGATGCTGCGCGACATCATCAACAAATCGCTGGCGCAACTCACCGCTGAAGACACCGACGCCATCCTCTACACCTGGCTGCGGACCACAGACTACGGCATGCCGTCATGGCGCTCCATCGCCCGTTATTACGCTTTCGAGCTCACCGCGCTGGGCATCGGCCTGCTGGCACTGGTGCTGCTGGCGCAGCGCGCGCGAGCCGCCCAGCGGGCGGCTCAACGCAGCGAGGCGGAAAAATCGCTATTCCTGGCGATGATGAGCCACGAAATCCGCACGCCGATGAATGCCATCCTGGCCTCGGTGGAGCTGCTGCGCCGCGCCGCGCTGCCGCCGCGCGAACAAGAGCTGGCGGCGCTGGCCAACGCCTCGGCGGTCAATCTGTTGGAATTGCTGGACAATGTGCTGGACATATCGAAGCTGGACGCCCAGCGGCTGGCTCTGGAGCCGGTGCCCACAGACATGGAGGCCCTGGCCGCCGGCGTGGCGGCCATCTACCGGACCTGCGCGGAAAAAAAGGGCTTGCGGCTGAACGTGCAACTGGCGGGACTGGACAACCATCAAGTCATGCTGGACCCGGTGCGGATAAGGCAAATCCTCAGCAATCTGCTGAGCAATGCAGTGAAATTCACCCATCAGGGCGAGGTGCTGCTGCGGGTGGATCTGCAGCTGGCCGACCAGGAAAACGGCGTTCTTCTGATCACGGTGCAAGATACCGGCATCGGCATTGCGCCGGAGCAGCAAAGCCGGCTGTTCTCGGCCTTCTCCCAGGCGGACGACACCACTCGCCGCTATGGCGGCTCCGGTCTGGGGCTGGCCATTTGCCGCCAACTAGTGGAACTGATGGCCGGCAGCATTGCGCTGTCCAGCCTGCCGGGCCTCGGCACAACCATGACCCTGCGGCTGCCGGTGCGCAGTGTGCCGCCTCAGGCAAGCCATATCGAGGGCGAATCCTCCGTAGGGCCATCGCGGCCGGAACCTGGGCATGCGCCGATCCTGGTGGTGGAAGACCAGCCGGCCAACCGCTTCGTCATTGCCCAGCAGCTGCAAGAACTGGGCTACCTTGCCGTGATGGCGGAGGACGCCGCCGCTGCGCTGGCGCTGCTGGACCAGGGGCAGTGCTTCTCCATGGTGCTGCTGGATTGCAATCTGCCCGGCGTCAACGGCTACGAGCTGGCGCAACGGCTGCGTCGCCATCCGGCGCTGCAATTGCAGCCCCACCTGCCCATCGTGGCCATTTCCGCCACGACCGGCATCGAGCACCAGCAACGCTGCCTGGACAGCGGCATGGACAGCTGTTTGTCCAAGCCTTTGCGGCTGGAGCAATTGGAGCAGATCCTGACGCTATGGCTGGACCACCGGCCCGCCAAACCCAGCGAACCTGCCGCGCCACCGCCGGCCAACCAACTGGAGCAGGTGTTCCGCTCCAGTTGCGCCGACGACGCCAGCCAGTTGGAACAAGCCCTGCGCGAGCGCGACTGGCAACTGGCCATCCACCACGCCCACCGCCTGCGCGGCGCCGCGCTGGCGGCAGGCCGCGAGGAACTGGCCGCCGCCGCCCGCCGCTTCGAGTCCCTGCTGCGCCGGCCGCCGCCGCCGGACCACGACCTGCAAGCTCTCCGGGACGCGCTGCGTCGCGCGCTGGACTAAGCGGCCGCCGCCAGTTGGCGCGCCACCGCCGCCTGCACATCCGCCACCGTGCGGATGGCCGCGATGTCGTCGACGCCGATGTCGATGCCAAACTCGTCGTTCAGCGCCATCACCATGTCCAGCAGCTCCAGCGAATCGGCGTACAGCTCGTCCACCAGCCGCGCCGACGGCTGGATGCGGGCGGCGTCGGCGGCCAGGCAGGCGCCGATCACCGCCCTGACCCGCGCGTCAATGCCGCTTCGCATCTACGCGCTCCCTGGCCGCGGCGGCGTTCACGTGCTGGCCATCGACAGTAAGGATGACGTCGGACGACGCCGTCTGCGGCGTTCGGCGTCCGGCCTCCTCCGCAGCATCCAGCCCCAGCGCGCCAAAAAGCCGGGTCAGCAGCGGATTGGGCGCGCTGCCGCGCAACAACGCGGTTTCGCGGACCATCTGGCGTGCGAAGCCAGCCAATGCCTGGCGCTGCGGATGGCGCGCTATCACCGGGAGAAGACGCTCCAGTTCCGGCTCCAGCTTCTCTGCCCGGCCACCGGCGAACGCCTCCAGCACCGGCACCCGGCCGAAACTCGGCAACAATGCGTCGCGGCTCTTCTCGAAAGCGATCCGTCGCGCCGCCGGCGTCGCCGGGTCGGCCTGCAAAGCGTCGCGCAGCGCACCCAACAGCAACTCGCCGGCTATGCGCGGCTGATCGACGAACCGCTGGCTGCGCAGATAGGCCGCAGTGGGTAGATTGCGCAATGGCGCTCGGCTCAGCTCGATATCGGCGAAGCCGTCAACCGGCGCCGCCGATACCAGCGATGCCGCAGCAGCAGCTGATGCACGCTGCGGTTGCGGCGCCGCTGGCGACACGCTCTGCGCCGGCCGCGCCCAGTCCAGCAAGCGCGCCACCACACTATCCGGTTGCCAGTCGCCGGCGGCTAGATTGGTCAGCCGCGCCAGCTTTTGCACTTGGCCTCGCAGTTGATCGCGTTGCGCATGGGCGTCCAGCGCGTTGTGCAGCGTCGTCCACTGTCCCTCGTCCAGAGGGCGCTGATAAGGTTGCGGCACGCCGTCCCGCGCCGGAGCCTCGCGCAGAAAACTGTCGCGCACCGCTATAAGCGCGGCCTGCTCCGGCATTGATGCCAGCTCTCCGCCGTTCAGCCGCAGCGCATTTCGCAGGTCGGTGATCAGCGCCCGCGCAGCCGGATGGGCGTCGCCGTTCAGATGAAAACCGGCAGAGCGCAGCACCGTCTCCGGGTAGTAGCTGCGCCATACCGCGAACGGCAAGGCCGTCCGGCCAGATATGGGCTCTTGCGCGGCCAGCGCCGGGCCGGCCCCGGCGCCTACACCCGCGCCGTCATCTGCCCGGCCCCGCGGCTCGGCGTCGGCTGGGGTCTGCGTCGAGACGCTGGCGCGTCGCCCGCCGATGTCCATTTCACGGCGTGGCGCGGCCTCTTCGCCGGCAGGCCGGGCGCCGCTGCGTCCAGCGGCGGGATCGCGGCCGAGATCGGCCGGCTGCGCCGCACGGCCCTGAAGATGGCGCAGCCGCAACGACACCGCCAGCGACGTCGGGCTGTCACCCCCGCGCCGCCTGCCGCCATGATGGTGGGCGATATGCCGGCTGTTGTCGATATGCCGGCTGTTGTCGATATGAATGTCGCCGATATTGATGGTGACGCCGGCAGTTGGCGGCGTCGAACCGTTGTCTGCGCCTGGCGCGGCGGTCGGCGGCGGTTCAGCCCGCGCCTCCGCCGCAGGCGGCTGCAGCTGCGCCAGCACATTGCGCAACAGCAAAGGCAGCACCGCCACGGTATCCAGATCGCGCGCCAGCTTGCCGACCCCCAGGCCATGCAAATCCTGCAACTGGCCGCGCGCGGCGCGCAGCGCTTCAAAAGCCTGGAAGGCCGCGCGGTCGAACACGCCGCATAACTGGCTCAGCATCTCCTCGTTCAGTTGCCCGCCCAGTTGATGCTCCAGATACTGTCGAACGAAAGGCATAACCTCGTCGCGCATCATAGCGTCGCCCAGCCGCGCGGCGTCCCCCGCCAGATGCTTGGCGGCGAACTGCGCCAGCTGACGCTCCAGCCCGCTGCGCAACCGATAGCCTTTGGCGTTTTTCGGCGTCCATGGGCCGAAGGCGGAACGCTCTCCCAGACCGTCCTTCAGTATCTGTTCCGCGTACCGGCGCGCCTGCCCGTCCAGCACGCCGCGCGCCTCAGTGCTCAGGCCTGCTTGCCGCGACAACTGATGATAGACTTTGGCGAATTCGGCGACTTCCAGCTTGGCATAGACATTGGTCGAGCCGTGGTACACATCGCGCAGCGCGTCGGCGCGGCCGATATTGGCGAACAGCGCATCCAGGCTGCGGTTGGCGAAGCCGGCCTGGTAGCCGGCCAGATCGCCGTCTGACAGCGCGCGCGTCGCCGGCATGCCGGCGCGACCTTCGGCGGCGCTCAGCTGCCGGGCCAGTCCGGTGCGCGGCGAGCCGGCGCCGGCATGAAGCGCGCTCAGGTCCGGACAAGACGCAGCGCGCGACAATGAAGCGGTAATAGTCATATCGCTTGCTCCCAATCAGGTGTCAAATCTGCAGAAAGGACTTGGCGGTTTCCAGACAGCTGCTGATGGTGCTGCTCAAAACCTTGACCAGGTTGTCAAACAGCGAATTGGCATTGCTGTATTTCTGGGTCAGCGTCTGCAGCGTGTTTTTCAGGTTCTCTTCCTGAGCCTTGAAGCCGGACTGCCAGGACTGGAACTTGGCGTTGTCCATTTCAACCACGCCGGAGCCCAGCTTGCCGACGTTATCGATCATCGTGCTGACCGGCGTCATGTCGATCACCACCACCCACTTGCCATCAGCGGACTGCTTGACGCAGGAGTCAGGCAGGCCCATCTCGGCAGCCCATTTCTCGGCATCGCTCTTGCTGCCGCCCTGAACCGAAGTCGCGCCCTTTGCTTGCACGGGAAAGAGCACGGCCTCCTTATTCGGCAGCGAGAACTTGGTTTTCAGGTCATCTTCCAGCGCGCTCCTCAGCGCCCCAACATCAAGCTTGACCTTGTTGCCGTCACCGCCGGGCGTGATCCAGTTCGCCATTTTCGACAAAATGTCGCTGAACGCCTTGTAGAAAGTGGTGTACTGACCAACGACGTTCTCGTATACGCCCAGGTAGTTGTCCTTGATCTGGCCGATGGCCTTGCTGATCTCCGCCCACAATTCGCTGTCCGACATGCCGTCGTCCGCCACGGCGTTTGCCGAGTACAACATCGGCGCGCCGGCGGAGCGGGCCTGCGGCGGCGCGGCGGCGAACGCGTCTTCCAGGCCCGAACGCAATGCCTGCTTTTGCTCGTCGCTCATCGAGTAAGCGCTTTGCGCCACGCCCTGCAGACTGCCCTCGAACAGCCTGGCGCTGAGGGTCTGGGCGTTCTTGGCCTCGTCCAGCTCGCCCGCCAGCGCTGCGCGCTTGGCAAGCGCCGCCTCGGCCGATGGCGGCACGACGCCGGAGAACGGCGAGCGCTGTTCCACCAGCTTGGTTTCATAAGAGGCCTGCCTCTGAACGCTGCGGCGGACGTCCTGCGCGGCCCGGCTCAGCTCGTCGGCCTTGATCTTGGCGGCGCCCAGCGCGGGAACGGATGGCCCTTGCGCGACCGCGCGCGCCGGCTCGGCGGCGCCGGACGCGTCGGGGCGTTGCGCGGCGGCTTGGGTTTCCGGAGTCTGCGGCCGCGTCAGCGGCATGGAGGTCGAAGTTTGAATGCCGTACATGGAATTCCCCTGCATGGCCAGCGCCGCTACACGTCGGCGGCGCGGGCGGAATCAATGGTGCGGAACGCCGTCCCGGCCGGAAAGGCCGGGACGGCGGGCGGGGCGCTAATGCCGCCCCGCCGCTTTCCGATGGGACGGATCAGATGCGGAGATTGCCGGCGATCGCGGCCATCGCCGAACTCTTGGACTGGCTGATGCCATCCAGCGTGCGCAGCAGTTCCTGAATGATGCTATCGGCTTTGCGGCTGCTTTCGCGGGTTTCCTCGGAAGCCGTACTGGCCACGCGGCTGGAAGCCTGGCTGATCTGCTGCTCTGATTGTTCCAGCGTGGAGGCGTAGCGGCCCGATCCCCCTGCGATACTGCCGGCCGCGGCCGAGCTGTCCATGATGGCCTTGCCGGTGGTCTGCTTGGCCTGGGCCTTAAGCTTGGTGTCATCCAGCGCCCGCTGTTCGGTCTGGCTCTTGACCCCCAGGCCGTCGGCGGTGCCGCCAAGCGCGGTCTCATGTTGCTTGGCCAGGCGCGTGTTGCTGGACTGCAGGCCGATCTGCTCTCCGGCCATGCCGTCGGCCACGCTGCCGGCGGCGCTAGGCTGCCCGCTCAACGCGCTCACCTCCGGACGGGCCGCGCCGTTCTGCGGCTTCAGGCCCACCTGCTTCAGGTTGTCGGCATCGGCGCCCAGCTTGACCGTGTTCTGGCGGCCCAGCGTGGTCTGGACGCTGCGGCCCTCGTCGCCGAGCTTGCTGAGCTTGGGCGCGTTGTTCTTCAACGCGCCGCGCTCGGCATTGAGGCCGTTCAGGCTCTTCTTGGCGCCGACGCCGGTGATGGCCACCTGACCGACGCTCTGCACGATGCTGCTGGACAGGTTGGCGATGCCTTCGCGCACCATGGAGGCCGCCGTGGCCTTGGTCGCGTCGAAGCTGACCAGCGACAGCTTGGTGCTCAACGCATTGTCGGCGGTGCGCAGCGCCGACATCAGCACAATGGCCTGGGACAGCAGCGCGGCCATGCTGGTGGACAGACCGCTGATATCGAAGCCAGCGTCGCCGCCCTCGGTGCTGCGCTGCTTCAGCTCCTTGTCTATCGCCTGCTCAAGCTTGTTGGCCGTGTGCTCGACACCGGCGGTGAAGCCGGCGTCTTCGTACTTGTCGGCCAGCCAGGCGTGCAGCACGCCGGCGTCTTGCGGCTTTAGCTTCGGCTGGGCCAGGTCCGGTTTGCCGGCTAGCGCGCCGGCCAGCTCTCGACCGGCATCGCCGCTCTGGCTCAGTATCGCCTGCAGGGTGCCGACCGAAATCGGCCCGTCCTGCAGGCGCGGCTTGGCTGCGCTGCCGGCCAGATCGACACCGCTCGACGGCAGGCGGGAAGGGAACAGCGGGGAAGATGTAATGGCGTTGCTCATGATCAATTCCTCATATTCTTCAGGCGTGGCTCTGACGCAGCACGAAACGGCCGGCTTCGCCGTTCTGCTGTAGCGCGCTGGACATCGCCGTGGTCAGTTCCTGGGTGATTTTCTGGGTGCTGGCGAACACTTCAACCGCCTGTTTCAGCCATTGTTCGATCTGGTCCATCGCGGCGCGCGCCAGCGTGAAGTCCGCCAGCGCGTCGCTGGCGTTCTTCATGAACACGCCTTGCGCCACATTGCCGCCGGCCTGGGTGGTGGCTTGAGCCACCTCGCCGCCGACCACGATGCGGCCCAGCGTGTTGGCCATCATCTGCTTGGCGGCGGCGTCGGTTTGCAGACCCAGGCTGTTGGCCAAACGCTGGAAGCCCTGGCTCAGCACCTTGCTGCCGTTCTTGGCCAGCTCCTTCATCACCGTGGGCACCATCTTCTTGATGGTGTCGCCCATCAGTTTGCTTAGCGCGCCGCCCAGCTTGCTGGCGGCGCCCTTGCCGACGACAGCCACCACCACCATCACCGCGACCATGGCGACGGCGGCCAGCACCGCGCCGATGATGGCGCCGGCCAGCTCGGCGGTCTTCTTGTCCACCCCCATGCCTTCCAGCGCCTTGGCGATGGCCTTGCCCAACAGGTCCATCAACGGTTTGAGCACCTTGTCCATCAACGGCTTCAAAGCCTCTTCCATGAAGGACACCCCGGTGGTGGCCTTGACCACCTCGTCCGCCACCATCAGCGCGACGCCCACAGCGGCAAGCGCCAGGCTGGCGCCGCCGGTGAATGCTGCGGCCACGACGCTGACCACCGTCAGCACCGCACCCAGAATCTTGCCAATGCACCCCATGGTGCGATTGAGCTCCTCTGCCTTGCGCACCTCTTCCTGGTACTCGGTGGACTTCTTGTCCATTTCCTTCTGTCGGCCTTCCTGCAGCGACTGGAACAGGGCGAGATCGTTTTTCAGGCTTTCTTCGCTGTTCTTGCCGACCAGCTCGACGAACATCGCCATCAGCATCGTCAGCTTGGCGACGTTGGACAAATTGTCATCGCCGGTTTTGCGCGAGACATCGGCATTGACGTTTGCCCCTTGCACCTTGCCGGCCAGATCGTCGGCGATCCTGGCCTTGTCCATGGCCACGACCCGGGCCTTCTCCGCCACGTCGAACGCCTTGTCGGCCTTCTGCTTGGCTTGCAGCGCGTCGGCAGCCGCTTGCTGGCTGGCGGACTGGGCCTCGGCGTAACCGGGTTCGTCCGGAGACATCGCGTCCACCTTGGCCTGGGCGGCCTCGGCTTTTTTCTGCGCGGCCTCCGCCGCCTGCTTGGCGCTGTCGTACTGGCCGGATGCGCTCTTGAAAACCTCGGTGGCTTCGCTCGCCTCCTGGAATGCCTGCTGGAACTCGCGTGAGAGCTTGTCGCCCATCTCGACCTGCGCCTCCATCATCGCCCGCCAAGTGGCGATGCGGCTCTCCAGCTGCGACAACGAGACATCGCCAAGCAGCGACATCAGCTTGCCCAGCAGCAAAGTCAATTTGCCGCTGCCGTCCAGTTCCTCCTTGGCCCTGGGCGTCGGCTGGGTCAGCGCCGGCGTTGCCAGGTCGCGTTCGCGGACCTGGACGTCGCCGTCGCCGGCCTTGGTGGCCAGCACCGACTTCAGCGCCTTGTCCGCGGCGTCGAGAAAGCTGCTGTCCTTGCGGACGCTCTCAAATGCGGTTTCGGCCAGCTTGGGATTGTGCAGATACGCACTGCGGCCTATTGTGCCTGCATCACTCATGCCTGCTCCTTTTTCTGCTGTCGGGACTGCTCGCTCTCGGCTTCCTGCAAGGTGTCCAGATACACTTGGGCTTTGGCGCGCAGCGCTTCGTCCGCGCTTTGCTCGCACACCAGCTCAAAGCATTGCCTGGCCTTGGCGGCCTTGCGCATGAACAGCTGGCACTGGCCAGTGAAGAACACTGGCCGGTAATCGCTCTTGCTCAGCGCAAAGGCCACCGCGTAGAGATCGGCGGCCTTCTGGAACTGCTTCTTCAACTGGCACACGGCGGCCAGGCCCATGATGTAGTCGGGGTTGTAGAAATCGTAGATGCAGAGGAAACGGAAAAAAGTCTCCGCATCGTCGAGCCGTCCCTTGTTGTAAAAATCGTAAGCGTGGGCGTACAGGCCTTCCATCATGTCCTGCGGAATCCCGTGCACGTCCTTCAACGTGGCGCCGCCGCTCACGGCTTCCCAGACCACCTCCGCAAAACGGTCGTCGCTGACATTGTCATTAGCGTTCATATCTGCTCCTGGTAAGGTCACCAACCCGGCAGAGCTGGCTAGCAACCGCCTTCGCCGCGCGGCGCGCGTGAAAAACGGTCGAGATCATTTAAGCGCGGAGCGCCGGGACAAACATTCAGGAATCGCTCATTGCTTGCGCCATGCGCTGCCGCAGCACGGGCAAACCAGCGGTTTCGCTCGCTGTCCGGCTCTCTCCGGCCGGGGGGCGGCGCAAAAAGCTCAGCCAGCCGGCCCCGCCAGCCCATCCTCGGGCGGCCGGTCGGCGTTTTCCACCTGCTCCAGCCATACCAAGAGGCGCAGCACCTCGTCGACCTCGCCCAGGCTGACAAAGGAATAGCGGCGATGGCCGGCGAAGATGCGCCGCGCCAGCGGCACGTCGCGCACCACCGGCACGCCGACTTTCTCGGCATAGGCGCGCACCGCCAGCGCGCGCTGGTTGGTTTCCATGACCGAGACGAAGGGAATCGGCACCACATCGGGACGGAAGTAGATGCCGATGGCGATGTGAGTGGGGTTGGCGATGATCAGACGCGAGTTTTCGATATCGGACTTCACCTGCTCGGACAGGATTTCCATATGCGCCTCGCGGCGGCGCGACTTGACTTCCGGATTGCCTTCCTGCTCCTTCATCTCGCGCTTCACTTCCTGCTTGTCCATCTTCATGTCCTTCATGAACAGGAAGTATTCGGTGATGGCGTCCAGCAGCAGGATCAGCACGATGCAGCCGAGGCAGGTCAGCACCAGCGACAGCAGCAGCTCGCGCCACACCCCCGCCATTTCCAGCGGGCCGCCGTTGAGCTGGGAAAACAGCAACTCCTTGTGCTTGCGCCAGATCACCGTCACCGCCACCGCGAAACTGGCCAGATAAAGCAGCGCCTTTACCGCTTCTTTCACCGTGCGCAAACTGAACAGTTTTTTGAAGCCATTGACCGGATTGAGCGCCGACAGATTCAGCTTCAATGCTTCGCTGGCCAGCACAAAGCCGCTTTGCAGCAGCGCCGGCAGCGCCGAGGCGGCGACGCACAGCAGGAAGATGGGCAGCAAGAGCTTCAGCCCGAGCCAAGCCACAGCCTTGGCGTAGCCCGCCATGTCCAGGCTGAAGCCGCCGGCGATGGCTTGGCGGAAAGCGCCCATCAGTTCCACCAGCGAGCCGAAGGACACCAGATAGGCCACGCCGCACAGCGTGAGGCAGGCCACCACCAGATCGCGGCTTTTGAAGGACTGGCCTTTCTTGGCCGAGTCCTGCAGACGCTTGCGCGTCGGCTGTTCGGTCTTGTTGGACATGTCAGCGCCCCGGCGGCAGCCAGCCGGACAAGGCTCCGGGCTGGAAAGACAGCCGCGACAACGCGTCCGGCAAAACCGGCGCGAAATACAGCAGCATGATCACCAGCGCCACCGCGCTCTTTACCGTCAACGACACCGCGAAGGCGTTCATCTGCGGCGCGAAGCGCGACAGCAGGCCCAGCACCGCCTCGGTCAGCAGCAGCGCCGCCATCACCGGACTGGCCAGCACCACCGATTTGGAGATCACCTGGTTGAGCAGGCCCAGCACGGGGGTCAAAGCCGGCATGCCGCCGCCCAGCGGGTCGCACAGCAGGTAGCTCTGGCGGAACAGGTCCAGCATCAGCCCCATGCCGCCGCCCTGCAGATAGACCGCGGCGGCGAACAGGTTGAATAGATTGGCCAGTTCCGAGGTGTCCACGCCGTTGGCCGGATCGATGCTGCTGCTCAGGGTGGCGCCGCGCTGGTTGTCTATAATGCTGCCCAAGGCATGGAACACCCAGAACGGCCAAGCCAGCAGACAACCCAGCAGCAGGCCCACCGTCGCCTCGCGCGCGATCAACATAACAAAGGGCAGCGCCTCGAAGGCCGGCAGCGCCTCAGGCGAATGCGGCCACAGGCCTAGCGCCACCAGCATCGCCACCGAGGTGCGCACCATCCCGGTCAGCACATTGCTGTTGAGGAAAGGCAGGATGAAGAACACCGGCGCCACCCGGGCAAAGCCCAGCGCCGCCGCGGCCACCCAGCCGTGAATCTCGAAGAACAACCCGAACTGCATCGCTAGCCCTTGGCCAGCGCCAGCCGCATCACTTCGCGGCCGAATCCCAGCAGCGTCTCGCCATACCAGCCGGACAGCAGGAACAGGCACAGGCTGACGCCGAACAGCTTGATGCCGAACGGCAGCGTCTGCTCCTGCAACTGGGTGACGGTCTGGAACAGCCCCACCAGCAAGCCGATGGCGGTGGCGACGATGATGGGCCAGGCCGACATCAACAACACCAGGTACAGCGCCCTGTTGCCGGCGAAAACCAGGTCGTTCATAGGAAAACCTTTCAATCAACAAAAACCGTGCATGCACGGGCCAGAGAGCAAGACGCATCGGAGGCGCCCGCCTCCCCGTCAGCGCAAGTCGTCCCCGCATCCCTCGCCAAGGTTTTAAGCCGCCGTCTGTCTGAGCGATTTGACGCTAGCAAATCGCGAGTTCGGCGGCGCCTTGGCGAGGGGTGCGGGTCGCCTGGGGTTGTCAGGGGGCTGGCGAAACCGCTCCCTGACCTGCCAGCCGGGCAGCCCCGGCCATGAAAATCATCGTCCACGCAGCGGACACTCCGCTTGCCGTTCAAACTGCCGTTCAAAATCTGGCAGCGCCATTTCCTGCCGCCCCGCCGCCCGCTACGTCGCCAGATCCAGGTATTGCAGCACCAGACCCTTGGACAACAGCGTCCAGCCGTCCAGCGCGACGAACAGCACCAGTTTGATCGGCACCGAGATCGTCACCGGACTCATCATCATCATCCCCAGCGCCAGCAAGACGCTGGAGATCACCAGATCCACCACCACGAAGGGCAGATAGAGGTAGAAGCCTATCTTGAACGCGCTCTTGATCTCGCTGAGCGCATAGGCCGGCAGCAAGGCGAAGATGGATGGCTCTTCGTCGACCACGGCATTGCCGGTTTCGCGCTCGCTGCGCTGGGCCTGGGCCTTGTCGAAAAAGCGGGTCAGCTCCGGGTCGGAATATTTCTGCAGATAGCCGCGGTAGCCATCCAGGCCGTTTTCGACGAAATTGCTCACCGACTCGACGCTGTTGAAGCTGACGCGCTCTTCCTGGTAATAGCTGTAGGCCTGCTGGGCGATCGGCAGCATCACGAACATGGACAGCAGCAAGGCGATGCCGTTGAGCGTCATATTGGATGGCACTTGCTGCAGGCCCAGCGCGTTGCGCACCATCACGAACACGATGGAGAACTTGATGAAGCAGGTGCCAGACGCGATCAGGAAAGGCAGCAGCGTGGAGAACGCCAGCAGCGCGATCAGCGAGATATCATTCGACATCGGCCGCACCGTCCCGCCACTGCGCCACCTCCACGCCCAGTTGCCCATCCAGTTGCACCAGCTCGCCGCGTCCCAGCAAGGCGCCGTTGGCGCGCACTTCCACCTGACGCTCGACGCCGGCCTGCAAGGGCAGCAGTTGGCCCTGGCACAATTGCTGCAGCTCGGCCAGCGTCACCCGGCTCTGTTGCAATACGAATTCCAGCCGCACCGGCAGCTGGCTGATGTCGGCCAGCGCCGGTTCATCCTGCGCCGCGGCTTCCTCTGCCTGCCATTCCATGATGATTCCTTCCTCAAATCGTTGATAACGCCCCACAACCCGGCCATGGCAGCTTACCGGCGACGCCGGCTGCTGGATCAGCAGCACATCGCCGCGGCGCACGCTGCGCAACAGGGCCAGGCTGATGCGACTGCTTCCCAGGCCGAACATCAGCGGCGCCGTCAGCCGCTCAAGCCTGGCCGCCGCCGCCGCGGGCAAAAGCCGCGGCGCGGGAGCCTTGGCCAGCCATACCGGCCCCTCCGGCGTAGCCACCCGCAGCAAGGGGCGCTGCGGCAGCTCGCCGCCGTCCAACTGGGCGCCAGCGCGCAGCCGTCCGCCGGCCATGTCCGGCATCGGCCATTGCAACGGTTCGGCGCTGGCCGCGATCAGTTGAGCGACCTGCCGCTCCACCCCGGCGCCGCTGGCCAGCACCGCCAGATCCGGCGCCCGGCTCGCCAACCAGGCCCGCGGTTCCAGCCAGCCCTGCCATCGCTCCTGCTCGTCGGCTATTTCCAGCCAGCGCCCGCTGCGCGGCGGGTAGGCGATTTCCGCCTCCCAGCCTTGCGCCGCCCAGGCCGCCGCGGTCTGCCGCAGCGCCAGCGTCCGGCGGTCCAAATGGCGCAGCTTCAGCATCAGGCGTCCTCCTCGGATTCAGGCTGCTGCCTGTCCCGCTGCTGGCGCTCGCCGCCGTCGCGCGACAGGCTCCACTGCTGCGGATTGCCGTGCTGCCACTGCTCGCCAAGCCGCTGCTGCACCAGGCTGTCCGACGGCTGCAAGGTCAATTGCGCGGCGCCGTGACTCGGCAACAACTGAATGTTGACTGAGTGTTCGCCCCCCCAGCGCTGGAAGCGATAGGTCAGGCCAGGCTGCGACTCGGCTGCCGTCGCCAATGTCGGCATGGCCGGCTGGCTCTCCATCCGCGTTCGCGGCGGCAGCGCGGCGGGCGGCAACTGCGCGGCGGCGGCGGCATGCCGCGCCGGGACCGGCTGATCGGCAATCGCGGCGGCCAACTCGCTCGCCGCCGGCTTGCGCGTTTCACTGCGCGGCTGCTGCGCCGGCAAGCCTGCCGGCGCGTCCCCCGCGGACGGCAGCACCGCCCGCAAATGCTCCTGCAACAACGGCTCCAACCGAGGCGGCGCCGCAATCACCGCCGCGGAGGAAGAGGAAGGCGCTGCCTGCGTTTGCGGGCTGGCCTGGGCATCTTTTTTAGCCGGCTCGGCCTTGTCCTTGCCAACACTGGAACCGGAAAGAATCTCGGCATGCGCCGAGACCTTGGCCGCCGGCAACGGCCCGGCAGCCGGCATTGCCGCCGCCAGCGCCTGCCGGATATCCAGCCTGACCGTGGCTCCGGGCGCCGGCGGCTGCGCGCTTGCCCCTCCGCCTTTGCGCGCCCCCGCCTTCTCCCCGAATTCCGTCCGCGCGCCGCCAACCGCGCCCTGCTCCCGGCGGTAATGCGGCTGCAGCCTGGCGGGCGGAGGCAGCCAGGCCGCCGGCAGCGCCAAGCCGCCTTCCGGCGACGCCTCCTTCTTGTCCTTCTCGTCCCGATCGCGCCCGGGCGTTTGCTCTTCATGCTCCAGCCGGCCGGTCTGCCGGGCGAACGCGCCCGCCACCCCTTCGGCCTCGACGTTCTGAATCTGGGCCACCGCCGCCGGCGCGGTTGTCGGCATCACGCTTGCCATGTCGTTATCTCCTCTTGTTCAGTCTCTTCCAGCCGCAATCGCAGCAGACGCTGACGCCGGCGCTGCGACTGCGCCCAACGCTGGTACTTGTCTTCCTTGCGCAAGCACTGCCGATGCAAGGCCGCTTGCTGCTCGCGCCGCTGCTCCAGTTGCAGGCGCTGCTCCTGCGCCTGCGTCAATTGCAGATCCAGGTTCTGCAGCTGGCGGCGCAGCACCGCCTGCTTGCGCTGCAGGGCGAACAGCTGGCCGCGGTCCAGCACCGTGCCGCCCGGCCGCTGCGCGTGCAGCAGTTGGCGCAAGCCCTGGCTCTGGCTGCGAATGTCCTGCTGGCGACCCTCCAGTTGCCGGTCCTCGCGCGCCAATTGCGCCAGCGCGCTCAGGTGGCGCCGCTGCTCCGCCTGGCAGCGCCTCAGCAGCGCCCGCAGCTCAACCAGCAAGCTCATGCATGCCCCGCAAGGTATCCGCCGGCGGCGAGTATTCATCCATGCCCTGGCGCAGCCACTGCAGCAGCGGCGCCCGCGCCGCCATTGCCCGATCGTTGTCGGCGTTCTCGCCCGGCCGGTACTCGCCCAAATCGATGAACACCTGCAGCTCCTCCAATCGCGCCATCAATCCGCGCACCGCGGCGGCGCTGCGCTGATGCGCGCCGTCCGTCACCCTGCCCGCCACCCGGCTGGCGCTTTTCAGCGCGTCTATCGCCGGATAATGGCCCTGGCCGGCCAGCTTGCGGCTTAGGTAGATGTGGCCATCCAAAATGGAGCGGATCTCGTCCGCCATCGGGTCGGGCTCGTCGTCGCTCTCCAGCAGCACAGTGTAGAAGGCCGTGATGCTGCCGGCTGCCGTGGCGCCGGGCCGCTCCAGCAGGCGCGGCAGGCTGTCGAACACCGAAGCCGGGTAGCCGCGCCGCGCCGGCGGCTCGCCGGCCGCCAGCGCCACGTCGCGCAGGGCGCGGGCGTAACGCGTCATGGAGTCGATGAACAACACCACTTTCTTGCCCTGGTCGCGGAAATGCTCGGCCACCGTGGTGGCCAGCAGCGCGGCGTTGCAACGGTCCACCGACGAGAAGTCGGAGGTGGCGTATACCAGCACGCACCTCTCCCGCCGGGGCGAGGCGCGCAGAGACTCGGCGAACTCGGTCACCTCGCGGCCGCGCTCGCCTATCAGGCCGATCACGAACACATCGGCTTCGGTCTGTTCTATCAACATGTGCATCAACATGGTCTTGCCGCAGCCGGCGGAGGCGAAAATGCCCACCCGCTGGCCGACGCCGCAGGTCAACAAGCCATCTATCGCGCGCACCCCGGTGGCCAACGGCTGGCGTATGCCCACCCGTTGCGAATACGGCGGCGGATCGGCGTCTATGCCGCGCTCCTCGCCCGCCGCGCCCGCCTCCGGGGCAAAACGCTCGACAATCCGGCCGGTCGGGTCCAGCACCGCGCCCAGCGCCGCCTCGCCCACCCAGGCCGACATCGCGCGGCCGGTGGGTTCCAGCACCGCCTCGCGCGACAGCCCGCGGGCGTTGCCTATCAGGCTCAGCACCGCGCGTTCGCGCTGAAAGCCCACCACCTGGGCGCGCGCCACCACCTCGCGGTTCTGCCAGCTGCGGCGGATGTCGCACAACTCGCCTATCGCCACGCCGGGCAAGGCAGCCTCCAGGATCGGGCCGGACAGGCGCTGCGGACTGGCCAGCCGGCGCAACAGGCGCGGCGGCTTCATCGCAGCGTGAACTCGCAGAAACGTTCCAGGCTGTCGAAATAGCCGTTCAAAGCTTCGGAAAAGCGCGCGCCGTCGGCCAGGTACTCCGGATGCACCAGCGCCTTCAGCTCCAGCGCGCCGTCGTTCAGCGCCAGTTGCAACTGGCCGGCGCGGGCAAAGCCGCAACCCTGCATCAGGCCGCCGAGCAGCTCTCCCGCGCGCTGGGCCAGCACCGCCTCGCCATGTTCCGACAGCCGCGCCCACAGCCAGACGTCTCCATCCTGGGCGCTGATATGGATGCTGGGCAGCTCATGCAGATCCAGCGCGATGGTGGAATGGTTGTCCAGCTCTCCCAGCATGGCCGGATTGCAGCCGCTCTCCTGCAATGCCGAGCGGACTAGTTGAGCGATATCCAGTGCGAACATAAGCTTGCCTCCTTGTTCAGATGGTTTTGAGCACATTCACCGACACGCTGTCGGCGATTTCGCCGAACGACACCACCTCCAGCTCGCGGAAGCGGGTTTCGACCAGTTTCTTGATGAAGCGGCGCACATCCACCGAGGCCAGCAGCACCATGTCCTTGTGCGCCACGCCCAGGCCGTCCAGGCCCAGCGCGAACAGGTCCATCAGTTCGTCCGATGCCGCCGGCTCCAGATTGAGGAAGGCCCCGGCGGAGGTCTGGCGTATGCCCTTGCGCACCAGGTCTTCCACTTCGGCCGAAACCATCACCGCGCGCAGCTCGCTGCCGCTGGCGAACTTGTGGCAGATATAGCGCGCCAGCGCGCCGCGCACGTGCTCGACCAGATTGATCACGTCTTTCTCGCGCGGCGCCCACAGCGCCAGCGCCTCCATGATCAGCTTCATATTGCGCACCGAGATGCGCTCGGCCAGCAGCCGCTGCAGCACCTCGGCAATACGCTGCACGGTAGCGTGGCGCAGCACCTCCTTCAGCAAGTCGGGATACTTGCCTTCCAGTTGATCCAGCATGTGCTTGGTTTCCTGCACGCCGAAGTACTCGTTGACATGGCGCGCCAGCAGCGCGGCCAGGCAGTGATAGAGCTCGTCCAGAGCCGGGCGCAGCTGGTAGCCCAGCTTGGCCAGCTTGTCGCCGTCGGCCGCCGTCACCCAGGCGCACTGGTTGGCCAGTAACGGCCGGATGCCAAGCGCCTCCACTTCGTCCGCATAGTTGACCACCCGCAGCAGATCAAAATGCAGCTCGAACTCGTCGGCGCGGATTTCATTGATCAGCACCGCCACGCGGTTATCCGCCAGCTTGTCGCTGCCGCGCAGCAGCATGTCGGGCAAGCGTACGCCATAATCGATGAAGAACTGGCTGCGCAGCCTCTCCGCCAATTGCGCCTCCTCCAGCGCGGCGCGGCGCGCGGCGGGCACCAGCAGGATCAGCGGCACGGTCTCCGCCGCCACCTTGTCCAGATTGCCGATCAGCCCCAGCGAGCTGTCCTGGCCGGCAGAGGCCGCCTGCGCGCCGGCGCTCCCGGCCGCCGCGCCCGCGCTCTTGCCGGCGACGCCGGCCTTGGCCTTGCGCTGCTTGTAATAGAACAATCCGCCCAGCGCGGCGGCCAACAGCAGGAATACCGGCAAGGGGAAGCCGGGCAGCATGCCCACCGCCAGCGCCAGCACCGCGGTCACCGCCAGCACGAAGGGGTTGCCCAACAGCTGGCTCATGATGCTGCGGCCCATATTGTCGCCGTCGCCGTTGACGCGGGTGACGATGAAGCCGGCGCTGATGGCGATCAACAGCGCCGGAATCTGCGCCACCAGGCCGTCGCCTATGGTAAGCATGGTGTAGGTGGACAGTGCGGTGGACAGGTCCATGCCGTGCTGGGTCATGCCCACCGAGATGCCGCCGATGAAGTTGACGAAGATGATGATGATGCCGGCGATGGCGTCGCCCTTGATGAACTTCATCGCGCCGTCGAAAGAGCCATACAGCTGGCTTTCGCGCTCCAGCACGGTGCGGCGTTCGCGTGCGCCGTCAGCGTCGATGATGCCGGCCTTGAGATCGGCGTCTATGCTCATCTGCTTGCCGGGCATGCCGTCCAGCGAAAAGCGCGCCGCCACCTCGGCCACCCGTTCCGAACCCTTGGTGATGACGATGAACTGCACCACGGTGACGATGGAGAACACCACAAAACCCACCGCCAGGCTGTCGCCGATGACGAACTGGCCGAAGGTGGCGATGATCTCGCCGGCGTCGGCTTCAATCAGGATCAGCCGACTGGTGCTGATGGACAGCGCCAGGCGGAACAGCGTGGTGATCAGCAGCACCGACGGAAAGGTGGAAAAGCTCAGGATGCGGTCGATATAGAACGAACCCATGAAGACCAGCACCGCCAACACGATGTTCAGGCCGATCAGGAAGTCCACCAGATAAGTGGGCAGCGGGATGATCAGCATCGCGATGATCATCACCATCAGCAGCAGGATCAGCAATTCCGGCCGCGTGCGCGCGCCGTTCAGCAAGGAGTTCAACACCAGGGCTCCATCCAGGGTAATCCGGCGCAGTGCGCCGGGTGGTTAACTTTCACGCCGTTTTTCCGTCAGTTCGTGGCGGTAGGCGATGCCGGCCAGGCGGCGGAACTCTTCCAGCAGCGCCGGCTGCCAGCCCTCGTCGACAAACAGGCTCGGCGGCAGCGCCTTGCAGGCCTGGTACAAGGCTTGCAGCAGCGAGGAGTGGTCGGCGTGGCGGCTGAGCAGCGCGGCGTCGCCCACGGTCTCGGCCAGCAGCGCGTCCACATGCTGCGGCTGCTGCAACAGGGACAGCAGAAACAGCAGCCAATCGGCTTCGTCGGGATTGAAGCGGCAGACCAGCGGGTTGCCCAGCATCCGTCCAACAAACAAGGCATCCGCCGAGCGCAGCGCCTTGAGCTGGCTCATCCGCCCCAGCAGGTTGCCGAACTCCAGTCCGGAGCAACTGGGGTCTTGCGAGTCGATATCGGCCAGCAGCGCGCCCTCGATGAAATCCAGCACCGTCGCCCGGCGCTGGTAACCGTAGCTGGACACCCAGTCCTGGTAGATTTCCGCCTCCGGAGCCTCGCTTTCCAGAAACTGGCGGTAGCTGGCGCGCAGCAAGCCAGGGCTTAGATCCAGCGCCTTGCCGAACAGCCGCGCTTTCAGCGCGCAGTTGATGCCGGCCTTGAACGACTTGGGCTCGGCCTGCTCCTCCACTTGCCGCAGCAGCGCCTTCAGCCGCTTGCGCACCACCTCGTCCAGTTGGTGCCGACGCAACAACTCGCGCAGCACCAGCGCCAGATCGCTGTCGTCGGGAAACAGCGCTCGCGCCTGGCGCAGCAATTCTTCAGCCGACACCCCGTGCGACTTGGCCACCTGCAGAATCTGCTGCGCCTTGGGCAGCGCCTCCTCGTCCAGCACCCGCTCGAAGCTGTCGGCCAGATGGCCCAGCTTCTTGTCGTAGTCGCGGCGGTTGCGGAACTGGGTCAGCGCCGCCGCCATCTCGTCGCTGGCCTGAACGAAGCGCTGCACTTCCGCCGCCGGGCTGGCGTCCTCCAATTGCTGCGCATCCGCCTGCCGGGCCTCGCCCTGGCGCAGCGCGTCGCGCTGGGCCTCCAGCTTGGCCTGCTGCTTGGGCGAACGCAGCCCTATGCTGAACACCGCGCGGTGGTTGACCTCCATCGCCGCCTACTTGCCGTCCCGCTGTTCGCGGTCCAGGTAATTGCGCACCCACTGCTGCAGCGGATCGGTCTCGATGCCTCCCCGCCTGGCCAGGTCGGCTGACAGGTCGCTGGCGTCGGGCGTCAGCGGCTCGTCGATTTCGCGCGGCTGGATCAGGAACACCCGCACCGTATTGGACTGGTTGCCGCGCTGGTAGCGGAACAGGCCGCCCAGCAAGGGCAAATCGCCCAGAA
The DNA here is from genome assembly GCF_001855575.1 of Chromobacterium sphagni. NCBI lineage: Bacteria > Pseudomonadati > Pseudomonadota > Betaproteobacteria > Neisseriales > Chromobacteriaceae > Chromobacterium > Chromobacterium sphagni. The sequence goes on from NZ_MKCS01000003.1 coordinate 233,765, forward strand.
ACGGCACCTTGGCCTCAACCTTGTCGCTGGCGTCGCGGGTATAGCCGCCTATCAGCAGGCTCTTGCCCTGCGGCACCCGCGCCACGGTGCTGATGCGGGTGCGGCCCACTTCCGGCAGGCCGGCGTCCTTATTGTCCTGGGAGTAATCCGGCGCGCGGGTTTCGCGGCCATCCTCGATGTTCAGCGACATCTCGATCTGGCCATCGGCGGAAAAGCGCGGCAGCACGCTTACCAGCGTGCCATAGGTGACATGCTGCAAATCGACGCTGCGCTCGCCCACCAGCTTGGCGTAAAAGGTGCGGTTATTGTCGAAGATGGCCGGCACGTTCTCCTGGGTCAGCACCACCGGCCGCGACACCACATTGGCCTTGTTCTTCTGCGACAGCGCCATCACCGAGGCGATGAAGCGGGTGCCGTCCAGCGTGCTGAGCGAGCTGGACTGGTTGAATGCCACCCCCAGTTTGTTGCCCACGGTGACGCTGCCGCTCCAGTTGACGCCCAACTGATCCAGGTCGTCCTTTTGCATGTCTATGATCCACAGCGACAGCTCGACATGGCGCTTGGCCACGTCCAACGCCGCTGCCAGGCTTTCGATGAAGCGCACCTGTTCGGCGCTGCCCTTCACCAGCAGGCTGTTGGTGTCCGGATAGGCGATCACCTTGATGTCGCCGGCGGCGCCCTCCTGCTTCAATGCCTCAGGCAGGCTGAGTCCCGCCACATACGGCGGCGGCTTCAGCTCCGCCGCGCCGGGGAAGTCAGGCATGGCGGGAATGTCGCCGCCGCGCGCCGGCGGGCGGTTCGGCGCAGCCTGCACCGGTTTGCGCTCGCCCTCCAGCAGCTTCTCGATTACCGTAGCCATGCCGGGGATGACTATCTTCTGGTCGCGCAGCTCGTAATTGCGGTCGCTGACGAAAGTGTTGTTGAGCCGAACCACGCCTATCTTCTGCCGGCCCAGATCCAGGCCATCGCTTTGCTTGTCCATCATCGCCGCGGCGTTGGTCACCAGATCGACGAACACCGGCGGGCCGGACACGTAAAAGGTGCCGCTGCGGCCATCGCCGCGCAGCGGGTAGCGCTTGTCGTACAGGCCGGACTTGCGCAGGAAATCATTGAAGGCCGACAGCGACACATTGCGCAGCGACACCACCGCGCTGCGGGTTTCACTGGCGTCGTAGACATAGATGGCCTGGCCATCGTGATACCAAATCAGGCCCAGCTGCTGCGACATCTTCTCCAGCAGCGCCTGCGGGCTGGATAGGTCGAAATCGCCGCTGATCTGTTTGCGCGCCGCCAGCTTGCTGACAATCACCGGCTTTTTCAACCGCGAGGACAACGCGTCGAAGAACGCGCGCAGGCTGTCTTTCTTGGCGATGTAGCCGGCATCCTCGCCGGCGCGCTCCGCGGGCGGAGCCGCCAGGACGCCGGCGGGTGGCAACAGCAGGGCGCAGCCCAGCAAGGCGGCGAGTAAAAAAGACTTGTTCATTTGGTGGCCAACTGGATGATATTGGACAGCCCACGCGGAGAAACGCCGATCAGTCCCTTGATTTCATTGGAAAAATGCGATGAAGATGCATAGCCGTGCTTGAGCGCCACCTGGGTCAGGCTGTCGCCGCCCTCCGCCACGTCCAGCAACGAGCGCGCCATGCGCCAGTCTCGCAACTCGGTTTTGGCGGCATTGCCCAGCGCATTGCGGCACAAGCGGCGGAAGTGGGAGTAGGACACGCCGTAGCGTTCGCCCAACTCCTGCAACTTGTCGCCGCAGGCCGACTGCGCCAGCAGGAAGCGCACCAGCCAGTAGCTTTCGCTGCGCCTGAGCAGCGAAAGCAGCGCCGAGAACGGTTCCTCCGGCGCCAGCACCTGGCGCAGAAACCAGTACTCGCAGCCGCGGCGGTCGGACCAGACTTCGTCCCCACGCAGCGGCAACAAGGCGCAGCGCCGCTCGTCGGCCTGCTGCTCGGCATCCCTGGCCTCGTCGACGAAGGACAGCAGCTTGGTCAGCGCCTCCAGCCGCAACGGCTGAAAGCTCAAACGGCCACTCAGCACGGTCAGCTCCAGCCGATCAAGCAGCAACAGCCCCCGCCAGTCGGCAGGCAGTTCCAGCGTTTCGCCAGCCGATGCCCAGGCCAGGGCAAGACGCGTCGCCTCCCCCGCCTGCGGTTGCAACAGCCAGACCTCCTGGGCCGCCACGCCACGCCTGGCGGCAGCGCCCAATGTTTCCAGCGGATTCAACACATCGTTATCTGTCATCGGTCCATGCCCGCTTGCGGGCCTTTGCTTGGATGACGGACAGTCTCCCCCAACGCTCCGGACGAATCCTGATGCGAATCTGATGGCGAGCCGAAGTTTATCTCCCCTTCAGTCCACACCCCGAGCCCGCAGCAGGGGCAGCGGCATGCCGGCTTGCCGCAACTGGAAATGGCCGGCACTCATGCCGGAAGAGTCGAGGGCGATATCCGGCGCCACCGTGCCACCAAGCGCGTCCATGGCCTGCTGAAAGACCTCGTACTGACGGCGATCTTCCGCCACCCGCACCTCGGCCGGTATCGCCGAATCGTGGCCGCGACCCGCCCTGCGTTTGACGGTTTCATCGAAATCGCAATCCAAGCGCACCAGTACTTGGCTGGCGTCGCGCACCAGATGCGGCGTGGAAATGCCTTCGATCAGATAGGTATCACAGGCTGGAACGCCGACCTGCCGGCGAGGACCTGAGGCATCGCGCTCGCCGCGCGGGTAGCCGCCTATCATCACCCCCTCTCGGTAATTGGCCGGTATCGAGTAGCTAAACTCGCGGCCAGCGGAAATCGCCTGCAACAAATCGTCCGCCAAAGCGCGGTTGAATGAATCTGCATGGCCATGCACTACTGGCCACTCGGCAACTGGCAAGCCATGATTGGCCGGCAGTGCGGCCAGTTGGGAGAACGACTTCAAGAAATGATCGGTCTTGACTGGCTCGAAACGGAGTCCCCGCTGCTGCAGCGCCCCGGTCAACGCCGACTTGCCGGATGCGGACGGACCTGCGATGAAAATGACTACCGACCTGTTCGGCTGCCGCTTTTGTTTGACTCTATCCAGAATCAGCTCGGCAACCTGATCGGTGGAAACGATGCCTCCCAGACCGGTCGGAGCCGATAACGCGGACGCCTGGGACGAGGCTTGCTGACCGACATGCAACAGGCGCGCCGACATGGCGTTGGCGACGGACTGGGGGTGAGAGGCTTCAGCTGTGGGGCGGGTAATGTTCTGACTGGAAGATCCAATAGACAAAGGCATCGCATTTTCCTCAAATTGATTGCCCCGCCGCCCTATGCGGCGGAGCCCAGCGCGGAACAATCGGCTTACGCCATGCCTTTGGTCGCGCTTTGTTGTTGCTCCTCGGTCTCGAAGTTGACCAGACCGTCGGGGAACTTGAAGTGGGAGTCCATTGCCGCCCAGAAATCCTTGTTCCTGGCGTCATCCTGACTCCAAATGCGCTCGGCCAGCGACTGCGCGTCGCCGCGCGCCGCCTCCGGCCGGCCCTCGGACTGGCGCAGCACCATATCCACATGTCCGCGCAGCGCATTGGGTCCGGTGCCTTCGATGGTGCTCTTGTTGGCGCGGCTGAAGTAGCGGTCGCCGGCAAACTCGTTGCCCTTCATCTGCTGGTAATCGCGGCCTATCTTGTCGATGAAGCTGTCCAGCATCTTGCTGCCGGGATGGCTGGCCAGCAGCGCATTGGCGAAATAAGGCGTGGCGCTGCCGCTGGCTTCGCGCTTGCCTTCGGCCAACCCCACCAGCATCAGGTCAGGGTGGGCGGACAGGGCGCCGGCCAGCGGCTGCGTGCATTCCAGGTCGATATCGGCGTATACCCCGCCATAGCTGTGCAGTATTTCGTAGCGGGCAATGTCGGACGCCGCCGGGTAGGCGCCGTTGCGGCCGACGATCTCATGCTGGTAGGCGTCGCGGTTGCGCAAATCGATATCGCCGGGATTGCTCAGATCGCGGATCTTGATATTGGGGGTATCGGAGAAGCAGGCCTGGATCTGCTCCAGCGTGGCGACATCGCGCTCGGCGCCGGCGGCGCAGCGATCCCATGCCTTGGTGGTCTGATCCAGAATCAGCCGGTCGGCCAGCAGGAACTTTTCGTCGTTGCCGCGGACCTGCTGACGGAAGTTTTCCAGCACGCTGGCCGCATTGTCGGCCGTCACCTTGCCCCCTTGAGGCAGTAGAGCCTGTCGCCAGGCCTCGCTCCCCCGGGCGGACAACTCCTTGTTCAACTCGCTCAGCGCCTGCTTCTGCGCGGCGCGGCCCAGCGCGCCATCCTCTTTGCCCAGCGTCGCGGACAGCTGGCTGAACAGGCCGCGGAACAGCTTCTCGGCCTGGAAGTCCTTGGCGCCGGGAAACAGCTCGTCCACCTGCTGACGCACTGCCTTGTTGGCGGCATAGGCGCCGAACTGCTTGGAATCCACCCACAGGCTCACTTCAGAGTCGGGATTCTTGCCCGCCCATTGCCGCAGGTAATCCTGCTGCGTCGGGCCGGGCTGCGAGCCCACCCACACCATATGGATGTTGCTGGGCACCGGCTTGAAGTCGGCCTTATCGTAAACTTGGGCGAAGCTGCGAGCGGCCTGGGCCTGCTCGGCGCCTGCGGCGGACTGCGGAGAAACCTGGCTGGGCTGGGAAAAATTGGAAATATGCATGACGGCTCCTGGTTTGGAATGGACGATCTGACCAGAAACATTGAAATACAGTTAGCAAGCGAGTGCTTACAAAAACCGCTCAAACGGCAGCACTCGCGCCAAGCCGTTGCGGCGCGTCCGACCGAAGGCCAAGATTGACCAGGCGCTCCTCGCCGACGGCAAGTCCAAACACGCCGGCAGCCTTGGCTATGCGCGAGGCGGGCGCGCCCAAGCCCTGCTTCGAACCCTCGCCATGGTTGATGCGCCAATCAATAAGCAATTGACCGCTCATCGCAAGAACAGCAGAGACCGCAAAATGAAAAACCCCGGAGAGCCTGGCTGTCGCCAGAGCTGCGGGGCCCATCTCGTTTAAAGCGCGCTCAAGCCTGCAGCGCGTGCTCCACCAGGCCGGGGAAGGCCTGCTTGTCCGCCTGCCACAAGGGATATTGCCGCTGCAGCATTTCGTCCAGCGCCGCGCCGGCCTGCGCGAAACTGCCCGAACCGTCGGCAAAAGCACGCATCGCGGCAAAGAAGCGTTGGCCGAAGCCATCTTGCGGCTGGCGGCGCAGGAAATACTCCGCCTCCTTGTGCACCGCGGATCCCTCGTCCGCCAATTGCCGGTACAAACCGGACAAGCCCTGCGCTTGCGCTTGGCACAAGCCGGGCCAACGCTCAGGTTCACCCACCGCCTGCAGATGCAGGTAGTGCATCATCGGCGCGGTCAGGCTGTTGTCGCCCCAGCGCTCGTAAAACACCGTACTGGCGGAAACGCCGACCGCAAACCCCAGCTCCAGCGACACCCCGGGCTGCACGGGAATGCCGCCGGACAAGGACACGGCCGCATCGCCGCTGGCGCTCATCCTGGCCAGTTGCAGCCGGTAGCCTGCGGCCTCGGCAGGAAAGTCCGCCTGGCGCTGATATTGCGGTTGATAGAAGCGCAGCAACAGCGTGATGCCGCCCCCGGCCTGCCCGGCCAGTTGCGACTGCACGCCGGCCAGCGCCGCCGGCAACTGCTCTGCCAGCCCATGCGGCATCAGCTGGCTCAGCAACGCGCCTTTCAGTTTTTCCAGAAGGCCCGCATCGGCAAGGTTGCCAGACAACGTGACGCGCACATCCTTGTAACTGCCGGCGCGCACCGGATTGTGGTGAATCCGTTCGCGTTCGGTCAGCGAGGCCTCCGCCTTCACCCCCAGCGGACCGATACCGCCGCCCAAGTCCAGTGCATAGCTGCGATCGCGAATCTGCAACTCCAGCGTGTCGCGGAAGCCGACCCTCCCGGCCAACGCTTCGGCGTCATGGCGGATGGGCGGAGCATACAATCGGGGCGCCATATCCAATAAGGCAGCCTTCGCCTCGGCGGCATCTTCGCGCCGCCCGGCCGCCAACAGCAGCGCGGCATGCGCCAGCGCCATATTGGCCAACGCGTCCTCCCGGCTTTTGCCTTGCCAACTGGAGACTATGGATTTCTCCACCAGCGCTCCGCCCCCGCGGCGGCCGATGCCGGCGTCCCGCTGCTGCGCCACCGCGCAGAAGTGGTCCAGCTCCGCCGCCAGTCGTCCGGCGGCGGACTTCAGCTCTCCGGCCGGGCAATCGGCCGGGCTGCGGCCGCCGGTCAAGCGGCTGAGCGGCTGGGCGCCGAGCCGGTCCTGCGGGCGGTCGAGCAAGGCGAGCGACTTTTGCTCGATGCCGGCCAGGCGCTGCGCCGCCACCACCGGATTGCGCGCCGCGCCCTGCTCCGCGGTGATGCCCTGCCAGAACGGTGTCAGCGAGTCGGCCTGGATCTCGATGCGTTCCAGCGCCGCCCCAACGCCAGCGCCCATCCCGGCAGCCGCTACACGCGCATTGGCCGCGCCGCGGATCGCCACCGACTCGCCGCTCGGCAACACCGGCACGCGCCCGCCCGGCAGCGTCGACGACGCATCCCGCTGCCCCAGCCAACCCAGCAGCACCGCCAATCTTTGCTGCTGATCGCCGGCCTGCTGCTGCAGGCGGTAGTAATGCCGCAACTCATTGCCATGCCCCGGGCGAAACAGCCGGATCAATGCGCCCACCACGGTGCGGGCGCTCACCCCCAGTGTATCGCGGCGCGAACCATGCGCCAGCTGTTCGGCCTTGAGATGGACAAAGGCCTTGGCGCTGTTGAACTCGGTGAAGCGGGTCTTTTGCCGCCCTCCCTCGACGCCGCCGGATAACGAGGCCGCGCCAACGCCGCCCTTGACGCCGGCCTGGACCGATACCGCATGGCCGCGATTCTGGAACACGAAGCCTTCGTCGTCGTTGTCCATGCCGCGACTCAAGCCCACGCCGACGCCGAAGGTGGCTTTGGCGCCGATACCCCCCTCTCCCAGGCCGACGCCGGCGCCGACAGACACGCCCAGCCGCTGTTCGCTGCTGGCTCCCGGGTGGTCGAAACGCTGGAATTGCGGCAACAGTTGCCGCTCGGCCTCTGCGCGCGCCAGTTGCGCCCAGGCCGCCTGCCCCTGCAGCGACAGCCGATGGCTCAACTCCGCCAACGGGCTGCCCGCAGGCAGCTTGTGCGCCAACTGCTCCAGCCGCAACGACAAGCTGGCGCATTCCTTGATATTTAGCGCACCGGCGTCCCCCTCCCTCAGCATCTGCCGCAGATTCTGCAGGATGGCCACCGTATCCGGCGTCAACTGGTGGCGACGCGGCCCCAGCCGCAGGGCCTCCACCCAGCGCGGCCACCGCGGCTGCGACGGCTCGGCTTGACGATAGGCCTCGGCAGTCATCGCCCGCAAGGCATCCCGCATGCCCTGGCGCTGAATCTGCAAGCCGGCGTCCACTAGCCTGACCTCCCGCCCCTGAGGCGACACACAAGCCTCCGGCCGGCGATCCGCGCACCGCAAGGCATTGCGCAAGCCGCCTGCGGCGGACACAGCCGGGTCATCCGGCAGGGGGCGGAAGGATTGCAGCACCGCCGCGCCACTCCCGTTTACTGAATTCAGCATCGCCTCTCCTCTCGTTATCGTTGCCTCAGCGTCAAATGCCGCGCGCCTCGACCAGACTGGCCGACAACTGCAAACGGTTTCCCTGGTTCAATGCCTGGCTCAGACCATCCAGTTGCCGCGCCAGCTGCCCGGCCTGCGCCTGCTGCCGGGGAGCCAGCTCCGCGTCGCCGGACAGCTCGCGTAGCAGGCGCCCCGCGCCATCAAGATCGCGCTGCAGCTCACCCAAACAGGTTTGGAAACTGCGGGCCTGGCTACTGGCCTCCGCCGGGGCCGCCCGCGGCTGCGCCACCATGCCGCCGCCGCGGCAATTCACAGCCAGGCCGGACGCCGCCGCCGCGGAAGAAACTTCCGACGGCGCTTCCGACAGATACGGCCTTGCAGCCCCCGACACTCCGTTCACCATGTTCACGACTCCTGCCTGGCACAGCCAGGGCGACAATTTTCGGTTTGCTCCAGCCCGCACCGCGGCGGACGGCCCAGCGTCAAACTAGCGCATGCGGCGGCGCGAGACTTGCATAAAACGCCTTCGCGCCCTGCCTGTTTTTGAGAGTATTCCCATTTGTAGCAAGCATTCCCTCGCGTAGTATTCCTACTCTAACTGTTTACTTTCGTGATCAAACCGGTAACAAGTCATTCAATTTATGAGACATGACTTGCGCCGTTCCGCTTTATGCCATCGCGCTGGACGTTTTTTGCAAGCCACCTCCATGCACGCATAAGTACCATGCGCTATCCATTTTTATGATGCGACGATAAATACAAAAACCGGCACCGATCACTCGAACACATCCAAACGAAAGACACGCCGACATGTCGCGACGCTACGGGGAACAGCAGACGCGGCAGCGGTCGACTCGACTCCTGCGGTCAGTCCGCACGGCTGCTGCGCCTCGCGCGCAAGAGGAACTGAGGAACTGAAGATGGCGTTACACAACGATGGCTTCATCAATCGACAATTCGTTTTTGGCGATTTTGCCCTGCACTTCGACGGCACGCTGGCGCACCGCGAACAGCAGATCAGCATTCCACCCAAGGAGCTGGCCGTTCTCACCTCGCTGCTGGAGGCCGCCGGCGAACTGGTGAGCAAGGACTCGCTGCTGGACAGGGTCTGGCCGGACGGCGACGTCAACGAGGAGTCCCTCACCCGGTGCATCTATGCGCTGCGCCGCATCCTGCTGGAAGACAAGGCCAATCGCTATATCGACACCGTCTACGGCAAAGGCTACCGCTTCTGCCGGCCGGTGGCCGTGGTGTCGCGCCCGACGCCCGGCGCGGAAAAATGCACGATGGCGGTACTGCCCTTCCGCACCGACGGCCAACTGGACGCGCTGGAGCTGCACGCGGCGTTGGTTCAATGCCTGTCGCGCTACTCTCCGTTCGGCCTGATCGTGCTGCCAGCCACCATCACCCGCAATTGCAGCGACGTGGCCGACATCGTCTCGCTGATCGACCAATTGCGTCCCGACTACTACCTGGCTGGGCAAGTGCGCCGCCAGGGTGAGGCTTCGTTGCTGCAAATCGAGTTGGTACGCGCAGAAGGCCATCAACTGGTGCATCATGAAAGCATGGAACTGGGCCTGGGCCAGCCCATCGCCGCGCTGCATGGCAGACTGGCCAGCCTGCTGCCGCAACGGATACCCGGCCTGCGCTGGAAACAGGGCAACGCCAGCGAACTGGACTCGCTGGACCTGGCCATCACTTACCTCAACAGCCGCCACGAGCTGCAGCAACATACTCCCTCCAGCCTGCGGCGGGCGCTGTCCATGCTGCACCAGTGCGTCAGCGGCAACCCCAGCCATGCCTTGCCTTACTGCAGCCTGGCCGAATGCTATCTGACCCTGGCCCAGTTGGGCTTGTTCGATCAGGCGCTGGCGCTGGAAGAAGCGCAGCAGGCAGTCAACAAGGCCATCGCGCTGGAAGCCGGACACCCGCAGGCCATGGGCCTGCTGGCCCTACTGAGCAGCATGCGCGCGGAATTGGCGGTGGCGGACGCCTTGTTCGAGCAAGCCCGCTTGCTGGCGCCGGACTCGCAGGACATCCATTACTACCATGCCTGGCACCTGTTCCTGTCCGGCAGGCTGGAGCAGGCGCAACAGGCGGTGGATGCCTGTCTGGCGCGCGATCCCTCGCGCATCGCGGCCGGCATTCTCAAACTGTGGCTCACCTACTGCCAGCACCGCATCGACGACGCAGTCGTGCTGGGCAAGCGCCAGCTCTGTCAATACGGCCAGGACCACCCAGTGCTGCAAAGCATGCTGGCGCTGATGCTGGCTGTGCAAGGCCAGCACGCCCAGGCGGAAGAACTTGCCATGGCGGTGCAGGCCTCCGGCGAGGAGTGCGGCCTGCTGGCCGCCAATTGCTGCTACGTGCGCCACTGCAGCCAAGGCGAAGCCGCCAGGCCTCAGTTGCTGGCCTTTCTGGCCAAGGTCGACAGCCGCCAGGTGCGCTCCGGACTGTTGCCGCTGATTCTGGCCCTGCACGGCCGCGAGGCCGCGCTGCAATTGTGGCAACAGCTGCAGGCGGAACAATACCTGTGGCTGCGCGCCTGGCGGCACGATCCACGGCTGAAGGTCTTGTTCCAGCAACCGCTGCCGGAGGCCGCATGATCCGCGCCTGCCTGGCCTCGATGACGCTGCTTTTCGCCCTGCCCGCGCACGCCGACTGCTGGGAACAGGCCGGCCGAATGTTCAATATCGAGCCGGACCTGCTGTACGCCATTGCCCAGCAGGAATCCGGCCTACGGCCGGAAGCCACCGGCCGCAACCGCGACGGCAGCCTCGACCTGGGCCTGATGCAGATCAACAGCCTTCATCTGCCGCGGCTGCGGCGGCTGGGCATAGACGAGAAGCAATTGCTGGGCAATGCCTGCCTGTCGGTCATCGTCGGCGCCTCCATCCTGTCCGACATGATGAAACGCTATGGCTACTCCTGGGAAGCGGTAGGCGCCTACAACGCCGGCGTGTCGCCGGAACGGCGGATGCTGCGGATGCGCTACGCCAGACAGGTGTGGCAACGCTACCAACGGCTGCGGCCCCCCGAGCGACGATAAACGGTTCACCCCTTGAATGGCGGCCGCAGCCCTCTCCGGGCGGGCCGCCATCTTTTTTGCCAAATCTGATCGCGACGATGGGATTTGATCGGCTTTCCATCAGGAACTGCGCAGGTTGCAACGCTAGAGTAGCCATAACAATGCAGATCAGCAAAGACACCATGGCCGTAGAAGACATCCATCCAAACGAACCCGACGTCATCGTGGTTCGACTGCTCAACAGCCGCCTGCGCGGCTGCGAATTCGCGCTGCCACAAGGCAGGACGCTGTTCGTGGTCGGCCCCAGCCAGCTGCCGTCCGAAACCTCGGCCCTGCCGGAGCTGCCGGCGGATGCCTTGTATGTGCCTCTGGAGCAAGGCGGCGTCAACTTCGAAGTGCTGGTGGCCGATAATCGGGCATCCATACGGCAACTGGGCGAAAGCCTGGTGGAAGAATACCCGGCTGGCTTCAACCAGTTGCTGAAAGTCGGCGCGCTGGAGTTGGCGCTGCGCCCACAGCATCTGCCCTGGCTGGCGGAAATCCTCAACCATCCGGAGGCTGCGCCCGAGCAGCCAGGCCAAGCGCAGCGCCAAGCGCGCCCTATCTGGCCCGCGGCGCTGGCGCTGACCCTGCTGGCCGCCCTGGCGGGCGGCGGCTATTGGCTGTGGAACACGCCGCAGCGGCAGGCTGCGCAGTTGTCGTCGCTGCTGGGCCGGGACACGCAGCGCTTCCAGGTGCTGCCTGGCCGGGATGGCGTGTTCTACGTCGCCGCCGGCAACGACCGCGACGGCACATGGGCGCAGCAGGCGCTGTTGCGCGGCGATACCGGCCGCAACACCAGGGTGGTCAGTCCGCGCCGGGAGAACGAGCGCCTCGCCCACTGGCTGGCCGACACGCATCCCGACCTCCCCTACTACCGCCTGCAGCTGGACAATCCCCGCCGGCCCCAGCTGTGGATCAGTCAGCAGCGCGGCGCGCTGAGCCCGGACGCCCGCGGCAAGCTTGGCCGGCAGTTGGCCGAACAGCTGCCCTATGCCGACCAGGTGGACATCGTGCCGATGGACGACGCCGCTGCGGCGCGCCAGGCGGAAACCGGCCTGCTCCGCCTGGCGTTGCCCTACAACCGCAAAGACAACCGCGACAGCGTCACCTTCGTGATCGCCGGCGCGCTAGACGATGGCGAACTGCAACGCGCACGTCAGTTTGTCGACGGCTACTACCGACAATGGGGTAGCCGCTACGTGCAGTTCGCCATTGAATTGAAGGACGACTGGCTCAAGGGCAAGTCCTTCAAGTACGGCAACCAGGGCTACGTGAAGATGGAAACCGGCCACTGGTATTTCCCCAAGCCACTTTGACCAAAAGGACCCACTAGCTATGGCAAAAATCGATTTCCCATGGAGCGGCTATCTGGACGAAACCTCCGCCAAGTTCGACGAAGGCGTGAAAGACATGCACACGCAGGTGGAAAATGCGCTGGCAGCGCTCAAGAACAAGCCGTCAGATCCGGAACTGCTGGCCCAGTACCAGAGCAAACTGTCCGAATACAATCTGTACCGCAATGCGCAATCGAACACGGTGAAGGCGTTCAAGGATATCGACGCCGCCATCATCCAGAACTTCCGCTAACCCGCGCCGCCGGCTTCGCCGGCGGCCGTCAAGGAGCCCCGCATGAGTTCCATAGGAGCCGCTCAACTGCAAGCGCTGGCCCAGTCCAGCGACATCACCCGCAGCGAAGACCAGACCGTCTCGCTGGAGGCCAGGCTGATCCAGGCTTTCTCCCACTCCGCCGTCAGCACCGGCATGGAGAAGGACGCCATCCTGCAAAAGCTGGAACAGCCGCAAATGATCACCAACCCGGCGGAACTGTTCGCGCTGCAGCAACGCACCTCCAACTACAACCTGGAAGTGTCGATGATCAGCACTCTCACCCGCAAGACCGTGGGCGCGGTGGAAAGCCTGCTGCGCTCATGATGCGCGCCTGCCTGAAAGCGGCGCTGTTGACGCTGCTGCTGGCCGGCTGCCAGCAAAAGGACCTGCTCAAGGGCCTGGATCAGCAACAGGCGAACGAAGTGGTGGCTGTGCTGCAGCGCCACAATATCGAGGCCGACAAAACCGACCGCGGCAAAACCGGTTTCAGCATCGGCGTGGCACAGCCCGACTTCGCCGCCGCGGTGGACTGGCTGAGAATTTACAACCTGCCATCGCGGCCACGGGTGGAGGTGGCGCAGATGTTCCCCTCCGACTCGCTGGTGTCCTCGCCCCGGGCGGAGAAGGCGCGGCTGTATTCCGCACTGGAGCAGAGGCTGGAGCAATCGCTGCAGACCATGGCCGGCATCCTGTCGGCGCGCGTCCATGTCAGCTATGACCTGGACGGCGGCGAAGCCGGCCGCGCAGTCCAGCCCATGCACATTTCCGCGCTGGCGGTATACGACAGCGAAGCCGATCCGGCGACCATGATCAACGACATCAAGCGCTTCCTGAAGAACAGCTTCGCCGAAGTGGAGTACGACAACATCTCGGTAGTGCTGTCGCGCCGCAGCGAAGCCCAACAGCAGTCCCCCGGCCCCCGGCCGGAGGAAGGCCGGAGCGGCATGGCCTGGCTGATCGCGGCGCTGGCGGGTCTGGCCTTGCTGGCCGGCGCGGCCGGCTGGTTATGGCGCCGCCGCGCCGCAGGAGAAGGCGACGCCGCCCGCCCGCGCGCGCCAGCTCCCGGTGACGAACAACATGGTTGACTCCAGCCAGGACCCGCTCGTGCGCGCCATCCTGTTCGACCCGCTAGGCTATTTGCATCGCAGGCGCCTGCAATTGCCGCAGACGATGGATGAGCCCGGGCAACGCGCCATAATCAACGACATGCTGATTGCGGCCTACCGTCTGGACAGCGGCTGGCCCGCCGACTCGCCGAACAGCCTCACCCGGCAATGGCTGCGCCACTGGCACCGCTTGCCGCAAGCGGCCTATCTGATGGGAAGCCAACTGCTGCGAGCCGGCCTGGCCTGGCAAGGCGCATCGCTGCGCCTGCCGTCTTGGGCGCGGGATTTTTCCGCCATGCCGCTGCAAACCCGCGCCGGCCACCGGCCGCAGCAAGCGATCAACCACGCCGATCTGCTGGCTGCCGGCTACGGCCAGTTGCTGGGCTGGAGCAATCAGCTGCCCCCGGCGCTGGCGCAAAGGCTGCCGCTGCTTTTCCCTCCGGAATCGAGCGCGGCCGCCGTGCCAGACGCCTCTCCCGACCCTCTGTTACTGACCTTGGCCCTGCAATATGCCCAGAGACATCCCCACTCCCCGCCCGCTTGCCATTGACGAGGGCGTGCTGATACGGCGCAAACAGATTCATGGCTCCAACCGACACCATCAGCTGGAGCGCCAAGCGCGCAAACAAGCCCAGGCCTTGCTGCGCGACGCCAGGCGGGAAGCCGATGCCATCCAGCGGCAGGCATGCCGGGACGGCTATCAGCAAGGCATGCAGGAGGCGCTGGGCCAGGTGGCGGCTCACCTGGCCGACAGCCAGGCGCAAGCCCGGCGATGGCGGGAACGGCTTGGCGAACAGGCTCGCGAGATGCTGTCGGCCGCCGTCGACCATCCGGACACCCTGCTGTTATTGCTGGACGAATGGCTGCGCTCGCAAGACAGCGTCCAGACCGACACCCTGAATCTGCAACTACCTCAGCACGCCAGACATCTGCAGCCGCGGCTGATGGCGCTCTTGGCGGACAACTGGCCTGGCGCGATACGCATCGACTATCACGCCGACCCGCGCTTCGTCATGCGCTGCGCCGATCAGGCAGCGGAATTCTCTCCGGAGCAATATGTGGAACCCGCTGGCAGGCAATTGCTGCAGAGCCTGGAAGATGTGCGGCAAGACTGCCGCAGGACGGCCGCCGCCTCGCTGGCGCGGCTGCTGCGTCAACTGGAGCACCCCCTGGAGCCCGGTGATGCGGCCGCTCTGCATCCGATCCGCCATTCGCAAGGAGACATCGAATGATCCACTCGCCATTCGCCCTCTCGTCCCATCCTGAGCCATCCCGGACACCGGACGCCCCCGCCTCTCTGCTGCAGAGGCTGCAGGCTGCCGCAGCCGCCGAGATGCCGGTGACGCCCGCCCCCGCCGAAACCCAGAAAACCGAAAAAGCCAAGAAGGCTGTGTCCAAATGGCCCGACTTCGACACCGACCCGAAAGCACTGGCCTTCCTGGCCGCCTTGCAGCAATTGCCTTCTGCGGCATCCGACTCGCAGGCCGACAGGCAGGCCCAGATCGACGCCATCGCCAAACTGCTGAGAAACTTCCAGCACCCGGCCAACACCACGGCGTTCATCACATTGCAAGAGCAGGGAGCGATCCTGCAACGCACGCTGGCCAAGCTGGGCAACGACTCACCCCTGCACACTCCGTTGATGGCGGTATGGGTGGGCACCAGCAATCTTCAATTCCAAATGAGCAAATGGATGCAGGATGTAATGCTGTCCGATGGCACACCGCCGGAGTCCAACGAATGGTAGTGCCGCGCCGGGCCTCCAGCTGCAACTGAACTCCCTCGCACCCCCTCATCCCCCTCTCCGTCACCCGCCCCTGTACTTAAGGGCAGAGCAGAAACCGGGCCAGCTGCTAATCAGAAAGCACTGCCCGGAGTTCGCCAAGCCCGAATGACGGCGCCCCGCGCATATTCCCCTCTCCATGCTTTCAATTTCTTCGAGAAAACGAACATGAGCGCACAGCCCACCCATACCGTCCAGCCCTACGGCGTAGCCATTCAGCAAGCCATAGCCGAAGGCAGTCTTCCCCAGATGAAACAGCTGCACAAGCAGAGCGAGCAGTATCTGAATGATCTGCGCGCCCAGCTCAAGAATCTGGAAAGTGAAATTTCCCGCCTGGAAAAGCGCTAAGCCGATCCCGGCATCATCGTCCCACTTGCGGAGGTTCTATGTCAGGCAACACTCAGGCTCTTGAAGGACTGTTTCCGGTCAGCTACATCATCACCACCGGCGCGCCCGGCGCCCAAACCCTGCAACTGAACCTGCTGGTCAACAGCGCCGGAGAGACCGTAGCCGGCACAGCCCGCGTCACCCAAGCCACCAATCCGCCGCTGGACCTGCACTCGGACGTGTGGGGCCAATACACCTATCTGACCATCATGCCGCCCAGCGAAGGTAGGATACTGATCACGGCGCAAGGCAATCAGGGCGGCCCCCATTCCAACTCCGCCGCCAACTTCAAGATTCATCTGGTGCTGGAGCACAACTGGAAGAAGGGCGTGGCCAACTACAGCTATTTCAACGGCCAGCAATGGGTGGAGGTTGAAAACGTTCCCGCCAAGCTGAACGAAAAGCTGCAATCGCGCCGCTACCCTGAAATCCCGCTTGAGCCGGGCCCGGTCATCCCCTCGGGCGGACGGGTAATCCCGCTCTACGGCGTGCCCATCCAGAGCGCCATCGCCAGCGGCGACCTGACCCACATGAAAACCCTGGCCAGCCTGGCCCAGCAGCAGCTGGACAGCAAGCCGCAACTGGAGTCGGCCCTGGCCGAGCTGAAGGCTGAAATCTCCAAGCTGGGAGGCTAGCAGGGGGCTTCGTCCATCCGTTCTCGACTTTTCCAAATGACCAAGGAGTACTCCATGTCAGCAGCAGCCGGACTGTTCCACACCCGCTTAACCATTGCCTCCCCCAATCTAGGCGCCCCCGTCCTGACTCTGGACCTGGTGGTGGATACCGCCAGCAAGAAAGTGACCGGCGCGGCCCAGATCTTCCAAAGCACCAACCCGCCAGTGCGTTTCCACGCCAATGTCTGGGGCCATTTCTCCCAAGCCAAGCTGGACAAAGCCTCCGAGCACCACATCGTGCTATCGCTGGATGGCAGCCCCAGCTCTCCCAACAGCCAAATTGCCGAGACCTTCCACCTGCAAGGCATCCTGGAACAAGATTGGGAAAAAGGCTTCGCCAGCTACCGATTCTTCTATCAGGGCGCATGGCATAACGTGGTTCACGCCGTAGTGACCGAAGACAAGCAGGCGCCAGCAAAATCGGCGGAAGGCAGCCACCGCCCCACCCACCACCACCCGATTCCGCTCTATGCCGCCGCGCTGCAACAGGCTCGCGGCAGCACCGATGTCGCTCAGCTCAAGGCATTGGCCAGCCAAGCGGAAGAACAGCTGAAACAGCACGACACCATCCAGAACGCGCTGACTCAGCTCAAGGGCGAGATCATCCGCCTGGAGAAACAGCAGTAAGCCACTCCCGCGCCGGCCCGACCATCAGGCCGGCGCACCAGCCAAGGACATCTTCCATGCTAGACAGTCCTGCCGTACGCCCCGCCCGCTACCTCAGCGACGACGATTTCAAACGCTACACGCCCGTGCACGTGGTATGGGAAATCACGCTGGCCTGCGACCTGAAATGCCTGCACTGCGGCTCACGCGCCGGCCATCGCCGCCCCAGCGAACTGAATACCGCGGAGTGCCTGCAGGTGATCGACTCCCTGGCCGCGCTGGGCACCCGCGAGATCACGCTGATAGGAGGCGAAGCCTATCTGCGCAAGGACTGGACGCAACTGATCCGCGCCATCCGCGACCATGGCATGTACTGCGCCGTCCAGACCGGCGGCCGCAACCTGAATGCTGCCCGGCTGCAGCAGGCGGTGGATGCGGGTCTCAATGGCGTGGGCGTCTCCCTGGATGGACTGCCGCCGCTGCATGACAAGGTGCGCAACGTGCCCGGCTCGTTCGACAAGGCGGTCGATGCGCTGCGCCGAGCCAAGGCGGCCGGCCTCGCCGTCAGCGTCAATACCCAGATCGGCGCCGCCACCATGCCGGACCTGCCTGAACTGATGGACCGCATCATCGAACTGGGCGCCACTCACTGGCAAATCCAGCTGACAGTGGCGATGGGCAATGCGGTGGACAATGACCAGCTGCTGCTGCAGCCTTACCAGCTTCTCGACCTGATGCCCTTGCTGGCCCGCCTGTACAAGGAGGGGTTGGAACGCGGCCTATTGATGAATGTGGGCAACAACATCGGCTATTACGGGCCCTATGAGCATATCTGGCGCGGTTTCGGCGACGAGCGCGTGCACTGGGCCGGCTGTGCGGCTGGTCAGACGGTGATGGCGCTGGAGGCCGATGGCACCGTAAAGGGCTGCCCATCGCTCGCCACTGTCGGCTTCTCCGGCGGCAATGTCCGCGACATGACGCTGGACGACATCTGGCATCACAGCGAGGGCATGCACTTCGGCCGCCTGCGTTCGGTGGAAGATTTGTGGGGCTATTGCCGAACCTGCTACTACAACGACGTCTGCCGCGGCGGCTGTACCTGGACCTCCCACTCTCTGCTAGGCAAGCCGGGCAACAATCCCTATTGCCATCACCGCACGCTGGATCTGCAAAAAAAAGGCCTGCGCGAGCGCATAGTCAAGCTGCAGGACGCCGCCCAAACTTCTTTCGCAGTCGGCCGCTTCGATCTCGTCACCGAAGAAATCGCCACCGGCAAGGTGGTCAGCCAGATCAGCCGCAGCGGGCAAGTCATAGAGTTGGCCTGGAAGAATCAGGGCAAACGGGCACCGGAGACCGGCCGCCCTCCTGCCGCGCTGGCGATTTGCCGCAGCTGCAAGCAATACATCCAGCCCGATGAAACCGCCTGTCCACATTGCTCCGCCGATGTGGTCGCGGCGGAGCAGGCCTACCGGCAGGAAGAAGCCAATCGGCAACAGATTATCGGCAAGCTGCAACGTTTGCTGGGCATGGATTCTTAATCAGTCGCCAATCAGAGCTGCCAGGGACAGCGCGGCGGTGCCAAGGAAGCGCCGCCGCGCTGTTTTTATCAGGCCTCATCGGTCAGCAAGCTCGCCATGCCCGGGCAGCCGTCCAGCCGCCAAAATCAAATATGAAGTTGGCGGCGAACAACCTGCGCATGCCGAGTTCCCTTACAATCCAGCCCTGACCACCACACTCGATTCGCCATGCTGCCCGACACCCCCCGCCTGCCGCCTGCCACGCCGCTGCTGATCCAGGCCCAGTCCGACGGCCAAGCCGTGCTGACCTGGCTGGCCGAGCACGCCGACAAGCCTGCCACCCTGGCCAGCTACCGCAAGGAAGCAGAGCGGCTGCTGCTGTGGCTGAATGGCAGGCAGCAGAACCTGGCCCGGCTGAAGCGGGAAGACGTGCTGGACTACCAGCGCTTCCTGGCCTCCCCTTACCCCGCGGAGCAATGGATAGGCCCGCCGCGCCCGCGCAGCCATCCGCAATGGAAGCCATTCAGCAAGGGTTTGACGCCGCAGAGCATTGCCCACAGCCTGACCGTGCTCGGCGCGATGTTCGCTTATCTCAACGATGCCGGCTATCTGAACGGCAACCCGTTCAAGCTGCTGCGCCGCCGCAGCCGCCGGCAAGCCGGCGCAGAGGTGGAACGCTTCCTGGACGCGGCCTGCTGGCTGCATCTGCAAGCCACGCTGGAACAGCTGCCGCGCGGCAACGCCAAGGAAATCCGCCACGCCGAGCGCGCGCGCTGGCTCATTACCCTGCTGTATCTGACCGGCGCCCGTCGCAGCGAAGTGGCCGGCGCCAAGGCCGGCGACTTTGTCCGCCGCCATGGCAACTGGTGGTGGAATGTCGTCGGCAAGGGCGATGTTTCCGCCAGGATACCCTTGTCTGACGAACTGATGGCGGCATATGGCCGCTACCGCCGAAGCCTGGGCCTCGCGGCCGACATCGCCGCCGGCGACGAGACCCCGCTGGTTTGCCGCATCGGCGAGAAAAACCGCCATGAATCGATGTCGGACAAGGCCATCTACCTGATCTGCAAAGAAGTGTTCTCCCGCGCCCGCCAACACGCCCCCAGTGACGAAATACGCAGCCAGCTAACCCTCGCCAGCACCCATTGGCTGCGCCATACCGCGGCCAGCCATCAGCTGGAAGCGGGCATCCCCTTGCTGCTGGTCAGCCAGAACCTGCGCCACGCCAGCATCCAGACCACTCGCCGCTACCTGCACAGCGAAGAGGATGCCCGCCATCAGGCCAACCAGCTGCACCGGCTCAAGCGCAAAGACTGACGCGCCTCCCCCTTCCCATGCCGCGCCTTTCCGCGTACCATCGCGCCTCTTTTTATTTCAAGGAGATGCCTGAATGACGCCCCAAACCGCTGCCCGCGCCTGCGGTATCGACTTTGGCACCTCCAACTCCACCGTAGGCTGGCTGCGCCCCGGCCAGGACACGCTGCTGCAACTGGAAGACGGCAAAATCACGCTGCCGTCGGTAGTGTTCTTCAATTACGAGGAAGACCATTCCCGCTTTGGCCGGGAAGCGCTGCGCGAATACATAGACGGCTATGAAGGCCGCCTGATGCGCTCGCTGAAAAGCCTGCTGGGCTCCAGCCTGATAGATGGCCAAACCGAAGTGCAAGGCAAGGCGCTGCCCTTCCGCCAATTGCTCACCCTGTTCATCAGGGAACTGAAGCTGCGCGCCGAAACCAATGCCGGCCGCGCTTTCGACGAGGTGGTGCTGGGCCGCCCCGTGTTCTTTGTCGACGACAATCCCCAGGCCGACAAACTAGCCGAGAGCACGCTGGCCGACATCGCCCGCCAGGTGGGTTTCAAGGACATCTCCTTCCAACTGGAACCTATCGCCGCGGCATTCGACTACGAAGCCTCGGTGCGGAAGGAAGAACTGGTATTGATCGTCGACATCGGCGGCGGCACTTCGGACTTCACCCTGATCCGCCTGGCCCCGGAACGCAGGACGCAAGCGGAGCGCCGCGACGACATCCTGGCCACCGGCGGCGTGCACATCGGCGGCACCGATTTCGACCGCCAGCTCAGCCTGCATGGCGTGATGCCGCTGTTCGGCTTCAAGACCCGGCTGCGCAACAACGCCGAGATGCCGTCCAGCCAGTACTTCAATCTAGCCACCTGGCACACCATCAACTTCGCCTACACCCGCAAGGCCTGGATCGACTTGCAGGACGTGCACCGCGACGCGGCCGAACCCGGCAAGCTGGACCGCTTGTTCCGGCTGATCCAGCAGCGCGCCGGCCACTGGCTGGCGATGGAAGTGGAAGCCGCCAAGATCGCGCTGTCCGACCAGGACAGCCATCGCATGGCGCTGGACCCCATTGAAGCCGGCCTGCGCTGCGACCTTGGCCGGCTGGATTTTGAAGCCAGCATCGGGCAGATGCTGGACCGGGTCGCCGCCACGGTCGGCAAACTGCTGGCGGATGCCCAATTGCAAGCCGACGCCATCGACACGGTATTCTTCACCGGCGGCTCCAGCGGCGTGCCCGCCCTGCGCGCCGGCATCCGCGCCCTGCTGCCCAAGGCGCACCACGTGGAAGGCAATCTGTTCGGCAGCATAGGCAGCGGCTTGGCGATCGAAGCGATGAAACGCTACGGGTAATAAAAAACGCCGCGAATCGCGGCGTTTTTTATTTAGTCTTTTCTAATTCATCCCTGCGCTTTGCGGCGCGGGGATTTCTTTTTTCCCTGCGGCGGCAGCTCAAAATCGAACAAAGTGCCGGTGCGGCCGGTCTGCGACTGGCACGCTATCATCAGCGCGCGGTTGATCGCCTCTTTCTTGCTCACGCCCCACCACTCTATCATCTTGTCCAGCGACTTCTGCGCGTCGCGGCTCAGCTCCACCGTCACCGACAGCTCCTGCAGCCGGTTGCGCCGCATCTCGCGGCTGCGCCGCTTGCGCTCCGCCACCGTCATCGCCCGCTCTCCCAGCGGCTTGCGGCCTGGCTTCTTCTGCACACCGCCGATCAGGTCGAAGGTGTAATGATCGCAAGGGTCTTTCATGGATGGGTGACGGGTCACGGCTATTTTGACGAGGGGCGCAAGAATACCATAAAGCCGCCATTTGCGCAGGCCGGCAAGCTGTTGCAGGGGAAATATACCTTCATCATCGAGCTTGACTCTGCGGACAAGCGGCGGCCATAGGCCCCGGCGGGCAAGAAAAAGCCCCCGCGAACAACGGGGGCCCGGATCGGGAACTGGCTGAAAATCAGTTCACCGGACAGCTGTTGGCGGCGCGGTAATCCACCACCTTGATCTTGCCGGCGATGATGTCCTTGCGGGCGGCCACGATCTTCTTCTCCATTTCCGGCGTGATCAGCGGGCGGTTGTACTTGTCCAGCGCCCAGTCCACGCCGTTTTCCTTCAGGCCCATCAGCTTGACGCTCGGCTTCCAGGCGTTGTTCTTGGCGTCGCGCATGGTTTCATACACGGCATTGTCCACGCGCTTGACCATAGAGGTCAGCACCACGCCCGGCTGCATGTAATTCTGGTTGCTGTCCACGCCGATATAGAACTTGCTGGAAGCCTTGGCGGCCTGGATCACGCCGACATTGGACAATGCCGCCGCGGCGAAGATCACATCGGCGCCGCGGTCATACTGGCTCTTGGCCAGCTCGTTGCCACGCGAAGGATCATTGAAGGCGGTGTGGGTGGTACCCAGCATGTTCTGCAGCACCACGGCTTTCGGGTTCACATAGCGCGCGCCCTGAGCGTAACCGCAGCCGAAGGCGCGGATCAGCGGCACGTCCATGCCGCCCAGGTAACCCACCTTGCCGGTCTTGGATTTCAGCGCGGCGGCCATGCCCACCAGGAAAGAGCCTTCCTGCTCCTTGAAGGCGATGCTCTGGACGTTGGCGCCTTTGGCTACCGAATCCACCAGGGTGAACTTGGTGCTGGGAAACTCCTTGGCCACGGTCTCGATGGACTGGGTGTAGGCGAAGCCGACCGCCACTACCAGGTCGACGCCCTTGCGCGCCATATTGCGCAGAACCTGCTCTTTTTGCGCATCATTGCTGGGTTGACCTTCGCGGTAATCGATCTTGAACTCCTTCTTGAAGCGCTCTGCGCCATTGAAGGCGGCTTCATTGAAGCTCTTGTCGAATTTTCCGGCCTGGTCGTACACCACGGCAACGGAGAAGTCCTTGGCCAGCACCGGGCTGGCGAGCAGGGCGGCGGCTACGGCGCAGCCTGCGGTCTTGATCGCAAACGTCATTTTCATCAGCTTTTCTAGTAGTAGTTTTGAGATGGCTTGCCAGGCCGGCAACGCCGGGCTGGCGCTTCAAAGAGGAGGCGGACCGTGCCCGGCGCACCCCAGAGACAGCGCCGGACAGGACGAAACGGAATCGCAAGCGGACGCCACGCGGGCCGCGCTTACAATTCGCCAATTGAAGCGGCGAGATTCTACCCAGCGCCACCCCTCGTGTAAACAAATATAGATAAACCCGCCGTAAAACTTAAACCGATGTCTGCTCCGCCACAGGCAGGGAGGCGTTGCGGCACAGGCCCCGCTCCCGATCGCCCCGCGCCAGCGCCAGTTCGATCAGCGACGTGATCAGATCGCGGTAGCTCAGGCCGGCAGCCTGCCACAGCTTGGGATACATGCTGATGTTGGTAAAGCCGGGCAAGGTGTTCAGCTCATTGACCACGATGTCGCCGTCCGGCGTGAGGAACACATCCACCCGCGCCATGCCGGCGCATTCCAGCGCCTGGAAAGCCTGGATCGAGACCTGGCGGATGCGCTGGCAGGCCTCCTCGGAGATATCTGCCGGCACGATCACCCTGGCGCCGCCCTCGTTCAGGTATTTGGTGTCGTAGGCATAGAACTCGTCGCTCAGCACGATCTCGCCGCAGCCGCTGGCTTGCGGACTCTCGTTGCCCAGCACCGCGCACTCGATCTCGCGGCCTGCCACCGCCTGCTCCACCAGCACCTTGTGATCGTAACGGAAAGCCTGCGCCAAAGCGGCGTGGAATTCCGCCTCGTCGCGGACCTTGCTCACGCCGACCGACGAGCCTTGATTGGCCGGTTTGACGAACAAAGGCAACCCCATTTGCGCGACGATGTCGGCGTAGCCGGGCTGGCCCGCGCGGCCGCTAATCAGGGCGACAAAAGGGGCGACTTTCAGCCCGGCGTCGCGCAACAGCCGTTTGGCCACATCCTTGTCCATGCATAGCGCAGAGCCCAGCACGCCGGCGCCGACGAAGGGAATGTTGGCCATTTGCAGCAGGCCCTGCAAGGAACCGTCCTCGCCCAACGAGCCGTGAACGATGGGAAAGACAACATCAACTTGCGCCAGCGGATGGAAAGTGCCGGCAGCCACCAGCTGCCGCCGCCCTTCTCCCAGAAGCAGCGCCAGGCCCTGTCCGGACTGCCGCAGCGCAATCCTGCCAGGATCATCCGCGTGCAAGAGAAAGCTGGAAGCCTGGCTGATATGCCAGCGCCCCTGCTTGTCGATGCCGATCAGCGAAACGTCAAATTTTTCGGCATCAATGGCGTCAAGCACATTGCGCGCCGACTGCAGGGAAACCTCATGCTCCGAGGAGCAGCCGCCGAATATCAGACCTACCCGAACCTTGCCCATTCCCGTTCCCACGCCATTTCAAAGCGAAAATGATACCAAAACGCGACCACTCAAGACATGGAACGCCCTATTCCTCGTCGTCGCCTTCCAACTGCACTGGCGCGGTCAATTGCTTGTTGTTGCGTATGCCAAGCTTGCGCAGCCGCTCCGCGCTGCTCATCAGGTTGCCGCGGCCGCTGGAGAGCTGGCGCATGGCGTCGCCAAAGGTGTCGCGGCCGGCATCCAGCTGCTTGCCCAGCTTTTCCATATTGGCGACGAAGCCCGCGAACTTGTCGTACATAGCCCCGCCCTGGCGCGCGATCTCCTGCGCGTTCTGGTTCTGGTATTCGTAGCGCCAGATGCTGGCGACAGTGCGCAGCGTGGCCAGCAGCGTGCTGGGGCCGACTATCATGATCCTCCGCTCGAAAGCCTCGTTGAACAAACTCATGTCGCGCTGCACCGCCAGCAGGTACGCCGGCTCCACCGGGATGAACATGAATACGAAGTCCAGCGTGTTGAGCTTGTACAAATCCTGGTAGCGCTTTTCCGACAACGCGCGGATATGGGTGCGGATCGCGGTGATGTGGGCCTTCAGCTCCGCCTCCCGCACCGAGTCGTCCTCCGCGGCGGTGTAACGGACATAGGCGTTGAGCGACACCTTGGAATCCACCACCAGTTGCTTGCCTTCCGGCAGGTCTATCACCACGTCGGGCTGGTAGCGCTTGCTGCCGTCCTCGGTCTCCAGCGTGTCGGACACCTGCACCCGGTATTCGCGATCGCGGGACAGGCCGGAGGTTTCCAACACCTTCTCCAGCACCATCTCGCCCCAGGTGCCCTGCGCCTTGCTGCTGGCGCCGGTCAGCGCGTTGGTCAGCGCCACCGCGTCGTCGCCCAGCCGGGTGTTGAGCTCCTGCAGACGCTTCAGTTCGGCCTCCAGCGACAAGCGCCCCTGGCTATCCTTCTCATAAGTATCCTGCACCAGCTTGCCGAAGCCCTGGATGCGCTCATGCAGCGGATTCAGCAGCGCGCCCAGATTCTGCTGGTTCTGCTCGGTGAAGCGCTTGGACTTTTCCTCCAAGATGTCGCTGGCCAGGTTCTTGAACTGCTCGGACAGGGTCTGGCGCGCCTCCATCAACAGGCTCAGCTTCTCTTGGTTTTGCAGCCGCTCCTGCTCCAGCGTGGTGGCAAGCTCCTGCTCGCGCGCCGTCAGCCGGGTGATCTCCACCCCCTGCTGCTGGCTGCGCTGCTGCAAGGCGTCCAGCAACCTGCCCTGCTCCTCGCGCATCGCCAGCTGTCCGCCGATTTCACGCAACTCTTTTTGCAAGCCAGCCAGCGCCTGTTCGCGCTCGACCAGCTGCTTTTCCAGTTCCGGCACCCGCTGCGAACGGGCAATATAGGCGCCCAGCTGGGTCTGGCTGTCGGCCAGCTGCAGGCTTTGCGCCTGCATGGCCTGAGTGGCGGCCTGCTCGCGGCTACGAGCCTCGTCCAGCTGTTGCCGGCCGGCGTTCAATTGGGCCTGCAGATTGGCGGCCTCCTGCTGCAACGCAGCCAGATCGCGCGCGCTTTTGCCGCGGCCGGCAAACCAGGCCCCGCCGCCGCCCAACAGGCCCAGCAATAGGCCGATGATCAACATTTCCATATTCCCGCTCCCTTACACCACCGCCCAATGCTGCAGATACACCTGCAACTCCTTGCGGCCCTGCCATTCATTGGCGATCAGCTGATACACCGCCGAGATGCGGTCCGGCAGCCAGTCGGCGTGGTTGAACAGCATGGCGTCGAACTCCTGGCCTTCGCGCGCCAGCCGCAGCTTCAGGTGCTTGTCGCCCACCAGCTTCTGATTCACCACCATGAACTGGTCGTGGAAGTACGGCACCGGGAAGCCCTGGCCCCACACTTCCGCCGCCAATTGCTCGGCCAGCTGCAGGCTCAGCTCGCGCGCCGGCAGGCTGCCGTCGGTTTCTATGGTACGGGTCAGCTGCTTCTCGTCCAGCAACTGCTGGGCCACCGCTTCGAAGGCCTGCTGGAATTCGCCGAAGCGGCTTTCGTCCAGCGTCAGGCCGGCCGCCATCGCGTGGCCGCCGAACTTGAGGATCAGCCCGGGATGGCGCTTGTAGACCAGGTCCAGCGCGTCGCGCAGGTGGAAGCCGGGAATCGAGCGGCCGGAGCCTTTGATCTCGCCCTCGTCGCCGGGGGCGAACACGATGGACGGACGGTGGAAGCGCTCTTTCAGCCGCGAGGCGACGATGCCCACCACCCCCTGGTGCCAGTCGTCGCGATACAGCGTGAGGGTATAACGGTGTTCGGGATCGATGGACGACAGCACCGCCAGCGCCTCGTCCTGCATGCCGTGCTCTATGCTGCGCCGCTCGCGGTTGAGCTTGTCCAGCTCCTGCGCCAGCATCATCGCCTGCTGCTCGCTGCCGGACAGCAGGCAAGCGATGCCCAGGCTCATGTCGTCCAGCCGGCCGGCGGCGTTGAGGCGCGGCCCCAGGGTGAAGCCCAGATCGAAGGTGTTGGCCTTGTAGCTGGCGCGCCCCGCCACCTTGAACAACGCGGCGATGCCCGGCGCCATCCGCCCGGCGCGCATGCGCTTGAGGCCGTTCTCCACCAACGTGCGGTTGTTGCGGTCCAGCCGCACCACGTCTGCCACCGTGCCCAGCGCCACCAGGTCCAGCAATTCGCCCAGATTGGGTTCGGGCTGCGCGGCGAAAGCGCCGCGCCGGCGCATTTCGGCGCGCAAGGCCATCAGCACGTAGAACATCACGCCGACGCCGGCCAGGTTCTTGGACGGGAACTCGCAGCCAGGCTGGTTCGGATTGACGATCAGCGCCTGCGGCAGCGTGTCGCCCGGCAGGTGGTGGTCGGTCACCAGCACCTCGATGCCGCGCGCGCGCGCCGCGTCCACGCCGGCCACGCTGGCGATGCCGTTGTCGACGGTGACGATGATATCCGGCCGTTTCTGCGCCGCCAGTTCGACGATTTCCGGCGTCAGGCCATAGCCGTACTCGAAGCGGTTGGGCACGATGAAATCTATCACCGCGCCCAGCGCGGACAGGCCCTTCACCGCCACCGCGCAGGCGGTGGCGCCGTCGGCGTCGTAATCCGCCACCACCAAGAGGCGCTGGCGGGCGGCGATGGCGTCGGCCAGCCGGCAGGCCATCGCCTCGGCGTTCTTCAGGTTCTGGAATGGCAGCAGGCCCTTGAGGCCGTAGTCCAGCTCGGCGCTGTCGGCGATGCCGCGCGCCGCGTACAGCCTGGCCTGCAGGGGAGTAAGGCCTTGCTGCAGCAGCGTCTGCTGCAAGGGCGCGGGAACTTCACGGGTGACGATCTGCGACATAGGCTCTCAGTACAGCGCTGCCAAGGGCAGCGCGCGTTTCCAGAATTTCCACAGATCGGCGGGCTTCACTTGCAGCTCGAAGCCGGCCGGACCGGTGGCGATCAGATTCAATTCGGTTATCCGGCGCTGGCGCACGGCGCGCAGCAACGGCGCAAACCAGTCCCGCTCCAGCCGCTGCAGTCCCTCGCGCCAGCCCCAGGCGTCACGGTATTGCGCGGCGGCCTGCAGCGCGTCCAGCATCAGCAGGCAGTCGCCGTCCAGCGGCAGGCCGTCAAAGGCGAAAGGCGCGGAATCGACCGCCATGCCGCTGCGCATGGCCAGCAAGGCCAAGGTCTCGTCGTCGGCCAGCAGGCTGGGGGCTGGCGCGCTCCAGGCTGGCGCGCTGCCCTCGCCCCACAGCCATACGCTGTTGATCGCCAGGTCGCCGCGCAGTTCCCTTTCATCGTTGAGCGGCTGCGTGTAGAGCAGCATCTGCAGCTCGTTCAACATGCGGCTCCAGGCCAGGCCGTGCTCGCCTTGCGGCAGGTGGCGGTTGATGTCCTCTCCCACCACGTCCCACAACGGATCAAAGCTCGCCGCCAGCGGTTGTTGCACGTTCAGCAGCCAACGGCCCGGCCGCAGCGGATGGAACGCCAGGCCATCCTCGCCGAAATGGCGGTTGAGGGCGTCGATCAGCGCTTGCGCCTCGTCCATGGCGATCTGCATCACGCCGACATCGGCCAACAGCGCGCGGTCGCGATCCACCCGCAAGTGCACCGGATCGGCGAACAACCACTCGCCTTCGCCCGCCAGCCCGGCCTGCGAAGCCGCCAGGCCGGCCAGGCCGGCAGGCGCGCCGCCCCACAAGCGCCCGACGCAGGCCGACAGGGTCTGCTCCCGCCGAGACAGGCGCCCTTTGCCCAGCAATTGCTGCAAAGCCGGCAACGGCAGCGACTTGCTCACCTCGCCGCCATCATGCGCGTCCAGCCAGCTCAGGCCGGGGAACAACAGGGTTAATTTCATATTCTTGTCAGATGGATTGCGGATTTCCGTCATTTTGACCATGGGGCATTTGGCGGGTGCGTCATTCTGCGGCAAACTGACCGCTTTTGCCGGAACTATCGCGCCGCCCGCCCAATCAATCATGCTTGGCGCTGGCTCCGCCGATGCGACGGCGCCAGCCACTGATCAATATTTATGCACGGCAGGCCGCAGCCTGCCCGGAAAAGTGATGGATTATCGCAAACTGCTACACATCCCGCAAAAGTGCGCGTCCCGGCTGATCAACCACCACCTCAGTTGGCTGGGCGTCGCCGCCTGCCTGCCCATGCTGGGCACCGTCACCGCCTTCGGCGTGGCGGTGGGGGCCAAGGAAACCCGAGCGCCCGAAGTGGTGCGGCAACAAATCACCGAACGTCTGGCTCTGCCGCAATTCAAGTTCGCCGACAGCCAGACCCGCTACTGGCGCGATGAAAGCATCAAGCGCGGCGACACGGTGGCCCGCGTGCTCAACCGCGTCGGCGTGCGTGACAAGGAAGCCAACGCCTTCCTGTATACCAGCCCGCTGGCCAAGAACCTGCTCAGGCTCAAGGTCGGCGCCACGCTGACGGTGCAGACCAATGATGCCGGCGAGCTGTTCGGCCTGCGCTTCCTGCAGGACGACGACAACGGCGAACAAGTGCTGGTGGCGCTGGAAAAGCGCGACGGCAAATGGCAGGCCAGCGCCGATCCGGTCGCGGCGGAAAGCGTGGAGACCGTGCGCTCCATCACGCTGAAAGGCGGCGCGGCGGCGGAGCTGGCCGCCGCGCGAGTGCCGGCCGACATCCGCAACCAGTTGTCAGAAGTATTCGCCGACCAGTTCGAGCTATCCAGCCTGCAACCCGGCGACCGCATCAACCTGGTGTACGAAACCATGGTCTATGCCGGCGCCGCCATCGCCAGCGGCAATCTGCTGGCGGTGTCGATCGAACGCCAGGGCAAGCTGCATCAGGCTTTCTATTTCGCCCACGACAGCGAAAGCGGCGCTTATTACGATGCCGCCGGCAAGCCGGTGAAAAAGGGCTTCAGCCGCCAGCCGGTGGCCGGCGCGCGCATCAGCTCCGGCTTCGGCCTGCGCATGCATCCGGTGCTGCACGCGTTGCGCATGCACTCCGGCATAGACTACGCCGCCAGCGCCGGCACGGCCATCGTGGCTCCGGCCGATGGCGAGCTGGTGAAGGTGACGCGCGAAAACGGCTACGGCAATGTGGTGATGATCCGCCACAACGCCAAACTGTCCACGCTTTACGCGCACATGAGGGCTTTCGGCAAGGGCATCAAGGCCGGCGGCAAGGTCAAGGCCGGCGATGTGCTGGGCTATGTCGGCAGCACCGGCCGCGCCACCGGGCCGCATCTGCATTTTGAGGTTAGAATCAATGATCAGGCGGTGGATCCCGCCACCAACGCCCTCCCCACTCCCGGACTCGGCAAGACCCAGCTGGCCCAATTCGGCGCCAAGCGCCGGGAATTGAGCGCGCGGCTGGATCTGTTGCAGAATATCCCGGTCAACGTTGCGCAGATCGACTGATGAGCGACCTATATATTGGAATGATGTCAGGCACCAGCCTGGACGGCGTGGACGCCGTGCTGGTGCGCTTCGACGCCGCCGGCCGCCCGACCCTGCTGGCCGATCACGCCATCCCCTATCCGGACGAGGTGAAAGCCGAGGTGCTGGCACTGCAGCCGTGCGGCGACAACGAGCTGGACCGCAGCTCGCGGCTGGCGAATCGTCTGGCGGAAATCTACGCCAGCGCCGCGCGCGAGCTGCTGGAAAGCGCCGACCACCATCCGGCCGACATCCACGCCATCGCCTGCCATGGCCAGACCATACGCCACGCACCGCACGCCGGCTACACCATCCAGCTGGGCAATATGTCGCGGCTGGCGGAGCTGGCGGGCATCGACGTGATCGCCGACTTCCGCAGCCGCGACGTGGCCGCTGGCGGCCATGGCGCGCCGCTGGTGCCGGCCTTCCAGCGGGGCGTGTTTTCCTCTCCCGACGAGCGCCGGGTCATCCTCAATATAGGCGGCATCAGCAATCTGGCGCGGCTGCATCCGGGCCGGGAGGCGATAGGCTTCGATTGCGGCCCCGGCAATATGCTGATGGATGCCTGGAGTCTGCGGCATACCGGCCGGCCTTACGACGACGATGGCCACTGGGCCGCCAGCGGCCAGGCCGATCAGGCGCTGCTGCAATCCATGCTGGCCGAGCCCTATCTGCAGGCTCCGCCGCCCAAGAGCACCGGCCGCGACCTGTTCGACGACAACTGGCTGGCGCGGCAACTGGCGACGCAGGCCGAAGCGCCGGCCCCGGCGGACGTGCAGGCCACCCTGCTCGCCTTGAGCGCGCGCAGCATCGCCGACGCCATCCTTCGACATTGCCCGGGCAACCAGGCGGTATACGTCTGCGGCGGCGGCGCGCGCAACGGCGCGCTGCTGGCCGAACTGGGCAGGCTGCTGGCCGGTCAGCGCATTGCACCGATAGAAGCGCTGGGCCTGCCGGCGCAGTCGATAGAGGCCATCGCCTTTGCCTGGCTGGGCTGGTGCTTCAACCAGCGCCGCGCCGGCAACCTGCCCGCCGTCACCGGTGCCGCCGGCCCGCGAATCCTGGGGGTTCTGCATCCTCGGTGAGGTGAAACACGGCACATCAGGCTATAATCAGCGACTGTCATAGCCAAATATGAGAAAAATGCGATTTTTCAAGCGCAAAGCCGTAGTCAAGAACACCCAGACGCCGCTGCCGCCGCAGCTGGCCGCCCTGCTGCGAGAAGCCTGGTGGCTGCTGATGGCGGTGGCGGCGGTGTATCTGGTGCTGGTATTGGCCAGCTACTCCCCGCTCGACCCGTCATGGTCCCATAGCTCCTCCGACCCTACCGTGCGCAATTACGGCGGCGCTTTCGGCGCTTGGCTGTCGGACATGCTGCTCTACGTCTTCGGCCTGTCAGCCTGGTGGCTGGTGGTGTTTTGCCTGGTGGCGATAGCCTGGGGCTACCGCCGCATGGAATCGCTGGGCTTCAAGTTCAGCCCCATCACCATGGCGGCGGTGGGCGGATTCTTTCTGCTGCTGTTGTCCAGCGCCAGCTTCGAAGCCATCGTGCTGGAAGGCAAGGCGGTGACGCTGCCGCTGGAAGCCGGCGGCATGCTGGGCCACTTCATCGGCAAAGGCATCTCGCACGGGCTGGGGCTGTCCGGCGCCTATCTGTTGTTGGGCGTATTGTCCGCCATAGGTTTCTCGCTGTTCACCGGCCTGTCCTGGCTGGACCTGATGGAACGCATCGGCGCGGCGCTGGAAGACGGCGCGTTGCGCCTGTGGCAAGGCTGGCAGGCGAGGAAGGACCGCGAGATCGGCAAGGAAATCGCGCAAAAGCGCGAAGAGAAAGTCTCCGTCGCCAAGAAGAAGATCGAGGAAACCACGCCGGTGCGCATCGAACCGCCGGTGCTGGAGGTACCGGTATCGGCCAAGGCGCACAAGCCGGTGCAGCAGTCTCTGTTCGCCGATCCCAAAGACGCCGCCCTGCCCGGCCTCAGCCTGCTGGACGCCGCCAAGGAGCAGCAGGAGCCGGTATCGCAGGACACCGTGGAATACACCTCCCGCCTGATCGAGCGCAAGCTGGCCGACTTCGGCGTGGACGTCAAAGTGATCGCCGCCTATCCCGGCCCGGTTATCACCCGTTACGAGATCGAGCCCGCGATCGGCGTGAAAGGCGCGCAGATCGTCAACCTGATGAAGGACCTGGCGCGCGCGCTGTCGCTGGTTTCCATCCGGGTGGTGGAAACCATACCCGGCAAAACCTATATGGGCCTGGAATTGCCCAATCCCAAACGCCAGATCGTGCGTCTGACCGAGATCATCGGCTCGGACGGCTACCAGAACATGGCCTCCAAACTCACCATCGCATTCGGCAAGGACATCGCCGGCCAGCCGGTGTCCGCCGACCTGGCCAAGATGCCGCACGTGCTGGTGGCCGGCACCACCGGTTCCGGCAAGTCGGTGGCGATCAACGCGATGATCCTGTCGCTGCTGTACAAGGCCACGCCCAAGGATGTCCGCCTGATCATGGTAGACCCGAAAATGCTGGAGTTGTCGGTATACGAAGGCATCCCGCACCTGCTGGCGCCGGTAGTCACCGACATGAAGCAGGCGGCCAACGCCCTCAGCTGGTGCGTGGGCGAGATGGAACGGCGCTACAAGCTGATGTCCAAACTGGGCGTGCGCAATCTGGCCGGCTTCAACCAGAAGATCAAGGACGCCGACAAGGCCGGCGAGAAAATCCCCAACCCGTTCAGCCTGACGCCGGAGACGCCCGAACCGCTCGATACGCTGCCGCTGGTGGTAGTGGTGATAGACGAGCTGGCCGACCTGATGATGGTGGCCGGCAAGAAGATTGAAGAACTGATCGCCCGCCTGGCGCAGAAGGCCCGCGCCGCCGGCATCCATTTGATCCTGGCTACCCAGCGGCCGTCGGTGGACGTGATCACCGGACTGATCAAGGCCAACATCCCGACGCGCATCGCTTTCCAGGTGTCCAGCAAGATAGACAGCCGCACCATTCTCGATCAGATGGGCGCGGAGGCGCTGCTGGGCCAGGGCGACATGCTCTTTCTGCCGCCGGGCACCGGCTACCCCAACCGCGTGCACGGCGCCTTCGTCTCCGACGAGGAGGTCCATCATGTGGTGGAGTTCCTCAAGACCACCGGCGAGCCCAACTACATAGAAGGCATCCTGAGCGGCCAGGCCGACGGCGACGACGCCGGCGGCGTCAGCCTGGATGGCGAAGCCGGCGGCGAGTCCGACCCCCTGTACGACGAGGCGGTGGCCATCGTAGTGAAAACCCGCAAGGCCTCCATCTCGTCGGTGCAGCGCCATCTGCGCATAGGCTATAACCGCGCCGCGCGCCTGATCGAGCAGATGGAAGCCGCCGGCCTGGTGTCGGCTATGGAGAACAACGGCAACCGCACCGTACTGGCCCCTGCCAGAGAAGACTAAGTCCACGGGCATCGCGGCCGCGGTGCCCGTTTACCGATCATAAAAGGATGGCCATGCCCCGCTATCTGCCAGAACCGCCGATCAAGCACGACTACGCCGCGAAAACCGGCGTGCTGCTGATCAACCTGGGCACGCCCAACGCCCCCACCGCGCAGGCGCTGCGCCCCTATCTCAAGCAATTCCTGTCCGACCCACGCGTGATCGAGATTCCGCGCCTGCCATGGTGGCTGATCCTCAACGGCATCATCCTGCGCACCCGCCCGGCCAAATCGGCGCGCAAGTACGCCAGCATTTGGACCAAGGAGGGCTCGCCGCTGCTGGTGCATACCCGCAGCCAGGCCAAGCTGCTGCAGGGACAGTTGGGCGAGATGGGATTGAAGGACCTGGTGGTGGACTTCGCCATGCGCTACGGCCAGCCTAGCATCGAGGACGTGATAGGCAAGATGCGCGCCCAGGGCGTGGAGCGGCTGCTGCTGATCCCGCTCTATCCGCAGTACGCCGCCTCGTCCAGCGCCACCGCGCTGGACGAGGCGTTCCGGGTGCTGACGCGCCTGCGCAATATGCCGGAAGTGCGCACGGTGCGCCATTTCCACGACGACCCAGGCTATATCGACTCGCTGGCGGCCAGAATCCGTCAGCACTGGCAATACGGCCAGCAGCCGGACAAGCTGGTGATGAGCTTCCACGGCGTGCCGCGCTTCACCCGCGACAAGGGCGACCCCTATTACTGCGAGTGCCAGAAAACCGGACGCCTGCTGGCCGAGGCCCTGCGCCTGCAGGCGGATCAATATGTCATCAGTTTCCAAAGCCGCTTCGGCCGCACCGAATGGCTGCAGCCCTACACCAGCGCCGTGCTGACCGAGCTGGGCAAGGCGAAAACAGCCAAGCTCGATGTCGTCTGCCCGGGCTTTGTCGGCGACTGCCTGGAAACGCTGGAGGAAATCGCCATGGAAGGCAAAGAAACCTTTTTGAGCAATGGCGGTGGCGAATTCCGCTACATTCCCTGCCTGAATGAAGACTCGCAATGGATAGTCTCACTTGCGACAATTGTAAAAGACAATCTGGCAGGCTGGCTGGAAAAGCCGGCAGAAGATAGCCGCGGCCGATTGGTCCGCGCCCAGGCAAAAGGGGCATCCAGCTGACATCAAGCTCATCCTGAAAATCAGGAAAAATATTTAAAAACAGCCAATTACCAAGATGGCGGGCGCATGGCGATTCAGGCCATGCGCCCGTTTTCAACTTGTTTGCCGCAAAATGTAAATAATGGTCCTATATTCATTGGGTCAGCGCCATTCCAGATTGACACCCTTGCAAACTGGTCACCATAATCAGTTGCAACTAACAGCCTCTTAATGGTGTTGTTGGTTTACCAAAGAGATCATCTAAAATCTACGCAGATAAGATTCAGGGGAACGCTCAATGAACAAATATGCTCGCCTCAGCCTGATAGCTACCGCCGTCGTTGCCATGACGGCCTGCAGCAAGCAAGAGCAACCGGCCTCGGGACAGGCCTCCTCGGCTCCCGCGCAAGCCGCAGCCGGCGGCGATTCCGCCGTCATCAAGATAGGTCAGGTATCGCCGATGTCCGGTCCGATCTCCCACCTGGGCAAGGACAACGAATACGGCGCCAAGCTGGCGATCGAAGATCTCAACGCCCAGGGCGTGGAAATCGGCGGCAAGAAAGCGAAGTTCGAACTGGTGTCGGAAGACGACCAGGGCGATCCGAAAATCGGCACCCAGGTCGCGCAGCGGCTGGTTGACGCCGGCGTCGCCGGGGTAGTCGGGCACCTGAACTCCGGCACCACCATCCCGGCCTCCAAGATCTACTCCGACGCCGGCATCCCGCAGATTTCGCCGTCCGCCACCAACCCCGATTACACCAAGCAGGGCTTCAAGACCACCTTCCGCGTGATCGCCAACGACGTGCAGCAGGGCAAGGCGCTGGGCGAGTTCGCCGCCGGCGAGCTGAAGGCGAAGAAGATCGCCATCATCGACGACCGCACCGCTTACGGCCAGGGCCTGGCCGACCAGTTCGAAGGCGCCGTGAAGGCCAAGGGCGCGGAAGTGGTGAAACGCGAGTTCACCAACAACACCGCCACCGACTTCAACGCCATCCTCACCTCCATCAAGTCCGCCAAGCCCGATCTGGTGTTCTACGGCGGCATGGACGCGCAGGCAGGCCCGCTGGCCAAACAGATGCAGCGCCTGGGGATCAAGGCCAAACTGATGGGCGGCGACGGCTGGCAAACCCCTGAATTCATCAAACTGGCCGGCGACGCCTCCGATGGCCAATACGCGTCCAGTTGCGGCGTGTCGCGCGACAAGATGCCGGGATTCAAGGCCTTCGACGAGAAGTTCAAGAAGGAATTCAACACCGACGTGCAAATCTACGCGCCGTTCGAATACGACGCCGTGATGGTGCTGGTGGACGCGATGAAACGCGCCAAGTCGGCGGATCCCAAGGTCTATCTGCCGGAAGTCGGCAAGACCGACTACACCGGCGTGACCGGCAAGATCGCCTTCGACGACAAGGGCGACATCAAGAACGGCGCCGTCACCGTGTACCAGGTGAAGAACGGCAAGTGGGAAGTGGTGTCCACCGTGGGCGGCGACGCCAAGTAAGCGCTCCGCCCCCGTCCGCAAATAAAGAGGCGCCTTTGGCGCCTCTTTTTGCTTCCCGCCTCGCGGCGGGCGATCAAGCTCAATCGCGGAAGCTCACTTCCTGCTTCATCATTGCGGCCATGCCGGCCTTCTGGATATCTTCCGAAATCAGCATCGCCGCATTCCAGCCGGCGACAAACTGCAGGCCGTCGGCCACGCTATGGTCGCGGCTGTAGTTGAGCACTTCCTTGCTGCCGCGCACCGCCAGCGGCGATTTGCCGGCGATCAGCCTAGCGCTTTGCAAGGCCGCCGCCAACACGCTCTCGGCATCCGGCAGCACGCGGTTGACCAGGCGCGCCTCCAGCGCCTCTTCAGCCACCATATCGCGGCCGGTCAGCGCCAGCTCGCGCGCCACGCCCTCGCCCACCACCCGCGGCAGACGCTGCAGCGAGCCGACATCCGCCACCATGCCGATGTCCACTTCACGCACGCCGAATACCGCGTCCACCGAAGCGAAACGGAAATCCGCCGCCAGCGCGATATCCAATCCGCCGCCCAGGCAGGCGCCATGGATGGCCGCGATCACCGGTTTGCGGCAGCGCTCCAGGCTGGTCACACAGTCCTGCAGATCAAGAATCAGTCGGCGCAGCTTATCGCGCTTGCGGCCCTCGCACTCGTCGGCGATCGCCGACTGCAGGCCGATCAGCATGGACAAATCTATGCCGGAACAGAAATGCTTGCCGTGACCGGCGAGCACCACCGCCCGCGCGCCGCTCTCGCCATCCGCCCAGTCCAGCGCGCTGCGCAAGTCCTGCCACATCTGCTGG
This sequence comes from Chromobacterium sphagni, assembly GCF_001855575.1. Taxonomy (NCBI): domain Bacteria; kingdom Pseudomonadati; phylum Pseudomonadota; class Betaproteobacteria; order Neisseriales; family Chromobacteriaceae; genus Chromobacterium; species Chromobacterium sphagni. Next base: position 270,524 of record NZ_MKCS01000003.1, read on the forward strand.
TTAAACGCATTGGCCTTGTCGGCGCGGTTGAAGCGCAACAGGGCCACCTTGTCGTTCAACTCGACGGTCAGGGTTTGCAGGGAAATCATGCCGCGCTCTCCTCCGGACGTTTCTTGGGAATCCAGGCCCACAGCATCTCGCAGACGATGGGGGATTCGCCGGAGTCGTCGGTGACCAGCACCTCCACCAGCACTTCGCCCTTTTCCTGCTCGTACATCTGCTGGATCTGCTGCGGCGTCAGGCTGGCCACCGCCCGCATATCGCCTTGCGAACGCTTGACGTAGTTCACCTTCATCGACTTGAGCAGCATCAGCTTGTCGTCCGGCATGTTCATGCCGACCACAAAGCCGGTGGAAGTTTCCGCCAACAGCGCCATTGCCGCCGCATGCACGCCGCGAATGTGGTTCTGCACCTTCTTGCGGTTGCGGATGGAGACGGTCAGCCTGTCGTGGCCCACCTCCTCGAAACGCAGCCCGGCGGTGGACAGGAAAGGCACGATCTTGCCGAACATCATCGACAATACTGGCCGGCGGCAAGCCACCGGCAAACGCCCCACCTTGTCGGCGATCCGGCTCATGCTGTTCTTGCGATATTCCATGTTAACCCCTCTATATTGTTCTTCATTGTTCTTTGTGTCGTTATGATTCGATCAGGCCTAGCGTCGCCCTGACCTGCCGCTTGAGCAGCGGCAGCGCGTCGGCATCGATGCGCGCCAGTTGCAAGCCCCCTTGCAGCGCGGAAAACAGCATCATGCCCACCGCCTCCGGCGTGCCGGGATAGGCCATCATTCCGGTCTCGCGCCCCAGGCGGACAATGGCCACCGCCCACTGGCGCATCTCGTCGATGAAGGCCGACGCCTCCTGCTGCATGTCTTCCGGCAGGGTCTGGAATTCGGTGCTGAGTATGCCGCTGGGACAGATCTGCTTGTGCTGCTGGAAATACTGATCCGACAGGCCGAAGTAGCTCTCCAGCCTGCGCGGCGCGTCCCAATCCGCCTGCTGTTCGGTAAAGCGCAGGAAACGGCGGCGGTAACGCTGGATCAGCGCCACCCCCAAATCGTTTTTCTTGGGAAAATGGTAGTGGATGGCCGCATTGCGCACACCCAGCGCGCTGCTGATGTGCTGATAGCTGAAGCCATTGAAACCACGCGTCAACAGCAGCTCCTCGGCCAGGTCGAGTATGCGTTTGCGGGTGTCGTTCTTGCTATCGGAACCATTATTCATCGAATCACTCTACTTACTGGTTAGTAAGGTGTCAATCGTCTGCCGCCACGCGCCCCGGCGCCAAAGTGCGCCGCCGCCAACCAGGTAAATGCCTTAAAATGGTAGCAATCCTCCCATGTCCGCGCATTCCGGCGCGCCCAACCTGGTAAACCATGACAGAACACGCCACTCCCGACCTGGAGTCCTCTTTGCGCCAGCTCTGCCAAGAGCCCGGCAAGACCGAAACGCTTGCCCTGCTGGTGGCCGCGCTGCGGCCCGGCGACGGCCAGCCCGCCCTGCAATCCACCGTCAACCTGCAAGCGCTGTCCTTCCTGCTGGAACATCACCCCGAATACCGCCAGGCGCTGCGCCAGGCCTTGTGCACCCTGCTGGCGGAAAGCCGACAGATTCCGCTGTACACCGAGGCCGGCATTCTGGCCAACGATGGCTTCGGCACCACGCTGCTGAGAAGGCTGGGCGAAAGGGCGCTGCCTATGCCCTACAATCCGGACTCGCTGCGTGACCGCTTCGGCCTGCTGTTCAACCACAAGCACGATTACCAATGGCTGGCGGCCATTCCCGATGCCACCTGGCACGGACTGTGGCGGGCGATGGCCTGGCCGGAAGGCCCGCAGCAGGACAGCGAGCGCCAAACCCGGCTGCAATTGCTGGAGTCGGTGCAGGTGCTGTCGGCGCGCATCACCGCCATTGGCCTGGAACCGGAGCTGGTGAGGGTGTGCCCTGAGGTGGAGCGCTTCGCCTCGCCCTTCATGCACCTGAGCGCCGAGGTGCAGCGTTATGTCGACAGCTACCGCCAGGCGCTGACGGACGCAAGCACGCCGCCAGAAGACGAAAAACAGGTGCTGGTGCTGCTGGAGCAGTGCGAGGCCATCCTGGGCAAGGTGCGCAAGAACGCCGCGCGCTACGGCATTTCGGTCAGTCTCACCTATCACGGCCTGCGGCTGGCGCAGAGCATAGAACGGCTGCGCGCGCTGCTGGAGCTTCTGTCTCCGGAGCACGACCCGGCCGGACAGCCGCAGCTGTTCCGGCTGCTGGTGGACTTCGCCCGCGCGGAAAACCGCAAGTACAGCCTGCGCGACCTGTTCAAGTCCAACACCGAGCTCCTCGCGCTGCAAGTCACAGAACACGCCGGCCGCCACGGCGAGCACTACATCGCGGAAGACCGCCGCGACTGGTCGCAGATGGGCCGCGCGGCGATGGGCGCCGGGCTGATCGTCGGCTTCATGGCGCTGATCAAACTGATGCTGGCGCGCGGCCATCTGCCGCTGCTGTGGGAGGGCATCGCCTTCGGGCTCAATTACGCGATAGGCTTCATCATTGTGCAGATCCTGCACTTCACCATCGCCACCAAGCAGCCGGCGATGACCGCGGCGCGGCTGGCGGCGGTGCTGCACGAACAGCACGGCCGCAAAAAGCAGCTGGAGCAGTTGGCCGATCTGATCGTCAAAGTGGTGCGCACCCAGTTCGTCGCCATCCTCGGCAACGTGCTGCTGGCCATTCCCACCGCGGGGTTGATCGCCTTCGCCTGGCATGGGTTGTTCGGCTCGCCGGTGGTGGATGCCGCCAAGGCGCAGAAGCTGCTGCACGAGATCGATCCCATTCACAGCCTGGCCCTGCCCCACGCCGCCATCGCCGGAATATTCCTGTTCCTGTCCGGCCTGATTGCCGGCTATTACGACAACAAGGCGGTCTACCGGCGCATTCCTGAGCGCATCGCCAACCACCGCCTGCTGCGCAAGTTGCTGGGCGAAAATCGCGCCTGGCGCCTTGGCAACTACGTCGAGCACAATCTGGGCGCGCTGGCCGGCAACTTCTACTTCGGCATGTTCCTCGGCCTGACCGGCACCGTGGGCACCATACTCGGCCTGCCGCTGGACATCCGCCATATCACCTTCTCATCGGCCAACCTGGCCTTCGCCAGCGTGGCGCTGGACTTCCAGCTGCCGATGGGCACCGTCCTGCTGGCCTGCGCAGGCGTGGCACTGGTGGGCGTGGTGAATCTGGGCGTTAGCTTCTTCATGGCCCTGTGGGTGGCGCTGCGCTCGCGCAAGCTGTCAGGCTCGCTGCTGCTGCCTCTGATCCCCATTCTGGCCAAGCGCTTCATCCGTCACCCGCTCGGTTTTTTCCTGCCGCCACCGCCACCCGCCGCCCAGACGGAAATCGAAACCGCCCCGCCTGTCGACGGACCCCGCGGCTGACGCCGCGGTGACTTCCCCCATTCCGCGGCGCCCGTTACATTGCGGGGGCCGCGCCTCCCCCGCCTTGCTAAGTGAATTCACTTAGTCTACCTATAAATAATCCTAACAAGACAGTTCACTCAAAGCATTTATTTCGAATGAATATCACTCATTCCTGCTGCAGCACATTCGCTCTCAGGACGCCGTTCCAATTGGATTGGGTTGAGGAAGTCATGGATCTGGAACAAGCCTTGGTCAGGCATACGGAATGGAAAAACCGGTTCAGGGAGGCGATTTTCAGACAAGAGAGCATGGACGCGGACAGCATCGCCCGCGACGATTGCTGCGAGCTGGGAAAATGGCTGCACGGTCCCGGGCTGAGCCGCTTCGGCAACCTCAGCGTGTTCCAGACCTGCCTCAGCCGCCACGCCATGTTCCATCTCGAGGCCGCCAGGATCGCCCGGATGATCAACCAGAAACAATTCCAGCAGGCTGAAGCCGCGCTGGAAGACAGCGCCTACACGGTGGCATCCAGCGCCGTAGTCGTCGCCATCACGCAGCTGCGCCAGCAAACCAAGGGGTAGCGCCGGAGTCAGCCGGGGCGCGCCAACTGGCGGGCCAGCTCGCTGGCGGCGCGCCAGGCGAAAGCGTAGATCGACAGCTGCGGATTGGCGCCGACGCTGGTCGGGAAGATCGAGCCGTCGATGACGCTGAGATTGCGCCACAGCCAGTGCCGGCCAAAGTCGTCCACCACTCCGCGGCTGGGATCGTCGCTCATCGCCATGCCGCCCATCACGTGCGCGCTGACCAATTTAGCCTGCAGCGCCTGCAAGGGCAGGCCTTCTATCATCGCTCGGGCCTGCCGCCAGCTGTCCGCCGGCTCCGCCCGCTCATGCAGCGGCATCACCTGGCTGGCGCCGGCTGCGAATTGCAATTCCGCCATCGCCAGCCAGCTGCGGTACACCCCGTCCCAGACCACGTCGTTCAGCGGATAATCCAGCAAGGGCGAGCCATCGCCGCGCAGACGGACTTCGCCGCCCTGGCTGTCCGGATGAAAACCGTCGCGCAACAAGGCCAAGGTCGCATGCAGATGCGGCAATCCCTTGAGCAGCAAAGCCTGCCGATGGCCAAAGCCGGGAAAGGTGACGCTGGCCAGCAAGGGATGGATGGGCGGCACCTCCAGCTTGAACCCCAACGGCCCGTCCAGCGACTGGGTATGCATGAAATGATCGGAATAGACGGTTTGCGGCGCCCCGTTGAAGGGCTCGATCAGCTCCGGCATCAAAGCCGCGCTTAAGGCGACCGGATGCAGAAAGGTGCGCTTGCCGGTAAGCCCAGCGGAATCGGCCAGGCCGCTGCGCAGCATGATGGCCGGGGAGCCGATCGAGCCGGCGGCCAGCACCACATGGCGCGCGCGCACCGCGAAACGCCGGCCGGTTACGGAAACGCCGTCCGCGGCCAGCAGGCTGCCATGGACCTGCAATATCCTGCTGTTGGACAGGTCCGCCTGCAACCGCTCCACCTTGGCTCGCGCCAGCAAGCGGGCGCCCTGCGCCAGCGCCTGTGGAATGCAGGTGACCAGCATCGACTGCTTGGCATTGGTCGGACAACCCATGCCGCAATAACCCAGGTTCCAGCAGCCCTTCACATTTCGCCGTATCCGCGCGTGCCTCAGCCCCAAGGCCTGGCAACCGCGCTCCAGCACCAGATTGTTGCCATTGGGTTCCGGCTGCCATGGCGCAATGCCCAATCGGGCCTCCGCCAGCTCGAACCAGGGCCGCATCGCTTCCGGCGTCAGCTCCGCCAGGCCATAGCGCTCCTGCCACCAGCGCAAGGTGTCCGGCGGGGTGCGGAAGCTGCTGGTCCAGTTGACCGTGGTGCCGCCGCCCACCGCGCGGCCCTGCAGAATGGTGATGCCCTTGTCCGCCGTCTGGCGGGCAGCCGAATCTTGATATAGCTCCGAATATGCCTTGGCTTCCAGCATGCGGAAGTCGCTTGAGCTGTACAGGCCGCCCTCCTCAAGGATCAGAACGTCCAGGCCGGCCTGGCTGAGCGTCTCGGCGGTCACCGCGCCGCCGGCACCGCTGCCGATGACGACGACGTCGGCGTCCCAGGCCAAGTCCTGGCCTTGCGCCGCGCCGTCAAACACCTTCCAGCCGGTGACGAGGCCGGCGCGGATGGGATCGGGTATCTTGCCGCTCAAGGCAGCATCTCCGCCACGCCCGGCGGCAATCGATATCCCACAGCCGCCCAACTGGCCGGGTTGCCATACCAGGCGGCGTTGAGCAGCAGGTGCAGGCCCTGATAGGCGCTACGCTGCAAAAGGAAGCGGCTGTTGCGCCAATCCTGCAAAAAGCGCTCCAGTTCCGCTGGCGCGGCCGATGGCCAGGGCGAACGGATGCCGGCCAGCCAGCGGCGCGCCCAGCGGTTGCCCAGCAGGTCGAACAACTGGCGCACCTCCCCGCGCACCGCCGGCTGCAATCCGGCGACAGCCTTGTCCACCCCCGCCACCACCTGCGCCACAGGCAACCCGGGCAAGCCCAGCAGCACCGGCGCCAGAGCGGCCAGGATCAGCGCATCCTGCGGCCGCAGGCAGCTCAAAGACGGACCCGCAGCGCCGGCGCCGTCCGGTTCGACCTGCGGGCTTGCCCAATAGCCTGCCAGCAGCAAGGCGGCGCTTCCCAGCGCGCCGGCTTTCAGGAGTTGACGGCGGCTTGGCATGTCAGCGGCGCAACATCAGCTTGAGCAGGAACTCCACCGCGCGGCCATAAGGCGGCCGGGTGAGCCAACTGCCGGAGAGGCGGCTTTGCCGAAGCACCGGCTTGAGCTTGGAAAAGGTCAGGAAGCCTTCCTTCGCATGGTAATGCCCCATGCCCGACGGACCCACGCCGCCAAACGGCAAATCATCCTGAACCACGTGCAGCAAGGTGTCGTTGACGCATACCCCGCCGGACACCGTTTCCTTGAGCACGCGCTCCACCCGCAGAGCGTCGTTGTCGAACAGGTACAGGGCCAGCGGCCTCGGACGGGCGTTGATATAGGCCAGCGCCTCGTCGAACTTGTCGTAGGCCACGACCGGCAGGATGGGTCCGAAGATCTCTTCCTGCATCAACGCGCAGCCCTCCGGGCAACGCTGCACCAGCGTCAGCGGAAACTTGCGGCTGGCGGCCAGATCCTCGTTGGCAGGGTTGATGGCGTCAATCCTGGCGCCGGCCTGTCGCGCGGCCTCCAGCCAGTCCTGCAGCCGCTGGTAGTGCCGGTCGTTGATGATGGCGCTGTAGTTTGGATTGTTCGCCAGCGTCGGATAGGCGCGCGCGGCGGCGGCGCGTATCTCGTCCAGCAGCAGCCCGCAGTCCTTTTCATTGACCAGCACGTAGTCCGGCGCCACGCAGGTCTGCCCGGCGTTCATCAACTTGCCGGCCACGATAGCCTCGGCGCTGCGCCGCAGATCGGCGCCGCGCGCAACCAGAGCCGGCGATTTGCCGCCCAGCTCCAGCGTGACCGGCGTCAGGTTTTCCGCCGCGGCGCGCATCACATGGCGGCCCACGGCGGTGGAGCCGGTGAACAACAGATGGTCGAACGGCAAGCGGGTGAAAGCCTGTCCCAACTCAGGCCCTCCATTGACGATGGCCAGCACGTCATGGCCAAAGTATTGCCGCGTCAACCGTTCCAGCAAGGCGCCGGTAGCCGGAGTGTATTCGGACATCTTGACCATCACCCGGTTGCCGGCCGCCAGCGCGGCGACAATCGGACCAAAGGACAGGAACAAGGGATAGTTCCACGGCACCACCACCCCCGCCACCCCCAGCGGCTGCGGCAGCACGCTGGCGGCGGCCGGCATGAACCAGAGCGACACCTTGCGCCCCTGCGGCTGCATCCAGCCTCTCAGATGCCGCCGGGCATGGCGTATCGCCTCCAGCGACGGAAACAGCTCGGCCAGCCGGGTTTCCACCGCGCTGCGCTGGCCAAAATCCTGCCGCACGGCGTCAATCAGCGCCTGGCGGTTTTCCTGGATCAGCCGCTCCAGGCTGTCGAGCCACGAGCGGCGCATCTCCAGCGCTGGGTAGGGCGTCGCCCGGGCGATCGATTTGAGCCGGTCGAAAGACTCGATCAGCGAGCTTTCCTCTTGTGCGGGCATTTTGATGGCGTCCATAGTATTATCCTTTTAGTAGTAGCCAAACAAATGTTTAGAGCCTGGGCTCTAGGCAAGATTAGCACCCGCCAATCCCGCTGTCACCTCGCCGGTTCATCATGTTCATCGACTTCTTCTATGCCTTGCGCGCCGCCGGCCTGCCGGTCACCCTGAAAGAATTTCTCACGCTGCTGGAAGCCTTGCGGCTCAATGTCGCCTTTGGCAATCTGGACGATTTCTACTATCTGGCGCGGACCGCGCTGGTCAAGGACGAGAAGTACTTCGACCGCTACGATCAAGTCTTCGGCCAGCATTTCAAAGGCCTGGAAACGGCGCTGCAAGACCTGCAGCGCGCCATTCCGGAAGACTGGTTGCGCAAGCAGGCGGAGAAGCACCTGAGCGACGAGGAAAAGCGGAAACTGCAGGTCATGGGCTGGGACAAGCTGATGGAAACCCTGCGCCAGCGCCTGGAGGAACAGAAGGAGCGCCACCAGGGCGGCAACAAGTGGATAGGCACCGGCGGCACCAGTCCGTTCGGCGCCTTCGGCTACAACCCGGAAGGGATACGGATAGGCCAGCACCAGTCGCGCCATCGCCGCGCGGTGAAAGTCTGGGACCAACGCGAATTCCGCAACTTCGACGACAAGGTGGAGCTGGGCACCCGCAACATCAAGCTGGCGCTACGCCGGCTGCGCGAATTCGCCCGCGACGGCGCCGAGGAAGTGCTGGATCTGGACGCCACCATCGCCGCCACCGCCCGCAAGGCCGGCATGCTGGACCTGAAGATGCGGCGCGAGCTGCACAACAGCGTCAAGGTGCTGGTACTGTTCGATGTCGGCGGCTCGATGGACGACCACATCCGCGCCTGCGAGGAATTGTTTTCCGCGGCAAAGGCCGAATTCAAGCATCTGGAGTACTTCTATTTCCACAACTGCGTCTATGAGTCGGTATGGAAGGACAACAACCGCCGCCAGAGCCAACGCCTCGACACCTGGGACCTGATCCACACCTTCGGCAACGATTACAAGCTGATCTTCGTCGGCGACGCCAGCATGAGCCCATACGAGATCGCCTTCCCGGGCGGCAGTGTCGAGCACATGAATGAGGAGTCCGGCGAAACCTGGCTTAGGCGTCTGCTCGAGCACTTCAAGCATGCGGTCTGGCTCAACCCTCTGAGCGAAGACTACTGGAACCACACCCAGTCGGTAGGCATGCTGCGGCAGCTGATGGCGCAGCGCATGCACCCGCTGACGCTGGGCGGTTTGGACCAGGCGATGCGCAATTTGAAAAAAACTGCCGCGCGCGCTTGAAAATTTAACGTTGGGACATAACTTTTCCCTTGAGTCCGAGGCAGGTTGTAGCCCAGAATGAAGTCAGAGGCCACAACCCTGATCCGAAACACGCCTCAATCTGTTACGGGGAGTCACACCATGCAAATCCTACTTTTAGCCGCCCTTGCCGTTGCGGTTGTCGCAGTTGCCAAATTGCTGGCTACCCCGGTACAACAGCAGCCCAGGCTGGTGCCGATCCGCATCAGGAGCGGCGAGGCGTCCCGCCGCCGCTGATCACTTGGCAGCACGCAAAAAACGCGCCTTCGGGTGCGTTTTTTATTGCCCGCCGTCCCGTCAATTCATACTTATTAACGCCCAGCAAACAAAACACACAACTATTCCTCAAACCGAAACATAGGAAATATTCCAATTAACTAGAATGACCCCTGCATTAAAACCATTAAACTAAAACTGCAAGGGTGAAACCGATGAAATCCATCTTGATGGCCGCCTGCCTGCTTGGCCTGTCCTTCTCCGCGCTGGCTGACGGCAAGTCCGACTGTCGCGCCGCCGCCGGCAGCTACCTGACCGGCACCGTGGTGAGCGGTCCCAACTTCGCTTCCGGCCAGATGCTCAACGGCGTCGAACTATCCCATACCCACGTTTCCCTGCAATCGGATCAGGATGGCCAGACCTACGACGTAGCAATGGACAACGTCTTCGCCTCCGGTTACGACTCGGCCGGCGAAAACGTCCCCTACCCGCTAAGCAGCATCCAGCCGGGAGACCGCCTGCAGCTGTGCGGCCAGCCTTACAGCAGCGGCCTCGGCATCCATTGGGTGCACACCAACTGCGGCGCCAGGCCCACCCGCAAACAGCCCAACGGCTGGGTGAAGAAGGTCAACAGCGACGGCTCGGTCAGCGGCAACTACGAAGCCAACACCGAGTACTGCCAGCTGTGGCCTTAAGCCCCATCAGCTTGGAGCCATGAAAAAAGCGCACCAAACGGTGCGCTTTTTCATTGCGTGGACCAGATCTAAAAATCCCGCTGCGGCACCAGCACGGTGCGGTTGCCGTTGCTTTCCATCGCGCTGACTATGCCGGCGGCTTCCATTTCCTCGATCAGGCGCGCGGCGCGGTTGTAGCCAATCCGCAGATGGCGCTGCACGCCGGAAATGGACGGCTTGCGGGTGCGCAGCACGATCTCCACCGCCTCGTCGTACAGCGGGTCGCTCTCGGTCGCGGCCTGCGCCTTGGCGCTGGCTGCGGCAGACTCCTCATCGGCCTCGCTTTCGCCCGTCAGCAGGCCTTCCACATAGTCCGGCTCGCCAAATTGCTTCAGATGCTCCACCACCGCATGCACTTCGTCGTCGGTGACAAAGGCACCGTGCACCCGCTGCGGATAGCCGGTGCCCGGCGGCAGAAACAGCATATCGCCCTGGCCCAGCAGGCTTTCCGCGCCCATCTGGTCCAGGATGGTGCGGCTGTCTATCTTGCTGGACACCTGGAAAGCGATGCGCGTCGGGATGTTGGCCTTGATCAATCCGGTGATCACGTCCACCGACGGCCGCTGGGTAGCCAGGATCAAATGGATGCCGGCGGCGCGGGCCTTCTGCGCCAGGCGGGCGATCAGCTCTTCTATCTTTTTGCCAGCCACCATCATCAGGTCGGCGAACTCGTCCACCACCACCACGATGAAGGGCAGATTGTCCAGCGGTTCCGGGGTTTCCGGCGTCAGGCTGAACGGATTGACCAGGCGCCGGCCGCTGTCGGCCGCGTCGCGCACCTTCTGGTTGTAGCCGGCCAGATTGCGCACACCCAGCGCGCTCATCAGCCGGTAGCGGCGCTCCATCTCGCCGACGCACCAGTTGAGGGCGTTGGCGGCCAGCTTCATATCGGTCACCACCGGCGCCAGCAGGTGAGGAATGTCGTTGTACACCGACAACTCCAGCATCTTGGGGTCGATCATGATGAAGCGCACTTCGTCTGGCGTGGCCTTGTACAACATCGACACGATCATCGCATTGACGCCTACCGACTTGCCGGAGCCGGTGGTGCCGGCCACCAGCAGGTGCGGCGCCTTGGCCAGGTCCATGGTCACCGGCTGGCCGGTGATGTCCTTGCCCAGCACCAGCGTCAGCCGCGACTCAGGCTGCTGGAACACCTCGGCGGCGAGAATCTCCGACAGCCGTATCATCTGCCGGCGCGGATTGGGCAGCTCCAGGCCCATGCAGGTCTTGCCGGGTATGGTTTCCACCACCCGGATCGATGCCAGGCCCAGCGCGCGAGACAGATCCTTCATCAGGTTGACCACCTGATTGCCGCGCACGCCCACCGCCGGCTCCACCTCGTAGCGGGTGATCACCGGGCCGGCGTAGGCATCCACCACGCTGACCTTGACCTTGAATTCCCCCAGCTTCTCCTCGATGACGATGCCACGCTCAAGCAATTCGTCCTGGCTGCAGACCTCCTCGAACGCGTCGGCGGGACGCAGCAGATCCAAGCCCGGCAGAATGGAATCGTCGTAACTGGGACGTTCCGCCCTGGCCTGTTCCGGCGGCAGCGGCGTGGCCAGGACCGCGGCGATCTGCCGTTCCATCTGGATGTCCTCTCCCGCAGGGATAGTCTCCGAGGCGGAGACCGGAGGCGGCTCGTCCTCCGGCTCGTCTATCAACACCCAGGGCAAGGGATTGGCGGCCAATTTGTCGGTGGTGGCGGCCAGCGACGGCGCAACCGGCGCTTCGCTCTGCAACACAGTCTGCTGCACGATGGCGGGCTTGGCGTTTTCCTGCTGCACCAACACTTCGCGGGTCTGCGGCCAGCGCCAAGGCGTGCGCGCGGCTTGTGGCGGCTCGGCCTCGGCGGCGGTTTCAGACGCCAGCTCCGGCTGCGCCTCGGCTGCCGCAGCCATGACCTCGGGCTCGGCGCCCACAGCCGGCTCGGACTCCAGATCGACGTCAACCTGCGCCTCAAGAGCGTTCTCAGCCTCGGCATGCTCGATCGCCGGCCATGGCTGATCAGCCTGCGGCGCAATCGCGGGCAACGACTCAACCGTGGCCACTGCAACCGGGATCGGCTCCAAAGCCACAGGCGGCTCGACGCCTTCCGCCGCGGCGGATTCAGCCGACCGAATCACTTCTTGAGCGACGGCGCCATCGGCAGGCGCGGTGGGAACAACAGCCGGTCTTGGCGGCGGCTCTTGCTCCAGTCGCATGGACGCGATCACCGGCCGGGGTTCCATGACAGGCTTGCCGGCCATGATAGGACTGGATCTGGCAATCGGTGCCAGCTCCACCCTGGGCAACGGCGGCGGCGCGACGGACGCCGAACGGCGGTGGGCGTGCAGACTGGCGACTTTTGCCCGCACCTCATGGCTGCCGATCACCGGCAGATCGCCGTCGCCGCCGGCAGGCAACTCTACACCGCGCACGCGCTGGCGGCGGCGAAAGTCCTTCTGCAGATTGCTTTGCATTTCCGACAAGCCGATCACTGGCAAGTCCTCGCCCTCCGCCCGCGACGGCGGCTGGCGCGTTTTCTTGCGGTATTCGCGCGACAATTCCAGCTTGGGCAGCTCGGCCGGCTCGTCGCGCCTCGCCAGTTCCGGACGTTTGGCCAGGATGATGGTTTCCCGCGGCGCCGGCGGGATGGGCGGGACCTGCGCCGCAAGACGGCGCGGCAAGCGAATCTCGGGGACGATCGGCGCGGTTTCGGGCTGCGCGGTTTCCTGGAAAACCGGCTTGCTCGCCGCCATGGCAGGCGGCTCCGCTTGTTCGGCAGGCGCGGCCTCGGATGCGGAAGGCTCCTCCACCTTTTCGGCGAAATAATCCGGCTCGTAACGCTCGGACCTGCCCTCCACCCCCAGCAGGCTGTCCAGCTTTTGCGTCAACAACGGCAGCGATATCCGGCCGCTCTTCATCAGCCAACCGACCACGGCCAGCGGCATCAACAGAAACACTACAACCCACACAATCAAAACCCCGATTTCAAGCTGCCCGCATCAAGGCTGGGCATGTTTTAGTCATGGCTGCGCGCTAGGAAACCCAGGCCCCGCGCGCGCCGCCCGCTGTTATTGTCGAATTGTAACGGCTTTGATACTTCGCCGGCAGATTAGATTCCCGCCGTTTACAAGTAGCGCCAGATCAGCGCCTGCGCCACCAGCGCGAACAACGCGGCGATGACATCATCCACCATCACGCCGAAACCGCCGCCGACGCGCTGGTCGAACCAGCGGATGGGCCAGGGCTTGACGATGTCGAACACGCGGAACAGCGCAAAAGCCAGCAGCCAGCCCTTCCAGTTGGCCGGCGCGAAGGCCAGCACCATCAGCATGCCCACCACCTCGTCCCAGACGATGCCGCCGTAGTCGTGGACGCCCAGCGCCCTGCCGGTGATGCCACAGACGTACACCCCGAGAATAAACAGCGGCAGGCACAAGGCCAGCAGCCACCAGCCGCTCACGCCCATAGCCAGCAGCGGGAAGAACAAGGGGTAGGCCACCAGCGTGCCCCAGGTGCCGGGAGCCTTCCTCATCAGACCGCTGCCGAAGCCAAAAGACAGCAGATGGGCGGGATGGCTAAGCAGAAAGCGCCAACTGGGTGTGTTTTGCAGAGTTTCAGCCGAAATGGTCATAGCCTTCCTTCTTCAGGGGGATGGTATCGCCAGCGGCATCCAGCAGCCTGCCGCCTTGGCCGGCGACAATCCGGCCGATGCGGCTGACGCGGCAAGCGCATTGCGCGGCGGCGGCCTCCACTTGCTGGCGCAGGTCCGCCGGCGCGGTGAACACCAGTTCGTAGTCGTCGCCGCCGGCGGCCAGGCAATCCAGATAGCGCGGGCGAAGCGCCTCAAGCCTGGGATCGGACGGCAGGGAGCCGGCCCAGACTTCGCCGGCCACGCCCGAGGCGGCCAGGATGTGTCCCAGATCAGCCATCAGGCCATCGGACACATCCGCCGCCGCATGGGCAAAGGGCAACAGCAGGCTGCCCAGAGCCAGGCGCGGCTCGGGATATTCCAGCTTGCGCTGCGCCGTCTGCAATAAGGCGGCGTCGTCCACCTCCAACCACCCCAGCCGCCGGCGCACCGCCAAGGCACCCAGGCCCAGCTCGCCGGACACCCAAACGTCGTCGCCGACCCTTGCGGCGTCGCGGCGCAGCGCCTGGCCGGCCGGCGTCTCACCCAGCACCGTCACCGACAAAGTCAGCGGACCGCAGGTGGTGTCGCCGCCGATCAGCTCCACGCCGTGTTCGGCGGCCAGCGCGTGAAAGCCGGCGGCGAATTCGGCCACCCAGGCCTCATCGGCCTGGGGCAGCGCGATGGACAGCAACGCCCAGCGCGCCCTCGCCCCCATCGCCGCCAGGTCGGACAGATTCACCGCCAGCGTCTTGTGGCCCAGCGCGCGCGGCGCGACGTCGGCGAAAAAGTGCCGCCCCTCGACCAGCATGTCCACCGACATGTGCATATCGCAGCCCGGCGTCGGCCGCACGATGGCGGCGTCGTCGCCCACGCCCAGCAGCGCCGACGGCGCAGGCCGCTTGAAATAGCGGCCTATCAGCTCGAATTCCTTCATGATTCCTCACGCAAAAACACCCGCCGGCGGCGGGTGTCGTGAATTCCGGCCGGCCTGGTGGCGGCGGGAACGATCAATCCTGTTTGCGGCGCTGCTTCTGCGCCAGCACTTCGTCGCCGCGGACGTCGGCGGCCAGCTTGTCCAGCACGCCGTTGACAAACTTGTGACCATCGGTGCCGCCAAAGGTTTTGGTAATTTCGATGGCTTCGTTGATGATCACCGGATATGGGGTTTCCGGGCTTTGCGTCAGTTCCAGCGCGGCCATCAGCAGCACGGCGCGCTCCACCGGGCTGACTTCGTCGTCGGCGCGCTCGTAGTAGCGGCCGATCTGGGCGGACAGCATGGGAACATCTTTCAGTACGCCGTACAGGATGTTGCGGAACAGGGCCTCGTCAGCCTTGGCGAAGTATTCGTTCTCGCGCAGATGCTTTTCGATCAGCGAGGCCGGACGGTCCTGGTTCAGTTCCCATTCGTAAATGCCTTGTACGGCAAATTCGCGGGCGCGGCGGCGGGCGGTTTTCATGATTGGCGGTTCCTCAAAAGAGCAAGGGAAGCGGCGGCTTGCGCCCGCTTCCCGCGGATGACTGGCGGCGAGGCGAATCAGCCGCGCAGCGCCTTGTGCAGATTGGCCATCTCCACCGCCACGCGAGCGGCGTCGGCGCCTTTTTCCTGCATGCGGACTTCCGCCTGCTCGTCGTTTTCGGTGGTGAGAATGGCATTGGCTACCGGAATGTCGAAGTCCAGGCCGATGCGGCTGACACCAGCGCCGGATTCGTTCGATACCAGCTCGAAATGATAGGTTTCGCCGCGGATCACCGCGCCCAGCGCCACCAGCGCGTCGAAACGCTCGCTCTGGGCCATGGTTTGCAGCACCAGCGGAACTTCCAGCGCGCCAGGGACGGTGGCCAGCGTCACATCCTGGGCGGATACGCCCAGGCGGGCCAGCTCGGCCAGACAGGCGTCGCGCAGGCCATGGCAGACCGGCGTGTTGAAACGCGCCATGACGATGCCGATTTTCAGGCCCTGGCCGGACAGATTGGGTTCGATACGCTGGATAGCTTCAAGCATGGGGAGTCCTCGCGGCGAAAACACTAAGGAAAGCCGGCAATTGTAGCGCAACTGCCGGAATTAAGCCACGCACCGCCCTCAGTCGATATCGACGTGAAAATGTCCCGGCTGGCAGAAGCCGGTGACTTCCAGCTCGAAGCCTGCCATCGACGGCAGGCTCACCGGGCTGGACATCAGCTTCATCTTGCCGACGCCAAGCGCCTTCAGCATCTGCGCGCCTATGCCGAAAGTTTTGCTGTCCCACTTCTGCCGCTGCGCCTCCTCGCCCAGCGCGCGCTGCGCCAGATCGTGCCCGGTTTCGTCGCGGTACAGCATGATCATCACCCCGCTGCCGGTTTCCTCCATGGTTTCCAGCGCGTTGGGCACGGTCCAGGTATGGTGGCTGCACAAGGGGGCCAGGATGTCGATCACCGACAGCGGCTCATGCACGCGCACCAGGATTTCCCTGTCGGCGCGGATCTTGCCCTTGCTCAGCGCCAGATGGGTGGCCGAGGTGGTGATGTCGCGGAACACATGCAGATCGAAACTGCCGAACGGCGTCTCCACCTCGCGCTCGCCCACTTTCTCCACCAGCGATTCGGTGCGGCTGCGGTGCTGGATCAGATCGGCGATGGTGCCTATCTTCAGATCGTGCTGCTTGGCGAATTCTATCAATTCCGGCAGGCGGGCCATGCTGCCGTCGTCGTTCATGATCTCGCAGATCACGCCGGCCGGCTCCACCCCCGCCAGCATCGCCAGATCGCAGCCTGCCTCGGTATGGCCGGCGCGGATCAACACGCCGCCCTTCTGCGCCTTCAGCGGAAAAACGTGGCCGGGCTGGACCAGATCGCCGGCCTTGGCCAGCCGCGCCACTGCGGTCTGGATGGTGTGCGAGCGGTCGGCGGCGGAAATGCCGGTGGTTACGCCCTCGGCCGCCTCGATCGACACGGTGAAATTGGTGCCGAAGCTGGTGCCGTTGTTGGCGGCCATCATCGGCAGATTCAGCTGGCGGCAACGCTCTTCGGTGAGGGTGAGGCAGATCAGGCCGCGGCCGTGCTTGGCCATGAAATTGATCGCCTCCGGCGTGACGAACTCGGCCGCCATCACCAGGTCGCCCTCGTTCTCGCGGTCTTCGGCATCCATCAGCACCACCATCTTGCCGGCCTTGATGTCGGCGATGATGTCTTGAATCGGGGAAATAGCCATGCTTCTTCCTTTGTGCAGTCCGCCCGTCTTACGCGGGCAATAAATCCAGGGCGCGGTAGTCGCCGATGCGAGCGACCGCGCCATCCCTCAAGGCCAGCGGGTGAACAAACAGGGGCCCGTCCACCACCAGGGTATGAAATTCTCCGGCTTCGCCGCAGGGGTCGATCCCTTCGGCCAGCATCTCGTCTATCAAGCCTCGGTCGAACACCCGGCCCAGCCACTTGTCGGCGACCAGCGCGGCATTCACCATCACGATGCGGGCGACGAAGCCGGCATCGACAAACTCCCGCACCAGGCCGGCGCGGCTTTGCTGCCACAAGGGGAGCACGGCCCGCAATCCGGCTTCGGCGCAGACCTGCTCTTCCCACTCGCGGTGTGCGTCCAGGTCGATATCGCCGAATACCGCCGCCTGCGCGCCTTCCGCCGCGGCCAGCCGCAGTTGCTCTACAAACACGCGCCGGTAATCATCCCAGCTGGCGCGGCCCAGCCGTTGCGGCAAGCCCAGCGCCCGCGCCTGCAGCGCCAGCACTTCCGGCCGCACGCCGTGCGAGCGCGACCGCGCGCCGTCTTCATCCAGCATGGTCAGCAGCGCCTGGGGCCGGCCTCCGGTCTGAACCGCGCGCCACAGCGCGAGGCAGCTGTCCTTGCCGCCGCTCCAGGACGCCAGCAAGAGCGCGCCTTGCAGGCTCACGCCGCCTGGCCGCGCTGCGCCAGCACCCGCTCTACGGTGTCGACGATGGCCTGGGTCTGCGGATCTATCTCGATATTGATGCGCGCGCCCGGCTGGCGGGCGGCGATATTGGTGCGCAGCAGCGTCTCCGGAATCAGATGGACGCAGAAGCGGCGGTTTTCAACCGCGCCTATGGTGAGGCTGATGCCGTCTATGCCGATATAGCCCTTGCTGAAAACGTACTTCTCCAGCCCGGCCGGCAGTTCGAACCAGACAGTGCGGTTGTTGGGGGATTCGATGACTTCGGTCACGGTGGCCAGCCCCATGATGTGGCCGGACATCGCGTGGCCGCCGATGTCATCCCCGAAGCGGGCGGCGCGCTCGACATTGACCACTCCGCCCGCCTTCAGCTCGCCCAGATTGGTGACACGCAGCGTTTCTTGCATCAGGTCGAAGGACACCAGATCGTCTTCCACCCGGGTGACGGTCAGGCAACAGCCGTTGTGGGCCACCGAGGCGCCCAGCTGCAAGCCGGGCAGCAAGCCCTTGGGCAGGCGGACGATATGGGTGCGGAAATCCTGCTTTTCTTCGATGGCGACCACTTCGGCCACGCCCTGGACGATACCGGTAAACACGAACGCGCTCCTTGAATGCTGACTATCCGAATGTCGTCATTGTACCCCGCCATGTCCAAGCCGTCGCCATATTCGCGGCCGGCAAGCCGGCCGAGAGCAGCGTCAGAAGCGCCAGGACATGCTGCTGCGGATGGCCCGGCCCATGCCCTCGGCGCCTTCGGTCAGATAGGGCTGGTAGTCGCGGTTGAACAGATTGTCCACCGACAGTCTGAACTCCATCCCTTTCAGACTGGCCGTGGTTGGCTGCCATACCGCGAACAATCCGGCCAGCGCATAACCATGCTGCGCCGGATAGGCGTAGCCCAGCGCTTCCGGATTGACATTCTGCGGCACCCGGTCCTGCGCGCGCACAAACTTGCCTTGCGCGCCCAGCGTCAGGCCAATCGGCGCAAACATATAACCGGCGGTCAACACCGCCTTGCGCGGCGGAATATCCACCAGCGGTTCATCCTTGCCCCATGGGTCGCGCAGGCTGTGGCGGCGCTCGCCGACGATAGACGACAAGGAAAGGCTGGCGAACAGGCCGCGCCACTGATAACGGCTGTCGAACTCGAAGCCGCTGATCACATAACCCGGCAAATTGCGGTAGAACCCTATCAGTCTGGGCAAAGGCGCGCCCGGCGCGTCGCCGCGATTGGGTCCGATGCGCTGGCCGATGGCGTCGCGCACGTCCTGGCGGAACCAGGCGAGGCTGGAGGTCAGGCGATCGCCAGACGCCAGCATATCGCCGCCATTAAAGGCCAGACCCAGCCTCCAGGCCCGCAGTTTTTCCGGCTGCAACTGGCGGCTGCTGGCAGTGGTGCTGCCCAGCGTCTGCACGTCATAGACCTCGTCGGCATTGGGCGCGCGCCAGGTGTGGGCATAGCCGGCATCCAGCGTCCATTGCGGCAGGAAGCGCCAGCTGGCGGCCAGGCGCGGCGACCAGCCGGAGAACTCCAGCGCGCTGTAATCATGCCCTTTAGCCGGATTGTTGTAAGTGGGCGCCAGGTTCTGTCTGCCGCGCACTTCGATATGGTCGTAACGCAGCGACGGCGTCAGGCTGAGGCCATCCAACGGCTTCCACTCATGCACCCAGTAGGCGGATTGCATGGTTTCGCTGCCCGGCGGCGAATAGCGCGGATTCATCCATCCGTAGTTGTAACTGGGGTCCTTGGCCTTGCTCGGCATATAGGCCACGGCGTCGCGGTCCTTGCGCGACCAACTGGCGCCGACCGTCACCTGTTGGCTGGCCCAGCCCTCCCCCAGATTGGCGACATTGCGCAAATCCCATTGCTTGTCATTCTGCGTTACCCAGCTTTCCTTGCCGAACTGCGAATCAAAAGCCGAGCTATTGGCATTGTCCGGACGGGTGTCATGCTGAAACCTGCGCGACTGCGCGTAGCTCAACCGCAGATCCAGCCAGGGCAGGCTGCTGCTGACGTAATTCCAGTCGGCGGTCATCGACTCCACTTTCTGCTCGCGCCATACCGTCCTCATCAACCAGGCCTGGTCCAGGCCATACTTATTGATGTCATAGGAGCTGGGAGCGGGGATGTCGCCGCGCTTGGCCGCCCACGGCGTGCGCAACTCGTCGTCCTGGCGCACGAAGCCCAGCTTCAGGCTATGCCCCTCGACCGGCCGCCAGCCCAGCTTCAGCATGCCGCCTTGCTGCTCGCCGCCGGAAAAACGGTAGGGCGTGCCGTTCGGCTGCGTGCCGTCGCCGCCGCGGCTGTGCGTGACATAGGCCAGAATGTCGGCCGGCTGCTCCGCCCCGCCGGCATAAGCCGCCAGCGATTGACTGAAGCGATGGCCATTGTCCTGATAGCCAAGCTTGGCGAAACCGCCGACCTTCCTGCCCGACAGCAGCAATTCATTGACGGTTTTGGTTTCCGCCTTCACAACCCCGCCAAAGGCGCCATTGCCATAGAACGGCGAATGGCCGCCCTTGATCACCTCCACCGAACCCAGCAGCTCCGGATCGATAAAAGACGTGCCCTGCTGGTACTTGTCAAAGCCCTGACCGGCGCCGTCAAGATACACCTGCACCTGCTCGACATCGCCAAAGCCCCAGACATTGATGGTCTGGCCGCCGGGACGCGGCGAACCACCGGCATTCACCCCAGGCAGCGCATCCAGCACTTCGGCCAGCGACTTGGCCTGGGGGCGGGCGATCTCCTCTTTTTCCAGCTTGCTGACCGCGGGCTTCAACAGCGGCGCTTCGGCGCTGACCTTGACGGTTTCAAGCGACGGCAACTCCGCCGCCCGGGAGGCGTGGCTGGCCAGGCTAAGGGCGATCAGGGTTAGGCAGGATGGGAAGACTGCGGAAGAACAAACGGGGACTGCGGCGCTTCTTTGTTGCATCACGGAAATTTTTGTAATTGATAATCGTTCTCAAATATTAACATAAAATTTCCGTCCTCCCACACGCAAGTCCGGTAAAATAGCCGGCTTTATTGAATTTCAAGCAAGCGCCCCATGTCCGCCGAACTCTCCCGCATCGCCGAAGAAGTCTCGCACCGCCGCACCTTCGCCATCATTTCCCACCCCGACGCCGGCAAAACCACGCTGACGGAAAAACTGCTGCTGTTCTCCGGCGCCATCCAGATGGCCGGTACGGTCAAGGGCAAGAAAGGCGGCAAGTTCGCCACCTCGGACTGGATGGAAATCGAAAAGCAGCGCGGCATTTCCGTCGCTTCGTCGGTGATGCAGTTCGACTACCGCGACCATACGGTCAATCTGCTGGACACTCCAGGCCACCAGGACTTCTCGGAAGACACCTACCGCGTGCTCACCGCGGTGGACAGCGCGCTGATGGTGATCGACGCGGCCAAGGGCGTGGAAGAACAGACCATCAAGCTGCTTAACGTCTGTCGCCTGCGCAATACCCCCATCGTCACCTTCATGAACAAGTGCGACCGCGAAGTGCGCGACAGTCTGGAGTTGCTGGACGAAGTGGAAGACGTGCTGAAGATCCGCTGCTCGCCCATCACCTGGCCGATCGGCATGGGCAAGACCTTCCGCGGCGTATACAGCCTGCTGAACGACGCGGTGATCCTGTTTGAAGCAGGCACCGAAAAGCTGGTATCCGACATCGAAGTGATCCAGGGCATAGACAACCCGCGCCTGGATGAACTGTTCCCGCTGGAAATGGAACAGCTGCGCATGGAGATCGAGCTAGTCAAGGGCGCGTCCAACGAGTGGAATCTGGCGGAATTCCTCGCCGGCACCCTCACCCCGGTGTTCTTCGGCTCGGCGATCAACAACTTCGGCGTGCGCGAAATCCTCAACGCGCTGATCGACTGGGCGCCGGCGCCGCAAGAGCGCGACGCCACCCTGCGCAGCGTGGACCCGAAGGAAGCCAAATTCTCCGGCTTCGTATTCAAGATCCAGGCCAATATGGACCCGAAGCACCGCGACCGCATCGCCTTCCTGCGCGTCTGCTCCGGCCAGTTCGAGCGCGGCATGAAGATGAAGCATCTGCGCCTGAACCGCGACATCGCCGCCTCCAGCGTGGTGACCTTCATGTCGCACGACCGCGAGATCGTGGAAGAGGCGTTTGCCGGCGACATCATCGGCATCCCCAACCACGGCAACATCCAGATCGGCGACAGCTTTTCCGAAGGCGAAGAGCTGGCCTTCACCGGCATTCCATTCTTCGCGCCGGAAATGTTCCGCTCGGTGCGCATCAAGAACCCGCTGAAGCTCAAGCAGCTGCAAAAAGGCTTGCAGCAATTGGGCGAGGAAGGCGCGGTACAGGTATTCAAGCCGCACAACGGCGGCGACCTGATTCTGGGCGCTGTGGGCGTGCTGCAATTTGAAGTGGTGGCCAGCCGTCTGGCGGCCGAATACGGCGTGGACGCGATGTTTGAATCGGCCAGCATCTGGTCGGCGCGCTGGTTCAGCTGCGACGACCGCAAGAAGCTGGACGAATTCGTCAAGGCGCTGCAGATGAACATCGCCACCGATGCCGGCGGCAACCTGTCCTACCTGGCCCCCAACCGCGTCAACTTCGCATTGACTCAGGAACGCTGGCCAGACATCGTGTTCCACGAAACCCGCGAGCACGCGGTCAAGCTGAACGACTGAGGCATGCGCACCCTCCTCGACCTGCTTGCATTCCTGCGGGAAAACTACTCGCACGAAATCACCCGCTCGCTGCTGCTGATCCTCACCTTGCTGATCATCCGCGTGGTGGTGGACCGGCTGCTGGCCGCCAGCAACAGCGCGCCGGTCGAGGCGCGCCGTCGCTGGTCTATCAACACCCGTAACGGGTTGTTCGTCACCGGCCTGGCCGGCATAGGCTTCATCTGGGCCAATGAGCTGCAAACGCTGGCCGTCTCCATGCTGGCCTTCACCGCTGCGCTGATCCTGGCCACCAAGGAGCTGATCATGTGCCTGTCCGGCGGCGTGGTGCGGCAGATGTCCAACAGCTACAGCCTGGGCGACCACATCGAGATCGGCACGGTGCGCGGCCGAGTAGTGGATATCGGCCTGCTGTCCACCACGGTGATGGAAATCGGCCCCAACCATAGCTCGCACCAGATGACTGGCCGGGCGCTAACCTTCCCCAACAGCCTGCTGCTGTCCACCCCGGTGATCCGGGAAAACTACATGGGCGAGTACGTGATGCACATCATCAATGTGCCGCTGGCCTACAGCGTGCCGCCCGCGCAAGCCGAGCTGATGCTGATGGGCGCGGCGGAAAGCGCCTGCCTGCCGCATGTGGACGTGGCGCGCCGCCACATGGAGGACATGGCCAAGCGCTATCTGGTCGACATCCCTTCGGTGGAGCCGCGGATTTCCATTCAGCCGGTCGATGAGAAGCGCTACCAGCTGATCTTGCGCATCGCCATCCCCGCCCGGGAGCGGCAACGCATCGAACAGGTGATCCTGCATCAGTTCCTGGCCGACTGCTACCCGATCTCCCAGACGTAAAGAATAGAGCTAGAACTCCAAACATCGTATACAATTGCGCTATGCGAAGTCATTACCAGCCGGTGCATCATGAGCAAAACCAGAATCAAGACCTACGACCGCATCATTCAGGAAAGCCTCAAACTGTTCAATGAGCAGGGCGAGCGCAGCATCACCACCAACCATATCGCAGCCCACCTGGGCATCAGCCCCGGCAACCTCTACTATCACTTCCGCAACAAAGAAGAGATCGTCTACCAGATCTTCACCATGTACCGGGAGTTCATCAACCAGCGTCTGGCGGTGCCGGAAGACCGCAAGATGACGGTGGACGACTTGGTCAACTATCTGGATACCGCCTTCCTGGCGATGTGGCAGTTCCGCTTCATGTTCTACGACCTGCCGGGCATGCTGGCACGCAATCCGCAGATGCAATCGGAGTACCACCAGTTCGTCAATACCGAGCTGAAGAACATTCTGGGCGAGCATTTTCGCGAATTCATCCGTCTGGGCCTGCTGCGGATGGACGAAGAGGACATCGAGGGCGTCAGCATCAATATCTGGCTGGTGGTGAAGTTCTGGTTCGCCTTTGAGCAAACCTCCCGCCCCAAGGCGCCCATCACCGAGGAGTCTGGCCATCGCGGCGTGCTACAGGTGCTGGCGCTGCTCAAGCCTTATGTACAGCCGGAATACATGCACGCTTTCCGCTCGCTGTATGAAAGGCATGCGGCCTGACCCATCAAGGCGTAAAAAAAGCCACTCTCACGAATGGCTTTTTGTTTCTATCGTCCCTTGCGGCACTCAAGCCGCAGCGGCGGCTCCCGACACCAGATAGCCGTGCAGCTCCCCATTGGCGAGCAACTTGCGCAGATAACTGCCGGGCGCGCTGCCGGAATACTCCAGCTGCCGTCCGGTATGGCGCGCCACCTTGCCGTCGGCGCAGACTTCCATCTCCACCTCCAGCGCCCACAACGTAGGCTGCCTGTCAGGGTCTACCGGCTCCAGGGAAACGGTCAGCCGGTAGCGCCCGTCCCTAGAGTAAACATCCAGCAGGCCCAGCAGCCCTAGATTATTGCGGACATCGGCATCGTCCGCATCGAAAGCACCCGCAGTTATGGCCTGCGGAACCAGCACTTCAGGAAAAGTCGCAGTCATGGCATCTACCCCGAGGGTCTCCCCTCTAACAAGCTGTTGGATTATTTTGTATTGCGCCGACGTTGAGAAACGACGGTTTGCAACCTGACATTCGCTGATGTCTCCGAGCATCATGAGGATATTTCCCGACACAGACAATGCCATTGCGGAAAAATCTTGCCCCGCTAGAACAAAACTGTCCTTTTGGCCACCCCAAATTTTGCATGAACGTCACAGCCCAAATAAGCAAATGTCAAATGAATTGCAATTTTCCAAAAATCTGCATTTCGACTAGCCGAGTCCCGCGCCCATACCCACAAAAAACAAGGCCCCGGAACATTTCCGGAGCCTTGTCTTCGCAATCAGGACAGTGTCAATCCTGGATAACCCTGGCGATTGCCGACGCCACATAGTCAACATTCTTGCTATTGAGCGCCGCCAGGCAGATGCGCCCGGTGGACACCGCATAGATGCCGAACTCGCTGCGCAGTTGCTCCACTTGGGCCGCCGTCAGACCAGTATAGGAAAACATCCCGCGCTGACGGGTGATGAAGCTGAAGTCGGTTTTCGCGCCATGCGACTGGATGGCAGCCAGTAGGCCCACGCGCATGGTCCGGATTCGTTCGCGCATGCCGGCCAGTTCGTCCTCCCACTGCTGGCGCAGCTCCGGGCTGGACAACACCGCCGCCACAATGGCTGCGCCGTGGATGGGCGGATTGGAATAGTTGGTGCGGATCACCCGCTTCAACTGGGAGAGCACCCGCGCCGACTCGTCCTTGCTGTCGGTCACGATGGACAGCGCGCCCACTCGCTCACCGTATAGCGAGAAGCTCTTGGAAAAGGAGCTGGCCACTAGGAACTGCAAACCGGAGGCCGCAAACAGCCGCACTGCCAGCGCGTCGGCATCGATGCCATCGGCAAAGCCCTGGTAGGCCATATCCAGGAACGGCACCAGGCCGCGCTCGCGGCAAACCGCCACTACCTCTTGCCACTGGGCGGCGGAGATATCCGCCCCGGTAGGGTTATGGCAGCAAGCATGCAGCACGATGACGGAGCCGGCATCCAGAGCAGCCAGATAGGACTTCATCGCAACAAAGTCGACGCCGCGGCTGGCCTCATCGTAATAAGGATAATGCTCCACCTGGAAGCCAGCCGATTCGAACAACGCACGGTGGTTTTCCCAGGACGGATCGCTGATATAGACCTTGGATTCGGGATTCAGTCTCTTGAGGAAATCCGCGCCTATCTTCAAGGCGCCGGTGCCGCCCAGCGCCTGCGCCGTCACCACCCGGTCAGCAGTCAGCAATTCGCTGCCCTGGCCGAACAACAGGTTCTGCACCGCGACATCATAAGCGGCCGGACCTTCGATAGGCTGATAGCCGCGCGCCGGCAACGCTTCCAACCTGGCCTTCTCCGCGGCCCTGACCGCGCCCAGCAATGGAATCTTGCCATTGTCGTCGGAATACACGCCCACGCCAAGATTGACCTTGGTGTTGCGGGCATCCGCATTGAATGCTTCATTAAGACCAAGGATGGGGTCACGCGGCGCCAGTGCCACACCGGCGAAGATCGAAGAGGTCATACCAGGCTCCATTGCTTTGCAGATGAGCCGGCCATCACGGCCGACCCTAGAAAATCCAGTATTGCTTGTTGCCATTCGAACGCGAATTCGTTCGCTGTCGAACAACAGTCTAACATGATGCCAGGCCATTCCCCAGACCGGGGCGCACTGTCCGCGCAGGCAGTATGCGGCGCACCAATGTCGACAAACCCGGTCCAATGACATAAGCAGAAGTATCGCCGCCCTGCCGGCCAATCCACCCCGCGGCGCTCTCGCCGACAACCGGAGGTTTTTCATGAAAAAGGGAATCCTGCTGTTCTGGCCGTCCTTCATCATCGCGGTGATCGCCACCACCGTGTTTTACTCGATTTTCGATCCAGCCGAACTGACCTTGCACGGCAACAGCCTGTTTCACGACAAGCTCACCGCCTACTCGGTATTCCTTCTGGTCAGCTGGCTGTTCGGCGCGGCCAATACCGCCATCGTCCTGCTGCTGGAAAAAAGCGCCCGCGACATCAACGGCTTCACGCCGCCCCCCGTCATCAGCGGCGACGAGGACAGCACGCCCTCCTGACGGCGCCAGGCCGGACCAATCGGCCCGGCTTGGCGCATCGCGACATCAGATGACTTTCAAACCTTTCAGCATCACCACCAAGATCAACACCGGCGAGACGAAACGCACCACGAAGAACAATGCCTTCAACAACCCGTCGCTCTTCAGCGCGCCGCCGTTGCTCAAGGCCTCGCGGAAACGGCCATAGCCCCAGACCCAGCCAGTGAACAGGCACAGGCAAATCCCGCCCAGCGGCATCAGCACATTGGACGTGACGAAGTCGAACAGGTCGAACATGGTCATGCCATGCAGCTTGATATCGGCGGTCAGGCTGTTGGACAACGCGCATCCCGCCCCCACCACCGCCAACAGCAGCAGATTGATGATGGTGGACTTGACGCGGCTGATGCTGAAACGCTCGCTCAGCACCGAAACCGGCACCTCAAGGATAGACAGCATCGCGCCGGTGGCCGCGATGGCGGCCAGAACGAAGAACACCACCATGAACAGATGGCCCAGCGGCATGCTGGCGAACACGGCGGGAATGGTGATGAACAACAGCGACGGCCCGGCCGCCGGTTGGAAGCCGAAAGCGAACACCGCAGGAAAGATGGCGATGCCGGCAAGCAGGGACACGAACAGATCGGCACACATCACACGGAAGGTGGTCAGCGGAATGTTCTGATCGTCGCGGAAATAGCTGCCGTAGGTGATCATGGTGCCCATGCCGATGGACAGCTTGAAGAAGGCCAGGCCCACCGCGGTCAGCACCACGCCGGCGGTAATCTTGGAGAAATCCGGCGTGAACAGGAACGCCAGTCCTTGGCTCGCACCTGGCAGCATCATGCTGCGCACGCCTATCACCACCAGCAACACGAACAACAGCGGCATCAGCTTCTTGGTGACGGCCTCGATACCCTTGGACACGCCCAGCAGCAGGATGCCGCCGATCAGCGCCAGCACCAGCCATTGCCACAACAGCGACTGCACCGGATCGGTGATCAGCGCGGTGAACGCGCCGGATGTCACCTTGGGATCGCTGGACAGGATGTCGCCGGCAATCGCCTTGAAGATGTAGGCGAATACCCATGCCGACACTTCAGAATAGAACGCCATGATCAGGAAGGCGGCGAATACGCCGAAAGCCCCGATCAGCCACCACGGCTGCCCGGCAGGCGCCAGTTTGGCCAGCGTGGTCACCGCATCGCGCTTGGCCTTGCGGCCCAGCATGATCTCGGAAATCATCACCGGCAGCCCCACCATCAGCGTGGCCAGCACATACACCACCAGGAAGCCCGCGCCGCCATTGGTGCCCGTCAGATAAGGAAACTTCCAGATATTGCCCAAGCCGACAGCCGACCCCAGCGTCGCCGCCAACACGCCGAAGCTGGAAGTGAATCCATCCCTCAGCTTGATCTCTCCACCCGATTTAGCTTTGTCCAAACTCATTGTTGTTCTCTCTACCACAAATAAAACAAGCCCGCGCGGAGGTCGTCCGGGCGGGCTCACTTGACCTTCGATGCTACAGGGCGTGGATTGTGAAGCCTATTGTGTATGTGTGCAAAACAATTTTTACAACTACCTGGCCTGGGTCAACTCATCCGCCAGCCTGCCCAACCAATCATAGCAGGCCTGCAACTGAGCCACTTCGATGAACTCGTCCGGCCTATGCGCCTGCTCGATCGACCCTGGCCCCAGAACCACGCACGGCATGCCGGCCTGACTGAACAACCCTGCCTCGGTGGTATAGGCCACGCCCGCCCCGCCCTCGCAACCGCACAGGCTGGCGACATACTGCCTGATCGAAGAGGCCGGGTCGGATTCGAACGCGGGACTGTACACCGCCGGCTCGATATCGATGCCAGTCTCGTCCGACACCGCCTTCATTTCCTGCACCAGGGTCGCGGCGTAATCCGCCACCGACGACACCAGGCGCTGAGGATCGTCGCCCGGCAGCCAACGGCATTCGAACATGAACTCGCAATCCGCCGGAACGATGTTGCAGGCTACGCCGCCATGCACCAGTCCGGTTTGCATCGTGGTGAACGGCACGTCGTAAAGCGGCTGCCGATGGCCAAAGGCCGCCTCGGCGTCGGCCAGCTTGCGGATGTGGGTGATCAATCTGGCCGCGAACTCGATAGCGTTGACGCCCTGCGGAGTCAGGGAAGAGTGCGCCGCCTTGCCCTTTACCCGGCAACGGTAATGGGCGATGCCCTTGTGGGCGATGACCGGCCGCATGGATGTCGGCTCGCCTACCAGGCAGCCGGCGACCTGCACGCCATCCTCCACCAGCGCATCTATCATGCGCCCCACGCCTAGGCAGCCCACCTCCTCATCGTAAGACAAGGCAATGCCTATGCCTTGCGTCAGCTTCCCGTCAGTGGCCAGCTTGGCGAAATGCGGCACCTGGGCCAGCACGCAGGCGATGAAGCCCTTCATGTCGGCGCTGCCGCGCCCATACAGGCGCCCGTCGCCGCCATCTGTCAATTCGAATGGGGGGTAATGCCAAACCTGCCCATCAATGGGAACCACATCGGTATGACCTGACAACACGATCAGCGGCATATCGTCCGGGCCGATGCGCGCAAACAGATTGGCCTTGCTGCCATCATCATTGTAGGTCAATCGGCTTGTCAGGCCGAAACCGGCCAGATAGTCGCGCACCCACTCTATTAATTGCAGATTGGAATAACGGCTGGTGGTATCGAAGCGGATCAGTTTGGACAGCAACCCGGTTGCATCGGTAGACATGGGCAATCCTGCGTAAGAAAAGGTCTATGCCAGAGTCTGCACCCAGCGCTGCCGGCAGGCAATAGGACAGGCCCTTGCGAATCCTCCCTCCCCCCGCGGGTGTAGCTGTGGCCGCATAAAAAATGCTTGGCAAATAGCACAGCATTGGATACAATCCGTTCTCTCTATGGCGGGCCTCCCCGCATTGCACGATAGCGAACCTGGTCAGGTCCGGAAGGAAGCAGCCACAGTTATTTAGTGCAAGTGCCGGGGGTCAGGCTCGCCACCCCTCCCCTCTTTAAAGATTCATCAAGTTCAATTGCAAAATTGCGACACTTTTTCAGCCAAATTACGACGTCGCCATCAAATCCCATTGTCCTTGATGATAAGATTCCGCTAACATTAGCAAAGCTGAATTTTCAAATTAATGGAACTTCACTATTTTCCCTGCATCATAAATATTCCTGTTGAATTTTTTTTGCTATTTTTAATAAGCAGGGCGAAGTCCTAAAAAAATATTAGAACCTTTGTTTCAGATACGAGAGGAACACTCATGAAACTGTTTGAAAAAATCCCGAACCCTCGGGAAATCCGCCGCAAGCTAGGCCTGAACCAACAAGAATTCTGGAGCCGCATCGGCGTGACCCAGTCCGGCGGCTCCCGCTACGAAAGCGGCCGCAACATGCCCAAACCGGTACGCGAGCTGCTTCGCCTGGTACATGTCGAGCAGATCGACTTGTCCAAGGTGCGCCGCGAAGACTTCGAGATCGTCGAATACCTGAAGGAGACCCACCCCGATCTGTACAAGAGCCTGCGCAAAGCGGTTCGTACCAAGATCGAGGCTCAAGAAGGCGGCGCGGAAGCCACCGCAGGCTGACGTCAGCCCGAAAAAAGCCAGCCCGGCAAACGCCGAGCTGGCTTTTTTACATCCCGAATGTCGAACAATCACCCGCTGCACGCAAGCAAAGCCGAACCGCCGACAAGCCCCACCATATGGCGGCGGGTTAATCGCCCGGGTTCCGAATCAACAGCACCGGCATATCCGCCACCTTCAGCAGCCCCTCCGCCACGCTACCCATCAGCAGATGCATCAACCCGCCCAGGCCATGGGTTCCCATCACCACCAGATCGGCCCCCCAGGCGCTGGCATCGTCGGCAAGGACCGCGGCGATCTTGTCGCCCCAGCTCTCAAGTATCCGGCACTCCGGCTCCACGCCCATAGCCTTGGCGCGCTCGCCGGCCAACCCCAGCACCTGTTCGCCGGCCTGCTTGATAGACTTCTGCAATTCGGTGGCGTCCAGAAACTCGGTCCCTCCCCAGCCGAACTGCGCCAGATCCACCACGTGGACCAGCCTGACCGACGATGCGAACACCTTGGCCAACTTGCACGCTTCGTTCAGCGCCATATTGGAAGTGTCGCTGTCGTCCACCGGCACGAAAATTCTCTGGTACATGACGTTAAGCTCCTCTACGAGTCTGGCCTACATCCTTAGTCTACCAAACCCTCCCCCCTAGCGTTTGACACAGATTAGCTTCCTTGACATAAAGGCCATATCCTCCACACTGCGGACACCATCAAGCCATGGCGCGCCTAACGCTCGACCTGCCCGACCGCTTCATTTTTGAAACCCGCCTGGACATCCGCATCGGCGACATCAATTACGCCCAGCACCTGGCCAACGACGCACTGTTGAGGCTGGCGCACGAAGCCAGGCTGCGCCTGTTCAAACATCTGGGATACGCCAGCGAACTGACGGTGGACGGACTGGGCATCGTCATTGCCGACATGGCCGCCTGCTATCATGCCGAGGCGTTTCACGGCGACCTGCTGCGTTTCGGCATCGGCATCGCCGCCCTCAACCGCTATGGGCTGGATCTTATTTATCAAGCAGTCGATGACAACACCGGCAAAGAAGTGGCAAGATTGAAAACAGGTATCGTCTTTTTCGACTACCGGACGCGCAAAATCGCCCCAATGCCGGAAGCGTTTTCCGGGAAGCTTAGTCAATAGCAAAAAGGAATGGCGCCATGAGAAACTACCCGCCCAACAGCCCAGAGGCGCTGGCCAGACTCCTGGCCATGTTCATGATTACCGATGGCAACATGGATCCGCGCGAGCTTGAGCTGCTGGAAAAACTGCACGTCTACCATCTGATCAACCTGCCGCGCAAACAATTCGCCCAGGTATTGCGCGACTTCTGCGACGACGTATCCGACGAGGCCGGCGACGATGGCTCGATCCGTCTGCTGGACCGGGAAAGAATAGACAATCTGCTGTCCGAAGTGAGCGACCACCGCAAACGCATCCTGGCCTGCGTGCTGGCAATGGACATCAGCAAGTCAGACGGCACCATCAGCGACAGCGAAATGGCGCTGCTCAGCTACATGATGAAAAGCTGGAACATCACCCTGGACGATCTCGAGCGCGAATTCGCCCGCTGACCTCTCCCAAAACGGAAGCAGTCGCGGGGCACCGACCCGCGGCTGTTTTTGCATTCCACCATCCCAATATTGAAACCGACAATGAACACGCGCTTCACCGGCACCGAACGCTATATCGCCACCGACGACCTGATGATGGCCGTCAACGCCTCCATCACCCTGCAACGCCCGCTGCTGATCAAGGGCGAGCCCGGCACCGGCAAGACCATGCTGGCAGAAGAAGTGGCCGCCAGCCTAGGCCGGGAGCTGATCGTCTGGCCGATCAAATCCACCACCAAGGCCCAGCATGGCCTGTACGAATACGACGCCGTATCGCGGCTGCGCGACTCGCAGCTGGGCGATGCCAAGGTGCACGACATCGCCAACTACATCGTCAAGGGCAAGCTGTGGCAGGCGTTCGACGCCGAACAGGCGCCGGTGCTGCTGATCGACGAAATCGACAAGGCCGATATCGAATTCCCCAACGACCTGCTGCGCGAGCTGGATCAGATGGAATTCTTCGTCCACGAGACCCAGCAATTCGTCCGCGCCCGCCAGCGGCCCATCATTATCATCACCTCCAACAACGAGAAGGAGCTTCCCGACGCCTTCCTGCGCCGCTGCTTCTTCCACTACATCCGCTTCCCGGACGCCGACACCATGCAGTCGATCATCGACGTGCATTTCCCGGACATCCGGCAACAGCTGGTCAAACAAGCGCTGGAAGTCTTCTTCTCCATCCGCGAGCTGCCCGGCCTGAAGAAAAAACCGACCACCTCCGAGCTGCTGGACTGGCTGAAGCTGCTGAGCGGCGAAAACATCAGCGCCGACGAACTGGAAAGCGCCCACTCCCGCAACACCCCGCCGCCGCTGGCCGGCGCCCTGCTGAAAAACGAACAGGACCTGCATCTGTTTGAACGGCTGATGCAGATGACCCGCCGCCGCAACTGACATGGACACGCTGATCAGCCGCTTTGCCGACCACCTTGCGCTCGCGGGTCGCAGCAGCCACACCATGGCCGCCTACCAGGCTGACCTGGCGCTGCTGGCGGCCATCCTGCAGCCCGCGCCCCTGCATGCCGCCGACGCCAACGAGCTGCGCCGGGCACTGGCCAAGCTGCACGCCCAGGGCCTGGGCGGCCGCACGCTGGCGCGCCGGCTTTCGTCCTGGCGCCGGTTCTTCGACTGGCTGCAAAAAAACGGCCTGCGCGACGACAATCCCGCCTCCGGCCTGCGCGCGCCCAAACGCGACAAGTTGCTGCCCAAGGCGCTTCCCGTGGACAGCACCGCGGCGCTGCTGGACCGCATCGAAGGCAGCGACGCTCTTGAAGTGCGCGACCGCGCCATCTTCGAATTGATCTACAGCTGCGGCTTGCGCCTGTCCGAAGCGGTGGCGCTGAATCTGGACGATGTGGATTTCGCCGACCAGCTGCTGCGCATCCACGGCAAAGGCAACAAGATGCGGCTGGCGCCGATCGGCGCCCAGGCCATAGCCTGCTTGAAGACATGGCTGGAGCACAGAGAAGCCGAGAGCGGAGAGACCGCGCTGTTCATCGCCAGGCACGGCCGCCGCCTGGGAGGGCGGCAGATCGAGAATCGGCTGCGCGGCTGGGCGATTCGCACCGGTGCCAGCCAGCACGTGCATCCGCACATGCTGCGCCACTCATTCGCCTCGCACATGCTGCAGTCGTCGGGCGACCTGCGCGCGGTGCAGGAACTGCTGGGCCACGCCAACCTGTCCAGCACCCAGATCTACACCGCGCTGGACTTCCAGCACCTGGCCAAAGTCTACGACAACGCCCACCCCAGAGCGCGCAAAGGCATCAAACCCGACGAGGACAGCTGACAGCCGCGCCATATCGGCGCTCAAACCGCCTGGACATGGCCATGGATGCGCTGCATCAACTGCGTCAACGCTTCCTGCACGGTCTTTAGCCTGACCGCTTCGCGATCACCGGAGAAATGGCAATGCCAGGCCTCAACCTGTCCGCCCGGATGGGCTATCGCCAGCCAGACCAACCCAACCGGCTTCTCCGGCGAGCCGCCGTCCGGCCCGGCGATTCCGGACACCGCCACCGCCCAGTCGGCATCGGCCAGCGCCTGCACCCCCGCCGCCATCTCGCGCACCACCATCTCGCTCACCGCACCGTGGTCTATCAATGACGAGGCCTGCACGCCAAGCAATTGCTGCTTGGCCTGATTGCCGTAACTGACGATGCCGTGGCTGAACCAGGCCGAGCTGCCGGGAATGTCGGTCAGCGCCGCGGCGATCAACCCGCCGGTGCACGATTCGGCCGTGGCCACGCTCTCGCCGCGCCCGAGCAATATCGCTCCCAGATCGGCGGCCAACTGTTTGCTATTTGCCATGACGCTCTCTGAAATGTCGGATCAGCCCGTTGGTGGAGCTGTCATGCGACAGCTCGCCGACCGCGCCGGACAACTCGGGCAGAATGCGCCGGGCCAGCTGCTTGCCGTACTCGACGCCCCATTGATCGAAAGAGTTGATGCCCCAGATCACACCCTGCACAAAAACCTTATGTTCGTACAAGGCCATCAGCATCCCCATGCTGTAGGGCGTCAACCGGTCCAGCGCCAGCGTGTTGGATGGTTGATTGCCGGGAAACAGCTTCTGCGGCAGCAGCATGTCCAGCTCCTCGCCGGACAGGTGGCTCAACTCCTGCATCACCTCGGCCTCCGCCTTGCCGCGCATCAGCGCTTCGGTCTGGGCCAGACAATTCGCCACCAGCACCTCGTGCTGATTGGCGATCGGATAATGACTGTTCAGCGGCAGGATGAAGTCGCAAGGCACCAGGCGGGTGCCCTGATGCAATAGCTGGAAGAAGGCATGCTGGCTGTTGGCGCCCTCCTCGCCCCAGATCACCGGGCCGGTATCGAAATCCAGCATTTCGCCGAAACGCCCCACTCGCTTGCCGTTGGATTCCATGTCCAACTGCTGGATATGCGCCGGCAAACTGCGCAAGCCATGATCATAAGGCATGATGGCATGAGTATGCGCCTGATAAAAGGTGTTGTACCAGATGCCTATCAGCGCCATCAGCACCGGCATGTTGGCGTGAAACGGCGCCTCGAAAAAGTGCCGGTCCATCGCATGGCCGCCATCCAGAAAGGCACGGAAATTGTCGTAGCCCACCGCCATCGCCACCGGCAGGCCGATGGCGGACCATACCGAATAGCGCCCGCCCACCCAGTCCCAGAAGCCGAACATCAACTGCGGGTCGATGCCGAAGGCCCGCACCGCCGGCTCATTGGTGGACACGGCGACGAAATGGCGCGCGATGTCGGCTTCGGTCCCAGCCTGCAAAAACCAGGCGCGGGCAGCCTGGGCGTTGAGCAGGGTTTCCGGAGTCGTAAACGACTTGGAGGCGATGATGAACAGGGTGGAAGCCGGATCCAGCCTCGCCAGCGTGCGCGCCAGATGCTGGCCGTCGACATTGGAGACGAAATGCACGTTCAACTCCGGATGAGCGTAAGCGGCCAACCCCTCCGTCACGACCCGCGGTCCCAGATCGGACCCGCCTATGCCCAGATTGACCACGTCGCGGATGCGCTGCCCAGCGAACCCCAGCCAGGCGCCCTCGCGCACGCTGTCGCTGAACTGGCGCAACCTTTGCTGTACCCCATGCACATCCGCCGCCACATCCTGGCCGTCCAGCCGCAAGGTCGCCTCGGCCGGCAATCGCAGCGCGGTATGCAGCACCGCGCGGCCCTCGCTGACATTGATGCGTTCGCCGCTGCGCATCCTCTCCATCCAGCCGCCAAGATCCGCGACCCGGGCCAGATCGAACAACAGCTCGAGCGTGCGCTCGGTGATGCGGTTTTTCGAATAGTCCAGCAGCAACCCATCCAGCTCCAGCGAAAAGCGCTGGAAACGCTGGGGATCGGTATCGAACAGCTCGCGCATATGCATGTGGCGGGTTGCGCGCTGATGCTGGTGCAACTTGGCCCAGATCGGAGTGGAGTTTATGTCGGCGTGGCGATGTGGAACCATATTTCCTGCCAATGGGATGGTGAACGGGTGAACAAAAGGGCCGGCCCAATTCAAAGCCAGCCCCCTATGCCAAGCAACCCTGCCCGAGACTCAAAGCTTGAGAAAATGCTCGCGGTAGTAGCGCATTTCTTCAATCGACTCCAAGATGTCGGCCAGCGCCTCATGCTTGCCACGCTTGACCACACCCTTGGCGACTTCCGGCTTCCAGCGCTTGCACAGCTCCTTCAGCGTGGAGACGTCCAAATTGCGGTAATGGAAATAGGCCTCCAGCCTGGGCATCCAGCGCGCCATGAAACGGCGGTCCTGGTGGATGGTGTTGCCGCACATCGGCGTCACCCGCTCCGGCACATGCTGCATCATGAAGTCCAACAGCAACTGCTCGGCCTCGGCCTCGCTGACGCTGGAGTTTTTCACTTTCTCGATCAGCCCGCTCTTGCCGTGGGTGTTCTTGTTCCAGTCGTCCATCCCGTCGAGGATGGCGTCCGGCTGATGAATCACCAGCACCGGCGACTCTGCCACCACGTTCAGCTGGCTGTCGGTGACTATCATCGCCACTTCGATGATGCGATCGGCGTCTGGATTCAGGCCCGTCATTTCCATGTCGAGCCAGATGAGGTTATTGGTATCTTGTGCCATACTAGTCAGTCTTTAGAAAATCCTGCCATTTTCCTTCATTGCCGCCCGCGCGGCAAACCCGATACCTGCACGGACCACCCATGACCGAGGCCTTTTCCCTACTATTCGCCATCGCGCTGGCGCTGACGCTGAGCCTGAAGCTGTGGCTGGGCTGGCGCCACATCCGCCATATCGGCCGCAACCGCGCCGCCGTCCCCGCCGCCTTCCATGACAATATCACGCTGGAGCAGCATCAGCACGCCGCCGACTACACCATCGCCAAAACCCGGCTTGGCCTGCTGTCCGCCTGGCTGGACACCGCGCTGGTGGCGGCCTTCACCTTCGGCGGCGGCCTGCAATGGCTGGCCATCCACAGCCAGCAATGGTTCGCCAGCCCGCTGCTGTCCGGCATGGCGCTGATCGTCGCCATGGCCGTGATCAGCAGCCTGATATCGCTGCCTCTCAGCCTGTATGGCACGTTCGGCATAGAAAGCCGTTTCGGTTTCAACAAAACCACGATCGGCCTGTTTTTGCAGGACCAGATCAAGGGCATCGCCCTGGGCGCGGCGATCGGCCTGCCGCTGCTGGCGCTGGTGCTGTGGCTGATGGACATCTCGGGGCCGCAGTGGTGGCTGTGGGTATGGCTAGTCTGGTCTGGCTTCCAGTTGCTGATGGTGGCGCTGTTCCCGACGCTGATCGCGCCGCTGTTCAATAAGTTCAAGCCGCTGGAGGACGCCGAGCTCAAGCTCCGAATCGAGGCGCTGCTGAAAAAGACCGGCTTCAAGAGCCAGGGCGTGTTCGTGATGGACGGCTCGCGCCGGTCCAGCCACGGCAACGCCTACTTTACCGGCTTTGGCGCCTCCAAGCGCATCGTCTTTTTCGACACCCTGCTGTCGCAGCTGAGCCACACAGAAATCGAAGCCGTGCTGGCCCATGAACTGGGGCATTTCAAGCATCGCCACATCATCAAACGCATCGTCCTGACATTCGCCCTGTCGCTGGCACTGCTGTGGATGCTGGGCCAATTGCTGCACGCGCCCTGGTTCTATGCCGGCCTCGGCGTCTTCGCGCCCAGCACGGCGATGGCTCTGATCCTGTTCCTTACCGCCATGCCGGCCTTCACGTTTCCGCTGACGCCGCTGTCCAGCCTGATGTCGCGCCGGCACGAATACGAAGCCGACGATTTCGCCTCGACACAGACCCGCGCCGACGACCTCGTCAACGCGCTTGTCAAACTATATCGCGACAACGGCGCCACGCTGACGCCTGACCCCGTCCACTCTACCTTCTATGACTCGCACCCGCCCGCGGCGCTGCGCATCCAACATCTGAAAGGAAGCCAACAATGAACCTGCTGGAACTCTCCTGCATCCCGCAACACGGCCAGAGCCCGCTGGCGGAGAACACCGTCAAGCAGCTGCTGTCCGGCCTGCCCGACTGGCAGATCGACGGCATTGAGCTGAACAAGACCTTCCGCTTCGCCAATTTCCACGACACCATGGCCTTCGTCAACGCGCTGGCCTGGATCGCCCATCGCGAAGACCATCACCCTGATATGTCGGTGCACTACAACCGCGCGGTGGTGAACTTCAGCACCCACGACGCCGGCGGCCTCACCCTCAACGACTTCATCTGCGCAGCCAAGACCGAAGCCCTGATCAGCCGCCCATGACAGCCAGTACCGGACAAATCATACGCAGCCACGGCCGCCGTTTCATCGTCGAAACCAATGGCCGCACCTACGACTGCACCACCCGCGGCAAACGCGTCGATTACGCCTGCGGCGATTTCGTCGACATCCTGATCCAGAACCAGGAACAGGCGGTCATAGAGCGCTCGCAGGAGCGCCGCAGCCTGCTATACCGCCAGGACGACTGGAAAGCCAAGGTGATTGCCGCCAACGTCAGCCGCATTCTGTTCGTCATCGCCGCCGTGCCCAGCCCCAACGAGGAACTGCTTGGCCGCTGCCTGATCGCTGCCGAGGCGGGAGACATCGATCCGGTCATCGTGGTCAACAAGTCCGACCTGCCGGAAACCTCGGTGCTGCTTGCCAGATTGCAACTCTATGTAAAGCTGGGTTACCAACTGGTTACACTGTCGGCCAAGCAGGACTTCTCTCCGCTGCTGCCCTTGCTGCAAGGACATACCAGCGTGCTGGTAGGCCAGTCCGGCATGGGCAAGTCCACCCTGACCAACGCCCTGCTGCCGGACGCCAACGCGCGCATCGGCGACATTTCCATCGCGCTGGATTCCGGCCGCCATACCACCACCCACGCCGCGCTATACCATCTGAACGAAAACAGTCACCTGATCGATTCGCCGGGCTTGCAGGAATTTGGCTTGAAACACTTGCAAGCACCTGATTTGATCCACTATTTTCCAGATATGCGCCCGTACATTGGCCAGTGTCGTTTCCACAACTGCACCCATCGCGTAGAGCCGAATTGTGCGATCATGGCGGCAGCAAAAGAAGGCGCCATAGCCCCATACCGCTTGGACTTGCTGCAGAGGCTGACACAAGAACTCGCACCGGCTAGATTGTAAATAAAAGAGCACATACTCTTTATTTACTTTCCATGGCTGCCTACATATGCTGTAACAAAAGGGAACAAGCATTACGAAAGCATAAGCACAAACACCAACAGAGGAGCCAGCATCATGACCAAAAGGATTGCGCTAGTCACTGGAGGCATGGGCGGTATTGGAACCGCCATCTGCAAGGCATTGGCCGAAGCCGGCCATGTCGTTGTGACCACCTATAGCAAACCCGGCCGCGAGCAGGCCTGGCATGCCGACATGAAAGGGCTGGGTTTCAGCGACATCCACAGCTACCTGTGCGACGTCACCGATTTTGCCGCCTGCCAGGACATCGCCGCCCGCATAGCCAAGGATATCGGCCCGATCAGCATTCTGGTCAACAACGCGGGCATCACCCGCGACGCCAGCTTCAAGAAGCAGAGCAAGGATGACTGGGATGCGGTGATACGCACCAATCTGGATTCGGTGTTCAACATGACCAAGCCAGTGCTGGACACCATGATGGAAGCCGGCTTCGGCCGCATCGTCAACATCTCGTCGATCAATGGCCAGAAGGGCCAGTTCGGCCAGACCAACTACTCCGCCGCCAAGGCCGGCATGCATGGTTTCACCATGGCTCTGGCGCAGGAAGTGGCGAAGAAAGGGGTGACGGTCAACACCATCTCTCCCGGCTATATCGCCACCGAGATGGTGATGGCGGTGCCGGAAGACGTGCGCAGCAAGATCGTCGCCCAGATCCCGGTTGGCCGCCTGGGCAAGCCGGAAGAGATCGCCGCGCTGGTAGGCTTCCTGTGCTCGGAAAACGCCGGCTTCATCACCGGCAGCAATATCGCCATGAATGGCGGCCAGCACATGATGTGATCCAGGCTCCCTGAGCAGAACGCCACCGCTGCGCGGTGGCGTTTTCTTTTTGCCAAAGCCGTGTATGCTGTCACGTCCGACCCAACTCACAAGCAATACCCATGGCAGAAAATCTGATCATTGAAGGCGATAACAAGGAAGAGAAATACCAAGCGCTGCTGCCGCAGGCTCACGCGCTGATCGCAGGCGAAACCGACCTTGTCGCCGCGCTGGCCAACCTGTCCTCGGCGCTGGCCATGACCTTCGGCTGGCTGTGGACCGGCTTCTATCTGGTGAAGGGCGAACAACTGGTGCTGGGTCCGTTCCAAGGCCCGATCGCCTGCACCCGCATCCCCCGTGGCCGCGGAGTATGCGGCAGCGCATGGGAGCAGAGCCGCACGCTGGTGGTCGCCGACGTCGACGCCTTCCCCGGCCATATCGCCTGCTCGTCCAGCGCGCGCTCCGAAGTGGTGGTGCCCATCCGCAACGCGGCAGGCGCGGTTGTC
>NZ_MKCS01000004.1:0-402840 GCF_001855575.1 Chromobacterium sphagni
CTGAACTGGTGCACTCCAGAAAGCAGGCTGAAGGAGCAGCTGCTTGAGGCTGTGGAGAAGCTCCCGGCTGGATTATAGTTAAATCCACATAAATGCCCGTTTCGTCCGATGCCAACCCAGGAAGAACCATTCGCCCGTCCAGCAATTAGCGACATAAAGACCAATGATCGTTTAGGAAGATTCAAAGTATACGTTCGCTGAGGAGCTTGTGAGCTGGAACATAGATTAGTGCCTGTTTGATCAGAATCATGGTGTCCAACCAGTTCCAATTCCTATGACATACTCTACGGTTCCTTGGCTACCACACCACAAGTGTAGGTCATCCTGTGCCCCCATTTCTCTCCGAATGTTTGCAACCATGCATTGTAAACCTTGGAATGATCATAGTAATTTAGGCAAGGAATTGAATAGTCTTGCGTGAGTTTTTTCCAGCGACCGGATTGGCAAGATCGTCCCAGATTGTAGTGCAGTGACCCTAAAACCCCATTGTTTTAATTGAATTAATTATCTTTTTTTGAATTTTTAAATGCCATTTGATTAATACTTTCTCGGTAAATTTGTCTTAAAGCGTACTGTGGCAAGCTAGGGGGTCGATCATGATGATGTGCCGCTCATCCACGCTGTCCAGGTATTGGTCGGCTGGCGGGATGGGGATGGCGTCGCGCATATTGGTCATTAGTCTTCTTAACAGCGCATCTTGCGCCAGCCGCACTGCCAGATGTTCATCCGCTGCAGTTTCCTGCAGATCGTCGAAATCCAGCAGGCGGATGGTGACGGCATCCTTGCGCCGCAGAATGAGGGCGGGGTAGGGGACCATGTGGTCTAGAACTACCTGCTTGCCTTTGTTTTTGTTGCCTTCCAACTTTCTCACCAGCTTATGCGCTTTCAGGTGGGTATAGCGCTTGAGCATGCTCAGCGATTTATGGCCGGAGATGGCGGAAATCTCCATCATGTCGAGGCTGTTCAGTTCAAACAGCCGCGAAATCGCCTCGTGGCGAGCGTCGTGGAAGTGCAGGTCTTTGATGTCCAGCGACTGGTTCATCAGCCGCCAAGTGGATTTCAGGCCTGCCGCGCTGTAGGAAAACACCTTGCCCTTGCTTTTCACTCCCAGCCTGATCAGCGCATCGCGCGCTTTCAGGCTGAGCGGCACGTCGCGTTTGCTGCCGTTTTTGGTTTCCGGCAGGTGCACCACCCGGGTTTTGAGGTTGATGTACTCCCAGCGCATGCCCAGGATCTCCCCTTGGCGCATCGCAGTCTGCAGGGCGATGACGATGATGGAGTACAACTCGGGGTTGGAGTGAGCATGCGCGTAACGCAGGATCAGTCTTTCCTCGCGCGGAGTCATTCTGCGGTCGCGGCCCGGCGGAATTTTCGGTTTTCTGACATTGGACACGGGGTTGATA
The DNA here is from genome assembly GCF_001855575.1 of Chromobacterium sphagni. Classification (NCBI taxonomy): domain Bacteria; kingdom Pseudomonadati; phylum Pseudomonadota; class Betaproteobacteria; order Neisseriales; family Chromobacteriaceae; genus Chromobacterium; species Chromobacterium sphagni. The sequence goes on from NZ_MKCS01000004.1 coordinate 1,404, forward strand.
TCGCACAGGCCCCATTCGATGCGCGCAATGTCAAAGCAGTTGCTGAGCAGGGACATTTCCAGCCGCACGGTGGCCGTGGACAGTGGTTTTTGCGTTTTGGGATTGACCTGCGCCAGGCGTTGGTCGCGGTAAGTGGCGATGTCTACGCTGGTGATTTCCCGGGTAATGATGTCGCCTAGAAAGGAGCGGCTGATTTGGTCAATGCGGTAGCGCTCTTGCGCATATCCCTTTTTGAGGATGGAAATCCGGTCACGGTAGATGGAAAGCGTTTCTTTAAGTTTTTGGTCTGGTTCCATGTGTCTCGGTTGTCTTCGCTTGGATCAGCATGGCGAGGGCCGGGAAGGGAATGTCCAGCGCGGAGCAAAGGGCGATCAGTGTGTCCAGTGTCGGAGAGCGCTGACCCAGCTCCATCAGGGATATATAGTTTCTCGCGAGATTGGCTTCAAAGCCCAAGGTTTCTTGAGAGTAGCCTTTTTGTTTTCTGAGGTCGCGTAAAACCATTCCGAAGGCGATATTGTAGATATTCTGGCTGTTCATCCCGGCCTTTCGAATTAGGACGAAATTGTCGAGGGGGGTATGTTTGGCGTCCTCCAATTATAGTTGGAATTCTTGGCGGTAAATGTCTGCCAAGCATGCTGGATGCGGGGGCGTGATGCTGTGGGAGCCTATGGAGGGTGTGGCATGCATGGAAAATGGCGATGAGGTGGGGAAGCGCAAGATGCATGCGTTGGAGCGTCGGTTTGCTTGAGGTCATTTCCTGTTTTTTAAAAAGTTTAATATAATGATTATGATGTTAAACATAAAAAATGAGCAAATGGTTAAGCGAATCCTCCAGTTGCTGATGCTGCTAGCCTTGGCCCCCGCTGTCCGGGCCGAGGCGCCGCCGGAGCATTTCGACGTGCGGCGCACCGCCAACTGCGCGCTGGATGCATCGGGTCGCTTCGGTGTGCCCTATCTGCTATTGATGGCGTTGAAAGTCAAGGAATCCGGAGTGCAGTTCAGCAATCCTTATGTAACCGGGCGCAACAGCAATGGCAGCGTGGACATCAGCTATTGGCAGATCAATGACTTCTGGCTGCCCAAGCTGGCGCGCTATGGGATAGACCGCGCGCGCCTGTATGATCCCTGCGTCAATGCGCATGTGGCAGCCTGGTTGTTGTCGACCGAGGTTCGTCGGCGCGGCAGCTGGGAGGCGGGCATTGGCGCTTACCATAGTCCGAATCCGTCGCGCGCCAGGCCTTATGCATTGCATGTGTTGAAAATTTGGGCGGCTCTCAAGCAGGAATACCCTGGCTGGGGTTAGGTTTTCCTGGAACGGTGCGGCGGCCGCGGTGATACAAGGGGCGGTGATGGTGGAAAAGACCCTATGGCTGCCGGGAAGTGGTTCCGGAGGGGGTGAGGTATACTGCATCCATTCCGGGCTTGTGTGTATTGCATGAATGTATTGGGGTAAAGATGAATCAACAAGAATCGCTTCTTCCGGTTGAGCGCCATGAAGAAGGCCAGGAGCCGGCTGAGTCCAGGCTTCCGGTGGTGCTGACCTTTCCGGAGGACAGGCCGATCATCGGACGGGATCTGGACGCTTTCAAGGACTACTTCGGCGCGACCGTGGCGCAGGCGCTGGCGGCGCTGGGCATCCAGACGCATGGGCGGTGGTCTACCATCGTCAAGAAAAATGCCGATATGCCGGTGGATGGCGCCATCGCCAATCTGGTGCGCTGGTATGCCGCGCATCCGGAGCGTTTTCCGTTCGGTCAGGTCGACATGCCCACGCTCAGGCTGAGGTTGTCGATCAATCAGGACTCGTTTGCCCAGCTGTTTGGCCGGCGCAAGGTGGCGGTGTCGCACTGGGAGCGCAAGCAGGTCAAGCCGGAGCCGCAGGTTCAGATCATTGCGCGCGAGATGGATGATTTGCTTAAGTCGTACGAACATCAGGCCGAACAGGAGCGCGATGGATCGTTGGTGGTGCTGCAGCGGCTGTTGAGCAAGCTGGACGATATCGATGAGGACAAGAGTCTGCGCGGCAAAAGCGAGATTCTGGCGGCCATCCGCGAAACGTTGCTGATGGAAGAGAAGAATATCGCGGTCAAGCAGGAGGCCACCACTCGCAGCCTGGATATGTTGCATGAGTTCATGGACATCGCGGCGCTGAATTCATCACTGATTCCGGCGCCGCCGCCTCGGCGCAAGGGTGTGCGGCAAAAGAAGCTGCCAATCGCCGGAGAGTGATGGCAGGGCGCGCCGGCCGGCTCGGCCGGCGTGTTGCCGGAGGTTTCGTATTCTAAGTTGTAGGTGGCAAAATTTTTTTGCTGCCATTCATATAAAGTTTGATGTAGTATTCACCATAATAAACTTTTATAGGGACGGTATGAAAGCTGACTTGCTTGTGCTGCTGACGTTGGTGCTGTCGTCGGCGCCGGTATGGGCCGAGGCGGTTGGCGATCCGCAAGCCGATGCGATTGCGACGCGGGCGCTTGAGTCGACCGCAAGCGGCACGGTGGCGCGCATCCGGCCGCACAAGGCGTTTTCCGGTTTCCTGGACCGCAACGGCGCGGCAGGCGTCATGCAGGAGATGCGCGGCCGTCGGGACAAGGCGGTGATGGTGTTGAGCGGCGCCATGTACGAGGCGGGGTGCCGGAAGATGGCGGGAGAATATTTTCGCTACAACTACCAGTTTTCAGCACTGGGGAATGCGGAGCCGGCGATGGTGCGCGCCAAGTTCGATCAGTTGGCCGGCTCGGCGTCCGAGTGGTGCGTGGAGCTGGGCAGCGACGATTGGCCGGCGGCGCCGCGTTGTCGGAAACCGTCTGTAATGGCCAAGGAGAAGCAAGCGCTTTGGGATAGGCTGGAGCGGCAGGCGGAGCAGGCGCGCGCGCGCCGCAACGCCTACTTGTCCTCGATTCGCTTCAACCGCTTTGATTATGTGGCGGCTGTCACATCGCCAAGTCTGGATTTATACGACCCGGCCATGCAGAGGCCGGACAGCCCGGCCTGTGCCATTCTGGCCGACGATTTGAGCAAGGCGCTGTTCAGCCGACTGCGGCATGACGCATCCGACGATGCCTATTATCTCAGGCACCGCCAGGCGATAGGCGCCGCCCGCGAGGTTTGGCGCAAGATGGATGCTTTGGAAAAATGAAGACATTCCTGCTTTGCTTTTTTGCCGCGCTGACGGCAATTGCCGCTGGCAGCACGGCGGTGATCCTGTCTTCCGGCAGCGCGGGCGCGGATGGCATCAACTTGCCGCAGGGCGGAGGCGGCGCTGCCGGATTCTGTTTCGCCAAACCGTTTCAGGGTTCGGTGCGGGTGACCAGTCCCGCTTCGGCCGCGCGCAAGCATCCCGCGCTAGGTACCACGCGGCCGCATTACGGCGACGATATCGGCCTGCCGTCGAATACGCCGATTTATGCGCCGGCCGACGGCGTGGTGGAGCGGGTGGCGTTCAACGTCAACAGCGCCGGCAACTTCATCAATCTGAAGCATCCCAACGGCTACCTGACCCGCTACCTGCATTTGAACTCGATCGCGGTGAAAAGCGGGCAGCGGGTGCATACCGGCGATCTGCTGGGGTATTCCGGCATGACCGGCGGCAACAATACCGGCCCCAATCTGCATTGGGAGGCGCATTACCTGGTTTACAAGAATCCGTTCCCGCCAAGAGGGCCCACCGGCATGCTGTGCGGCGGCGACGTGTCGATGCCGGAACAGAGCGAAGCCAAGAGTACCGGTGATGAGAACAACACGGTGGAATGGCCCAAGGACAGCGATGCGCCCGATCCGGTATGGGATGCCTGCCCGATACAGCCGCCGCCGGTGACGAGCCAGGGCTGGCGCCTGGACGAACCTGGCCGTACGTCTAAACCCTATTGATAAAAGGTTTGATGTGATGACTATCAAACAAAAATTAAATTCACTGCCATTAAAGAGGAAAGTCTTGGTCCTGCTATTGGGGGGCGGCCTGGCGCTGGCTCCGACGCTGGCGCTGGCGGATTTGTCCAACGACATCCTGGGCAAGATACTGAACCAGGTGACCCAGATCCTGCAGCAGCAGTATCAGCAGTTCGCCGCGATGATTCAGCAGATGGACGTGATGAGGCAACAGGGGGAGGCGATGCGCGACAAGATGGGGCAAGAGTCCGACAAGAACCGCCAGCAGCAGTGCGACATCTGGTGCGGCAAGTCGCTGCCGACTCCCGGCGAGGTGCCTGCCGACGCCAACAACACCGGCTCGCCCGGCGCCGCGATGTCGGCGCGGCGCGGCATGACGGCCCAGTTGCAGGCGGTTACCGGCAATATGGCCGGCAATATGGACCAGAACACGGCGATCCAGGGCTATTACGGCGCGCTGGCGGCATGGTTCCAGAGTGCCACGCCGCAGCAGAAGCAGCAGGTGCAGCAGCCCTTGTCGTTTGCGCCTGGAGATGTCCCCTCGGCGGAGGATCGCAAGCTGGCCGACTACAACGCCAAACTCACCATCGGTCTGGAGCCGGTGCCGCCGGTTGCCGCCGGGCAGATCAAGAGCAATCCGGCGGCGCAGGAGTATGAAGCGCGCCGCATTGGCTACAACTCCGCCCAGTTGGTGGCCTACGACAGCTACCGCCAGTACGATTTGTCGGCGGAGGAGGTGAAGACCGTGTCCGATGTGTTGCTGTCCATGTCGCAGCAAACCATTGAAAACATGAACCCGGGCACTGCGATGAAGGCCCAGGTGCAATTGCTGGCCGTGCAGTCCGGCCTCTTGCTCAGCCAGTATCAATCGTCGCTGCGGCAGGAGCGCCTGCTGGCTGTGATGGCCGCCAACAATGCCCGATTGGCCATGAGCGACCGACTGCGCAGGCTGAGCCAGAGCCAGGCGGTCCAGAGCTATGCCAAGTAAGGAGGGCGTGGTGTCCGTGGCCGGATGCAAGTGGGTGCAGGGGGTGTCGGGAACGGCGCTGGCCTGCCTGCTGGGCATGCAGATGGCGCCGGGCTTGCCCGGTTTCATCGCAATGGCCAGGGCAGAGGCTTCGGCATCGTCTTACGGGCCGTCGGCCGGCCAGACGCAAGCTGAACTGGCGCAGCGGCTGCAGGCGCTGGCGCAAAGCCAGGTGATGGCCAATTACCCGATGCTGCGCGAGGCGTATGTGCAGCGGCAGCTAGCCAAGTTGCGGCAGGATGCCAGTAGTTTGCCGGACACCGAGGCAAACCAAGCCTATCGCGAGGCGGTGGGCGATTTTTCCTGGATGCGGCCGCAACTGGAGGATGCCGTCAGCCTGGATTATTACGGCATGCCGGATGCGCTAGCGAATGAGCTGGTGGCTCAGGCAAATGCCGGGTTAGTGCAGCAAATTCTGGGCAAGTATCCGCCGCAGGTGTTGACCAACATGCCCAACCAGGCGATCTCGCAAGAAATGAGCAAGATGTTTCCCGTGGTGGCCGGTCGGGCGGCGGACGCCGTGGTCTGGGGGTCGAAGAACCCCATCGTGCAATACCTGGGCAATCTGGACCGGGACTCGTTTGTGCAGTCCATGGTCAACAGCGTGGTGGACTATGCGAAGCAGCAGGCCATTGACTACTTCAAGAAGTGGATCAAGAAGATCATCCAGGAAAACATCATCACCAGGATCACTTCCGAAATCGTCAAGAACTACCCCTATATCGGCCCCTACATCAGCTGGTACCAAACCCAGAAGCAGAAACTGGACAACATCAAGCACCGCATCGACCAGATCAAGAAAGAGGCCGAGCTGTATCTCAAGAAGCTGGGTTTCGACAACGCCATGCAGCGCCAACAGGAGGACCTGACCTGGGGCAAGCAAAATCTGCCGGCTTATCCCAATAGCGATGGTTCGTCCGAGTTTGGCACTTCTGGGGGTGTGCGCGCCAATCAGCAGGTCATCGAACAGTATGCCCGGCAGGAGCGCGGCGGCTTGGCGGAGTGGTCTTACGGCGGCGACCAGCCGACGGCTTTTTACGGCTGGGTGGGTAGTTACCCGGCGGAGAGGCGTGCGGCGGTAATGCAGCCTTACGTGGTGGGTCCGCGGCTGGGGCCGGACGGCAGGCTGCAGCCTGTGGGCGCTGCGGAGCGGGAAAACACCCGCCGCAATGCCTGGCTCACGCTGGGTCTTGAGCCGAATACGCCGTTCACGGCCAAGCCGGGTACGTCCGCTTATCAGGAGGAGGTGGCGGTGCGGGCGCAGTTGGCCTCGGTAATGAGCCAGAGTTATGGCAGTTATATGGAAGGCTGGATGGCGCAGGACCGTATCACCCAGCTGGCCAGCACCATCCAGATGTTCACGCCGGCGGTGATTAACGGGCTCAGCACGGGGCAGGCCAACGGTTGCCGGGTGATGTTGAAGCAGCTGTCGACCGAGGTGCAGATGCAGACATTCCAGTCCCAGCTGCGGTTCGAGCGGCTGTTCGCCGCGTCATCCGGAATGCTGGGCAATATCGAACGCAAGCAACAACTGGCGGGTTTGAGCCAGGGGGCACCGATAGGTGCGATTAACGGTCGCTAGGAGGGGGTATGAGTGTATTGACTGAAGGAGCCAAGGGCATCGGCTTCGTATTTCTGGAACGGGTGCTGGGCAGCGATGCCTTGTCCTATTACGGCATCCACACCACCGGCGTGAATTCGGTCCCGATGACCACCGGCATGGCGCTGGCGGCCGATGTCGCGCTGTGGTTCACCCCCTTGATCACGTTCTACATCCTGGGCATGGGCTTGATCTACTCCTCCCAGGAGGGGGTGGTGCTGGGCAAGCGTTGGTCGGCGGTGATCGTGCCGCTGCGCGGTGTGGGTGGCCTGATGTTTTCCGCGCCGGTGGTGCCGGGCGGCTTGTCCGCCATCCAGGTGATGGTGGTGGGGCTGGCCTTGCTCGGCAACTATATCGGCAACGAGGCGGCCAATGTGCTGGCGGAGAAAATCTTTCTGCCCAGCAGCGGCTATGTCCATACCAAGCCGGCGTCGCTTTTGAATAATACCGAAGCGGCGGCGACCGCGTTCGCCACCATTACCGCGGCGGCGGTCTGCATGAATACCGCCAGCAATCTGGGGGCAAACGGCAGCCCGGCCAAAGCCAGTCCTGACACCGGTTCCGGCGTGACGGGGGGGGCTGTCGGCGTGGCCATGCAACTATGGGGAGTCGCCACCGGGGCTGCTGCGAGTACGGGGACGGGGATCTCCCTGTCCGACCTTTGCGGCGGCGCGCAAAACCCCAAGTCGGTGAATTCGAATGCCACTCCGAGTTCGAGCAGCACGACGGATGGTTACTCCGCGGGCCAGGCGGATTGCAATTCCGGCACCCTTGTTGGCCCATGCAAGAAGATTGAGGCTGCCAATAACACCCTGAAAGCCACGTTGTCCGCCACCTTGAGCAGGTTGGGCGGAGTGCTGGACGAGCGCACGCTGGCGCTTCTGGCGGGGACGTATCTGACGCAGATGAACAGCGCCATCGACATGGACATGACCGATGTGATCAAGGAAAACACCAAGGCGGTGCAGAAGTTGGGCTGGCCGGGGCTGGGCAATTTCTATCAGAAATATTCGTCGGTCAGCGGCGAAATCGACAACTACATCTATTATTCCGGCGAGCCGAGTTTCGACTTCAAGGACATCGGCGATGAAACCCGCGCCGGCATGGCGTTGAACGATCAGACGCGGATGGCTTTCAAGCGCGCGTTCAAGGCGTTCAATTTTTCGGTGCAGGGGGTTTTGTCCGGCATCGGCGGCTTGATGCAGGCGGCCAACGCCGGCACCGTGTCCGTATTGGGCGAACTGCAGGTGAGTGTTGAAAACCGGATACTGCGCAGCCTGCTTTTCGGCGTGGGCAACAGCGCCTACGACGTGGGCGCGTTTGATGCGGTTCAGCGGCTGGGCGGGATGTTGAACATGTTCGGCACCACCACGCTGAACATGCTGGTCTGCGAGAAGCGCGGCAGCGGCGACGGCAGCCAGTGCGACAAGAGCACCGCCAACGAAAGCGCCCAGAGCGGGATGGTTTCCAATGCGGTCAAATCGATAGCCGGCGGCGGAATGGCGGATGTCGCCACCATGATGGCCAAGACCTCGATCATGGCGGGCATGGTGCTGACCATGCTGTTGCCTTCGGTGCCGACCATCTACTTTGTGCTGATGACGCTGGAGTGGGTGATCTGGCTGGTGGTGGCGGCGCTGGCGTCGCCGCTGTGGATGATCTTTCACATGCTGCCGGACGGCGACTCGCTGGTGCACAGCCGGGCGGAAACCGGTTGGGGCCTGCTGGCCTACATCACCTTGTTTCCCTTGTTGGTGGTGTTGGGATTTTGCGCTTCGATGACGCTGTTCAATGTGGCGGTGCCCTTCGCTTTTGAAATGATGATGTCGATTACCGGATCGACGGCAATCGGCAGTGGAATGGATTTCCTGATCAAGCCCTTGTTGATGGCGGCAGTGGTGATCGGCGTGACCTTCCTGACCATGGGCTTGATGATCTCGCTGCCGCACCGAATCGCCAACTGGCTGAACATCAATCCGCAATCGGACAGCTTGCAGGAGGGCAAGAGCCAGCTGGGAGTGGTCAATGCGCCCAAGCTGACCGACATGTCCGGCGGCGCTGCCGGTGTGGGAGGCAGCGTCTGGAAGGGCGGGTTGGGCAAGGGTGTGAAGTCTGGCAAGTAGAACCGGCTTTGGCCACGGCGGCTTGCGGCGCTTGCCGCGGAGCCGTCGCTGTCGATTTTCCGGCCTCATGTGCCACAGGATGCGTGGCCGGCGTCATCTTGGATTGCATGGCTGTACTTGTTGGAACTGTTTCGAGACTGTAAGGCGGATTGCCGATGATATTGCCGGAGATTCATGAGCATGCATGATCAAGCGCACAGCGTCCTCACGCAGGAGAACCTGGTTGTTGCCTTGCGCAACCGCGAGTTCAGCATGCATTACCAGCCGCAGCTCAGTTGCCGGACCTCCCGGATTGCGGGGGCCGAGGCATTGATGCGCTGGGATGGTGTGGGCGGCGGAGGGGCGGTCAGTCCGGCCAGCTTCATTCCGCTGGCGGAGCAGAGCGGATTTATTGTCGAGCTGGGCGATTGGAGCATGGCCAGCGTCGTCCGGACAATGGCCGCGTGGCGGGTGGGGACGGGTTTGCCGGCTGATTTCCGTCTGGCGATCAATTTATCCGGGAGGCAGATTGTTCCCGAGTTGCCGGGCAAGGTGGAAAAGCTGATTCTTGAGGCCGGACTGGAGCCAGCCTGCATCGAGCTGGAAATCACCGAGTCCTACCTGTTTCATGACTTGCCGGCGATGGTGGCGGTTACCCGGCAATTGAGAAGGCTTGGAGTGCGAGTGGCAATTGACGACTTCGGCACGGGTTTTTCGGTGCTGGAGCATCTGCGCCACATTCCGGCCACCACCATCAAGATTGACTGCAGCTTCACCCGCCAGATGCTGGAGATCGAGCGCGATCACATCATCATGCGCAACCTGATCCGGATGGTGCGCGATCTGGGAATGGAAAGCGTGTGCGAGGGCGTGGAAACCATGGCCCAGTTGGAAGCGGTCAAGGATATGGGCGCGGACTACTGGCAGGGTTTCCTGTTTTCGCCGGCTTTGCCTGGTTCCGAGTTCCGGAGCCTGCTGGACGCCCCGGACTTTGATTTCTGAGGCATTCCGCTGCTTGTGGCTTCTTAGCGGGACGTTGGTCCCAGGTGCTCGATCTTGTCGGAGCTGAGCGTGGATTGCTTCCCCATGTCCGGCATGGCGGAGCGCTGTGGGAAGTGAGGCAGCAGCGTGGCCACGATGATGCCATTGCCATTCACCACGCGCACCGCGCCGCGAGTATGCACCGGCAAGCCCTCCATCGATTGCCGGCGCAGTTGCTGCATCTTGCCAATGCAGCTTGCTTCCGTGCCTTTGAGTACTACGCCTACATCGTCTTCGATATGCCAGGTCATTTGTTTTTGTTGTGAATTTACTGTTTACACCTAACAGATGTTACTGATATTTTAAACGCATTGGCATGCGTAGATATACTTAAACCGGTATTTAAATTTAAATGTCATTTGCAAATTGTATTTATAATTATTTGTTATTTATGAGGGCGCTGCGGCCGATGGGTTTACGCCAGCGCCAGATACCAGTTTGTAATTTCTTTTCCCCATAGCAAGCCTGCCACGCCGCCTGCGATCAGATAGGGGCCGAAAGGCTGTACCTGCTCCCGGCCTATCCGTCCGGAGCGGATCAGGGCGATGCCGATCACGGCGCTGCTGATAGAGCCCAGCGTGATGATCAGCGGCAGTGCCGTCCACCCAAGCCAGGCCCCCATTGCCGCCACCAGTTTGAAATCCCCGCGACCCAAGCCTTTCTTGCCTGTGCATAACTGAAAGACCGCTGCGATCAGCCACATTGCCAGATATCCGGCCATCGCGCCGATTACCGCATCGGCAAGCGGAGTCAGCAACTGGAACAGATTGGCTAGCAAACCCAGCCACAGTAGCGGCTGCGTCAGGCAGTCGGGCAGCAGCTGGCTGTCCAGGTCTATCAGCGCCAGCGCCAGCAACAAGTAGAGCAGGATCAGGTGCGCCAGGGTGGTGGCATGAAACCCCGTGCGCCAGCCGACGGCTGCGAAGATCAGTCCGACGGTTAACTCCACCAGCGGGTAACGGAGACTGATCGCGCTGCCGCAAAAAGCGCAGCGTCCGCGCAGCAGCAGATAGCTGAAGATGGGAACAAGCTGCCAGGCCCTGAGCGTGTTTTGGCATTCGGGGCAGTGGGAGTGAGGGTGGGACAGGCTGAGCGCGGGTTCGTCGCGAGCGGGCAGGTCCATGGCGTCGGCGCATTCCTGCCGCCAGGCTTGTTCCATCATCCTGGGCAGGCGGAACGCCAGCACGTTCAGAAAACTGCCCAGCAGCAGGCCGATGACGAGCAGGCTGCCGGCGGCCTGGGCTGCGGCCGTGCCTTGCAACCCCAGCCAGCTGAAGACGAGCAGCAGGATGAGCGCCGCGCCTCCCAGCGCGAGCGCGCTGCGTTTGTCGATTCGCATCAATTGTCCTCAAGGGCGGAACAGGCCGGGGTAGGGCGCGCTGTACAGGGGCAGCGCGGCGCCGGTGTCGGTGTAGGTCATGTTGCCGTTCAGGCAGGTCTTGAGCAGCGTATTGTCCAAGGCAAACTGGTAAAACGGTTTCTGGCTGCGGTTGGCGAACATCAGCTCGCCGCCGCTGCCCAGCGTCTCCCGCATTTGCTGGCTGGATTGTTCCATGCCCAGGCGGCGGTCATTGAACAATGCCGAGCCGGACTGGAACATGATGGCCGGCAGGTTGTCGAGACTGGCTTGTCCCTTGGCGATGCCCTTTTCCCAGATGTCGTACCAGATGGCTGACATCCAGATGCGGCGCACGCCGTCGCAAACGTCCGGGGTGGGAATGCCTCGCGCCTGGAACACCGCTTTTTCGCCGACCTTCCAGTACAGGGTTACCGGGGCCTTTGCCGTGCCGTCGGCCAGCAAGGCCAGTTTGGCGAAGCCCAGGCCAGCCTGTATCCGTCCCTGGCTGGTGATGAAGTTGGCGCGCCTGGCGCGCTGGGGCTGGTCCTCAAGCTTTTTCCGCAGGTTGATCTTGGCCATGTCCACCGCGCGCAGGCTGGCTTTCACCAGAATGTCGCGGGCCTCGGCGTAGTTGCGCGGCGCTTGCGCGCGGTAGGGAATGGTCATCGGATTGGTGGCCGGAATCGCCGGAGCGTCGAAAAGCGGCATCTCTTCTCGCTATAAAGTTTGATTTAATAGGTACTTCAATATAACATAGTTTTGAGAAATCGGATTAACCAATTCCCAATGGTGAGGTGGCGGAATGAGTGGAGCACATGATTTTGGCGATGCGGAAAGCCTGGCTCTGGACGAGGATAGGCTGAGTTTCGAGGATGAGCCGCCGGTTGCGCGCAATGCCAGCCGGGTTGCGGCGGCCTCGGCGCATCAGGATCTCAAGTTTGACGACGAGCCCATGGACTCGCCGCAGCCCGCGCCGCCCAAGCGCGACACCAAGCGCATTGCGTTGCTGGTTTTGATCGGCGGCGTGGTGCTTGTGATGCTGACCAAGCCGTTGTGGCAAAAAGCGCTCAGTCCGCAACCGATAGAAGAGTCCGCGCAATCGCCCGCCATGCGATCGATCGAGCCCATCAAGCCTGCGGCCATGACAACTCCGGCGCAGCCCGCCCATCCGGTTTCAGTGGCATCGTTTGGCGCTGGCGCAGCTTCTCAGCCTGCCGCGCCCGCCCAGTCGCAGCCAACCCTGCTGACCTCTGGCGGCAGCGCGGCGCCGTCGCCATTGATCGCGCCGCAGGCGGACGCGGCGGCGGAATCGCCGGAGCCGGCATTGCTGGCGCCTTCGGCCAAGAAAACCGCGTTGAGCCGCGAACAGCCGGCGGTGTCCGGCGACGCCGATGCCTCGCAGCCGAAGGCGGCAGCGCCCGAAGAAACCCTGGAGGCCAAAGTGGCGCGGCTGGAAAAGGAAGTGAAAACGCTGCGGGCGCGCAACCGCCAGTTCGCGCAGGCGAAGGGGAGTGGATCCGGCCATGCGCAGAAAGCGCGTGCCGATGGCGGAAGCGGCGGCAGCAAAGTGTTGGGGATGTCGTCCACCTCGGTGTGGGTGAAGAAGGCAAACGGCGGCACCGCGGAACTGCGCGTGGGGGATCATTTCCGCAATGGGGAAGTGATCCAGAGCATAGACCAGCAGTCGCAGGTGGTGGAAACGGACCGGGGCCGCTACAAGGTCAGTTTCTAGGCCAAGAGCGCGCGGCGGGAAAAGGTTGTTCGCCGCCTGACATTCAGAGGATCAAATCATGCGTAAATTCTTCGCGAAAATGCTGTTGGGCAGCGATACGCTCAACAAGCTTCATTCCATCCGCCAGTCCGAAGCGCTGGATGAGGAGGCGGGCAAGAAATCCGAAGACGCCGGCCTGGCGCCTTCCAGGGTCAGTTCTCCCACGATCACGCGCGAACAGATTCGTTCGCTGATCGAGATCGACATGGAGATCCACGGCGATATCTTCATCGGCCGCGGGGTCAAGATTTCCGGCCGGGTGATGGGCAACCTGATTCCGAATGGCTCCATCGATGATTGCGATCCAATCGTCATAGTCAGTCAGGGTGGAGATGTTTGCGGCGACCTGCATGCGCGGGTGGTGGTGGTGGCGGGCAATCTGGACGGCGACATTCATGCCGACCATGTGTTGTTGATGCCGACAGCCAAGGTGAATGGCACGGTCAGCTACCGCCATACTTTGCGCCAGGATATCGGTTCGGCGCTGTCCGGCATGGTGAGGCGGGTGGACGCTATCGCGCTGCTGGACCAGCCGCCGCTGCCGGGAGAGGCGGCGCGGGCGGCTTTGGAGCATACCGCAGCGGCCAGGATGGATGCCATCCCGGTTTTGCCGGTGGAGTCCGATGGCGTGCTTGCCCCTCTGGTGAGGGCGGTGCCTGTCGCTGTGCCGCAGGATACGACGGAAATCGAAAGCCTTTACCGGGGATTGGATGTGGGGCGTGACAATCATTCCGGTGCCCGCGCGGTGGCGGCCAGCGCATGAGTGTGGTTGCGTGAGCCGCTGTGGTTTTTTGAATTCAATTTTAAATAGTTATATTTTAATAGTAATTTAAATATAATTTTTGAGATGATCATGAAGAGTGTTGAGCTGACTGCCTGCCGCAGCGAGGGGTTTGCCCCGCGAATCCCGCAGGATGTGCTGCTGCAGCCGGACCTGTTGGAAATGGGGCTGGCCGGCGAGCTGCCGCCGGAAGCGCGGGACGAGGAAGAAGACGCCCGCTGGGCCTGCCTGCCTTTTCTGCAACTGGCCGTCGAACGCATGTGCGTGATGGCGCTGCTGGCCGAGGATCATGAAGTGGATTTCTCGCCGCTGGATGGCGAAGCGCTGCCGCAGATGCGGCGCAAGGCGGCTGATCCAGTATTTTCCCGTGCGGCGGAGGACTATCTGGCGGCTTTGGCGACGCTGGGTTCGATGAGCGGGCGCGATGAAGGCGAGCTGCACCGCTCGATTGCCGGTTTGTATCGGAGGGGAGGGCGATGATGGCTATTCACCCGACCAGCCGGCGCGCCTATGCGCAGGAGGCGGCCCGGAGGATCCAGCAACAGCTGGAAAGCGTCGGCCCAGAACAGTTATTTGCCAGTCTGCCGGCTTGCTCGCGCCACTTTAATCCACACACCGGAACGGTTTACCGCGGCATCAATCATTTGCTGCTGCAGGCTGCTCTTCCGGTTGGTTCTGGCGACCCGCGCTGGTTAAGCTACAAGCAGATACAGAGGTTGGGGTTGAGACTGGCGCCGGGCGCCCGCGCCGGCTTGCTGGTTTTTGCCCGGCCATTGCCGGAGCCGGCAGGCGGGCAGCCGGCTTTTACCCTGAAGGGATGTTCGGTATTCAATGCCGCGCAGATTCTGGGGCTGCCGCCGCTGATGCAGCCGCAGCGCCTGGCGCAAGCCGGCGGCGGGCAGCTGTCGCACCTGGTAGGCGCCATCCTTGGCGAATTGGGCGTACGCGAGGAAACGGGCGGGACCGCTGCGATCTACGATCCCATAGGCGAGATCATCCGGGTTCCGCAAGCCGGCTATTTTCGCAATATGCGGGAGTACCATGCGGCCAGGTTGCGCAAGGCTGCGCAATGGGCGGCGCACAGCGAGGATAGGCCGCGGTCTCAGAGGCGGCGGCCGCATGCGCCCGAGGATCCGCTGGAGGAGTTATGGGCGCATATCGTCTCCGCCATCTTGATGGGAATGATCGGTTTTGGCGCAGACATCTCGCCAGACTCACGCCAGTTAGGCGCATCGATTCCATTGCTGCAGGGAATTCGGGAAATCGGCTTCATGGAGTGGTTCCATGGCGCGCACCAGGTGGAGCAAGTGCTGGACTGGCTGGCCCAGCTGTCTCCGACCTTGTCTCGCCTGCTGGAGATCGAGCAGCAGCTCATCCATGGCAACCTGCTGTCCGCTGGCGACGCCCCCCCAGTTTTCACGCCGCAACCCGCCGCGGCGGCGCCGGATGAACAGCCTGCGGGCAATCCTTCTTCCGATGATGCCGAGTCCGCGCGGGAAATGGCCCGCGAGGCCGGGCGCCATGCCTTGCTGATGGACGTTGCCCTGTTGACGGCGCCGGAGCTGGCGCATCAATTGGCCGGCCATTTCGGAGTGCAAGAGGTGCTGGCCGAGATCGATGCCGCCATCCACGACCGGTTCCAGAATTGGGCGCAAGGCGCCATCCTGGGGGGAGAGTTTGATGGTCTGCAACTCAAGGCCAGCGAGCTGTTTGGCGCATTTTTGCAAGAACGCGAGAGCGATGTGCTGGGCTTGTTGGGAAAGGGGGGCGAATTGCAGCGGCAGGCGCGGATGGCCGGGGCGCTGGATGCGCTTTCCGCCGTCGCTAGCGGACCGAGCATGAAAATGGTCGCGCCAGATGCGGGCCAGCCTCCGGCCACGGCGGCGCGCGAGATAGCCATCCAGCCTTTCCGCGACGACAAGGGCGGATGGCTGAAGGTGGGGCACCAGGACGTGATCGAATTGGGCTTGGTGCCGCAACTTTCCGACGAGGATTCGCGGATGACGCCCAGCGCCGTTTATCTGGCTTTTAGGGAGAATGCCCCGCTTTGCGACGCTCAGCGGCTGATGGATGCTGTGGCGGCGGCGGGCTGGAAAATCCAATTCCTGCCCTATGTCGAATCCCGGGACTCGCAAATACGCAGCTATGCCAGCTTTTTCGCGCCCTTGGTGGGTTATATGCCCAAGATCGGCGACAAGCTCAAGCTGGTGGAGGGCGTAGCCAGCATCAGCAGCAAATCCAGCAGTGGCGGCTGGGTTGTCAGCTTCGACGATGCCAGCAAGCAGAGGGCGCTGAGCAGCGGCAGATTCTACGATTTCATCGAAGCGGTCATCGAGGGAGACTTCATCGGCCATCCCGCCGCCGCGCCATCGTCCAAGGCCGCAAGGCCAGCTTTGGACGATGCTTCGCTGTGCTTCTAGCGGCGTGGTTCCCGCAATGTTTTGTTCAATCCGACTGGTGCCGTAATGGAAGAGGAACTCAAAAAACTGGAAAGCGATCTGATCGCGATGATGGATGACCGCTTCATGGGAGTGGAAGACTCGCTGGCCAGGCTGATCAATTTGGGCGAGCAGCACCAGAAGGCGCTGTCGTTCAGCGAAATGACCGTGCAGCGCTTCCTGCCGCAGTTCGGCATGTGCGTGATGATCTGCTCCGCGCTGATCGTCGTGCCGGTGGCGGCTGGCGCGTGGTATGCGCAGGAGGGCAAAATCAGGCAGCTGCAGGTCCAGGCGCGGGAGGCGCAAGGCAGTGCGATCAAGTCCAGCGCCTATGATCGGCTGTACCAGGCGGCGGAGCCCGGCCTCAAGTTGCGCATGCAGAATGCCGTGCGGCAAGTGGCTGGCCAGACCGGCGAAACCGGCCAATAAGGAAACAGGATCAAGTCTGGCAATGCGAATCATATATTTGGATGGGGAGATCTGATGGCAACCGCGATGCGTCGAAGTCAGGTGGAGCGGGATGTCGTTCCACTGTCGCACAAAGTGCTGGGCTGGCTGCGCCGACAGGAGCCGGGTTTCCTTACGGGCTTGGGAGTGGTTTACCTGCTGTGTCCGATTTTTCCGCTGCTCACGCTGGCATTCGCCGGCGCGGCGTTGTTGATGTCGCGCAACAGGGTGATAGACCACCCCAAGGGGCCGTTCTGGAAGCCTGTCCCCGGCGGCGACAAGAAGTTGGCCTGGACCCGGATGGAGGGGCCGCCGGACCGTGGCGGAAAAGGCGTGTGGTGCATGGGCAACGCAATGGACACCAAGGAGGAGATCTGGGTCAGCGACGACACCATGCGCGTGCACGCCACCTTGTTCGGCACCACTGGCGGCGGTAAGACCGTGGCGCTGGAGGGACTGATCTGCCAGGCGATAGGCCATGGCTCCGGGGTGATCATGGTGGATGGCAAGTCCGACCCGAAAACCTGGTTTGACATCGTCACCATGGCCAAAATGTATGGGCGCGAGGACGATCTCCTGGTGCTGAACTTCATCTCGTCCACCGGTTACGAGAAATTGGCCATCCTGGACGAGGATGACGCCGACGGCGCCAAGGATAAGATGGATCTCTTGGGGCAGATCCATTCCAATACCTTCAACCCCTTCACCTATGGCTCGGCTGACACCCTGACCGAACTGGTGACCGGGCTGATGCGACCGGACGGCGGCGGCGACGGCGCGATGTGGCGAGGCCGGGCCGAGGCGATGATACGCGCGCTGATGCGTGGCCTGGTGGCGATGCGCGATGCCGGCAAGATCACCCTGTCGGTGCAGGCGCTGCGCGACTACATGCGGCTGGACAAGCTGGGCGAGCTGGAAAGCGACGAAAGCATCCCGGGCTATGCCCGCGAGCAGCTGACCGGCTATCTGGACGAGCTGCCGGGCTTTCGCGAGGCGATCAACGCCAAGAATAACGATCCGGCCGCTTTCGATACCTACTGGGAACAGGCGAGCAAGCAGCACGGCTTCCTCACCATGCAGTTCACCGAACTGCTGGGTCTGCTATCCGGCACTTACGGCCACATTTGCAATGTGGAATGGGGCGATGTCGATTTCCAGGACGTGGTCTACAACCGGCGGATCCTGTACGTGATGTTGCCCGCGCTGGAAAAGGCGCCATCCTCGCTGGCCAACCTGGGCCGCCTCACCGTGGCGGGCATCAAGAACGCGCTGTCGGTATCGCTGAAGGCGCAACTGACCGGCAGCAAGCAGGAAATCGTCGATTCCCGCCCCACCAACTCCGATACCGCGCTGTTGGCCATCATGGACGAATACGGTTCCTACGCGGTGGAGGGCTTCGGCGACGTGGCGGCGCAGGCGCGTTCGCTGGGCGTCAGCGTGATCTTCGCCGGCCAGGATTACCCGTCGTTCAAGAAAGGCTCCGAGATCGAGGCGTCGCGCATTCTGGCCAACACCGGCATGAAGATCTTCTTGAAGACGGAAGACCAGGAAACCGCCGACATCGCCATCAAGCGCGCCGGCCAGGGGGTGTATGCCTGGGCCGGAGGCAAGCGGCAGTCGGAGGGTTCCGATAGGCTGGTCGACACCGGCGATGCCAGTTATCGCGAGGAAAACCGGCTGACCTATCTGGATCTGGTGGACATGGCGGAGGGCCAGGCCTGGTTCATGAACCGCAACCACCTGATCAAGATGAACACCTTCTACGTGCAGCTGGATGGCGCGGTGACCAAGGACGCCAAGCACAATACCCTGTTCCCGCTGGGTAATGACATGTCCAAGGCGCTGGCGGCGGACAAGATCATGCAGGATGTGATGGGCGTGGCCGAGCCGGGCAAATCCGGCGATGCCATGATGCGTTTCAAACGCCGCATTTTTGATGACGTGGAGCAGTTGTTCCGGATGGCGGAGCAACGCGAGATCCCCGCCGATTCGGCATCAGCCAGGCCGCAGGCCGCGCAGGCGGCCGGGGCGTTGGAGGAGGATGTGTTCGTGCGCATCTGCGATCTGCAGGCCGAGCACGGCCTCCTGATGCGCGCCGCGGTAGTGGCCGGGCTGGCTGACGGCATGCTGGCGGATGTGCCGATGGCGGATCGGATGGCCGAGCGCGAGGAGGCCGGGCTGGCTGCGAGGCTTCTGCCGGAGGAGATGGCCGAGTATGCCGGCAGCTTGTTGGAGCAGGCGATGCTGGAGGGGGGCGAGCCTCTCCATGTCGAGGCGGGGGGGCGCGACGAGGCGCCGAGCGCCTCTTTGCCGCTCACCGGCTTTTCCGCCGCCGCCTTTTTCAATGCCACCGATACCGGCGATGCGCCACAGGAGCCGCCGGCCGAGAGTCTGGATCTGGCCGAGCTGGCAGATTTCTTCGGCGCCCCAAGCGAGGCGCAGCCGGAACTGCAGGGGGACGAGTCCGGCTCCGATCCTTACTTGGGCGAGGTGTTGCTGGAGTGCGAGGCGCTCGCGGTCGAGCATGGTCTGCTTGAGCAGGCCATGCGCGTCGATGCCGCGCTGCTTGCCATGCTGGCCGCTGCGGAGCGGGGGGATGGCGCGATGGATGAAATGGACCAGCAGGTCGGATATATCCTAGGTAGCGAAGACGCCGGCCAGTTCCTGGAGCTGCTGTTGGTTGAGGCGGAAGAGGAGCGCGTGTAAGCATAGCTCTATCCGTGAGTGGAAAAGGGCGGCGCCTGCATTGCGTGGATGCCGCCGTTTTGTTTTCCAGCCATCGGCTCATGCGGACTGATCGGCGGTCAGTCCGGCCGCTAGCTCTCCGTGCGTCGGCAACGCGATGGCTTGTATGTAATTTAAACAATTGAATTTGAGTGAATTAATTTTACCCGCGCTTGCGCCGGTCACAAATTTAGACCCGCTAACAAAACCTGCATTTTGCACAATGGCGTACGTGGCAAATCAGGACTTGGAGAAATAGCGCGTTGGCGGATAGGCGCGCCGTTGTGCCGTCGCCACCACAATAAACCCGCGCGCCCAAAAGTTAAGCGCCTTCAGCTAAGAGGCGATTTTTCATTGCCTTGTAGCCGGTTGCTCACAGGGTTATCAACCGTCGCGGTGGATCCGGCACCATCTGGATTTCCACAATAAATCAGTCAGGCAAGGCTCGCCGACAAAGAGTGCCGGGCTCGCCGATTTCGCCTGCAGAGTAGTGGCGTGCAGCGGCGGGAACATCAACGTCATCAAGCGTGTTAGCTGGGCCGTTCCGCCCGCCTGTGAAGGGGCCGCAGCGGAATACCCGCTTCCGGCCTACGTTTTTTGCCAGCGGATGCTATTCGTAAATAATCGTTTTATTAAAGTCAGAAAAAACACTCGGTGATAGCTTGTCAATTAGCTTACATTACCGGACTGCATCATGCTTATCAGAAGTCAATCCTTACCCCAGATCGCCATGTGGCAAGAGCGTAGTGACAACACCCCGTCTTCCTCATCCTCCAATCTGGCCCATTCGCTGGAGAACGTCACACAAAGCCAAGCGCAGCCAGCCGGGATCCGCCTCCGCGGGGAAGTCGGCCACCGCTCGCCAATGCAAACGGGCATTTTCAATTTCAGCCATGCCGGCCAGCGCGAAGGCGTCGCTCCGCTCAATGGCAACGCCGGCGTCTCCGCCCCCTCCGCCGGCCCCGGGTCCCATAGGTATCCGATCGAAATGGAAGTCAATTCGAGGTGGATCGACAAGCAGACGCGCCCGGCATGCAAATACGCTCCCGTTGTCATCAGCAAGGGCCAGGGCGAAGAGGCGATGAAAAGCATGCGCTCGGTGGAGGAAAACCGTATCGAGACATGCAGGCAGTTGGCCATGACCCATCGCTCATCAGATCGATGCGGTTGGATTTCCTTCATCAGGCATGATCAGGCCAGCGACCTGCGTTTCGGTCCCGACAATGTGCCCGCCATCGTCATCAGCGGCGGCAGCGCAAACAAGATCGCGCAGGAGCTGGGAAAAGATTTCAGCCTCGCATGGCATCCGATGAACATGCGCAACGAGCCCGTCTATTTGCTGGTTCACAAGATGGATTACCAGACCTACGCCGCCGCGCTGAAAGAAGCGCTTGATCAATATCCCAATCTGCGGCTTGTCGGCTGGGACGGCGGCCAACTGACCGGCTTCGGCGCGGCCAGAGCCGCGGCCACCACCCTTGCCGACTCTCTGCCGTACCGGCCGGAAAGAATCCTGATGATGGACCAGGACGTTGTGCAAACCGAAGGAACCCGGCATAGCCGGCCCGATGTCCAGCAGGCGGTCATCGATAAGCACGGCTCGACCGGCAAACCCATCATCGGCTACGGCGTCGGCTACCCGACCCGGCAGGATGTCCCCAAACCGTTCGCCGCCACTGCCAAACCGGATGCGCAAGACTTCAACTCCCCCGCCCAGCAGTTTGTGTCCATCCAGGCGCCATTCCGGGAGCGCCAGGGCGACGGCATTTATCCGGCGCACATGGTGGCCGGCGGCGAGGATATGCTCATGGGCTTGCGACTGGGCCTGGCCAAAGACGGCAAGAACACCGCCATACTCAAGGGCAGGATTGTCAAGAAAGAGCTGAAAGGCCCGGCGGACCAACCCAATGCCTATTGGAACAAGGCGCGGGTTGAAACTCTGGGGGCGCTTTTCGAGTCCGAAAAAGGCACGATGGTCCGCTTCGAGGGCCAAGACATGACGCTGGACGATCTGATGAAATTATTCGTGCGGAAGCAATGGCTTGCCGCCCACCCCAGCCCCGATTCATATAACGCCGCCGCCTGCGTCATTGAGCGCATCATATTGAGGCTGAACAAACCGTAAACGGCTTGCGAATCGGCATCTGCTGCGGCAGATGCCGAAGTCTTGGCAGTCCTACAGGTCGACCTGCTAGCCGACTACCAGAAACCCGAAGACCTGATCGCCAATGCGAAAGCACCCTTGTAAAAAGGGTGCCGGGTGATAAGGGGCTGGAACGGCGGGCTTACTCCATTGCTTCCAGCTGTTCCTGCAGTTCCATCCACTCCTCTTCCACCGTCTCCAGCCGGCTTGCCATCTCGCCCTGGCGCTTGACGCTTTCGGTCAGCTTCTGCCGGTTGGCGTCGTCATAGGCCTCGCTGGACGATAGAAACGCCTCCAGCTGCGCTTTCTCGTCGCTCAGCTTGTTCATTTCCTGTTCCAGCTTGTTCAGGCGGTTCTGCAGCGGTTTGCGCTGGCGGGCCATCTGCTGCCTGGCCTCGGCTTCCTGGCGTTTCTGCTCCTTGCGGTTGACGCTCTGGACGTCGCCGCTGGACGACCGGCTGTCTTCGGCCAACTGGGCGATGCGCCATTGGCGGTAGTCTTCCAGGTCGCCGTCGAACGGCTGCACCTTGCCGCCGCTGACCAGCCAGAACACGTCGGTGGTGGATTCCAGCAGGCTGCGGTCGTGCGAGACGACGATCAGTGCGCCGCTGAAGTCCTGCAGCGCCAGCGTCAGCGCGTGGCGCATTTCCAGGTCCAGGTGGTTGGTCGGCTCGTCCAGCAGCAGCAGATTGGGTTTTTGCCAGACTATCATCGCCAGCGCCAGCCGCGCCTTTTCGCCGCCTGACATCGGGCCGGTGGGGTCGGTGGCGTTGTCGCCGCGGAAGTTGAAGCCGCCGAGGAAGCTGCGCAGCTCCAGTTCGCGCGCGGTCGGGGCCAGGCGCTGCATGTGCTGCAGCGGCGACTCGTCCGGCCGCAGCGTTTCCAGCGTGTGCTGGGCGAAGTAGCCTATCTTCAGCGTCTGCGCGTTGACGCGTTCGCCGGACAGCGGGTCCAGGTCGCCGGACAGCAGCTTCACCAGCGTGGACTTGCCGGCGCCGTTGACGCCCAACAGGCCGATGCGCGCGCCCGACTCCACCGACAGGCTGATCTTGGACAGGATGATCCTGTCGCCGTAGCCGGCGTTGGCCGATTCCAGCTTCAGCAGCGGGTTGGGCAGGTTGTCCGGGCTGTCGAAATGAAAGTCGAACGGCGAGGACACGTGCGCCGGGGCGATGCGTTCCAGCTTCTCCAGCGCCTTGATCCGGCTTTGCGCCTGGCTGGCCTTGCTGGCTTTGGCCTTGAAGCGGTTGATGAACGATTCCAAATGGGCGATCTGGCGCTGCTGCTTTTCGAATTCGCCCTGCTGGCGCGCTAGCTTTTCGGCGCGCATGGTCTCGAACTGGCTGTAGTTGCCGGTGTACAGCGTCAGCGCCTGGTTGGCCACTTCCACGATGTGGCTGCAGACGCTGTCGAGGAAGTCGCGGTCGTGCGAGATCATCAAGAGCGTGCCGGGATAGCCCTTCAGCCAGTCCTCCAGCCACAGCACCGTTTCCAAGTCCAGGTGGTTGGTGGGCTCGTCCAGCAGCAGCAGGTCGGAGCGGCACATCAGCGCCTGCGCCAGATTGAGGCGCATGCGCCAGCCGCCGGAGAAGCTGGCCACCGGCCGCTGCTGGGACGGCTCGTCGAAGCCCAGGCCGGTCAACAGCTTGCTGGCGCGCGAGGGCGCGGAGTAGGCCTCGATATTGGCCAGCTCGGCGTGCAGGTGGCCGATGGCGTTGCCGTCGTGGCGTTCCTCGGCGTCGGCCAGCCGGGCTTCCAGCGAGCGCAGCTCCTTGTCGCCGTCCAGCACGTAATCGAGCGCGCTGCGCTCCAGCGCCGGGGTTTCCTGCGCCACGTGGGCCAGGGTCCAGTTGGGCGGGATCAGCGCGTCGCCGCCGTCGGCGTGCAACTCGCCAAGCAGCATGGCGAACAGGCTGGACTTGCCGACGCCGTTGGCGCCGGTGAGGCCGGCCTTGTAGCCGGGGTTCAGCGTCAGGTTGGCGCCTACCAGCAGTTCTTTCAGGCCGCGGCGCAGGTTGAGGTTTTTCAGTTGGATCATGGCGCTTTGCTTGGCCGCGCCGGCAGGGGGATGCGGCGCGGCGGAATGAGTGGGTTTATACCGCCGGCAGGCTGGACAGGTCCCAGCGCGGCTTGATGCTGTAGCCGCCGGCCGCTTCGGCGAATTTCAGCCGCATCGCGCCGGCGAAGGCGATCATCGCGCCGTTGTCGGTGCACAGCGCCAAGGGCGGGTAGAACACCTCGAACTTGCGGCGCGCCGCGGCCTGGTCCAGCGCCGCGCGCAGCTGCTTGTTGGCGCCGACGCCGCCGGCCACCACCAGCCGCTTCATGCCTGCCTGCTTCATCGCGGCGAGCGACTTTTTCACCAACACCTCGACGATGGCCTCCTGGAAGGCGCGGCAGATATCCATCCTCGCTTGTTCGTCGATTTCGCCGTGCTCGGCCTCCACTTGCTTCGTCAGCGTCAGCACCGCGGTTTTCAGGCCGGAGAAGCTCATGTCCAGGTTGCCGGAGTGCAGCATCGGGCGCGGCAGCGCGAAGCGGCCGGGGCTGCCGGATTCGGCCAGTTTGGACAGCAGCGGGCCGCCGGGGTAGGGCAGGCCCAGCAGCTTGGCGGTTTTGTCGAAGGCTTCGCCGGCGGCGTCGTCCACAGTCTCGCCCAGAATTTCGTAACTGCCCACGCCGCGCACCGCCATCAACTGGGTGTGGCCGCCGGAAACCAGCAGCGCGAGGAAAGGAAACTCAGGCTTGGGTTCGGCCAGCAGCGGAGATAGCAGATGGCCTTCCAGGTGGTGCACCGGAATCACCGGGATGTTCAGGCCGAAGGCCAGTGCGTTGGCGATGCTGGCGCCCACCAGCAGCGCGCCGCCGAGGCCGGGTCCCTGGGTGTAGGCGATGGCGTCCAGGTCGGCCAGCTTTTTGCCGGCTTCGGCCAGGCAGGCCTCGGTCAGCGGGATGGCGCGGCGGATGTGGTCGCGGCTGGCCAGCTCCGGCACCACGCCGCCGTATTCGGCATGCATCGCCATCTGCGTGTGCAGTTGATGCGCCAGCAAGCCCTGTTCGGTGTCGTAAAGGGCGACGCCGGTTTCGTCGCAGGAAGATTCAATACCAAGTACCAGCATGGTGCAGCTCAGATATAACGGGAGAATCTTTCCATTCTACAGGTGATTCTTTGTCGTCCCAAATCGGCAATGATAGTCTGATGGCCGTTTTCATTGAAAAAGCGGGGGGCAAGCGATGCAGGCGAGGCTGAAATGGGTGGACGGCGTGTGTTTCATGGGCGAAAGCGGCAGCGGCCACGCGGTGGTGATGGACGGCGCTCCGGAGGGGGGCGGCCGCAATCTGGGGCCGCGGCCGATGGAGCTGGTGCTGCTGGGCACCGCCGGCTGCACCAGCTACGACGTGATCACCATCCTGAAGAAGTCGCGCCAGCAGGTCGCGGATTGCTGGGTGGACATCCAGGCCGAGCGCGCCGACGCCGAGCCCAAGGTGTTCACCAAGATCCATTTCCATTTCGTGGTGACCGGCAAGGATCTGAAGCCGGACGCGGTGGAGCGGGCGATCAAGCTGTCGGCGGAGAAATACTGTTCGGCGTCGATCATGCTGGGAAAGACCGCGGACATCAGCCACGATTTCGAATTGCGCGAGGCCTGAGGAGTCCGCTTTGCCGCGCTTTTGCTAAGCAAATCGCCAGTTGTGCTATATGCTTTGTGAATATTTGGTTTAGCATGGGCTTTTGCCCATTCGAATGAGGCTAGATCATGAAGCGTACCCTGCTGATGTTGTCCCTGGTGCTGGCCGGCCTGGCCCCGTTGTCCCACGCCGATGTCGCCGACGGCCATGCTTTGCCGCCTGGCATCGGCTGGCAAAAGGGCGACGTGCCGGCGGCTTTTGCCAAGGCGCGCAGCGAGAACAGGCCGGTGTTCCTGTACTGGGGCGCGGTGTGGTGCCCACCGTGCAACCAGGTGAAGGCCACCATCTTCAACCGCCCCGATTTCATTGCCGCCACCCGCCAGTTCGTGCCGGTGTATCTGGATGGCGACAGCGCCAATGCCCAGCAACTGGGCGAGCAGTTCAAGGTGCGCGGCTATCCGACGATGATCCTGTTCCGCCCGGACGGCACCGAAATCACCCGTCTGCCAGGCGAGGTGGACCCGGAGCGTTACCTGCGCACGCTGCAGTTGGGGCTGGTGACGGTGAAACCGGTGAAGTCGCTGCTGGCCGACGCGCTGGCGGGCAAGCCGCTGGCGGCGGACGACTGGCAGCTGCTGGCCGATTACGCCTGGGATGTCGACCAGGGCCAGATCATCCCTGAGAAGGACGTCACCGCCACGCTGGCTAAGCTGGCGCGGCAGGTGCCGGCAGCCCAGACCGCAACCGCCACCCGTTTGCAGCTGAAGGCGATTGCGGCTCTGGCTGGCGAAAAGGATGCGCCGACGTTTGACCGCGGACAGGCCCGCGCGCAATTGCTGAAGGTGCTGGCCGACGACAAGCTCAGCCGCGCCAATGCCGATATTGTCATCTACGCCGCCGGCGATGCGATCAAACTGCTGGGCGACGACAAGGCCGAGCATCGGGCGCTGTGGACGGCGTGGAACAAGCGGTTGTCGGTGCTGGAGTCCGACGCCACCTTGTCCTGGGGTGACCGTCTGGGCGCCACCGCCGCCTTATTGGCGCTTTACAAGCAGGAGCACGCCAAACAGCCGCTGCCGGCCTTGCTGCTGGCGGATGTCCGCAGTCAGGTGGCCGCCGCCGACAAGGCCAGCGCCAATCCTTACCAGCGCCAGGCGGTGATCACCGCCGCCGGCGAATTGTTGGCCGACGCCGGCTTGCTGGACGAATCCGACAAGTTGCTGTTGGCCGAACTGAAAACCTCGCACGCGCCGTACTACCACATGCTGATCCTGGCCTCCAACGCCAAGGAGCGCGGCGACAAGGCGGCGGCGCTGGGCTGGTATGAGCAAGCCTACCGGGCGTCGGAGGGGCAGGCCACCCGGCTGCAATGGGGCGCCAGCTATGTCAGCAACGCGGTGGAACTGGCGCCGCAGGACGCCGGCCGCATCGAAAAGGCCGCCAGCGAAGTCTTCGCCGACGCCGGCCGCTCCAGCAGCGCCTTTTACGAGCGCAGCCGCCGTTCGCTGGAGAAAATCGCCAGCCGCCTGAAGGCCTGGAACCAGGACCAGAAGCACGCTGGCGAAATCGGCCGCCTGGCCGGCCAGCTGAGCGGCGTGTGCGAAAAACTGCCGGCCGGAGACGCGCAAAAGCCGGTGTGCGACGGCCTGGTGAAAACCATCAAATCCTGATCCGCCAGTCCCGGCGAAGACCCGCCCGCCTGATCGGCGCGGCGGTTTTTTTGCGTCAATCCGCCAGCAGCGCGGCCAGCTTGGCGGCGCTGTCGTCCTCCGGCAGCGGCGTGTACAGCGTGAGCCGCCGCTCGGACCCATCCAGCAGCGCGAAGCTGCTGTATTCGAAGCTCATCCTCCCTTGGCGCGGATGGCTCAGCAGCTTGATGCCGGACAAGGGCTCCAGCACCTCGCGCCGGGGCCACCAGGCGCGGAAGTCTGCGCTGTCGCGCAGCAGCGACTCCACCAGTTGCTCAAAAACCGGGTCGCCGGCATGGCGGCCGTAGTCGGCGCGGAACATCGCCATCGCGGCGCGCGCCAAGCTATCCCATTCCGTCAGCAGCGCGCGGTGCGCCGGGTTGGCGAATACCATGCGCAGCAGGTTGCGCTCTTCGGGCGGCAGGCTGGCGTAGTCGCCGAACAGCGCCGCCGCGGGGCGGTTCCAGGCCAGGATGTCCCAGCGCCGGCCGGTGATGTAGGCCGGCTGGTCGCGCAGATTGTCCAGCATGCGCAACAGCGAGGGCTCGATGTGGTTGCCCGGCGCGGCCGCGTTGGGGGCCGGGCGGCCGGCCAGCGCGAACAGGTGGCGGCGTTCGGCCTCGCTCAGCCGCAGCGCGCCGGCCAGCGATGCCAGCACGCCGGCTGAGGCCTGCACGTCGCGGCCTTGCTCCAGCCAGGTGTACCAGGCGGTGCCGATGTCGGCCAGCATCGCCACTTCTTCGCGGCGCAGCCCGGGCGTGCGGCGGCGCATGCCGGATGGCAGGCCCACCGCGGTGGGGTTCAGGTTTTCGCGGCGGGAGCGCAGGAAAGCGCCTAGCTCCGCCAGGCGGATGGTTTCGGATGCGTCGGTGTGGTTCATGGTAGCCACGATACCAGGATAATCCTGCAACTGTTTGTCATGTTTGGCGTGGCCGATGATGCATTCGAGGCCAGGGGCGGACAACCGTTTGCCCGGCCCATCATCAAGGAGCGCATCATGACGCAACATGTATTGATCATAGGCGGTTCCGCCGGCATCGGGCTGGCCAGCGCCAGACTGCTGCTCAGCCGCGACTACCGGGTCACCATCGCCGGGCGCGACGCCGGCCGGCTGGAGGCAGCGAGAAAGACGCTGGACGGCGCCGCCGCGCTGGCCATGGACGCGGCCGACACCGCGGCGCTGCCGGATGCTTTCCGCCGCTGCGGCCCCATCGACCACCTGGTGCTGGCGCTGGGCAGCAACAAGGGCGGGGGCATGTTTGCGCAGGCCAATTTGGAGCAGGTGCGGCAGGGTTTCGAAGAGAAGGTCTATCCCCATTTCGCCTGCGCCCAGGCGGCGCTGCCGCATCTAGCCAAAAACGGCAGCATCACCTTTTTGTCCGCGGTATCGGCGCAGGCGGCGCTGCGCGGCACCGCTGGCCTGGCCGCGGCCAACGCCGCCGTGGCCGCGCTGGCGCCGGTATTGGCGTCCGAACTGCGGCCGCTGCGGGTGAACGCGGTGTCGCCGGGCGTGGTGGATACCCATTGGTGGGATTTTTTGCCGACCGACGCCCGCGCCGACCTGTTTGCCGGTTTCGCCGCCGCCACGCCGGCGGGGCGCATCGGCCTGGTGGAGGATATTGCCGATGCGGTGGCGTTCTTAATCGGCAACAGCTTCATCACCGGCCAAGTGCTGATCTGCGACGGCGGCATCCGCCTGGGCGCGTAAGCGGCAAGCCGCGCGGACCTGGAGGCCCGCGCGGCTTATAATGCGGTTTTAAGAAACGTTTTCTCCTCCATGTCCGTTTCCCGCTATCTCGTCAAAGAGGATGAGGTGACGTTCACCGCGATGCGAGCCCAGGGCGCGGGCGGCCAGAACGTCAACAAGGTTTCGTCCGCCATCCACCTGCGTTTCGACATTGCCGCCTCGTCGCTGCCGGAGTGGCTGCGCGAAAGGCTGCTGGGCCTGAACGACACGCGCATCAGCAAGGAGGGCGTGCTGGTGATCAAGGCGCAGCAGTACCGCACCCAGGAACAAAACCGCGCCGACGCGCTACTGAGGCTGCAGGCGCTGGTGGACAGCGCCAGCCACACCCCCAAGACGCGCCGCACCACCAAACCCACTTATGGTTCGCAGCAGCGGCGGCTGGCCGGCTAGTCGCAGCGCGCCTCCATCAAGTCGCTGCGCGGCCGCGTGGACGATTGACGGTGCGGCAAGCGCGTTTTGGCGCTTGCATGCCGGCCAAAGCCGGGTACAATGCCCGGCTCGATAATGTACTGAATTGCAAGGAAAACCCGATGTCGAAGAAGCCGCAAGAAAAACTGGATGAGGAAACCATGGCGCTGCTGGCGTGGTGTGCAGAGGTGGAGGTCCATCTGGTGGCCGCAGGCGCAAGCGAGGCCGAAGCCCAGGAGCACATCGAAGAGCAGGCCGAATGGTATACCGACCAGTTTTTTGACGGCTTGACGCCGGAAGAGGCAGCCAAGGCCGCATTGGCATGAGGCAGCGCGTCGCTGTCATCGACTTCGAAACCAGCGGCATCACGCCGGGGCGGGATTGCCGCGCCACCGAGATAGGCGTGGCGATGGTGGAGGATGGCAGGGTCGTGGACCGCTTCCAGAGCCTGATGAACGCAGGCGTCTGGGTGCCGCCGATGATAGAGCAGCTCACCGGCATCAGCAATGCGATGCTGAAGAGCGCGCCGCCGGCGCACCGGGTGATGCGAGACGCCGCAGCCTTTGTCGGCGAGACGCCGCTGGCGGCGCACAACGCCAGCTTCGACCGCAAGTTCTGGGATTATGAACTGGCGCAGCTGGGCCTGGCGCGGCGGCAGGATTTCGCCTGCACGCTGTTGTTGTCGCGCCGGCTGCTGCCGCAGGCCCCGGATCACAAGCTGGGCACGCTGACGCGCTGGGCCGGATTGCCGGCCGCCGGCCGCGCCCACCGCGCGCTGGCGGACGCCGAAATGGCGGCCAATCTGCTGTCGCACCTGGAAGGCACGCTGCAACGGCAGTTCCAGCTGGCGGATATCGACCATGCTTTGTTGTGCAAGCTGCAGAAGGTGACGGCTGCCAAGGTCAAACCTTATCTGCGCGAACTGCAGGCAAAGCTTGTCGTCTGACAGCGGCTTGCGGGTCTCTTCGCCAAACTGCCCGCCCATTTGCGGCGGGTTTTTTACGGCTGCGCCGCTGTTTTTGACCGGGCGCGACCGGCGGGGCATCGAGTGGATGGGGTGAGAGCCGGCAGGGGCGGCCGCCACAACCGGCATCGATGCGATGCTTGCGGTGGCGGCTGAAGCTTACTGCGCGACAGGCGTGACTACTTGGACCACATATTTGTACGGCCCGTTTGGCGGCTCTTGCGCAATCCAGGCGCAAAACCATTTCGAGCCCCAGGGCAGGTCGGTGTTCCAGGGATCGTTGCTGGCGTCATCCCATTTCCAAGCCTTGGTCTGATCCTGCGGGTTGCTGGGAAACTGCGTTCCGGCATACACATGGATCTGGCCCTGCTGGGCGCGGAATGGCGCGGTGCTGTGCCATTGCAGCCATAGGGTGCCTTGCTGCTGGAATGCGGTGAGTGTCCAAGTATAGCTTTCGGACACTGCCGCATGGCTTTCGGATACCGTTGCCATTTTCTTCTCCTCAAGAAGGACTTGCGACGGATGCATCGATGGCGCGCTCGATGGTGAACTGTGGTGTCACCGGCTTGAATCAGGCAAGGCGGGTTGGGTCTTCATGATGAAGTGGCAATTCACGGGGAGCAGCCGACGGTTATCATACCGCTTAAGTCTATCGGCAACTATTCGTAGTAATACTTTTGCCTTTGTCATTTCCGGCGAGGGCTGGTCCAAATGCGCCACGCTCATGCCGCGGGCGTGGCGTTTGCCGCGCGGCTCCCTTGCCCGATCCGCGCGTGAGGCCGCGGCGAGGATCGATTGTGCTAGAGCCTCACAGGCCACGGAGGTAGGGCCACAGCCATTCGCCCAGCACCATGCCAAGCAAGCCTATCAGCGCGATTGGCGGCGGAGCGGGGGAGCGCACATGCAGCAGCGCGTAGACGATGCCGACGGCGAAACCCAGCGCCAGGGATATCAGGTAATTGCTCATCGCGCTCTCCCGGCTCAAGCCATATTGATCACCACCCGGCCCCGGGTGCCGGCGGCTACCGCCCGATAGGCATCCCGGCCTTGCTCCAGGCCGAAACGGTGGGCGATGACCGGCGGGACCAGCCGGCCGCTGTCAAAGCCTTGCGCCAGCTCGCGCATCAGGCGCGCGGATTCGGCCACGCCCAGTTTGGCGCTGTCCGCGCCCAGCAGGCGGGTTTCGTTGTGATAGAAGTCGATCAGGTCAAATTCCACCCGGCGCTTGCCGGTGGCGCTGATCTCCACCACCCGGCCCCGGCGCTTGACCAGTCCCAGCGCGGTTTCAAAGGCCACGCCGCCCACGGTGTCGTACACCACGTCCGCGCCGCCCAGCGCGCGCATGCCTTCGGCCGCGTGTTCGTCAAACGGCAGATAGTGGTCTATCCACGCGGCGGCGGGGGAGCCGTTCTGCGGCGCTTGGCGGTCCAGGCCGATGACGCGGGCGCCGAGCGATTTGGCGATTTGCGCCACTGCGCCGCCCACGCCGCCGCCCACGCCGATCACGGCTACGGTTTCGCCCTGGGCCAATTGCGCGTAATCCACAGTGCCCAGCCAGGCGACGACGAAGTTCACGCCGATGGCCGCCGCCTGTTCATGGCTGAGGGCGGCCGGTTTGCGCGCCAGCGCAGCAATGGGCAGACGGATGAATTCGGCATGGCTGCCATCGCGAGTGAAGCCGATGTCGCCGCCGGTGCCCCAGACGTCCATCCCCAGCCATTCGGCCGGTCCTTCGACCACCACGCCGCTGAAATCGCGGCCGGGGATGCGTGGCGGCAAGGTGTGGCGGAAATGGCCGGACAGGTTTTTGACATCGCTGGGATTGACCGATGCGCTGAACACCCGCACCACGGCATGGTCGTCATCCGCTTGCGGCGTGGGCAGCTCCAGGCATTCCAGCACGTCAGGGCTGCCGAAGGCTTTGAATTGCAGGGCTTTCATCTGTTTGACTCCAGGTGGTTGATGATTGGAGTGTATTGGCAGATGGGAGGCGGTTCCTGCCAGTTGCTTTCGAATATCGGACAACCGTCTCAGCTGTCGGCGACGGGGCGGACGGCGTCGGCCAGGGTTTCCTGCGGATGGAAGCCGCTGGGCGGCAGGCCCAGTTCGCGGCGGAACATCTCGCTGAAACTGCTGGCGCGGTAGCCCAGCGCGTGCGCCACTGCGCCGACGCTCTGGCCGTCC
Source organism: Chromobacterium sphagni (assembly GCF_001855575.1). Lineage (NCBI taxonomy): Bacteria > Pseudomonadati > Pseudomonadota > Betaproteobacteria > Neisseriales > Chromobacteriaceae > Chromobacterium > Chromobacterium sphagni. Next base: position 33,326 of record NZ_MKCS01000004.1, read on the forward strand.
GCCAGGCGGGAGAGGGCGATGGCCAGCTGCACCTGGCGGCGCCATTCGGCAAAGCCCAGTCCCATATGGCGGACAAACAGCCGGGACAGAGTGCGCACGCTGGCGCCGGCTCCGGCGGCGTGCTGCTCGAAACTGATGGCCTGAGACGGGTTGGCGATCACCGCGCGGCACAGCCCGGCCAGTCGGCGGTCCGACCCGTCCGGCAGCGGGATGCGCTGGGTGTGGCGCGCGGCATGGGGCAGCTCCAACGCCACCAGTTTGTAGGCGGCGTCGAGGTAGGCGTCGTCGCGCTGTCGAGCGTGTTCGCGCTCGGCAATGGCGGCGATCAGTTCGCGCAGCAGGCCGTTGACTTCAAAGACATGGCTTTCCCGGCTGAGCTGGGCGATGTCCTGGGCGGGGAGGTAGAGATTGCGCATCTCCACCGCGCTCATCATCTGGATGGAGTGCACTGCGCCGGGCGGCAGCCAGACGGCGCGCTGCGGCGGCACCACCAAAGCCTCGCGGCCGACCTCCACCCACATCACGCCGGTCACGGCATGCAGCACCTGGGCCCACGGGTGGGCGTGCGGGTCTATGCGCAGGCCGCGGGGATAGTGCTTGACCAGCGAGCGGCCGCGGCTGGCGGGCAGATTCAGCTTGGGAGGGGTGGCTTGCGCCATGCGGGTTTTCCTTGGCGATGCGACATGATAGCGCGCTGGCCGGGCATGCCGCTGTCCGGCGGACCGAACTTGGCTATAGTTTCAGTTAACAAATCCGCTGAGCGGGGGACATGATGAGGCGTCGCCAATTCTTGGCTACGGCACTGGGTGGTTTGCTGGCTGTGCCCTTTGCCGCAGGGGCCGCTCGCAAGCCGGCCATCACGATAGCGTTGAAGTCGCTGCGCAACCAGTTCTTCACCATGATGATCGCGGGGGCGGACCAGCACCGGCTGACTCATCATGGCGAATACCAGCTCACCATTGAAGGTGTGCAGGACGAGACCGACGTCAAGGGGCAGGAAGCCATCGTCCAGCGCTGCCTGGATCGGCATGATGATGTTCTGATCATCGCGCCCACCGACTCCAGCGCCATGATCCCCATCTTGCTGAAGACCATCGCCAGCCATACGCTGGTGATCAATGTGGACAACAAGCTGGACGAAAGGGCGCTGGTGAGGGCCAATGTGAATATTCCCTTTGTCGGCCCCAGCAATTTCACCGGCGCCCGCAGCGTGGGAGACTACGTGCTGCATGGACTGAAGCCGGGCAGCAAGGTGGCCATCGTCGAGGGACTGCCCCAGTCCATCAACGCCAAGGCGCGCAGCGACGGCTTTCGCGAGGCGATACGCAGCGCCGGCATGGCGCTGGCCGGCATGCGCTGGGGCTATTGGGTGAGCGACAAGGGCCGCCTTGCCGCGCTGGAGCTGTTGGACGCAGTGCCGGATCTGGCGGTTTTACTGTGCGGCAACGACAATATGGCCATAGGCGCCGTCGCGGCGGTGGCGGAGCGGCACCGCCGCGGCAAGGTGCTGATAGGCGGTTACGACAACATTACCGATGTCGCGCCTTATATCGCGGACGGCCGCATCGTCGCCACCGCCGATCAGCATCCGGCCTTGCAGATACAATACGCCATCGACCTAGCCTTGCAGGCGTTGAGAAACCATACTGGGCAGGGGAATATCCAGACCATAGTGCAGACTCCGGTGGAGTTGGTAAAAAGACACTGACATGATGGGCAGAGCATGGTTGAGAGGGGGCCTTTCCTTGTGGCCGGCATGGTTTTGTCTGCCGCTTTCCGCACAGCCGCAGCCGGTCCGGTTGAAGGTGGTGGGAGACGAGTACCCGCCCTTCATGGTGCGTTTGGCCGGCGGCTTGAGCGGGCCGTATGCGGATGCGTTCCGCCTGTTGATGCATCAGGCCGGGGTGGAGGTGCAGTATCAGGCGGTGCCGGCCAAGCGCGCTTTTCTCGATGTCTCCACCCAGGGCGATACCTGCGCGCTGGCGGTCAACTTTGATCAGGGCGAGAGTGAAACCGTCAATTTTGTCGGCGTCATCGCCCCAATCACCCTTACGGTTTACAAGCGAGGCGGCGACAAGGCGGCGATCGGCAATCTGGACGCGTTGCGCAAGCGCCGGGTGGGCGCGGTGGATATCGCGGAGATCCGCGATTTTCTCGGTTCGGCCGGCATGCCGTTCACTCCGGTGAAAAATTCCTCCACCGGTTTTCTGATGCTGAATGCCGGCAGGTTCGACGCGCTGATCAGCGACATCCCTCCCTCTATGGATGTCGGCAAGGAAAAACCGGTGCGGCTGTTCATGCTGGCGCAGGTGGAGAGATGGCTGGCCTGCAATGCCGGCCTGCCGCCGGCGGTGCAGGCCAGAATGCGACTGGCCCTGAAGGAGGGCGTGTTTGCCGAGGCAACCTTGCCGGTGTGGAGCCGTTACGGCATGCGGGATTATTATCATGAAGTCAGAAGCAGCTGGCTGAAGGGGCGCTGAGGCCGGCTGAAAAAAAACCGCCATGGCAACAGGGGGCTGCAACACCATGGCGGTCAAAACCGGCGGCTCAATAGCTCAGCGTGCTGACCGATGTCGTGGCGCTGGAGTTGAGATTGCAGCCGCTCTGCTGCAATACGTTGGGGCTCCAGGCCAGGCTGGCGGGTTTGGTGATCTGCTTCTTGTTGATGTCGAACAGCTGGATATTGTTGAAGCTGATGGTGCCATCCTGCGGATAGTCTTGGCAGCCTGCCACTCCGTAAACTTCCAGCACGCCGCCGAACGCCCAGTTGAAGGTCTGGCCGTAATTGCTGGTGCGGTTCAGCGCGCTGGAGACGTTCAGAGTGATATCCAGGGTATTGATGCTCCAGGACGCGCAGGTGGCGGTGCCGGCGGCGCAGTTGTTCTGCACGGTGCCGACAATCTGGTCGCCGCTGTTCACTGTCTGCGGCGTGCTGTAGTTCACCGCGCCGTTTTGGCAGCAGTTCCAGCTGGCTATGGTCCAGGCGTTATCGTTGAATGCGTTCCAGCCCAGCACCGGTTGCAGAATGCTTTGCACATTGTCGCGGTCCTGCAGACCGGGGAAGAAATACACCACCTGACCATCGCTGCCGACAGGCGCTGCCGGCACGGCCCAGCTGGCGTTGATGCCGCCATAGGCCGAACTGGTGACCAGGTCGGTATCCTCCACCCAGCCATTTGCCGTGTCCTGTGTCGATGCCGCCGGCCGCGGGCCGGCTTGAGCGTCATGCGCGGCTATCGCTTCGCCATGCGCGCCGTAGCGCACGTGGCCGCAGCTCGCGCCTGCGCGGATGTTGCCATCTGCCGCCTGTATCCGGCCATCGGCCAGCAGTTTCTCCTGGCGCTTTATTTCTTGCACGCAGGAGGGGTGGAAGAAGCCGAAAGGCGTGACGACATAATTGGCCGGGACGTCGGCCGGTCGATTGGCGCTGGCCGTGGTGAGGCGGTTGGCATCCGCCTGCGCGGGCAGCGGGGCCAGCGCCTGCAATATCGCCAGCAGCGTTGCGCCATGCAACAGATGCCTGATCCATGCCTTGTTCAGGATTGCCATGCGTGCTCCTTGTGAGAGTAGGGAAGGCGAGTTGTTTCCTGATGAAGCTGATTTGAGAGAGGTGCGTGCCGGCCAGCCTGTGCCATGCCTTTGATGATCGTAGATGGCGTGTGGCGGTTGCTGACTGTTCGAACGATCAGTCAATTGGAACTTGGCAGCATCAACGGCTTGTGCATTCAAGTGGGGAGCGTGCCATGGTTGGCGTGGCGGCTGATATAAAGGCCAGCAACGCCTGAGTATTGGCTTGTGCCGGAGCCTGTTGATGATGAATGTCTTTTGCTGCGGGGCGCATGGTTGCAATCGAGTCTTGGCAGATGGTCATCTTGGGCCGCTTCGCGGCGCCATCGGCAAGGATTTGGCTTTATGCCTATTGATGTGCGCCGTCCAGCATGGTTTGCACGATAGGCGGTCAGTAAGTTTTTTCATGAAATTTGCATTTATGAAGGGGCTCTGTTGCATAAGTCCGGAGCAGAGTGAGTTTCCCCTTTCCACCAGCAGGCCTATGCCTCCGCCACCGTGCATGGAAGGCCCAGCATGTTGAAGCGGTTCAAGATGGCCGCACGCAGTCACCTGGCCATCGAAGCGTCAGGCCATCACCCTTTCGCCTAACAGTTTGAAGCCGTGCATCTTGGTCTCCACCAAGCTGCGGCGATGGTAGCCGCTTCAGCGTTTCCAGGTCGCCCGGCCAACCGGCCAAGTCGCTTGGTGGCGCGCAGAATCTCGTTTCGAGCCGGCGCGCCCAGTGAGCCTCCTTGTCCGCTCAGGCTATCGACTCATCTGGTGGGATCTCCGCCAACAACGAAGGCGACATTGGCGCATCGACCTGGCGATTGTCTGTCACCTTTAATGGCCCGGATTGGCAGGGTTTCCGCATCGATGCCCAGATGAACCTTGCGCGATTGCCGGCGGTATCCGGCACCATGCTTTTTCGTTTTCCATTCGCCTTTGCCCGGCATTTTGATGCCAGTGCTATCGACCAGCAGATGCAGCGCGCCTGAGCGTTTCTGATAGGGAATCTTGACCTGCAGCGTCAGCTGATGCCGACGCCGTGCACTGTAGTCCGGGACAGTCTAGGATCAATATGCCCAGGAGCGCTGGACATTGGTATCCGGCCGGGTGGAGCTGCAGGCGGCGGGGCCGGAGAGGGAGCCGGTTTACAGACCGCTCCGCGACGAGGAAATGCGCGTGCGGAAACCGGCGGAGGCTGGCCATTGGGTGGCGATTGTCGGCATGCCGGCATCCATCCGAGACATGGGTGCGCGCTGGTTTGCGCCGCGATGGCGTTGGAGCGGAGCCGCAATGGTTTGCCATCCCTGCCGATGGAGCGGAACAGCGTCTGGCTGCTTTTTCGGTGGATGACGCCGCTTATCTGCGCCGCGCGCCGTTTAAGAGCATGCTATTCAAAGCGCGCGGTGACGGTAGCCTGGTGGTGGATGATGACCGCGGCAGCATGGTATACCGCCGGCAGTAATGGCGCGGCGGGGGCAAGGCTGCCGGGAGGCGGCCTTTTTCTTGGGGATGGCGCGCTTGTCCGCTTGCGACAGTTGGCGCGTTCCCGGAGTGGCTTAGGTATTCGTACTAGCTTGTACTTGTCGGTGCGCGCGCTCAAAGTGGCGTGCATGCTGGCTGGACGAGCCTGCCCGCCGTGAGGCGGCCGGTTTCTTCCGTCAGCAGCAATCGGTGCCGCTGATGCTGCCTGCTGGTTCGGGGGTATCGGCAGCCGCCCGTGGATTCACGCTGTCATGTCTCACCCTTAATCCATCAGGAGCATGCCATGTCATCCAATACTATCCATATCACAGCAAGCGACAACGAGTTGTATGTGATTGCCTATCAGTGGGGCGCAAGTTACCAGCTTGCGCACATTCAGAGCGGCAATGGCAATGCCGTCAATGTCACGGTCAACATCAACTCCGGGGCTTACACCGAGCCTGCGGTGCTCAATGGGGTGAACGGGGCGCTGAACAGCACCTATGCTGTCAACCTGCCGAACGGCGACTATGAGATTGTCGCGATGGGCGTCAACTGGGGCGGGCCGTGGAGCTTTGCCCTCAACGTGAACGGCGGAGCGCAAAAGGCCGGCAGTGGCGCTTCGGGTAATGGCGTGGTGTGGTTTACCGAAGGCGCGGGCTCCCAAGGCGCCGGCATTCCGATTACCGTCCAGCCCGCCGGCCCGCAGATTTCAACCGTGAACGTCAGCTCTCACCCGACGATTCCTGCCGGGCTTCAGGCCGCGTTCATGACCGGGCCCAACTCGCCCACGCCGGATGGCGAAAGCGCCACGTGCAATGTGATCAGTTACAACGGCCTCACTTACTGGGCCTATTCCTATATCGATAATAGGGTCTCGCTGAACCTGGTCGCCTATGACGCGTCGGGCAAGGTGGTGGCGCAGCAGGAGCTGCCGGGGGCCAGGTATTTGTGGAAGATTACCTCCGACGCCACCAAGCAGACTGTCACCTTCTATGGCCAGAGCAACCAGACGGTGAGCAAAAACTGGAACCAGTTGCCGACTTAGTCCGCTCCGCGCCATAGCGCAACGCCGGTTTTCTTTTCCGCAATGCCGCCCGCTCGAATCGGGCGGCATTTTCATATTCTGTTTCGAGCGGCGAGGCCGGAGGTGGCAGCGCTCAGCCCGGATCCAGCTGGCAAACCTTGCCAGTGTCGGCAAAGCCGCCGTACAGCTTCATCTGGTTTGGCGTTTTGCGCGAGATGAAGAAGCTGTCGGGCATGGCCTGCCCGGCGCTGCTTTTGGGCCAGGTCAGCAGGCCCTTTTCATCCATGATGCCCTGATAGCGCTGGCCGTCGCGGTTCAGCTCCACGGTTTGGCTTTGCTTGTCGTAGCGGAATTTGACTTGGTCTTCGCAATGGTAGCTGGCCTGGATTCTTTGTTGCGGTTGGCAACCGCAAAGCGCGGCCAGCAGCAGGCAGGCCGCCGGGCGGGCGAGGGTGGACATCGGTTTGGTCTTTCTGTGTCAAACGATTTGGCCGCCACTATACCATGGTCCGAACTGGCGCCGTAATTGCGGGTGGACATGCCGCCGGCGGCGCAGAGCGTTTGCTCTATATGCCGTCACGATTTTCCGCTTGCAGCAATGACGATGTGGGTAAGTTGTTGTAATTGATGATTTTTACAATCCATTTACTGGAGCTGGCGGTGGTTTGGTCATTATCTTGTCGGTTCGGTGCAGACAGTCGGCGCGAGGAAATCATAAGAACAGCTGGCTGCCTGCCTTCGTTTACAGAGGAGAACCCATGGATGATTTGGTCATCGCCATCAACGGCGTGGTTTGGAGCCCGGCACTGATTTACCTGTGCCTGGGCGTGGGCTTGTATTTTTCTGTGCGTACTCGCTTTTTGCAGATGCGCCACTTCAGCGAGATGCTGCGGCTGATGTTCAACCGCCAGAGCAGCAGCTCCGGCGTGTCGTCGTTTCAGGCGCTGGCGATGACGCTGGCGGGGCGGGTGGGTACCGGCAATATCGCCGGAGTGGCCACCGCCATCACTTTTGGCGGGCCGGGCGCCATGTTTTGGATGTGGATGGTGGCGTTTCTGGGCGCCAGCTCGGCTTTTGTCGAGTCGACGCTGGGCCAGGTGTACAAAGAAAAAATCGATGGCCAGTACCGCGGCGGGCCGGCGTTTTACATTGAAAAGGGCCTGGGGCAGAAGTGGTACGCCTGGTTGTTTGCCATCACCACGGTGATCGCCACCGGGGTGCTGTTGCCGGGCATCCAGTCCAACTCCATCGCCAACTCTATGCAATCGGCCTTCGGCATCGCGCCCACCGTCACCGCTGCCGTGTTGGCCATTATGCTGGGCTTCATCATCTTTGGCGGCGTCAAGCGGATTGCGATGTTCGCCGGGGCAGTGGTGCCGTTCATGGCGTTGGGTTACATCATTGTCGCTTGCGTGGTGATCGCGCTGAATATCGAACAGTTGCCGGGTGTGATCGCGCTGATCTTCAAGAGCGCCTTTGGCATGGAGGCGGGCATGGGGGCGATCCTGGGCTTCGCCATCCAGTGGGGCGTGAAGCGCGGCATCTATTCCAACGAGGCCGGCCAGGGCACCGGTCCGCATGCCGCCAGCGCGGCGGTTGTCAGCCACCCTGCCAAGCAGGGGTTGGTGCAGGCGTTTTCGGTTTACATCGACACCTTGTTTGTCTGTTCCGCCACGGCCTTCATGCTGTTGATCACCGGCCAATACAATGTGCAGGGCCCGGATGGACAGGCCATCTTCATCGGCATCGCCGGGGTGGCTGCCGGCCCTGGCTATGTGCAGACTGCGATGGAAAGCATCTTGCCGGGGTTCGGATCGGTATTCGTAGCGCTGGCGTTGTTCTTCTTCGCCTTCACCACCATCATCGCCTACTACTACATCGCGGAAACCAATGTCGCCTATATCAACCGCAAGGTGCAGCGTCCCTGGCTGACATTTGCGCTGAAAATCGGCCTGATGGCGGCCACTGTCTACGGCACGGTCAAGACGGCCGATATGGCCTGGGGATTGGGCGATATCGGGGTGGGGCTGATGGCCTGGCTCAACATTATCGCCATCATCCTGTTGCAGAAACCGGCGCTGGCTTGCCTGCGTGATTACGAGGCGCAGAAAGCGCGAGGGCTGGATCCGGTGTTCCATCCGGAAAAGCTTGGAATAGCCAACGCCGCCTACTGGAGCGGCCAGCGCGCCGAGGCAAACCTGGCGGCGGAGCAGGATGGCAATGTCAAAGATGGAAAAGCTGCGCCGGCCAAGGCGGGTTGAGCCGCCCTGCCCGCACTGCGATCAGGCCAAACGCCCGGCAAGCCGGGCGTTTGCATTGCATATGGGACGGATCTGGCCTCTTAATGATCGTGCCTGTTTGGATGGCGTAATGCCATTTGCGGATCAATTGAAACTCCAATAGCATAATTAATACTATTGCAGCGTGAACTTTGTCAGATGGTATGCATCTGTAATTATGTTGGAGCTTTTGCTCTGGCACGGTTACGTTTTCTTGATAACTACACAGGAGATGCAAAATGATCGAACACATCCAAAACGCGGATATTGAGCTGGATGCCTGGTTCCAGGAAGAAACCTTCGCGGAGGCGGTTGAAATGATGCAGGACAAGGCGGTGGTGCCGTTTGGCACCGCGCTGTGGCCGGTCTGATACCGGGTTGTCTCTTTGCCGATTGTCGAACGGGGCCTGTGTGGCCCCGTTTTTTGGGAGGGTTTCATGTACGTTAGCGATGATCATGCGCAAAGCATTCGAAACATGTATGCATGTCTGGCCTTGCATCCGGCGGTCAGGGAAAAGACGGTTGCCGGCGCCGATGTGCGTTTGCTGCTGGGATTCGACGGATTTCACCAAGGCATCGCCAGCGCCATAGCCGCCGGCGCCGCTGCGGAGTTTCCGGGCGATGCGCAACTGCTATCGTTGGAGACCGAGCCGTCCGACGACATCGCCGACGCGATCGCGCGCTGTGATGTGTTCATCTTTCTGTACCGTTCATCCACGCTGCAAACTGTCGGCCACCTGGGGCCGGTGTTTTTGCAGCCCATCAAGAAGGTGATGCAGGAACACTGGAAAAAATCCATTTTGTTCAAGGACTACGGCCAGCACTTTTACGAGGCGTTTGCCGAGCCGCGCGAGAGTATCGCGGCGCACAACCTCCGCCTGATGGCCTTGGCGGGAGAGGCGCGGCAGGTGGTGTTCGAACAGCCAGGCGGCGGCTGGCTGAGCGGCTCCATCGGCCCCGGACAGGTCTGGACCTCGATAGACGGCGACGGCAATGTCGACCTGACTCCCGGCGAGATCGCCACCACGATCCGCGATCTTAACGGCGAGGTGCGTTTCAGCGGCGCTTTTCTCAGCACGATACCATTTGCCGTCAAGTACGGCGTGGTGCGCGATTTCGTGTCGATCAGGATACGTGAGAGCCGGGTGGTGGATTTCTCCTGCGACAACGCGCGTTTTGCCGCGGATTTCGACAAATACCTGGCGGCCAATGCCGGCAACCGCGTGGTGGAGGAGTTCGGCATCGGCACCAACTGCGGGGTGAAGGGCTTGTATGGATTGAACGCTGGTTTCGAAGAGCGCCATCCGGGCCTGCACCTGGGCTTGGGCGGCGGCGTGCTGGGCAGCCATCATCTGGACCTGATTTTTTCCGACGGCCGTTTGCGCTTTGACGACACGCCGTTTTTCGACAATGGTTTCCTGACTTAGCGCTGCGATCTCAGGCGGGCGAGCTGCATGCAGGCTGCGGTCGCGCGGTTTCTTGCCGTTAGGGGAGGAGGCTGTTGGTGGTCCGCCGGAGTGCCAGCAGGCAGATTTTACTTGCAGGGCGCCGGTCCCGATGAAGCGTCGGCCGGGCGCGGCGCGCGTCCGGCCGATGCGGGGCTTAACCGTTGAAGTTGTAGCCCAGATAGATGAACTTCCCGCCCGCGCCCTGATTGATGTCTTGCGCCATCACAACCGCATACTCGTCAAAGTCGCCAAATGCGCTTTGAACCGTATCGCCGTAGCCGGATTGTATCCGGCCGATGTAGTTGGTTTCGGCGCTGTTCTGGAAGCACAGGTAAATGAAAAGGCCGCCCGCGCCATCATTCAGGTCTACGTTGACCTTTTGCCAACCGGCAGGCGGAGTGGCGTCTTTGCCGGTAATGAAACGGATGGCCGAGACGCCTTTGCCGGTCTGGGCAGTTTGGTAGTAGATGTAGATGAACTTTCCCTTGGCACCCTGATTGAAGTCCTGAGCGCTGCCATTCTTGTTGGTCACCACGGTCCAGCCCTCGCCCGGAGGAAGCTTGGAACGCCAGTCGTCGTTGTCGATCGCAGCTGCGGTGATATTCACTACGTAAGGCATGTCATATTTCCTTGTTAAGAGTGAATTAACTGGATTGGCTCCAGCGCTTGCAGCTTAGTCGATTGATGACAATGTTTTACTGGCCTTTTGGATGGTTGTTTAAATTTGATGTGCCGTACTTGCATCATTTGCCATGCCAGGGCGGTGGGCACGCGCAGGGGGAGCCAAGCGATGGGCAAAGCCGCCTTGGCTGCTTGCGTTCAATTAGAGCAGGCGACACGACCGAGTCATCGCATGACACAGTCGTTCAAGCGGAAACGCACGCAGGGTGGCGGTTGGCGGGCAGTCGACGAAACTTTCAGGCTTGCGAACCCGGCAATCTTCCATTGTTCCGTTTTTGCAAGCGGCTGGCGTCTATCATGTGCGCCGCCCGCGCGCGCAGTTGGCCGCAGCCGCCTTCAATGTCCTGTCCCGCCGAGTCGCGCACCTTGGTCAGCACGCCGTTGTTGTGCAGATAGCGCTTCATCGCGTCGATTCGTTCGCCGGCGGGGCGCTGGAAGCTGTCCGCCTCCAGGCTGTTGTAGGGAATCAGGTTGAGCACACCGAGCTTGCCCTTGAGCAGGCGCACGATGGCGTCCATTTCATCCTGGCCGTCGTTGATGCCGGCCAGCAGCGTCCATTGGTACTGGATTGGATAGCCGATGCCGCGAGCGTATGCTTCTCCCAGCTCCACCAGCTCGGCCGGGCTCATGCGTGGCGCGCGTGGCAGCAGTTGCTCGCGCAGGTCGGCGCGGGTGGTGTGCAGCGACAGGGCCAGCGCCGGCTTGACGCGTTGCTGCGGCAGCCGTTCGAACACGCGCGGATCTCCCACCGTGGAAAACACCAGATTCTTGTGGCCGATGCCGCCATCGGTGCCCAGCCAGTTGATCGCCTCCAGCACATTGTCCAGATTGTGCGCCGGCTCGCCCATGCCCATGAACACCACCTTCTTCACTTGGCGGATCCGCCGCGCCAGCACGACCTGAGCTGCGATTTCGGCGCTGCTCACTTGGCGCAGCAGGCCAGTCTTGCCTGTCATGCAGAAAGTACAGCCCACCGCGCACCCCACCTGGCTGGACACGCATAGCCCGTCGCTAGGCAGCAGCACGCTCTCCACCATCTGGCCATCGGCCAGCTCCACCAGCAGCCGCAGCGAGCCATCCGCCGCCGGGTGCCGCGAATGAATCCGCGCCAGGCTATCCAGCCTGGCCGCGATAGGCGGCAAACCGTTGCGCACCGACAGCGGGAAATAATCTTCACTCTTCTGGTGGCGAGTGCCGGCATCCAGCGGCAGGCCCTGCAGCCAGGCGCGGTTGATGCGGCCGATATGGCAGGGGCGGGCGCCGATGTCGGCAAGGGATTGGTGGAGTTCCTGGATGCGCATGCGTTGTTCTGGATACGGTTGCTGTCAGTGTGCGGTCCAAGTGCCTCGGCCCGCGCGTTTTGGTTCACGGCGCTTAGGGTAGCGCAAGATGGGGCGTGCGGGGGGATTTGCTTCGGCTTGGGTTTATGTGACGTGGAGGTGTACTCTATGTTTGGGGTGTCCTGGCAAGAGCGGACAGCTTCGTTTCAAGCGGCCTTGGCTGCACTCCAGTATCTCCGGGAAAATTCAGCCGCGGCCAAGTAGCCAAGCCGCGAGTGACGGCGCTGGCAGTTATAGAAGATTTCGATGTACTCCCTGATCGACGCCTCTGCTTCCGCCCGCGTCGCGTAACGGCGATGATGAACTAGCTCATTTTTCAGCGATCCCCAGAAGCTTTCTATCGGCGCGTTGTCGAAGCAATTGTCCTTGCGTGACATCGAGCTCTGCATATGAAACTGCGTCAGCAAATCGCCATAAGCCCTGGCGCAGTATTGGCTGCCTGGATCAAGCCGGCCGGCGGTCGATGGTGCTGAGCGGCCCGAAACAGCGCCTTGCTGACCAGTTCAGCCGTCATCCGCGCGCCCATCGCATAGCCAACGATCTCGCAGCTGAACACATCCTTCAGCCCTGCCAGGTACAATCAGCCCTCGTCCGTCGGGATATACGTGATATCACCCGTCCAGACCTGATTCGGGCGGGTCGGTTCGAACACTTGGCCCAGCACGTTCTCTGCAATCGGCAGACTATGCGCCGAGTGGGTCGTCGCCTTGAACTTGCGCTTTTGCCGACACCGGAGCCCCATCTCGCGTCGTAACCGGTCGATGCGGTCGCGCCCGGCCTCAAAGCCCATCGCGGCCAGTTCCGGCTGCAAGCGATGCGCTCCGTAGGTCTCCCGCGTCTTGGCATGCGCCGCCCGAATCGCCACTTTCAACCGCTCATCCTCTTGTTCTCGCTCGAAGGGAGAGCGTCCACGCCAGTCGTAATGCCCGGCGCGAGACACAGCCAGTATCCGGCACACGACTGCCACCGGAAATAGGTTTCGATGCTCTTCTATCCACGCGTACCGGGCAGTGACGCCTGAGCAAAGTACGCTGCAGCTTTTTTTATCAAATCGCGGTCCAGGCGAGCCTCGGCCAGTTCCTTACGCAGCCTGGCATTCTCTGCCTCCAACTCGGTAACGCTGCGCGCTCCCGGCGCCGGTTTATCGCCACCGGCCTTCGCCGCCGGTACCCAATTGGCCTTGGACAGCGTGCCTTTGGGGATCACCAACCTTTGGGCTGCCTCTTTCAGGCCCTGCTCCAGGACTAGCTTCACCGCTTCAGCGCGGAACTCTACTGGATATTTCTTTCTGGTCTTCATTACAAAATCCCGACTGTTAATGGTAACAATCAGAACTGTCTGCTGGAATCAGGCTACCCCAGGTCGCCACCGTTGGGTGGTGGAACGTACCCATTCTTGGCTAGCGGGCCTCGACAAGTTGCGCATTCGCTTTGAGCGACGGCTGGATACGCATTACGTGTCCAGTCCCGTACGATTGCTCACGCGCTTTTTGAATAAATCGGGACGCTGTTTTTGCCAGTCCTTCATGGCCTGAGTCGGCGTCCGATGTTGGAGCGCCAGTTGCGGCAGATGCTGGTTATAGAGCAATACATAGCGCTCCAGCGTGTCGGCCAAATCCTGGCCTGACTCGAAGCGGTGCGTGGCCAGCACATCACTGATCCGGCCGTTGAAGTGTTCGACCATCCCGTTTGTCTGCGGACTGCGAGGCTTGGTCAACCGATGCTCGATGCCAAGCGCGTCGCACAGCAGATCGAATTCGTGTTCCCGCTCGCTTGCTTCTGCTTATTGAACAGCGGGTCGGTGAACTCACTGCCGTTATCGGTCAGGATCGTCCGCACATGGCATGGTGCTGCCTTCTGTAAGGCGGTCAGAAACGCCCGCTCGGCACCAGCGGTCTTGTTCGACTTGATCCGTACAAAGACCCAGCGCGTCGCGCGGTCGATGGCGACAAAGAGATAGCGTCGGGATGTCTCATCAGGCAACTGCGGCCAGTATTTCACGTCGATATGGAAGTCACCCGGATCGTAGGCCTTGCACGGCTTGCTGGGGCGTTTAGCCGGTGTAGCTTCCAGGTCGCGCAGGCTGCCGACGCCATGACGGCGTAAGCAGCGGTCTAGCCCGGAACGCGAAACCTTGGGGTTCAGAAACTCGCCAACGACGACCAACAGGTCATCCAGGCCGAGCTTGAGCACCTTGCACAACTCGACAGCGATACGTTCCTGAGCCGCCGTCAGGGTGGTTTGTAGGCGATGGGCGGTATGCGAGCGGTCTTCAACGGAGTCGCGGTTCTTCCACTTCATGATGGTGGGGATGCTGACGTTGAAACGCGCCGCCAGTTCAGCCAGGCTACCGGTGGCGTTGCGGATTTCCTCACGGATAGCCGGCGCCGTGCGGGCTTGTTTGTGCAGTTTGACGATCATCGTTGTTGCGGTTGTAGGGCTTGCAGAAGCATACCCATACCTTCACGGGCGAGGGTAAGTTTCCAGATACGTTTGCTCAAATGATCGTCTGGGATGCGACAATTACGCTTTGCTCAAGCTGGCTTTCTCATTGATCTGTCTGCGATTTATCGATAGGTTTTGTTGGCGAGTCTAAATGTAAGGCTCATCGTAATTCAATGCTTCTATATATCAATGTCAATACAATTTGGTTTGATTTTTTTGCTGAGCTTGCAAAGCGTATTTGCATTGAATGTCACTGTGTGCACAAAACCATTCAATATTTTATGTAAGAAATAAGATGGACCAGTATTGAAGTCAGCGCTAACGTGCAAAGTTAATAATGCTATCCATTAATTATGCTATTGTAATTATAGCTCGCCACTGACTGATGGTTTGGTTGCAGCCAGTTTGGGAAATCATGCAGGCAGAGACGAGAAAATAGGTAAGTGAATATTTGATATTTATCGTATGAATGAATTCTTCAAGGAGATATTGAATGATTGCTAAATACAGCCGTTTTTTTCTGCTGGCTTTCGCGCTGCTTAGACCCGCTAACAAAACCTCTTGATGCCGGATACGTATGCCCGCATCTAGTGAAGATGAAACGGAAAGTCGTCAGTCAGAAGCTCTGGAAGTCATTGCAGCCGCTACTCCCTCCGCCACCTCGCTCCCGCCGGGGTGGGCGGCCACGGTTCGATGATTTTGCAGCCCTCAACGGCATCTTGTTTGTTCTCGCCACCGGTATTCCTTGGGAGGACCTCCCACAGGAACTCGGTTTTGGCAGCGGGATGACCTGCTGGGGAAGGCTGCGGGATTGGCAAGCGCTAGGCATTTGGGATCGCCTACATCTAGCCCTGCTGACACAACTGCGCCAACACCATCAAATTGATTGGAGCCGGGCCAGCATTGATGGGGCTAGCGTTGCCAGCCCCCGGGGGGCCAAGAGACCGGCCCCAACCCCACTGATCGAGGTAAATGCGGCAGCAAACGGCACATCATCGTAGATCGCCGAGGTTTGCCACTGGCGCTGAGCATGACCGGCGCCAATCGGCACGACTCCATGGTCTTCGAAACTTTGGTCGATGCGATTCCTGCCGTTCCTGGCTTGCCAGGACGGCCCAGACAAAAGCCTTACAAGCGGCATGCTGACAAAGGCTATGACTACCGCCGTTGCCGTGCACACCTGAGCCGACGCGGAATCTTGGTGCGAATTGCTCGGCGCGGGGTGGAAAGCAGCGAGAGACTAGGTCGCCACCGCTGGGTGGTAGAACGTACCCATTCTTGGCTAGCGGGCTTCGGCAAGTTGCGCATCCGCTTTGAACGGCGGCTGGATACGCATTACGCCTTGCTCAAACTGGCTATCTCAGTGATCTGTCTGCGATTTATCGACAGGTTTTGTTAGCGGGTCTTAGTTTGGCGGCTTTTCGGTCTGTTTAGATTTTAGCTGATACCAAATCTTCGCGCGTCAGCAGCTTGGTGATTTATTGTTTAATTGATTGATATTTATTGGTTTATTTTTTAAAAAATTAATTATACCCCCTAGCATACCCCCTAAGTTTGGTCACGTAACGAGGGACGAAATCGCGGTGGTTGCACATGAAAAAAGCCATCCTCAGGATGGCTTTGATTCTTATGGTAGTTGTGGTTTCTTCACTAGTCTCCATGCAGGGCCGTCATGCAGCTCTTATTAAACCCGCGCACTCGAAGCGCCACTTTATCCAGATTTCGAGGTGCGACTCCAGGAAACCCACGGACCCACCGCCCAGGGGAATGGACGGCGGGAAGTTGCCGGCCGCAATCCAGTCATAGAGCGTGGTCTTGGTGATGCCTACGCGCTCCAGCACCACATCGCGGCGCAGGTAGCGGTCGCCTTTGATTGGGCCTTGTCCGTGCCAGGGGCGAGCGGGTTTTTCGTCGTCCGGTGCAATTTCGATCTTTGTTGTCATGTTGATTCTCGCGGTTGTTGATTGGCGGCCATAGGGGAGCGGCCTTGCCGGTTTTAAGAGGACGGCGCCCAGGTTGATGGGATGGGCCGGCCGCTCGCCTATGGCCGCTGTGCGGCCGATTGATCAGATGCCTTCCACCACCAGTTCCAGGCTGGTGCGTTCTTCGCCGGTGGCCAGGATCTGGAAATGGTCCCGGCCTTGGCTGTCGCGGCCGTTGGCGACAAGCCGGCGTTCTAGGGCGTTGCCGGCCAGCGTCACCACGTAGCGCTGCAGCGGCAGCAGGTCGATGGGCAGGCGCAGCACGAGGTAGGGCACGAAGCCCGCGCCGGCCTGGGTGCTGGCGTCCAGCTCGATGTCACGCAGCCGGCGGGCCATGCGCTCGGCGCGGTTGATGTTCCGCATCTGGCTGTTGATCCTGTCCACCGTGGCGCGGAACTCGCTTTGCGCGTCCAGCAGCAGCTGGGTGTAGAGGCTGGTTTGCTCATGGGTCGTGGTTGCGTTCATCGCGGTTGCTCCTTTTGGTTTTTGCCGCTCACAGGCGGCCTGCTTGGGTTTGATTGATCCATTGCCGCGCGCGGGCGGTGGCCTGGGCGAGCTGCTGGGAAACGGGGATGCCGGGGCCGTACGCGCTCCAGGGCTGCGGGCCTGGGCGGGCAGGGCGCTCAGCCTGGCGCCGGTCGGCGTCGGCCTGGGCCCGAACCTGGGCGATGACTTCCAGGCCGCGGCCCGCCGGTATGCCCAGGCTGGCGGCCAGCCGGCGGTTGACGCGTTGCAGGCGCACGCGCTCGCGGCTTTCTTCGCGCTGGCGCTTGGCGGCCAGGCGGTGGCGCTCCACATCGTCCATCGCCCATTGGCGGGCAAACTCCGGGAAGGCCGCCAGGTGGCGCTGCTGAGCCTCGAATTCCTGGCGCGCGGCCAGTTGCTCGGCGGTTAGCCACTCGTCGTCGCCATCGGCCTGCTGGGCCTCTCGCATCGCATCGGCCAGGGTGAAGCGGTGTTCGTCGGCAATCGGCCCCAGCGGGGCAACTGCGATTTCCGTAGAGTTATTGACACGAGTCCAAGGGGAAGCTGCGCTTCCCTCAACATCCAAACCCGGCGCCTTGCGGCTGATCTGCCATTCGTGCGGCCGTGTCATGGCGAGCTGGCCGGAAGCCTGTTCCACCACGCCGAACACGCGCTTTTGCCCTGCTTCGCCGTAGCGGTTGATGGCGGGTTCCGAATCCCGCGCCACTTGCAGCGGCATGTCTCGGCGCTTGGCTTCATGGCCGCCCATCAGGTGGACGAAGCGGCCCCAATTGCCAGTGTCGGCGGCAATGGCGGCATGCATCAGCACATCCTCGGCGCCGGCCCACTCCCAGCGGCGCAGCTCGCGCCACACCCCCACCGGCGGGCCGCCCACTTGCTGGAATTGGCGGATACCCCAATGGCTGGCCCAGGCGTCCACCCGGCGCGCGGTTACGGTGGCGTCCGTGGCGGCGGACTGGTCGCGGCTGTCGCCATCGTCCTGGCCGGCCAGGCCGGTGAAATCCTGCGCTTCGAAGTCCTCGCCAATGCTGCTGCCGTCATGCTTGGCACCGTCCACGTTCTTGGCGATGTACTTGGCGATGTAGCCGGCGGCGGAACCCTTGTTCCAGTCGATAGCTTCGAACTTCACCCGTGCCGTGATGCCTTTCCACACCCAGCGCGGCGGCTGACTCCAGAAATCCGCCTCGATGCCGACGCGGGCGGCGATATCGGCCAGCTTGCCCTTGGCGCCTTCGGCGCGTAGCGCGCGGGCGGCGGCCATGGCTTCCGATTTGGTCTGCATATAGCGCAGGCCCAGCTCGTCGCGGTCTTCGCGCACGGCGTAGCGGGCGACGATGGCGCGGAAGGGCTTCACCTCCTCCGGCGGCATGAAAAACAGGCCGTGCATGTGCGGCGTGCCGTCGTGGTGCGGCTCCGCCACGCGGAAGCCAAAAATCTTGATGCCGGCGCGGGCCAGCGCGGCGTTGATGCGTGACCACACGCCGCCCAGGTAGTCGCGGGTGTCAATAGGGGTGAAGCCGGCGTACTTGGCGTTGCGCTTGCCGCTCTTGGCATGGCGCGGGTGGTACTTGCTGGGCGCGGTGATGGTGATGAACTCGCCGGCCATCTCCAGGCCGACGGCGATGTACTCGAAACCGGCGATGCGCACCATCAGTTCGGCGCGGCGGATGATGGGGTTGCTGGTGCTGAGTTCGGCCAGCTGCGCCAGCGTGTATTCCTGGCCCAGCTCGTTGATGGCGGTCAGCGCCTCCAGCAAGCCGCGGTTGCGGCGCTTCTGCTCGCTGCGGCGGGCGATGGCGTCATGGCTGGCGTACAGGCCATGGCGCTTATGCACCAGGCCAAACTGGATGGCCAGTTGCTCGCTGCGGCGCGCATTGGTCCGGCGCAAGGCCCGGCGCCACCACAGGCTGCACGCCACCCGCGCGGCGCGGCCGGTGTCGGACTTGCCGCGCGGCGGCTCCACGCCAAAGCTGCGGCAGTAGCGTTCAAGCTGGATCACATCCGCGCCGCGGCCAATCAGCTGGTCAGCCTCGAAAGCGCGTTGCTTGGCAAACTCCACCAGCTCCATCTCGCAGGCGCCCAGCGGCAGCGCGTTGCGCGGCATGAAGCGGGTCAACTCGCGCAGCCAAGCGTCGGCGTCGACCTGGCGCGGGTCGGCTTGACCCTGCGCCAGCTCCAGCGGCTGGCTGCGGCGCTTGCGCCACTCGCGGCCAATGGCGCGGCCCAGGTGGCGCGGGAAACGCTCCAGTACCGGGAGGAGGGAAACGGCTGTCACGCGGCTTGCTCCTCGCGGCCAGTAGCCGCAACGGACAGCGGCTCGGCATGCAGCGGCAGGCCGCCGCGCAGTAGCTTGGCTTCAGCCAGGTCGCTGTGGCTGAGCGCGATATCCATTTCATGCATCATCCAGCCCGGCTGCGTCAGCACCATGGCCCGCAATGGCAGGCGATGCATGGCGATTAGCTGATTGATGGCGCGCTCCGCCACCGCCATGGTCTTGAGCGCGTCTTGAATGTCCTTCATCGCCTCCAATTGCGCCAAGTTCAGCAACTGCTCCTGCAACAGAGCTACCGACCCCGCGCTTGCGCGCCGCTCCGCATGGCGACGATCAAGGGCGGCGCCCACCAGGCGTATGGCTTGCTCGCGCGGGGTTTCCGGCCTGGGTGATCGGCAGAGTTCGCCCAAAAATGGCATGACGTTGCGGGCGAAGTGTTCGTTGATGGCGTTCATGGCTGAAACCTCGATCAGTGCAGCGGGATGAATTGCAAGACGATGACCAGCAGCAGCACGCCCCCGGCCAGCAGATCCACCACGGCGCGACGGTAGCCGGTAGGCCGGCGGCCCGCGGTGGAATAGCAGGCGGTGCCGTTGGCGAAACGCACGTAGCGCATCTTGCGGATGCGTGGCGCGGCGTTCTGTTGCGGGGCGGTAGCGGGCTGATGCATGGCGTTCTCCAGGGTGGCGCTGCGTTTTTTGGGCGTAAAAATCCCCCTCGCACTGCGCAAGTGCGATTTTCAGAGAGAGGGGGAGGGGGTAAGACTTAGGCGGTCAGGCCGGGCAGCTCAAGCTGGTTTTCCAGCTTCTTGCGGCGAAGCTCATGCTGCAATTCCGACAGCCGCTGCTTGGTCGCCATCGGTATGCTGACGCCTGCCTTGGGTAGCGCCGGCGGGCAAAGCGTTTCGCGTACATAGCGATAGGTGGTGAAGGTGTGGCCGCAGGTGAGGTTGGAACACTGGAAGTATTCTTCCTGGGTCAAATTGCTGAGATAGCGACTAGTCCGGGTATAAGAAACTTGTTCGCAGTGTGGGCAGGTGAAGGCCATTTTTCCCTCCGGCAGATGGACTAGATACAGGGTTTCCCGCACAAAAAGCCTTGGCCTCACAACCTTGGTCAAAATTGCCCCCGCGCCGCATTCCTGCCTTTGGCAGCGAATAATGACTTTGCTGGTGCTAAACCCATGAACCACGCGCACAGGGCGGTAAGGCGTTTCGCAGACGGGGCCGCCGCAGTGATGGCAAACGATGGTGTCTTCCATGATCAGCTCCGGCAGAACACTTGAAAGGTCAGGTGGTTCATCTGCGTCACCTTGGTGCAGATGGCATCGCGGATGCCTTCCAGGCGCTGGCGCTCTTTCCTGTCCACCTCGCCGTCGCGGGTGGCTTCGCGCCACTCGCGGGCCAGCTTGCCTACCTCGTCCACCAGTTCCATGTACACGCGCTGGATTTCCTTGTCGTCCACCACGTCAATTTCCGGCAGCGGGATGAACACGCCGTGAGACTCGGCGGCCACCGCTTCGGCAAAGCTGCTGCTGGCGCTGAAAGCTTGCATCTGCAAGGCTTCATGGACGCTGACGGATTGGCCCTTGCGTTCGTACACGCGGTTTTCCAGACCATCCTTGCTAAAGCCCAAGGCAGCGGCCATTGCCGGCCAACCGCCCGGCATGGCCTTGCACATCGTCTGGTATGCGGTTCTCAGTCTGTCCATCTGCTGCTCCTTCCGGCCACCGGCTAGTGGTGGTTCCGGTGGTTATGCGCCCAATCCGCTTGGGTTATCTTTTGTTTGGTTATTGAATTGCGATCTGAAACTGTCTAAACCGACACGAAAGAAAGCCCCTGATTGATTGCTTCTGGAAACGTTGAACTCTCGACATATGTCATTCAGCTCCCGGTCTTCTTCTTCGGTCAGGTACATCTGCACTCGCACCGTTGCGGAACCCCTGGCAACTCTGGCGGGGCCAGAGGAACGTCGTTTACGCTTCGGAATGTGTGTCATTTGAGTTACTATGCCTACCATAGTGAGTCATGGCGTCATGATAGCTACTATTCTAGGAATGTCAACTAAAAAGCCTACTATTGTGAATATCGGGATACGCTTGCGTGATGAGCGCATGAGACTTGGCCTAACTCAATCGGATGCTGCAAAGGCCGCCGATGTAGGGTTTTCCACATATCAGACTTGGGAGAAGGACCGATCCCCCAATGCTGAGGCCCTTGCCAGGCTTCATTCCGTTGGATTCGACATTCTGTACGTTGTGACAGGAATCAAGGATGAGTCCACGCTTTCCAACGAAGACAGTAGCTTACTGGCTCGCCTCAATCAGCTTGATGACAAAGCTCGCCGTGCTTGGCTGGCGAGTGCGGCCGCGTTCGTTGAAAGCTACACGTCGAGTGACCTGTTATAAAGTACAGGTATCGCCATTTTTTCCACTCTTTGCGATGCATTTTCGTTTGTGACTCACTAAGTGGGGCATAAAATTGCCAGAAATTTTCTGGTGATGCTCCATGAATCGATCCCGCAACGTCCTCGAATTTCTCTACCCCATCGCACCTGACATCCAGATGCGCTTCTCGCTTCTTCAATGGCATGAGTTTGGTTACTACCTTTCCGGCGTACATGATGGCGAGGAGCTGTTCTTCCGCAAGGATGCTGCTACATTCCTCGGAGGCTGCGAGCAATTGCTGTCTAGCCCCTTTGTAGCAGCACCGCCTTTACCTTCAGTGCAGCAGCGTTTGATAGAGATTCAGATTGATGGCCTGGCAGAGGACAAGAATCCTGAGGCATATCATGCATTGCTTGCCAAAGTACGAGATGAAGGATTCGCCGTTTATACAGCCCAAGATAAGCCAAGTAGCAAGAACTGCGAACCAGGTTTTCTACTGCGCACAGGGGTGACAAAAAATCTAAGCTATTATTTTTGCCACCCTTCGATTTCTCCAGATCGCTCAAAAATCAACGCTCTAAAAGCGCGGAAGCATGAGGACAAGAATCAGGCAGGTGAAGATTGTTCTGTTATTGTACAAAGCACAGACGCATTTATTGACTTTCTGAAGACTGGTTTCTTGCCAGTTCTAGAACCTTATTGGAAGTCGAGACGCATCGAAGTTACCGCACCCTTCGAAAATTCAGACGGATACTTAAACGGATGGGCTTTTCTGCTCGGTCGGTGGTTTTATTCGGCACTTGACCTAAAATCCCCCTCTGTGGCCGTTCCATATTGGACACAAACTGAGGTGCCAAATTTTTCATTTTCAGATGGTGACGTACTGAATTGCTACGATTACAGTGTGACCCTTCAAGTCGAATCCGCAATGAAAGGTTTCCATGGTGTAGTTGTCATGAAACGATTTGATGGAAATCGCCCAGCTGGATACTTCCGCTGCCAGCAACATGCGCTGGTAAAAACACTTCAAGATGGGAACCTTGCAAGGCTTAATCCCATCCTGAATGAGTCAGCAGTACGAATCGAAAAGATGCGTGCGGAAGCTGACTTGGATTATGTAGGTTCTCAAGCCGGAGCAGGAAAAGAAATCAGCAGCAGTCCAGCCGTAATCAACCTGTCATTTCTATATCGCAAGGCTGATGGAGTTGAAGAAAAATACGAGCTGAGTAACTGGAAAGAGCAAGGTCGTTATCTTGTCGCCACCACCCCCGCTGGGCCTCGTACTTTTCGAAAGGACCGAGTGGTTGAATACTATGGCAATGTCAAAGCAATGCTGACAGACCCCGATTCAATAGCCCCACCGCCACCAAAACCGAAGATGGTTTCACATATCGGACCTCAGATTCTATTCACTGGATATAGCCAAGCCGAGAGAGATAGACTTGAAGCGTTGGCAAGTAGTAACGGCATGACAGTTGTTAAGTCAGTTACGCAGTCTTTGTCATATCTTTGCGGTGGCCCGAATGCCGGTCCTTCTAAAGTTGAACAGGCAAGGGAGAAAGGCGTCTGGATTTTAAATGCGGCTGCGCTTGGTGCATTACTCCAAACAGGCGAGTTACCCGATGAAGATGTGAACTTCGCTTAAAATTATAACGAGTAGGGGCGCATAGGTGAAATCACCTGGAAGTCCAGTGTGTTGCAAATAACGCCGCCATGCAGACCTCACGCGGTGCGCTGATCAACAGGACTTTATGCGGGCGGGTGCTGCCGCTGACCAAACAGGACAAGGCAGCATCGAAAGCGTCCCGCACCTCATCGCCCCGATTCATGGCGATGTCCGACACGATCTTGGCCGACTCGAACCAGTCGCGGCAGTAGTTGGGATGATGGAAGTAGGGCGCGTCCCGCACTTCGTCGGGGATGCGCCAGTAGCTGGCGGCGATGGCTTCGTTCAAGTCATCGTCGGACAGGGCGGCATATTGGTTCAGGCGGCTAAAGTCCATGTGAGCGCTCCGGCATTTGGATGCGCCTACTGTAGCCGCGCCGGCGGCCTGGCGGTCGGCCGCTCTGTTGTGCCGCTCCCCGATACAACTTCCGCCCAAAAAATAAGCGCCTCCAGCAAGAGGCGCTTTTTCATTGCCCTGGCGGCGGTTGCGCACAGGGTTATCCACTGGCGATGGTGGACAGCCCTATGCGGACTGCTGAAGTTCCTTCAGCGCGGACCGAGCCAGGAAGCCGGAGCGACTGTCGTACTCAGGATGGGCGCCAACAAAGTCATCAATGCGGCGGATCAAGTTTGCCGGGAGCGTGACATTGATCTTGGTGGCCTTGCCCAAATAGCGGGTAATGTCCACCTCCACCACTGCCCAGATAAAGCCCTGGTACTCAGGATTGGCGGAGTGGGCCTGCACCGTCCCAGCAGTGGGGATGATGGCGTCGTCCTCGTCCAGCCCCTCCAGGTGCAGGTCGATGGCCTCTTTTGCGCTGCTCATGGCTTCATCCAGGGTATCACCCGCGGAGAAGCACCCTGGGATATCTGGCACGATCACGCCGTAGGCGTGGTCGGCGTCGCCCGGCTCGATGGCGATTGGAAACAACATGGTCTTGGTTCCCTTGGTTGTAGCGGGCTGATGCTTGGCAGGAAAGCCAACCCCTTGCGGGGCTGGCTGCTTCATCACTTCAATCCGGCTTGTTTCAGCATGCTATTCCACGTTCCGATTTTGTAATCTTTGGTGGGATGCTTGACTGTTACTCGGCCGGGTTTGGTGGGATGCTTGAACTGGTGGTGACTACCCTTGCAGGCAACTTCAAACCACCCGTCATCCATCAGCATCCTTATGAACTCCCGACTATTCATCCTGCCCCTTGTTTCGTTGTTGATGGGGTTACTATAACTCTGAGAGGGTGGTGTGTCAATAACTCTGGGGTTATTTGTCATCCGACCACATCTTCCAGCCGCTCCTCCAGCTCCAGCGCGGTGGTGTAGCCGCCACTGCCAGCTGATGCGTGATCATCTTCAATACCCTGCCAGTGATTTGGATGGTTGGTTTTATGGGTTGGTGTGTGACAGAAGATGCTGAGGTGGTGACGATCAATCCGATTGGGCACAGCTTTTATGGTATTGGGGTGTGTCAAATGAAAATTGCCGTTAACTTGTAAAAGTTAACGGCAATTTTCATAACCAATCTGTGTGGTTTTTTTGGGGGTTCACGCTTGTTTTTGACGTTTTTTCTTCATGGTTTCAAGGGTCACATTGCCCAGCGCTCCGCTGTCCAAATTCGCGCCAGATGGCTCAGTGATGTAGCGGTTATAGGGAGGCTGAGCGCCGGCAGGGCTGAAGTTTGAACTATTTTCTTTTGATCCCCAGGGACAATCCCAAGTATATGTGCCAACCTTGGTTGATCCATCATAAATATCAAAAGACCCCTCAGTGCCAGATGAGGCATTTTCACGGCCACAAGCATAGATTGTGTAAGTGTCGTCTTCAGTAATTACTTGGCCTTCGATTTGACTGGCTGGAATTTCCTCGTCTTTATTGCCTTCTGCATAGAACTTACCCCAGGAATGGGCCACATTTTTGATAGTAACTGTATAGTTGTCAGGAACAATCGTAATTGCCACCCACTGAGCATAGGCCATGGTAAATCCTTAAGAATAGTTGGAAAAGTCATGTGGGATTGATACCCCTGAACTTTTATAGATCATGCTGTTTGATTATGCTGTAAGTGTATGTATTATACTGTACTAATTGGCAGGTTTTGTCATGGTCCTGCATTAGGTGCTTCAGTATCTAAATATTGATTCCGTTCTGAGTTGCACTCAGATGTCAATTTCGATTTGGAAAACCCATAAAGAAGTTTCATTAAGTTAGTCGATACTTTTCAGCCTTGCCTCCAGCTCCAGCGCCGTGGTGTAGCCGCCGTCTCCCAGCTGGTGGGTGACTTTCTTCAATACCCAGCCGGTGGCGTCGATGACGGGCTTGAAGCCTTGCACCTGGGCCGGCAGCTCGGGGAATAGCTCCGGGCAGCCTTCGGCCAGGGTGATGGAGAATTCCGCTACGCCGCGCTGCAGCTTTTGCCAGGCGGCCTTGGCACCTTGCAGGGCAGTCGCCTCGCTGACGTAGACATGGCGCAGCACCTTCACGTTTTGGCTGCTCGGCTCCATCCCTTTCTGCTGTATCGCCGTCAGCTTGGTGCGCTTGCTCTTGCGGCCGAGCTTGGTGACGGTGGCGCGGCGTTCAAACTTGGTGTTCGCGTCCACGATCACCTCGCCCTTTTTCGCGCCGCGCACGTCATGCCAGTAGGCTTTGACGGCGGTATAGGCGTTGCGGTCGGCGACATTGAAGCGGTGGTTATCGCCGCTCCGGCGGCTGATCAGGCAGGCGGGGAAGGGGCGGCCGGTGACGGTTTCGGCGTCGCCGGCTTTGCAGAAGATCAGCCGACCGGCCTTCACGGTGGCGATGGCGTCGTACTGCTTGGCTAGGCGGGTCAGCAGATTGGCGTCGCTCTCGCTGGTCTGGTCGATATGCTCCACCTTCTGCCTGGCCAGCCAGGCGGGGATGGCCGGCGTCAGGCCGTTGGCTTTGGCGATGGCCTGCACGATGGCGCCCACGGTGGTTTTGTGCCAGCTCTTTTCCCGCTTGGTGGCGATGCCGGCGCGCAGATCGGTGGCGCGGGCGCGTAGCGTGAGGGTGTCCGGCGCCCCGGTGTGTTCCACCTCGTCAACGATGTAGCTGCCCTTGTCCACCAGCGCCTGGCCGGCCCAGCCGATGGCCACGCTGACGGTGACGCCGCGTTCCGGGATGTCCAGCTTGCCGTCGCTGTCGTCCAGCACGATATCTAGCTGGTCCGCCTCGAATCCGCGGTTGTCGGTCAGGCTCAGGCTGATCAGCCGCGGCTCCAGCTTGGCGGTGATGTCTTTGCCGGATAGCACGATGCGGCAGGCCGGCCGCTTGGGCTGGCCTAGCGCGCCGCCGATGCCGCCCAGGGTGTCGCCCAACATGTCACCGACGCCGCCCAGCATGTCGGCGCCCTGTTGGTAGAGCTGGCCACCGGCGCCGGCCGCGTCGTCTATCAGGCTCATGCCGCCAGCTCCAGCACGCTGCGGGTGAGCGCGCCCAGGGCGTCCAGCAGGCTGTCGTCGGTGCGTTTCAGCGACAGGGTGAAGTCGATGCAGCGCGCCTTGCCGTCGCTGAAAAACTCTTGTCGGGAAACCTCCAGGCTTTCCACCACGAAGAAGCCGTATATGGTGCCGGTGCCTTCGATCAGCGGCCAGGCTTTGCCCTGGTCCGCCATCAGCTTGAGCAGGGATAGCGCGGTGTCGCCGCCGGTCAGCTCCGGCATTAGCCTGCCGGACAGGGTAATGGTTTCCTCGTCCACGCCCAGGAACTGATAGGACGGCCGCGCGCCGACGCGGCTATTGGACGGCCAGCGCCAGCCGTAGCGCTGTTTGAAATCCTGATAGGGCAAGGTGTCCATCATGAAGACGAACAGCCCCAGCGCCATCATCGGCAATTTGATCGGGCCAAGGGATAGCATTTAGTCGAAGTCTCCCAGGCGGCTGCGCTGGCGCGCGGCTTGTTGGTTTTGGGCATTGGCCAGCGCCTGCGCTACTTGGCGTTGCACCAGCGCGGCCAGCTGCTGCTCGTTCATGCCGGGCGCGGCGTGAATGGTGATGTTGAAGCTGGCCGGCGCAGCGACGGCCGGCGCATGGGCGCGCAGCGGCGGGCGGGTGTCCAGCTGGCCGGCCATCGCCGGCGCGGTGGCCAGCACCATGCCGGCGCCGGCGGCGGTGATCTTCTTCGCCGCGGACTGCACGGCGGCCAGCGGCCCGGCCTGGCCTTTGTCGATACCCTGTTCCAGCCCGGCCATGGTGTAGCCACCGATGGTGGCGAACACGCGGGACGGCGAATGGATGTCCAGCTTCTTGCGCAGCCATTCCGGCAACAGCTCGCCCACGCCCAGGATGGCGTCCTTGACCCACACGATGCCCTTTTTGATGCCGCTGACGATGCCGGACATGATGTCCAGGCCCACTGTCACGAACTTGGCGGCCAGCTCCGCGCCGATGACGATCAGCCCCGCCAACATTTTGCCGAAGCCCTTGCCGGCGCCGGCGGCCTTGTCCAGGCTTTCCTTGCTGGCGTCCACTGGTCCCAACAACTTGGATACCCATTCCCATGCGGTCTTGAATGCGCCGACCAGCCAGTCCCATACCGGGCGCAACGGTTCCAGCGCCGGGCCGATGGCGGCAAAGACTTGATCGAATATCGCCCCCAACGGCGCCAGCCCTTCTTTCAGCCCCTCCCAAAAGCCGCTGAACCATGCCTTGATTGGTTCCCAATACTTGTAGATGAGCAGGGCGGCCAGGCCAATGACTAGACCGATGGGGTTGGCCATGGCCAAGCGGCCGACGAATATCAGCGCCTGGCCAATGCCCATGATGGCGCTCACCGCGCCGGACCCGGCGGCAGCCAGACCGCCGCCAATCAGCTTGCCGCCGCCCTTGACGCCATCCCAAGCCATGCCTTTGACGCCACGGGTTTTGACGTACTGCGTTACCGCGCCGAGTTTTGACCCTGCGCTGGCGCGCGCCAGCGCCAGCTGGGCGGCAACGGCGCGCCACAGTGCGGCGGTGTACTTATAGACGGCGAGCTTGCCGGCCTTGAACTTGTTGCTGACGTTGCTGGCCAGTTCGCGGCTTTTGCTGATGCTGGCGCGCATCGCCGCCGGCAGGGTGGTTTTCAGCCCCTTGGTCATTTCCCACAGCCGTTTCAACGGCTCGCGCGGGTTGGAATTGCTCCAGGCGGTGGCGATGACCTGGCCGGCGCCCTTGGCCGCTTTCGCCGCGGTGGCCCAGCCTGCCTTCATCGCATGGCCAGTCTTGCCGGCCGCGCCGCCCAGCCCGCCGAAGCGCGCGGCCAGGCCGCCGGCGCGAATGCCCAAGGTGGACAGGCTGAGGCGGGCCAGCGCGAGCGGGCCGAGTACGGCGGCAATCGCCAAGCCCAGCGTGCCCACCACGGCCAGCAGCACGGACACGGCTGCGGCGATCCTCACCAGCGTGGCAGCCAGCGCCGGGTTGGCCTTGGTCCAGCCGGAGATACGCTGCAGGATGTCCGCCGTGGCGCTCATGATGTCCATCAGCGGCTGGCGCAGCGCCTGGCCCATGGCGGATGACTGATTGAACAGCCGGGTTTTCGTCATCTGCCACTGCGCGGACAGGGTGTCGCTCTTGGCATCGCCTTCACGCTGCATGCTGCCCTTGGCCTTGGCCTCGTTCACCAGTTGCAACTGCTTGCGGTATTCGCCCAGGTTGTCGGCCAGCTTGGCGGCGTCATCGCCGTATTCCTTGCCGAACAGATCCACCATCACGCCCATTTGTTTGGTTTTGGGCAGTTTATTGACCGCCTCCATCACCTTCAGGATGGTGCCGGTGGAGTCCTTCGCCATTTGCGCTTCTATCGCCTTGGCGCTGAGGCTCAGCTCTTTCAGCCCCTTTTGGAAACGCTTGGGCTGCTTCTCGGCAATTTGCAGCTCGCGCACCATGGCCTTGGTGGCGGTGGCGGCGATCTCCGGCGATGATCCTAGCGACAAGAAGGTGGAGCCAAGCGCCGCGGCTTCCTTGTAGTTCATGCTGCCGACACTGCCAGCGATGCGCTGCATCACATTGATGATGTCGGCGCCCTTGGACTGCGCATTGTCATCCAGGTAGTTGATGACGTCGCCCAGTTGTTGGATGTCCTTGATTGGGACTTTGTAGATGTTGGCGATCTTACCCATGTCTTCGGATAGCTGGTCCGCCGGCAGGTCAAACGCGGTCGAGGCTAGGGCGGCGACGCGGGCAAACTCCAGCAGATTGTCTTTGCCCTGAATGCCCATCCGCGCGCTGCCCTCCACCAGCGCGGCTATCTCGGTGGTGGCCATCGGGATTTTCTCGGCCATAGCCTTGATGGCGTCGCCCATCTGGTAATAGGTGGCGGTCAGTCGGCCATTGTCATCGCGCGCGCCATCCACCTGCTTGGCCACGCCCAGCATGGCGTCTTCGAAACTGCTGAAGTCGGCCACCATCTTGACCGCAGGCGCACCGATGGCCGCTCCGGTGGCGACGGTAGCGGCACTGCCGCCGACCACCTTGTCGCGTGCCTCCAATTGACGGCTATAGCGCTGCTGGGCCTCGTTCAACTGGCGCTGCCGGCCGGCGACACGGCCCAGCGCCGCCTCCCGTGTCGCCAGCGCGGCATTGGTGGCGGCGATCTTGCCGGCCAGGCTGGCTTCGGTGGCGGAGAGTTGGCGGGTGTCGATGCCTTCGCGCTGCATGGCGCTGGATGCGGCGCGGGCTGCATCCAGCTTTTTGCGGTGAGCAATGGCGAGCTTGTCCACCGCGCGCTCGGCGGCGGCGAACTGGCGGGCCAGCTTGTCGCTGGCGCCGCCGGTCTGTTGCATCTGCTTGCGCACTTCCTCCAGGCGCTGGCGCGCGCCCGTCAGGTTTTGGCCAACATCCTTGCTTTCTTTCGTCAGCTTGCGGAAGGCGTCAATGCTGCCCTGGGTGGCTTGCAGCGCCTTGAGCTGGTCGCGGCTTTCCTTCACGGCGCGCGCCAGCTCCTTGTTGCCGGCCATCGCTTGTTTCAAGGGCCGGGTCAGCTTGTCCACGGCGGCGAGGACGACTTCCAGTTTTAGCTTGCTCATTCGTCGGCGTTTCCTGATCGAAGGCGGGCGCGCTCGCGCCAGCTGGCCAGCTCGGCCAGCGGCATGGCGTCATAGGCGGCGGGCGGCCAGTGGAACACGGTAGCAATGTCGGCGATGGCGTCGTCTACGCTTGCGGAGATGGGATATCCTGCTGTTCCGATTTCTTCAGCAAAAAAGCCGCCACCATCGAGGCGCATTCGGTGAAGTCCGCCACGTCCATCTTGGTGACGTCTTGCTCGTTCAGCGCCGGGCTGGTGATGCGCGGCAGCACTTTGTGTAGCGCGCTGACGTCCATCTGCAGGAGGTCGGACAGCTTGATGCCGCGCAGCTCGCCGGCGCCGGGCTTGCGCAGCTCGATGGCGGTGATTTCGCTGTCGCCGCGCTTGATCGGGGTGTCCAGGGTGATGATGTTTTCGCTCATGATGATTCCTATGGAGTGTGTCGGCCCGCCGGCGGCAGGCCGTGAGGGTGAGTTACAGACCTACGTTTTTGCGGTGCTGGGCCTGGCGGTCCACGCCCATGACTTTGAACACGTCGTTCACCACATCCAGCTCCATCCATTCCTTGCCGTTTACCACCAGCTTGAAATAGCTGAGGCTGGTTTTTACTTTGAAGCTGCCGTTGTCGCCGGCCTTGGCGTCGCCCAGGTCCAGCTCGTTGTGGCGGCCGCGCGCGACGACTTCCACCGCGTGGTCGCTGCCGTCGCTTTCATCGGCATAACTGCCCATCCAGCGCAGTTCTGACGCGTCGTGTTTGTCGGCGCCGAAGCTGGCGACGATTTCTTCAACCGGCCCGCTGTAGGTGTGTTCCATTTCCAGCTTGTCGATGCCCTTGAGCAGATCGACGGAACCGATCATGCCGGCGCCGCGGTACTCCTCGGTCTTCATGGCGAGCTTGGGCAGCTTCATTTCCAGACATTCGGCGACAAAGCTTTTGCGGTTGTTGAATACGTTGAATTTGCGCAGGGTGCGCGGCAGTCCTGCCATGGGGTTCTCCTGGGGTTAGCGGTTGACCTGGTCGGCGAAATCCATCAGGTAGCGGTCGGTGATGCGCTGGCGGAAGGTGAGGTTTTCCAGCGGCGGAACTTCGGTGTATTCGTAGTCGATGGCCAGCTTGCCGGTCTTTAGTCCTTCCTTGTCGTTGGCGCTCTCGTCGTACCAGGCGCGGAAGCCCAGCAGATAGCCGGCCGTCACCAGCTCGCGGCCCTTGGCGTTGATGCCCTCCACGATGTCTTTCACCAGTACCGGCGTCAGCGGCTTGTCCATCGCCCACATATGGGCCTCGGCGATGGTGTCGGCCAGCACCTGGGCGGTGCGGGTGGACGACTCGAATGGGAACTGCGGGTCGCTGGAGCAATTGCGGCTTCCCCAAAAGCGGAAGCCTTCGCGGCGGATCAGGGTGGTGATGCCTTTTTCGTTGAGGTAGCCGGCGTCGGTGGCCGGGTGCTGCAAGTCCCAATACACATCGCGGCTGATGCCGCTGACGCCTTGCACCACGACGTTGGAAAGCGTCTTGTGCCAGCCTTCGGACTCGTCCAGCGCGGCGCGCAGGCCCAGCGCGTGGGCGGTGGCCGGCGCGATGGCATCCTTGCCGGCGGCGCTATCCCAAACCAGGAAGTCCGGCCAGATCAGCATCAGCTCGCGCTGGCCAAAGTTGGCGCGGTAGGCGGCGACGTCTTCCTTGGTCTTGCAGCCCCAGGCGCTGATATAGGCCATGGCGCGCAGCTTGACGGCGATGGCCGCCAGTTCGGTGGCAACCGGCAGCGTGTCCAGGCCGGGCGCGCCCAAGATGCGCGGACGCACGCCGACGCGCTGCTGGGCAGACAACAACGCTTTCAGGCCGGTGTATTGGCCGGCCGCGGTGGTGGTGCCGATGACGAGGCCGTTTTGCTCGGCCTCGTCCTTGCCGGTCTTGATCCGCACCACCACCACCAGCGGGCTGGCGTTGTCGGCGATGGCGTCGAGGCTGGCGGCCAGCGTGCCTTTGCTGCCGGCCTGGCCGATGGCGCGCTGAACATCGGTGATCAGTACCGCGGTGTCGAGCGGGAAGGCGGCCGGGTCGGCATCGTCTGCGGTGCAGACCATGCCAATGACGGCGGTGGAAATCGTGCGAATGGGGCGCGTGCCGTTGGCGATTTCAAGCACGCGCACGCCGTGGTGGTAATCCTGGGGCATGTCTCAGTCTCCGGGTGAGGTTCTGAGCATGTTGCCGCGCTAAATCTGTCTGGTCAGCTGACGCTTGTTGTGTGGAAGGACGGCACAACCTAGGATGAAATAATCCGTATTTTCACGTAATTGCTCATGCCGTTTCCCGTCTCCGCCTTGGTCCATCAATTTCTGGAACAAGCGGACGAGAGGGATATGCTGTCGTTGTTGAGCATGCTGGAGAAAATAGCCCGGCAGGATGTGCCGCTGCATATGCGGGCCGGGATGGCTGTGGATTTGCGCGAGCTGTTGGCGGATGCGGCATTGCGCGACAGCGTGCAGGCCCGGCAATTGGGCCAGCTATCCGATTCCGAGGTATCCGTAGTTTTACTTATCGCCGCTGGGAAAAGCCACCGCCGGGCGGCGGAAATGCTGGACATCAGCGAGCGCACCATCCGCGCCCATATCGAAAATTCCATGAAAAAACTGGGGCTTAAGCCGGCGGCGGGAGACAAGCGGCTGGATGCCCGCTTACTCATCGCGCACATATTTTTGCCTGATGTTATGCAGCGTATTAGCGATTAAGCCAATATGCAGCCGCGAGAAATTCCATAAAAATACTGTTTTGGAATTTTTCACCCAAAAGCAAAAACTAAAAGGCAAGAAAATGCGCAATCGCTCTGAAGCTATTCATTTGAATCCCCTTATTGGAACCTCGCCGCGTGACACCCTAGAAAATCTCTGTTGCTGCCTAGATAAAATCGGCCACACCCTGGCATCCCATCACGATGACCCATCGATTGGGTTTATCTCGGATGCGGCCGTCGCCGCCCTGAGATTTGAAGTCGATCAGATCGGCAAACGGCCACCGCCGCAAGGCAAGGCGGCATAAACAAACAGCCCCGCGAATGCGGGGCTTTGTCATAGTGCGGCTGGCGGTGCCGGCCAATTGACTGCGGCCGGGTAGCCTGGCTGCTGCGGCACGCGGGACAGCTCCACCCGGTAGCGCCGCCAGGCGGCCAACAGTTCGGCTTCAGCTGGCGTCGCCATGCCCAGGTCAGCCGCATCATGCAGCGGCACAATGGCCGCATCGGCCTGGCCGCGCCGCGCGGCGATTTCCGTTTCGACTGCGGCACGCTGTGCGGCCAACGCGGCGGCGTGGTCAACGCTCCAACCCGCGCCATCCCACACGCCAAACGGTGGCGGCGCCAGCTCGGTCGCGCCCAGCGCCTCCGGCGTGTCGCCCAGCTGCGCGGCAATCGGCTGCGCCGTGGCGGTGTCCCACAGCGGCACGCCGCGCCAATCCGGCAGCAGCTGCCAGCCGCCACCCAGGATGCAATGGGCGGGGATGCTGCCGTCGGCCGCGCGCCAGGCGGCCGCGTGGCGCGGGCCGGCCGCCGGAGGGGCAGCTTCTGCCGCCCAGGCGGGAATCAGATAGACCTCGTCCACATCCAGCGGCGAGCGTTGCGCCGTGGTTTGCCCGGTGCATTCGCCGGTCGCGGCGCTGTAGCAATACACTATTTTTTGTTCGTTCATTGGTACCCCCTCAGACTTTGATGCAGGCCAGCAGCGCGACGTTGCGGGGCCGGGACTCGTTGCCGCCGGTGCTGTATGTCGCGTAACGCAAATACCTGCCGCTGCCGTTCCACTCTCCCAACAATTCATTTGACGCCTGCCGCGCGCCCAAATCCAGCGGCGCGCCGCCATTGTCCACGAGGACAGTGTCCTGGCCGGCAATATTGCCTGCCGGTGTCGGGATGGCGTGATCGTGTGCCAGATTCTGAGAGGCCTGGCGGCTACCAAAACTGCGGCCGGCGACGTCTACACCGCCCCCAGCATCCCAGCCGCGGATAAACTCGCCGCGTAGATCTGGCACGCCGAATGTGGTTTTGCCATCGCCAGCGCCGAATCGCTCACCAATGGCCGCAAACAGTGCGGCGTAGGTTGCGCGCGATACATCCTGCGCGCCGTTGCAGATGATCCAGCCCGGCGGCGGCGTGTCGCGGGCGAAATAGGCAATCTGCCCAGGCGGCGCGGCGGCGGTGATGCCATCCTGCGTGGTGGCGGCATCCGCCAGCTGGCGCCACACAGTCCAGCGGCCCTGATAGCGGCAGCGGTGCCAGAATCCCCCATCGGCAAACGCCTGATAGGTGTGATAGACCATCTCGCCGGTCGCCCTCACGGTCAGTTGGCCGGCCTGTGGGCAGGGCCAATTCTTGCCCTTGATCGCATTATCGTTGGCGGGATTGTGGTAAATGCCGGTGATAGTGAGGGTGTCCAGATCTACCGCCGATGCAATATCCGCCCGCAGTGGCAATGCATCGGCGATGCCATAACCGTCCAGCGTGGCGGCCTTGTCGGCCTTGGTGGCCAGCTTCTTGGTCAGGTTGGCCGCAAAACTGGCGTCATTGTCCAGCGCGGCCGCCAGCTCTTGCAGGGTGTCCAGGGCGCCCGGTGCGCCGGCGATGACGTTACTGATAGCCGCTTGCAGCTCGGCCTTGGTGGCGGCGTCGGTGATGCCGTAGCCAGCCAAGGTGCTGGCTTTGTCGGCTTTGCCGGCCAGCTTCTTGGTCAGGTTGGCGGCGAAGCTGGCGTCATTGTCCAGTGCCGTCGCCAGCTTTTGCAGGGTGTTGAGCGCGCCGGGCGCACCGGCCACCACGCCATCAATGGCGGCTTGCAATTCGGCCTTGCTGGCGGCGTCGGCGATGCCGTAGCCGGCGAGGGTGGATGGCTTGCCGCTGGCAATCTTGTTCCAGTCCAGCGCTGGCACGTCCGCCGCCGTCATCTGTCGCCCAGCTGCCACGCGGCCTTTCGCATCCACCGTCACCATGCCGTAACTACCGGCGGTCACGCCGCTGTTTGCCAGCGTCAGCGCGCCGCTGACATTGCCGCTGCCGTCGAACGTCACGCTCCAGCTACCATCCCCGGTCATGGCGAGGTTGCGCGGGGTCTTGAGGCGGTCGGCGTACTCGGCCACCAGCGCGCCGGACACGATGTCGTCTATCTGCTTCTTCAGGTACTCGGTGCGCTCCAGCAACTCGGACGGCGCACGGTTGAGCGGGCCGCCGTCGCCGCCCAGCAATCGCTCCGTTACCTCGTAGCGGGTGACGCCGGGCCAACCGGGCGTAGCGGGGATGGGAAGGGCTGTCATGTTCGTATCACTCCTGCGGTATAGGCGCCGTTGGCGCTGGCGTAGCCGTTGGCGATCAGTGTGGCGCCGGTGAAGTCCAAGCCCCACAGCACGCAACGTGCCGGGGCCACATCATTGAGAATTCTGCGGGCAGCGGCGGCCTGCTCCAGGCTCAGCATCTTGTCGATCTGCACCCGGTATTCAGGCCAGCCGGCGGGATCGCCTGCGGTGCCGAAGCCATCGGCCACCAGTTCGCCGTCTGCCTGGTAGTGGTGGTTGCCCTCGTTGATTCGCACTTCGCCCAGACCGAGGTCGCGGAACACCTGGCGCACAGCCGAGAGGGTTCCCTTGCGGCGGTGGACGGCGACGGAGGAGGCAATCAGGGCGCGTTGTTGCTCCTCGGTGGCGGCGGCGTCGAAGTTTGCCACGCTGCGGGACCACGCCAGCCAGGGCAGCAGCGGCGCCGGGCAGCGGCGGCTGTCGGCCAGGCCACGAATCGGCGATGGGTCCAGCGTCAGCGCGCAGGCATCGGCCAGCGCGGCTTCAAGCGGCGTGCGGTTGGGCGGCAGCAGTTGGCGGCTCATTGCGGCGTCACCGTGATGGCGGCGCAGTCGGGAAACTGGCCAACGCCGCACAGCACGTCCGCCGCCGGACTGGCGATGCTGACACGGTCCACGCCTGGCACATGCAATGCGGCGTCAATGGCGGAGCGCGGCACGCTGCCGCCGATTTTGCGGCGCTCGGCAAGCATCCGGTCCAGTCGGTCGCGGGCGCCGGCCAGTCCGCCGCTGGCGGCCTCGCCGCCAGGCTGGTACAGGATGCGGGCATCGATAGCGAATGCCAGCGGCTGGCTGGCGCAGACCTGCACCGTGTCGCACAGCGGACGCACGTCCTCGGCGCTCAACGCGGCGGCGACGGTATCGCATAGCGCTGGGCTGGCGATGCCGTCACGGCCCAGCAGCCACACCCGCACCACGCCGCCGGCCGGGGTATCCACATCGGCATCCAGCACCTCGGCGCTGGCGCTCAAGGCATGAAACAAGTACGCGCCGCGCGGCCCGCCGCTGGCCAGCCCTTCCAGCGCCATCTGGCAGCGATAGCGCAGCCGGCTGTCGTCTTCCCATAGCGCCTCGGTTGGCGGGGTGACGTCCGGGTTGGCTGGCTGGATCAGCAGCCGCTGCACGCCGTAGTCTGCGGCGCGGTTGTCGAGATCGGCGCCGGCGGCGTAGGCCAGCAGGCTGGCGCGGGCGGCTTCGTTGACGCGCTGGCGCAGCAGCATTTCGCGGTAGCTGGCCAGCTGCAGCGCCATGGTGATCGGCTCGCTTTCCAGTTGCAGCGCGGCGGCGTAGCTCGCGCGCTGCTCAGGCGGGACCCGCGCAAGAAAACCGGATTTGTAGGCCTCAAGCAGAGTTTCGTAATCGATGGCATCCACGATGGTCGGCGCGGGCAGGCGGGTCAGGTCTATGGCCATGCGGTCAGCTCCTCAAGGGAATGGCAAATTGCAGCGGCTGGCCGCCGGCCCGGCGCCTGGCGTCGATGTCGATGGTCAGCGCGCCAGCCGCGGCGCCGGTTCCGGTCTGCAAGAGGACGCGTGTCAGTTCTATCCGCGGCTCCCAGGCGGCCAGCGCCATGACGGTGGTGGCCATCGCCTGCATGCGGGTCTTGCCGTTTAGCGGGCGGTCGATCAGGTCCGGCAGGATGCTGCCGAACTCGCGCCGCTCGATGCGCGAGCCGCGCGGGGTGGTGAGGATGCGGGCGATGGATTGGCGGATGTGGTCGTCATCGTGGATGGCGCGGCCGGTAGCGGCGTCCATGCCGGTGTAGCTGCTCATCGGGGTGGCTCCGTATTGCCGCCGTGCGGGTCGGGGTGGGTGTGGCTGTGCAGCGTCACGCCGTTGGACGACAACGCGCCGCCGCTATGGTTGATGTTGCCGCTGATGGTGGTGGACGCGCCGCCGGCGCCGCCCGATCCCGCCATGCCGGCGAGGTAACTGAACAGGCCGGACACGGTAGCTTTCGCCCTGGCTATCACGTCGCCCAGCACGGTCAAGCGGCCCAGGATCGTGACGTTGCCGGTGATGACGGTTTCCGGGCAACTCACGGTGACGAGTACGGCGGCCTGCACCGTGGCGGTCTGGATGCCGGACACGCTGAGCGCGCCGGCGGCGTGGTTGTAGAGGATGCGGGCGCCGTCCGGGTAGACGCGCAAATGTTCGTCGGGGCTGTGGGAGGGCGCCGGCCGCTGATCGGAATACAGGCCCAGCAGCACAATGGCGGTCGCCGGGTCGCCGCTGGGACAGAGCAATATCACCTGCTCGCCCTCGGTGGGCGGGTTCCAGTCGCGGGTCTGGCCAGCGCGCGGCGCGAGCCAGGGTAGCCAGTGGCTGGTGAGGTCGCCGGATTGCACGCGCACGCGCTCGGCGTCGTGATCCACCTGGGCGATGGTGCCCAGGCGGATCAGCGACTCAATGCGGCGGGAGAGGTCTGCGTAATCGTCCATGCCGGGCAGTTTGCACGGGCCGGCATGGGGTGTCGCGGGGTGGGTGTTGTGTGGTGAACCCTCACAACTGACTAGATTGTGATACTGATCATTTTGTCAGTTACCACCTGTCATAAGTGACGTGAAAATCGAATCTCAGATTAATAAAATTTTGGAGTGTTGAGATGTTGAGAAAGCTCATTGCTGGTTTATTAGTTCTTGGGATTTCCAGCGCCGCGTGCGCGGCAGTAACCGTCAATATTAAAAATATTAGCGATCCGTTCTATCTTGAAAAGGAAGGCAAGGACTATATGTCGTTCAGTCCGCATCTTCCGGCGACACTGCCAGCAAAAAGCACAGTGTCAACCTATGTATACTCTTTGTTGCCGGCAAACATTGGCATTGACAGTGTGGATATCATTTACCGTAGTAAGCCTTTGACTGGTGTGACGAGTAATGCTCCTGGGTGTGAGATTAGCTTTGTATCCAATATTGACCCCCGTACTCAGCTTTCTATTCCGAAGCTGACAATTACACCGTTGAATTATGAGTATTCAACATATCTGAATTGCCAAGGTAAGCTGACGTCGTTCAATCCTTACACCGGTGTGGGTGTGGTTGATGTCAGTATAAGCACTTACAAGCTGTTCCCAAGCTCTCCCAAGTTGCCTTTCTGAGCTACAATTAACCATTGTCAATTCAATGCGTGATGCTTAGGAGCCGATCATGGGGCCAATGGGATATGCGGTAGCTTACAATGAGCGAATGTCAGTTATTGGCACGGTTCAGTCCAATATCATCGCATTCCAGAAAATAGCTGATACAACGACAGATCCTGATGTCAAGGCTAGGTATTCTGATTCAGTTGAGGAAATGAAAAAAAACCTTCCACTGATAGAGCGCCAAGCTAAGCAGTATGCAGCTAATGCTGGAATTGGCGCTGAAGATTTTGGCCATATTGTTGATCCTACGAAGTATGATGGCTATGGCAAGAACGGCAAAGGAGTCAAGTTTCCGATAGTGAATCTGTTCGACTCTGCTTGACGGTGTACTTTGAGGATTGACCTTAATTTATGATGGGGGAAATCGTCCAGGGGCGTGCTGTATTGAATTTTTTAAGTATTTTTTGAGTTAAGTTTGATGCAAAAGTGGGGGCGCTTTTCCAAAAAGCGCCCCCACTTTTTTTGAGCGGGCTGCTATGCAGGTTGATCTTGATGCAATTGGTATTGCGTAGACTGATTTGCGTGTGTTGCATGGTGCTTCCTTGTGGCGGGTGTTACTTGGATAGATGGGCCAGCATCTGGTCGCGGATAACTTCGATATCGGCGGCGGCGAAGCCCAGCAGCTCGCGCGCCGGATATTGCGTTTCGCGGCGGCTGCGCCGGCTGACGCGGTCGCGCAGGCCGTATTGATGGACGCGGGCGATGCGTTCCACCTGGCCGACGAAAGCAACGGCGGCGCCGTTGGTGGTGGCTTCCACCTTCAGCCACTTGGCGGCGCGCAACTTGCTGAACATCTGGCGGCGGATTTTGCCCTTCTTTGCGCGGAATTGCGGCTTGCGTGGCGTGAACTCGCTGCCGTCCGGGTTGAGCTGGTCGCGGATGCGTTGCTGCTGGCTGGCGCGCAGCGCTTTGGCGATGTCGCGAGCCAGCGCGCGGCGGGCCGCCGGCTCCACCCGCTGCAACAGGCCGGACAGCTCGGTTTCAAGCTGCATCATGTTCATTTTTCACCGTGATATCCCAGGCCCATGGCTCGGGCGGCTCGCCGCGGTGGGTGGCGGTAATGCTGCCGTCTGCCTCTGTCTGAACTTTGACCCCTTCGGTCAGTTGGAGCGTGATCTCTACATCCATCGCGGCTAGGCTGGTCAGCTCGGCTTCAAAGCGGAATCCTTTTTCCAGCCGTTCCGGGTTCTGGATCAGCGGCGGCTCGTTGGCTTCGATCCAGCCGCGCAGCGGGATGATGAGCTGGTCGAGGTGGCCGGCGTAGTCGGTGACGATCAGTTTGACGGTGTAGCGATAGCCGAACGACAGCCGGCCGGGGGCGGCGACGATGCCGCCATCTTCAATGAACATCAGCAGCCGGTCGGGGTTGTCGCGCAGCTCCGGCAGCGCCGCTTCCAGCGCCTGGCGCAGGCTAGCGGGCTTGTTCATAGCGTTCGAATTCCTGTTGGCACTGCACGCAGCGCGAGCAGCCGGCGACGATGCGCTGGCGGGCGTCGGGTATCGGCTCGGCGCAATCCTCGCAATGGCTGAGGCTGGCGCGGTGGGTGATGTTGGCGAGCTGGCGGGCCAGCGCGGCATCGCGCTGGAGTTGTTCCAGCGCCTGGGCGCGGTCGTAGAAATCGGTCATGGCGTGTTCTGTTGGCAATGGATGATGTGATCGATCTGCGCGGCGCAGGATTCAAGCGCCGCCCGGTGCTGCTGCCAGCTGTCGGCCAGTTGCTGGTTGGTGGTTGGCGCCAGCGCCGGCAGCGGACAGGCCGTCACCGCCGGGCAGCGTTGCAGCAGCAGCGGGCGCGGCGCCG
Source organism: Chromobacterium sphagni (assembly GCF_001855575.1). Lineage (NCBI taxonomy): Bacteria > Pseudomonadati > Pseudomonadota > Betaproteobacteria > Neisseriales > Chromobacteriaceae > Chromobacterium > Chromobacterium sphagni. Next base: position 73,650 of record NZ_MKCS01000004.1, read on the forward strand.
GCTGGCGCGGTGGTGTCGAACAGGCGGGCAAGGTCAGCAGGAATAGCAGCGCTGCCCCAGGCAGCGGCGGCAGGCGTGGCATGGATGGCGGCCTCCAGTTTGGCCGCGGCGGCGGCGTGTTTGCGGGATAGGGCGGTCACCTGTTCGGCCAGCTCGCGGCTGGCGGCGGCCTGCAACTTGATGTCGATAGCCTGGGCCGCCAGCTGCTCGGCTTGCAGCTGGTTGAGCGTGGCCAAGCGGGCGCTGTCTTGCGTGGCGGTGGCCAGCTCTGCGGCCTGGCGCTGGAGCTGGTCGCGCTGCTGCCACAGTGTGAAGCCGGCGAGCAGCGCCAGCGCGATCAGCAGAGTGCCGGCGAAGCGGCGGGCGAGGGCGGCCATCATGCGCTCAGCCTTTCCGCGCGGGCGTAGGCCGCCGCCAGCTTGCTGTCGTAGAGGTTTTCCTTGTAGGCCGGGCCGTTGTAGAGCTTGGCCACGTCGGCCCAGCGCTTGGCCTGCAGGGCCTTGAGCAGCGCCGGCTCGGCTTCGATGAAACGGGCGAAGGCTTCCAGCTGGGCGGCCTCGCCCGATTCCATCGCGGCGCGGAATGTTGCGGCGCTGGCGTAGCCCAGCCGCTGCCAGTGATAGCCCATGATCTGGAATAGCCCCCAGCTGCAAGACTCGATGGCGACAAGGTCGCCGGCCACCGCCGCCAGGCTGGCGAAGCGCACCCACTCGGCCGCGCCGCCGGCGTAGCCGCCGCGGGCGGGATTGCAGATGGCCGGATAACGGGTGGCCAGCTGTGCCGCATCTTGGTGGGCGACGCCGGCGCGCTGGTAGGCGACATGCCGTTCCAGCAGGATGACGGGCCGGCCATCGGCCTGAAATCCGCTGCCGCGCGACTCCACCGCGTGGATAGCCTTGATGCTGGCCAGCGCCACGCCCAGGCGGGCGGCGGCGGCCTGCAGGTCGGCTTCGGTCAGCCGGCGCGGGTCGCGTACGCCGCGCAGCGCCGCCAAGGTCTTGCGGCCGGCGATGCCGTCCACCACCAGCCCGGCGCGGCGCTGCGCCTGGGCGATGGCGGTTTCGGTGGCTTCGCCAAACCAGCCATCTATCGCCAGCGCTGCGCCCTGGGCGCGGAGCTGGGCTTGCAGGTCTTGCACCGCCTGGCCGTGGTCGCCCTTCTTCAAGATCAGATCCATGTCTCCCTCCTCAGCAGGATGGCCAGCCGCGATTGGCGCGGGCCGCTGGCGCGGAACAGCTCCACCACGTTGCCGCGCTGGGCCAGCAACGCCAGCAGCCATACGGCGTTGAGAAACAGCTGCGGGCCGTCGGCCAGCTGCGGCAGGCCGAACAGGTGCAGCACCGCCACCGCGCCGGCGGCGACGATCAGCAGGTAAGCCAACAGGCTGGCAATGGGGCGGTGCTGGCTGTCGCCGCGCTGGAAGGCCAGCAGGACCAGGGCAAGGGCGACGGCCAGCACGATGTGGGCATGGGCGATCATTGGCCGCCCCCTTTCAGCGTGCGCAACGCCTTGGCCGGGTCGTCGGCCAGGCGGATCAGGTACAGCAAGACCTTGACGGCTAGGGCGGCGGCGATCAGCGCGCCGACGCCGGGGCTCGCCTCGATCGGCATCCATTTGGCCAGCAGGCCGGCGACGGAGGCGGCGGCCAGACAACCGGCGATGAAGCTGGCAATGAAGAACATCGCGCGCTTGGCCAGGCCCAGGCTGTCGGAACTCAGCACGAACACCGCGGCGCCGGCGAAGGCTCCCAAAACGGTGGCGGCGTCGATGCCGGGGAACAGGGCCAGCCCGGCGACGGCGGCCAGGGTGGCGGTGGTGGCGGTACTGCTTACGGGTTCGGCCATGTGATTCAGTCCCATAGGTTGATGAGGGTTTGCGCCGGCGCGGGGTCGGTCGGCAAGTCGGGCAGCTGCACCAGCGTTCCCATGGGCAGCACCGCGCCCAGGTCGGCCAGTCCGGGGTTGGCGCTGAGAATCCGCTCCACCACGCCGCGGGTTGTGCCGTAGGCGCGCCAGGCGATGGCGTCCACGGTGTCGCCCTGGTCGGCGCGGATGGCGCGCATCAGATCAGCTCCACCGTGGCGCGGCCCACCGCCAAAATGGCGCGGATGGCGGCGCGGGCATCGGCGCGCAGGTCGTCGGCGGTGCTGTCCAGATCGTCGGCGCGTTGGCGGCCGGCGCCGGTGGTGTCAAAGCTGCGGTAGCGTTCGGCCAGCTCGGCGGCGGCGGTGGCGTAGACCGCGCGGCGCCAGCGTTGCATCAGCACCGACTCGCCGTCGATCTGTTCGGCCGCCACCTCGGCTAGCTGGCTGGCGCCGGCGGCGGTGCGGATTTGCCGCCAGCCGCTCAGCTCTTGATTGACGCCGGCGACGGCCTCCACCAGCGCATGGCGCAGCCGCGGCGCGGTGACGGTGCCGTCCAGCCGCATGGCGGCGCGGGCGTGGGCCGGGTCGATCTCCGGCCAGAAGTAAGCGGCCTTGATCGGCTGGTCATCGTTGGCGATGGGCGCAGCGGTGGCCGGGGCAGTGCTGTTGATGATCATTGTGTGTCCTGGGCTGGGTGACGGTGGAGGGGGCTTCGGCTGTCGGCTGAAGCGCGGCGCGAAAACTGTGCGCCATTTTGCGCGATAAATGGTGATCAACCCATTTTCCAGCATCCGCAAAAGAATTTCACTTCCCACACGAAGGGGCCGGCTGGCCCCTTCGCTCTTTCGGTGGACGATCACCAGTTACGGATGATCAGTTCCCCCTTCTTGTCCTTGCTGCGGCCGGCGCCACCCACCGTGTAGGCAATGTCTACTCGCTCCATGCTCAGCCCATCAAAAGCCTGGCGCATCTCTGGGATGTCATTGACCGAGATGATCATCCGCCCCTTCATCGATTTGGCCAGTTCTGCCATGCGCTGATACTGGTGCAAACCGAAGTCTACGCCATAGCCCTCAGTGCCCCAGTATGGCGGGTCGCAGTAGACCAGCGTGTGCTCCCGGTCGTACTTCTTGATGCAGTCAGTCCAGTCCAAGTTTTCGATATAGGTGCGGCTCAGGCGTAGGTGGGCGGCAGACAAGTCTTCTTCTAGGCGCAACAGGTTGAGCTTGGGGGGACTGGTGGTGGCCGTCCCGAAGCTTTGGTTGTCCACCTTGCCGCCGAAGGCCATCTTCTGGAGGTAGAAGAACCTGGCAGCCCGCTGGATGTCGGTCAGCGTCTCCTCCGGGGTGATCTGCAACCACTTGAAGATTTGCCGCGATGTCAGCGACCATTTGAATTGCCGGACAAACTCTTCCATGTGGTGGCGTACGACTCGGTAAAGGTTGACCAGCTCCCCGTTGACGTCGTTGATTACCTCTACCTTGACCGGTTCCTTCAGGAAATAGAGCGCGGCCGCGCCGCAGAAGGGTTCGACATAGCAGATATGCTCGGGAAACAGAGGAAGGATGTGCTTGGCCAGACGGCGCTTGCCGCCAATCCATGGAACGATGGGTGCTGCTGTGATTTGTAACATCTGCAAGACTCTTTCCTGATGCGAAATATCCCGATAGGCTTGTTTCACCGTTGGCCAACGGCAATGACAGCCTTGGGATGACTTGCAGGTCTGCTCTGCGGGTCAGCTAGTCGAGCGGGTGCTCCAACACCTGCTCGACTGCTGTTTTCTGCACTATGCCGGGATCAGCGGCCAATCAATTTGGTTCGGAAAGCCTGGCTGATTCGACACTCGGGACAGCTCCACCCGGTAGCGCCGCCAGGCTGCCAGCAGCACGGACTCGGCTGGCGTCGCCATGCCCAGGTCAGCCGCATCATGCAGCGGCACAATGGCCGCATCGGCCTGGCCGCGCCGCGCGGCGATTTCCGTTTCGACTGCGGCACGCTGTGCGGCCAACTCGGCGACCTGGTCAACGCTCCAGCTCATGCCATCCCACACGCCAAACGGCGGCGGCGGCAGCTCGGTGGCGCCCAGCGTCTCCGGCGTGTCACCCAACTGCGCGACAATCGGCTGCGCCGTGGCGGTATCCCACAGCGGCACGCCGCGCCAATCCGGCAGCAGCTGCCAGCCGCCACCCAGGATGCAATGGGCGGGGATGCTGCCGTCGGCCGCGCGCCAGGCGGCCGCGTGGCGCGGGCCGGCCGCCGGAGGGGCAGCTTCTGCCGCCCAGGCGGGAATCAGATAGACCTCGTCCACATCCAGCGGCGAGCGTTGCGCCGTGGTTTGCCCGGTGCATTCGCCGGTCGCGGCGCTGTAGCAATACACTATTTTTTGTTCGTTCATTGGTACCCCCTCAGACTTTGATGCAGGCCAGCAGCGCGACGTTGCGGGGCCGGGATTCGTTGCCGCCGGTGCTGTATGTCGCGTAGCGCAAATACCTGCCGCTGCCGTTCCACTCTCCCAACAATTCATTTGACGCCTGCCGCGCGCCCAAATCCAGCGGCGCGCCGCCATTGTCCACGAGGACAGTGTCCTGGCCGGCAATATTGCCTGCCGGTGTCGGGATGGCGTGATCGTGTGCCAGATTCTGAGAGGCCTGGCGGCTACCAAAACTGCGGCCGGCGACGTCCACACCGCCCCCAGCATCCCAGCCGCGGATAAACTCGCCGCGTAGATCTGGCACGCCGAATGTGGTTTTGCCATCGCCAGCGCCGAATCGCTCACCAATGGCCGCAAACAGTGCGGCGTAGGTTGCGCGCGATACATCCTGCGCGCCGTTGCAGATGATCCAGCCCGGCGGCGGCGTGTCGCGGGCGAAATAGGCAATCTGCCCAGGCGGCGCGGCGGCGGTGATGCCATCCTGCGTGGTGGCGGCATCCGCCAGCTGGCGCCACACAGTCCAGCGGCCCTGATAGCGGCAGCGGTGCCAGAATCCCCCATCGGCAAACGCCTGATAGGTGTGATAGACCATCTCGCCGGTCGCCCTCACGGTCAGTTGGCCGGCCTGTGGGCAGGGCCAATTCTTGCCCTTGATCGCATTATCGTTGGCGGGATTGTGGTAAATGCCGGTGATAGTGAGGGTGTCCAGATCTACCGCCGATGCAATGTCCGCCCGCAGTGGCAATGCATCGGCGATGCCATAACCGTCCAGCGTGGCGGCCTTGTCGGCCTTGGTGGCCAGCTTCTTGGTCAGGTTGGCCGCAAAACTGGCGTCATTGTCCAGCGCGGCCGCCAGCTCTTGCAGGGTGTCCAGGGCGCCCGGTGCGCCGGCGATGACGTTACTGATAGCCGCTTGCAGCTCGGCCTTGGTGGCGGCGTCGGTGATGCCGTATTCGGCCAGCGTGCTTTGCCGCCCGGCTTTCAGACTCTTGACCCAGGGTTTCCAGATGCCGTTTTCCAGCCGCTGCTCATACGTGTCGCCGCCCCACATCCAGTAGACCTGATTGCCCCATTGGTCGTTGAGGAAGTGGGTTAGCAGCATGCCATTGCATTTTACCGGCGCGTCGGCAACCTGCCCGACGGCATTCACGTGATATAGGCCGTTGGGGCGAATGGTTTGCAGCGAGCCGCTGGTGATGTTCTTGGCGCGGCCAGCCAGGCCAACGGCATTCAATGCCTGCGCCACCTTCAGCGGCGTCATTGCCAGGCTGTTGTCGCTGCCGGCTTCAGCCTCTGCCTGGCTGGCGATGGCGATGCCGTAACCATCCAGCGTTGACGGCCGGCCGCTGGCGATCTTGCTCCAGTCCAGTGCCGGCACGTCCGCTGCCGCCATCTGCCGGCCGCTGGTGATACGCCCCTTGGCGTCCACCGTTACCATGCCGTAGTTGCCCGCAGCTACGCCGGTATTGGCCAGCGTCATGGCGGCACTGACATTGTCGTTGCCGTCAAAGTTCACACTCCAGGCTCCATCGCCTGTCATGGCCAAGGTCCGCGAGGTTTTGAGGCGGTCGGCGTACTCGGCAGTCAACGCACCGGAGACCAGGTCGTCCACCTGCTTCTTCAGGTAGGCGGTGCGGTTGGCCAGCTGTTTGCCCTGCAGGTTGTCGATACCATCCGGCCCGGCCAGCACGGGGTCGGAGGTTTCCAGCTGATAGATGCCCGTCTCCCAGACGGGTTTTTCCTGCAAATTGGCCATCAGGCACTCCCTCGGTTGAATTGACGATTACGGTGGATGGCGCCGTTGTGGCGATTGGCTACGGCCTGGTACTCCAGGCTGGCTAGGTGGCAGCGAGCCGGCGCATACGCGGTCAGCGCGGCGCGCAGCTGGTCGGCCTGGTCGTTGGTGATCGGTCTCTGCAGTAACACGCGGTACTTGGCCCAGGCATCCGGGTCGCCATGGACATAGAAGCCATTGCGCTGGATGAAACCGTCGCGGCGCTGGCCGGATAAGCCCTCAAGCAGCGTGGCCTCGCCCATGTCCAGGCGCCGCACTACCTCGCGGACCGCCCAGGGCGTTCCCTTGTAGCGGTGCAGCTCGATAGCGCTCTTGATCAACGCGCGGCGCGCGTCGTCGGACTCGGCCAGTTCCCAGCCATCTCCGACCAGGCTGAATTGCTCGGCCAAGTGCGGCAGCGCGGAGGCGCTGACGGTGTCCGCCAGGTAGACCAGTAATGCCGAGAGATCGACATCGCTGATCCGGGCCGCCAGCTTGGCCAACACCTGGCTGCGGGCATCGCCCGCCAGCGATGGCGGCAACGGTAGGTCAGCCATTGGTGGCCTCCGTGATGGCGAGCTTGATTGCGGTGCAGCGTGCCCACTGGTGCGCGGCCAGCGCCAACCGTTGCGGGCTGGTCAGATTGACCTCGTAGACGCCGTCGACCTGTAGCGCGGCGATGACCTGGCTCGGCACGATATCCCGGCCCAGAGTTGCCGCGTTCTTGGCCGCGAAGGCTTCGGCACCGCGCTGGGCCTGTACCCGCACGTTGGCCGCATCCACCTTGCTGTACAGCTTCAGCTGTGCCTCGATGATGTAGTCCACGGCGGCCGGCGCCAGCGCCTCCACCCGGTCGGTCAACGGCCGCACCCGCTCGGACGAGCAGGTTGCCTGCACCAGCGCCAGCATCTCGGCATTGGGTAGCCCAGTGGCCAGCAACGGGTACAGTTGCACTACGCCCGGCCGAGGCGACAGCACCGCCACATCCACAATGCTTTGGTGGGCGCGCAGCGCATGGAAGCGGTACGCCTGGCTGCTACCCGCATTGGAAAACGACTCGGGCGCCAGCGTGACCCGCTCGCGCAGTCGTTCGTCCTCTTCCTCGTCGATGCCACCAGACGCGGTCGCAATATTGGCGACTCCCACATCCACATCACCCAGGTCATCCATCAAGCTGGCAATTTGCCCGCTCTGCCAGCCATTTCCGGCAGTGCCAGGCTCTTGGCATGTGGCGGCGGCATCGACCGATAAGCGGCCGGCCGGCAGGCTCACATCGTCGTCGGTGGCGAAGGTGACGGCGCCGTCGCCGCTTTCTACGCGGGTGCCGGCGGGGATCAACAAGCTGTTGGCCTGCGCCGCGTCCACAGTAAAGCGCAACGTGGTGCGGGCCGGTTGCGCCGGCAGTCGGGTCACGCCCACCAGCTGGCCCAGGTAGTCCAGCATCGGCGCGCGGGCATAGGCCACCAGGTTTTGCTTCGCTGCCTCCTGGATGCCGATGCGCACCAGGGACTCGCGGTAGGCGATTACGTCGATCAGCAGCCGCTCCACCTGGGCCGGGTACAGCGTTTTGCCCGACAGCTGCTCATACTGCGCGATGATTTCGGTGGTAATGGCGTCCGGGTCGCGGGCGATAAAGTTGGGTTCGGGCAAGGTCATAGCGGCAGCTCCGTGATGTGTTGCACGCCGTTGGCCAGACGCCAGGTCACGCGCAAGGTGATGCGCGAGCCATCAAATAGCGGTGAGACCTTGACCAGCTGGCAACGTGGTTCCCATTGCCGGATGGCCTCGACGCTCTCGCGCACCAGGTGCGGCACGGCCTGATCAACGGGGTTGTCGAGATAGAGGTGGACGTTGGAGCCGAAGTCCGGCCGCAATGGGTCGCTGCCCTTGGGCGTGGTGAGGATGATTCGGATGGCCTGGTCGATATCCGCTTCCGCCTCGACCAAGTCGGGGCGGTGCAGTGCGGGTTGCCAGTGAAGGGAGTCAGATAGCCGAGTCATGCATGCTATGGTGCCGCATGCCCCGGCCGGGGGACTTTAAAGGGGATTAATTCTAGAAAAGAATGGCCAAAGACTGATCAGCTCCGTCAAGGTAGCGATCTATTTTTTGGTGAGCTGCGATCAAAGCATGCTCTTTAGCATCCTCGCTTGAGTGGTATGAACGATCAAGCGAGAACGGTACTTCTCGGACCCCTTCGTTAGTGTGACGACCAACGAAGTAACGCACTCCCCATGAAGCATCCGCATGCCGATATCCGGCAAACCAGATCATGAACCCTCGGTACTCGATACTTTCCAAAATATGCCCTCAACTCAATGTGAATGATGGTTGGAGTTTCCTCCGGCATCCATAATAGTACCGCTGGCGCTCATATTCCCATCCACCTTCATGTCGCCGGCTACGCTGGCACCACCCCCGCCCGAGATCGCCATCCCGCCTTGCCCCACCAGTTTGCCCTTCACCAGGACATTGCCACTGAACTCGGTATCCGGTGCGTCGACGGTTACCTTGGCCCCAGCCTGCACCAGGACAGTGGCGCTTGCCTCAACCACCACTTTTTGCACGCCGGACACGATCAATACATGGCTGGCCCGGTCATACTCCAGTAGCGCGCCATCCTTGAAGCGCACCATGAACTTGTCCGGGCTGCTGGTAGGCGGCGTGTCCGCCTCGGAGTACACCGCGCCCAGGATTACGCCGTCCTCTCCGCGCGCGTCCAGCAATACCGCCACCTGTTCGCCGCTATCGTAGGTCCAGCAGGCTTTGTCGTCCTGGGTCTTGGCATACGCTATCGGCAGCCACATGGTGCGCATATTGTCGAGGTCCGGCAGGCGCACGCGGGCAAAGCCGGGCTTGCTGGCGCTGACGGTGCCAAACCTCACCGTGGCGCCGAACTCTTCCAGGGTCTCCAAGTTCATTTCTTCTTGCCCTTCTGCGGCGTGGTGCCAACCACCTGCACCTGGTTGTCCTTTATCCCGTACACCTTCAAGCCTGATGCCGGCTTCTTGCCCGCCGTTCCTTTGCCTTGCTGCACGGCCAGGGCGGCGCGCTTGACCTCCAGGTCGGTGGTGTAGCCGCCACTGCGGTCTATCCTGTGGCGCGCAGACTCCACCAGGTAACGGCCGGATAGCTTCCCGCAGTCGACCAGGTCAAAGGTGCTGCCGGCCACCAAGCGCGGCGTGCCCGGCAAGGTCAGGCTACCGGCGGTCTGCTCCAGGTTGCTCTGATCCAGCGCTGCTTGCACCTTCGCCTGGGCCGTCGCACGGGATGAGGCGCGACCCGACATCTTCAGCGAGTCGCTGCTGCTTGGGTTCTTGCCAGACTTGGCCGTCGTCGTGGTGTGGCCTGTAGCCGCCACCTCGCCATTCTTGACGCCATATACCACCAGCTTCTTGGTCTTGGGGTTGTGGTGCTTGAGCTTTGCCTCCTGGTAAATCTCCTTGATCTTGTCCCGCAGTCGGATCGATATCAGATCGCCAGGCCGCAGCGTCATCACCGGCTGGCCGTCGCGCAGGTCCGCCAGTTCGCTGAAAACCAGCTTGCTGCCAACGATCTTGAACGCGTAACCGAACTCCCGCGCCAGCCGAGTCAGGAACGCGACATCACGCTCCTGGTACTGAGTCACCCGGTCAATGCGGATGTCGCGGACTTTGCCAGTCAGCGTGAGGTGGTTGCGTTTGGCGATACGCTGGGCAATGGCCGCCAGGGTGGTGTTTTCATATGCGCGGCCGACTCGGGAGCGGACCAACTTCTTGACGCCGGTAGCCAGCGCGCGGATGGACACCGTGGTCGGTGGGAAGGCGAATTCAATCTCGTCAATTTCAAAGCCGCCACAAGGCAGCAGCGGCTCGCCGGCATAGCCGATCTTGAGCGTCAACTGGTCGCCATGGCCGGGATACCAGGCGCGAATCCAGCGGCCGTCGCTGTCCTCCAATTCCACCTCCAGCTCGTCGGACTGGCCCGACAGGTAATCGGTATAGGTAACCGACAGCACATACGGGGAGATGTCGCTGGTGATGCTGTGCTGGCCATAGGCCAGCTGAAATACCGGATGCGGCACCTTGGCCTGGGCATTGCTCATCGCATCCATAGTGGCAGCTCCTCGGCCAGATCGGCCTGCTCGATCACGGGAATGGACAGCACCAGTCCGCTCGGCAGCGTGGTGACTAAGGGGATATGGGGATTGGCGGTGATGATGCGCTCATAGGCCAGCGGATCGCCGTAATAGCGGCTGGCCAGTTGGTCCCAGCGCTCGCCCTGGGTGGTGACGTGGGTCAGAAACATCAGATGGCCCTCGTGATGACTTTGCCGGCCAGCTTGCTGATGGCTGGTGAGGCGGACTCCAGCGCGCTGCTGGCGGCGCCCAGGTAGCCGCCCGCCACATCCAGCTTGCCGGAGACGTTGCTGGCATTGGTCGATGACAGCGTGTCCTGAACACTGAGGATGGCACCCAGCGCATTGCTGCTGGCGCGGGCGATGACGGCGGCTTCCGGCAACTGGCCGCTTAGCTCGTTCAGCGAGGGCAGCATCTTCTGCAGCGGCGCTGCCGCCTGCTTCGCATTGGTCAGCAGGCCCGGCACCCGCCCCAAGGCCGCCTGTGGATTGCTGCGCAGCTGTTGGGCGAGCTGGGTCGAGTCCTGCGCCGTCTTCATCGCTGCCTGCGCCTGGTTGGCATAGGCCACCATCTGGCGGATGTTGTCGCGCACCGAGCCGGCCGCCGCCTTCAATTTGTTGGCGGCCAGGGAGGCCGTAGCAGCAACCGGCGGGGATTTGGGCTGGACAGCAGGTGGCGCCAGCGGAGCTTTCTTGTCTCCAACGAACTCGCGCAGCGTGATGTTGGCGTCCATGGCTATCAGCGTGCCAGCCTTGTCGGTCTGTTTGCTGGTGGCGGTCACATCAGTCAGGACGAACCAGCCCTTGTAATCGCCATTGCCTAGCACCAGGGCCATGGCCTGGTGCGCCGCGAGCGCGCTGCGCAGCTTCAGCAGCTCCTGCTCCGGGTCGCAGTACTGGCTATGGAAGGACAGCTGGATGCGGATTTCGTCCAGCTTGTCGCCTATGTGCTGCAGGCGTGGCTTGCCGTCGATCAGGGCATGCTCGGCATAGTCCGCGCCGAACTGCGACTCGAAGCCATCGAAATACGTGATGAGGTCAAACTGGACCTCGCCCAATAGCGCAAACATCAGTTGTATGCCCTCCGGTCCTGTTGCGCCATGATGCGGCGGATCATCTGTTCCAGCTCATGAATGGATAGTTTCAAGGTCTCTTGCAGCGCGCCCTTGGTGGCTTCCGGCGTGCCGGCCGGCAAGTGGATGACCGGGTTGAAGTGGATTGCCATCGGCTGCGGCGCCTTACCGGCCGGCACCGCGTTACCGCGCTCGCCAGCCTGCAGCCGCTGGAACGTCTCGATGCGGGTCGGCCCGACATCGCGGCCGCGCAGTTGCATCGTCTGAAGAGCCTGCGCCTGGTCCTGGATAGCCGGCGTCTGCAGCCGCGGCTTGCCCCAAGCGTTGGCGGTGGCTTTGGCCATCGCCCCGGAGGCGCGGACGGCGCCGCCGGCGCTACGGTCTATGCCGATGGCCGCGCCCTGGGCAATGTTGTCGCCAAAGCCCATGAAGACACGGCTGGGGGACTTGATGCCCAGCGTGCTGGCAAACCAGCCCTTGATGTCCTTGCCAAGACCGACGATGGCCTCTTTGGCGGCGCCGATCTTGGCCTTGATGCCATTGACCAGCCCCATCACCAGGTCTTTGCCAGCGGTCAGGAATTTGCCAGGCAGCTCACCGGCAAAGCGGATCACCGGCAACCAGAACACAATCCAGCTGGCCACCTTCATCTTCATCCACCCCCACAAGCTGGTCATGGATTGCTTGATGCCTTCCCACAGCCCGCTAAAGAAGGTTTTGATGCGGCTCCAGTTGGCGATGATCAGACGCGGGATGCCGATGATGGGGAAGATGTAGTTCAGGATCGGGTAGCGCTTGAACACTCCGTCCACCGCCGACCACACTTTGCCGAAAAACGCCTTGATCGGCTCCCAATAGCGATAGATCAGGTATGCCGCCCCCGCTATTGCCATCACGGCCAGGCCAATCGGGTTCATCATTACTGCGCGGCCCAGCCACAACACCGTGCGGCCGACAGTCAACAAACTGCTGCCGAGCAGACGCCCCAGACGCACCGCACCGCCGCCAAGTTTCCCCAGCACCGCAGTCAGCCGACCGGCACGCTCAGCGCTCATGCCGAAAAACTGCAGCAGCAGAGAGAAGCGCGACGAACCGCCAGCCAGCAATGCCTTGATCAGCGTGACGCGGGTGGAAAGTACCGTCCAGGCGGTTGCCACCGAGTTGGCCGGGGCCAGGAACATGAAGTTGCCCAGGAACTTCAGTCCGAACAGCGCAGTACGTAGAGCGACCACGCCGCCGACCATGCCAATAATGCCGCGCAGCATGCCAGGGTTCTGCTCAGCCCAGGCACCGAAACTCTTGATGACCGGCGTTAGCTCGTCCAGGGTGCTGGAAATGGACGGCAACAGGGTATTGCCTATGGTGATGGCCACGTCTGTGACTTGCGTGGAGAAGCGCTGCCAAGCTTTTTCCGCCGTCTCCACACGCTTGGCATAGTCGACGTCGATGGTGCTTGGCTTATCTTTGCTGCCCAACGCCTCCTCGCTGCCCATTTTCTGCTTGTTTTCTTTGTACTTGTCCCAGCCTTGACGCATGGAAAGCAGGTGGTTGATGGTCTGGATGTCTTGGAACACCTCGTTCAGGCCGAACGATTCCATCAACTTGCGCTGGGCCTCCTGGTCGCCCTTGGCGCCTGCGGCCTTCCACTGCTTCATGAAGCCGTCGCCCTTGCCTTTGATGAAGTTGTTGGCAATCTCCAGAGACGCCTCATAGCTAGAGAAGCCGCCAGCCACCAGGTTCTGCATGCTGCCCTGGTAATCGACGCCGGCCTTCTTGTAAGCGTCTATGGTCGGCTTGGCATTCATGTGTGACAGCCAGTTGCGCAGGTTGGTCACGGCTTCGTCGCCTGATCCGGCTCCCTCGCGGCCAACCTCCAGGCTGGCCACGATCTGAGTAACCGCCTGCTGCCCCTTGATGCCTTTGGCCGCAAACGCGGCAGTCATCTCGGGCAGCGCCTTCGCCATGTCCTTCAGTTCGAAACGGCCCAGCTTGCCACCATACGCCGCGCGGTTGAATGCCTCCTTCAGCCCGTCCTCGGTCTTGATGCCCAGCGTTTCGGTGAAGCTGTACACCATGCTTGCCACGTCCTTCATGTCGGCATTGGTGGCGGTGGAGACGCGGCCAAGCAGTTTGGAGCGCTTGCCGGCCTCCTGGGCGTCCATGCCGGCCGCGACCAAGGTACCCACACCGTCCAGGATCGCAGCGTGCCCCTGATTGGTGGTAAGTGCCGCCTGGCGAATTGCTGCGCCGACCTGCAGCTCTTGCTGCTTGGTCAGGTTGCCGGTGATGGTGATGTCGCGCAGGCCGGCCTCGAACTTTGCAGCCTGCTTCGCCGAGCCGAAGATAGGCGCTCCTACCGCCACGGCGGTGGCCGCGCTTTCCTTCATCCCGGACCAGCTTTCTTGCCGTGCCGCCTTCAATTCGCCACCACGAGCCATGCTGGCGGCCAGCTTTTCCTGCTTCAGCCGCAGCGCGTCCACCGCTCGGCCCAGCCTCTCATAATCACGGTTCAATGCAGCCAGGCTGCCGTCGCTCAGGGTGCCCATGGCGCGCTTCATCGCCTGGCCCAGGGCATCCTGTTGGCCTTTGAGCTGTTTGGTTGTGGCGTCCAGCACTTCCATTGAGCGCTTGGCGCCTGCGAAAGCGGCCAGGTAGGAGCCTTGCAGCACCGCGCCAATTGCTACACTGACCAGCATGTTGTTCGCCATCTGAAACCGTCCTCGCTATACTGCGGCCTATGAAAACCGATACCCGTGACATCGGCGAAACCACCGCTGAAATTGTCCAACTTGTTGGCGCTGTCATCGCCTGCATGATTGCCGTTTGGTGGGCATGGTCGCTGTCTGACGGAAATCTGCTCGGCTTTGTTTTGCTGTTGCTACTGGCCGCGCTATTCATTGCGCCCCTTGTCGCATGGGGACTACCAGTAGTCGCACTGATTTTCGGCATCTTCGCCCGAGCGATGCGTCCTGGACGCTCCCAGCGATAACCCGGTTTTTGCCAGACAGGCCGCCGATCCTCCGGCGGCCTTTTGTTTGCCGACTTCACGAAAAAGCCTGCTGCAAGCGGGCCTGCCGGCGTTTAAGTTCGCGCTCTGCCTCGCCCATCCACCGCCAGTAGTCCTCCATATCCAGGCCGTCGATTTCCGAGGGCTGTATTTGCAGCACAGTCAGCAGGAACGCATCAAGCTCGCCCAGGCTCTTCTCCGATGCCCACCATCTCGCGAAATCGGTCTGCCAACACCTTGCTATCCGCAATGTCCAACTGGTCGATATCCTCCAGCGTCAAACTGGTCATGCGGGAAAACAAGAAGTCCTCCTGGTCAGCGTCATCTTTGCTGTAGCGGCTGGCCGCTTTAAGGTCGGCCCGCTTCAAGCGGGACACGGTCAGGGTTTCGATACGTTGGCCGGCAGCGTTGGTGAACGGGTATTGCAGCTTGATTTCCATCTGACATCCTTCGTGTGGATTGAACGGTTACTACGCGATGGATTGTCGTCGGAGTGAGCTGGGATAGCCGTTAAACGGCTTTAAAGAAAGGCATTTGCACATATAGCCAGGAGAAAGCGTCAAGCAGCTATGCTAATGTGCGCGCTTTGCCTGATTTTGCAGCTATGAAACCCGTTATTCGATTGGGCGACCCCACCAGCCACGGCGGCAGGGTGGTCAGCGCTTCCAGTACCACCACCATGTTCGGCAAGGCTGTCGCCGTGGTAGGCGACTCTGTCACTTGCCCGAAGCAAGGCCACGTCAACTGCACCATCGTGGAAGGCGATCCGTCTTGGACAATCGATGGAAAAGGCATCGCGCTGGACGGCCACAAGGTCAGCTGTGGTGCAACGCTGATTTCCACCCTCAGTAATGTGACGCGCAGCTATGAGGGTAGCGGCGTGGCCAGCACTGGAGGCGGCGCAGCCGCCGACCAGGCGATGGCCATCGGCAAACCTCACCCGCCGGAGGCATTCAACCAGCACTTTCAGGTTGTTGACCAGGATGGCCAGCCACTGACCGATCTGCCCGTCCATCTGGAAATGCCCGATGGCACGATCTCAGCCGTTACCACTTCCGCCGCCGGCAAGACCGAGATTATTGGCGGCCAGGCCGCGCAAAAGATTGTCCTGCATCTGTTCAAGGAGTAAGCGTGGACGCAGTAGACCAAATCGTCGCCAAGCTCACACACAAGAGCGACACCCAGCCTCACGTCGTCAAGATGAAGGTGTTCTGGAAAACCACCCGCAAATGGACGGACAGCGATATTGCGGACTTCCAGAGCAGCGTGCCGGCCATCGTGGAAATTCTGCGCAACGAGCAGTACTGGACCAAGGATGGCGCTGTGGCTCAGGACAGGTTTACCTGTGAGGACTTCGCCATCCGGGTGTTGGCGCAGTATGCCGCGTCCAAGGGCCTGCCGGTGAAGCTAAAGACCGATGTACGCACCTATCGCAACATGGAGCTGTATAAGGCTGACGAGCATGATCGCTACGTCAGCGACATGTGGGGCTTCGCGGAAATGGCCATGCTGACCTACGGCGCACCGGACATGCAGAGGGTCGGGGTCAATACCGTTAAGGTGAGCGTGGCTGAAGCGTTGCGACCTGGTGATATCCTGGCACTGGCTCACGATGCCAAAGGCGCAGTAAACGGCGGCCGCGCTCACCACATCCAAGTGGTATCTGCCGTAAATCCAGCTTCCATCCATATATATCAGGGCAACTCAAACAACACTATCCACTGGCCTATGACGTGGATTTACCGCGCCGTAGGCAAGAACATTGCCGACCCACAGCAAACCGCCTATGGTGGCCTCCCGGTTGAAACCGGGGAGTACACCAGGGCAAAATCAGGCTGGGATTACAGGAACTTCAAGACGGGAAACCGCAGCAGCGATGCCCTGAAAGCCTTTGAGCTTTACCGCTGGAACTTTATGGAATTCAACAAATGAAAGACTTTGCCTTGCTGTTCTTCACCAAGTGGGGGCTACTGAATGATACGACCTGGATGGGTATTTTCAATCTGCTGGTCATCCCCTTGTTTGCCCTGGGAATGATGAAGCGGGTCTGGACATCGAAGGCCTACCGGATCGCCGTACTCGCACTATTTGCTGTCTGCATTGTTTGCAGCTTCGCTGGCTTCTATTTCGTTGCTCAGCCTCCGGCCTGAGCTGGCAATCCGCCCAAGTGAAATGAAGAAAGGCCCGCAAAGCGGGCCTTTCTCATGTGGTGCAGCGGTCAGCCACCGATGTTGCTCCGGTAGACGGACAGCATGTCCTCGCCTCCCACCCGGAAGATGTTCGCCAGGTAGTCCAGCTCCAGCACCTCCTCGCCGTCGATCACCTGCTTGATGTAGGTGGCGGCGAAGGCCGAGCTGAATTCGGCATTCTCATGCTGCTTGAAGGTGCCCAGCGGGTTCTTCTTGAACATCACGGTCAGGTAGGTCACCAGACTGACCTCCTGCAGGCGGCCCTGGGCACCGTAGGTTTCAATGCTGGACCGGCATTGCAGCTGTGCTGCCTTGAACGGATTGGCCATCGTCTTGGCCACGTCCTTGTACAACGAGTTCCACTTGATCTCGCCTTCCAGCTTGTCGAAGCCGGCCGGCAGCTCAATCTTGCCGACCATGCCCAGCGCCTTGTGTTCCTGCATGATGGCCGACACGTCCGGCAGCTTCACCTCGTCGGCCCGGCCGAGAAGCGAGGCGCCGTTGACATAGATGTTGGCGTTGGTGATGCGGTTGATTTCAATTTTGCCCGCCATGGTCAGTTACCCCCCTTCAGGCTCAGCAGGTATTCCGAGGTGATCTCGGTTTCAAAGGTCAGGCGCTCCAGCGGCGGCGGCACCGTGTACTTGTAGCTGATCAGCAAATGGCCGTTGGCCAGCTCGGTCTGCTCGTTGCGTGCCGGGTCGAACCAGGCTTTGAAGCCCAGCAAGGCGCCGTCGCCGATCAGCTTGCGGCCGTAGCCGTTTACCGACTCCACCAGTGCGTCGATGGTGGCCTGGTTGAGCGGCATGTCGATGAACTGCTGGCTGAAGTAGCGGATCGACTCGTTGATCACGTCGCCGGTACGGCGCACGTTTTCAAAGTTGCGCATGTGGCTGACGGTGGGCCAGGCTGCGGTACGGTTGCCCCATAGACGGTAGCCGGACCCATAGCTGGAAAACACCGTGGTGATGCCTTGTTCGTTGAGCAAGTTCACCTCGGACTGCGGGTCGTCGATCATTGCCGACAGCTGCCGTTCCACCCCGGTGATTCCAGCCAGCTCCTGGTTGGAGCTGGACCACCAGAACCCCTTATCGATGTCCACCTTGGCGCGCAGGCCGGCGGCGCGTGCCGACAGCGGCTCCAGTCGTTCCGCGTTCGTGATCGGGTCGTACACCTTGACGTGCGGATAGCACAGGCGCGCGCGGTCGCTGGAGGTGTTGAAGTTGATGGTGCCGGCCGGGCCTCGGCCGGCCAGCGCCTGGGCGTAAGTGGTGCCAATCGGCGCATCCAGGTACGCCACGGCACCGAGCTGGCCAGCCATGGCGATCAACTCGGCGGCCACCGAGTTCTGCGTGCAGAAGGCCGGCGCGATCAGGATTTTGGCGAAGAAGCCAAACAGGTTGTACGTATCCTTCAACGCTTTCAACCCCGTGCGAACACCGGCCGCATTGATGGTGCCGAGGATGTCGGCCAGCGTCACCTTGGCCGGGTCGGCGTAGTCATAGGCCGCCTTGAGGCTGGCAGCCACCGCGATCTTGCCCCCTTTGACGCGCAGCACCTCGCCGGTCATGGCGTTAACGGTGTAGTCGGCGCCTTCGGCATAGGTGGCGTTGCCATCCGCGCTTCTCAGCACCAGGTTGCTGATGGCGCCGCGCGCCAGCATTGCCCGGTCGGTGGCCTTGTCCAGGGTAACGTTCTCGCCAGCAGCGCTGCTTTTGTGAATCGCCGGGTCCAGCACATTGATCACAATGACAGTGCCGGCGCCGTGGTCGTAAATCGCGTCCAGCGCCTGGGGGATGGTGAAGCCCGGCAGCTGCGGACCGAAACCGGCGGCATCCTTCTCCGACAAGCTCAGTACCGGCGTATTGATGGCGCCAACCGGAGCCGTGCCAATCAGCCCGATCACCGCCGACTTGACGGTACGCACCGGGCGCGGGCCGCGCTCGACCTCAATCGTTTCCACTCCATGCAGATAGTTTGCAGCCATGCTTAGGCTCCCTTGCCTACGGTTTCATCACTGGGGGTGCTGCGCGAGGCAGTCCGTCCCGGTCTGGCCTGGCCATCCACTGCCACCAGGTAGTCCAGCGCCTGAAGCGTCTGGGTGTATTCGTTGCTTTCCGGCAGGTCCACCTCGCAGCCGGGGTAGAACATCACCTCGCGGGCGGCGCCGTCGACTTGCAGGGTGACCCCGCTTACGGGACCGGAATACAGGTATTTCATGGTTGTTCCTCATGATTGACTTGGGTGAGCCGAGGGTCGGCGTCAGAGTCAGCATCCTCAATCTGCATGGCCTGGGCGGTGAAGTCGGCGGCGTATTGCCACAGGCCTGCGGATTGCCCCAGGAAGCGCTCGCCCGCGGCCTGCAGCTTGCGGCAATCCGGCAGCCGGTAACCCACCAGCGCGCGGCGGACGTCGTCCAGCACCGCCACCGCGCCTGTGCGGCCATTCAGCTGCCGCAGCACCACTGTCACCGACAGCTTGAGCGTGCGCGGCTGAACCACCGCGCCGGCATCCACCGGGGCGCCAAACTGGCTGCTCAGGTAGCTGACCAGCAGCGCGCCGGCCGGGTGATTGAGCCGATACTCGGCCGGCCGCTCCGGGAAGTACTCGACCAGTAGACCGGGCAGCCTGGCCTGCAGCCGCGCCACTAGGGCGTCGATGATCTCGACGGTGGAGCCCATCAGCGGTAACGCTCCAGCATCGATGCGCTGAACAGCTGCCGCCGCGCCCGGACCTTCACCTCGCCCGGCTCCGGCGCGGCTTCTCCGGTGGGCAAGCCTATGGTCAGCTTGCCGTCGCGGATGGATTCCAGGATCTGCAGCGCCGCCTTGTAGGTGCGGGTGACAGCATCCGGCAGCTCGTTCCCCTCCGGCCGCCGCGCATACAGCCAATGCCGCGCCAGGTTAACGGTGTTGTCCTTGATCACCGATGGCACCGTGGCCAGCGGCAGCACATAGCGGCCGCGCAGATGCGCATCCACCAGCTCCTCGGCCTGGCGCACCGCTTCCTCCACCACGGCCAGGTTCGGCTCCGGCGCCATGTGGTAGTCGGTGGGGGCGTCGTTGGTGAGCTGAACCAGCGTGGCCTGGGGGATGGCCAGCTGCAGGTCGGCCAGGGTGCAGTAGCGCATGTCAGATGCCCCGCAAGATGCGGATCACGTCGCCAGCCGCGGAGGCGGCGTCCAGGGCGATGCCGCTGGCCTGGCCGGCCGCCTTGGCCACAGCCTGGCCAGCGGCGTTCGACTGCACGTCTGCGCCGGCCGCAATGGCGCCGCCAGCCTCCACCAGGATGGCGCCCAGCACGTTGGCCGGCGCCATGTTGTCGGCCTCGGTGTCCACCTCCACCACGCCCAGCGCCTTGGCGCCGTCGCCGCAGGTCTTGCCGTCTAGGCCGACAAAGCGGCGCGCCTGCAGGTCAGCCGCGGCCAGCACCGACAGGGTCAAAACCACGTTCTGTCCTCTCATTTGCCTTCTCCTTTCTTGCCCGCTTTGGCGGTGTCGCCTGCAGGCAGCGTGTCTTCGCCCTCGGTGTTGGCCTGCTGGTCGGTATTGCTATCGGCCTTCTGCCCGCTGGCCAGGGTGGTTTTTACCTCCACCAGCCAGGGAGACGACTGTGGTTCGTCCAACTCGATGGTCTGGCCTTCCGCCAACAGTTCTCCGTCGTGCTGCAGGGCGATGCCCTGAATGCGATAGATCGGCATATGCCCTCCGTCACGCCACGTCGGCGATCAGATAGCCGGCATCGGCGCCGACCACCACCAGCTTGTAGATATCGGTGTGCCGGACGTAACGCACCTTGCCGCCTTCGCCGTCGTACTTATCGGTTTCCGGCATGTTGCGCTTGCGCAGGGTGTAGCCGAAGGACGGGATGTCGGCGTCGCCATCGGTGCCGGCTGCGGGCTTGGCCACGTAGGCCAGCACCACGTTGTCGCCCCAGATATCGCCCGTCGCGCTGCGGCCGTCCGATGCCAGCGCTTCGCCGATAAAGATGTCCTCGACACCCCACAGCGCCTTCAAATGCTCCAGCGTGATCAGCTTGCGCTCTTGAGTGCCGAGGGCCGCAGCCAGCCCCTTGTGGAATTTCAACGTGGCGTAGGTGGCAGCGCCGATGACGCCAGTATTGGGGCGCATGCCGGTGCGTTGGCGGATGACTTCCTTGCCGTCTTCCACGTCCTTGATCGGGTCGCCGCCGCTGTTTGCCCATTTGCTGGAGCCGGACAGCGCCACCTTGGCGCCGGGCAGATAGGTCTTGGGGTTTTGCGCCAGGATGGCGGCGGCCACTTCGCGCCGCAGGTCGATAGCGTCTTTGACCCGCTTGGCGGCCTTGGCCTCTTCGTTGAACATCGATTCGGCTTGCTCGCGATAGTCCACCGGATAGGACAGGTCATGCTCGCGCAGTACCACGTCCAGGGTGTTCGGGTCGTCGGCGATCATCACATTGGTGCGGCCGCGGATGGCGCGTTCGGTTTCCCACAGCATGAAGGCTTCTTTGCCGAACAGCGGGATGATGCCGGCCTCCTTGTCCATCGGCGCAATTGGAAACAAGCTCTCGCCAATGTATTGCGCGTTGCGGTAGCCGCGCGCCAGGCTGGTCAGTACCGGGTCGACCACCCGGAGTTTCTTCAAACGGTCGCTCATGGCGGCTCCTTATCAGTTGGGACGGGATTTCAGCAACTGGCGCACGGCCTGCTCGTAGGGAATGCCCTTCTCGGTGGCCAGGGCGGTGGCTCGGTTGTGCAACTGCAGCCGCTCCGGATCGGCGCGCTCGCCAAACTCCAGCGAGCCGTCCTGCTCCCACTGGTTAGCCTTGTCCTTGGTAGCGGCCTCGCTGAAATCGATCACCTTCGGCATGTCGCCCAGGAAGCCTTTGAAGGCGCTGGCCAGCGCTTGCTTGGCATCGCCCTCGCCGAACTCGACGGAGGCTTCACCGTCCGCAAAGTCCAGGAAAGCCACCACGGCGTCCTTGTGTTTCGGCACCAACTTGCCTTCGCCGATCAACTGCTCGGCATAGGCCAGGTGTTCGCTGTGGCGCGCAACCGCGGCCGTGGCCTTCTTCTCGGCCGCGGCCGTCGCCAGTTGCTGCTTCAGCCTGGCGTTTTCCGCCTCCAGGGCGGCTTGCTGTTCAGGGGTCACTTCAGGGGTCTCCTTGGGTTGGGATGGATCGGCAAAGGAAGAGGAAGAGGAGTCATCCTGGCGGGCGTCGTCCTCCAGGCTGGCCACGGCATAGTCGGGAATGACCTTGTCGGCGGCATCGAGGCCGAACTGGCTGATCAGCCACTCGCGCATGCGGCGCCAGAGGCTGGCGTTCTGGACGTCGCCCCAGTCGCCGAACTCGACCACGTCGTCGTCGGCCTCGCCGAACTCCACCGGACGCAGCCCCTTCACGGCGGGCGGCTGCGCGCCCAGGAAACCGACATGGCGCAGGTAGTAGACGCCGGGCACCGGGTTGTTCGGCGAGTCGGGACGGTAGAAAGAGGCGGAGATTTTCTTGTGGCGGCCGGTTGCCACCTGTTCGGCGAATGCCGGGTCCACTTGGTGCGGCTCGGCCAAAAGGTCGATGCCGCTGGCGGCAAGAGACTTCACCCAGCCATAGGCCGGCGCGTCGTGCCTGGGATGACCGATGACGATGGGTGCCTCATGCAGGGCCGGATCGTAAGCGCGGGCACAGGCCGCGAGGTCGGACTCGGAAAAGTCCAGCACGTCGCCAGACATCGCTGTCTGGCGGCCGGACTTGAATATGTGCAGGGATTGGGTCGCGTTCATGCCGTCATGGTGAACGGCGTCAGCGGGCGGGACGTTTAATCGGCTTTAAAGTTTCGCCGAGTCAAGAATGGATTAACGCGGGCTACCGGGTTTGACTGTTGCTGAATGAAAGCCCGACCCAAAAGCAAAGAGCCTTTCTGGCTCTCCAGGCAACTGTTTATGAATGATACGTAGCAGGGCTTCAACATCCTCTCGGCAGCGTAGCGCAAATTCATCACTTCTGATACGTAGCTCCCAATCATCCAACAACTCATCATGGAAACCATCCAGGTAAGCGTCAGTGGTCTTTGTGTCACTCTTTTCAAGGCTCTTGGATCGGCCATGTGCAATTGTGTTGCGGAATTTGAATAGTTCACTCAGTGTCTGCCAAGGACGCCCACCTTTCGCATTCGGCACACTTATCTCAAGCCGATCAATGATCAAATCAAATTTAGCAAGTGGCGAGAGTCGATCAAGATGCTCCCAATGAGCAAACAGGCAAGGTCCTATATGGTTTTGGTAGGCCTCAAAGGCAAAGGCAGTCAATAGTATTGACGAGAGAAATTGCCATGACGAACCCTCTGGATTCTGGCGCGCTTTTTCCAATACACAATCACTTGCATGCCAAAGCTCTGAGTACATGATCATCTGCCGTTCTTTTTTTACCTCGACAAAGACCTTGCCTGTCTTGCTCATGATGGATCACTTCCTTAGTCGTTAAGCGCTATCGTGGTCGACCTCACTCGCAGGGAACCAGTGGGCCTCATCTCCAATCAGTAAAGCCTTTATAAAGCTTTACACCTTCACTACGCCAGCTGTGGGCCATCATCGGGCGCAGGAAAATAAAAAACCGGCCCTGCGGCTTCTACACCGCAGGGGAGATTTGGCTTAGTCTGGCGCCATCGCCAGCAACTCGAACCACAGCAACACTGCCAACACCCAGAGCCAACGCCACTTGGTCAACGCAGCCAACACCACCACGCCGCCAGTTACTGCTATTACCAACCTCATGCAGGTCTCCCAAATACGGGCTGGGGCTGGTGCCCCATGCACCCGCAAGGGATATGCCGAACATGCTCTTATAAAAACGGTCAGCCAGCCGCCGCATGTTGCAGGTGGCGCATCACGGCGCCGATGACAGCCTCGCCGGCCTCTGGCTGCAGCTCGCCGTCCTCGTTCATCGGCAGGTACGGCCGCGCCTCCAGCTCCACCGCCTGGTTGCGGCCGGCCTGGCCGCCCAGATGCTGGATGCGCGCATATGGCAGATTGCTGCCGATGACCGAGGAGTGCGGGTCATAGTCGGTGACCACCGAAGCCGCCAGCTGGCCGCGGTCTTGCAGCGTCACGCCGCCGTCCCGGCTGGCGCGCTGGCTGGGCGTCCAGCTCGGCCGCCCCTCGGCCTCGAAGTTTTCCTCGGTGATGAACGCCAACGAGGCGGCGATGGCGCGCATGGCCGGCGTCATGTCAGCCACAGATGACTCCAGCCGGCGCAGCGCGCGTTGTACCTGGTCGTCCTGGATGACGATGCTGACGAAGTCGCTCATGCTCTTAGCTCCTTGTTGGCCAGCTTGGCCAGGTCACCGGTATAGCGCGCCAGGTCTGGCGTCCAGGCCGCGGCGCCGGGGTTGTAGCTCCAGCCTACGTCCGGCGAAATGCTGACCTCGCGCCGGGTCACCGGGTCAATGCTGCGGAAGGTGGCCACCTCTCGTTGCTCGCCGGTTCGCTCGGATACCGTGCGCAGCGCAGTGCCCAGCCGGCCGGCCGAGGACTCAACCTGGATGCCGCGCGCCTTCAGATCATCGGCCGACAGCGCGACGATGCGGCAGCGGCAGCCCCAGCCGTTCGGCGTGTAATAGGACTGCCAGAACGGGTCGTCGTAGCGAAACACCTTGCCGTGTAGGGCGCGATGGCTGGGGCGGGTCTTGCTGTCCCGGATGGCGACATACATCCAGTACGGCCGGTCGGCCACGTTTTCGATCTGGGTCTGCCAACGGCCGGCCATGTACGCGGTCTGCAGGTTGGTGCGGTAGATGGTCTCCAGCCGCCTGGGGCTGCCCAGCTGCACCTCGCGCACTTCGCCAGTGTCTTCGTCCAGCACTTCCTGTTTGCCCCACCAGCCCTTGGCCTTGAGGACCGGCGTCAGCTCTTTCTTGAACCAGGCAAAGGTCTTGCCCTCGGCCAGCGCCTTCTCCACGGCGTCGCGGATGTCCTGCAGGATGTCCAGCCGCGACACCTTGGCCACCGTGAACGCCTGGGCCTGGGCGTCCTGCCACAGCTCCTCCCAGTCCCAGGTAATGGCGTAGCCCTTGTTCTTCAGGTACTGGATGGCCTTTTCCGGGGGCAGTTTCATGCAGTACGCGAGGTCGAAGTCAGCCATGCAGCCGCCCCCAGACTTTGGCGGTGAAGATGGCGCGGGCCAAGCGCTCCTGCAGGCCGCTGGCGTCCATGTCAGGGTATAGCTCGGCCAGACTGCCCAGCAGCTCATCCGGCTGCGCGCCGGCCTGGATGCGGTCGAACAGCGGCTGCAGCATAGCGGCGGTGTCCGCCTGCAGCTCGTTGGCCGACAGCGCATCCAGCGCCGCGTCCAGCGCATCCTGGTCCGGCGCTTCTTCGTCGGCTTCGGCAAACTCGGCGCTGGTCGTGGCCTCTGGCTTGTTGGTTTCCACCAGGTCGCCGTCCTGCAGGTTGTAGGCGCGCTTGAAATAGGCGGAAGTGAACTGGGCGCCGGCGCGGGTCAGCTTCTCGTCGCGGCCGGCCTGGACTTCGTCCACCTGCTCCTGCTCCCACATCTCAAAGCGCGGGCGGTCGCCGCCGTTGAAGTTCAGCTCGCAAACCCAGCGCACCAGCTGGTTCAGCGCCTCCTCGATCACCTCCTTGTCACCATCGCGGATGTCGCGCGTCACCTCCAGCCCGGCCTGGGCCGAGGCGCGGTTGGCGCTGGCCTCGGTGGTCTGGTTTTGACCCAGCAGCGCGATGGAGACCTCGGAGCGGCAGAAGTGCAGCAGCCGCTCGTAGACGTCGGCATTGTTGGCGCCGTTGGCGGCCTCCTTGATCTCCACGGAGGAGTCATCCGGGACGACTGCCACCGCGTCCTGCACCATGGCTTCCAGGCTGTCCAGCAACAGGTCGGTTTCCTGGGTACTGGCCGAGCGTGGATGTTTGCCGACCAACCAGGGCGAACCGTACTTCTCGGTGAACTGCACCCAGAATTTGAGGCCGCCTTTTTTGAAGGTGGTAGGCCAGAAGCACATGGACAGATCGGCGAAGCCGTAGGGATTGTCGTAGCTGGCATCCTGGCGCGGCACCAGGAACTTGCGCTCGGGCAGCTCCTCGCCTTTGAGCGGGGCTTGCTTGGTGCGCAGGCGCAGCTGGTTGTCTTCGTCAAAGACAAACCAGTCGGCCGGCTTGCCCACGATGTCCACCGGCACCAGGTAGCTGCCCACCTTGCCCCACATGATCTCCATCGGCTGGTAGCCGTAGAGCATGGCGTCCAGCATCTCGCCGATGATCCGTGACAGGTTGAGGTCGTTGAAGATGTCGGTGATCGACTTGGCTACCCGGCTTTTGGACGCGCCGCGGTCCAGCCCCCACTCCAGCGCCTTTACCGCCGCCTTGCGGCGCCGGATGCAGCCGCCCACATGGGCGTCGGCGCGCAGCTCGCGGTAGACCTTGATGTCCTTGCCCAACGCTTTCAGCACCGGGTCCGGGTTGGGCAGATACATGCCCAGGCCGTAGAAGTCGATGCTCTTGGAGCGGGTGGCGATCTGGCTGGACAGCGACTGGCGCGGCTCGCCGAACTGGACGAACTCGGTGGGGCTGACCCACATGCCCTTTGCTTTCATGCGTACCCCTGTGTGATGCGGGTGGCGGCGCGGCGGCGGCGGGACTTCACTGCCACCGGGCCTTTGTTGAGTTCGCGGCTGGCGTAGTAGGCCAAAGCGATGGCCACCGCGGCGTCGCCGTGGCGCTTGCCCTTGTCTTCGCCAGTGGTGCGCGCATCCGGGATGCGCGGCACGCCCTTGACCACCTGGACAGCGCGCAAGTCAGCCAGGATGTCTGCGTCCTTGGGCAAATCCACCAGGTCACCGTCTTCCAGCGCGGCCTTCAGCGGCGGCATGTGCTCGCGATACCAACTCTCGGTCAACATCACCTGCTGGATGCGGCTGGCGCCGTAGCGCTGCATGGCGAACTCGGCCAAGGAATGGCCGTTGCCGCGGGCGTCGAAGGCGCCGCCCATGAAGCGTGGCAAGCGGTCCATCAGGTAGAAGGCGATCTGTTCTTGCTGGCGAAACGGCACATTGCGCAGCTCCAGGATGAACGGCACCCGCCGAACGAGGTTTTGCTGCTGGATCAGCGGCACATGCACGGACAAGTCGCCCGTGCGGCCGAAGTCCTCGCCATTGAAGCTGATGGCATCGGCGGGCAGAGCAGCCAGCAGCGGCGCCAGCTTGGCCTCCAACCAGTCGCTGCACTCGGCATGGCGGACGTGATCGGACAGCAGCTCGAAGCCATTCGGGCAGGCATAGCGCAGTACCGGCGTGTCCGCCGACATGCGCGATTCGATCAGCGCCCTGGACAGCCAGGCGCCGCCGCTGTTCTTCGGGATGCAGCCATATTCTTCATCAGCGGATTCGGTATTGGGCGCGTTGCGGTACAGGTCGTCGCGCCATTTCTTTTCCGCTTCCGGCGACCAGGTCTGGCCGGTAACGTAGCAGATGCGCTTGTACAGGCCGTCGGCGATGGCGTCATCCAGGGTGATACGGTGAATGCTGTAGTCCTTGCGCCCCTCGCGCGCCTCCTGGATGTACTGATTGAACAGGTTTTCGACGCCGTTGTGGGTGCTGATCAGCCGCACCTTGTTGCCCCACATGGTCAGTGCCAGCGCCGCTTTCAGCAGCTCCTCCAGCGAGTCATGGAAGGCCGCCTCGTCAATCACCACATCGCCCTGCAGGCCGCGCAGGTTGGATGGCCGGCTGGACAGCGCCTGGATTTTGAAACCGCTCTTGGGGAAGCGGATCATGTACGCGAGGATTTCCTCCTGCCGGCCCTCATCCCAGAAGCTTTGCTCGTAGACATCAGCCTGGGCCAGCTCGTTGAAGGCCTTGGCGAACAAGGCGCAGGCGGCGATGTACTCCAGCGCCATTTCCTTCTTGCTGCCGACGTAGAAGGTATTGCAGCCCTGGCGACGGCGTGGCCGCGCCGCCTTGACCACGTTGCGGCCGGCCTCGGCCCAGGTCAGGCCGGTGCGGCGGCTCTTCTCCGCGAACATGATCTGGGCTTCGTCTTCAAACCAGCGCTGCTGGTACGGCAGAAACACCGGTTGTTCGGCCGGGATGGCATCGGACACGTCTTGCGGCACCACCACGCCGGCCAGCTCCAGCTCTTCGGCCAGGTCAATCTTGCGCGGCGTGCCCAACGGCTTGAGCGGTGGCTGTGCCATCATTCTTTACCCAGCAGAATGCGACGGATACGGGACTCCATCTGCTCGCTCATGCCATCGGCGCCGCGCAGCGCTTCCAGCTTTTCCTCCTGCTCGGCCAGCAGCTTGGTGCGGGCCTCGCGCTCGATGCGGGCCTGCTCGTCCAGGCGGAAGCGCTTCTGATTGACGCTGGCGCGGGCAAGCGTGGCGATGTTCTTGGCGGCCTTGGATAGCAGCGCGATGCGGTCTTCCGGCTTGGTGTCTTCCTCGTTGGCTTCCTGCAGGCTGACGATGGACTCGAACATCTCGGTTTGCACCAGGGCGATCACCGCCTCGGAGCGGGCGTCCTGGTCGTCCGCCGCGCCTTCGGTCAGCAAGCGGGCGGCCTCGGTACTGGCCTTGATGGCGGCGAAGCGGCGCTCGATCTTCTGGCCGTAGCGGTGGATGGCTGATTTGCTGATGGCGAAGCCCTTGTCGCGCAATGCCCCCTCCAGCAGCTGGTAGCCGCTGAAGTTGCCGTCCATCAAGGCCTTGTCCAGCCAGTCGCGCACGGCTGTCGGCAGCTGTTCTACGCTGTTGCGACGGGCCATGTCACTGGCTCCAGTACTGCGCCGGACGGGCGATGCCCGGCGCGCAGTCTATGGTGTACTCGGCAATGTCCACACCGTAGCGGGTCAGGTCGCCCCACCAGCGGCCAGAAGGCTCCTTGCGCAGCTTCACCAGCGCGCGGTCTGCCAGGTAGTCCAGCTCCTTGCGGACTTCCAGCGGCGTCACATCCGGGTAGATGGCGCGCATGGTCATCTGGATCACGTCCTCGCACACCTCCTCGGGCCGAGCATTGTTCAGCGCCAGCAGCAGATACCAGCGCAAGCTTTCCCGGCGCACCTTGGCCTGGTCGATCATCGTTGAGCACCTTTCAGTTGGATGTTCTCGATCTTGAGCGCCACGGCATCCAACTTGGCCTCAATCACGGTCTGGTTGCGGACATAGTCTTCGCGGCGGACATAGGACAGCGGCAGGTCTGCCTGGAACTTCAGAAAGTCCCGCTCCAGGCGATGCACGCTCTCTGCCTCCTTGGCGATCTGGGCCAGCAGCGCGGCGATCTGCGCCTCTTGCTTGGCGTCGCGCTCGCTCTGCCGCTGGTCGATCTGCGCCAGCAACATCTTGCCGGCGCCAAACAGAAAGCCCAGAAAGGCCAGGATTAGCGTTACCACCATGCCCAGCTCCATCTGGATGGTCATAGGCCACCCCGTTTTCGTTGTTCCGCGCGGGCCTGGCAGTCCATGCAGCGGGTGCAGCCTGGCGCTGCCAAGCGGCGCGCTTCCGGGATGGGCTCGCCGCAGTCGTCGCACTGCGACAGGCTGGCGCCCAGCGGCCGGCTGGCGGCGGCCTGAGCCGCCAGAGATGCCGCCAGATACAGCGCCTCCAGTTCCTGGGCGCGGTCAAACTCATCCATGGCTGGCCTCCTGGTACAGCCGGATGAAACCATCCACGCGGGTTTCCAGCTCCTGGCACCAGCGGCCGTAATCGGCGGCGTGGTTCAGTAAGTCTGCGGGCGGTAGCCCGCGCTCGGCGGCGCCGGCTTGGCTGGCTTCACCAGCATTTCCGGCGTCGGCTGCGGGCAGACCCGGATCACGTTCGGGATAGCCGAGGGCGGCGCGGTAGAGCCGCAGGCTGTCAGGACCAAGGCCAGTCCAAGCCTGGCCATCGTTGCGAGTCGCATCGGCTATCCTTTCCTTGAGTTGGACCTGGCTGCGCGCCAGCTGGCCCTGGGTTTGCAACAGCTGCCAGCCCACCTGGTGGGCCAGGTCGGTCAAGCGCGCTTGCTCTGCATTGGCCGCCGCCAGCGCCTGGCTTTGTTTCTCTGCCTTCTGCAGCAGCTCGGCAGCGTGCGCGGCTTCTTGCTTGGCCATCTTGGCCTCGTAGACGCGGGTGGCTTGGCCTTGGCCGCTGCCGTAACCGACGAAACCCGCCACGCCCAGGGTGACGCCGCACAGTGCTACGCGCAGGACATTGAGCAGCAAGGGGCTGGCGCTAAGCATTGTTGGCCTCCTTGCTGTCGCGCTTGGTGGCGATCCAGCTGCGAGCCGCGGAGTAGCCGCCCACCACGCCCAGGTAGATCAGCCAGACCTCGGCGGTCAGCGTGCCGGCCACGCCTTGGTAAACGAACATGCCGGTGGCGGCCGCGCAGGCCACATTGGCCCACAGCTTGCTATGGCTGAGTCGCCCTGTGGTCGGATTGGTGAAGAGGTCGGCCAGGGTCATTGGTATCCCCGCGCCAGAGCGAAGTGCGGAAATTCGCGGAACGGCGCGCCTGGGCGGCCGTACCAGTTGAGGCCCAGCTCCATGCCGATGCGGCCGGCGGTTTGCCAAGCGGGGTGCCGGTCTTCCCACATCGGCTTGCCATTCACCAGCGGGACGATGTCGAAGGCGCGCGCGGCGGGCTTGCCGTTGATCATCACGTTGTGTTCGGACTGGCCGCCTTTGGCATTGGTGACGCGCGGGCCAGGATTGCCGTTACGGCCCTGGGCGTAGAGCTGGTCCTGCTCGGCCGGCGAGCGCCAGGTGCAGGTGATGAGGATGTCGAGGCCGGCAGCCTGGCAGCGCTGCAGGAACGTCCGGCAAAGCGGCTGCAGGTCCGGGTGAAGGTCTTCGATCTTGCGGCTGGGCATGGTTCCCTCCTGTCAAAATGAAACATGCCACCCATTGTGGGGTGGCATGTTTGGAGGGGCGTTTAATGCGCTTTAAAGCATGGACTTACAGGGCAGAAATGGCTTGCTAGGTTGATTTCTTGCAATGCGCAGGTTTGGCTTGCTCTACTATTTGCCCGGTTTGCTTATCAACGTCATACACAGTCAAGCATTCTCGTCCGCCGAATTTCTTTTTCAGCTCAGCATCTTCTGCGGCGACAGCCGATTTGATTTGACTATCCGTTGCGCGAAGCTGTTGCTCACACTTCTGCTTGGCCTTGTGATAAGCCGCTTCATCCTTACGCAGGTATTTCGTACTCTCTACAGTTCTCTCTCGCGTCGCCGAATAAGACAGCGACTGGAGCTGTAGCGCGGCATCTTGGCAATATGCAAAATGCTCACGTTGATCATCAGGCTGACGCTCTATCAAGGTCGGCCAACGTTCAAGCTCTGCTTGCAGTGGCTTCTGCACATGTTTGATGATGCCAGTGCCATCTCCTAACTGAATACCATCAATTAACGACTGTTCCGCTTCATTGATCACCCGCAAAGTGCCTTTGGCAAACTGCCGGGCTTCGGTCAGCCCCATCGGCTTGACATGCTCTGGTATGGCTTGCTTTGCTTCAACTTGTGTGAGCTTTTTCTGACTGGGAGCAGATGCAACAGTAGGTGCCGTCGATTCCTGGAGAGTGGATGCCGTTGAAGCGCCTTCCGGGGCGAAAAAACCTGCTGCTACTAGCGCAACTAATGACAGCATTCCCCCACCCAGCAAAAAGTGAAGCCGCTTTGGCACTTCCTCCGTTTTTTTTCCTTTGAATAAGGATGGGGCAACCGTGCCAATGATCGCTATCAGTGAAAAAAACAAGCCGATCAGCCCAAAAATACTTGCCACCATAGACATGGACCTCTCCCGACATGAGTAGTATTAGGAAACCTGCTGATGAACGCAGCAGGTTAGGTTTCATACGAATACCGCAACAGTACGGCATCTGGGAACAGACTCAGCGTTTGCGCAGCTTATGGGCAACGTGCAATGGTTGCCAATATGCCACTTGACCATTCTGGCCTGCTAAACACTGGATGTCTGGCGCATTTGGAAAGTCGAT
Organism: Chromobacterium sphagni; assembly: GCF_001855575.1. Lineage (NCBI taxonomy): Bacteria > Pseudomonadati > Pseudomonadota > Betaproteobacteria > Neisseriales > Chromobacteriaceae > Chromobacterium > Chromobacterium sphagni. The sequence continues at coordinate 105,057 of NZ_MKCS01000004.1, forward strand.
AATGCTGCCCAGCCGATACATTTGGCCTTGGTAGTTGCACTCATGCTGCTGACTCTGCAACTGCGCCTTAAGCGCGCTGGCCTGGGCTGATGAAGTATGGCTTAGATAGCCTAGGGAAATTGAAATCCCTATTGCCAGCACACTGATGGCAATCAAAACTTTCACACTGCGCTGCGCTTCGCTTAATGCCTGGGCACTGGCCACGCAATCCTCGCAAACAGTCTTATACCTGAGAGCCGGCTGCGTATAAGCGCTATAAGATGGCGCGGCTACATCATTGGCCGTTTTTTTGCTGGCCTTGTGTTCTGCAGCGTAAATTTCTTTCTTTAGCCAGCTATAGGCTTCTCGGAACCACTCAATCGGCAAGTCTTTGTACATCTTGCCGTGGAACTGGTTGGAAAAGCTGCGCCATACTTTTTCCATGTCACGTCCGCTGGCATTGGCAAGTTGCCGTACTAAATCCCGTATTTCATTTTGTTGTTGGAGTGTTAGCAGTTCCCCTGAGAGCAACTCTTCTCCACTACGGTCAACGTGGAGATTAATCACGTTATTATTATTGAAAAACGGGGATTGATTGGTGATATCCCCGTTAATGTTTTGCTCGTTGTAGTCGTTCTGGGCTACTCGATTGTTACTGCCCTCGGTCTTCATCGTCCTTGCTGCCTTTCGCACCGTGATACTCGCGGTAATTCTGGCCAGCCACCCGGTTGCCAGAACCACTCACGACAATTCCCTTGGCATTATCATCGCACGGGACTGTACTAACTGGCACTGACCTAAGGGCTAGTTTCGTGACGGCTTTGGCCAACTGGTTGGCATCCACCTTCTTTTCCAACGACAGCAAATCGATCGCGTCCAGCACCGCTTGATGGACAGCGGATTCGCCTATGCCCTGGCCTTGGCGTTGGCCTAGAAGGACATATTGCACATCAACGCCAGCTGCCGCCAAAGCTGCCAGCTGTACGGCTGTTGGAGATGAAACCCCTTTTTCCCAGTCGACAAGAGTACGCCTCTTCGCGCCTGCCTTATCTGCAAAAACCTCTTGCGTAAGGCCGAGACGTTCACGCTCTTCTTTGAGTCTCAACTCAATCAAAGTGCAAATCTCCACTCAAAATAATGTTGACATGTGCAGATTTCTGCACAATACTCAACTCACACCGTCCCACCACGAACGGCAACTTAAGCGGCACTCTCCCAAGCGCCGCCGCCCCTTGAATAGGAGCTAACCATGCAACTACGTACCCCAGCCCAGGCTCGCAAGGAGCTTCAGGACAAAGGGATTTCTATTACCCAATGGGCCATCGCCAACAAGTTCTCGCCCAACCTGGTTTTTGAAGTCTTGGGCGGCCGCAAGAAGTGCGTGCGCGGCCAAGCTCATGAGATCGCAGTCAAGTTGGGCATCAAGGCTGGTGAAATCTGCACCGACCCGGCCAATGCCTTGGCTCAGTCCCGTCGCCGCGTCGCAGCGTGAGGCCCGCCATGACTAAGTCACTACTTACTGATTCACACGAACCCGGCGCCATCCAAACCAGCATCGACGCGCTGTTTCTGCCTGAATCCCTGACCTCGCTACGCGCTCAGTCGGCTTTACGGCAGAGGCTAGAGCTAACTGCCGCGCAACACGAAGAGGCGGAACGCCTGTCTCCGTACCTGGGCATCAGCGTGCAGCAGGTTTACCGCAGACTGCGCTCCGGCGAGCTGTCCTTAACCTCCAAGTAACGGCCACTGATCATGTCTGCCCACGCATCCACTTCACTCATTACCGCAGCGATCTCGTCAGGGTCCGCAACGCTGGCCTTGGGCGCGGAGATGAATTGTTCCAGCTTATCGACCAGCGAGCGCGGGTCCAATTGGCCCGCCCGGATGGCGGCATCCAGCAGCGCCTCAATCATCAGGTTCTGCGCGGTGATTTGCGCTTGCAGCCGGGTTTCCAGGTCCATCGTCATGGTTTGCTTCCTTTCGTGGATTATCCGCTGTTCATGCTATGCGGCGCAAACCCGTTGCACCAGTTGCAAAACGCCATTTTGTTTGGAATGTCGGCCCTGGAGGGCATTCCAATGAGCCGCCGAAACTGGAAGCGCCTGCAGCCCAGCTCGCTGCGCCACGCGCTGGAGCTGTGCAAGGACTACGCCAAGGAAAAGCACAACCTGTCGGTGGAGCGGATCGCCGAACGGATGGGCCTGGCCGACCACTGGACGCTTTACAAGTGGATTCAAAACGGCCGCATGCCGATCTGCCTGGTTCGCGCCTATGAGGCCGTATGCGGCATCAACTACGCCACCCGCTGGCTGGCTGCCAGCGGCGGCTACCTGCTGATCGACATGCCCACCGGCCGCAATGCCTCGGCCGAGGACATCCAAGTACTTCAGCAGACCCTGAATGATGCGGTCGGCCTGCTGTTGCAGTTTCATGCCGGCAAAGGCCAGGAGGCCGACACGCTGGCCGCGCTGCAGCAGGGACTGGAGGGCTTGGCCTGGCACCACCGCAACGTCAAACGGCACCTGCAGCCGGAACTGGAGCTGAACCCATGAGCGCGCAAACCAATAAAAGCTCCGAGAAGGTGCTGGACGTGCTGACGGTGCTGCTAAGCCATTTTGCCCACGGCCTGACACCGGGTGAGCTGGCCAAGGCCACCGACCTGTCGCCGTCCAGCATCACCCGCTACGTGGCCACGCTGGAAGAAGCGGGCTTCGCGGAACGCATCCCCGAAACCGGTCGCATCCGTCCCTCGGTCCGGCTGGCCCAGCACGCGGTGGCGATCCTGCGCAGCCTGGAAGCCGCCCGCAGCCGGCTGGATGAACTAACCACCAGCATCACGCTTGAACGATAAGAGGAGTTCCCCGCATGGCACGCACCAAAACCACAGAAACCCCCGCAATCGCCCCAGCCGTTGAGCTGCGCCAGGACGTAGTGGACGCCGCGAACGTGATGGCCATCGCTCAAGCGAGCTATGGCGAAGAGCGCGACCTCGTCAATCAGCTGCTTGGCCAGGCTCAAATGGCCGAGGCATTTGGCAAGTTTTCCCAAACGGTTTGGAGTTCCAAACTGGCCTACGTCAAGGAAAACAAGCTGTACCGGGCATTGGCAGGCAAGAAAAGTCCAAACGGTTTGGAGTTGCAAGGCACATGGCAAGAGTTCTGCGGCCTGCTTGGCGTTTCGGATGAAAAGGCGAATCAGGACATCGCCAACCTTCGAACCTTCGGCGAGGAAGCCCTGGAAAGTATGTCCCGCATGGGCATCGGCTACCGGGAGCTGCGCCAGTTCCGAAAGTTGCCGGAAGACCAAAAAACTGCGCTGATCGAAGTGGCCAAGGCCGGCGATAAGGAGTCGTTCGTGGAGCTGGCCGAGGAGATCATTGCCAAGCACACCAAGGAAAAAGAGGCGCTGGCGCAGCGTGTGGAAGAGGCCGAGGCGAACCTGGAGGCGCGGTCGCGAGTGCTGCAGGACAAGAGCAGCAAGATAGACCAGCTGACCGAGGAAGTGGCCAAACTCTCCAACCCCTTGAAGACGCTCCCCTGGGACAAGCGCGTGGCGCCGTTCCAGCAGGAAATCACCCAGCGGCAATCGGTGCTGGATGCCGCCATCGCCAAGCACCTGGAAGCGGTGCAGGCGCTGGATGCCTGGCTGACCTCTGAAATCACCCAGGCCCCCGACTATGACCCGGAAATGCCGGCGCCGCTGCCGCCTGAGGTGCGCGCGGTGCTGCTGCACCTGGACGACGCCGTTACCCGCACCGCCATGCTGGCGGCAGAGCTGCGCGACGAGCTGGGCCGCCGCTTCGCCGCGGACATTGAGGACGCCCGCCGGAATGTCCTGACCGAAGGCAGCGAGGCGTAAGGGAGACGGCCATGTCCATGACACCGGAAATACGCGAGGTATTGCGCGGCCTGGCAGGCAAGCTGGACGCGGCGCGGCACGGCGAGCAAACCGCGCTGGTGCAAGAGGCGGCGGTATTCCTGGGCTGGTCGCCGCAGACGGTTTACCGCCAGTTAAAGCAGGCTGTGGGCTGGCAGTCCGGCCGCAAGCCGCGCGCTGACAAAGGCAGCACCGTGGTGGCAGAGGACGCCCTGGTGATGCTGGGCGCGGTGCAGCGCGAGGCCATCCGCGACAACGGCAAGCAGACGCTGTTCACCACCACCGCGCGCGGGATGCTGGAGCAGAACGGCATTGAGCTGAAAGTGAGCAACAGCCAACTGAACCGCCTGATCCGCGACCGCAAGCTGAACGTGGCCGCCCAGCGCTGCGCGGACCCGGTGCAGGCGCTGCGCGCGCCACATCCCAACCACACCCACGAAATCGACCCGTCGCTGTGCCTGGTGTACTACCTGAAGGGGCGTCAGCACATCATGCGGGACCGCGATTTCTACAAGAACAAGCTGGAAAACTTCGCCAAGGTGAAGTTCAAGGTGTGGCGCTATGTGCTGTACGACAAGGCCAGCGGCGTGATCGTGCCCTGGTACTGCGAATCGGCCGGCGAGAACCAGCACAAGTTGTTCGAGTTCCTGATGTTCGCCTGGGGCGAGCAGCCGGGCCGGCTGTTCCAGGGTCTGCCGCGCTTCCTGTTGTGGGACAAGGGCAGCGCCAACACCTCGGCCGCCATCAAGAACCTGTGCCGTGCCCTGGGCGTGGAGACGCTGGAACACCAGGCCGGCCAAGCCCGCGTCAAGGGCGGCGTGGAAGGCGCCAACAACATCGTCGAAACCCAGTTCGAGAGCCGGCTGCGCTTTGAGCCGGTGGAAAGCATCGAGCAGCTGAACCGGGCCGCCTTCGCCTGGAGCCGGGCCTGGAATGCCAACCTGATTCCCGGCCAGGACAGCCGGCTGCGTCGCACCGGCTTGGCCGACGCCATTGCGCGCATCGACCTGTGGCAGTTGATCCAGCCGCAACAGCTGCTGTTGCTGCCCCCGGTGGAGGTGTGCAAAGCGTTCATGACGGCCAAGGAGGAGACCCGCAAGGTTCGCCCTGACCTGACCATTTCGTTCAAGCATCCGCAGGCCGAACGCACCGCAGCCTACAGCCTGCGCGGCTTGGACGGGGTCAACGTGGGCGACGAGGTGCGCGTCAACGCCATGGTGTTCGGCGACTGCGCCATTCAGGTAACGGTGTCGGTCTACAACGGCGCCGACCGCGTCTACCAGGTGGAGCCGGAGCGCGGTTACGACGCCTATGGCCAGCTGCTGTCGGCCCCGGTGATCGGCGAAGCGTACCAGTCGATGCCGCAGACTGCGATAGAGCATGCCGCCAGCGCCATGGATGGCCAGGCCTACCCAGGCATGAGCGCCGAGGAGGTCAAGGCCGCGCGAGCCAAGAAGGCGACACCGTTCGACGGCGCGCTGAACACCCACAGCTATCTGCAGGACATCGAGTTGCCGGCCTATCTGCCGCGCCGCGGCACCGAGCACGCGCTGGCCGCGCCGGCTATCGAATACCCGCCGCTAACCCTGATTGAAGCCGCCAAGCAGCTAAAGCAGCGCGTCACCGCGGCCGGCGGCGAATGGACGCAAGACCGTTTCCAATGGCTGGCCCAGCGCTATACGGCCGGCGTACCCGAAGACCAGCTCGCCGCCATTGTGGCCGAGCTGACCAGCCCGGCAGCGGGCACCAAGACGCCGCTTCGCGTGGTGAAGTCGGCATAGAGGAGCAAGTCATGTTGAAGCTGAAGAGCGTGCTGCAAAAGGTGGGCCGTAAGCAGGCTGACCTGGCTGAGCACTTGAATGTCTCCCAGGCCACCGTGGCCCAGATCGTCAATCACGGCGAGTGGCCCAAGAGCCTGGATGAAGTTGACCTGCAGAAGAGCATCCGCCGCTATCTGCAGGCGCATGGCGCCAGCGATGGGGACATCGAAGGCGTATTTGAAGAGGTGAGCGAGCCGCGCGCCAACGCGGCCCGCTCGGTCTCCCAGACGAAAACCGACCAGGAATCCAACCAGGAGGAAACCATGTTACTACGCAAACAGACTTTGCTGCCCGCCACTCGCAAACATTTCAGCCTGTTCCGCGACCCGTTTGCAGATGACGCCATTCAGTCCAACGAGGACATGTTCATCAGCCCGGACATCCGCTACGTGCGGGAAGCCATGTTGCAGACGGCCAAGCACGGCGGCCTGCTGGCGGTGGTGGCGGAGTCCGGCGCCGGCAAGACCACGCTGCTGCGCGATCTGGAGGACCGCATTCAGCGCGAGGCCCAGCCGATCCAGATCATCAAGCCCTACGTGTTGGCGATGGAGGACAACGACAAGCAAGGCAAAACGCTCAAGTCGACACACCTCGCCGAGGCCATCATGGCCGCCGTGGCCCCGCTGGAGAAGCCCAAGAGCAGCCCCGAGGCCCGCTTTGCCCAACTGCACAAGGCCCTGCGCGGAAGCCATGCCGCAGGGTACCGCCACTGCCTGGTGATTGATGAGGCGCATTCCCTACCCATCGCGACTCTCAAGCATTTGAAGCGCTTCTTCGAGCTGGAGCAGGGTTTCAAGAAGCTGCTGTCCATCATCTTGATTGGCCAGCCGGAACTGAAGCTGAAACTGTCCGAGCGCGACGCGGCAGTGCGCGAGGTGGTGCAGCGCTGCGAGATGGTGGAGCTGGCGCCGCTGGAAGGCGCACGCCTGGAGGAGTACCTGAAGTTCAAGCTGGAGCGGCTGAACAAGCCGGTGGCGGAAGTGATCGACGAAGGCGGCATCAACGCGCTACGCGCCAGGCTGACCATCAACACCAAGCGGCTGGACCGGCCGGAATCCGTATCCCTGTTGTACCCGCTGGCTATCGGCAATTTGCTGACCGCGTGCATGAACCTGGCCGCCGAGATCGGCGCCCCGTTGGTGACTGCCGACGTAGTGCGGGAGGTGTGAGATGCAAACCGCCCCGATTCAGGCCAGGCGCCCGCCGTTCAATGCCCAGATGATGGCCGGCGCGCTGAAGGTTGCCTCTGCCATAGAGGCGCTGACCCAGAACAATTTCACGGTGGTGTCGGTGGAGCTGAACACCCCGACCCGGCCGACCATCAATATCCAGACCTGCGGCAACTGCCGCCGGATGATTGAAAACGGCGAGGCCGTGTACTTCAGCTTTGGCCGGGATACCTACTTTGGCCCGTACCGCCAGGGGCAGTTTGAGCTGGGCGGATGCCGGATTGTTTGGACGGAGATGGGGAACTGACCCCGTTACTCAAAATTCAAGGAGCCAGTCATGAACCTGAATCGCGAAGTGGCCTCGTTGCAACGCATCGCGCAATACACCTCTGCAAACATCACCCGCGCCTCGGCAGCCGGCCGCAGCTTCATCGAAATCACCCGCGCCAGCCCGGCCGCTCTGGAGCTGGTGGCGGATATCTACTCGGTGCGGTTCGAGCGCGAGGAGCGGATCGATACCAGCGTGCCGTTTGATACGGCGGCATGGGAGCAGGAAATGCTGGTGATGTCCGCCCCGGCCAATCGCCCGGCGTGGCGCCAGCTGTACCGAATGGCGCGGCAGATGATCAACGGCAAGCGCCAGCTGTTGCAGGCCGAGGCTGCATGCTGAAGCCAGCCGCGCCCGAGCTGGACGCTGCTACCAAGCAGCGTCTGGCCGAGGAGGTGGAGCGACTGGTGGCGATGGGCACCGACCGCAAGCAGGCCAGGCAGATCGTCTGGCTGGACTACCAGGACGAGCTGCAGCAGTGCCAGGTGGCTGCCCAGGCGGAAGTATCCGCCCCGGCCGAGATGGAGACAGAGGGGCCGGCCGCTCACGCGGAGGAGATGCCCGGCCCCGAACCGCCGCCGCCGACATTGTCGCCCAGACGATTTTGGCGGGCTGCGGACGAGGTGCCGCTGACGCCGGAATGGCTGGAAAGAAACCGGGCCGAGTTGGCCAAGGTGAAACGATTGGTAGGACTGAGGAGTGAGGAATGAACGCTATCCCCGAAGGGTACAAGCAGGACGGCAAGGGCCGGCTGGTGCCGATCAGCATCATCAAGCCGATAGACATCGCCCGCGACGAGTTTGTCGCCGAGGCGCTGCAGAAAGCCGTGGCCATGCAAGACCAACTGGCCCAATTCAAGGCTGGCTTGTTCGCCGACATTGAGGCGTTTGTCAGCCTGTCGGCCGAACGCTACCAGGCCGATGTCGGCGGGCAAAAGGGCAATGTCACCCTGACCAGCTTTGACGGCAATACTCGCGTACTGCGGGCCATCGCCGACACGCTGACATTTGATGAAGGCCTGCAGGCGGCCAAGGCGCTGATTGATGAATGCGTCCACGAATGGACCGAGGACGCACGGCCGGAGGTGAAGGCGCTGATTGCCGACGCCTTTCAGACCGACAAGGCCGGCAACATCTCGACTGGCCGAGTGCTGGGCTTGCGACGGCTCGACATCCAGGACGAGAAGTGGCAGCGCGCGATGCGGGCGCTATCCGAATCGGTTCGGGTGCAGTGCTCCAAGGCCTATGTCCGCATCGAACGGCGCAGCGAAGGCACTGGCAAGTTCGAAGCGGTACGGCTGGATTTGGCGGGGGTGTGAGATGCAGACAGATGATCAAGAGTTCATTGGTTTTGTGGAGCAATTGCAGGAATGGCATGCGGGCCAAGTCGCTCAGCTGCGGCTCATTACCGAGAACCGCACAGTAGACCTCAGGCTGAACGATTTGGAAGTCTCGGCTGGTAGTGACATAGCCAAGGGGCTTCGTCTAGGCATTGAGATCGCTCTGCAGAAGCTGGGAACGCTGCCATTTACCGTCAGAGAAGAAGAGATCGAGGAGGATTCGGATGGGCAAGCTGATTAACCCGTTTGAGTGGGACAAAACCACGCTGCGAGATGTGTTTGAAGAAGCTGAAGCCACGGTTAACAACCAGTTCGACATCGTGGAAATGGAGCTGGCAGATGGTCGTTCAGTCGTGATGGCCCTTATCGCAGGAACGAGTGCGCAGCCAATCGCCCAGATATTGCGGGAGGCCAAAGAGACCGCAAGCGATGTGCGAGCGGATTAAACACTACGCCGCTTTGACAATTTCTTTTACCCGCAAGGAGCAAACCATGACCAAGCAAGACCTGATCAAACACCTGGCCGCCCACGCGGATGTCACCAACAAGCAAGCCGAATCCGTTCTCAATGCGCTAACCACCGCGGTGCTGGATACCGTGAGGGCGGGTGGCGAGCTGACGATCTCTGACCTCGGCAAGTTTGGTACCACCCAGCGCGCAGCTAAGACCGGCCGCAATCCAAAAACCGGCGAAGCCATCCAGATCGCCGCCAAGCGCGCGCCCAAGTTCTCCCCGGCCAAGGCGCTGAAGGACGCCGCCGCATAAAGCGAAACCGCGCACATAGAAATATGTGTGCGGTCTGCCCGGCGTGGTTGCCGGGTACTGATGAGCAGCCAACGATGAACGCAAAGACTCAAGACCGACAGCGATTGATCCGCCTGATCCACGTAGCCAAGCGTGATCTGGCCCTGGATGACGACAGCTACCGAGCCATTCTCCAGCGGATTGGAAAGAAGGCATCCGCGGCTGACCTGGCCGTTCCAGAGCTAAACCAGGTGTTGGAATACCTGAAGCGCAGCGGATTCAAGGTGCGTTCCAAAGCGCAGCCCGCCACTCAGTCGCGTCCGCTGGCTCAGGACGAGCAGCACAAGAAGATACGCGCGCTGTGGTTGTTTCTGCATCAGATCGGCGTGGTCAAGAACCCCGCCGAGAGCGCGCTGGCCGCGTATGTAAAGCGGATTACCGGGCGCGATGCTATGCAGTGGCTGGCCGGAGATCAACTGGAGCAGGTGATCGAATCATTGAAGAAGTGGGCGATGCGTTCGCTGCCCGATTTGGTACAGAAGCTGGCGGCCGAGGTGCAACACCTTCCGCTGACAGCTACGCAGCGCAACGAGCTAAACCAGCGGATGGCTACGGCCATGGCGCGCAAGACGTTCGAGCCAATGTTGAGCGCCTGGGAAGGTCTGACCGCCACCCTCAAGGCGAAGGAGAAAGCATGAAGCCCATCCATACCCGCAGCAAAGGCCCGGAGCTGCTGTCCGATCTGGCCGACCACATCGCCGAGGCTCTGCAGGAGCTGGCCAGCATTGAACGGGAAATCGGTGAGCAACTGGGCAGCGAGATCGCCAATCGAATGGCGGCGCACTGGGGCGGACAGAACATCTACTTTCCGATGGGGCTGTCGGTCAGGTTGTCGAAGCGGGACCGGAAGATATTCGAGGAGTTCACCGGAGACAACCACGGCGACCTGGCACGCAAATACGGTGTCAGCCTGCAGTGGATTTACAAGATCGTGAAGGCCGTCCGGCGCGAGGAAATAGAGAGCCGCCAGGGCGACATGTTCGGCTGAAAGTGGTGGGCCGACCGGCTCACCACCCTTTGCAATACGTGAAATAGATTTCCAAACTGCCATCCATCATCTTCCCGTATCATCCCAGCTGGTCCCGATTATCACGTTACTATCTGGTGGGTTTATCCCTCACCCCTTCAGTCGGCGCAATGCCTGGCGTCCACCCCCTGCCGTCAGTCGCGCGGGGTCGCTCGGTTATGCCTCGCCGCCATCGGGCGGCGGGACAGTGTTTTTCAGGGTGCGGATGACGCGCTCGATGTCTTTTTTGACGCCGGCGTTGCCGTCCAGCTGCTGGGCGCGGCGTAGATGTTCCAGCGCCGCGGCCGGGTCGGCGGCCTCGATGGCCAGACCGCTTTCCTTGTGCAACTTGGCGCGCACTTGGTCGGGCATGTCGTGGCCGTCGGTCAGCTCGGCGGTGTAGGTCAGCACCTGGCAAGCAAAAGACTCGCCGCCAACGCGGGCGCGCTTGGCGGCGTCGGCGATTTCCTCGGCGATGGTGGTGGCGGTGGTGCGATTGAACCGGTCGGGCAGCGGCAGGCCGTGCGCCAGCACGTACTCGGCGATGTCCAGCGCGCCGCCGTAGTCGCCGGCGTCGATGCGCCACAGCATCACCGTCACCAGCACTTCATCGGGCTGGCCCTTGCCGCCGGACAGCGCGCCCTCCACCCACGGCAGGTAGTCGGGCAGGATCTCGCGCTTGACCTCGGCCTTGCGTTCCATCGACTGCACCTGTTTCAGGCGGCGGCGGTCCTCGGCCAGCTTGTGCAGCATCAGCTCATAGCCGGTGCAGTGTTCCAGCCCGCCGGCGGCCGAAGCCGAAGCCTCGGCCGCCGTCACGCGCAGGAAGTGGGCGCGGGCGGGGCTGGTCATTTGTCGGCCTCGTCCTTTGCTTGCGGCGGCGGGGGCGGCAGCTGCTCGATGTTTTCAATCACGCAGCCGGCCTCGTAGCGCTCCACCACGTAGGCGTCGTTGCTGCTCTCGTAGTTGGCCACCTGATTGAAGTCCGGCTCTTCGCGCAGATGGCGGCGGCGGCTGCCGTTCTGGAAGTAGATCGACAGATTGGCCAGCGTGGTAATCAGCATGGTGCTGGCGGGGAAGAAGGGCACGGTAACGGCCGGCAGATTGCCGATGCGTTTCTGGCTGATGACGATGTCGGCGGCCAGTTGCTCGGTCGGTTTTTGGTCTTGATTGACGATGGGGAAATACTTGTCATGCAGCAGGTCGCGGCCCAGGATCACCACCAAGTCGGGGTGGCCTTGCAGGGTCGGGTCGATCAGGCTGGCCACGGCGTCCATCACCAGCGCGTCGAGGTTGGCGTAGTCGCCGCCATGGCCCACCAGCACCTTGCCGTCTTTCTTGTCGCCGCTGGCCATGACGCGCGCCTTGGCGTTGTCGCGGTACTGCTGCAGCCAGCCCTTGTTGACGTCCTGCAGCAGCGGGAATTTGTCGCGGTCAGTCTGCGGCGCCGCGGCGACGCCGTTGAAACCGATCATCATGCGGTCCAAGCCTTGCTGCTTGACGATCAGGTCGCGGATGCGCGTCTGGAAGTCCGGGAACTTGGCCCACATGTCGATTTGCGCATACGGGATGGCGGTGTCGAACTCGGTTTGCTCGCAGCGGTAGCGCTGGCTGTTCAGGTCGGTCAGGTTGCGCGGGCGGCGCGGGTTGGTCGGCGTCACCTTGGTGCGGCCGGCCACGGTGCCCATCAGGCCCAGGCCCAGCTTTTCGCCTTCCTGCTCGTCCACGCCGATGATGTTGATGCGGGTCAGGAACTCGCTGGTTTCTTGGATGCGGTTTTCCAGCTTCTGCTGGACGGACGGATTGACGGCGAAGGTCTTGGTGACGGCGTCGGCGCTGACATGGTTCAGCTTGGCGATCTGGTCCAGCAGCTGGTCAAAGGCGTTGCGGGTTGCGTTCTTCATTTTGGCTCCGGTGTAGTGTTGGGGGGCTTAGCAGTCGGTGACGACTTCGGCGTTGCCGCCGGTGGCGGTGGTGCGCGGCTGGGTGCTGGGCTGCTGGCTGAGTTTCTGCACCAGTGCGGCGTGGTTGGCGCTGAGGGTGGCCAGCTGGGTTTTGACGGATTGGAGTTCCCCCTGCTGGTGGCCCAGGGTGGCGAACTTGTCCAGCAGGTCGCGTTGAGACGCGGCAACGGTCTCTACCGCCTGGCCGATGTCGGCGAATTGGGCGGCGTCGGTCTTGCCCTTGCCGGCCAGCAGTTCCTTGACCCTGGCGAACAGGTTGAGGCTGGGCTTGTTCTCTTCTTCCAGCTCCAGCGTGAATTCCATCGCCTCGGTGAACAGGTTTGCCGGCTGCTGCTTGTAGCGCGCCAGCGGGCTGGCTTTGGCGTTGGCGCAGAATTGCAGCATCTCGCAGCCCAGGCTGGCTGGGTCGTCGGTGACGGCAAGGCCCACCAGATACGCTTCGCCAGAGTCGGCAAAGTTGGGGTTCACTTCGATGGAGCAGTACACCTTCTGCCGGGCCTTATTCATCGCCACCAGTTCGTCGGTGGGATCAATCACGGCGAATAGCGCCAGCTTGCCGTCTACTTCTTCGGTGGAGACTTCCAGCACGTCGCCATAGCGCTTGAACGGGCTATCCGTGGTGTAGGCCTTGATGTGTTCCATGTTGACGCGGGCGCCGTAGGTGGCTGGGTTGTAGTTGGCGGCGATCTGTTCCAGCCAGCTGCGTTCGATGTTGCGGCCGTCGGTGGTGGCGCCTTCGGTGGCGACGCGGAATTTCTTTGCTCTTGCCATGTGTCGGGTGTCCTTACGAGGGTGTCGGTGGTGGCGATGCGCCCATAATCCGGCCCTCGCGGGCGGCCCGCCATCGGTGGCTGTTGTGTGGCGAACCGGCACAACCGGCAGGCGGCGAAAGGCTGGCCGGCGCGCGGCACACTGCCCGGCATGAACTCAAAACTCCCGATTCCCGACGATATGGACCCGCGCCGAGTGGCGCGCGCGCTCTACTGGCAGGGCTGGCGCATTGCGCGCATTGCCGAGCATGTGGGCGTGAAGCCGGCGACGGTGCATAGCTGGAAACGGCGCGACGCCTGGGACGATTCCGACCCGGCCGACCGCATCGCTTCCACCATCGAAACGCGGATGCAGCAGCTGATCCTGAAAGAGGACAAAGAGGGAAAGGACTTCAAGGAAATCGATCTGCTCGGCCGCCAGGTGGAGCGGCTGGCGCGGGTGGGCAAGTATCAGCAGACCGGGCGCGAAACCGATTTGAACCCGAACATCGCCGCGCGCAATGCCGGGCCGAAGAAGCCGCCCGAAAAAAACGCGATCAGCGAGGAGATGCAAGCCCAGCTGGTGGCGGCGTTCATGGACCGGATGTACGGCTACCAGAAGAACTGGTATCGCGCCGGCCAAACCGAGCGCATCCGCGACATTCTGAAATCCCGCCAGATCGGCGCCACCTATTACTTTGCGCATGAGGCGCTGATTACCGCGCTGGAGACCGGCCGCAATCAGATTTTCCTATCCGCGTCCAAGGCCCAGGCGTTCCAGTTCCGCAGCTACATCGTGGACTTCGTCAAAGAGGTGGCCGGCGTTGAGCTGAAGGGCGAGGTAATCAAGCTTGGCAACGGCGCGGAACTCAGCTTCCTAGGGACCAACAGCCGCACCGCCCAGGGCCGCCATGGCGATCTGTATGTCGATGAATACTTCTGGATTCCGCGCTTTCTGGAACTGCGCAAGCTGGCCAGCGCGATGGCCTCGCAGAAGCAATACCGCCAGACCTACTTCTCCACCCCTTCGGCCATGTCGCACGAGGCATACCGGGTCTGGACCGGCGAGGCGTTCAACAAGGGCCGGCCCAAGGCCGAACACATCCGGCTCGATGTCTCGCATCACGCTCTGGCCGGCGGCGGGCGCGGGCCGGATGGCCGCTGGCGCCAGATCGTCACCATCTTGGATGCGCTGGCCGGCGGCTGCGATCTGTTCGATGTGGACCAGCTGCGGCTGGAGTACAGCCCGGAAGAGTTCTTGCAGCTGTTCATGTGCCAGTTCATCGACGACGGCGCCAGCGTGTTCTCGTTCGCGGCGCTGCAACGCTGCATGGTGGATGCCTGGGACGAGTGGGACGACTACAAGCCGTTCGCCGCGCGGCCATTCGGCAACCGTCCGGTCTGGCTGGGCTATGACCCGAGCCATACCGGCGACAGCGCCGCGCTGGTTGTGCTGGCGCCGCCGGCCGCGCCGGGCGGCCCGTTCCGCGTGCTGGAGCGCTCGCAGTTCAAGGGCATGGACTTTGCCGGCCAGGCGGATTTCATCCGTCAGCAGTGCCAGCGCTTCAACGTGGCTTATATCGGCATCGACACCACCGGCCTAGGGACCGGGGTGTTCCAGCTGGTGAAGCAGTTCCGCCCGGACGCGGTAGGGTTCCAGTACAGCCCGGAGGTGAAAACCCGCCTGGTGCTGAAAGCCTTGGACGTGATCCACAATGGCCGGCTCCAGTTCGACGCCAGCCACAACGACATTGCCGCCAGCTTCCTGGCGATCAAGAAAACCACCACCGCCAGCGGCCGCGCCATCACCTTCGCCGCCGGCCGCTCGGAAGAAACCAGCCACGCCGATCTGGCGTGGGCAACCATGCACGCCCTATTCAACGAACCGCTGGAGGGGGCCACCGCGGCTAACTCCAGCTTCATGGAGTTCTGCTAATGTCCCGACGCCACAAGAAACCCGCCGTCCGATCCACCACGATGGCCGCCGCGCCGGCGGAGGCCGGCAGCATGCAGGCGTTCAGCTTCGGCGAGCCGGTGCCGATGCTGGACCGGCGCGAGATCATGGATTACTTGCAATGCACTGACGCCGGCAAATGGTATGAGCCGCCCATCGCCTGGGACGGCCTGGCGCGCAGCCTGCGGGCCAACGTCCACCACGCCAGCGCCTTGGCGGTGAAGCGCAATGTGCTGGTCTCGACGTTTCAGCCCCATCCGCTGCTGAGCCGGGCGGCGTTCGCCAGCCTGGTGATGGACTTCTTGGTGTTCGGCAACGGCTATCTGGAAAAGCGGCGCCACCGCCTGGGCGGGGTGCTGGAGCTGAAGCCGGCGCTGGCCAAGTACGTGCGGCGCGCCAAGGACCTGGCCGGCTTCTGGTGGGTGCCGGGCTATGATCAAGAGCAGGCGCTGGGCGAGGTGTTCCACCTGCTGGAGCCGGATATCAATCAGGAGGTGTACGGCCTGCCGGAATATCTGGCCGCGCTGCAATCGGCCTGGCTGAACGAGTCGGCCACGCTGTTCCGCCGCAAGTATTACCTGAATGGCAGTCACGCCGGTTTCATCATGTACATGACGGACCCCGCGCAAAAAGAGGAGGACGTCGACGCGATGCGCAAGGCGCTGAAGGACAGCAAGGGACCGGGCAATTTCCGGAACGTGTTCATGTACGCGCCCAACGGCAAGAAGGACGGGATACAGATCATTCCGCTGGCGGAGGTGGCGGCCAAGGACGAGTTCTTGAACATCAAGAACATCACACGCGACGACGTGCTGGCGGCGCACCGGGTGCCGCCGCAGCTGATGGGTGTCATCCCCAGTAATACCGGCGGCTTCGGCGACGCCAACAAGGCGGCCAGCGTGTTCTATGAAAACGAAATCAAGCCGCTGATGATGCGGCTGGAGGAGGTCAACGAGTGGGCAGGGGAGAAGGTGATCCAGTTTGGACCGTATGCGCTGGCTATGCAGACGTGAGCGTGTTGCATGTCAAAGATGAAGCCCCGCAACGGCGGGGCTTTAGTTTGTCTATAACGGTGTTACTCGTCATGGCGCAGTACATCCGAGGCATAGTCCGCGATATCGAGATGTCCCATGGGATGGCCCATAAAAATGCTTCCTCTTAAAACATGTTTACTATTTTCTGATGTTGGGTTGACTTCAAATATTTTAACTAGTAGGCCGGAGGGGGCGGATTGGATAAGGACTTGACCTTTCTTGTCGGTGATCGGGTTTGAGGCAGATCGTGTAATTTCTAAGGAAAATGAGAGATTCTCTTTAGTTAAAGTATAAAGTTCTGTTGGGCCTTGCTGGTTTAGGAAACTTTGGTATCCATCAGCTTTAAATAGCCCACCTTCAAACATAATTTGCATTTGATACCTTTCCTCATGTTACACCAGGCTGGTGCCTGTACGGAAAGTTATAAAATTTAGGCAGATATTTCAAGCGGTCGATGCTAAGTGGTGCTACTAAGAAACAAAGAGGAGACAAGGAGCCAGCCATGGTCGATGATGTCACTATAGAGTCGATTATTTTTCTGTTGCAATGGCCTGACACCAGAGCGCTGGGTTTGGAGGCGTTGCGTTGCCTTTCTCTGTTTTTGACTCTTAAACAGAGCAGGCAGATGCAACTCGCGCTGATCGATATTTCGGTGGAAAAGTCTTACTTCTACAGGAAGGTCGGCACTATATGTGGTTGGAAATATCAAGGTCACTGGATTTTGAACTAGATCATTGGCAAGTAGAACTGCTGCTTGAACCTGCTGAAATCAAGT
This sequence comes from Chromobacterium sphagni, assembly GCF_001855575.1. Lineage (NCBI taxonomy): Bacteria > Pseudomonadati > Pseudomonadota > Betaproteobacteria > Neisseriales > Chromobacteriaceae > Chromobacterium > Chromobacterium sphagni. The sequence continues at coordinate 121,854 of NZ_MKCS01000004.1, forward strand.
TGATTCAGGGACGTGAGCCAGTTCTGTTTGAGCTGCCCACCGTGCCTGGGTTGATGTTCCTATTTGACCCACCTTTCCAAGGCAGTGCCAAATCATTGCCTGTGGGTAGGATTGTGAATGGAGTGTGGCGCGCAGTGATCTCTACGATTGGCACTGCGCCCGTATCCATGAGCTATGCAAGGTGTATCTTGGCCCAGCATATCAATGCTGGACTTCGTCAGCGTGCAAGAGGCCGCGCTAGCGACCCAGATGGGGGCGAGTAGACGCACCTGTTTTTCTTATGATCGGCTCAGTAGAAAGTAGCTCAGTTTGAGCCGTGTTTTGGCTTCCCAGGCGTGAGCGAACAGAGGATCCAAAACTAAGCCCCGCGATGCGGGGCTTTTTTGTGGGGCTACAGGGTGCCTTGATGCGTTGGCTCCCAGCGAGTTATAGCGGGTCAGTCGAACAGTTCGCCTGCGGGCCAGACTTGGACAGGTAGTCTTTCCCTTGGGCGTCCTTCTTGATGCAGAAGTAGAGTCGGTTCCGGCCGTACTCGCCAAACATGTCGAAGATATAGGCGGTGTCGTTGGTCAGTGGCAGGGCCAGCATCCGGTTTTTGTCTGGCGATTTTGTACCGTAAGAAATGCATGTCTGTGGTGATGTAGGCGGCGTTTTCAGCGTGGTTTTGTACCAAGACTTCCACATATAGCGATGTTGTGTTTCATTGAAAACTTCGGCAGATACTCCTTGCCCTTTTAGGTAGTCGGGTGTGTCACCTTCTATCGGCGTTTTCAAGTAGAAGCAAGGCTTGCCGTCTTTCATTACAGCGGTGGCCTCAGCGTCGTAAGGCTTGGACATGGCCCAAGAGTTACCAGCCAGTATCAGCCCTGCCAGAAGTAGTAATTTCATCATGATTCAATCTTTGTTGTTGCTGGTAGGAGACTAGGGTTTGCCGGGTTCGTCAAGAAGCCACCGAGTGCTCGCGCCAAAGCATTGGCGTCCCTATCTATGCCAAGTTGGGTTGCTCCGAAATAGTGTGAAACCAGCTCTCCTTGCTGTTCCATATTGAAGTCTGGCATGGCCTTACCCTTATCTTGGCCTGCGAGGTTATAGCGGTAGGCGGGTGAGGGACCGCGCTTGCCATCATCCGAATACCCGCCTTTCATGCCAATCACCGCCCCACCGAATACCACGTTGTAGCCAAGTTGGTACTGCCAGACGTGGGTCATTTCGTGGATGAACCATACCTTATCGCTATCACTTTCTATCGAGAAGTCAGGCCGGAAAGAGTCGTCAGGGAAGTGTATTTCACCCTTGGGCGTCATTGCGTTTCCTGAACGATTTGGCTGGCCGAACAAGCCACCGCGGTGGATTTTGACCTTGCTGTAATCCAGCGAGTTCTTGAAGACGGTCCGCGCCATCGCAATCTCGCCTGGCGTCATGCCCCGCGTGTCCGTTGCCTTGGGCAGCGTGTGATTTACCGTAGATGAACCAATAGCCTGCGGGTTTGTTTTGATGCCGCTGAGGTCAGCTTTTAGAGCCGGCGCGGGTCCGCGGCCTCCAGTCTCGCACATGTGTTCAATCTGGCAGGCGCAGCTGTAGACGGTGTCCGGGTAGAACTCGGCGCAGGTAATGGCAGTGGCTTTATCGGTCGCGATCCGCTCTGTCTTGCCGGCTGAGTCGGTTGTCCCTTCGACGGTACTTCCGTCTTCAAGCGTCAGTTTGTAACGGGTATCGGCCAGGGCATTGCGATCAGCCGTGAAGAAACGGATTTGTTCGTCAAAGGCTGCGACAGTGGTCGCCGCCGCAGCAAGAGCGGTAGCGGCGGCCGCAGCCGCAGCCGCAGTCCCAGCGGTGGAAGCTCCTGTTGACGCCGATCCGCTGCCCTCATAATTTCGGCCCACCTCGCCCATGGTGCTGATGAGGGTCGCGCCGCAGCTGACTTTATGGCCCTCCAGGGCGACACCTTTGCCGCCTATCGTCCATGATGGGTCGCCTTCTACGATGGTGCAGTTGACGTGGCCTTGCTTCGGGCAACTGACGGAGTCGCCAACCAGCGCGACGGCTTTGCCAAACATGGTTGTTGTGCTGCTGGCGCTGACGACGTTCCCACCGTGGTCGGTCGGGTCGCCGAGGCGGATGATTCGCTTCATGGAAGTGGCAGGCAAAGGGCGCATTATATGTGAAAAGGCTTATGTATCCCCCTGGCAAACCAGGCAGGAAGGGTTGCCAGCACCCTGCGCGCGCAATCGAAGCCCCGCCTCGCCCCCGCGCTTCATGTGCGGGAAATCATGCACCTGCATGAACGGCCCACAAAGGCCCGCCATGCGGTGCTATCGCCGGATGGCGGGCCGCCCCTGGCTCATGCGCTTTCATGCGCGCTATGCATGCATGGCAGCCAGCAGCGTGGTATCTCCCCCTTGTTCGACTTTGTCGAGGTAGTCGGCCCAGCTTTGCAGCATTGTCCGGCGCTCTTCCATGTATTGAGCGCGATTGTAGGCGGCCCGTACTTGGTTTGGTTCCTTGTGAGACAGCTGCCGCTCGATGGCATCGGGGTTGAAGCCGGCTTCATTCAGAATGGTGGAAGCGGTGGCGCGGAAGCCGTGGGTGACTACATGCCCATTTTCCGTATTTTTGCCGCTATACCCCATGCGTTCGAATGCCTTGAGCAGTGTGGCTTTGCTCATATGCCGGCCGCGATAGAAGAAACTGGGGAAGACGAAATCATTTCCCTCTACACGGTGCATGTGCAACTGCCTTAGGATGTCTACCGCTTGAGAAGGAAGAGGGACGATGTGGGGTGCGGCGGCGGCTTTGAGCACTCGCTTCAGCTTTCGGGTCTCCGGCGGGATGGTCCAAATGGCTTTATCCAGATCGAAGTCATCCCATTTCGCCTGGACCGTTTCACCTATCCGGGTGAAGCAGATCATGACGAGCTTGATCAAGTATTTGGTTTGCAGCGAGATGTGTTCGTTAGTGCCCAAGGCGACGAGGAAGGCTGGCAACTCCTCGCGCGTTAAGGATGGCTGTGGCTTTGTGATGGGGGTGATCAGTTCGCCAGCAAGGTCTGCAGCAGGGTTGGCCGCGGCCCGGCCTGTTTTGACCGCTCTTCGCCAGATGGCATTGCAGCGTTCACGAAGTCGGTTTGCCGTGTCGTGCAGTCCCTGTTTTTCAACAGATTGCAGGACGAGCAGCAAGTCCATTGCGCTGATGTCACGGATCGGACGGTCGCCAAGCTTGGGGAAGAGGTGGATTTCCAGTGAGCGCCAGACCCCGGTTGCATGAGTGGGCGCCCATTCCGCAGACATTTTGTTCCACCATTCCTGGGCGACGGCTTGGAAGGTGGAGGAGGCTTCGACCAGTTGCTTGCGTGCGTTCTTCTTTTTTTGTTCGCCAGGGTCTTCTCCCTGAGCCAGCAGGCGGCGTGCCTCGTCTCGCTTCAGCCGCGCTTCCTTGAGCGACACTTCTGGATAGACACCCAGGGCAAGAACCTTTTCCTTGCCTGCAAAACGGTATTTCAGGCGCCAGTATTTTGCGGCATTGGGCATGACCAGCAAGTAAAGGCCCTGGCCATCCGTGACTTTCACTTGTTTTTCGCCTGGCGTGATCCGGTCGATTTCCAGCTTTGTTAGCGGCATGTGTTCACCTCGGAAGAACGGGGTATTTTTTCAGATACCCCCTGTTGTTCCCCCAAATGTACCCCGCGACACCCCAGGTTGTCACTGTTCCAGCCCGAACCGGGATGGAATGAAAAAAGCCGCCAAACCCTTTAGTTTGGCGGCTTTTCGGTCTGTTTAGATTTTAGCTGATACCAAATCTTCGCGCGTCAGCAGGAAGACGAAGCCGTCGCCGCTCTGGGTTTCCATCCACATGAAGGGCAGGGTGGGGAAGCACTCTTCCAGCATGTCGCGGTTGTGGCCGATCTCCACCATCAGCACGCCGCGCTCGTTGAGGAAGTCCGGCGCGCGGCGCAGGATCTCGCGGGTGGCGTCCAGACCATCCTCGCCCGAGCCCAGCGCGATTTCCGGTTCGTGCAGGTATTCCTCGGGCAGCGTCTCCACCGATTCGGCGTCGACATAGGGAGGGTTGGAGATAATCAGGTCGTACTTGTCCTCTATGCCCTCGAACATGTCGGTATGGATCAGGTTGATCCGGTCTTGCAGGCCGTAATGCTCGACATTGATCGACGCCACTTCCAGCGCGTCCAGCGAGATGTCCACCGCGTCGACTTCGGCATCGGGGTAGTGGTGGGCCAGCTGGATGGCCAGGCAACCGGAGCCGGTACACAGGTCCAGCGCGCGGTGTACCAGTTCCGGGTGTTCGATCCATGGCTCCAGCGGTTCGCCCAGGAGTTCATAGATGAAGGAGCGCGGCACCAGCACGCGCTCGTCGACGTAGAAGCTGAATTCGCCCTGCCAGGCCTCGTGGGTGAGGTAGGCCACCGGAACATGCTCTTCGGCGCGGCGGCGGATCAATTCCAGCACTTCCGCTATCTCGGACGGCAGAAGCTTGGCGTCCAGATAGGGGTCAAGCTGTTCGATCGGCAGTTGCAGCGCGGTCAGGATCAAGTAGGCCGCTTCGTCGTGGGCGTTGTGGGTGCCATGGCCGTAGGTGAGTTCGGCTTCGTTGAAACGCGATACGGCGAAGCGCAGCAGGTCGCGCACGGTGGTGAAGTGGCTGGCAGCCTGTTGGTACATGGGTTTCCTTTCAATGCAAGGAGGACATGGTTGGCCCATGTCCCCTGGTATTTCATCCTGCGGCGTTCAGGTTCAGAACGGCAGCTTGGCGCTGGTGGCGGTGCCCAGCACGCGGCGGAAGTCGCCTTTGATCCTCTCCAGGGCCTCTTCGGTGTCGGCCTCGAAGCGCAGCACGATCACCGGGGTGGTGTTGGAGGCGCGGGCCAGGCCGAAGCCGTCCTTGTACTCCACTCGCAGGCCGTCGAGGGTATTGACCTCTTCGGCGCCGTCGAATTTGGCCGATTCCTGCAACTTGGCGATCAGCGCGTGGTTTTCGCCTTCCTTCGCCATTTTGAGGTTTAGCTCAGGGGTGGATACCGCGTTGGGCAGGGCGTTCAGCAGCTCGCTCGGATCCTCCACCCGCGACAGCACTTCCAGCAGGCGGGCGCCGGTGTAGATGCCGTCGTCGAAGCCGTACCAGCGCTCCTTGAAGAACACGTGGCCGCTCATCTCGCCGGCCAGTAGCGCGCCGGTTTCCTTGATCTTGGCCTTGATGAAGCTGTGACCGGTGCGCGCCATCACCGGCACGCCGCCGTTTTGCTTGATCCAAGGTTTGAGCAGACGGGTGGACTTCACATCGAAGATGATCTTGGCCTTGGGATTGCGCTCCAGCACGTCGGCGGCATACAGCATCAGCTGGCGGTCCGGCCAGATGATGTTGCCGTTCTTGGTGACCACGCCCAGGCGGTCGCCGTCGCCATCGAAGGCCAGACCGATCTCGGCGTCGGTCTTTTGCAGCGCTTCGATCACGTCTTTCAAGTTTTCTGGCTTGGCCGGATCCGGGTGGTGGTTGGGGAAGTTGCCGTCCACATCGCAGAACAGCTCGCGCACCTTGCATCCCAGGCGGCGGTACAGCAGCGGGGCGAAGGCACCTGCCACGCCATTGCCGCAGTCCACCACGATGTTCATCGGGCGCTCCAGCTTGATGTCCGAGGTGATGCGTTCGAAGTAGGCTTCAGCGACATCCTCGGTGCGATAGCCGCCTTCGCCCTGGCTGAGATCGCCGTCGACAATGCGCTGGTACAGCTTCTGGATGTCGTCGCCGGCCAGCGTGTCGCCGGCCAACATCATCTTGAAGCCGTTGTAGTCAGGCGGATTGTGGCTACCGGTGACCATCACGCCGGATAGGGTGCCCAACTGGTGGGCGGCGAAATACAGCATGGGAGTGGCCACGCGGCCCACGTCGATGACGTCCACCCCCGCGGCGCGGATGCCGTTCGCCAGCGCTTCGCACAGTTCAGGGCCGGACAGCCGACCATCACGCCCCACCACTATGGCCTGCACCTTGCGGGCAAGCGCTTCCGACCCCACTGCCTGGCCAATCTGGTGCGCAACGGCGGCGGTCAGGGTTTTGCCGACGATGCCGCGGATGTCATAGGCTTTGAAGATGTCTTTGGATAGTTTGTTCATGATGGTTTGTTACGGTCGATAGTGTTTGAAGGGCGGCACCGTCTTGATTGGCCGCCGTCTTGTCGGGATTCAGCTGCCAAGTTGCCGGCTCAGGGCAACCAGCTGGTCCAGCTTTTGGCGCGCCTTGCCGCTGTCCAACGCTTCGCGCGCCATGGTAACACCGTCGGCCAGGCTTGGGGCGATATCGGCGGTATATATCGCGGCCCCGGCATTGAACAGCACGATGTCGCGGGCCGGGCCCGGCTCCCCGTTCAGCACCGACAGCAGGCGCAGCCGGGATTGTTCCGCGGTGTCGGCGCGCAGGTCTTTCAGCTCGCAGCGCATCAGGCCGAACTCCTCCGGCTCCAGCTGATATTCCAGTATCTCGCCGTTTTTCAGTTCGGCCACCATGGTGGGGCCGGATAGTGTCAATTCGTCCAGGCCGTCGCAGCCATGCACTATCATCACGTGCTGGCTGCCAAGCTGTTTCAGCACCCGTGACTGGATGCCGACCAGGTCGGGGTGGAACACACCCATCAGCTGCTTGTCGGCATTGGCCGGGTTAGTCAGCGGCCCCAGAATGTTGAAGATGGTGCGCGCGCCCAGTTCCTTGCGTATCGGCGCAACATGTTTCATCGCGCTGTGGTGGTTGGGCGCGAACATGAAGCCAAGGCCGATTTCGTCGATGCAACGGCCGGCCTGTTCCGGCGTAAGCGCCAGGTTGACGCCCAGCCGCTCCAGCACATCGGCGCTGCCAGAACTGGACGATACCGATCGGCCGCCATGCTTGGCGACGCGAGCCCCGGCGGCGGCGGCAGCAAAGGCCGCGGTGGTGGAGATGTTGAAAGTGTGTGATTTGTCGCCGCCAGTGCCGCAGGTGTCGACCAGATGGCTGCGGTCGGCCACCGGGACGGGGGTGGCGAATTCGCGCATCACGGTGGCCGCCGCGGCGATTTCGGACACCGACTCCACCTTGACCCGGAGGCCGATGAGGATGGCCGCGGTCTGCGCCGGCGATAGCTCGCCGCGCATGATCTGGCGCATGATGTCCAGCATCTCGTCGTAAAACAGTTCATTGCCGTCGATCAGACGGTTCAGTGCCACTTGCGGGCTGATCATGATGATGGATTCCTATGTGCCTTGACGGGCGAGGTCGGTCAGCCTTTGCGTGTCCAGGTCGATTTCGCAGGCCAGGCGGGCGCGGTCGGCGCCATTACCGCTGGCGTGGCTGGCCGCCAGCCAGTCGCACTGCTGCTGGAGATACGCCTGGTAAGTCTGCTGGGCGCGGCGCAACGCGCGGGCAGCATGAAAGCGGTTATCTGTGGCGCGGTCCAGTTGGCGCATCGCCGCCAGAGTCTTGTCTTCCTGTGCGATCAGTTGCTGGTGGATGTCGGCGTGGCGTTGTTTCAGGCAGGAGGCGATGGCCTGGGTGTCGGCCTGGGTTCGGCTGCAGTCGTCCAGCGCGCCAGCCCATGCCGGCGAGGCCAGCAGGGCGAGGATCAGCGTCAACCGCCCCGGCATCAGGCGAATTCCTTCAGGAAATTGCCCAACATGCGGTGGCCGTGCTCGGTGAGGATGGATTCCGGGTGGAACTGCACGCCTTCGATGGGCAGCGTCTTGTGGCGCACTCCCATGATTTCGCCGTCGTCGGTCCAGGCGGTGATCTCCAGGCAGTCCGGCAGCGATTCGCGCTCTATCACCAGCGAGTGGTAACGGGTGCAAGTGACCGGATTGGGCAGGCCGCGGAACATGCCAATATCGTGGTGCATCACCGGGGACACCTTGCCGTGCATCAGCTGTTTGGCGTGCACTACCTTGCCGCCAAAGGCTTGGCCTATGCCCTGGTGGCCCAGGCAGACGCCCATGATGGGCAGCTTGCCGGCGAAGTGCAGGATGGCGGGCACGGACACGCCGGCTTCGTTGGGCGTGCAGGGGCCGGGGGATACCACCAGATATTGCGGTTGCAGCGCTTCGATCTGCTGTATGGTGATTTCGTCATTGCGGAACACTTTCACCTCTTGTCCCAGCTCGCCGAAATACTGGACCAAGTTGTAGGTGAAGGAGTCGTAGTTGTCGATCATTAATAGCATATTCAGCTTAAATCCTTGATTTAACTGGATTCAATTGATTGGCCAGTTATTTGGTACCCCAGTTGTACCCCCTATTTGTTTTGCTGGGCTTGCTGGGGGAGGAGGCTTGAGGATTACTATACCGGATGATAGAGCTGTTCGCAGCCCTGTAGCCTGGCCTGCGGCCCGCATATGTCGACTGCCTATCAACATGCTTGTTGGCGGCAAGTGTTAGGTCATGGCGTGATTTGAATTCGTGCAAATTCAAAATTGCCGACACTCATGATCACCAATCTCCTATTCGCTATCTCGCAACAGCCTGCCATCCTGCCGCTGGCAGCTTCCACAGTCCGGGCCAGATTTTCTTCATCAGCTAGCGACTATCAGGATGACTCCATCGACCTGCATGCCTGTTTGCACTATTTCATTGGACTACCCGGTCAGGAAGCAGGGCAATCGCAGCTTTTTGTCATAAACAAACAGACTTGCCAACCAGCTCTGTGCAAAAATCTGCCAACGCAGCGGCTTGGTTAAGATAGCGGCATGCCCAAGCCCGTTCCGAAATGCTACCGAACCACCAACTGGAAAGCCTACAACCAAGCGCTGATCCTGCGCGGCTCCCTGTCCATCTGGCTCGACACAAGCTTGATGTGGCAGGCAAAACCGCAGGGAAAGCGAGGCCGAGCGCAGTCCTATAGCGATGCCGCCATTCAATTCTGTCTGACCATCAAAAAACTGTTTGGATTGGCGTTGCGGCAAACCATCGGTTTCATTCAAAGCCTGTTCAAGCTGGCGGGCCTGGACTGGAGCATCCCCGACTACAGCGGCAGCAGACGCTGCAGGTCAAGATTCCCTACCAGAAAAGCTCAGGCGCGCTGCATCTGCTGGTGGATAGCACTGGGATCAAAATGCTGGGCGAAGGCGAGTGGAAAACTAAGAAACACGGCGCGGAGTATCGCCGGCAATGGCGCAAGGTGCATCTGGGCATCGATGCGAAAACCCTGCAAATCCGCGCCATGGAGGTGACAGACAAGCGCCAGGGCGATGCGCAAATGCTGCCTTCGCTATTGGCGCAAATCCCGGTCGATGAGCCGATAGCCTGCGTGAGTGGCGACGGGGCTTTCGATACCAAGGCATGTCATGAGGCGATTGCCGCGCGAGGCGCAATCGGGTGCATCCCGATGCGCAAGAATGCGCGGCGGTGGAAAGGAAGTTCGCCGGGTGTGCTGGCTCGAAACGAGATTCTGCGGGCCACCAAGCGATTGGGCAGGGCTATCTGGAAACGCTGGAGTGGCTACCATCGCCGCAGCTTGGTCGAAACCAAGATGCATTGCTTCAAGTTGCTGGGTGAAAGAGTGACAGCCCGGCGCTTTGGGCGCGCAAAGTTATAGCAAGGTGGCCGGGGATGTTGATGCAGAATGTAATTCCAGTTTTATTTATCATTCCATTTGCTGTGTATGGTATCTATTTTGAGATGGGGCGAAGGGATAGAGTTGCGCGAGAGATGGCCCGCGAATGGTTGCAAAAGAATTACCCCGGCTGTGTTGTTAAAGTCGTGACATCAAATAAGATGGTTTGGCCTGTTAGGATTGTGCTGCAGGTTTATACACCGAAAAATGAGGATTTCGAAATCAAGCTCAGAGTTGGTGAATTCTTTGGTGGTGTTTTTGGTGATAGAGTCGAAGTTGTATATATTAGGAAGATTAAACCAAAGACTTAATTTTATTTTTTGAGCAAGCCACATGTGCATCAGGGCAATCTCACCTTCTTGTCATAAATAAACAGACTTGCCAACCTGCCCAGACTTGAGGTGAACTCCCGGGTTTTACCGGGATGAGGACGTTGATGGAACATTTGGCCGAGGTGCCTGAGCCGAGAACCGGGCGCTACATTGCCCATCCGTTGGACGAAATTTTGGTGATTGCCGTGTGCGCCATCTTCGCGGGGGCGGAGAGTTTTGTGGAGGTGGTCGAGTGGGCGGAGGTCAAGGAGGCTTGGCTGCGGCGCTTCCTGCCGTTGAAGAACGGCATTCCTTCTCACGATACCATCAACCGCATGTTCCGACTGCTGGATCCCAAGCAGTTCGAGAACGCCTTCCGTAGCTGGACGCAAGGACTGCTGGGCTCGTTCCAGCAGATCGCCATCGATGGCAAATGCCTGCGTGGCACCGCTCGCGGCGCGCACAGCCCGGTGCACATGGTCAGTGCCTTCGCTAATGAACTGAACTGAGCTTGGCGCTGGGGCAGGAGAAAGTTGCTGACAAAAGCAATGAAATCACTGCGATACTGGCGTTGCTGGCTGCGCTGGATGTGGAGGGCTGTCTGGTCAGCCTGGATGCGATGGGCTGCCAGTAAAGAGGTGGCCCAGACCATCGTGGCGCGTAAAGCGGACTATTTGCTGGCGGTGAAGGAGAACCAGCCCAAGCTGCGCCAGGCCGTAGCGTGCGCGCTGCATGACCATCCCACCGAGCGAGTGGCCAGCGCGCAAAAGGGGCATGGCCGCACGGTGTTGCAACATGTCGTGATTGCCCCGGAGGAAGGCATTGTCGATGCTCAGGCCTGGCCCAGTTGCCAAACAGTGGGCCGCGTGGATTCGGTGCGGCTGGATGGTCGCGGACAATCGGCGCTGGAGCAGCGCTATTATTTGTCGTCGCGCGCGTTGAGCGCGGAAGAGCTGGCGCAGGCGGTGCGCCGTCATTGGGCGATCAAAAATGGCCTGCATTGGTGTCTGGATGTGATTTTCGGGAAGATAACTGCCCATTGCACGAAGATCATGGACCGCAGAATTTTGCGCTGCTGCTGAAATTTGCGCTCAACCTGCTGCGCAGCTCGCCGTATCAGGCCAAGAAAAGCATGCGGGTGCGGCGCAAACGGGCAGGCTGGGGTGATGACGCGTTGGCCGAGTTGCTGGGCATGTCGCCTTTATGACGTGAAGGTGCGATTGCCCTGGTCAGGAAGGGAGCGTCCATACCATTAACAAAGTATTTTTAAGATTAGTCTTATTTTCAGGTGGGTGATACGCACTATAAAATTTGCGGAACACTACTTGAGAGGAATTAATGTTGATTGAAGATAATACTTTCATCGACGCACTAACTCAAATGCTAAGATTGATTTCTGAAAAAGGAAAAGATATCAGCCCTTCTTTACTTCGTCGCGTAGACAATCTCTTAAAGGTGGCACAAGCCAGGCAGACAGACGAGCATAAACTCCATATCTTAATTGTTGCCCGAGTTAAGTGTCGAAAAGTAATAGCAGAAACCAGGGAGGGATGGCCGAGTAAATTAGCCAAGCAAGATATATGCTTGTTGATTAAGGTGTTTAAAGAAAACCTGGCAAGAGAATGTGTTAAAAAGTTAGGAAAGGTCTGAAGACAGGAATGCCTATAGGAGCTGGGACAGTCCAATGTGCCATGTGTGGTAACGCACAGACACTTTTTTGCCGATGCATCAAGGTCTGGTTGTGACATTCCTCCCAAGTGCGCCGCAATTTGGCGAGTTGTGAAATTTACCTCGAGACCATCATGAATAAGCCAAACGAACAGAGCGGCTATATCGACAATACGATAGCCCTAGAGAATAGCCCAGCAATATCCACCCCCAGCGCCGTATCCTGGGGTGCCATTGTGGCCGGCGCAGTTGCCACAGCGGCGCTATCCCTCATCCTACTGCTTCTTGGCGCCGGACTGGAGCTTTCCACCGTCTCACCATGGGCCTATAGCGGCGTTACCGCAACTACCTTCGGCGTCTCAGCAATTATCTGGATCACTATCTCCCAACTGCTCGCCTCCGGCATGGGGGGCTACCTCGCCGGCAGGTTGAGGACAAAATGGGTTTCCGGGCATACCAACGAGGTCTATTTCCGCGATACCGCGCATGGTTTTCTAGCGTGGGCGCTAGCCGCTCTGATAACGGCAACGCTGCTGACGTCAGTGATTGGATCGATTATCAACAATGGCGTCGGCGTGGCCGCGACTGCCGTCGGTGCCTCGACAATACCCACACTCCAGATGGCGGGGCCCAGCGGCGCTGGGCAAGGATCGACGGTTTATCTTCTGGATTCTCTATTCCGTCGGGGCGCAAAACCTGTTTCGAGACAACTTGACTCTGCGTCTAACCCTGAAACAGCGAGACCAATTGCCGAAGTGGGTGGAATCTTCATGAACAGCTTGGTAAGAGGCGATGCGCTACCTGCTGCGGATGTGCGCTATGTTGGTCAATTGGTCGCCCAGCGTACTGATCTTAGTCAGCAAGACGCCGAAATACGGGTGAAAAACACCTATGCTCGTATGCAGACCGCCTTAAGCAATGCAGAAACTATGGCGAAGGAAGCGGCTGAAAAAGCACGCAAGGCATCTGCCTATGTAGCGCTTTGGCTGTTTATTTCACTATTGATAGGAGCGTTTTTTGCCAGTCTGGCGGCCACCTACGGAGGGCGGCATCGCGACCGCTGAATCAATAAACCAGACACTTATTTTCGGGAGGGGATAGTTATGCGTTCGCTACTTCTGTTGTTTCTGGGCATACCTATTCCCATCATTATCTTGATTGCATTGTTTGTGCATTAGTATTGCATATGGGCTTTGTTGCCCCGCCCAAGAACGAGTGTCCCCTTGCCCAAGGCGAATTCAGTTCATCGCTGCCACCACCACGGTCTTCGGGGGGGCGGCCCAGAGCGGTAAAATGGTTCAATAACGCTGCGCGCACTTGCAGTTCCGCCACCTGTCGATCAAAGGTGCGCGCCATCACCCGGCTACACGGTCGCTTGAAACCGTGCATCTTCGTTTCCACCAGACTGCGGCGGTGATAGCCGCTCCAATGCTTCCAGATTCGCCGCCCCAAGCGTTTGCACGCCGCGATCGCGGCGTTGCGCACCTCGCTGCCGGTGATTTTCGACTTCGACGGCTTGGCATTCTTGCGCGGCGGAATCATCGGCATGATCTCTCGGCCAAACAGCGCAGCGTAACAACCCTGTGCGTCATCGGCGCCATCCAGCGTCGCCGTGGCAGCCGGCTCATCCGCCAGCTGCATTCACAACTCCGGCAGTGTCGGCGCGTCGCCCACGCCGTTGCCGGTCACCTCGACAGCTCGGATTTCCAGCGTTTCGGCGTCAATGCCCAGGTGTGCCTTGCGCCACTGCCGACCATATTCGGCGCCGTGCTTTTTGCGTTTCCACTCGCCTTCGCCGAGAAACGGGATGCCGGTGCTATCGATCAGCAGATGCAGCGGGCCGTTGCTGCGGCGATAGCCGATCTTGACCTGCAAGGTGCGCTGGCGACGGCATGCGGTGGAGTGATCCGGCACCGGCCAGTCAGTCCAGCTAATTGCAGCAGGCTTTGCACCATCCCCAGAGCCTGCCGCAATGGCAGATTGAACAGAATGAAATGAACGTCTTCCAGGTTCACTACGTTTGGGCCCGGCAACTCAGCGCTCTTGGTCATGAGGTTAAGTTTTGGCAGGCCGGCCGTTGTTGCCGGCTGGTTGGGCCAGCCATTGCATGTCTTTGTCGAGCTAGACCAGCAGCGATCCGCGTGCGGCCAGAGCTGCATCGTAGTCATGCCAGTTCGTGGTTGTGTAACGCTGCTTGGCCTTCTTGTTCTGGGGCGTTGCGGTGTTCATCGACTCAGCATACCGCAACGGACGGCGGGGCTATGCAACAAAACCCAATCCATGTTGTCGGCATTGCATGGAGGTCGTGGCAGCCATGGGAGGCTGCAAGGATAGGCTTTGCAGGATATGGCGGCTAATTATGGCATGCCAGGAGGTTTTTGCTCCCGTTCGTTTGACATGGGTGTCTTGATGCGCCATATCGCAGTTAAGGGTTTTAGCATCCTTGGCTGGACGGACAATCCATTTTTCATTTTATGGCGGATGGCGGCGCTCGCAGCCTGGAGTTGTTGGTTGTCTTGCCATTCCGGCCCCAGGAATCCAAGGCTCCGCAAGATGGCCATCTGGCCGCCGCTGAATCGACCGTTTGAGCGGGGTTTTTGACATTTTCATCATCAGGACGCAGCGATGGAACCCGCTTTTACTGTGTTGGTAGCCGAAGATGTGGAGCCGACCCGCCTGCTGATGGGGCTGGTGATAGAAGAGCTTGGGCATGCTGTCTGGTATGCCGAGAACGGCCAGCAGGCCGTGGAGCAGTGCCGTCGGCAATTGCCGGACATGATTCTGATGGACATGATGATGCCGGTGATGGACGGGTACGAGGCTACGCGGCAGATCCGCCAGTTTTGCAGCGACCGTTGGCTGCCCATCATTTTTCTCAGCGCTCGCAGCGACGAGGAGGCGCATATCAGCAGCCTGGACATCGGCGCCGACGATTATCTGGCCAAGCCGATCAACCTCACCATGCTGGCGGCCAAGATCCGCGTGATGCAGCGCATCTGCGAGATGCAGAGCCGGATTTCGGCGGATTCGAAAAAACTGCTCAGCTACTACAACGTCAACGAGCGCGAGCAACTTTTCGCCAAGCACGTTCTGGACAGCATAGTCGGCAGTGAGGAGCAGGATTTGCCCGGCGTTTCCAGTTGGCAGCTGTCGGCCGAGCAGTTCAGCGGCGATGTGCTGGCGCGCGCGCTGTCTCCCACCGGCCAGTTATGCCTCATGCTGGCGGACAGCACCGGCCACGGGCTGTCCGCCGCGCTGGCTTGCCTGCCGGCGGTGGACATCTTCTACGCGATGGCTCGGCGCGGTTTTCCCCTTACCGCAATGGCGCGGGAGATCAACGCCAAGCTGAACCGCCTGTTGCCGATAGGCCGCTTTGTCGCCGCCGCCTTAATCACCATAGATTGGGAGCTGGGTTGCATCGAGGTGTGGAACGGCGGCATCCCCTGCGTGATGTTCGTTGCCGACGACGGCACCTTGCTCAAGGAATGGAAGTCGCAATATCCGCCATTGGGCATTTTCGATGCGGAGGCGTTCCGCTGGGGTAGCGAGTCCTATTTTTGGGAGCAGACCGGACAATTGGTGGTGTGTTCCGATGGCCTGACGGAGGCCGAGGACAGCCGAGGCGAGCAGTTTGGCAACCGGGGCGTGCTGGACTCGTTGTCGCGGGCGGGAGAGGGCGCGCCTTTGGATGCGATACGGCTGGCGGTGCTGGAGCACCTGGCGGGCGCCAAGAATCGGGACGACATCTCGTTGGGGGTGATTCGCCTTGAGGCCGGCGTGAACGCGGTATTGGGGCGGGTTGCCGATCATGTGGGGCGCGACGACGGCGGCCAGCTGTCCAGTTGGCAGGTGAGGCTGGAATTCAATGCGGCGGAGCTGCGCCGCGATCAGTCCATCCCCTTGCTGATTGGCTGGCTGAACCAGCTGGGCCTGCGCGGCCGGCAGTTCAAGCAGGTGCTGCTGATTATCTCCGAATTGTTCAACAATGCGCTGGATCACGGCGTATTGCGGCTGGACTCCAAGATCAAGGATCAGCAAGACGGTTACGAACGCTATTTTGTGCTGCGGCGAGAGCGTCTGAATGCCTTGCAGGAAGGGAGGATAGCATTGCTGCTCGAGCGTCGACGCGACGAGCGGAAAGACTGCATTTATATCCGGCTGAGCGACAGCGGAGAGGGGTTCGATCACCACTCGCTGATGGAGCGGCTCAGACGGAATCAATACAGCCATCCTCATGGCCGCGGCGTGGCGATGGTGCACGCTTTGTGTTCGAGCTTGGTCTACCGCGGCGGCGGCAACGAGGTGGAGGCGGAGTTTCCGCTCTGAGTCCGGGCTGGCTTGGCCTTGCCTGGGGGGAGATGGCGGTGTCGTCTTGTCTCGGCCTGAAACTGCATCCACTGTACAGCAGGGTTTCCGCGCCAGGCTGCCCCAGCGTTGGTCTGGCCTGGGTGACGTCCATGCGGGAATTGGTGGGCGGGATCTGTGTCAGGCAGCTGCCTTCCCGTTGTAGATGGAAACGACGTGCCAGTCGCGGCATGCTGTTGATGGTGGCAGGCCCGTCGCCTGGTTCTGCAGGCATGGCTTTGTCTTTCTTGAGGTTCTCAGTTCATTGTTTTGTCATGTTGAATGAATGGGCGGAGTGAGTCTCAGGCTGTTGAGGAGGGCTTATGAACCGACATGCGGGGTGGGGCGCGGCGTTGCTGCTGGCTGCGCAATTTTGCGCAGCGCCTGCCTGGGCCGACGATCTTGTCCTTGGCGCGGGAAAATGCGGCGAGCTGCGCGATATCGGCGGTGTTTATCATTGCTCGGGCGAGTGCGTGGTGACCGCGTCGGATGGCAGTCACTCGCTGACGCAGGTGTCGGGCGAGGAAGACAGGATCAGGCGCTTCGATGGCGCCAGATGGATGTATCAGATCGATATCGTTGGTGGCGGCGGGTTTGCCGAGCAGGAGATCGGTGGGCTGAGCGGACATGCGCTGCAGGCGGTGACCGCCCATGTGTCCGACCAGCAATATCCGGTGCTGGAGGAGTATGTTTTCGAGATGGATGGCAGTTGCCGGGCGAGCAAGTATGTCAAGACGGTCCGCAACCCCAATCCGGTGGCTATGAAGGCGTGCTCGCTGGTGTGCGTGCGCTAGGCGCGCTGTCATGGCCCTGCCGTCAGGCGGAGCCTCTCCGGAATGCGGCGGCTATGCCGTGTTGCTGGCGCGGGAGTGCAGCAGGCTTTGGTCCAGCGCATCCCATAACTCCGCCAGCGAATCGAGAAAATCCAGCATGCCTTCCAGAATCAGCGGAGCGGTTGTTGCCGTCAAGGTGGCGGCCAGAGCTTCGCGAGCGCAGTGCTCGTCGCGGCTTTCGCCGCCACCCTCTTTCCAGTGGTTCCGCAGATAGCGCATCTCCGGGTCGTCCAGCTTGACGCCGTAGTGTCCGGCGTCCACCAGGGCCTGTTTTGCGCCGGGTATCAGCGAGCGATTGAAGATGATCTCCAGCGCGAAGGCGGTGCCCAGATTCCGCATGCTGGAATCGAAATCGCTGCGCGCGCGGCGCTGGAAAGCGGCCATGGCGCGGCGTGTCTGCTGCATGAGGCCGGTGGCATGCTCATAGCCGGGCTGATCGCCCAACAGCCTGTTCGATGCATCCCGCAGGCCGGCTTCCAGTTGCTGCTGGTCTTCGATATCGGCAAATTTGGCATGCATGCCGCTGCGGTTGACAATGTGGCCGGCCATTCTGGCAAGCTCCGCGCCATTTCCTTGCCTGGAGAGCGCGATCTCGTCCATCAACTGAGCCTGGCGGACCAGGCCGATGGCTTCCAGCGCCGTTGGGAAGGCTTGTCCGGGGCGGGTGGCGGCGCATAGCGTCAATATTTGGTGGAGCAACGCTGCGCATTCTTCCGCATTCGGCGCGGCATGCGACCAGTGCTGGAATATCGGGTGGGTATAGGCGCGGTGTTCCTGAACAATGCGGCCCAGCTGCTCAGTTGTGGTGACGATGCCCATGAGATTCCTCTCTTTTCGACTAATAACTCCCGTATTCGGCGCGACTATCCGGCATGTGTTGGCGCTGATGGGCGGCTGTCGGCGCCCAGAGTTGAACCAGTCGCCATTTTCGCCTTGTATACGGGGTGAATTTTAGTGCGTAGTTTTGAGGAGGTCGCGATTCATTGTTGCTGAAGCCCGGTTTTCTTGGCCGGCGCAAAGCGCTTTGTGGACTGCCCCGGCTCCTGTAGGCATTCCTGCCTTATGATTTGAGCATAGGAGGATGTCCATGAGCACACCGCGTTTCACCCCAGAATTCAAAGAGGAAGCCGTCAAACAAGTCACCGAGCGTGGCTACTCCGTAGCCGAAGTTTCTGCTCGGCTTGGGGGTTCCAGCCACAGCCTGTACAAATGGGTGAAAGCAGTCAGTCCGGATAACTCGGAGAAACAGGCTGCCGAGCTGATCGAGGCCAAGAGCGAAATCCTTCGCCTGAAGGCGCAACTGCGGCGCACAGAAGAAGAGCGAGATATTCTAAAAAAAGCCGCGCGGTACTTTGCCAGGGAGTCCGAGTGAAGTACCGCTTCATGAACGAGCATCGTCATGCCTGGCCACTGACGACCATGTGTCGTTTGTTGCAAGTTGCCCGCGCCGGCTTCTATCAATGGCTACATCGCCCCGAGTCCGACCACGCCAAGGAAGATGCTAGATTACTGGCTCTGATTCGTGACTCGTGGCGGGCCAGTGGTGGGGTATATGGATCTCGCCGCGTTCTGGGTGACCTGCGCGAAATCGGCGAGCAGTGTGGCAAGCATCGTGTCGCCAGAATCATGCGGCAACACAGAATCAAGGCTCAGCGCGGCTATAAAGCCCCACGGCCCATTGCAGGGCGCCCCTCTTTGTTGGCCCCCAACCATCTGAACCGTGAATTCACGACATCACAGCCTGACCAAGCTTGGGTAACGGACATTACCTACATCCGCACCTGGCAGGGCTGGCTTTATCTAGCGGTGGTGATCGACTTGTTCTCACGCAAGGTGGTGGGCTGGTCGATGAAACCGACATTGAACCGCGAATTGGCGCTGGACGCCCTGCTGATGGCGCTGTGGCGGCGCAAGCCGACTGGTCGCGTGCTGGTTCATTCGGACCAAGGGTCGCAATATGGCAGTGATGACTGGCACCGTTTCTGCGTCTCCCACGACCTTGAACCCAGCATGAGCCGACGTGGCAATTGCTGGGATAACGCCGTAGCTGAGTCCTTCTTCAGCAGTCTGAAGAAGGAGCGTATCCGCAAACGGATTTACAAAACCCGCGACTTGGCCAAGTCAGATGTATTCGATTACATCGAAGTTTTTTACAATCGAACCCGCCGCCATAGTTACCTGGGCGGCATCAGCCCCGAGGCTTTTGAAAGGGCTTCGGCGTGAGGCAGAAATTTGTCTACGGTACCCGGGACAGTCCAGCCCGGGGCGGTCCAAATTGGCGTGTGCGCCCACATCATTTCAAGTCCAAAGTTGCATCAACTTAATTGACGATGATATTTTTTGCAAATAGAATACGCACCCAATTTATGTCGTTAGGATTGCAATTGTTTGATCTTGCCATTGTCGGGTTTGGAGCGACTGGAGTTAGCCTTCTCAAACAAATTCAGGATGAAGTTTACGCATCCGGGCTAAGAGCCCCACGGATTGCCCTATTCAGTCCCCGAGCAGCTTTTGCCCGTGGGCACGCATTCGGAGATGCTGACGTTATCCATAAAGTCAATACCCCCCCCAGCATGCTTTCCGTTTCCAACAGTGAACCTGTCGGATTCGCCCACTGGATGAACGCCAAGGGCAACGCCAACGAGCTCTATCCCAATCGGTTGGTCTATTCCAAATTCTTGCAGGAGACTTATCAGGACATTGCTCGTTCCGGTTTGTTGGAAATCGAAGAGTTTCACGAAACGGTTCAAGTGGTAACAGCTCAAACTCCTGGCTACCAACTACGCAGCGAGAGCGGCAAAACTGTAACAGCGCATAAAATTATGCTTTGTCTAGGTTCTTTGCATGGAACCAACTTTAGGCAACTGTCGGAACAGCCTGGTTTTATCGATCACCACACTAAATTTTCCAAGGTCAAGGGAGGGCCGGTTTTGGTTGCAGGTTCGGGCCTGACTGCTGTTGATGCATTCCGCTCCTTGAACCAAGGGAAAAATAACGAGATCCATCTTTTCTCGAGACAGGGCTTTGCCCCCACCTGCCTGACCAAAGAAAACCGTTACATACCGGTAGTTCTGAATTGGACCACATTGCTGAAAGAGCAGAATGGCTCCGTTCGGCTGCAGTACTTTCTGAAAACACTCAAACAAGAATGCAAGCGCTTGCCGGATGGCGGTGAGCGGATACCGGCAATGCAGATTCTGCGAGAACACAGGCCAGCACAATATTTTGAATATCTGATGGAGAGATCCCAGGCAGCGGATTTGCCTTATCAAGATATCCTGGTATCTACCAGACCGTACATG
Source organism: Chromobacterium sphagni (assembly GCF_001855575.1). Classification (NCBI taxonomy): domain Bacteria; kingdom Pseudomonadati; phylum Pseudomonadota; class Betaproteobacteria; order Neisseriales; family Chromobacteriaceae; genus Chromobacterium; species Chromobacterium sphagni. The sequence goes on from NZ_MKCS01000004.1 coordinate 141,894, forward strand.
CATAAACTCTGGCGTTCTATGCCAATTGAAGACCGAATTTCCTTCAACATTAATTACGGTGCGGGTTGGGCGGCTTGGCGGCATCCTATTCCTTATGAAGTCATCGCGGAACTGGCTGCTGCAGCCAGAGAGCAGCGTCTGCACATCCATCAGGGGAAAAATTCACCGTATTGGGAAAATGGCCAGTTCGTCTTGGAAACCACTTCCGGGAAAACCATTCGTGCCCAGAACTTGGTAGATGGTACTGGGGGTACCAATCGGCTAGATTTGATCGACTCACCTTTGCTGCGCAACCTAACGGAACAGCAACTCATCGAGGCCCATCCTTGCGGCGGCATAGATATTCATCCGCTGACCTTCCAATGTCAGGTGAACGGCAAGCCAGTACCAGGGCTGTATAGCTTGGGGCCTTTGAACAAGGGAAGTTTGTTCTCAACAAATGCATTTTGGTTCAATGCACGTTGTGCAGGGCACTGGGCCAGGCAATGGGCCATTGAGATGACCAAAAAGAACTCGGTAGGTATTTGACATGTCAATTTCGCTCTTCGCTCCTCTCTTATACCTCTTGGTTGGGCTTGGGCTAAGCCGAGTCCCGTTTGAAATCAAGGGACGTGCATCTGCGATGTTAACCAAATGGGTGATTCCATCGGTCATTATCTACAACATTGCCACGCATCGGTCCGGTGTCTTTGCCATCATGCTCGGCATGATCGCCATGATGGGGCTGATGCTGCTACTGAGCCGGGTTTTTACCCGCGACCCAGTGAAGAATCTGTGTTTCTGCTACCTGAACATCGGATGGCTAGGCCTCCCTATCGCCAGCACCTTGTTTGGCGACGGAGCGGCGATGGTCATCATCGCCGCCTATGTGGGCAGCTCTCTGTTCGGCAACTCAGTAGGCGTAGGCCTCATGGCCCATGGCCAAGACCTGAAGACCCGTCTTCGTCAAACAATACAGGCCCCACCTGTATGGGCGCTGCTGCTGGGACTCGCCTGCATCCCCTTTGGTGGACAGATTGAACACTACGCCAAGCCTATATACGACTTGCTAAAATTCCTGATGGGTTTCCTTGGTATGGCAATACTTGGTATCTGGCTATCGGCGACGCCACTGAAAACCGCTGACTTCAAAAAAGCGTTGCTACCGTTCGTGGCACGCCTCTTGACTGTGTCGGCCCTGACCAGTTTGTTTATCTTGGTCTGCGAGCATTACGACATAACCTTGGTCACCGAGAACAAACCAGCTCTGTACCTGATCGGGCTTTTGCCACCGGCAGCCAATATCATTGTACTTGAGACCCACTACATGAAGAGTGGTCGCTCCGCCAGCATGATCGCCTGCGGTACATGCCTCAGCATCATTGCTATCGGCGTGTACGTAGGAACGGTATTGTGGCTACACGCTTGAGCCATATGAATTGAAGGAAACATCAAACAGCTAGCGCTGGCAGCATGGTGTTGTCAAAGGAAGTCCACGATAAGCTTGGCAAGTCGGTAAATGGTCGTGTGGATGATATTTGGTGGTTTTTTTATGATCAGCAGGTGCCAGAATGTGCTTTGCTCAAGCGAGAAATCATGACCTCCTCCCGCAAAAACGTAGCGGCGAAAAGTAGAGATTTCTGGCAAATTTAAGCCCATCCGGGCAGGAGATTTGTCATGAAGAAATCGAAGTTCACCGAAGAACAGATCGCCTTCGCCTTGCGCCAGGCGGAGTCGGGCACCAGCGTCGACGAGGTCTGGCGCAAGATGGGCGTCTCCGAGGCCACTTTCTACAACTGGAAGAAGAAATACGGCGGTCTCGGCGTCGGCGAGCTGCGCCGCTTCAAGCAGTTGGAAGAAGAGAACGCTCGGCTCAAGCGCATGGTCGCCGACCTGAGCCTGGACAAGCAGATGCTGCAGGACTTTATCCAAAAAAAGCTGTGAAGCCGGCTCGCAGACGCGAGCTGGCCAACTTCCTGATCGCCGCCTACCGCGTCAGCATTCGCCGCGCGACTGCCGTCATTCAACTGCGGCAAGGCACCTATTTTTATCGACCCCGATCCCGCGATGACCGTGCGGAGCGCCAGCGGATTTGCGAGATCGCCGCCACGCGCATTCGCTACGGCGCGCGACGCATCCATGTGCTGCTGCGGCGCGAGGGCTGACCAATTGCAGGCGCGGCTGCGAAAGTTTCCGGCCCCAGGTCAGGAAGGCGAGTCTCGCAAAGCTGCGTGTACTCCCGGATGAGCATGGCGATGCGCATCTGCTCCCAACGGGCGCCGCGCTTGTTGATGCTGACCTCGTCCGCATACCGTTTTGGCAATTCAGCGAAGGACTTGTTCGGGATCAATCCCACTTTCCCGGCCTCAATGTCAGCTTCACGCTTCGTTGCCCAGGCAACGGCGTCAGATTTTCGCTTAAATGTTTCCGTTTTTGGATGGCGCCGGCTTTGCGCACTTTGGCGCGCCATTTGTCGCCGCGCTGTTCGTAGGCGGCCATTCCTGAGTCACTGGTGGGACAAACTATAGCGGAAAACGGTGTAAAAGTGCGTAGGATATTGATTTTGTAAACCGCTAGAGCTGGCTTAAAAGCCTTATTCTGTATGGGGGGGGCGGTGTTTTGAGGGGACTTAGAACTTTTAGGTTGGTGCGAAAGGAGAGACTCGAACTCTCACGCCTTGCGGCGCTGGAACCTAAATCCAGTGCGTCTACCAATTCCGCCACTCTCGCATCCTTCAGGGCTTGAAAATGGGGATATTGCCACCCACCTTCTGGCTAGAAGAGGACCTGATGTTAACCTAAGTGCCCGGCCAAGACAAGTGTTTGGTGGATGGCGGAAACTTATTCCCTTTGGCATGGTCTCTTGCTTACAATTCCAAGCGTTTCTACAGAACAACCAACTCAGGAGAGTTTCACATGCACCCGGACTTTCAAACGGCCTATCAATCGACCCCTATGGCGGATGTACGCCATAAGGTTCTGCGCAATACCTACGGCCTGCTGGGCCTGTCGATGATCCCGACCGTGATGGGCGCCATTGTGGGCACCCACATGAGTTTCGCCTTCCTGGCAGGCAGCCCGATCATCGGCATGCTACTGATCATGGCGGTTTTCTACGGTTTGGTGTTCGCCATCGAGAAAAACCGTTACAGCTCGGCTGGCGTGTTCCTGATGCTGGGCTTCACCTTCATGATGGGCGTGCTGCTGGGGCCCTTGCTGCAGTTTGCACTGAAGTTCACCAACGGTAGCCAGTTGATCATGACTGCCGGCGCGGCCACTTCGGTGGTTTTCTTTGTGATGGCGGGCATCGCCACCACCACCAAGCGCGATCTGAGTGGCCTGGGCAATTTCTTGATGGTAGGCGGTATCGTGCTGATGGTGGCGATTGTGGCCAACCTGTTCCTGCGCATGCCTGCGTTCCAACTGATGCTGTCCGCGGCTTTCGCCCTGTTCAGTTCGCTGATGATTCTGTGGCAGGTCAAGATGGTGGTGGATGGCGGCGAGACCAGCTATATCTCCGCTGCCTTGTCCATCTACATCAGTATCTACAACCTGTTTACCAGTCTGCTGCAACTGCTGTTGGCCTTTGGCGGCAATCGCGACTGACTCTACTCGGTGCGTGCGGCTAGATGCCCGCATCCCAAACGAAAACCCTCTGCTATTGGTGGAGGGTTTTTTTATCGGGCAAGACGATAATGGTGCGCCGTCAGATGCCAATGCCCCAAGGGAGGGATAATGTTTCTTTCAGCCCGGTCAGCGTGGCGTCCGACTTGTGGCCTATGCTTGATCTGGTGTGAATGGCCCCCAAAGCTAGTTGCTGGCAGCGGTGAAGTATCATCAGCAGATCTTCCGTTGTGCCGTGGGCGATCATGAAGGCGGCATCCAGCGTGCTGAATTCCGCCTTTTTTTCAAGAGAGTTTTGGAAAATTCCATTCTCGTCAAATACTTCTATATTTATGATTATGGTATTTTTAAATGATTCCGATGAGAATAGCTCAATCCGGAAATTGCCATACGTGGCGCGTAAAAACTGGTTGGTGCGTTTGAATTGCACGGAGCTTTGTTGCTGATTAGGCATATGGCATGTTTTGAGGCGCGAGATGGTGAATGGCCCTGGCGGCAAGTTGATACCAGTGATTCAGCTGGTTCTCGGCGGCATGGATTGCATTTCGAGTTGTCGGTGGATTGGTGCTTTTCAGGAATTCAATCAGTCGTATCATGTCAAGCGAGCCATGCCATTGTGATTGATATCGCAGCAGAGTTTCATGCCATTGGGTATTTTCTGCTCGCGAGATATAGCTTGAGTAGCAACCAAAGTCCTGGATTACGTCTTTTTGCTGAATAATGCAGCTGTGCCATTTTTTATCTTGATGTTCATGATGTTCACTGACTAGGGCTCTTGTGCTTAGTTCCCGATCTTCTTGATGCAGGAAAGCTCTGACGACCAAATGTTTCAATGAAAGAAAACCATTGAGTTGATCAATCAGAACAAATGTGCCATGGGGCAAGATGGCAGAACCGGCGACGGGCTTGCCCCGGTGGCGTACCTGATATGGGGTGAGGGCAGGTTTTTCTGCATAGAGAAACGCTGGATCGTAATCAAATATCTTCAGTTTTTTCGTATTCATTTTGCCAAAATATTCCATGAGGTGTCGAAGCGGATGCCTATTCGGCGGTGGCTGTTTCGCTCATCATCTGTCTACGCAGATTACTCAGGATCAATGCCATTTCGCTGGGGGTCCGCATGACTGCTTTTCGTATGCACCGGGCTATTTCATCGGTGGGTAGGCTGTCCAGTTTCAGGTGATCCCCGATGACGGCAGAGCAGAGCAGAAAATTCAGGCCATCCGCCTGTTCGGTGTTATTGCATAGCCACCTTTCCGCATCCAGCCGATGGCTTGCCGCCTGGTTTCTCATGTAGCGCTCTTGTTTGGTGATGCCAGCTTCGTCAGGGCTTCGAAGGTGGGTCGCCATATCCAGAGCCGCCTGCTCGAGCATTCTGACTGCAAGGCATTGAAGTCGATAGTTTTCAAGTGCGTTTTGCGGGCGCATGGATAATTTCTGATCATTGTGGCCAAGAGATCATATTGCGTTCTTGGGGTGTGGGGTTTGATGGTCGAGACTGGTTTTGCGTGTTGGGGCTGAGCTTTGCTGTTCATTTGTCACTTCGCGTTGAGCTTCATGGGCGATGTGGAGGAAATGGTTGCGGTCCTCTAGATTCAGCACAACCTCCGTGGTGTGTTCAGCCGATGCCGTGGAGTGTGAGTTGTTGTAAGTCATCGATATCTCCTGAATGCGGTGTGCCATGCCTCGCCGTCGGTGTGGCTGAGCGATGCCTGAGTTGCTCGCGGACTGGCGAGGGTCATCCCGTGAGGTGGGGCTTTTGTAGATGCGATTTTACTTGGGCATTAAAATAAAGTTCATCATAATACTAACTATAGTATATGTTTTTGTATTGACGAGCAGCAAGAAATTTCTGCATCTGTGGATGATGTTGGCAAGCGCGGTGTTGCAGTTTTGCCGTGCTGTCATTGGGGTCGATGGATTGTTTTGTATGTTATTGATTTAAATTGGAATTTGATAATTTATTGAGCTTTTCCCCCTGTCCTATGGAGTGATTTTCCTTTAAAAAATAGTACTATAATATGTATTAAACTATAACAAATTTATACAGTATGTTATTCTTGCCGCCTAATGCGCAGGGTTGGCGAAGGGCGTGGCTAGTCCGGTATGGGCCGCGCGGAGTGGAGGGAGGCTTGCGTTGACCGGGCAGTTGGCTTTTAACGAGGCGCGAAGGGCGGAAAAGAGTTCATATGAGAAAAATTCAAGCGGTACTCAAGGATATTGCACAGAAAACCTTGCTATTGGCCAACTTGATCGATGAGGCAACGCACGCCGGGGTGTTGAGCCAGGAGCAGGCCAATGATTTGGTGCAGGGCGTGCGGATCAGGGGGCATCTGGCGAACAGCCTCGAAACCATGGCGTACTGGACTGCCAAGGATCTCAATGACCCGGCCCTGGCCGAGGAGTTTCAGGAGCTGGTTATCAGCATACGGGATTTCCTGTTATGGGTGGATGAGACGATCGGCAAGCTGCAGGCGGCAATGCATGACAATACGATCGCATAAATAATGGCGGGAGCCTTCAAAGGCTTGTCGGGCGTGTCCGTCGGGACGGGCCGGCCCCATTGCGTGGTCGACTTTTGATTTGTCTGTTTGCCTCTTGAGTGGACTGGTCCGAGCGGCGGCCTTGCCGCGTTGGCGCCATGTTTGGGAATGTCCTTGTCTTGGCTTGGGGGCGGGCGCGCAGCCAGCGCGAAAATCTTTGCTCTGATGCGCTTAATAACTGCTTGCACTCCAGGGAAATGACTTTTTGTGGCCTTGTGGTACACTCTAATAGTAATGAAACTAAAAGAAACAGCAATCTCCTGGCCTTGGTGCCAAGAGTTTTGGACTGCTCGCGACAGCCAAGTGAAGGGACAAGAAAATGTACGATGACGGTCGCGTATTCCTGGTGGCTGGGTATTGGGCAAAGCTGAAGAAGGCTTTTGCCGCCGCTTCAGTGTATGTTGTCGCTGACACGGCGACAATCGCGTCCAGTTTGGCAAAGCGCTGCATGCCGCAGTTTCTGCCCGCTGGAGTCATGAGCCTTGCCGAGGTGCGCCGTTATGTCGCTTATATGAAGCGCATTGTTTCCGGCGACGAAATCTGTCTGATGCAGGAGGGCGTTGCGCGTCAGAATGGCAGGCTGCCTGAGGATCAGGTATTTGTGGTGGTTGGTTTTTCCAAGAATCACTCGCCAGATCGTGATCCGGTGGTGAATTTCGTTGCGGCAAAAGGCGAGGCCGAGGCGACCATGCTGCAGCAAAGCGCGATGCCCAGCCTGTCGGTGTCTGGCGTGGCCAGCCTAGCGAAGTTGTTGCAACTGTTATCCAGAATGGAGCAAGTCGCCACCGGTGAAATGCCGGCCCTGAAAGAGCAAGGTGTTATTCGGTAATGATCGGGTCTAACGCAAAAGGGTGTGATAGATGTCTACGGTAAACATACCTGTGTATGAGCGTCAACTTGCGGCCGTTCTGCCGGAGGAATTGCGGACTAGCTATTTCAGAGGCGAAGTGCCTGCGTCAATGCGGGAACGCTTCGATGAGTGGAAGCAGCATGCCTTTCTGGATGGGGCACCTCCCGCGTCCATGACGGAGAGCAATGTCGCCAAATTCTTTTTGCGCGCCGAGGCCCTCAAGCAGCAGGATGCGCTGGGCGCGATGCCTTTGTCCACGCTGTTTCCGATGAGCAGCGCGCCCATCACGGCGCTGGATGCTGCCGCAGTGCGCCGTGCGGCGGTTGCCGGCCATACCAGCCTGACCCGCGAGGTGGTCGACATGGCCATTCGTCCTGCCGATGTTACGCCGGTGGCGCCCAGGGAAATGCAGAAAATGGCGGCCATGCAGCAAGCTTCGCAGGCAAAGCCGGAGAGCGTGAATGTGGATCGCAATTTGCTGGACTTTTTCCAGATGCGTGGCAATGCGAAGTACCGCAAGGACCTGATGATCAATGTGGCGCTGGAGGAAGCGCATGGCGCCAAGGGATTGGCGGAGCGGGTTGAACGCAGAATGGGCGCGTTGGGCGAGGCCGAGCAGGGGCTGGTGAAGCGCTTGCTGAATGGAGAGTCGCCTGCGGATGTCATGAAGGATGCCCGTGTTCCCAAGAAGCCTACATCCTCTTTGGCGATTTAGCCGTGATTAAGCCCATCGCATTGCCGGATTTGTCCCGGCGCGGTTTCCTGCGGCAGGCTGGCGGGGCGTTTCTGGCGCTTTCCGGCTTGTCCGCATTGGCCGACAGGTCCGATGCCGAGGTGCTGGCGGCTCGGGGGCTGGCGGGAAATCCTTTTGCCGCAATTTGGGAGCGTCCGCGCGAGGTGGTCATTCATCGTCAGGCCACTGCTGAGCGACATCGCATCTTATTGTGGCATCCGCAGCAAGGCTGGTTGCGCGATGGCTATATCGAAGCCTGCAATCTATTGCGCGATGTGGTGGCGGGCGAAGTGAGGCAGATCGACCTGGGTTTGCTCAACATGTTGTACGCGATACAGAGCTGGTATCTGGCCAACGGCGTGTATGAGCCGCTGGTGGTGACATCGGGGTATCGCAATCCGGCGCGCAATCGCGGCATCGAAGGTGCGGTCAAAAATTCGATGCACACTTATGGCAAGGCGGCGGATGTGCGGGTGCGCGGACTCACCACTACCCAGCTGTGGCAAATGTCAGCCGCATTGCGGGCCGGTGGAGTGGGTTATTATCCTGGCAAGGGTTTCGTTCATATTGACACCGGACGCATTCGTTATTGGCAAGGATAGAATTTGTTTATTATGATTGATATTTTAATATAACAATTTAGAGGTAATATGGGCGAGGCCGTCGTGGGGGGAGATAGGGGGCATGCGAGGAGGCGCGGCAGGGCATCCTGCCGACTGGCGGAATTGCAACGTTGTCTGGGAGTGCCGCTAGCGCCTGACCCCTTGCTGTCACGGGAGTTTGGGCCGCGCCACGCGCCGCAATCGCTGCAGACTCGATTGTTGGCCGGTGGCGCTGCGGGTTTTGGCTTGTTGGCGGCGGTCGTGGCCAGCCCATTGAGCTTCCCTTTCGCCATCGTCGCCATTGTGGCCGGTTGTCTTGCCTGGCAATCGTATCGGGATGATCGTCGTCGCATGGTAGAGGCGCGGCAATACGAACGAGAACGCCGGTGCTTTGAAAAGGAAGAAAGTGCCTATAGCCAGCTGCGAAGATTACGCAAGCAGCAGGTCAGCCGAGCCTATGCCAGCGTGCGGGCGCGCGGCGCTGCGGGAGCAGGGCGACGGGATCGTCGCCATGGAGTGGTGGTGGAGGATGAGTTGAGCCAGACAGATTTGCAGCAATTCTTCATGTCGATCAATCGTGCCGCGCATGATCCCGATGGCCGCGCCGCCTATATTCCGCCGGCGCCTCTTCGGGCCGGAGTCCGGGATGGCCAACTTGCCGAGGGGGACATCGCCAAATTGTTTGGCGTGGACGGAAACCAGTTGTTTGTGTCAGAGGAAAATCCCGCTGATTGATCGAGGTCGGCGGAGAGGCGGCGAACAATCTTAATCTTGCAGGGAATCGATATGCGCTTTTTTGGATTCATCATCAGCCCGCTGCTGGCGCCGTTCAAGACTTTGGCAGCCATCCGCCGTTCGGCTTTGCCTGGGCAGAGAGAGGGCGGCTTTGTCGCCTGGGCCAGGCCGGCCAATCACGAGGCCATCCGCCTTGTTGCTGCCAGGACATCCAGGCTGATCTGGTATTGCACTGCGTGCTGCCCGTTGTTGGCCACTCTGGCGCTGATCAAGGGTTTGCCTTATCTGTTGGCGTACAATCTGGTGATGGCGGCCGCCACCGGCGTGGTGCTGGCGCTGCGCTATGCGCTGATTGCGCGTCAGATGGAAACGGGCGACTTGGAGCAATCCCGCATCCGCGATGCTTTCCGGCGCAGCTGGTGGTTTCCCCGGCGCTGACGGCCGGATGGCTCAGCAGCGCTGGCCACAAGAAATGGCGCAGTCCTAGTCGGGAGCTGCGCCATTTTTACGGCTGCTGTCGGTGCTGGTGCGCTGTATCAGCTCACCTGCAACGGAGCGAACGACTTGATCAGATCGTCCAGAGCCTTGAGGTCGGCCAGGAAAGGTTCCAGCAGATGCAGCGGCAGCGCGCTCGGGCCGTCGCACTTGGCTTGGGCTGGGTCCGGATGTGCTTCGAGGAACAGACCGGCCAGTCCGACAGCCATGCCGGCCCGCGCCAGTTCCGCCACCTGTTCGCGGCGGCCGCCGGAAGCGGCGGCGCCGGCTTCGCGCTGTTGCAGCGAGTGGGTGACGTCGAAGATCACCGGGCGGTTGCCGGTCACTTTCTTCATTACGCCAAAGCCCAGCATGTCCACCACCAGGTTGTCGTATCCCAGGCAGGTGCCGCGATCGCACAGGATCAGCTGTTCATTGCCGGCCTCGACAAACTTTTCCACCACGTTCTGAATCTGCGGCGGGCTCATGAACTGCGGTTTTTTGATGTTGATCACCCGGCCGGTCTTGGCCAGCGCCACCACCAGGTCGGTCTGGCGGGCGAGGAAGGCCGGCAGTTGCAGGATATCGGCCACTTCCGCCACCGGCGCGGCTTGCCAGGGCTCGTGCACGTCGGTGATCACCGGTACGCCGAAGGCGTCCTTCACCGCCTGCAGGATTTTCATCCCCTCTTCCAGGCCGGGGCCGCGGTAGGAGTGGATGGAGGAGCGGTTGGCCTTGTCGAAACTGCCCTTGAACACATAGGGAATGCCTAGCTTCTGGGTGACGCGGACATATTCTTCCGCCGAGCGCAGGGCAAGGTCGCGAGACTCCAGCACGTTGATGCCGCCGAACAGCGTGAACGGCGCCTGGTTGCCGACATTGATGGAGGGAGAGAGGGTAACGTTCATCAAGGGAATTGTCCTGTGTGTTCAGCCGTGGCGGCAGCGAAGCGCCGCCGCATTGCGCAAAGCCCCAATGATATACCCGCGGCGAGGCGCGAGCCATCCCGAGCTGGGCGCCTCCGTTCGTCGCCACTGCTGGAGCGGCATCCTCATGGGATGTACGGCGCGGCGAAGCGGAAGACGCAAGGATGCCATGCGGGTATAGTGAGCGTCTTGCCGTTTCTCAAAGGATAACGCCATGGCAGATCTGTCTGCTTTCCCAATCACCGGCAAATGGCCGGCGCAGCATCCTGATCAACTGCAGTTGTACTCGTTGCCGACGCCCAATGGCGTCAAGGTTTCCATCATGTTGGAGGAGACTGGGCTGCCCTACGAGGCGCATCTGGTCAGCTTCGAACGCAATGATCAGTTGTCGCCCGAATTCCTGTCCTTGAATCCGAACAATAAAATCCCGGCGATACTCGATCCCGACGGTCCGGGCGGCAAACCGCTGGGATTGTTCGAGTCCGGCGCCATTCTCATCTACCTGGCCGACAAGACCGGCCAGTTGCTGCCCAAGGACCCGGCCGCGCGTTACGAGGCCATCCAGTGGCTGATGTTCCAGATGGGCGGCGTGGGGCCGATGTTCGGCCAAGTGGGCTTCTTCCACAAGTTTGCCGGCAAGGACTACGAGGACAAGCGCCCGCGCGACCGGTATGTGGCCGAGGCGAAGCGTTTGCTGCAGGTGCTGGAGGGGCGGCTGGCGGGCCGCTGCTGGATCATGGGCGACGACTACACCATCGCCGACATCGCCATTTGGCCGTGGGTGCGCAATCTGGTGGGTTTTTACGATGCCGGCGAGTTGGTGAGCTTTGCCGATTTTGCCAATGTGCAGCGGGTGTTGCAAGCTTTCGTCGAGCGGCCGGCGGTTGAGCGCGGATTGGCAATCCCGGCGCGAAGCTAGGAAAGGCTAGGGAAAGAGAGGACTACGCGGCGAATACGGGGTGAGGTTGTTGGAGGAAATTGCGGCAGGTGGCTTGATTTTTGATAAGTACTTAGTATTATTGTGGGACGCTGTTTAGGAAATATTTAAAGTTGCAGCGGTAGAGTGTGGACGGTTGTAAGTCAACGATTGCCGGCCATGCTGAATGCAAAGGATTGGCTATGAAATATTTCAAGGTGGATGCATGAAAAAAACGATTGCTGTTTTGCTGGCTGGCTTGGCTTTCTCGTCCGCAGCGGCCATGGCGGCTCCGATGGTGCTGACCTACTACTCCGATTATCCGGGCAATTACGCGGCGTTGACCAAGTACTACTCGAATTTCAATGCCGCATCGGTAGATTTCTACAACATCACCAAGGACGGCGTGATCACCGGTAACGGCGCGGACGCGCCGACCAACGCGCTCTCCTTCCTCCGATCCAAGAAAATCGCCGCCTACGGCTGCGTTTCCAATGTGGATGGCGACTGGAGCGCGGATATCGCCCATGCGGTGTCCACCACCGCGCTGAACCCGTCGGTGGCCAACCTGGTGAAATTCGCCCAGGCCAATGGCTTTGCCGGCATCAATATCGACTTTGAAGCGGTGGCTCAGGGCGACCGCAACAATTTCAGCAACTTCATCCAAGCGCTGGGCCGGGCATTGCACGCCAAGGGATTGAAGCTGATCGTCAGCGTGCCTGCGTTCTCGGCCAAGGATTTCAACCATGAGGCCAATTACGGCTACGATCTGCGAGCCTTGGGCGCAGCCGCCGACTACTTGCAGATCATGACTTACGACGAAGCGATCCCCACCTGGGCCCCAGGTCCGGTGGCGGGGTCGGACTGGATGGAAAACGATCTGGACTATGCGGTGTCGCTGGTGGTGCCGGGCAAGATACTGAATGGCATTCCGGCTTACGGTTACGACTGGAAGGCGGATAACAGCGGCCAGCAGCTGTACTGGAGCAAGACCCAGGCCTTGATCAACCAGTATGGCGTCAAGCCGCGCTATGATGCCGGCGCCAATTCCGTCAATTTCGCCTACATCGCCAGGGATGGCAGCGGCCAGCATACCGTCTGGACGGAAAACAGCCGCAGCGTGGCGCTGAAGGCCAGCTTGGTCAATGCCTATGGCTTGGGCGGCACTTCCACCTACGCGCTGGGCATGGAAGACGCCGGTTTCTGGGCGGCGGTGAGGCAGGGTCTGTCGCGGCAGTAACCATGCTGCATGGTTCGGCAAAGAAAAAACCGGGCGGATGCCCGGTTTTTTCTATTGGCGGGGCGGAATTACCAGCTGCCGCCCAGCGCGGCGATCAGCGCTACGCTACTTGCGTACTGGCGATTCTTCACGTTCCACAGATTGTTTTCCGCGTTGATTCGGCTGTTCTGCGCCGACAGCACGTTCAGGTAGGCGACGGTGCCGGCCTGATACTGGTTTAGGGTGATGGTTTCCGCCCGCGCGGCAGCATTCAGCGCCGCGGCCTGCATGTCCGCCTCCTGCTGCAGCAGGCTTTGCGCGGACAGATTGTCTTCCACGCCCTGGAATGCCGCCAGCACGGTTTGGCGGTAGCTGGCCACGCTGGCGTCGTAGCTGGCTATCGCCTGATCGGTCTGGGCCTTGCGCAGGCCGGCGTCGAATAGGGTCAGCGCCAATTGCGGGCCGATAGACCAGACGCGGTTGGGCAGGCTGATCCAGTCGGCGAAGCTGGGGCTGTGGTAGCCGCCGCTGGCGCCCAGGGTCAGGGTGGGGAAGAAGGCGGCCTTTGCTATGCCGATCTGGGCATTGGCGGCGGCCGCGTTGCGTTCGGCGGCGGCGATGTCGGGCCGGCGCTCCAGCAGGGTGGAAGGCAGGCCGGCGGGGATTTGCGGTAGGCGAGGCGGTTGGCTGGCCGCCGGCAGGGTGAAGCTGGCCGGCGGCTGTCCGAGCGCCGCGGCGATGGAGTGTTCCAGCTGGGCGCGGGTGAGCCGCTTGTCCACCACTACCGCCTGGGCGGTTTTCCACTGGCTTTCCGCCGAGGCCACCGCGTCGTCGCCAACGATGCCGACGGCGTACTGGTTGCGGGTCAATTGCAGCGTTTGCGCCAGCAGCTTTGCGCTGTCCGTGAGTTTGGAGAGCTGCACATCGGCTACCACCAGCTGCAGGTAGGCGGTGGCTAGCTGAGCCTGGCTGCTCAGGCGGGTGGCGGCCAGTTGCGCGGCGCTGGATGCCTGCTTGGCCTGGCCGGCTTCCACATCGCGACGTACCGCGCCCCAGACGTCGACCTCCCAGCTGGCGTTCAGGCCAAGCGTGTAGCCGGTGGCGCTGGTGACGCCGGGGGAGGAGACGCCGCGGCTTTGCGAGGCGTTGGCCGACAGCGACGGATACAGTCCGGCCTCGGCCTGCCTGAGCAGGGCCTGGGCCTGGCGGTATTGCGCCTCGGCCTGGGCGATGGTGGGGCTTTGCTGGTTGAGCGTGTCCATCAGCCGGTTCAGCGTGGCGTCCTGGTAAACCTCCCACCAGTTGCCGCGCGGGCTTTCATCCTGCGGCTGCGCCGGTTTCCAGCGGCCATCTTCCTTGTACGCGGCCGGAACCTCCATCTTGGGCTTGACGTAATCCGGGCCGACCGCGCAGCCGGCCAGCGTGGCGGCGCACAGCGCGCCGCACAGCGTGTGTTTCAGCGATATTGTTGTTTTCGTCATGGCTATCATTCCTTGCTGCCGCCGGATAGCGCGTTGCCGAAGCTGCCGCGCCATTTCAGGCACCACAGGCGGAAACGATCCAGGTACAGGTAAACAATCGGGGTGGTGTACAGCGTCAACAGCTGGCTGAGTAGCAGGCCGCCGACGATGGAAATGCCCAGCGGGGTGCGCATCTCGGCGCCGTCGCCGTGGCCCAGCGCCAGCGGCAGCGCGCCGAACAGCGCCGCCAGCGTGGTCATCATGATGGGGCGGAAGCGCAGCAGGCAGGCCTGCAGGATGGCTTCTTCCGGCGGCAGATGGTGCTCGCGCTCGGCGGAGAGCGCGAAATCAATCATCATGATGGCGTTCTTCTTGACGATGCCGATCAAGAGCAGGATGCCGATCAGCGCGATGATGTTGAACTCGCCGCCGGTGGCCATCAAGGCCAGCAGCGCGCCCACGCCGGCTGAGGGCAGGGTGGAGATGATGGTGATCGGATGCACCACGCTTTCGTACAGCATGCCCAGCACGATGTATACCGCCACCAGCGCCGCCAGGATCAGCATGGGCTGGCTGTCCAGCGAGGCCTGGAACGATTTGGCCGTGCCCTGGAAGCTGGCGTGTATGCTGCTGGGCAGGCCGGTGTCGGCCAGCGCGGCGTCGATGGCGGCGGTGGCGTCGGACAGCGATTTGCCGGGCGGCAGGTTGAACGAGATGGTGGTGGCGGCGAACTGGCTCTGGTGGTTGACCGACAGCGAGGTGTTGGTCGGTTTCCAGCTGGCGAAGGCCGACAGCGGCGTGGGCTGGCCGCCCGGCGTCTGCAGGTAGATGTTGCGCAGGGCTTCCGGGCTTTGCCAGTATTCCGGCGCCACCTCCAGCACCACGTGGTACTGGTTGAGCGCGTTGTAGATGGTGGAGACCTGGCGCTGGCCGAAGGCGTCGTTCAGCACCGAATCCACTTGCGACTGGGTCAGACCCAGCCGCGCCATCGCGTTGCGGTCGAAGACCAGCGAAGTTTGCAGGCCTTTCACCTCTTGGTCGCTGTTCAGATCGGCCAGGAAGGGGATCTTGTTCAGCGCCAGTTGCACCTTGGGCGTCCATTCGCGCAATTCATTCAGGTCGTCGCCTTGCAGCGTGTACTGGTACTGCGCGTTGCTGGCGCGGCCGCCGATGCGAATGTCCTGAACCGACTGCAGATAGAGCGTGGCGCCGGATTCCCCGGCCAGTTTTTTTCGCAGCCGCGCGATCACCTGATCGGCGTTGTCCTGGCGCTCGGACAGCGGCTTCAGGCTGACGAACATGTTGGCGGTGTTGCGCTGGCCGCCGCCGGTGAAGCCTACCACCTTGTCTACCGCCGGATCCTGGCTGACCACGTTGATGAAACGCTGCAGCTTCACCTGCATCGCCTGGAAGGAGATGCTTTGGTCGGCCTTGATCATGCCGGTGAGGCGGCCGGTGTCCTGCTGCGGGAAGAAGCCCTTGGCCACTACGATGTATAGGAAGACGTTGAGCGCGATGGTGGCTGCTAGGATGGCCATCATCAGCTTGCTGTGGCGCAACGCCCAGCTCAGCGAGCGGCGGTAGCCGTCCAGCATGGCGTCGAATATGCGCTCGCTCCATTGGAACAGCCGGCCCGGCTTATGGTTTTCGTCATGCGCCTTCAGCCAGCGCGCGCACAGCATCGGCGTGGTGGTCAGCGACACCACCAGCGACACCAGGATCGCCACCGACAGCGTGACGGCGAATTCGCGGAACAGCCGGCCGATGATGCCGCCCATCAGCAGGATGGGGATGAACACCGCGATCAGCGAGATGCTCATCGACAACACGGTGAAGCCCACCTCGCGCGCGCCCTGCAGCGCCGCCTGGAACGGCTTCATGCCGTCTTCGATATGGCGCGAGATGTTTTCCAGCACCACGATGGTGTCGTCCACCACGAAGCCGGTGGCGATGGTCAGCGCCATCAGGCTGAGGTTGTTCAGCGAGAAGCCGGCCAGGTACATCACCGCGAAGGTGCCCACCAGCGATACCGGCACGGTGATGGCCGGGATGGCGGTGGCGCGGCCGCTGCGCAGGAACACGAACACCACCAGGATCACCAGGCCGATGGAGATTACCAGCGAGCGCTCCACTTCGCTGAGCGAGGCGCGGATGGTGGGGGTGCGGTCCATCACCTCGTTGATCTTGATCGCGGCGGGGATGGAGGCCTGCAGCTTGGGCAGCAGCGCCTTGACCCGGTCCACGGTGTCGATGATGTTGGCGCCGGGCTGGCGGAACAGGATCAGCATCACCGCCGGCTGCTTGGCCAGCATGCCGGCGTTGCGCAGGTCCACCACCGAATCCTTGACCTCGGCCACGTCGGAGATGCGCACCGCGTTGCCGTTTTGATAGCTGACGATCAGCGGCAGGTAGTCGCTGGCCTTGCCGGCCTGGTCGTTGGCCTGCACCTGCCAGTGGCGGTCCTCGTTTTCCAGAAAGCCCTTGGGCCGGTTGGCGTTGGTGCTGGTGATGGCGGCGCGCACCGTCTCCATGCCGATGCCGTAGTGGTTCAGCTGCATCGGGTTCATTTCCACCCGCACCGCCGGCTGGGCGCCGCCGCCGATGATGACGTTGCCTATGCCGTCCACCTGAGACAGCTTCTGGCCCAGGATGGAATCGGCGGCGTCGTACATCTGGCCGCGGGTCAGCGAGTCCGAGGTCAGCGCCATGATCATGATCGGCGCGTCGGCGGGGTTCACCTTGCGGTAGGTGGGGTTGGACGGCATGCCGGTGGGCAGCAGCGAGTGGGCGGCGTTGATCGCCGCCTGCACGTCGCGCGCCGCGCCGTTGATGTCGCGGTCCAGATCGAACTGCAGTGTGATGTTGGTGGAGCCCAGCGAACTGGTGGATGTCATCTCGGTGATGCCGGCGATGCGGCCCAGCGCCCGCTCCAGCGGCGTGGCCACGGTGGCGGCCATCGTCTCCGGGCTGGCGCCGGGCAGTTTGGCCGACACCGAGATGGTGGGGAAGTCGACCTGCGGCAACGGCGACACCGGCAGCAGCTTGAAGGCCAGCAGGCCGGCCAGCAGTATGGCCAGCGTCAACAGCGTGGTGGCCACCGGGCGGCGGATGAAGGGGGCCGACGGGATCATGCTTCCGCCTCTTCCACCAGCTCCGGCTTGTCCTTGCGGCCGAAGCGGCGCGCCAGGCGGTCGAAGGCCAAGTAGATCACCGGGGTGGTGAACAGCGTCAGCACCTGGCTGACCATCAGGCCGCCCACCATGGTGATGCCCAGCGGTTCGCGCAATTCCGAGCCCATGCCGCCGCCCACCATCAGCGGCAGCGCGCCCAACAGCGCCGCCATCGTCGTCATCAAAATCGGCCGGAAGCGCAACAGGCAGGCCTGGTAGATGGCCTCGCGCGGCGGCATGCCTTGCTCCCGCTCCGCCTCCAGCGCGAAGTCGATCATCATGATCGCGTTCTTCTTGACGATGCCGATCAGCAGGATGATGCCGATGATGGCGATTACCGACAGATCGGTGCCGGACAGCATCAGCGCCAACAGCGCGCCGATGCCGGCGGAGGGCAGGGTGGACAGGATGGTGATCGGGTGGATATAGCTCTCGTACAGCACGCCCAGCACGATGTACATGGTGACGATGGCCGCCAGGATCAGCCACAGCGTGTTGCTGAGCGAGGCCTGGAAGGCCATTGCCGCGCCCTGGAACTTGGTGTCCATGCTGGCCGGCAGGCCCAGGTCGGCTTCCGCCTGGCGGATGGCCTCCACCGCTTCGCCCAGCGACGCGCCCTGCTTCAAGTTGAAGGAGATGGTGGCGGTGGGGAACTGGCCCAGGTGGTTGATCGCCAGCGAAGTGGAGCGCTCTTCAATCGTCGCCACCGCGTCCAGCGGCACCGGGCCGCCGGCGGCGGTGGGCACGTAGATGCCTTTCAGCGACAGCGGATCGCGCTGGTGCTGCGGGTCCACCTCCAGCACCACGCGGTACTGGTTGGTCTGGGTGAAGATGGTGGAGATCAGCCGTTGGCCGAAGGCGTCGTACAGGGCGTTGTCCACCGCGGCGGTGGTGACGCCCAGGCGCGAGGCGGTGTCGCGGTTGATGTTGACGTAGGCTTGCAGGCCCTTGTCCTGCAGGTCGCTCGCGACGTCGGCCAGCGACGGCTCCTGCTGCAGCCGGTGCACCAGCTTGGGCACCCAGGTGGACAGGTCGTCCTGGCTGGTGGCTTGCAGCGTGAACTGGTACTGGGTGCGGCTGACGCGGGCGTCTATGGTCAGGTCCTGCACCGCCTGCAGGTACAGCGCCATGCCGGGCATCTCGTCGGCGCGCTGCTGCAGCCGCGCCAGCACGGTGCGGATGTCGTCGCGCTCGCCCTTGGGCTTGAGGTTGATCAGCAGGCGGCCGCTGTTGAGCGTGGTGTTGGTGCCGTCGACGCCGATGAACGACGACAGGCTTTCCACCGCCGGGTCTTTCAGCAGCGCCTCGGCCAGTTTTTCCTGGCGGTCGGCCATCGCGCTGAAGGAAATGGACTGCGAGGCCTCGCTGATGCCCTGGATCGAACTGGTGTCCTGCAGCGGAAAGAAGCCCTTGGGCACGTAGACATATAGCGCCGCCGTCAACGCCAGCGTGGCCACGGCCACCAGCAGCGTGGTCTTCTGCCGGTCCAGCACCCAACTGAGCATTTTGCCGTAGCGGGCGATGATGTCGTCGAAGAACTTGCCGCTGGCGTGGTAGAAGCGGCCCTGTTTTTCTTCCGGCACATGCTTGAGCAGGCGCGCGCACATCATCGGCGTCAGCGTCAGCGAGATGAAGGCGGAAATCAGGATGGACACCGCCAGCGTGATGGCGAACTCGCGGAACAGCCGGCCCACCACATCGCCCATGAACAGCAGCGGAATCAACACCGCGATCAGCGAGATGGTCAGCGAGATGATGGTGAAGCCGATCTGCTTGGAGCCTTTCAGCGCCGCGGCCAGCGGCTGCTCGCCCTCTTCGATGTAGCGGGCGATGTTCTCGATCATCACGATGGCGTCGTCCACCACGAAGCCGGTGGCGATGGTCAAAGCCATCAGCGTCAGATTGTTGATGGAGAAGCCGGTCAGATACATCACGCCGAAGGTGCCCACCAGCGACAGCGGCACCGCGACGGCGGGAATGATGGTGGCCGGCACGTTGCGCAGGAACACGAAGATCACCATCACCACCAGACCGATGGCCAGCATCAGCTCGAACTCCACATCCTCCACCGAGGCGCGGATGGTGACGGTGCGGTCGCTCAGCACCGCCACGTCCACCGAGCCGGGCAGGGTGGACTTGAGCTGGGGCAGCAGAGCCTTGATGCGGTCGGTGACCTGGATCACGTTGGCGCCCGGCTGGCGCTGCACGTTGAGAATGACGGCCGGCGTGGTGCCGGCCCAGGCGGCCAGGCGCACGTTTTCCGCCGAATCCACCACTCGGGCCACGTCCTTGACGCGCACCGGCGCGCCGTTCTGATAGGCGACGACGACGTTCTTGTATTCTTCCGCCGATTGCAGCTGGTCGTTGCCATCGACGGTGGACGCCTGCAGCGGGCCGTCGAAGCTGCCCTTGGCCTGGTTGACGTTGGCGTTGCCGATGGCGGTGCGCACGTCTTCCAGCGTCAGTCCGCGCGAGGCCAGCGCCTTGGGATTGCTCTGGATGCGCACGGCCGGACGCTGGCCGCCGCTGATGCTGACCAGGCCCACGCCGGGCACCTGCGACAGCTTCTGCGCCAGCCGGGTGTCCACCATGTCCTCAAGCTTGGTCAGCGGCAGGGTGGGCGAGCTGACCGAGATGGTGAGGATGGGGGTGTCGGCCGGATTGACTTTGTTGTAGATCGGAGGACTGGGCAGGTCGGCCGGCAGCAGGTTGCCGGCGGCGTTGATCGCCGCCTGCACTTCCTGCTCGGCCACGTCCAGCGTCAGGTCCAGGCTGAACTGCAGCGTGATCACCGAGGCGCCGCCGGAACTGGACGAGGACATCTGCGACAGGCCCGGCATCTGGCCGAACTGGCGCTCCAGCGGCGCAGTGACCGAGGACGTCATCACGTCCGGGCTGGCGCCGGGATAGAGGGTGACTACCTGGATGGTGGGGTAGTCGACTTCGGGCAGCGCCGAAACCGGCAGCATGCGCCAGGCCACCAGGCCGGTCAGCAGGATGGCCACCATCAGCAAGGTGGTGGCGACCGGCCGCAGGATGAACGGACGAGAGGGATTCATGCCGTGTCCTTGCGCTTAGTTGGCGGCCGAGGCGTGACGTTTGCCCCAGTCTCCGGTGGCGCCGTGCTTGCGATGCGGCTTGCTTTCGCTGGCGGCGGCAGCCGCTTCGCGGGTCTGGGCGGCACGGTCTATCACCTTGACCTTGGCGCCGTTGCGCAGCTTGTCCACGCCGTCTATCACCACCTGCTGGCCGGCCTGCAAGCCCTGCTCGATGATGGTGTTGTCGCCGGAGGCCGGGCCCACCTTGATCTTGCTGATGCTGACGGTGGAATCGGCGCCCACCGTGTACACGTAGTTGCCCACCTTGCCCAGTTGCACCGCCACGGTCGGCACCACCACCGCGTCCTTGCGCACGCCCAGCTGCAGGTTGACGTTGACGAACTGGTTGGGGAACAGCTGCTGTTTCTCGTTGGCGAACTTGGCCTTGATATTGATGGTGCCGGTGCTGGTGTTGAGCTGGTTATCCATCGCCAGCAGCTTGCCGTCGGCCAGCTTGTGGCGGTTGTCGCGGTCCCACGCTTCCACGCTCAGCCGTTTGTCGTTGGCGGCGGCCTGCAGCACCTGCGACAGGCTGACTTCCGGGATGGCGAATACCACGTTGATCGGCTGGGTCTGGGTGATGATGACCACGCCGTTGGCGTCGCTGGCGTGCACGATGTTGCCCGGGTCAACCTGGCGCAGGCCGACGCGGCCGCCGACCGGCGCGATGATACGACTGTAGTCCAGCTGCAGCTTGGCGTTGTCCACCGCGCCCTGATCCAGCTTGACGGTGCCTTGATACTGTTTCACCAGTGCCTCCTGGGTGTCCACCTGCTGCTTGGCGATGGAGTTCTGTCCCAGCAACTGGCGGTAGCGGGCCAGGTCCAGTTGGGCGTTCTGCAGCAAGGCCTGGTCGCGCAGCAACTGGCCCTGGGCCTGGGTCAGCGCCGCCAGATAGGGGCGCGGGTCCAGTTCGGCCAGCAACTGGCCCTGTTTGACCAACTGGCCTTCTTCAAAGTGGACCTTTTCCAGTTGGCCATCCACCCGGCTGTGCACGGTGACGGTGTAGGTGGAGTTGACGGTGCCCAGTGCATTTAGCTGCAGCGGCGCATCCATGGTTCTTGCCGTAGCCACGCCCACCGCCATCGGCGCGCCGCCCTTGGCGTTGGCGGCGGCTTCCTTTGCGCTTTGGCTGTGCTGATGCCACCACCAGCCGCCCCCCAGAACGGCGACGGCGGCAATGATTAAAGGCAGGCGGTTGGGCTTGGCGGATGTGGGGGTCGACATGCGGTGTGCTCCGGACGGACGATTCACTTGTTATTAACTGGCAGAGCATGACATTTTTTCATGCTTTATGCTGCGTTTATGCTAAAAGCCGGGCAGCCTATGCTGGCTGCGTTGTATTTAGAGTGACCGAATTGTATTAGCTTGGTTTTATCCGGAGCGCGCTTTGTGTTTTGAATTGTTAATTCAAAATGAGTGTTTACTTTCTTTGTTTGTATTGGTGTAAAAGCTCGACTCGACTGTTGGGCGTAAGTGTTTGATTCCCGTGTGAGAGCCGGTTTGAAAAGCTTGCCGGGTGTGATTTTTACCAGGGGTTGATTTTTTACATTAATCTCGGCTTGGCTTGCGTTCGACCGGATTTGGCGCGCGGGGGATTGCGCTGAATTTCGGCGATGGCCGCAGAGGCGGATTCATTCAAACAAACTGGGGGAGGAGGCCGCTGTCGCTGCGGAGCGACAGCGGATTGCCGCAGGCTGTGCCATAGCCCAGGCCGGGGGCAGGTGACGCGGTCGGGCGCGACAGTCAAGTTTCAGGCGGCGGCCCACCGGTGGTGGTGGAGCCGGGCGCGCCGTCCGCCCCGTCTTGTTTGCCAGGATTTGCCTCGGCCAGGTTTGACATGGCAACGCGGGTTGTTTCTTTTTCGAACATGACATTTTCGTTTTTTGCGTAATTTGCCTGATTTAGGCTAGGCAATGCGAACGAACGATGTCATTCTTTTCCGCTTTGATTATTCGGGCCCGGCTACCAGCCAGGGCGGCGCGGACCAAGCCCCGCGCGGCAGAACAATAGAGTGAGTTGGATATGGACAAGAAACAAGATGCGCCTGAGTTGCGCCGCTCGCTGCAGGCGCGCCATCTGTCGATGATCGCCATCGGCGGTTCCATCGGCACTGGCCTGTTCCTGGCTTCCGGCGCCACGGTGGCGGGCGCCGGCGCAGGCGGCGCCTTGCTGGCCTATGCGCTGGTGGGTCTGATGGTGTATTTCCTGATGACCAGCCTGGGCGAGATGGCGGCGTTCATGCCGGTGTCGGGCTCTTTCCAGGTATACGGTTCGCGCTTCGTCGAGCCGGCCTTCGGCTTCGCCCAGGGATGGAACTACTGGTACAACTGGGCGGTGACCATCGCGGTGGAGTTGGCCGCCGCGGCCATCATCATGCACTACTGGTATCCGGCGGTGCCCGGCGTGGTGTGGAGCGCCGGCTTCCTGGCGCTGATCTTCGCGCTCAACTATTTCTCGGTGAAGGGCTTCGGCGAGGCCGAATTCTGGTGCTCGATGCTGAAAGTCGCCACCATCATCGCGTTCATTATCGTCGGCTTCCTGATGATCTTCGGCATCATGACCGAACCGCAGCCGCAGCGCATCGCGCCGGGCCTTTCCGTGATGACGCAGGGGCAAGGGCCTTTCGTCGGCGGCCTGGCGGCATTCGTCGGCGTGGCCATGGTGGTGGGCTTCTCCTTCCAGGGAACGGAGCTGATAGGCGTGGCGGCCGGCGAGTCCGCCAATCCCGGCCGCACCATTCCGCGCGCGGTGCGGCAGATCTTCTGGCGCATCCTGATGTTCTACATGTTGTCCATCCTGATCATCGGTCTGATCCTGCCGTACAACGATCCGCTGCTGTTGAAGAACGAGATGAAGGACGTCGGCGCCAGCCCGTTCACGCTGGTGTTCAACCGCGCCGGCCTGGCCTTCGCCGCCAGCCTGATGAACGCGGTGATCCTGTCCGCCATCCTGTCGGCCGGCAACTCCGGCATGTACGCTTCCACCCGCATGCTGTACGCGATGGCCAAGAACGGCATGGCGCCCAAGCTGTTCGGCAAGCTCACTGACAACGGCGTGCCGCGCAACGCGCTGTACGCCACCACTCTGGTGGCCTGCCTGTGCTTCCTGACTTCGCTGTTCGACGGCAACGCGGTGTACATGTGGCTGCTCAACTCCTCCGGCATGACCGGCTTCATCGCCTGGCTGGGCGTGGCCATCAGCCACTACCGCTTCCGCCGCGCCTATGTGAAGCAGGGTTACAGCCTGGACGACCTGCCGTATCAGGCCAAGTGGTTCCCGCTAGGGCCGCTGTTCGCCTTCGCGCTGTGCCTGCTGATCATGCTGGGCCAGAACTACACCGCCTTCACCGCCGCCAAAGTGGACTGGCACGGCGTGGTGGCGACCTATCTGGGCATTCCGCTGTTCCTGGCGCTGTGGTGGGGCTACCGTTTCAAGCACAAGACCCGCATGGTGCCGTTGGCCGAGGTGGACCTTGCCGATGCCCATCGCAAGGCGGTGGAGTTGCGCGAGGAAAGCCGCGGCGGCCGTTTGGCGGCAGCCAAGGCTTGACCACCAACGCCCATTCGTCTTCGTCGCATCCGCATCAAGAAAACAGGCCCCGTCGGGGCCTGTTTGCATATGGGGCGTGGTCTGGTTGCGGCCGGCACTGCGCCGGTGCGGCGGGGGCGGTTTCACGGAAGCGGCGGCGAGGCGTCCACTGAGGACCGGCCTGCTGGCTGAGCCATGGCGAGCGCAGCGTCTGCCGGGTGGCCAAGCCATAATCCATCGAAGGAGAATCGCATGTCTCTGATTGTTCATTGCGCTTATCAAAATCCGATCAACGGCGGTATCCTGCCTGCGGTGCCGCAGGTGGCTCAGTCTCCCCGGCTGGCGCCGGCTCAGGGCGACCACGTGTTTGGGGATGTGGTCGGAGTTGTCGGCAATGCCTTGACCGAAATATTCGGCGGCGGCGTCAACTGGCAGAACCGTATGCGCGCCTACAATGCGAATTTGGCCGCGCAGTGGACTGGGCTGACCCAGGTCGACCTGGGCCACACCGGAGCCCATCCGCCGGTTGTCGCCCGCCAGGGGGCGCCGGAGGTGGATCGGCATGCCCATATGTTCGGCGGCTATGGCAACCGTCTGCAGTGGTATTGGTGCGAAGTCGTCTGCGCCGGTTTTCAGGGCGGAATCGAAGATCGCCGGGTCGGCGGCAAGACTCAGGCTTGGAAGAATCAAGTGATGGGAGCATTTGACGAGGTGATCAATAACCTGGTCGATGAAACCGCCTTGCGCGCCTATATCGCCAATCCCGGACAAACCCGCCAGGCCGATCCGAATAGTGTTTTGCATACCCCGGTGTCGTTGGCCCGGGCGACGGCGATCGCCAACGGGCTGAATGGCCCCGGCAAGGCGCGCATCCAGCAGATTCTGGGTAATTACCAATCCTTGCGCAACGCCATCCTGGGCTTGCTGGACCGTTTCGAGACAGTGGTGAAGACTTTCAATCCCAACAATAACAGCTGGGCATGATTCCTTTGCCGTCAATTTGAGAGCCGCGCCTGGCCGGCGCGGCGACGGGCCGGCGAGATGCGGTTTTTCGTCTCCGGCCTGACCCCAGTCCGCGATGAATTCGGTTTGCGCTGCCGCCGCGCTGCGCGCAATGGCTGTGCTGGAATAAAGGCGCCTCTGGCACGCTGGCTTTTTTACGTTTACATTTACGATCCTGAAAAGATTTTAAACGTTTGCCCGCGGAGCCGCCCTGATGCAGTTGCTGTCCATCTTTTTGACCAAATTCCTGTTCGTGATGGCTGCGCTGCTGCCCATCATGAATCCGCCGGGCCTGGTGCCCATCTTCATCTCGATGACGGCGCGCAACACGCCGCAGCAGCGTCGTTATCTGGCGCGCCGCATCGCCTTGTATTGCGCCTTGCTGCTGGTGGGCAGCATGTACGTCGGCGGGTATGTGCTGTCGTTTTTCGGCGTGTCGCTGCCGGTGGTGCAGATGTCCGGCGGCCTGTTGATCACCTTCGCCGCCTGGCGCATGCTCAACGACAATCCGGCCGAGGCCAGCCAGCCGTCCGCCGAACCGGCGCGCGGCGACAGCCAGGCCGAGCTCAAGCAGCGCGCCTTCTATCCGCTGACCTTTCCCTTGACCGTGGGGCCGGGCTCCATTTCCGTCGCCATCACCATCGGCGCCACCCTCACCGGCAGCGGCAAGGGCATCGTCCGCTATGCGGTGGCGCCGCTGGCGGGCTCCGCCGCCATTCTCGTCTGCAGCGTGCTGGTCTACCTGTGTTACAGCAATGCCGACAAGCTGCTGCGCTACTTGGGGCAGACCGGCTCGGTGGTGTTCCTGCGCTTGTCCGCTTTCATCCTGTTGTGCCTGGGGGTGCAGATCATGTGGGATGGCTTGGGCGAGCTGGCGGCGCAATGGCTGCGCGACAACGCCGCCAGTTTTCACTGATCGCCGCGCGCATCCCAGACGGATTTTGTTGACTTGAGGCAAGGCGAAGGGAGGGCGGAGGGGCGCAGACTGTGCGCATGACATCGGTCCACTAAATGGAGACGAACCATGAGCACCAGCGCTTTCTTCATTCCCTCTGTCAATCTGATGGGCGCGGGCTGTCTGCGGCAGGCGATAGACGCCATGCGCGACCATGGCTTCCGCCGCGCGCTGATCGTCACCGATCCGGGGCTGGTCAAGTCCGGCTTGGCCGGCAAGGTGGCCGGCATGCTGGGCGAGGCCGACATCGAGCCGGTGATCTTCGATGGCGTCCATCCCAATCCCAGCTGCGCCAACGTCAATGCCGGCCTGGCGCTGCTGAAGGAGAAGCGGTGCGACGTGGTGGTGTCGCTGGGCGGTGGTTCGCCGCACGATTGCGCCAAGGGCATCGCGCTGGTGGCGGTGAATGGCGGCAAGATCCAGGATTACGAGGGCGTGGACAAGTCCGCCCGGCCGCAGCTGCCGCTGGTGGCGATCAACACCACCGCCGGCACCGCGTCGGAAATGACCCGCTTCTGCATCATCACCGACGAGTCGCGCCATATCAAGATGGCCATCGTCGACAAGCACACCACGCCGATGCTGTCGGTCAATGATCCGGAAACCATGGCCGGCATGCCGCCGTCTCTCACCGCCGCCACCGGCATGGACGCGCTGACCCACGCGGTGGAGGCCTATGTCTCCACCATCGCCACCCCCATCACCGACGCCTGCGCGCTGAAGGCGATGGAGTTGATCGCCGGCTTCCTGCGTCGAGCGGTAGCCAACGGCCAGGATATGGAGGCGCGCGAGCAGATGGCCTACGCCCAGTTTTTGGCGGGCATGGCTTTCAACAACGCTTCGCTGGGATATGTGCACGCGATGGCGCACCAGCTGGGCGGCTTCTACGACCTGCCGCACGGCGTGTGCAACGCGGTGCTGCTGCCGCATGTGCAAGCCTACAACGCCGAGACGGCAGGCGCGCGCCTGGCCGATGTGGCGCGGGCGCTGGGCGAGGCAAGCGCCAGCAGCGACGCGGCGATCGCGGCGATCAGCCGGCTGGCGGCCGATGTCGGCATCCCGGCGGGACTGGCGCAGCTGGGGGTGAAGGAGAAGGACATTCCGCTTTTGGCCGCCAATGCGCTCAACGACGCCTGCGGCCTGACCAATCCGCGCAAAGCCAGTCACGCAGAGGTTTGCGCCATTTTCCGCGCCGCCTTGTAAGTCCGGTTCTGGCCGGTCGGCTATCTGCCCGCCATCGTCGAGATGGCGGGTTTTTATTCGCCCTTTTCGGCCAAATGCCGCACCGGGCAGGACGATAGCGCTGGATGGCATTTAGCAAGCGCGCGGTTTTCAGGCAAGATGGGCGGGTAATGACAACCGGCTCCGGCCGGATGATGAGAAAGAGAGAAGCGCATGTCCGACCCGCAACCATCCACCCTGCACCCGGAAACGCAGGCCATCCGCGCCGGCCGTACCGTCAGCGAATTCGGCGAGCATAGCCAGGGTCTGTTCCTCACCTCCAGTTTCACCTATGAATCCGCCGCCCAGGCTGCCGCGATGTTCATGGGAGAAATTGAAGGCTACACTTATTCCCGCTTCACCAATCCCACCGTGGCGGCGTTCCAGCAGCGGCTGGCGGCGATGGAGGGCGGCGAGCGCGCCATCGCCACCGCCACCGGCATGGCGGCGATCCAGGCCATCATGATGACGCTGCTCAAAAGCGGCGACCACATCGTTTCCTCGCAAAGCCTGTTTGGCTCCACCACCAATCTTTTTTCCGGCCAGTTGTCCAAGTTCGGCGTGCTTACCCGCTTCGTCGACGCGCGGGACCTGGACGCCTGGCGCGCGGCGATCACGCCGGAAACCCGGCTGCTGTTCCTGGAGACGCCGTCCAATCCGCTGACCGAGGTGGCCGACGTGGCCGCTATTGCCGACATCGCCCACGCGCACGGCGCCTTGCTGGTGGTGGACAACAGCTTCTGTTCGCCGGCCTTGCAGCAGCCGCTGAGGCTGGGCGCGGACCTGGTGATGCACTCCGCCACCAAATTCCTCGATGGCCATGGCCGGGTGATGGGCGGCGCGGTGGTGGGCAGCGATGCCTTGATCGAGCAGATCTACCTGCACGTGCGCGCGGCCGGGCCGTCGCTGTCGCCGTTCAACGCCTGGACCTTGCTGTCCGGAATGGAGACGCTGCATTTGCGGATGGAAAAGCATAGCGCCAATGCGCTGGCGCTGGCGCGATGGCTGGAGAGCCTGCCGCAGGTGGAGCGGGTGTTCTACCCGGGCCTGCCCAGCCATCCGCAGCACCAGTTGGCGCTGCGCCAGCAAAATAGCGGCGGCGCGGTGGTGTCCTTCGTGGTGAAAGGCGGGCGCGAAGCGGCCTGGAAGGTGGTGGACGCGGTGCGGGTGATTTCGCGCACCGCCAATCTGGGCGACGTCAAATCCACCATCACCCATCCGGCCAGCACCACACACGCGCGCGTAACCCAGGAAGCCCGCGACCGGGCGGGAATTGTCGAGGGACTGTTGCGTATCAGTGTCGGATTGGAAAATGTGGCCGACCTTGAGCAAGATCTGTTGAGAGGCCTTGACTAAGCGCTTTTAACGCGTGTTTCATTCAAACGGCAGTCTAAAATTGGACTGCCGTTTTTGTATTTGTTTTGGATTGCCCTGAGTGGTGAATGTCGCGGGCATGGTTGCGCCTTGACATTGATCAAATTAAAACGTAAGTTTGAAACGCTTGTTCGAAGGCTGAGATGAGCAAGACAAAACCACAAGCAAACACAATAAAGGCTCTGGAGAACATGGAGGCAAACCGTCCCGACACCGCTACCCGCATTTTGGATGTTG
Source organism: Chromobacterium sphagni (assembly GCF_001855575.1). Lineage (NCBI taxonomy): Bacteria > Pseudomonadati > Pseudomonadota > Betaproteobacteria > Neisseriales > Chromobacteriaceae > Chromobacterium > Chromobacterium sphagni. Next base: position 170,542 of record NZ_MKCS01000004.1, read on the forward strand.
CAGAACGTCTATTCGTGGAGCACGGTTTCGAGGCGACTTCGCTGCGCATGATCACCCAGCAGGCCGAGGTGAATCTGGCCGCGGTGAACTATCACTTCGGCTCCAAGGATGCGTTGTTTGAATCCGTGTTCATGCGCAGGCTGGAACCCTTGCTGGAAGACTGCCTGCTGGAACTCGACAAGCTGGAAGCGGAGGAGGGCGCCTTGCCCCTGGATCAGCTGGTGCTGTCGTTCATTCGACCCTGTCTGGCCCTGTCCAAGGACCCGTCGCGCGGCGGCGCCATGTTTGTCCGCCTGCTGTCGCGCACGCTGGTGGAAAACCACCGCCTGCTGCGCGAAACCATTTCCCAGCAATACAGCGTATTCGTGCAGCGCTATACCTGCGCTTTCCAGAGGGCCTTGCCCCATCTGGAGCCGGAGCAGTTGGCCTGGCGCATGCACCTCGCCTTCAGCGTCATGTTCAATGCCTTTGCCGGTAACGATGTGCTGAAAATTTTCACCCGCAGCCAGATCGTTACCGCCAGAGACCCGGACATGATAGTCAAGTATCTGGTGCCTTTCGTGATTGCCGGTTTGGTTTCGCCTGTCGAAGGCTGATTCCGCGCCGCCTGCCAAGGATTACAACAGCAAGGCAGCGGTTTGCGGGAGTGAGGGGTCAACACGAGGGTAATACAAAATGATTGCTGCCATTCTTCTGATCGTGCTGCTCGGCGCGCTGGCGTATTTCGCCGCGCCGGTGCTGGCCTGGACCGTAGGCATCGCCGCCTGGCTCGCCGCGCTCCAGTTCGTCTTCCACTGTCCGCCGTCCGCTGCTGCGTGGGCGGTATTCGCCGTTGTCGCGGCGGTGCTCAACATCGTGCCGCTGCGCCGCGCCGTGTTCACCGGCCCGGTATTCGGCATCTTCAAGAAAATCACGCCGGCAATGTCGCAGACCGAACAGGAAGCGATCAACGCCGGCACCGTGTGGTGGGACCGCGACCTGTTCTCCGGCAAGCCGGATTACCAGCGCCTGCTGTCCTTCCCCGATCCCAAGCTGACAGCCGAGGAGCAGGCCTTCCTGGACGGTCCGACCGAGCAGCTGTGCAGTATGATCGACGACTGGAAGATCACCCACGAGCTGAAGGATCTGCCGCCCGAAGTGTGGCAGTTCATCAAGGACAATGGCTTCTTGGGCATGATCGTCAAGAAGAAGTACGGCGGCCTTGAATTCTCCAACTACGCGCACGCCAAGGTGGTGATCAAGATCGCCACCCGCGGCGGCTCCGCCGCGGTGTCGGTGATGGTGCCCAATTCGCTCGGACCGGGCGAGCTCTTGCAGCACTATGGCACCGAGGAACAGAAGGATTACTATCTGCCGCGCCTGGCCAAGGGCGTGGAAGTGCCTTGCTTCGCGCTGACCAGTCCGTACGCCGGCTCCGACGCCGGCAGCATCCCGGACTTCGGCGTGGTGTGTCGCGGCTCCTACACCCATCCGCGCACCGGCGAGCATTTTGAAAACGTGCTGGGCATCCGCCTGAGCTGGGAAAAGCGCTGGATCACGCTGGCGCCGGTGGCCACCATCCTGGGCCTGGCGTTCAAGATGTACGATCCGGACCATCTGCTGGGCGACAAGGAAGACATCGGCATCACCTGCGCGCTGGTGCCTACCGAGCATGTCGGCGTGGAAATCGGCCGCCGCCACTTCCCGGGCGGCGCGGCGTTCATGAACGGCCCGACCTGGGGCAAGGATGTGTTCATTCCGCTGGACTGGATCATCGGCGGCCGCGACTTTGCCGGCCAGGGCTGGCGCATGCTGGTTGAGTGCCTGTCGGTGGGCCGCTGCATCTCGCTGCCTGCCATGTCCGTCGCTTGCGGCAAGGTGACCAGCTACGCTACCGGCGCCTATGCCCGCATCCGCGACCAGTTCGGCCTGCCGATCGGCAAGTTCGAGGGCGTGGACGAGGCGATGGCCCGCATCGGCGGCTACACCTACCAGATGGAGGCGGCGCAGGACCTGGCGCTGACCGCGCTGGACAACGGCGAGAAGCCGTCGGTGCTGTCCGCCATCCTGAAGTACCACAACACCGAGCGCATGCGCAAAACCATCAACGACGCGATGGACGTGCACGGCGGCAAGGCGGTGGTGCTGGGGCCGCGCAACTATCTGGCCCGCGCCTACCAGGCTATCCCGATCGGCATCACGGTGGAAGGCGCCAATATCCTCACCCGTTCGATGATCATCTACGGCCAGGGCGCCATCCGCTGCCATCCCTTCGTGCTGCGCGAGATGAAGGCGGCGATGGCCAATGATGGCGCCGAGTTCGACAAGGCGATCACCGGCCACATCAACTTCGTGATCAGCAACAAGGTGCGCGCCTTCTGGCTGGGCCTGACCGGCGCCTGCTTTGCCAGCAGCCCCAAGGGCGGTGTCACCGCACGCTACTACAAGCAGATGACCCGGTTGTCCAGCGCCTTCGCGCTGCTGTCCGACATGGCGATGTTCAGCCTGGGTGGCTCGCTGAAGTTCCGCGAAAAGCTGTCCGCCCGTCTGGGCGACATGTTGTCCGGCCTGTATATCGCCTCGGCCAGCCTGAAGCGCTTCGAACGCGATGGCGCGCCGCAGGAGGATGTGGCGGTGATGAGCTGGGCGGTGGAGAGCGCGCTGTACGACGTGCAGGTGGCGATGGACGGTTTCCTGGCCAACCTGCCCAACCGCGCGCTGGCCTGGATTCTGCGCCGCATCATCTTCCCGTGGGGCCTGACGCTGAAGCCGGCGTCCGACCGCGTCGGCACCAAGGTGGCGCGCGCCATGATGGAGCCGGGCGGCACCCGCGACCGCCTCACGCGCGGCATGTATGTGTCGAAGGACGAGACCGATGCGGTTGGCGTGCTGGGTTATGCGCTGGAGGCCGTGCTGGCCACCGAGCCGGTGGAGCAGAAGCTGCGCAAGCTTGCCCGCGACGGCAAGTTCAGCGCCATCACCGCGCGCGACCGCCTGGCGGAAGCGCTGCAGACCGGCCTGATCAGCCAGGCCGAGTTCGACGCCGTATCCCGCGCCCGCAAGCTGAAGCGCGACGTGATCATGGTGGACGACTTCGACATGAAGCTGGAGCAGCATGACGAAAAAATGCTGCAGCGGCTGATTTTCTAAGATCGGCAAGGTGGTAGTATCGCCGGACACCCCGCGTGTCCGGCGTTGACGAAAACGGCTGCGACGGGGTCGCGGCCGTTTTCGTCAACGCGTATCGCCCGTATGGGCAGGAGTGCAAACAATGGAGCATCAGGAAAGCCGGATTCCGGTGTTGCGGGTCAGGGCCTTGCCTACCAGCACCAATGCCTATGGACGGGTGCAGGCGGGCTGGCTGATGAGCCAGATCGACATGGCGGGCAGCTTGGACGCCGAGCGGCTGTCGCGCGGCCCGGTGACGACGGTGGCGGTCAACGCCTTCCAGTTTGCCGCGCCCATCATGCTGGGCGATGTGGTGGACATGTATGTCGAACGGCTGCGGATAGGGCAGAAGTCGATCACGCTGAAGATATCGGTCGAGGCGGAGCGGATGGATGGCTCGCATGTGCGCGTCACCGAGGTGATCGCCACCTACGTCGCCATAGACTGTGACGGCAAATCGCGATTGCTGGGGCAGGACTGAGGAAATTGTTTCCACATTGTCCCAATGTTGTGGAAATGTTGCATTAAACGAACGTTTGGAACAAAAGCTCTGCTTATTGGTTGGATTGCTCTAATTCTCTGGTAGCATCGACCATGACTCACGCCATGACTGGGTCATCGTTAATGAAAATATCTACTCAAGAAATATCAGAGAGGGAAGCATGAAGCTCAAGCATCTTAGCCTGTCCGTGATGATCATGGGCACTGCGCTCGGCCTGGCGTCCACTCAGGCGGCTGCCTCGGGTTATCAGTTCGGTTCGCAGAGCGTCTCCGGCCAGGGCACCGCCCACGCCAACGGCGCGGAAGCCAACGATCCGTCCACCATCTTCTCCAACCCGGCCGGGCTGACCCGGTTGGATGGCACCCAGCTTTCCACCGGCGTCACGCTGGTGGTGCCGCATTCAGAATACAATGACACGGGCTCCACCAATGTACTGGGCCAGCCCACTGGAGGCGGCAACGGCGGCACTTTTGCCCCGAAGGCCGTGGCAGCGCCGACTTTTTACCTGTCCAGCAAAATCAATGACAAGATCACCGCCGGCATCGGCATGTACGTACCCTACGGCGCCAAGCTGGACTATGGCTTCGGGTGGGCCGGTCGCTACGCGCTGAAGAGCATCAATCTGCAGTCGCTGAACATCAATCCTTCCATCGCTTTCAAACTGGATGAGCGCAACTCGCTCGGTTTTGGCGTTTCCGCCCAGTACATGAAGGCGACGCTGGAGCAGATGGCTGATGCGACAACCGGCCTTAACGGCAAACTGACTTCGGCTATTACGCAACAATTGGTGAAAGCCGGTTATCCGCAAGCTCAGGCCGCGCAAATCGCAGGCGCTCAAGTGGGTTCGTTTGGCATCAACGGCGATGGTCTGGCACATGTGGAAGGCGATGACTGGGGCTTTGGCTGGAATATTGGCTATATGTTCCAGCTGGATGAGAACACCCGCTTTGGTTTGGCTTACCGTTCCAGCGTCAAGCAGACTCTGAGCGGCAACTCTACTTGGACGTTCAATAATGTCAATGGCCAGGTTCCTGCGTCGGTCTACGCAGCGCTGGGTTTGCCGACCAATTCGACTCCGGGCGCGCTGGCAAAACTGGCTCACCCCGACGCCTCCTCTTCGGTTGATGTTTCCACCCCGGAAACCGCTTCCGCCAACTTTTTCCATCAACTGAATCCGAAGATTGCGCTGATGGGCGATGTGACCTGGGTGCGCAACTCGCGCCTGCAACAGATCGACATCAAGCAATCCGCCGTCAATGGCGTGGCCCAGGGCGATCTGGTGCTGCACCAGAACTGGAGAGACACCTGGCGGGTGTCGGTCGGCTCCAACTATCAGTTGAACGACAGCTGGATGTTGCGCGGCGGTTTGGCCTGGGAGCAGTCGCCGGTTAAGGATGATCAGGATCGCCATCCGGCGATTCCGGACAGCGACCGCATCTGGCTATCGCTGGGCGCCAACTTCAAGATCAACAAGCAAAGCTCGATCGATCTGGCCTACAGCTTCATCGATTTCAAGAACGCCAACGTCAATTACACCGATGGTTGCAGCCCGGCAGGCACCAGTCCGACCACTGGCGGCGCATGTACCGGCAACGGCGGCACGGTCAACGGCACCTACAAGACCTATCTGCAATTGGTGGGCCTGCAGTACAACTATCGTTTCTAAGCCGTCGTTGACGGCTTGAAATCACCAACAGGGCAGGCGCGCAGCGTCTGCCCTGTTGTCGTTGCGGCACAGTGGATGGCTTTGTTGCGGCCGCGCCAGCGCCGCATGCAGATTTTTTACAAAACCTGCTTTGATTTTGCCCAAAATGGGTTAGACTAATCCGACATAAAAGCGAGTGTTTGATATTTTATCTGCACTTGCAGATCGTCTGGGCGTTTTCAAGCCAAGCGTGAAAAACCGATGGTCTACAAAGCCGGCCTGGCAGCAGGCTGGTAGCGGCGACAGACCGGAACAATAGCGAAATCGCCGGTCGTTCTATCAAGCAGTACCCGCCTGCGCCGCGCCGGCCCCCGCGGGCGCGGGCTCAGGGCAAGGACGAATCAACGCCCGTCCTTGAAGCAAGCTGGACAGGCAAGAGGGGCCTGTCTCATGTGTGTTTCAACAAATCGAGGAAACCATGTCTCAAACCAAATTCAATGTGCGCAAGGTAGCCGTTCTCGGCGCCGGCGTGATGGGCGCGCAGATCGCCGCTCATCTGGTGAATGCCAAAGTCCCCACCATCCTGTTCGACCTTCCGGCCAAGGACGGCGACAAGAACGGCATCGTGCTCAAGGCGCTGGACGGCTTGAAGAAGCTCAAACCCTCGCCGCTGGCGGGCCAGGACGTGGTGGCTCACATCCAGCCGGCAAACTACGACGACCATCTGCATCTGCTGAAGGATTGCGACCTGGTGATCGAAGCCATCGCCGAACGGATGGACTGGAAGGCCGACCTGTACCACAAGGTCGCTCCGCATCTGGGCGAACACACCATCTTCGCCACCAACACCTCCGGCCTGTCGATCAACGCGCTGGCGCAAAGCTGCCCGGATTCCGTGCGCCCGCGTTTTTGCGGCGTCCACTTCTTCAACCCGCCGCGCTATATGCACCTGGTTGAAATCATTCCCTGCGTCACCTCCGACGCCCACATCCTGGACAACCTGGAGCGCTTCCTGGTGTCCACGCTGGGCAAGGGCGTGATCCGCGCCAAAGATACCCCCAACTTCGTCGCCAACCGCATCGGCGTATTCTCGATGCTGGCCACCATCGCCAATGCCGCCAAGTACGGCATCCGCTTCGACGTGGTCGACGACCTGACCGGCCCGCGGCTGGGCCGTCCGAAGTCTGCTACCTTCCGCACCGCCGACGTGGTGGGCCTGGACACTTTCGCCCATGTGGTGAAGACCATGCAGGACACCCTGCCGCAAGACCCGTGGCACGGCCTGTTCCAGACTCCGGACTGGATGCAGAAGCTGATCGCCGCAGGCGCGCTGGGTTCCAAGACCAAGGCCGGCATCTACAAGAAGGACGGCAAGCGCATGTTGGTGCTCGACCCGGCGAAGGGCGAGTACGTCGGCTCCGGCGAGAAGGGCGACGACGCTGTCAAGGAAATCCTCAAGATCGCCAACCCGGCGGAGAAATTCCAGAAGCTGCGCGATAGCGAGCATCCGCAGGCGCAGTTCCTGTGGGCATGTTTCCGCGACGTGTTCCATTACATCTCCTTCCACCTGGGCGACATCGCCAACTGCGCCCGCGACGTCGACTTCGCCATCCGCTGGGGCTTTGGCTGGAGCGCAGGTCCGTTCGAGACCTGGCAGTCGGCCGGCTGGCAGCAGGTTGCCAAGTGGCTGGAAGAGGACGTCAAGGCCGGCAAGGCATTGACCGCCGCTGCATTGCCGGCTTGGGCGCTGGAGAGCGACCGCGCCGGCGTGCATTTCGCCGAAGGCTCGTTCAACGCCGCCGACAAGAAGCTGGTTGGCCGTTCTACCCTGGACGTCTACCAGCGTCAGCTGGCTCCGGCCAAGGTGCTGGGCGAAACCGTGGCGCCGCTGGGCGAAACCGTGTTCGAGAACGAGGGCGTGCGCGCCTTCACCACCGGCGACGAGGTGCTGGTGGTGTCGTTCAAGTCCAAGGCCCACGCCATCGGCCCGGCCGTGCTGGAAGGTTTGAACACCGCCATCGACATTGCCGAAGACCGCTTCAAGGGCCTGGTGATCTGGCAAACCGAAGAGCCGTTCTCGGTGGGCGCCGACCTGCAGTCGATGATGCCGGCCTTCATGATGGGCGACTGGGACGCTATCGACGCCACCATCAGTCGCTTCCAGTCCACCGCGATGCGCCTGCGCTATAGCCAGATCCCGACCGTGGCGGCAACCCAGGGCTACGTGTTCGGCGGCGGCTGCGAATTCGCGATGCACTGCGACAAGACTGTTGCTGCGCTGGAGTCCTACGTCGGCTTGGTTGAGGTGGGCGTAGGCCTGCTGCCGGGCGGCGGCGGCTGCAAGGAATTCGCGCTGCGCGCTTCGCAGGAAGCCCGCGGCGACGTGCTGGCGGCGCTGAAGGACTACTTCATGGCCATCGCCACCGCCAAGGTCGCCACCAGCGGCGTGGAAGCCCAGGAAATCGGCTTCTTCCGCAAGGGCGATCCGGTGGTGTTCAACAGCTACGAGCTGCTCTATGTTGCCCAGCGGCAGGCGCTGGCGCTGGCCGAATCCGGCTACCGTCCGCCGTTGAAGGTGAAGGCTTTCCCGGTGGCCGGCCGTTCCGGCGCGGCGTCGATCAAGGGTCAGTTGGTGAATATGCTGGAAGGCAACTTCATCAGCCAGCACGACTTCTTCATCGCCTCGCAGATCGCCGACGTGATGACCGGCGGCGACCTGGAAGCCGGCACCCTGGTGAACGAGCAATGGATTCTGGACCTGGAGCGCAAGGCCTTCATGACCCTGCTGAAAAACTCCAAGACCCAGGACCGCATCGCCAACATGCTGACCACCGGCAAGCCGCTGCGCAACTAATATGAGCCGCCCACAAGACGCCTGATGCTGCGCTGCGCCGACTTGCCGTACTAGATGTACTGTCTGCGTCGACGCGCCTTGCCCCAGGCGCTTGTAAACGGCTCAAACATCCAAGAATGCAAAGACGGGCGGTAGGTACCAAATCCTGCCGCCGGTCGCGAAGGAGCAAAAGAATGGTTAAGCAAGTACAAGAAGCTTACATCGTCGCCGCCACCCGCACCCCGGTGGGCAAGGCGCCGCGCGGCATGATGCGCAATGTGCGCCCGGACGACATGCTGGCGCATGTGATCACCGGCGCGCTGGCGCAGGTGCCGAATCTGGATCCGAAACTGATTTCCGATTGCGTGGTCGGCTGCGCGTTCCCGGAAGCGGAGCAGGGCCTGAACATGGCGCGCATCGGCGTGCTGCTGGCTGGCCTGCCCAACACTGTGGGCGGCATCACCATCAACCGCTACTGCTCGTCCGGAATCAACGCCGTGCAAATGGCGGCCGACCGCATCCGCCTGGGCGAAGCCGACGTGGTGATCGCGGCGGGTTCGGAGTCGATGTCGCTGGTGCCGATGATGGGCAACAAGGTGTCGCTGAACCCGGACATCTTCTCCAAGGATGAAAACTACGGCATCGCCTACGGCATGGGCCTGACCGCCGAGAAGGTGGCGCAGCAGTGGGGCGTTTCGCGCGAGGACCAGGACGCCTTCGCGGTGGAGTCGCACCGCCGTGCGCTGGCCGCCATCGACGGCGGCAAGTTCAAGAACGAGATCACTCCGCTGGAAGTCACCTACCGCACGCCGAATCTGGAAACCGGCGAAGTGGTGTCCAAGACCCGCGTGCTGGATACCGACGAAGGCCCGCGCCGCGAGACTTCGCTGGAAGGCCTGGCCAAGCTGAAGACCGTATTCGACGCCAAGGGTTCGGTCACCGCCGGCAACTCTTCGCAGATGTCCGATGGCGCCGGCGCGGTAATCCTGGTGTCGGAGCGCGTGCTGAAGGAATTCAACCTGACTCCGATCGGCCGTTATGTGACCTTCGCGGTCAAGGGCGTGCCGCCGGAAATCATGGGCATCGGCCCGAAAGAGGCCATCCCGGCCGCGCTGGCGCAAGCCGGCCTGAAGCAGGACGATCTGAAGTGGATCGAACTGAATGAAGCCTTCGCCGCCCAGGCACTGGCGGTAGCGCGCGATCTGGAGCTGGACATGTCCAAGGTTAACCCGCACGGCGGCGCGATCGCTCTCGGCCACCCGCTGGGCGCAACCGGCGCCATCCGCACCGCCACCCTGGTGCATGGCATGCGCGACTCCGGTCAGAAGGGCTACGGCATGGTGACGATGTGCATCGGTACCGGCATGGGTGCTGCCGGCATCATCGAAGTGCTGTAAACATCGCCGCTCCGGCATGCCGGAGCTGGGAATTGAAAACGCCACGGACTTGTCCGTGGCGTTTTTTCTTGCGTGGCGAGCATGTTGATGCGTTCGGCAGGGGCATCGACTTCTGCGCATGACGGTCGATCTGTTTCACGCAGCCTACCCTGGCCGCGTCTGGGATGGAAGTCGGCATGCGGCGGAGGCAAACAAAAGGCTTGCCATGGGCAAGCCTTTTCTTGCGTAGAGGTGGCGCCGCGGGCTTATTTGCCCAAGTAGCGGATCACGTTCATATTGCCGGTGCTGCGCACCACCACCCAGCCTGCTGGTACCGGCGAGCCCAGCATCACCGAGATTTCGGTGCCGGCCGGCGCGCCCTTGGTGTAGTGGATGACGTTGTTGTTATTGCCGGAGCGTATCACCACCCAGTCCGCCGGAATGGGCGAACCCAGCATCACGGTGATCTCGCTGGCATAGCGCGAGCCGTTGAGATTGTACAGCGTATTCATCGTGCCGGTGGCGCGGACCACCACCCAGCCGTCCGGGGTCGGCGAGCCCAGCATCACAGATATCTCGGTGCCAAGCGGCGCGCCTTTGACGTAGTGGATGACGTTGTTGTTGTTGCCGGAGCGTATCACCACCCAGTCTGTCGGGATGGGGGAACCCAGCATCACGGTGATCTCGCTGCCGTAGCTGGAGCCGTTGAGATTGTGCAGCGTGTTCATATTGCCGGTCGAGCGGATCACAACCCAGCCGCTAGGAGTGGGCGAGCCCAGCATCACCGAGACCTCGGCGCCCAGCTGAGCGCCCTTGGTGTAGTAGATGACGTTCATGGTGCCGGTCGACCGTATCACCACCCAGTCCTGCGGGACCGGCGAGCCGAGCATCACCGACAGCTGCTGGGTGTAGGAAGCGCCTCTGGTATCGGTGATCTCGTTCTGGTTGCCGGTGCTGCGGGTAATCACCCAGCCTTCCGGCACCGGCGAGCCCAGCATGATCCATTGCGTCTGGCCGTAGGCCATTGGGGATAGGCGCGCGGCCTGCGGTTTTGCAGTTTCGGCGGCGCCGGATGCCGGCACCGCATTGGCGAAGGCGGCGCTGGTCAGCAGTGTTGAGGCGGCGAGGCAGAGCAGTTTTTTGATTGACATGGAGTTGTGCTTTTGGCGTAGTTGCTGCGGTTGGACACCTGTGGCGTCTGGGAATCGGCCTTGCCGGGGCGATGGCTTGAGGCGGTTTCCAGAGGGGAATATGTCAATTTTAAAATGACTTTGTCATTGATTGTATGTGTTTATCCATTTCGTGGCAATCGGCGGCGGAGGGGGCTTGGGGTGAAAGCAGAAAGCGGTTTGGCCGTTGATGGGAGGCGTCCATACAAGCGGCTCTAGGCGCACAGTCCTTCCCCGCATTTCCAGGAGAAATTCGGCTGTGGCTTCCACCTTGCTTTAGTTTGGGTTTTAACGTTTCCATGATTGCATTCTTTCAACAGATTGCATCTCTGAAAACTTGACCTAATTCAGACTTTTCTTTGTGAAATTAAAATAATTATCCGGATAATCCGTCTTGACATCATCATGTCTAGTGCTAGGATTTTTGTATAAGCGAAATTTATTTAGCTTATAAGCAAGTGGTTTGCAGAAGATTGCTGAATTGTAAATGCAGCCTTGCTGAAAACAATAGCCATTCATCCGTATGTTTTTGATTTGTAAGGATACGCCCACAAAGCCTGACGCAGGCCATTCTGGTTTCATCGCCTTCCCACAGTGCTGCCCTTTATCAAGATGAATAACCGCGCGAGGTTTCCATGTCTGAAAACGATATCGCTCAAACACCAACTCCCCCGTATCCGGAATATTCGGATGCGGTACTGATTAAGGAGGCTGACTATGGTGTACTGAAGCAGCTTGAAGGCACATGGACTAACTACAATCCGGACAAAAAAGATGTGGGGTGGGGATTGCATACCACCTGTATGCCATCACCGGGAACAAACTCAGAAACGATTTTTGGCATATTTCATTTTCTTTGTGAAAACTATACAGAGGAACTTACGTTTACTCTGGTTGATGGGAGCGTACGGAATCGCGGTGGCGCAAACGAACAGTTTGCTGGCGCGGTGAAATACAATCAAAGCATACAACGTGTAAGTGATGGTGTCGGTATTCACGAAGAAGATGGGATGTATCTATGGATGAACCCGATGTACAACCATGCGGCTACTGAAGAATCCGTTATTTCAGACAACGGTTTCCCCGGAATTGCCATTGGCGCCGGCGCCAACGGGCCAAATTATGTGCCGCCGTATTCCATTGCGCGTAGCGGGACGATACCCCATGGCAGTGCGATCATGATTACCGGCGGGTTTCAGGCTGATATCCCGGGCAAACCGGAATATCCTATAGGCACCGATTGCTGGACCCAGCCGTTTACAAACTCGTGGCCAACGACTCCGCAACCGCAAGACGATACCGTGCCCGCTGCCATTGCTGCCAACCCCGTGCCCTTGGCAGGATCTCCGCTCGCCATTTCACCCAGCATGGGCGCATCTCCATTGCTGTCAGTGGGGGACGGTTCGCCCGCCGCGCCGCTCAATCTTGATGAGCCGGCTCCTGCCTGGGCATTTGACAAGTCATTGCCGGCAACACAGCCCGACAGCAATCTGACATATTTCCAACGGATTGTCGCTCATTCAAACTATCCGTATTCCGTTCGTCCTGATTTGCGATTGCGTGACGCGATTAAAGATCAGCGCATTAAAAAATATACGCTGATTCAGCTCAGCAGCAAACACAATGGCGGACCGCAAGGCGGGATTTTGAATACCCCATTCGTGAGCACATTTGCCAATGTGACGGAAATGAATCTGAACTTATGGATTCAAACTGTGATAGACAGCGATGGCTGCGAAGTATTGCAACTTCAGTATGAGCAGGTGCTATTTTTTGAATTCATGTTCGGTTCAAACGGCCAGGTGACGCGCTGGCCTCATATTCAGGTCAATACTTTGAGAAAGAAGCCGGACAGTAGATTGCCTTTAAAATTCTAGGATTCGTTTTTATTCAAGCATGAAGTGTGGCAGGTGAAACGAAAACACCGCTTCACAACGCTGAAGCGGTGTTTTTTATTGCGATGCGCAGTTAGCTGACGAACTTGTCTATCCGCTCCGACAAACGCAGCTGGCAAGCGGTGGCCAGCTTGAGCAGTTCCGCGCTGGTGGCCGGCATTTTGCCGGGCGGGGCGATCAGTTCCGCCATGCCGCTGAGCGTGGAGACGCTGCTGCTCAGGCCGATCAGCCTGCCGTACGGCCAGCGCTGCTTGTTGTTGGGCGCGTAGTCCAGCGCCACCACCCAGCGCGAATGTTGCCAGGTGCCGGGTTCGCGCAGCACGGCTTCCATCACCGCGCGGCTGACCTGTTGCGCCGCCTCCGCGGCGAGGGCGAGCGCCAGGTGCAGGGTTTCCGCCGTATTGGCCGCGCCGGCCTCCTGCAGCAAGGCTGGCCGGGTTTCCTCCAGCCACCAGCGCCGCAGCCGCCGCGCGCCAGGTTTCTTGATGCGGCGGAACACTTCGTCCAGCTCGCCTTCAGACAGGCACAACACCGGCTCCGCCTCGTCCGCCAGCCGCAAGAGCCGGCCCAGCGGTTCGCCCAGCGTCTTCAGCAAATCCTTCACCTCCAGCTTCATGGACGCGGCCACCTCCGCCGCCACCAGCCAAAACCCCTCCGGTCGCCGCACCACCCGCATGGCCAAACCCTTGGCGAAATCCAGCCGCAGCGGCGTGTTCACCTGCTGATCCATAGCCGCATTCATGGCCGAGCCTCCCCAAGCAAACGCGCAAACCGTGCCGCCAAAAACGCAAGCCGATACGCGGCGCGCAGGCGCAACGAGGCACGCGATACGCGGTGGGTAGGGAGAATAAGAGGAGGAGAAAGAGAAACGACAAAACGAGCATCCATAGCGATGTCTCCAAACGGCTTTGCCCGACCAAGCATTGCGAGCGCAAGCGCGCGTTTGGGATGCAATGCAAGGGCGTGTTGAACAACCACGGCTTTCGGGCGTGGGCCACCGCTAACGGAGGTGTGTTGAGCACCATCAGGCGATTTTACGCGTAGAAGGCTGGGGCAGGGCTTTCACCTTCCCGACAGAATGGGCAGGTTTCGCTGTTGACTATGGACGAATGAAAAAGGCCCGCAGTTGCGGGCTTTTCGACTAATCCACCAGTTCGTCGCGGTAATCATCCAAGATGGCCTGAACATCTTTATCGGCTTTGTACTTGATATCGACTTTCTTGAACTGGCGCTTGGCGATATCACAGTAGCGATTTGCTTTGCTTACTAGCTGTTTTTGGTCCTTGGCTGAACCTGGGCTACCGACTTCTCCCAATAAGTGCTCGCACAGATCGGCGGTTTTGAGAAATTTTCCCACGTCAGAATTTTCTGTATTGCCAGCAGTGGCTGGGAGCATGGCTAAGCATATTGCTATGAATAGTGCATGTTTCATTTTTATCTTCAACTTGTGTATTAATGGGTTTGCCCTTTTTCTTTCTCAAAAAAATGATAACCATACATAGGGTGCTGGCTGTTTTAAGCTTTGGATTTATTTTTAAGTCAGCGTCTATGTGCTTTATGCGTAAGTAAGGAAGTCTTGTGACGATAGGTTGTAAGTTTAGCTTGAATTTATTTTACTAGCTCTCAGGGATTTTACTATTCCCTCTTTTGATTTAAGATTTTTGCTTGATGTGGACTTAATCCATTCATTTAAAGATTTTATGTTTGTTTTAAATCTTTTTATAATTTGAAATTTGACGTAAAAACTGCCGGTGTGATCTGCGCAAATCGGGGAGGTGATCTTGATCTTAATAAACACTTCTTCATATGCTACGTATAGGCTAAAAATCCAAATGAGGGGGATTTCTAATGCCATGTAGAATAGTGGGCAGGCAAAGTCTAGAATCGTGTTTTTGTTAGATATTTCAGAAAAACTGTATGCGATTTTATATAGCTGAAAGCAGATAATTACTCCTACTATCAGCAGTATTGTTTTTTCAAGAAATATTTTTACTGGTTTATATTCACTTTTATTCGAGGAGATTGCAATTAAAGCGGCAATTAGCGCCATGGTTGGAACAAAGACCAGCTCCACAAATAATGGAAATTTATAAAGATTTATGAAAAAATCAACAAGTATAGATAGGCCTAACGTGCTGCGTATGTTATTTGTTAGGGTCGATTTTTCTTGAGCTATTTTTATACTTTCCCCAAGGGTTGGTACGCCTATAATTAACGTCAAAATAACTGCAATTTTGAACTGGTTTATGCTCCACAGGTCATAATGATGTAGTGCAAGTGATTCAGTTGTTATCACTACGATTAATGTGATTATTGGTATAATAAGCTTTGTTGCGAATATGGAATAAATCAAGGGTGGGAGCGAAGATCTAATCTCTTTTATTTTTAAGCACCAGGTTAGAAAAATAGCTAACCAGAATAGAGTTGCAATTTCTCTATTGTCTAAGCTATGAAATTTCTCTATAAGCCCAATGTTCTCAAGCACTTTTTAATACTCACTCAGAGTTTGAATTCAATAGTGATTGGACTACGCTAGTTTTCAAATTGTTAGGATCGAATCAATTAGACGATCCCCTTCAGCACAAGCCGTCTTTCGAATCAGACTCGGGGTTTTAGGCTGCCGGCTGTTCGACGCGGGGCGACGGTAGCGCCCCGCTAGTTCCGGCAGCTCCCCGAGACTGATTTGAAAGACGGGGTTTCGCGGCGCTGTAGGGGCGGCCTGGGGTTGCAAGGGGATTGGCCGCGCAATCCCCTTGCCCGTTCGCCGGGCGGAACCGGCATGCCAAATATTATCCGCGAAGCGGATTCCAAAAACATAATGACTATCTCGATAGATCGCTGCAATTTGGCGGTAAACGTTGGGCTTCACAAGTTCAGTCTTACCTGTTTAGCCTACCATCCATTTTTTACGTGATCATAAAGGCATATGAGCTTGTAGAAGTCAGATTTGTAGCTGCTCGATAGTAACCTATCGTAATTATTAATAAGAAATTTCTCAATTCCATCTAGGTTTTCTAGGGCTTTTTCAAATGGAAACCCAAGAATTGCTTTAGCTGAAAAGTCTACGCGGTCTTTAAATTTTTCTTCTATTTTTTCGAGGCTGAGCTCCCTCCCTGTGCGCGCGTAGTAGTCATCGTTGTTGTAGCAACACTTGTCAGGAAGGCCGCGTGGCCAATTTATATTTGCACTGATAAATGATGCATTATTTTCAATTCCAGACATTTTTAAATATTTATAAACTGGAACAAAGGTTCTGCCTTTTCTGATATTTGGGATGACTGTTTTTATTATGTCCTCTGGGCTTGCTGTTATAGTGTTGAATAATATGTCTTTCATTAAATCGTCTCGACTTAGTCCTTTTAATCCAATGGTTGACATTGTTTCTTCAAATTTCTCTTTTACTGCAAACCCGGCAACAAAATCAATTCCGCTTAGTGATTCATTGTCATCAATATCCACAAGCGCAACTCTTTTTTCAGGAGTTGAAGATTGTGTTATCTCATAGATTTGTTCACGCAACATTCTTAAGACATGCGCAGGGATTTTTCGTTGGGTGTTTGAGAGGGCTTGATATACCTTCTTGAAGTCATTTGTTACAACTTGTGTTATTGGTAGAGAGAATTCTCCAAGTGGCATTTGACTTCTAGTCACATGGTCAGTTTCGCCATGACTTGGTCGGCGAAGGAAGTAAAGATTTTCGGAGAGTTTGTCCTTTCTTCTTCCAAGGCTTTTTACTATCTCAAGTAATATTTCTATTAAATAGGAATCTGATATTGAATACCCTATAAATATAACGGGGTGTTCAACAAAAATAGTTGTCAGTTTGGCGGCTACGTAAGCATTGCTATTGCTGAATTTATAATAGTCATCACTTGTTAATATTAAGGATTCTGGTTTGCTTGAGCAGCCGTGTATTTTATATATTTCACCTATTCCGAAAGTGCTTTTGAATAACAGTTCTTCTTGCCCAACAAAGGTTGTAAACTTGGGAAATATTTTTTCAATAGCGCAATCCCAATTTGTTGTAATTATTCCATCTATATTTGCTTTAGAAAGCTCCTCTATTTCTGAATTTGCAAGAAGCTGCGCTTCCTTTTCTTTTAATTGGGCTTCTAGGTGGACTGATATTTTGCACTTTAGGGCATTTGCACCATCCCTTCCGATTAGGTCTCCAAATTTTTCTAGAAATCCCGCATGGCTTTCTGGTTCTTTGTAAATCGCTTCAAAAATATCTTCAGCAATATATTTTGCAGAAAGAGGCAGGTCACCCCTGGATTTTCCGCTGTATAGGACATAGTTCTTTAGGGAAAATTTCTTAAGCAACTCTTCCCAGGTCTCTAAGTCAATGTAACGCCGTGAAAAGCCAGAGCCTACAAAAAGATATGCGGGTTTGTTGGATTTTTTTAGTTGATTTTCTATCATTTTAAAGGCCTTTTTAAGGCGAAAAAAAAGCGGCTACATCGTAGCCGCATTTCTAATCAATCCCAGCTCAACGCCCCGCCAGTCTGATACTCGGTCACCCGCGTCTCAAAGAAGTTCTTCTCCTTCTTCAAGTCGATCATCTCGCTCATCCACGGGAAGGGGTTGTTCACGCCCGGGAACAGCTGATCCAGGCCAATCTGCTGCATCCGGCGGTTGGCGATGAAGCGCAGGTATTCCTTGAACATGCTGGCGTTCAGGCCCAGCACGCCGCGCGGCATGGTGTCTTCGGCGTACGCGTATTCCAGCTCCACCGCCTGCTTGAACAGCTCGGTCACTTCCGCCTTGAAGCTGTCGGTCCACAAGAGCGGGTTTTCCAGCTTGATGGTGTTGATCAGGTCGATGCCGAAATTGCAGTGCATGGACTCGTCGCGCAGGATGTACTGGTACTGCTCGGCGGCGCCGGTCATCTTGTTCTGGCGGCCCAGCGCCAGGATTTGCACGAAGCCGACGTAGAAGAACAGGCCTTCCATGATGCAGGCGAACACGATCAGCGATTTGAGCAGCTTCTGGTCGTTTTCCAGGGTGCCGGTCTTGAAGGCGGGGTCGCACAGCACGTTGATGAACGGAATCAGGAATTCATCCTTGTCGCGGATGGATTTGATTTCGTTGTAGGCGTTGAATACTTCGCCTTCGTCCAGGCCCAGGCTTTCCACGATGTACTGGTAGGCATGGGTGTGGATGGCTTCGTCAAAGGCCTGGCGCAGCAGGAACTGGCGGCATTCCGGGCTGGTGATCTGGCGGTAGGTGCCCAGCACGATGTTGTTAGCGGCCAGGGAGTCGGCGGTGACGAAGAAGCCCAGGTTGCGCTTGACCACGCGCATTTCGTCTTCGGTGAGCTGGCCGGTTTTCCACTGCTCGATGTCGCGCTGCATGTTCACTTCCTGCGGCATCCAGTGGTTGGCGCACTGCGCCAGGTACTTTTCCCAAGCCCATTTGTGCTTGAACGGCACCAGCTGGTTGACGTCGGTGGTGCCATTGATCACCTTCTTGTCCAACACGTTTACGCGGCCGTGGCCCTGGGCATCCTGCGGGCTGGCGGTGGCGGACGGGGTGGAGGGGAGGGTGTCTTCAAAGTTCAGCATGGGTGCTCCTGATTGTCTTCTATTGCCGCGCGGGGGGCGCGGCGGTTGCTTATGCGGATTTTACTACGTGTTCTTTGCGTTGTTGCGCGGCTTGCGCCGGTTGCAACTGGCTGTGCTGGATGATGCGGACCTCGCCCGGCGCTACGGCGGCTTCCGGCTGCGGCGCGGCCGGCACGCTGACGGCGTGGACGCCGGCGCCCACCATGGCGGGACGGCGGCCGGCCACGCTTTTGCGCAGCAGGTAATAGGCGGTGGTGCTCATGGCGTCTCCCGGCTTAGAAGCGCAGTTGCTGGGCCAATTGGCGGATGAGGACGCGTTCGCGCGCTTCTTCCTGCTCCAGTTGCTCCTGCAGCCGGTTGCGCTCGGCGCGCAGTTGCCGCAGCTGGCGGTATTGCTGGTTGGCGGCGGCAATGTCTTGCTTCAGGGTTTCGATTTCCTGCTGCAGCTCTTCCGGCTGGCAGTAGACCACCAGGGTGTCGCCTTCCACCCAGGCTTTGCGCCAGCGCTGGCTGCGCGGGATGCGGCGCGATTCCAGAAAGAAGTCTTTCCATTCGTTGGGAGGGGCCAGGTTGAGCTGCAGGTACAGATTGAACAGCAGGAACTGCTTGTCCGGATTGTGCGATTTTTCTTCGCAAAAGCCGGTAATGCCGATGTTTTCAAATGTCTGCATCTTTGCCTCCCAAGGCGCTGCCAGTTGCCATGCATGCGGGGCGCTTTGCCGCAGCCCCTGCGGTTCCATCCCGAAGCCGCCTGTCGCCAGGCGGCTTGAGGATGCGATGGCTAGGCCATCGCCGTCGTTTCCGTTTCCGGCGCGGTGTCGTGCTGCACCACGCCGTAGATCTTCCATTGGCCGGCCACCCGTTTCAGGTGGTAGCCGGTGTGGTAATGCCAGGGCGGCTGGCCGCTGCGCTCCACCGTCCAGGCCACTACCGCGCTGGCGGCGTCGTTGCCCATCAGTTGCACGCTTTCCAGGCTGTGGCTGGCGTGGACAAAGCCCTGGCTGCGGTACCACTCCAGCAGGGAAGCTGTGGTGGCTTCCAGTTCATCCATGTCCGGCCAGCAGGTCAGGTCGCCATGATGGGTGGCGGTGAAGGGCACGGTAAAGCGACTGGTCACCCCGGCCACGTCCAGCCGCGAATAGCTTTTTTGGTATTGTTTGAAGAATGTTTCCAGGCTCATGGTCGGTTTCATCATGGTTATGGGGCGGGCTTTGCGCTTGCAAATCGGCGCGGCGTTTCGCTCTGCCATGGTGGGCTGAGCGGCACCGTCTGTCCGACGCCTCATTTCGCAGCCGCCTGCCGGCAAACGACTGTGGAATAAGGCTTTGAGGGGCGAATGCCATCCATATCCAGACTGTTTTCGCAGTTGTTTAAGGTTAGCATATCTGGTGTATTAGATGTGGATTCTTACAATATCTAGTGAAATTTGTGGCTGCATATCGCGAGCAGGGGTATAGGTTGTGGTTGATTTTCCGGGCTGGCGGGCGCTCCGGCGGGTGGGTGGCGGCGTTGTTTTTTCGCACGCATCCCGCAGGCGGAGATCGTCAAGGTCGCCACCAAAGTGCTGTCCGGTTGCTGGCCGAAGGGTGCGAGGCTACCCGAGGCGAAACCGGATTGCAAGTTTCGGATTGCCCGTCCGCCGGGTCAGGAGGTTTTGCCGGAAAGGGAGTCTTGCAGCAGCGAGAAGAAGTGGTCGTACATCTTGGGGTCGGTCACGGTGGAGGTCTTGGAGTCGCCGTTGGTGTCCCAGATGGTGATCTTGAAGCGGGCGCGCACCGTGTTGCCCCGCTATGGTTCGGCCGCACCATCACCATCGCGCTAACGCTTTCATGGTCGGGCTTGGCCGGCAGCGGAATGCCCTTGGCCTTGAAGATGGCGCGAATCGCCTCGCGCCAGCGCACGCCGACCACGCGGTTGAGCTCGCCTTCCACCGGCATGGTTTCTATATCGGCCTTCACCGGCTTGAAGCCCATCGCCTGCAGCGCGGAGGTGCTGGCGTTGACGGCGGAGGGAGCTTGCACGCGTTGATAGGTTTTGTCCTGGATCTGGGCCAGGGTTTGCTGTTCGGCCGGGGTGAGGTCCACCGTCACCTGCTTGGAGCCAAGCTTGAGCAACCGACTGCCGCCGTCGCCGGTGACCCACTCGTTGGGATTCGGAGTGGAGCAGGCGGCAAGGCTTGCGATGATCAACAGCGCCGCCAGCGCAAGGCTGAGCCTGGGGGCTTGGGTACGTCATACGGATGTCTCCGGCCATCGCCTGCCGAGAGGCGATGGGGTGGGGTTGACAGGCTGCAGCAGCAGAGCCTTGGACTCCTCGCCGCGGCACAGGATCAGCGGGCCGCTGCCCAGTTTGGAGATGAAGGCGGACAGTTCGGGCTCCATCTCGCCGGCCTTGGCGCCGTAGCCCACGGCCAGCCGGCCGCTGGCGCATGAGTGGTGTCCTTCTCAGGTGGGGAAAGGTTGGGCAAAGTCCTGCCACAGCCATTGGCGCAGCGGCCTGTGCGGGCCATCGTAGGCCAGCGCGGCGGCGTGGCCGCCGGCCAGTTCCAGCGTTTGCAACCGCCATTCGGCCCGGTGCGCCGACAGCAGCCACGCTTGGTTTTCATCGTTCAGCGCGGTTTCCACCTCGGCCAGCCCGGACAAGCCGCTGCCTATCGCCTTGAGCACGGCTTCTTTGGCGGTCCACATCCGCAGAAAGCGCAGCGTGGCGTCGTCGTCGTCGCCTATCGCCTGCAGTTCGCGCACGGTGAAGTACGATTCGGCGATGCCGCGCCAATCCAGTTCGCGGCCATTGCGCTGGCGCTGCTCCACGTCCACGCCCAGCCGCAATCCGCGGCCGATGGCCACCAGGCCGATGTCGCCGGAATGGCTTAGATTGAAAGCCAGTCCGGGATAGGCGGGCAGCCAAGGTTTGCCGCCGCTGTGGGCATCGAACTCCAGCGAGCCGGGTTCAAGCGACAGCGCCGCCGCCAGCAGATGGCGCAGCGCGTTGTGGGCGGCGGCGTAGCGGATGCCGTCCTGCGGGCGGACAAAGCGTCCGGCGCGTTCGCGCTCCTTTGGCGACAGCGCGTCCGCGCAGGGCGGACCGTCCAGCGGGATGGCGATCACGTCTATTCCCGCGCCGGGCGCCGCCAGCGCTTGCCGCAATGCGCTCATAGCGGGCCGGCCACGCTGGAGGACAGCGTGGAGGTCACATGCTGGATCACTGTGGTTTCCATGTCGCGGACGAAGAAATGGCCGCCGCTGAACAACTGGCGGTTGAAGCCGGAGCGGGTGAGCCGCCGCCAGCTCTCCAGCGCCTCGACCGGCACATGCTCGTCGCTGTCGCCGCCCAGCGCGGTGATGGGCACGTTCAGCAGCGGGGTGGAGGCCTGGAAATGGTCGTTCATCTCCAGGTCGGCGCGAAGCAGCGAAAAAACCGCGTGCTTCAGCTCTTCCTCCTGGAACACGATTTCCGGCGTGCCGCCCAGTTGGCGCAGGTAAGCGGTGAGTTCGGCGTCGCCCATCCGGTGTAGCTCGGTGCGGTATTCCGGCAGCGGCGGGCGGCGGCCGGAGGCGAACAGGTGCAGCACCTGGGCCTGGCTGCGTTCCAGCGCCTGGGCGGTGGCGAAAGCCAGCGCGGCGCCCATGCTGTGGCCGAACAGCGCCACCGGACGGTCCAGCAGCGGACGGATCGCCAGCAGCAGCGACGGAACCAAGCGTTCCACCCGGGTGTATGGGTCTTCGCCGTAACGGGCGCCGCGTCCCGGCAGTTGCACCGGGCAGACGTCGATGAAGTCTGGCATGCGTTCAGTCCAGCTGCGGTAGGCCAGGGCTGCGCCGCCGGCGTGGTGGAAACAGAGCAGCCGCAGTTCGGCCCTGGGGCGCGGCTTGCGGAACGTCAGCCAGTTGCCGGTGTCGGGCAGGCCCGGCGCGAGCGGTGACGCGGTCTGATGGGTCGAGATCATGGTGCGGATTCCTGGTTCGGTCTGAGTCTTGTTGCAATTCTCGCCTGGGCGTGACTTACATGGTTTGTATTTTTTGCATGTTAATTTTATTTATTTATGGCATTTTGCATAATTGCGTCGCCGATGTCTCTATGGCCGTGCAATTCCAGATCTGGGGCGGCGACAGTTTCAGCGCTAGCCGTTTTCCTGCCGGGTGAGAATCAACCGCGGGCGGTCGATGGGGTTGCGCGCGCGAGTGGGGGCGGGTATTTGTCTTGCCGCGTGTTTGGTGGAGAAGAAATAAAAACGGCCACCTGCACAGGTGGCCGTTTATTTGGGCAAAACGCCTGAGGCGCTGCCTTATTGGCAGGATTCGCAATCCGGATTGTCGATGCTGCAGAACTTGGCGTCGGTGGCCGGGGTGTTGTCCACCTCGGCGGCCGGCGCCGGCTGGGTGCTGGCGCCGCTGCTGGACACTGCGTTCAGCTCGCCGCCGCGGCCGGTGGACTTCTCGGCGCTGGTGGCGGCCAGGGTGCGCAGATAGTAAGTGGTCTTCAGGCCCTTTACCCAGGCGTGCTTGTACAGCTCGTCCAGTTTCTTGCCCGAAGCGCCGGCCATGTACAGGTTCAGCGATTGCGCCTGGTCTATCCACTTCTGGCGGCGGGAGGCCGCTTCCACCAGCCAGCGCGGGTCCAGCTCGAAGGCGGTGGCGTAGATGGCTTTCAGTTCGGCCGGCACGCGGTCGATCTGGCCCAGGCTGCCGTCGAAGTACTTCAGGTCGGCAACCATCACTTCGTCCCACAGGCCGGCGGCCTTCAGGTCGCGCACCAGGTATTCGTTGGTGACGGTGAATTCGCCGGACAGGTTGGACTTGACGAACAGGTTCTGGTAGGTCGGCTCGATGGACGCCGATACGCCGATGATGTTGGCGATGGTGGCGGTCGGAGCGATGGCCAGGCAGTTGCTGTTGCGCATGCCGAACTGCTTGATGCGGTCGCGCAGCAGGTTCCAGTCCATGCGTTCGGTGCGGTCCACTTCCAGATAGCCGCCGCGTTCGGCCGCCAAGAGGTTGATGCTGTCGTGCGGCAGCACGCCGCGGTCCCACAGGCTACCGCTGTACGACGGGTAGCGGCCGCGCTCTTCCGCCAGCTCGGTGGAGGCCAGGTAAGCGTAATAGGCCACCATTTCCATCGATTCGTCGGCGAATTCCACCGCGGCGTTGGAGCCGTACGGCACGCGCTTGAGGTGCAGGCAGTCCTGAAAGCCCATGATGCCCATGCCTACCGGGCGGTGCTTCAGGTTGGAGTTGCGCGCCTTCTTCACCGGGTAGAAGTTGATGTCGATCACGTTGTCCAGCATGCGCAGGGCGATGCGGATGGTGCGTTGCAGCTTCTCGCCGTTCAGGCTGCCGTCGGCGTTGAGGTGGGCCGCCAGGTTGACCGAGCCCAGGTTGCACACCGCGATCTCGTCGTCGTTGGTGTTGAGGGTGATCTCGGTGCACAGGTTGGAGCTGTGGACCACGCCCATGTGCTGCTGCGGGCTGCGGATGTTGCACGGGTCCTTGAATGTCATCCACGGATGGCCGGTTTCAAACAGCATGGTCAACATCTTGCGCCACAGCGACAGCGCCGGGATGCGTTTGTATACCTTCAGCTCGCCGCGTTCGCCGCGGGCTTCGTAGGCGGTGTAGGCCTTTTCGAAGTCGCGGCCGTACAGGTCGTGCAGGTCGGGCGTTTCGGACGGGGAGAACAGGCTCCACTCGCCGCCATCCATCACGCGTTTCATGAACAGGTCCGGAATCCAGTTGGCGGTGTTCATGTCGTGGGTGCGGCGGCGGTCATCGCCGGTGTTCTTGCGCAACTCGAGGAATTCCTCGATGTCGGCGTGCCAGGTTTCCAGGTAGGCGCAGACCGCGCCCTTGCGCTTGCCGCCCTGGTTCACCGCCACGGCGGTGTCGTTGACTACTTTCAGGAACGGCACCACGCCTTGCGATTTGCCGTTGGTGCCCTTGATGTGGCTACCCATCGCGCGCACCGGGGTCCAGTCGTTGCCCAGGCCGCCGGCGAACTTGGACAGCAGCGCATTGTCCTTGATGCCTTCGTAGATGCCGTCCAGGTCATCGGCGATGGTGGTCAGGTAGCAGCTGGACAGCTGGCTGCGGCGGGTGCCGGAGTTGAACAGCGTCGGGGTGGACGACATGAAGTCGAAGCTGGACAGCACGTTGTAGAACTCGATGGCGCGCTCTTCGCGGTTCACTTCGTTCAGCGCCAGGCCCATGGCGACGCGCATGTAGAAGGCCTGCGGCATTTCGATGCGGGTGCCGTCGATGTGCAGGAAGTAGCGGTCGAACAGGGTTTGCAGGCCCAGGTAGCCGAACTTCAGGTCGCGTTCGGCGTCCAGCGCGGCGCCCAGCTTTTTCAGGTCGTATTCGACCAGCTTTTCGTCCAGCAGCTCGGCGGCGATGCCCTTCTTGATGAAGTTGGCGAAATAGACCGGGTATTGCGCCGCCATTTCGTCCTGGCCGACGGCTTCGCCCAGGATTTCCAGGCGGATATTGCCCATCAGCAGGCGGGCGGTGACGTAATCGTAGGCCGGATCTTGCTCGATCATCGAGCGGGCGGCCAGGATGGCGGACTTGCCGACTTCCTCTTCCGGCACGCCGTCGTAGATGTTCTTCAGGGTTTCGCTCAGGATGGCGTCCACGTCGATGCCGGCCAGGTTCTTGCTGGCGGATTCGATGTTGGCGCGCAGGCGGGCCACATCCAGCGGCAGCTTGCGGCCATCGCGGCGCAGCACGTTGATCTGCACCTGGGTCAGCGCTTCGCCGCGGGCGGCGCGCTCTTGCGAACGCTGTTCGCGGTACAGCACGTAGGCGCGGGCCACGTCGTGCTCGCCAAAGCGCATCAGCGACAGTTCCACCTGGTCCTGGATGTCTTCGATATGGATCGCGCCGCCTTCCGGCTTGCGGCGCATCAGCGCATTGACCACCTGTTCGGTCAGCTGGGCCACTTTTTCGCGAATGCTGGCGGAGGTGGCGCCCTGCTGGCCAACCACGGCCAGGAAGGCCTTGGTCATGGCGATGGAGATTTTGACAGGCTCAAACGCCACCACCGCGCCGTTGCGGCGGATGGTCTTGTACAGGCTGAAATCGGCCTGCGGCGCGGCTGCGCGGCCGAGTTCCGCGGCAGTTTGTCCTTCAAAGGTGGTCAATTGCATGTATCCCTCGATAAGGAGAAGTTTATGTCCGGCCGCGCTGTGTTCTTGGGGGCAGGTCGGCTTGTGGACAATTCTGTTGAAAAGCTGTGTGCGGGCTGTGGGTAAACACAAGATGTACCGTCGGCACCGCTAGGTATGCCCAAATTCTAGTGGTGAGGGTGACACAGTTCAAGTCTTGACTTTGTTTGAAACCAGCGAAAGCCGCGCCGTTATTGGCTTTGCGCGGGAAGAAATTTTTTGCCGCCCGGAACCGGCCTGAATGCGCTTGTTAGAAAGTTGCGGCAAGCCGCGCATTTGCCGGCAGCAGGTGCCACACGGCGGCCTGCCGCCAGATCTTGTGGTTGCGCACTGTTGCGCGGTTGCTACTAGTCAGGCCTGAAAAGCGCGATGGCGGTAGTTGTGGCGGCAAAGATGGCAGTTTTGACGGTTTGACGGCGAGGGCCGGTCGGCTAGGGTAAGCGGAGTCGAGCCGCGCGAACCGTCGGCTGAACTGGCAGCGGCAGGCGGCCGAAGCGAACAGGGAGGCTGGAATGGAAGGCAAAATCGCGCTGGAGGAGCATTTCGCCATGGCGGACACGATCCAGGATTCGCAACAGTATTTCACGGCCGACTCCTGGCCGGCGCGCCGCCGGCTGTTGCTGGATATCCAGGATCGGAGGCTGGAGGAGATGGACCGTTGCGGGATTGAGCTGGCCATCCTGTCGCTCAACTCCCCCGCCATCCAGGCGATAGACGATGCGGCGCGGGCGGTGGACGCCGCCCGGCGCGCCAATGATTTCCTGGCGGAACAGGTGGCGCGCAGGCCCAAGCGTTTCGCCGCCTTCGCCGCGCTGCCGCTGCAGGATGCGGACGCCGCCAGCCGGGAGTTGAGGCGGGCGGTGACCGAGCTGGGTTGCGTCGGCGCATTGGCGAATGGTTTCTCGCAGACCAGCGCCGGCGAGCGCGCCAGCTACTACGATCAGTCGGAGCACCGGCCGTTCTGGGCCGAACTGGAGAGCCTGGACGTGCCATTCTACCTGCATCCGCGCAATCCGCTGCCCAGCCAGCAACTGGCCTACCGCGACCAACCCTGGCTGCTGGGCCCCGCCTGGGCCTTTGCGATGGAGACCGGACTGCATGCCCTGCGGCTGATGGGCAGCGGGCTGTTCGACCGCCATCCCCGGCTCAACATCATTTTGGGGCATCTGGGAGAGATGCTGCCCGGCCACATCTGGCGCAGCAGCCACTGGGCGTCGGCTTCAGGCCGAAACCCGCAGGGCGTGAGAGCGGAGAAGCCCTTTATCGATTACTTCCGCAAGCATTTTCATGTCAGCACCAGCGGCAATTTCCACACCATAGCCATGCGCCAGGCGATGGATGAAATCGGCGCGGAGCGGGTTTTGTTTGCCACCGACTATCCGTTTGAAGATATGGTGGAAGCATGCGACTGGTTTGATCGGGCCGAGATCGGCGACAACGACAGGGAGAGGATAGGGCGCGGCAACGCGCTTCGGCTGTTCCGGCTGGAGGACCGGGTTTGAGGGGCGGGGATCAGACGCCCGCATGGCGTTGAGGCGGTAGGGCGTTGCGGCATGAAGATACGGCGGCGTTCGTGCGTTGCCGGCCAACACAGGAGAACACCATGGCGTCACCCAGGCAGCAATATATCTATGCGATGCGTTTTTCGGCATTGACCGCGCTTTATGACCCGCTGGTGGCGTTTACCGCCAGGGAAAAGCATTTCAAGGGGGCGTTGCTGGCTGCGGCGCAGTTGCGGCCGGGACAACGGGTGCTGGATGTGGGCTGCGGCACCGGCACGCTGGCCATCGCCGCCAGCCTGCAAACGCCGGGGCTGGTGGTGCAGGGACTGGACGGCGACGACAACATCCTGCGCCGCGCGGCGGGCAAGGCCGTGCGCGCCGGGGCCAAGCTGACGTTCCGCCAGGGCATGTCGTTTGCGATGCCCTATCTGGACAATGCTTTCGACCGGGTGTTGTCCAGCCTGTTTTTCCATCACCTGGGCACGGAGGACAAGCGCCGCACCCTGGACGAGATACGGCGGGTGATGAAACCGCAAGGCGAGTTGTATATCGCCGATTGGGGCGCGCCGCAAAACCGGCTGATGCGGGTGTTGTTCTACAGCATCCAACTGCTGGACGGCTTCACCACCACCCAGGGTAATGTCGAGGGGGTGTTGCCGGAGTTGATGCGCGAGGCGGGTTTCGCCGACGTGCGGCTGATACGGCAGATCCCCACCCTGTTCGGCACCATGGCCATCTATGGCGGGACCAAGCCGAACCCGGCCTAGCGGGCGCGGCCTATCAGGGCATGAAAGACAAACCGCCGGGCGAGGGCCCGGCGGTTTTGAGCGCGGAGGGGGATGCTCAGGCGTCCAGCCCGTCCGCCACCATCTGCGCGGCGCGCAGCACCGCGCGCGCCTTGTTCTGCGTTTCCTGCCATTCCGACTGCGGCACCGAATCCGCCACCACGCCGGCGCCGGATTGCACGTACAGCATGCCGTTCTTCAGTACCGCGGTGCGGATGGCGATGGCCAGGTCCATGTCGCCGTTGAAGCCCAGATAGCCGACCGCGCCGCCGTAGACGCCGCGCTTGGTGGGTTCGAATTCGTCGATGATCTGCATCGCCCGCACTTTGGGCGCGCCCGACAGGGTGCCTGCCGGGAAGGTGGCCTTGATCACCTCGATGTTGCTGATCTTGCCGTCCACCTTGCCTTCCACGCTGGAGACGATGTGCATCACGTGGGAGTAGCGCTCTATCGCCATATTGTCGGTGATTTCCACCGAGCCTATCCTGGCGACGCGGCCGACGTCGTTGCGGCCCAGATCCATCAGCATCACGTGCTCGGCAATTTCCTTGGGGTCGGCCAGCAGCTCCTCCGCCAGCGCCTCGTCCTGTTCGCGGGTATGGCCGCGCGGGCGGGTGCCGGCGATGGGGCGCACGGTCACGGTTTCGCCTTCGCGGCGCACCAGGATTTCCGGCGAGGCGCCCACCACGTGGAAGTCGTCAAAGTGGTAGAAGAACATATACGGCGACGGGTTGAGGTTGCGCAGCGCGCGGTACAGCGCGATGGGGGAGCCCTGGTAGGGCTGTTGCATGCGCTGCGCCAGCACCACCTGCATGATGTCGCCTTCGTGAATGTAGCGCTGGCTGGCGGCCACCGCGTCCTTGAAGGCCTGCTCGCCGTACTCCGACACCGCCGCGCCGGTTTGGCCGGTGGGCAGCGACAGCGGAATGGTCAGCGGCTCGCGCAGCTTGGCGCGCAGCTGGGCCAGCCGCGCTTCGGCTTTGTGCAGCGCGTTGGGCACGGCCGGGTCGGCGTACACCACCAGGTAGAGTTTGCCGGAGAGGTTGTCCACCACGGCGATTTCCTCGGACAGCATCAGCAGCATGTCGGGGGTGCCCACCGGATCGGGTTTCTCCACCCCGGCCAGGCGTTTTTCGATATGGCGCACGGTGTCGTAGCCGAAATAGCCTACCAGGCCGCCGGAGAAGCGTGGCAGGCCTGGCAGCGTCGGCGTGCTGAAACGCTGCTGGAAAGCCTCGATGAAGGCCAGCGGGTCGCCGTCGTGGCGCTCTATCACCTTGTCGCCGCACTCCACCTGCACCCGCTGGCCGCTGACGCGCAGGCGGGTGGCGGCGGGCAGGCCGATGAAGGAGTAGCGGCCGTGGCGTTCGCCGCCCACCACCGATTCCAGCAGGTAGCTGTACGGCTGGTTGGCCAGCTTCAGGTAGATGGACAAGGGGCTGTCCAGATCGGCCAGCAGTTCCTGGGTAACCGGGATGCGGTTGTAGCCTTCGGCGGCGAGTTGTTGGAAAGTCTCGTGCTGCATGGATGTTCTTCCTTTTGTTCTGTCAGTTTGGGGCGGCGTGCAGGGGGGCGGGACTAGCGACGCCATCGCCAGCTGGCGGGTATGGGAAGAAAAGCCATGGGTCAGAGGTTTCCGGTTTCAGAGTGAGATGGAGCCGTCATTCTTCATCAAATCGTACAGCTCGGCAATGCTGGCCACGGTCAGGTCCGCGCCCAGGGTGGCGGCGTCGCCGTAACCGTAGCTGACGGCGATTGCGGCGCTGCCGGCCGCGCGCGCGGCGGCCACGTCGTTGGCGGAGTCGCCCACCATCGCCAGTTGGTCGGGCTGGATGCCCAGCACCTGGCAGCAGTGCAGCAGCGGCAGGGCGGAAGGCTTCTTCTCGCTGAGGGTGTCGCCGCCTATCACCAGGCTGAAATGGTTGCGCAGGTCCAGCTGTTCCAGCAGGGGAACCGCCAGTCGCTCCGATTTGTTGGTTATCAGCACCAGCGGCAGCTGGCGCGCGCGCAACAGGCCCAGACCGTCGCGCACGCCGTCGTAGACTGTGGTCAGGTCGGTCAGATGCTGGCGGTAATGCTGGATGAAGTAGCGGTAGCCGCGCTCCCACAGGCCGGTTTCGGCTTCGGCGTGGCGCTGGTCGGTGATGGCGCGGTGCACCAGGCTGGCGATGCCGTCGCCCACATGTTCCTGGATGCGCATTTCCGGCAGCGGCGGCAGTTCCAGGTGATGGCGCATCGCGTTGGCGGCGGCGGCCAGGTCGGGGACGGAGTCCACCAGGGTACCGTCCAGATCGAAGGCGACGGCTTGGATGTGTTTCAGGTTCATGGCTGGCTTTATTGCGTGGCCGCAGCCTGGCAGGCCGCGGCGGGATGGAAAATTGCGTTGCTTACAGATCGCGGATGTCCACCACCTGCTGGCTGCCGAAGGCCGGCGACGTCAGGTAGTCGACAATCTGGCGCGCCGCGGCGGCCGGGGTGGCCAGGCCGCCTTCGGCCTTGAGGGCGTCGAAGCGGGCTTTTTGCGGGAACTGGCCCTCGTTGCTGCCACGGATATTGCCCTGCATGTCGGTGTCGACCACGCCAGGATACAGCGCGACGATCTGCGCCGGGTTGGCTTTGCCTTCCTGCTCCAGCGCCGCGCTGCGGCTGAAGTGGTCCAGTGCGGCCTTGGTGGCGCAGTACACGCTCCAGCCCGGGTAGGCTTTGGCGGCGGCTCCGGAGGAGATGTTGAGGATGCGGCGGCGCGCCGGCAGCGCATCGGTGGCGCGCAGCAGGGCATCGGCGGCCAACATGGGCGCGGTGACGTTGATGGCGACAGCCTGCACCAGTTGGTCGGCCGGGTAGTGGCCGGCCTGGGCGATGGGGGTGACCACGCCGGCATTATTGATCAGCGTGATGCTGGCGCACTCGGTCAGCGGCAGCTGCTGCAGCGCGCTGTGGACCGCCGCGGCAGCCTGGCCGGAGTCGGCGAGATCGGCATTGATGGCCAGCAGGCGCTCGGCATGGCGTTCGCCCAAGCCCGCCAGCGCGGCGGCGGCATTGCGGGCGATGCCCGCCACGAAATCGCCGTCGGCGAGCAGGGTTTCGCAAATGGCGTAGCCCAGGCCGCGCGAGGCGCCGGTGACGATGAAGGCATGCATCTGGTGGTTGCTCCCCTATGGATTTACGGTTCGACGCGGGCCAGTTCGGCGCGCATCGCGTCTATCACGGCCTTGTAGTCCTTCTGGCCATAGATGGCCGAGCCGGCGACAAAGGTGTCGGCTCCGGCGGCGGCCACCGCGGCGATATTGTCCGCCTTGATGCCGCCGTCCACCTCCAGCCAGATCTCGCCGCCGTGCTTGGCGGTGTATTCGTCTATGCGCGTCCGCGCCTGCCTCACCTTTTCCAGCGCGTGCGGGATGAACGACTGCCCGCCAAAGCCGGGGTTGACCGACATGATCAGGATCATGTCTATCTTGTCCATCACGTGGTCCAGGAAGTGCAACGGCGTGGCCGGGTTGAAGACCAGGCCGGCTTTACAGCCGGCGTCCCGGATCAGGCCCAGCGTGCGGTCCACGTGTTCCGATCCTTCTGGATGGAAGGTGATGATGTCGGCGCCGGCCTTGGCGAAGGCCGCCGCCAGCGCATCCACCGGTTTCACCATCAGATGCACGTCGATCGGCGCCTGGGTATGCGGGCGGATGGCCTCGCAAAACATCGGGCCCATGGTCAGGTTGGGGACATAGTGGTTGTCCATCACGTCGAAGTGGATGATGTCGGCGCCGGCGGCGACGACGTCGCTCACTTCCTGGCCCAGACGGGCGAAATCGGCGGACAGAATGCTGGGGGCGATACGGAAAGTGCGCATGGCGATTGCTCTGGCATCGATTAAACACGGATGCCGGGCATTCTACCGCGCCAAAAGGCCATTGGCGGGATAAAATGAAAACCAGACCAATCAGGAGAAGCCGCAATGGCCGACAAGACCTACCTCATGGAAGTGATGGCGGAGCCGCATTACATCGACGAACAATCCAATGTCGCCAACGACATATACGTGTTCGGCTACCGCGTCCGCATCACCAATACCGGCAGCGAGCCGGCGCAGTTGGTCAGCCGGCACTGGATCATCACCGACGCCAACCAGCAGGTACAGGAGGTGCGCGGCATGGGCGTGGTGGGCGAGCAACCGCATCTGGACCCGGGCGAGGCCTTCGAATACTCCAGCGCCACCCATTTGAAAACTCCGTACGGCAGCATGAAGGGCAGCTACCAGCTGGTGGCCGACGACGGCCAGCGCTTCGAGGCGGAAATCCCGGAAATGACGCTGGTGGCCCCGCGGGTGCTGCACTAGTCGTGTTTACAGGATGGATCATCGTCCTCGCGCGGCCAGGTCCACCAGACGATGAGAGAGGCGAGCGCTCCCGCGCCAAAAGCTTCCAGTAACAGAATCCACATGATGCCTGCCCCTTGTTGAGTGAGCTTCCTTCACTTTCGGACAGGATCAAGCTACAGGCAAACCTTTTATGCGCATCAGTCATAGCGGCCCGGCGCCGGCCAATCGAAACGATTTTGAAACCATCAAGACGCTGCTGCCGTATCTATGGACTTTCAAGGGCCGGGTGACGCTGGCGCTGGCCTGCATGGTGCTGGCCAAGGTGGCGGCGGTGACGGTGCCGCTGTACCTGAAGGACATCGTCGACCAGCTGTCGGTGCCGGCCACGCTGCTGGCGGTGCCGGTGCTGGCCCTGGTGGGCTACGGCTGCGCCAGGCTGTTGTCCGGGGTGCTGGGCGAGTTGCGCGACGCCATCTTCGCCCGGGTGATACAGGGCGCGGTGCGCCAGGTGGCGCGCAGCGTGTTCCGCCATCTGTTCAAGCTGTCGCTGCGCTTCCATCTGGAGCGCCACACCGGCGGTATGAGCCGCGATATCGAGCGCGGCACCAAGGGCATAGGCTTTCTGCTCAACTTCACCGTATTCAACATCCTGCCCACGCTGTTGGAAATCGGCATGGTGACGGCGATACTGTTCCACCGCTACGCCTGGGAGTTCGCCGCGGTGACGCTGGGCACCATCGCGCTCTACATCGCCTTCACCCTGGTGGTGACCGAGTGGCGCACCGTCTACCGCCGCACCATGAATGATCTGGACTCCAAGGCCAATTCCAAGGCGATAGACGCGCTGCTCAACTACGAGACGGTGAAGTACTTCAACAACGAAGAGTACGAATCCAAACGCTACGACGGCAATCTGGCAGCCTGGGAAGCGTCCGCGGTGAAAAACCAGGTGTCGCTGTCGCTGCTCAATGCCGGCCAGGCCGCCATCATCGCAGCGGGCGTGACGCTGGTGATGGTGCTGGCGGCGCGCGCGGTGGTGGCGCGCACCATGACGGTGGGCGACGTGGTGCTGGTGGCCACCTTCATCACCCAGCTGTACGCGCCGCTCAACTTTCTGGGCTTTGTCTATCGCGAAATCAAGCATTCACTGGCGGATATAGAACGCATGTTCAAGCTGCTGGATGTCAACTTGGAAGTGGCGGATGCGCCAGAGGCCCAACTGCTTGATGCCCGCAGCGCGGCCATCCGTTTCGAGCGTGTGGGCTTCGCCTATGAAAGCAAGCGCCAGATTCTGCACGATGTGGACTTCTCCATCCCGGCCGGCCAGACGCTGGCGGTGGTGGGCGCCAGCGGCGCCGGCAAGTCGACGCTGTCGCGCATCCTGTTCCGTTTCTACGATGTCAACGCCGGCGCAGTGCGCATCAACGGCACCGACATCCGCCATTTGACGCAGGATTCGCTGCGCGCCCACATCGGCATCGTGCCGCAGGACACCGTGCTGTTCAACGACAGCATCTACTACAACATCGCCTACGGCAAAGCCGGGGCCAGCCGAGAGGAGGTGATGGAGGCGGCGCGTTCGGCCCACATCCACGATTTTGTCGTCGGCCTGCCCGACGGCTACGACACCCTGGTGGGCGAGCGCGGCCTGAAGCTGTCCGGCGGCGAGAAGCAGCGGGTGGCGATAGCCCGCACTATCCTGAAAAACCCGCCGATACTGATTTTCGACGAGGCCACCAGCGCGCTGGATTCACGCACCGAAAAGGCTATCCAGCATGAGCTGGCGGAGATATCGGCCAACCGCACCACGCTGATCATCGCTCATCGCTTGTCGACCATCGTCGACGCCGACCGCATCCTGGTGCTGGACGCTGGCCGGGTGGTGGAGCAGGGCAGCCACCGCGAACTGTTGGCAAAGAATGGCCGCTATGCCGAGATGTGGCGGCTGCAGCAGGAGAGCGAGGCGGTGGAAGGCTAGCTTTCCGGCAAGGCGGATTTCAATGCGGAACGGCGCGGCCCGGGTTCGGGCGGCGCCGTTTCGTAGTTGCGCATAGTCGCTTACCAGGACAAGGAGGTTGCGTGATCGCCAGGCTGCTTTTCATGCCGCTCGCAATGCTGTTGGCGTTTGAGGTTCATGCCGAAGGCCGGACGCTGGCGATGTGCTATGACAAGTATCCCCCCTACGCCATCGGGGAGTTTGGTGCCGTGACCGAGAGCGGCATCAAGGTTCGTCTGTTGCAAGAGATCGCCAAACAGCTTGGCCTAGTCGTCGTCGTCAGGATTCTGCCTTGGGGGCGTTGCCAGGCCGAGGCTAAGGAAGGGAGGCTGGATGGCATCCTTCCCCTGTATAAAACCCCGGAACGCGAACAGTATCTGGAGTTTTCCGCGCCGGTGATGAAGCAATACAACTGTTTTTTGTATAAAAAAAGCGCATTTCACGGCGATGTGGACTGGAAAAACTATGACAAGCTTAAAAAACACCGGCTGGGCATGGAAATAGGTTCGGTTGTCGATAAGGCTATGGAGGCCGCTTTTGCGTCCTCCCATCCAATCGAGCGGGCGGCCGACTCCGTCGCCCTGATCAAGATGATCGACTCCGGCCGCATCGATCTGGCAACCATCGATTCGAATGTGGGCAGGTATCTTGTCGATCAGCAGGGAGTCGGGGAGACGATAGGGGTTTCCAACGTGCCTATCGGCCAACTGAGCTACGCTTCTTTCGGGCTTTCCAAGGCGTCGGGAGCCGCCAGATGGATTCCCGAATTCAATAAGGCGATCGAGAAAATGCGCGCGTCCGGACAGCTTGAAAAAATCGTCAACGCGGCGGGGGAATAGCGCTGCGGGCAGAATTTTGGCACCGTTTGCCGCGCCCGCATCGATTCATGTCGGGCGCTCAAGCCTTACACCGGACTCTTCGCATTCTGCAGCACGGTTCGATAGCCGTCGTGGTCGACAAAGGTAACGCCGTGTTCGTCCCAGTAAGGATTGGCGGACGGCGTGGCGCGGAAGCCGGCGGCGCGCATGCAGGCGCACCGAGTCTGCCATTCGGCGTGATCCGGCAGGTAGAGCACCAGCAGGTCTTCTACTGTCGGGGTGGGCGGAACCGGGTGCTGGCGGTCGACGATGAATTCCAGGTGATAGCCGGCGCCGGGCAGGCCCAGCATGATGCCGTCGAAACCGTCGTGTTCGCTGAAGCTGCCCAGCAACTGCAGGCCAAGGCCTTCGCAATACATGGCCTTGCTGGTCGGGAGATTGCTGACCGGACGGGCTACGCGCAGATGGGGGATAAGGTTGTACATGATGACGGACCTTTGAGGGAGGGTGCCATCATCATGCCATAGGTATTTGCGGCTCAGCCAGCCTTGCCGGCGGCCTTGATCTTCTGCATCTCCGCCTCCACCAGCGCGCCTTGCTGCAGGGCTTGTTGCAAGTCGTCGGCCTGGCGCAGGCCGGCAAAGGCGAGGGCCGGGTCCAGCGCGGTCAGCGCGCGGCGCACGCTGGCGCACACATCGGCGGCGGCGGTGAAGTCGGCCGGGCCCATCACCTTGCCGTTGCGGATGCGGCGGTAGTAGGCGCGGGTGGAGTTCAGGTATTGGCCGGCCTGCTGATTGCCGTCCAGCCGGCCGTCCTTGGCCAGATCCTCCAGCAGGGCGGTCAGCCGGCTGCAAGCTGCTTCGGCTTGGCCGTAGCGCTGCTCTTGGATGCGGCGGTCCAACTGGCCCGGCTTGGGACCGGAGGATTTTTTCTTGTGCTCGGCCATGGTGTTTCCTTGTAAGCGGGTCGCGCATTCTAGCCGTTTGCGCCGCCGGGCGTCTAATGCACCAGGAACTGCGCCATGTACTCGACGTTGGCTGGGAGGGAGACTTCGACGAAGTCGTTGATGCAGAACAGCGTCAGCTTGCCGCCGTAGACGGCTCCGGTGTCCAGGTGCATCACGTTGTCGTACATGATGGCATGCTCTTGCGGGGTGTGTCCCACCAGCAGCAGGTTTACGCCTTGGACTTGGCCGCCGCCGCCATTCTTCACCCGGCTGCGCGACCACAGCAGCGTGCTGTAGTCCTGTTCGCTGGGGTTGTCGGCGTCTAGCCGCGCGGACAGCGACCGCCAGTCGTTATCCGGACAGTCGGCATGCACCACGCCTATCCGGCCGCCCACTACGGCGATTTCAAGCGCCAACGGCAGTTGGGAGATGGCTGCCAGGCAGGCGTCGCGCTCGGCCTGGCCTTGCTCGGCCAGCCAAGCGCCGCCGTTGCACAGGTGGCGCTCCTGGTTGTCCGGCGGGTTGCGCATCGCGTCCAGCGCCATCTGTTCGTGGTTGCCGCGCACCGCATGGAACCAGGGCTGCGCCAGCCATTGCACCGCCAGATGGCTTTCCGGCCCGCGGTCTATCAGGTCGCCCACCGACAGCAGGCGGTCGCACGCCGGGTTGAAGGCGATGATGCTCAGCAGCCGGCCAAGCTGGCTGAAGCAGCCATGCAGATCCCCGACCACCCAGTCGCGGCCTTCGGTATTGCGCGGCAGTTTGCGGATCATCATGGCTGCGGGTTCCTGTGTTAGCGGGCCATCCAGTCTTGGCAGAATTCATCGCGGAAGGTCAGCAGCCACTGCAGTTTGCGTTCCGCCATCTGCCTGCCCGCGTCGGTTTGCATCATGCCGGGCAGCTTGGCCAGCTTCACCGCGATATGGTCTATCGCCCAGGCCTGGTCGTCGGTGGCGCGCTGTTTGGCCAGCGGATCCAGCGGGTGGGCCAGCGCGCGGCCCATGCGGCCGGAGACGTAGAACATCCGCGCCAATCCCACCGGACCCAGCGCGTCCATGCGGTCGGCGTCCTGGACGATTCTGGCCTCCAGGCTGCGCGGCGCGATGGCTGCCGAGTAGCTGTGGGCCTCGATGGCGTGGGCGAGATTGTCCATCTGCGCGGCGGACAGGCCGCTGTCCGCCAGCAACTGGCGCGCGCGCTCGGCTGACCAGCGCGAGGCCATCTGGCGCTGGGCGTGGTTCTTGGGCAGATTGACCAGATCGTGCAGGTAGCAGCCGGCCATGACCACCCGCGTGTCGGCTTCGGGGTATTGCGCCAGCAGCTGGCGCGCCACCGCCCATACCCGGTGCAGGTGGCTGAGGTCGTGGGCGCCGTCGTTGTCGGGAGGTTGCTGTTCAAGCAGTGCGATCAGGCGGTGCTGCCAGTCGGTTTGTTGTTGTGGGTTCATCGGGCAGGCCTTGGTTCTGCGCCGGGCCTTCCGCAGCGCTTGCGGCCGGCCGGGCTGGTTGTGATGCGTGATTGCGCCGTCGTTTGAGAGCGGGGACGGTTGGCCGCGCGGCAGCGGGAGAATCCGCTTGCCTGCGCTTTTCATTTTATCACCGGATGGCATGAATGCCCGTCCTAAGGTCCAGCCGGCTTCAGCATCTCCCATTGCGACAGCCGATAGACAGCCTGATGCCGGAGCAGCAGGCTGATCATCGCCAGGTCGCGGCGGTCGACGTTGTTGAACGTCAGCCGCCCGCCCGGCGACAGCGATTGCCCGGCATGCAGCAACTGGCTGGCGATGCCCTGGCGGCGGCAGCCGGGAGTAACCATCAGCTCAAGCACCTCGCCGTCGGCCGACAACAGCAGCGAGCCCTGCAGGACATCGCCGCTGCGCACGCTCAGCCAGCGCGGGGCTGGGTCGGCGCGCAGCAGAGAGTCCCGACGGTTGGGTACGGCCGGGGGGTAGGCCAGCCAGTCGGTTTGCGGCCATTGCGCCGGCAGATAGCCGGCGTGGGTGGTGACCGGCCAGTAGCGCGAGCCGGCGATGAGCATCTGGATCTGATAGCAGTCCAGTTGCCGCGCCGGCTGGAAGCCAAGCTTGGCGTAGGCAGGGCGAGCGCGCTGGTTGTCTTCCATCACTTCCAGTCTTTGCTGGAAGATGCCGCGCTTTGCCAGCAGCTGCGATACTTTTGCCGCCATCCCGCTGAGCGCGCCGTGGCGGCGGGCGATGGGCGAGACGCCGGCGGCGATGCAATAACCTTCGACGCGGCCGGCGATCTCCGGCGTGGCGCAGAGCCAGAAACCCACCAGCCTGCCGCCCTGCCACGCGCCGGCGCTCAGTTCCGGCACCCAGCCGCGGCGCAGCAGCATGCGGCGCAGTTGTTCCAGATCGGGCTGGGCGGGCACCAGATAGTCGCTGAAGGCCTCCAGAAAGCAGGGGTGCAGGTCGGCGGACGACAACCTTGCGAGATCGGCGACTCTCATTCCGCTTCTGCCGCGGCGGAAGTGGACACGGTGGCCAACAGGCGACTGATGGTGGCGTCTTCTTCTCCCACCGGCACGACGTAGGACAGCGCTTCGCGGGCGCGCTCGATGCCGGCCAAGCGCAGCAACACCCAGCTGGCCAGGTATTGCGAGGACAGACAGCCGCCTGCGGTGGCGATGTTGCCGCTCGCGCGGAAGGCCTGGCGCGGCACGGCGACGCCGGCCTGCTCCAGCCAGGGCCGGGTGAGGTCGTCGCTGCAGGCGATATTGTCCGGCAGCAGTCCCAGCCGGTGCAGCAGCAGCGCGCCTGAGCACTGGGCGCCGATCAGCTGGCGCTGCGGATCCAGCCGGAATTGGCGCGTAATGGCATCGTCAGCCACCCAGTCGCGGGTGCGGAAGCCGCTGCCTATCAGCACGGCGTCGGCGCGGTTGGCGAATTCCAGGTTTTCTTGGCGCTGCATGCGCACGCCGTTCTTCGATTGCAGCGTGGCGAAGGGGCTGCTGATGCGCACGTTCCAACCATGAGGCTGCATGCGGCCAAGCATGCCCAGCGCGATGAAGGAGTCCAGTTCATTGAAGCAGTCCAGCGTGACGATGGCGATGTCCATGCGGCGTTGTGATCGGCGAGTGGGGATAGGCTTGATGATGTTCGCGTGGCCGGGCGGGGTCAATGCGGCGGCGGGAAATTGCTGGGGAATAATTGTCTGGAGGCGAATAAAATAAACACCCCGCCGGGAGGCGGGGCGCCAGGATTCAGTCCTGCAGCCAGATCAGCGAGGCCATGCGGCCAGTCTGGCGGTCGCGGCGGTAGGAGAAGAAGCGCTCGCGGTCTATCACCGTGCAGAAGTCGCCGCCGTACACCCGGCTGACGCCGGCCGCGGCCAGGCGCTGGCGCGCCAGCGCATAGATGTCCGCCAGGTATTTGCCTTCGCCGATGTCGGCGAAGGCTTCCACGGCGGCGGGGTCGCGGGCGATGAAGGCTTCCCGCACTTCCGCGCCCACTTCGAATGCGTCCGGACCGATGGCCGGACCCAGCCAGGCCATCAGCGTCGATGGCGCCGGCCCTATGGCCGCGATGGCGGCCTCCAGCACGCCGTCGCACAGCCCGCGCCAGCCGGCGTGGGCAGCCGCGACCGCGCTGCCGGCGTCGTCGCATAGCAGAACCGGCAGGCAGTCGGCGGTCATCACCGCGCAGATCGCGCCCGGAGCGCGCGCGAAGCTGGCGTCGGCGTCCGGCGGCAGCTCAGCCGCCGAGGCTGCATTGGCCACCGCGGTGCCGTGCACCTGATTGAGCCAGAAAGGCTCCGCCGGCAGCGCTGCGCGCAGCCGCGCGCGGTTGGCGGCGACGTCGGCAGGGTCGTCGCCCACGTGCGCGCCCAGGTTCAGGCTGGCGTAGGGCGGCTGGCTGACGCCGCCCTGGCGGGTGGTGGCCAGGGTGCGGACATTGGCCGGGGCCGGCCAGTCCGCCGCGATCCAGTTTTCAGCGGGCATAGATTACTTCGACGTCGCCGTCGTCCTCGTCGTCGTCATCCCAGTCTTCATCGTCCAGCTCCTCGGCCGGGACGAAGGCGTCCTCGTCGGGCAGCGCGCCATCGCCGCGCAGCAGGTCCAGCAGACGGCGGAAGTCTTCCGGCAGCGGGGCCTTCCAGCTGCGCTCTTCGCCGGTGGCCGGGTGCACCAGGGCCAGCGCATAGGCGTGCAGCGCTTGGCGGTCCAGCGCCCTCACCGCGGCCGCGGTGTCGTCGTCCATCTTGTGGCGCGGATTGCCGTAAACCGGATCGGCTGACAGCGGATGGCCGGATTCGCGCATGTGGACGCGGATCTGGTGGGTGCGGCCGGTTTCAAGCTTGCATTCGATATAGGAGTGGCTGGCGAAGCGCTCCAGCACCCGGATATGGGTGATGGCGGGTTTGCCGCCGAATTTCAGCACCGCCATCTTCAGACGGTTATGCGGATCGCGGCCGATATTGGCGTCGATGGTGCCGTCGAACGGTACCACGCCGTCGGCGATGGCGCGGTAGATGCGCTTGACGGTACGGGCCTGCATCTGGCGCACCAGTTCGGTTTGCGCCGGCAGGGTCTTGGCCACCACCATCAGGCCGGAGGTGTCCTTGTCCAGACGATGCACGATGCCGGCGCGCGGCACGCCCGCCAGCGAAGGGCAGTGGTGCAGCAGGCCGTTGAGCAGGGTGCCGCTCCAATTACCGGAGGCGGGATGCACCACCAGGCCGGCTGGCTTGTTGATTACCAGGATGTGCTCGTCTTCGAACACGATGGGCAGATCCATCGCCTCCGGCTGGAAAGCCATTTCTTCATGGGTCTGCTGTAAAGTGACCACCAGCTTCTCGCCGCCCAGCATCTTGGTCTTGGGCGCCATCACCTGGCCGTCCACCGTGACCAAGCCGTCTTTTATCCATTGGGTCAGCCGGCTGCGCGAGTAATCGGGCAGCAGTTTGGCCAGCGCGGCGTCCAGTCTTTCGCCGCCGAGCGACAGCGGAATTTCGAGATGTTGCGTAGCAGATATCTCGTTTTCCGAGATGTCGCTATAATCGTCCGGGTCAATGTAAGGATCAGTCATGAAAAGATACGTTGTTGCAGCAATGTTGGTGATGGGGCTTGCCGGATGTGCAACCACGGAAACCTACGACGAAACGCGCGGCTGGACCGTGGAAAAGCTGTATTCGGAAGCTCACGACGAGTTGAACAGCGGCAATTATACCCGTGCTGTCAAGCTCTATGAAACGCTTGAGTCGCGCTTCCCTTACGGACGCTATGCGCAGCAGGCGCAAATGGACCTGGCCTACACCCACTACAAGGATGGGGAACCGGAGCAGGCGATCGCTTCTGCGGACCGTTTCATCAAGCTGCACCCGACCCACCCCAACCTCGATTACATTTATTATCTGAAGGGTTTGGTGTATTTCAATGACGATTCCGGCCTGCTCGCCAAATGGGCCGGCCAGGACATGAGCGAACGCGATCCGCGCGCGGCGCGCGAGGCCTTCACCGCCTTCCGCGAGCTGGTTACCCGCTTCCCCAACAGCACTTACGCGCCGGATGCCAGCGCCAAGATGACCAAGCTGGTGGATGCGCTCGGCGGCAACGAGATGCATGTGGCGCGCTACTACATGAAGCGCGGCGCCTATCTGGCCGCCGCCAACCGCGCGCAGGGCGTGGTGAAGGACTTCGCCAATACCAAGTACCCGGAAGAGGCGCTGGCCATCATGGTAACCGCCTACGACAAGCTGCAGCTGCCGCAGCTGCGCGACGACGCCCGCCGCGTGCTGGCGCTGAATTATCCCAAGAGCCATTACCTGTCCGCCCAGTGGACGGTTGAGGAAATGCCGTGGTGGAAATTGTGGAAGTGAGCGCGTCCCGATCTTTACGCTAGGCGCAAAAAAGCCGTCCCAGTCAGGGGCGGCTTTTTATTGGACGGTCCGGGTGTCAGATCGCCTGTTCGTTGGTTTCGCC
The DNA here is from genome assembly GCF_001855575.1 of Chromobacterium sphagni. Lineage (NCBI taxonomy): Bacteria > Pseudomonadati > Pseudomonadota > Betaproteobacteria > Neisseriales > Chromobacteriaceae > Chromobacterium > Chromobacterium sphagni. The sequence goes on from NZ_MKCS01000004.1 coordinate 212,134, forward strand.
GGTGCGGATGCGCACCACCTGCTCCACTGGGGTGACGAAGATCTTGCCGTCGCCTATCTTGCCGGTGCGGGCGGTGGCGACGATGGTCTCGATCGCGCGCTCCACCAGGTCGTCTGGCAGGATCACCTCTATCTTCACCTTGGGCAGGAAGTCCACCACGTATTCGGCGCCGCGGTACAGTTCGGTGTGGCCTTTTTGCCGGCCGAAGCCTTTGACTTCGGAAACGGTGAGGCCGTTGACGCCGATCTCGGACAACGCCTCGCGCACTTCGTCCAGCTTGAACGGCTTGATGACGGCTTCGACCTTTTTCATTGCGGAATGCTCCTGATAGAACGGGATGACGGAGGGGTAAATCGCAAAAATTGCCAATATGCGTCCGGAAAGTCCGGCGTGGCCTTAAATACAACGATGTTTTGCTGTATTATGACGCCCTTTCCTGGTACTTGTCGCGGGTGTCTAATGTCTTACATTACCAAGCTGCGCGGTGGCGTTGCCCTGTCACCGTTTCGTCTTGAAAAACTGCAGGCGGCAGCGGCCGATGCCGGTTTGAAGGATCTGGTCCTGATGGCCGAGTATTGGCATTTTGCGGAAAGCGACAGCGAATTGACGCTGGAAGAGGTAGGCGTGCTGGGCCAATTGCTCAGCTACGGCGAGCCGCCGCTGAGCGCGGAGCCGGAAGGCGAACTGTTCCTGGTGACGCCGCGTATCGGCACTTTGTCGCCATGGGCGTCCAAGGCCACCGACATCGCCAGGCACTGCGGCCTGCCAAGAATCCGCAGAATCGAACGCGGCACCGCATTCCGGGTCAAGTCCGCAAATAAATCTTTAAGTAAAGAGGCTCGCCACATTCTGGCGGGCCTCTTGCACGATAGGATGACCGAAACGGTGCTGGCCTCGTTCGACGAGGTGGAGAAACTGTTCGTCCATATCGACCCGCAGCCGATGACCCGCGTGGATGTGCTGGGCGGCGGTCGCGAAGCGCTGGCCGACGCCAACGCCAAGCTGGGTCTGGCCTTGTCCGAAGATGAAGTGGATTATCTGGTGGAAAACTTCCAACGGATGAAGCGCAACCCCAGCGACGTCGAGCTGATGATGTTCGCCCAGGCCAACTCCGAGCACTGCCGCCACAAGATATTCAACGCCCAATTCATCATCGACGGCGTCGAACAGGGCAAATCGCTGTTCCGCATGATACGCGATACCCACGACGCCCATCCGCAGGGCACCCTGGTGGCCTACAAGGACAATGCCTCGGTGATCGAAGGCGCTTTCATCGAGCGCTTCTACCCGCAGCCGGGCAGCCATCAGTACGCCTACAATAGCGAGCCCACCGACATCCTGATGAAGGTGGAAACGCATAACCACCCGACCGCCATTTCGCCCTTCGCCGGCGCCTCCACCGGCAACGGCGGCGAGATCCGCGACGAAGGCGCCACCGGACGCGGCTCGCGCCCCAAGGCCGGTCTGACCGGCTTTTCGGTGTCCAATCTGAATATTCCCGGCTTCAAGCAGCCGTGGGAGCTGTACCGCGATGGGCAGGCGGAGTACGGCAAGCCCGGCCGCATCGCCTCGGCGCTGCAGATCATGCTGGAAGGCCCGATAGGCGGCGCGGCGTTCAACAACGAGTTCGGCCGTCCCAACCTCACCGGCTATTTCCGCACTTTTGAAGAAGAAGTGAACGGCGAGATGCGCGGCTACCACAAGCCCATCATGCTGGCTGGCGGCCTGGGCAGCATCCAGCAGCAGCAGATCCACAAGAACGAAATCCCGGAAGGCGCGCTGCTGATCCAGCTGGGCGGTCCGGGCCTGTTGATCGGCCTGGGCGGCGGCGCCGCCTCGTCGATGGACACCGGCGCCAATAGCGAAAACCTGGACTTCGATTCGGTGCAGCGCGGCAATCCGGAAATCGAGCGCCGCTGCCAGGAGGTGATAGACCGCTGCTGGCAGCTGGGCGAGGCTAACCCCATCGTCTCCATCCACGACGTGGGCGCCGGCGGCTTGTCCAACGCCTTCCCGGAGCTGGTGAACGACGCTGGCCGCGGCGCCGTCTTCCACCTGCGCAAGGTGCATCTGGAAGAGAAGGGCATGACGCCGATGCAGATCTGGTCCAACGAGGCGCAGGAGCGCTACGTGATGGCCATCCTGCCTCAGGACCTGGAGCGCTTCAGCGCGCTGTGCGAGCGCGAGCGCTGTCCGTTCGCGGTGCTGGGCACGGCAACCGACGACGGCCATCTGCAGGTGCGCGACGACCATTTCGACAACAATCCGGTGGACATGCCGCTGGAAGTGCTGCTGGGCAAGCCGCCGCGCATGACCCGCGACGTGAAGACGCTGGAGCCCGAGTTCCAGACCTTCGACGCGTCCAGGTATCCGCTGCGCGAAACCGCCTACCGCGTGCTGCGCCACCCGACGGTGGCCGACAAGTCCTTCCTGATCACCATCGGCGATCGCTCGGTCGGCGGCATGACCGCGCGCGACCAGATGGTGGGCCGCTGGCAGGTGCCGGTGGCCGACGTTGCCGTCACCACCATGGGTTTCAACACCTATCGCGGCGAAGCGATGGCGATGGGCGAACGCACGCCGGCCGCGCTGTTCAGCGCGCCGGCCTCGGGCCGCATGGCCATAGGCGAGGCGCTGACCAATATCGCCGCGGCTTTCGTCGGCCATCTGGGCAATGTCAAGCTGTCCGCCAACTGGATGGCGCCGGCCGGCCATCCGGGCGAAGACGTGCGCCTGTACCGCACGGTTGAAGCGGTGTCCGAGCTGAGCCAGAGCCTGGGCGTCAGCATCCCGGTGGGCAAGGACTCGCTGTCGATGAAGACGGTATGGCAGGAGAACGGCGAGCAAAAGTCGGTTACCGCGCCGATGTCGGTGGTGATCTCCGCCTTCTCCCCGGTGGAGGACGTGCGCAAGACCGTCACCCCGGCGCTGCAGGACGTGAAGGACAGCGATCTGATCCTGATCGATCTGGGCTATGGCCGCTGCCGCCTCGGCGGTTCGATCTACGGCCAGGTGTGGAAAGACATGAAGGGCCGCGCGCCGGACGTGGAAAGCCCGCAGCAGCTGGCGGCTTTCTTCGGCACCGTGCAGTCGCTGCTGCGCGACGACAAGATCCTGGCCTACCACGACCGCTCCGACGGTGGCCTGTTCGCCACGCTGGCGGAAATGATGTTCGCCAGCCATGTCGGCATCAGCGTCGATCTGCAGGAACTGGTGATAGAGCGGCAAAACACCCAGCGCATCATCGACGACTACGTGCAGCCTTCGCTAGAGGCGGCAACCCATGGCCGCATCATGCGCGTGCTGTTCAACGAGGAGCTGGGCGCGGTGCTGCAGGTGCGCAAGGGCGACACGCCCGAGGTGATCGCGCGCTTCATGAAAGCCGGCATCGGCCGCGAGTTGTTCGTGCTGGGCCGCATCAACGGTTATGATCGCCTGGTGATCAAGCACAAGGGCAAGGACCTGTTCAGCGAGAGCCGCAGCGAGCTGTTCTGCGCTTGGTCGGAAACCAGCGCCCGCATGCAGCGCCTGCGCGACAATCCGGCCTGCGCCGACAGCGAACAGCTGCTGCGCAGCCACGCCAAGCCGCGCGGGCTGTTCGCCCAGCTGAGCTTCGACGTGCAGGGCAACCCGGCGGCGCCGTTCATCGCCACTGGCGCGCGTCCGCGCATGGCCGTCCTGCGCGAGCAGGGCGTCAACGGCCAGCTGGAGATGGCGGCGGCGTTCGACCGCGCCGGCTTCGACGCGGTTGACGTGCACATGAGCGACATCATCGCCGGCCGCGTGCAACTGGCCGACTTCAAGGGCTTGGCGGCCTGCGGCGGCTTCAGCTACGGCGACGTGCTGGGCGCCGGTGAGGGCTGGGCCAAGAGCATTCTGTTCAATCCGCGCGCGCGCCAACAGTTCGAGGTTTTCTTCGGCCGCAAGGACACCTTCGCGCTGGGCGTGTGCAATGGCTGCCAGATGATGTCCAACCTGTCGTCCATCATTCCCGGCGCCGAGTACTGGCCGAAGTTCCGCCGCAACGCGTCGGAGCAGTTCGAGGCGCGCTTCACTATGGTGGAGGTCACGGCGTCGCCGTCGATCTTCCTGGCGGACATGGTGGGCAGCCGCCTGCCGGTGGTGGTGAGCCATGGCGAAGGCCGCGCGGTGTTCGCGCCGGGCAGCCAGGACCAGGTGCTGACCGCGTTGCGCTACATCGACTTCGACGGCCGCGCCACCGAAACCTATCCGCTGAACCCCAACGGTTCTCCCGCGGGCATCACCGGCGTCACCACGCCGGACGGCCGCTTCACCATCATGATGCCGCACCCCGAGCGGGTGTTCCGCACAGTGCAGAACAGCTGGCATCCGGCTGAATGGGGCGAGAACGGCGCCTGGTTCCGCATGTTCGCCTCGGCGCGGCGCTGGGTGGGTTGATTCGGCAGTGCGGTTGTGAGCAGCGAAAGCAAACGGAAGCCAGATGGCTTCCGTTTTTCGTTTCCGGGGCCTGGGCGATGGTTGCGGGAAGAACGTGCGTTGCGCCGGCGGGCAACCGCAATGACAATGCGTTTGGTTTGCCGCGGATGCTTGCGCGTCTGGTTCGTTTTCCGCGCGGACGTATCCGTCGGCCTTTTCATGACGCGATGGCGGCGCTTGCGGGAAATCATGCAGGCAAAATCCAATCGGGAATTTTCCGTTTTGAATTGGAATCGCGCCTGTTTGCGGTCTCTCATTGCTTTGTCATTGGCGGGGAAAAGCGTTTTTGCGATAATCGCCGCCTGTCCGGCCGGAATCCATTGAGGACGAATATGGCCCGGCCGGATACGCTCCAGGAAATGGCGTACCTGGCGCTTGATACCAATCATTGCCGATTCCGTGAAGAGATTAAAATGAAAAAGACTATCCTGACACTTTCCCTGCTGGCGGCGACCATGCTTTCCGGTTGCGCGGGAACCAATTTCAAAAGACCGGATGCCGGCGCGCTGACGCTTGGCCAATCCACGGCGGCGGACGTGGCCAGGGTGATGGGCGAGCCGCAGCAAAGCGGCGAGGCGATGAAGAACGACCAAACCATCAAACTGGCGCGTTATGCTTATGCTTCCACGTCGGGCGCGGCCCGCTACCCCGGTGTCACACCGGCCCGCGCCATGGTATTTTCCACTTTCAAGGATGTGCTGGTTGGCGAGGAGTTCAATAGTTCGTTCGCCGAAGACGCCACCGATTTTGATGAAGGCAAGGTGTCGGCGTTGCGGAAGGGCGCGACCACCCGCTCCGAGGTGATCGCGCTGCTGGGCAAGCCCAGCGGCGAGGCGATCTATCCCATTATCAAAAGCAAGACCGGCAAGGGCGTGGTATATGCCTATACCCACGTTACCGGCACTGTGTTCAATATGAAGCTTTACAGCAAGCTGCTGGTGGTGTCGTTCGATGAGCGAGATGTCGTCAGCGACGTGGAATACTCCTCCAGCGGCAGCAAGTAAGCGGCCCGCGCCGCCGCGAAAAAGCCCGGGCCTCATGGCGCCGGGCTTTTCATCATTCTCCTATGGTTTCATGCGCGCCGACGTCGCCGCTTTTCCAGTAGCCGGCCACGCGCATCCTGTCCTTGTCTATTCCCAGCTGTTGCAGATGCTTGTGCAGCGCGCGCATCTCGCCGCTTTCTCCCGCAGCCCAGACATAGCCCGCGCCGGCCGGCAGAGCCATTTGCGCCACCGCTTGCAGCAGATTCTGCTGCTGATCGCGGTGCCGCCAGACGATTTCCACGCCGGCGGGGCGGCTCAGCGGCAAGCGGGCGGTCTCATCGTCCACCAGGATCAGCGCGGTGCCGACGCTGTCCGCCGGCAGTTCCTCCAGCCGGCGGGCGATGGCCGGCAGCGCCGTTTCATCGCCTATCAGCCAGTGCCAGTCGAAACCGGTCGGCACCACGCGCGAGCCGCGCGGGCCGCCTATTCCCAGGTAGTGGCCGACTTGCGCCTGTGCCGCCCAGTCGGATGCGACGCCGCCGTCATGCACCACGAAGTCGATGTCCAGCTCGCCGGCGGCGGCATCGTAACGGCGCGGGGTGTAGTCGCGCATCGCCGGCTTCGCTTGGCTGGCGGGAAAGGTGATGCCGCTTTCGCCGACTGTGGGGATGGCCGGCTGGCTCTCGCCCGCGGCGGGGAAGAACAGTTTGATGTGGTCGTCGAAGGAGGCGGAGACGAAGCCCGCCAGGTCTTCACCCTTCAGCGTGATGCGCAGCATGCGCCCGGCAAGCCGCTGGACGCGGCTTACCTGCAGCAGGCGGAATTTCAGCGGGTGGCGCAGTTTTTGTATGGTCAGATCCTGATGCATGGTGGGTTCCTTTATTTTGTTGGGCCGGTGATTTCGGTGGCGGCGCGCTGCAGGATCTCCGCAATGCGGCGCTGCTCACAGGAGTCTGCCTTGTCGCGCAGCAGCAGCGCGTGCTTGAGCGCGCGGCGGGCTTCTATCAGCTCCTTGATCCAGCCGGCGGCGCCGTCTTCGCCGATCTCCTCGCCGGCGTAGGCGCGGCGCGCCAGTTCCATCTTGCGGCCGATGTGGTTGAGCTTGGCCAGCATCAGCCCCACATGCTCGCGCTTGACCGCAAGATGCTGATGGCCGGACTCGGCTATCGAATAGCATTTGCGGTTGCCGCTGCTGGCGACGGTGACATGGCCGACTTCTTCTAGATAGGTGAGGGCGGGATAGACCATGCCTGGGCTGGGGCTGTAATAGCCGTTGGAGCGGCCGGCCAGCTCCTTGATCAGTTCGTAGCCGTGGCTGGAGCGTTCGGCGATCAGCGCCAGCAGCAGCAGTTGCAGGTCGTCCGAACTGAATTTGCGGCCGCGCGACAGATGTTCGTTGTCGCCGGCGTAGTGGGCGTGGCGTCTGCCGCCGCCGCGGCGATGATGTCCCGTCATGGCCTGCAACAGGCGACGGAGCGAGTTGGGGCGTTGCGAGGGGCTGTGGTGTAGGGGGCGCATGACGGCTCCTAATACGAAAAACAGTCTTAAGATATATGTCTTAAGATATGAAAGTCAAGCGGCAAGTTCAGTTGTCTGGAAAAATCCGGTTTTGTGTGTGGGTTATTTAATGACAAAAGTCAATAATATTAAGATTGATATTGAAATTGAATAATCGAATGCGTTATCGTTGCCCGTTGTTTACAAATCAACTGGATGGGGCAATGGCGAGAACAATTTCATTGAAGCGACGATTGCTGCTGCAGACGGCCGGCACCATCGTATTGGTATGTGTGCTGGGCGCGTTGTTGATGAATGCTTTGCGCCAGCAGATGCTGTCCGACCGGCACGATCTGGTGCGCCATCAGGTGGAGGCCGCCGCCAGCCTGGTGGCGGCGCATGAGGAGCAGGCGGCCGCCGGCATGGTGCCGGAGGCCGATGCCAAGCGCCAGGCCTTGCAGGAGCTGGCGCGGCTGCGTTTCGACGGCAACGAGTATTTCTTCACTCTGGACCGCAATATGGTGTGGCTGGCCCATGGAATGAATCCCAAGCTGGTGGGCAAGGACATGCACGGCGTCAAGGACGCGACCGGCATAGGCATGGGCCAGCTGTTCGACCGGGTGCTGCGAGAGAACGGCGGCAAGGGCTTCGCCCAATATTACTGGGACAAGCCGGGAGCCCGCGTGCCGCAGCCCAAGCTGGCCTATTTCCAGACCACCTCCCGTTGGGGGTGGGTGGTTGGCACGGGCTTGTATCTGGACGACATCAACGCGGTGCTGCTTGACCAGGTGTTGAGCGTGGGCGCGCAGGTGTTGCTGTTCATGGTGGTAAGCCTGTCGCTGGGCTGGTGGGTGTACCGCAGCGTGATGCGCGAACTGGGCGCCGAGCCGTCCGAGGCCGCCGCCATTGTGCGTGAAATCGCCGCCGGCAAGCTGGACCGCGAGATACGTCTGGCCGCGGGGGACAAGGACAGCCTGCTGGCCCACATCCGCGAGATGCAGGCTCAGTTGCGCCAACTGGTGGGCGAGATCATGCGCGACGCCGAGGAGTTGGGCAGGCTGAACGCCGACGTGGTGGGCGGCGCCCGCATGGTGGCCGACAATTCCCAGGGGCAGAGCGAGGGCGCGGCGGCGATGGCGGCGTCGGTGGAGCAACTGACCGTCAGCATCAACCATATCGCCCAGCACGCCAAGGATGCTCGCTCGGTGTCGCAGGATTCCGGCCAGTTGTCGGAGACCGGCAGCGAAGTGATCGCCCGCGCCGTGGAGGAGATGCAGGGCATCAGCGCTACGGTGGACATGACCGAAGCGGCGATTGCCGACCTGGCCAGCAAGACCGCCACCATCTCCAATATCATGCAGGTGATCAAGGATATCGCCGACCAGACCAATCTGCTGGCTTTGAACGCCGCCATCGAGGCGGCGCGGGCCGGCGAGAGCGGCCGCGGTTTCGCCGTGGTGGCCGACGAGGTGCGCAAGCTGTCCGAACGCACCGCCAAGGCGACGGAGCAGACCGCGACCATGATCGACGAGATCCAGGCCAGTTCCGACCTGTCGCGGCAGAATATGAGCGAGACGGTGACCAGGGTGAAAACCGGCCTGGAGCTGGCCGAGCACGGCGGCCAGCTGATCCAGCAGATTCATGGCAGCGCCAGCCAAGTGGTGCGGGTGGTCAACGACATCTCGCACGCGCTGCAGGAGCAGGGCACCGCCAGCCAGGACATCGCCCGTCACGTCGAGCAGATCGCCCAGGTGGCGTCCGGCAACGCGGTGGCGGCTACCCAGGCGTCCGAGAGCATACAGCGCATAGACGAGGTGACCGGCAGCCTCAGGCAGTCGGTGGCGCAGTTCCAGGTTTAAGGCTGCTGGTCAGCGGCATGGGGCCGGATGGATGTTGCCGCCTGGCCTTTTTCGCTTCCGCTGGGTCAGGGATGGGCGGTCAGCGAAAACCGCGCGGGGTCGGATGCATGGCCGCGTTGCCGGTAGAACTTGTCCAGCTCCGGCTTGTAGCGTTGCAGCGATGCCGGCGACAGCCAGCGCTCCTGCGCCGCGCGGTAGGCGGGGTCGTTCACCACCTGGGCAAGCAGCGCGTCGATTTTCAGGATGGCCTGCCGACCCCACTCCGTGCGCGGGCAGGCGATGCCGACCGGTATCAGCGCGGCGCCGGCCAGCGGCAGGCTGACCAGAGCCTGGTTGCCATGGCTCCGCTGTTGGTAATTGAGATCGGATTCGTAGTCCAGCGTGTAGTCGGCCCGGCCCAGCTGCAGCAGCTTGAACAAGCCCTCATTCGACGGCAGGTTCTGGATGTCTCGCAGATTGGACTTGTCCTTGTCGCTGGCCAGCTGCCTGTCGATGCCGGCGGTATAGCTCCTGCCGGCGGCGACGATGCCGCGCAGATCCGGTTGGCGGATCAGTTGTTCCAGTACTACCTCGCCTTTGTCGTTCAATGGCGCTTTCGCCGCCACTTCGCGGCGGATGATTACCTGCAACGGCAGCTGCATATGCGTCAGCGTGAAGAAGGCGAGCCTCTCCCGCGTTGGGGTGGGAATCAGATTGAGCCGGCAGATGGGGCTCTTGTTCTGCAATTCCAAGACGCTGCGCGCGGTGCTCATCACAATGAAGCGATGCTCGGCCTGCGGCCATTTCTGCATGATCAGCTTCAGGTAGACATCATTTTGTCCGGTGGTGGGCTTGCCGTCCCGCACGATGAAATTGGGCGGCCAGTCGGACAGCACCCACGTCATCTGCGTTGCCGGTCGCGCCTGGGCGGCCGGCGCCATCGCGGCAAGGCAGAGCGCCAGGATGATTGTGGACAGGCGTCGCATGAGGTTCTCCGGTGAAGCGGACGGATGCGTCGGCGGGGGCTTGCCGTTTTCGCCAGCCGGACGCGACTGGCAGCTTCATTTTATAACGCTTCCGCGGCAGCTCGGGATATTCAGGCACCAAATGGCAATTCCCCTGTCTCTTGTCAAGCGCGCTTGGCGGGGACTGACATCCATCAGCTGAAATCAGGCAGCGCATTGGCATAGACTTCCATTTTCAATTTGGCGGACGGCAAGTTTTCTTTGCATCCGGCGCGTGTGATGCAGTAGCATGGCGCCCGCTCGTTCATACATGTGTTTGATCCGTGTGTGGCGGGCAGGTGGCGATGGCGGCATAAGCGGTCGGTAGCAAGATAACAACATGCCGCAGGGGCAGCGCACGATGGTCAGCAGGGAAAGCGGCGGGATAGCCGGATGATGGTCGCCACACATGTCGCGTTCGGCGCGTTTTGCGCGGTATCCGCCGCCTTGTTGCTGCATTTGCCCCCGATGCTGGCGCTATTGCTGCTGGCTGGAGGCCTGGCCGGTTCGCTGCTGCCAGACATCGACCATCCCAAAAGCTGGCTGGGCCGGCGCATTCCCTTCATCTCCCGCCCGGTGGCCTACCTCTTCGGCCATCGCGGCATCACCCACAGCCTGCTAGCGGTGGCCGGCGTGTTCTACGCCTGCATCGCCTGCCTGCATGGCTGGAACATCAGGCTGGGCCACGCCATGCCGCTGGTGCTCGGCATCTGCGTAGGTTATGCCTCGCATCTGGTTGGAGACTGGCTGACGCCGGCCGGTATTCCGCTGCTGTGGCCCATTCGCATCCGTTTCCGCGCGCCGCTGATGCTGTTGCGCGGCAAGATGGCGGAGCCGCTGATGGTGGTGGGGCTGTGGTTTGGCGCCGGCTTCCTGATGTGCAAAACCCTCTGACCGTGAATGATCGACCCCGGCGGCTGTTGCGCCGCGGGTCCCCTTGGCTTGCGATCCTGCGTTTTTGATCCCGGCTTTCCTTGTCGCCATTTTTATACGGACGTATAAGAAATGAATGGGCTTATCCGGCAAGCAGATTGATACCCGCCAGCGCCTGTTGCGGAAAGGCTTGGCCATGGTGGCGCGCACCGGCGTGCGCGGATTGGTGGTGCGCGAGCTGGCCGCCGCCGGCGTCAATCTAGGCAGATTCGTCTACCACTTCGGGAACCGCGAGCGCTTTATCAGCGAACTGGTGGAGTTATGGTACGCGCCCATCTACCGCCAGTTGCGTCCGGTGGCGCGCTTGCAATCCGGCGACGCCCTGTCCCGGCTGCAAGCCGTCCTGGAACAATTGCTGGAGCTGGCGGCGCAGAATGCCGGCTTCCTCAGCCATGTGCTGGCGGATGCGCTGGCCGGGGAACCGGCCGCGCAGGCTTTCGTGTTGCGGCTGCCGTCCCGTCACTTTCGGCTGCTGATCGTGTTGCTGAGCCGCGCGCAAAGGCAGGGGAGGCTGATCGCGGCGCCGGCGCCGCAATTGCTAGGCTATCTGATGGCGGCGATCGGGATGCCGCTGCTGCTGGCGCGCGGCCCGCTGGCGGCCTGCGACTGGCTGCCGCCGGCTGTGCGGCAGCTGCAAGCCTGGATGGCGGATATCGAGGCGGCGAGACAAAGGCTGGACTGGGCGCTGGCGGGCATCTCGACAAGGGGGGAGTCGCAATGAAAAAGATCTGGGTGGCGGCTGTCGCGCTGCCGGCATTGCTGGCCGGCGGCATCGCTTACTACTTCTACCAGAGCGCAGCCGAGGCGGAACGCCAATCCACGCTGTACGGCAATGTCGACATCCGCGAGCTGAGCCTGGCCTTCCGCGTGTCCGGCCGCCTGGCCTTGGTGCAGGTGGACGAGGGCGACAGCGTGCAGCCGGGCCAGATACTGGCGCGGCTGGATGCCGAGCCGCTGCGCAACAGCCTGAACGCGGCGCTTGCCAACGAGGCGGCGCTGGCGGCGCGCAACGCGCTGATCCACAAGGGGAGCCGCAGCGAGGACATCGCCCAGGCGCGCGCCAGGCTGGACGCGGCGAAGGCCGCGTGGGTGCAGGCTGAAAGCGAATATCGCCGCCAACGCGAGCTGGTGCCGGCCGGCGGCAGTAGCCAACAGTTGCTGGAGGCCGCCCGTTCGCAGCGCGATCAGGCCATCTCCCAGCGCGATGCCGCCCAACAGCAGCTGCAGCTGCTGGTCAAAGGCTACCGTCCGGAGGAAATCGCCGAATCCGACGCCCAGCTGAAACAGGCGCGGGCGGACCTGGCCGCCGCCCGGCTGGCGCTGCGCGACGCCAACCTGCAGGCGCCCAGCGCCGGCATCGTCCTCACCCGCGCGGTCGAGGCCGGCAGCATGGTGCAGGCTGGCACGCCAGCCTTCAGCCTGTCGCTGCGGCAGCCGGTGTGGGTGCGCGCTTATGTCGGCGAACCCCAGCTGGGGCGCTTCGCCAGCGGCAGCAAGGTGCTGCTCAGCAATGACAGCCACCCGGACAAGACCTATCACGGCGTGGTGGGCTTTGTGTCGCCCACCGCCGAATTCACGCCCAAATCGGTGGAAACCGCCGATCTGCGCACCTCGCTGGTTTATCGCATCCGCATCGTGGTGAGCGACGCCGACGCCGGGCTCAACCAGGGCATGCCGATGACGGTGAGGCTGGCTCCGTGAGCGCGGCGCCGGCTATCCTGACGCAAGGCCTGGCGAAGCGTTTCGCCGGCGCGGTTCAGGATGCGGTGACCGACGTCAGCCTGGATATTCCCGCTGGCCGCATCGCCGGCTTGGTGGGGCCCGACGGCGCCGGAAAAACCACCTTGTTGCGCATCCTGGCAGGCCTGCTTGCGCCAAGTGCGGGCAGTGTGCGGGTGGCGGGCCTGGATCCGCAGGAGGATGGCGAAGCCTTGCGCCGCCAGGCTGGTTACATGCCGCAGAAGTTCGGCTTGTACGAAGACCTGACAGTGCAGGAAAATCTCGATCTGTACGCCGACTTGCGCGATGTGACGGGCGGGGAGCGCATGCAGGATTTCACCCGTCTGCTGGCGCTGACCGACCTCTCGCCGTTCACCGGCCGCTACGCCGGCAAGCTGTCCGGCGGCATGAAGCAGAAGCTGGGCCTGGCCTGCTCGCTGCTGGGCCGGCCGCGGGTGCTGCTGCTGGACGAACCCGGCGTGGGGGTGGACCCGATCTCCCGCCGCGAGCTGTGGAAGCTGATCCGCGCCTTGTCGGCCGAAGGCATCACCGTGCTGCTCAGCACCGCCTATCTGGACGAAGCTGAAAGCTGCGACGTGGTCTATCTGATGAACCAGGGCCGCATCCGAGCAGGCGGGCCGCCGGCCGAATTGACCCGCCCGTTGGTGGGCCGCTGCCTGCAGCTGACCGGTATCGCCGGCAACCGCCGCCAAGTGCTGCAAAGACTGCTGCGCCAGCCGCAGCTGATGGACGGCACCATACAGGGCAGCAGCCTGCGCCTGCTGTTGCGCGACGAGGACCAATGGCCGGATCTGCAGCTTGCCGAGGCGGGGCCGGACGCCCGCCTGCAAGCCGCGCCGCCGCGGTTGGAGGATGCCTTCATCAGTCTGCTGGGTGGTGGACCGGGCGGCGACTCCGTGCTGGCCGAGGTGATGCCGGCGGTGGCTGAACATGCCGGCGAGGCGGTGATAGAGGCCAGGGGCCTGTCTAAGCGCTTCGGCGACTTCTACGCCACCGACGACGTCAGTTTCGCGGTGCGGCGCGGCGAGGTGTTTGGCCTCCTGGGTCCCAACGGCGCCGGCAAATCCACCACCTTCAAGATGGAGTGCGGGCTGCTTAAGCCCAGCGCCGGCCAGGCGCTGGTGATGGGGCTGGATTTGAAGACCAGCCCTACCGCCGCCCGCCAGCAACTGGGTTATATGGCGCAGAAATTTTCGCTGTACGCGCAATTGTCGGTGCGGCGCAACCTGATGTTCTTCTCCGGTGTCTACGGTTTGCGCGGCCGGGCGCAGCGCGACAAGGTGGCGCAGATGGCGCGGGTGTTCGGCCTGGGGCCCTATCTGGATGGACTGGCCGCCACCTTGCCGCTGGGTTTCAAGCAGAGGCTGGCGCTGGCCTGCGCGGTGATGCACGAGCCGCCGCTGCTGTTCCTGGATGAGCCGACCTCCGGGGTGGATCCGGTGACGCGGCGCGAATTCTGGACCCATATCAACGGCCTGGCCGAGAAGGGCGTCACGGTGCTGGTGACCACCCACTTCATGGACGAGGCCGAGTACTGCGACCGCATCGCGCTGATCTATCGCGGCAAGCTGCTGGCGCTGGACACGCCGGACGCGCTCAAGCAAGGCGTGGCGAGCGCGGCGCGGCCCAATCCCACCATGGAGGACGCCTTCATCCAGTTGGTGGACGGGGCCGACTCATGAGCGGATTGAAGCTGCGTCGGCTGCTGGCCCTGTGCCGCAAGGAAAGCTACCAGATCGTGCGCGACCCCAGCAGCATCCTGATCGCCTTCATCCTGCCGGTGGCGCTGTTGTTCATCCTGGGCTACGCGGTGAACCTGGACTCGGCCCATATCCGGCTGGGCCTGCTCAATCAGGACGGCGGCGCCGTCGCGGCGCGGCTGGCGGCCACCTTCCGCGCCACGCCGTCGCTCGAGATCCACCCGCTGGTTTCGCGCGCGCAGTTGGAAGAACAACTGGCGCACGGCAAGATACGCGGCGCGGTGGTGATTCCCAATGATTTTTCCCGCCGCGCGCCGAGCGGCGGCGGCATCCAGCTGCTGACCGACGGCGCCGAGCCCAATACCGCCAACTTCGTCGCCGCCTACGTGCTGGGCGCCTGGCAGCAATGGCGGCAGCAAGAGGGGCAGAACCGCGCGCAGCCGCAAGACCCGATTATCGATATCCGCCAGCGCTTCTGGTTCAATCCCAGTGCCGAGAGTCCAAATTTTCTGGTACCGGGCACCATCGCGCTGGTGATGACCATAGTCGGCGCCTTGCTGTCCTCGCTGGTGGTGGCGCGGGAGTGGGAGCGCGGCACCATGGAGGCCTTGCTGGCCACGCCGGTGAGCCGGGCGGAACTGATCCTGTCCAAGGTCCTGCCTTACTACGTGCTGGGCATCGCCGCCATGCTGCTGTGCCTGCTAGTGGCGGTGTTCGTGATGGGGGTGCCGTTCCGCGGCCCGCTGTGGTTGTTGTGGCTGATGTCGTCGCTGTTCCTCGCCAACGCGCTGGGCATGGGGCTGTTTCTGTCAACCGTGCTGAAAAGCCAGTTCGACGCGGCGCAGGCGGCTCTCACCGCCGGTTATCTGCCGGCCTTGATGCTGTCGGGCTTCGTGTTCGAGATATCCAGCATGCCGGCTCCGCTGCAATGGCTTACCCGCATCCTGCCGGCGCGCTATTTCGCCAGTACCCTGCAGACGTTGTTCCAGGCCGGGGTGATCCCCTCGCTGCTGTGGTTCAATGCCGCCAGCCTGATGGTGCTGGGCGCGTTCTGGCTGGGCCAGACCGTGCGCAAAACCCGCCGGACCCTGGACTGAAACCATGTGGCAACGCTTGCAGTGGCTGATCATCAAGGAGTTGCAGACCATCGTCGGCAGCCGCCAGGGGCGCCTGTTGTTGGTGGTGCCGGTGCTGCTGCAGCTGGTGGTGTTTCCCTTCGCCGCCACGCTGGAGGTGAAGCATGCCAGTCTGGTGGTATACAACCAGGATGGCGGCGCGGCTTCGCAGGAGCTGGTGAAGCGCTTGGCCAGCAGCGTCATTTTCGACCAGATCGTGCCGGTTTACAGCCAGCCTGAGCTGCGCGAAGCCATAGACCGTCAGCGCGCGTTGCTGGCGGTGGTGTTTCCGGCCGATTTCTCCCGCAAGCTGGCGGCGGGGCGCAGCGCGCCGCTGGAGGTGATCGTGGACGGACGGCGCTCGAACAGCGGGCAGATCGCCAGCGCCTACATCGGCGAGGTGGCGGCGGCGTACCAGCAGGAGCGGACCGGCGACGCGGACGGCGGGGTGGGGGTGCGCAATCTGTACAACCCCAACCTGGAGTTTCAGTGGCACGTGCTGCCCAGCCTGGTGGCCATCATCACCACTGTGGGCTGCCTGATCGTCACCGCGCTGTCGGTGGCGCGCGAGCGCGAGGAAGGGACTTTCGACCAGTTGCTGGTTTCGCCGCTGACGCCAGCCTACATCATGGCCGGCAAAGCGGTGCCGGGCGTGCTGGTGGCGCTGCTGCAAGGCAGCCTCATAGTTTCCGCCGCAGTGTGGGTGTACCGGGTGCCGTTTGGCGGCTCATTGCCGCTGCTGTTCGTCAGCATGGCTAGCTACGGCTTGGCGCTGGCCGGGGTGGGCTTATTCATCTCGTCGCTCTCCCATACCCAGCAGCAGGCTTTTCTGGGGGTGTTTTCCTTCATGGTGCCGGCGGTGATCCTGTCCGGCTACGTGTCGCCGATAGAAAACATGCCGCAGCTGCTGCAATGGCTGGCGCGGCTCAATCCGCTCAGCTACTTCATTCCCATTCTCAAGGGGGTGTTTCTCAAGGGTTACGGCTTTGCCGACGCCTGGCCGTGGCTGCTGCCCTTGTGGTTGATCGCGCTCTTGACGCTGGGTCTGGCGCTGTGGTGTTTTCGCCGCCACGTCGAGTAGCCGTCATGCCTGGCGCTGCAGGCTGGATGCGTGCGGCAAGCCTTGCAGCGCGCCGCGCAGAATGCGCTCGCAGTGTGGCTGCACGCTCGCTCCGCCTTCCAGCAGCTTGTATAGGCCGTCGAACAGGCTGCCCAGATAATCGGCGCACAGCATGACGTCCAGCGTGTCAGGCAGTTCGCGCTGGGCGATGGCGCGCCGCAGTTGGCGGCGGATGTAGTGCATGGACAGGCGGTCCACCACCTTGCGCCGGCGCAGCACGCTGCGGTTTTCCTCGTTGCGCTCGCACTTGAGGTAGAGAATTTCAAACACCCGCTGCGGCGAACCCGGCTCCAGGAACTGCGTCAGGTAGTAGCAGCCAGCGGCCAATAACGTGTCGCAGGCCGAGTCCTGCTGGGCGGGGAAATGCAGCGCGTCCAGCGCGAAGGCGCGGTCTATCATCGCCCGGCATACTAGCAGCTTGTTGTCGTAATGGCCGTATACTGCGCCGCGCGACACGCCGGCGGCGTCGGCGATGTCCGCCATGGTGGCGTTGGCTATGCCCTTGGCCAGAAAAACCTGTTCCGCTCCGTCCAGAATGGCGTCCCGGGTCTTCTGCGAGTCTTCCTTGGTTTTGCGCGCCATCTTGCCCCTTCCAGTCGTTTGCCGCATTGTGCCGGAAAATAATTAATCACGCATGACTGATTAAATGTTAGAATGGTAGACACTACTATCTTTCAATCCTTCCCATGTCTCACTCTCACGCACACACCCGCGATCTGGATACGTTGCCGGTCTCCACCTTGTTCTGGCGCTACGCCATTCCCTCCATTGTCGGCATGTTGGTGACCGGCCTGTACGCCGTCATCGACGGCATTTTCGTCGGCCACTACGTCGGCAGCCACGGCCTGGCAGCGATTAATCTCGCCTATCCGCTGGTGATGGTGCAGGTGGGCCTGGGCGCGATGATCAGCATGGGCGCGGCCACCCGCATCGCCATCCAGCAGGGCGCAGGCCAGGAGCAGCAGGCCAGGGGCACGCTGCTGGCGGCCTTGCTGCTGCTGGCGGTGCTGGGCGCCGCCATTCCGCTGTTGGGGCTGCCCAATCTGCAAAGCCTGCTGGGCTGGTTGCGGGCGGATGTCCAGCCACAGGTGGCGGAGCAGGCGCGCGCCTATCTGTGGTGGATGCTGGCCGGAGGGGTGCTGACCATGGGGCCGATGCTGTTGACCTACCTGGTGCGCAACGACGGCAAGCCCAGGCTGGCAACCGCGCTGATGGTGCTGGGCGCGTTGCTCAATATCCTGCTGGACTATCTGCTGGTAGGGGTGATGGGCATGGGACTGGCCGGCGCGGCCATCGGCACGCTGCTGGCCGAGGCGGTAGTAGTGGCGTTGGGCCTGGCTTACTTCTTCAGCCGCCATGCCGCCTTGCGTCTGAGCCTGAACGCGCTGAAGCCGGATATGTCCGGCCTGTGGCCTATTCTTGCGATGGGGGTGCCCAGCTTGTTGATGGAGTTGAACCTGGCCCTGCTGCTGTATTCGCACAACTATCAGTTGCTGGCATGGGGAGACGACTTGAGCGTGGCGGCGTATGCCGTGGCCGGTTACAGCGAATCGCTGTTTACCCTGGTGATTCACGGCCTGGCGGTGGGGATGCAGCCCTTGCTGGGCCACGCCACCGGGGCGGGGCAGCCTGAGCGGGCGCGCGAGGCTTTGCTGCATGGGGTCAAGGTGGGCCTGGGCATAGGCGTGGCGGCATTGGCTGTGGTGCAGCTGTTCCCGGCCTGGATCGCAGGCTGGTACAGCGACGGCAGCCAAGACCTGATAGACGCCGGCAGCCGCGCGCTGCGCTTGCATCTGCTGGCCATGCCGCTGGATGGCCTGGTGGTGGTGGGGTGCACCGCGCTGCAGGCGATGGCGCTCACCCGGCTGGCGTTGGGCGTCACCATAAGCAAGACCCTGCTGCTGCTACCGGCGCTGAGCTTGTTGCCGCTGTGGCTTGGCCAGAATGGCGTGTGGCTGGCGATGCCGCTGGTCAATCTGCTGCTGGGCCTGCTGGTGGGCGGCCTGCTGTGGGCCCAGTCGCGCCGCTTGCGGGATGCCAGACTGATCGAAGCCGCCTAGCGGCCTTGTAAACGGAATGTGAAATTGAAATGAACATGCCATATTGATATCTCAATCATGTAACTGGGAGCCGGGATGGCAAACTTCGCACAGGACCGCCATCAGGAGATGGCGCGGCGTGATCAGTTGCTCAGACACCGTCTGCTGGAGGCGGGCATACGGCAATACGTGGCCAGCAGCGCCGATAGCATCTACTACCTGTCCGGCATCAGCTACGAGCCGCTGGAGCGGCCGTTCTTCCTGTTGCTGGACGCCGACAGCGGCCGCCGCGCCTTGCTGGTGCCCCAGTTGGAGCACGCCCACCTGAAAGAGGCTTGGGGCGTGGCGGCGGCGGACATGCACAGCTACCGCGAATATCCGGCCCCGGCCGGGGAGCGCTGGCAAGATGCGCTGACCCCTTTGCTGCGCGACAGCTTCGTTTTCGACCCCGCCACGCAGCTGCATCTGGCTGAATTTCTGCAGTCCGTCGGCGGGCGTGCGGGCGGGGATCTGGAAGATCTGCGCATGATCAAGTCGCCGTGGGAGATCGCCAAGCTCGAGCTGGCGGGGCGTTACGCGGCGCAAGGGGTCAATCAACTGTTGGAGGGCGTCTACGACGGCGTTTCCGTGGCGGAAGGCTATGCCAACGGCCAACGGCTGTTGCGCCGCATCATCCGCGACGAGCCCGACTTCGACCCCTTGAGCACCCGGGTGCTGCTGGCACCCTGGCCGGCGCCGCTCAGCGCCCAGCCGCACGCGGTTCCGCAATTGTCGCAGCGTCTGCAGGGCGGCCCTCATGTGGTGATTTCGGTGGTGCGGCTCGATGGCTATACCGCCGAGTGCGAGCGCACTTTCTTTACCCGGCCGCCCACGGCTGCGCAGCGCGAGCGTTTCGAGGCGATGAGCCGCGCCCGCCAGCTGGCGATGTCGATGCTGCGGCCGGGAGTGGCTTGCGCCGAGATAGACGAAACCGTCAGCGATTTTCTGCGCGATCAAAGCTTTGGCGACTGGCATCTGCGCCTGCATCGCTGCGGCCACGGACTGGGCCTGGGCAACCACGAGGCGCCCTGGCTGGCGCAAGGCAGTGCGGATGTGCTGCAGGCTGGCATGGTGGTGTCGATCGAGCCTGGGATCTACCTGGCTGAGGAGGGCGGCTACCGGCACTCGGACACTTTGGCGATCACCGCCGACGGCTGGCGCAATCTGACAGGCTTGGCCACGGTGGCGCTGGACCGGTTGGTGATTTCCGGAGTCAAGCCCGCGATGCGAATGAAGGGTTATCTGGTGCGGAAAATGATTGCCGTCTAGCTGCGGGATACATCCGGCAAGAGGGTAATGTCATGGTGGATTTTTGATGGATTGATGCCGGCGTTGCAAAAGGTTTGAGGGACGGGTGCGAGTGGGTGATTTATTTCCCCGTTATGATGCTTTTATTGTTTTTTGTTTTTACTTGCCATGTTTCAGCGCTGATTTTCTGAATTGTTTATCTGAAAATATTAATCGAATATTTGATTGAACTTGTTGGGATTGTTTTTGGCCAGTCTTTGACTGGCCTTTTTGTCGTTGCCATGATTCAAACGTATGATTTATTCTGCCTACCATTGGTCCTCATCCGGATGATGTCATGATTTCGGATGATGGACCCGCTGAGAGTTTATTGTCGAATCGAAGCGAGGCAGGCATGTCTGAAATGGGAAAGTCTGAAATCGTTGATCCAGTTACGCTGTCGGAGGAGAAAAGGCAGGAGTTGGTCGATGATTTGTATCGGGTGCATTGCGATATATTCGATGGCGTCAGCAAGACGGATTTCTCCGATTACGTGGTGAATTCGAAAGCCCGCCGCACTAATATCCTCATCCATAAAAATGCCGATGGTCAGCCAGTGGGGTATTGCGCAATCCACTTTTTCGAGCAGGAACTGGATGGGCGCGACGCGACCGTCATTCGCATGGAGGCCGGGTTGATGCGCGCCTATCGCGGCAGGAACCGCAATGCTCCCTTTGTGTGCCGGCAGGTGCTGGGTTACCGGCTGAGCCATCCGGGACGACGCATCTATTATCTGGGCGCCTTGGTGCATCCTTCCAGCTACATGCTGCTGGAGCGCTACGCTTCCCGGATATGGCCCAACGCGGGCGCGCGACAGGGAGGGGAGTATGGCCGGGTGATTGGCCAACTGGCGCGGCTGTTCGGCCTGCAGCCGGTTAATCCGGCGGTGCCGGGAGTTGTGCATGTCGGCTGGCAAACCCGTGACAACGAGCGCGACCGCCATTCCTGGCTGCAAAGTCCCAGCCGGGCGGCGCAGTTCTATATCCGGCAAAACCCTGGCTATCTCGATGGCCACGGTCTGTTGACCCTGGTGCCGGTCACCTTGGGGTGCATGCTGCATGCCGGAGGGCGCTTGCTGGTCCATCGCTTGAGCCTGCTGCTGCCGCGCACGGCCTGATTGCGTGTCGAAACCTGATTGAAGTGACGTTGATGCACGGTTTACAAATCCTCCGGCCGGAAATGGAAACTGCAGGCGATTGGCTGGGTCCCAATTAAACCCGCATTGAAAACGGAGATTAAAAATTATGTCTTTGACTACAGATTTTCTGGAAAATCCGCAAGGCTTCATGCGTTCGCAGGCGATACTGATTCCGGCCCAAGTCTCTCCCGGAAATGGCAAGTATCAATTTTCCGCGCAAGGCGCGCATGCGGCGGTATTGCAGTCCACTGCCGCCAGTCCGAATATCCCTGGGTTCTACGCGCATCCGGTAGCCAATAATATCAACCTGTTTGTATTGCCTACCCAGCAGCCGGCAAGGTATTACATGTTTACCGATGGCATGAATGGTTGCCAGTTTTTGGCATATGGGCCGGATCGGCAGCATATTACCGTCGAGCATAACAACTTCATCAGCGATCCGGCGCGGTATGCAGCGCGCTTGGCGGAGGTGATGGCGCAAAGGCATGCTTATTTGCTTCATATCAGCCCCTCTGGCGTCAATAATATTCCAGCGGGGCAATACAATAGCCAGCAGGGGGTGAATATCGTTGGAGAATATGCCCAAGCTAATGGTTGGCGCTTCTGGGCGCGGGATCGGGTGGATCAGAATCAGGGCGCGGTATACGGACCGTTATAGTTAAGACTGTGGGCTTGAGGGGCCGGTGTCTGCGTCAGAGCAACTGCTGGCTCTGTTCTTTTGCGGCTCCGGCTGGCGGTCCGGCATGTAGAAAGCCAATTGCGCCAGCGTAAGGCTTGAAAGCAGACACCTCCGCATTTGCGGAGGTGTCTTTGTTGCTGCTGGCGGGCCGGAAACGGGATTCGCCTGTCGATGTGTTTTCGCCCGCTCTAGAAAGCTTCGGCATTGACGGGCATATCGACCAGCGACGGCCGGCCCTCACGCGAGCGGTCGATGTGTACAACCTGCATTTTTGCCAAGTCTTTCAGGCGGCGGCGTAGCGTGTGAGCGTCGGTTGCGCCTTCAACAGCGCCAAAGACCTCAAGCGGCGCGGATTCGTTTTTCTCCTGAATCTGCTGCTTCTCAAACCAGGTCAAGGGACGCTGCAGAATGGCCTCCAACGGCTCATCCAGATCGAAGTTGCTGTCAAGCATGGCACTCACCTCTTTGGAAGAAGGGGTCTCCGCCGCTGGCTCATGGCGCTGGGCGGGCTGAACTTTGCCCTTACATCATATGCGGTTTGAGGGGGTTTGTTTATAAGTAGGTTCCTCTAGCGATGGCATAAATATCAGGAATAACAGTCCCTTATCAAGCTGTCCGTCATCGGTCCGCCCAGGGGGCTGGCGCCTGTCATGGCAAGCCATGCACCCAGGGTGGCGGGGCTGGCTGTTGCGCCGGGAAGTGGGGTCGAGTTTGGCGCTTAGCATTCGTGACGGATGGCGATTATGCTGAAGAAAATCAATATGGGATGCGCCATGGCGACTCGCCTGCTGTTGTGTTTTTTCCTGCTGTGGTCCGCGGCGCCAGCAGGCGCCGCCTCGCCGCCGCTGTCGATTTATACCGACGAGTGGCCGCCCATCAGCTTTGCCGAAGGCAATCAGGTGAAAGGCATGGCGGTGGATCTGGTCAATCTGATCCAGCAAAGGCAGGGAGCGGCGCAGCCGGTGCAGTTGCTGCCCTGGGCCAGGGCTTACAGCTATCTGACCAGCCGGCCCAACGTGCTGCTGTTCGTGCTGGGGCGTACGCCGGAACGCGAGCAGATGACGACCATGGTGGGGCCGGTGGCGCGTTCGGTGATCAATCTCTATTGCCGCAAGGGAGAGGCGGAAAAGATTCGGCGGATCCATGGCGATTTGCTGGACCTGCCTGTCACCGCTTTTCGCAGCAGCATCTTCCTGGCGATGGCGAAAAAGCATGGCTTTCGCAATATCGTAGAGAGCGCGGATCCAGAGCAGTCGGCCTTGCTGCTGCATTCGGGGCGAGTCGAGCTGTGGTCCGAGGGTGATAGCGTGGTGGACAGCGTGGTGCGCAAGGCGGGTTTGCCGCCTGATGCCGTCGAACTGGTGGCCCCGCTGGAGAAGATAGACCTTTACTTGGCTTTTTCGCTTGGCACCGATAGGGACACGGTGCTGGCCTGGGAGCGCGTCTTGCGCGAACTCAAGCGCGACGGCAGCTTTCGTAAGCTTTACCAGCGCTGGCTGCCGGGCGCGCTTCCGCCAATGCAGGTGGAGCGGATAGGTGTGGAGCCATAGCAGAACGCCTGATCCACACCGCGCCCGCGCTGCATGGCTGGCCGCCGCTATGGTATATTCGCCGGTTCGGCTTTGCGCCGGGGGTTTGAAAATCCGCCATTTGGCCCTATCTCGAACCGATATGCGGCTGAGCGGGCCGATTTTCTTCATCTATCTATAGACAAGGTGTGCCGCATGACAACCATTGTGGCTGTGCGCAAGGGCAATCAGATTGCCATCGCCGCCGATAGCCAGACCACTTTTGGCGATGACCAGAAGCTCTTGGCGCCGTACGACTGTTTCCACGACAAGATTTTCCGCCATGGCGACAGCTATCTGGCGGTATCCGGCTCCGCCGCGCACGACCTGGTACTGCAGGGCGCCTTGAAAGACCTCAAGAAAAAAGACCTGAGCAGCCGCCAGGGCATTTTCGACACTTTCCGCAAGCTGCATCCCAAGCTGAAGGACGGTTTCTACCTGAGGCCGGAGGAGGATGAGGAAGATCCGTACGAATCCAGCCAGATGATGGTTGTGATCGCCAACGCCCACGGCATTTTCGGTGTTTACCCGATGCGGGAGATCTATGAATTCTCGCGCATCTGGGCAATAGGCTCGGGCCGCAAGTTCGCGATGGGCGCCATGTACGCGGCCTATGACCAGGACCTGTGCGCCAGCGAGATCGCCGAAATCGGCGTGCGCGCCGGCTGCGAATTCGACGTCAGCTCCTCGATGCCGATGTCCATCTATACCGTAGAGTTGGCCGCCAACACGGCCAAGGAAGCATGAGCATGAACCAACACGATAAACTGCAACGATTCCTTTTTGACGGCGCGCCGGTGCGCGGCGCATTGGTGCGTCTGGACGGCGCCTGGCAGCAGGTGCTGTCGCGCCGCGCCTATCCGCAGGCGCTGAAGACCATTTTGGGCGAGATGATGGCGGCCTCGGTGCTGATGGCGGCCAATCTGAAGTTCGACGGTACGCTGATCCTGCAGATTCACGGCACCGGCGCTTTGAAGCTGGCTGTGGTGGAGTGCAACAACGATCGCACCGTGCGCGCCACCGCCAAGTGGGACGGCGAGCTGGAAAACCTGCCCTTGGCCGAATTGCTGGGCAACGGCGGCCGTTTCGTGCTGACGCTGGAGCCTCGCTTGGACAAGAGCCAGACCTGGCAAGGCATCGTGGCGCTGGAAGGCGACTCGGTGGGTGTGATGCTGGAAAACTACATGCAGCGCTCCGAACAGCTGGACACCGCTCTGGTATTGGCCAGCAGCGACAGCGCCGCCGCCGGCATGCTGCTGCAGCGGCTGCCGGAAGGACATGGCGAAGCCGAAGGCTGGAACCGCATCAAGCTGCTGGGCCGGACGCTGAAAGCGGAAGAACTGCTGGAGCTGGACGCCGAGGACATCTTGCACCGTCTGTTCCATGAGGAGCAGGTGCGGGTGTTCGAGCAGGAAGGCGTCAGCTTCAACTGCAACTGCTCGCGCGAGCGGGTTGGCGGCATGCTGACCATGCTGGGCGGCGAAGAAGTGGGCGACGTGCTGCTGGAGCAGGGCAGCGTCGAGATTGTTTGCGACTACTGCAATCAGCACTATGTGTTCGACGAGGAAGACGTCAACCAGCTGTTCGATTACGACGTGGCGGCCGCGGTGCGCGAAGCCCGGCATTGAGCAGAGGCGTTTATTTTCAATAAAGCCGCAAATGCGGCTTTTTTCATGCGCCATTTCTTTGATATTCGGCGTGAAAATTAACAACATCGTTTCATTGTTTAAGATCACAACCTGACCTTAAACGCAATTCTCAATATCCGCTCCATCCATTATGCTTCGGCACGCATGATTGAAAAATCATGCGTCATTTAACAAAGCAAATGGATGACCAGATGAGCACAATAAAAACCCTGGGCCGGCATCGAGCCTTGGGACTTTCCGTGATGGCCTCCGCCATGCTGGCAGCGTGCGTGGGGACCGGCGGCGGCGATCAGGCCGCCAACACCCAGCCGGCGCCGCAAGCCAACCAGCCGACTGCCCGTTATTCCTCGCACTCGCCGGCCCTGTCGGAAAAACCGGACTATCCGCACGGCCTGCCGCCGTCGGCTCCGGATGCGGGCAACGCCCAGCCGCCCGCCAAGCCGCAAGGCCCGCAGCAGCAACAGGCGCGACGGTTGGCCAAGACGCAGTTGGCCGCGCCCAAATACGCCGACTGCGACGGCTCCAAGTTCGGCCAATTGGCCGGGCAGGACCTGGTGCGCTACGTGGCCAGCGTGGACGGTACCTGCGTCAACCGCCTGTTCCAGGCAGACGCGGCCAGTTATCGCGCGGTGTCGCCAGCCAATATGAAGCTGCTTGCTGCGGAAGCTCGCGTCCGCGCGGCGGCATGGGATGGCCAGAACGCCAATGGCCTGTGGCCGCTGGCGGTATTCCTCAAGGCCGGCTACTTCCTGCAGTATAGCCATGCCAAAGAAGTGGGCGATTACGGCGCGGCGGTGGATCAGCCGGTGATGCGGGTGGTGGAAACCATGGTGGCCAATCCGGCTTTGTGGAACACGCTGGCATTGGATGGCGGCGGCGACGCCGACAGCTGGTACCGCGAACGCGACGCGCGCCAGAGCGTGGCGGAAACGCTAATCCTGGCCGACTCGGTGCGCAAGGCGGATTATGCCCTGCCGTTGCTGAGCCGCTTCTTCGGCCGTTACAACGCGGCGGTGAAAAACAACTGGGCGCGCTACGCGCTGCACCCGATGCAGATGCTGCTGTTCAATATGCACTACCAGCCAGATTTCGCTCAGAAAGTGCAGCAGGGGCAGCTGGACGGCCTGGCGGCCAGCCTGGCAGGGCTGACTCGCGCAGGCCAGCCTGCCTTCGCCGACGAGCAGATGTTCCTCAACACCCTGCGCGAAACCGGCCGCTTCATGCAGTATCCGCGCACAGCGCCGCTGGCCGAAACCGCGGTGGCGCAGCATCTGGGAGGCGAGAAATTCGGCGCCGCCTGGGCCGAGGCTGTGTACGCGCTGAAGAAGATGGGTAAGGTGCCGTGCGAGCGCTACAACATCTGCCAGGCGGAGCAGGAGCTGCGCGCCAGCCTGTTCCCCAATCACTGGAGCTTCGACAACGGTAATCTGGTATTCGAAACCCCGCTCAGCCTGGCCGAAGTGGAACCGCTGTATTACGCGATGAAGCAGGTGCAAACCCAGCTGTTCCGGGTGGCAGGCACCAGCCAGCCGGTGCCGGACGATGCCAACGCCAAGCTGAGAATGGTGATCTACGGCAGCAAGACCGGCTACCAGCGCTTCCAGGGCCTGCTCAATGAACTGTCCACCGACAACGGCGGTATCTACATCGAAAAGGACGGCACCTTCTACACCTACCAGCGCGAAGTGCCGAAGGAAAGCTACCTGACGCTGGAAGAGCTGGTGCGCCACGAGTACGTGCACTACCTGTCCGGCCGCTTCATCCAGCCCGGCATGTGGGGCACGTCGGAGTTCTACCGCGACGACCGCCGCATGCCGTGGTACGACGAGGGCTTCGCCGAATTCATGGCCTGGAGCACGCCGCGCGATGGCATCAAGGTGCGCGGCCACGTGGTTGACGTGGTGGCGGGCGGCTGGCCGGACAGCTTCCTGGTGCCGGCGAGCATCATGCGCTCCAGCTACAGCGACGGCTGGGACTTCTACAGCCATTCCGCGCTGTGGTTCTACTACCTCAACCAGCAGCAGCCTGGCCGCATCGCCGACATCCTGGCCGCGCTGCGAGGCGACGACGTCAAGCGTTTCGACGCGCTGGTGAAGGAAATGGGCGGCGATGCCGCGCTGACGGCAGGCTTCCGCAGCTATGTGGATCAGCAGGTGGCTTTGGCCAAGGCCGATCAGCTGGGCAACACCTCCACCAAGGAGGGCGTGGACTGGCTGGCGCAGGATAAATGGCAGGCCGGCGATGCCGCCGCAGTGGAGTCCGCCATGCGGCGCTACCTGCCGGTGGCGTGCCAGACCTGGGCCGATGGCAAGGACAGCGCGCTGCGCCGCTTCGAGTGTTCGGGCAGCCTGCCGCTGAGCGCCGGCAATACCAGCCAGGCGCGCCAGGAGCTGGACCGCGTGCTGGATGGCGCGCTGCAAAACCTGGTGAAGAACGCCGGCGTCAACAACCTGATCGCCACCAACTGCGCCGCTACCGACTACGACTTCAAGCGCAAGACCGCCGCCTTGCGTTGCGAAGGCCCGCTGGGCAAGGGCGGCGTCCAGCCGCAGCCACCTCAGGACGGCGAACTGGGCCTGGCCAAGACCAGCTACGGCAGTCCGGTGCGCTGTGTGCGCAGCCAACTGCAGGGCGTGGGCGGCGTGGAGCGCTACCAACTGGTGCAGGCGCCGCAACTGGGCCGCGCGGTGGTGGCCGACTGGGGAGCTTTCAACTACCGCCGCGACGCCGACCAGCCGGGTGTGGCAGACCGCATGACGATACGGCTCAGCAAGGGCTCCATGTCCCGCGACGTGGTGGTGGAGCTGAACGCCTCGCCGCGAAATGTGCCGGAAGATCAGTGCTGGGCGCAGGCTGGCTGAGTCGGCCTGCTGTCTGAGATAAGCCAAAGCCGGGTTCGCCCGGCTTTTTTCTGTCCGCCTTAGTTTTTTGCCATTGCAAGTTGGGCTGCGAGCGCTATGCAGGATAGGGAGCAGAAAAGGGAATGGCGCTTGCAAGCAGTCTGCGCGGTATCGATATCCTGTTGCTGATTTTATGGACGTATGCGCTGGGCGGAGAGATGCGGACGGCGTACGAGTGGTATTTGCGCGCGCGGTCCATTGGCGTGGGTGTCATATTGGCCTGCACATTGCAATGGATGAGGGGGGCGCTTGGCTGCTGGTGGCCTGGATGGGCCAGGCCCGGGCAGAATAAAGAGAGCAGGCGGTGAGGTGGGCGCAAAGCCGAGCATGCCCGGCTTTTTCGTTTACAAAGGCTGCACCGGGATCGAGCCCGGCTTCTCCAGCCATTCCAGAAACGCGTCTCCCAGGCGCCCGCTTTCCGCGCTGGCGGTTTTCCAATGCCCGCGCCGCTGGGCGTCCCGTCCCAGATAACGGTGGAAATCCTTGCGGTCCGGCAGCTTGCCGGTGGGCAGTTGCGCCAGATACTCGCGTGACGGCGCGATCAGCACGGTATTGGCCTGGTTGCTGCCGCTGGCCTTGCGCCAGGGCAGGGACTTGTCGAACCAGCCCGGCACGATGCGGTCGGTGAAATGCGGGTACAGCGCGATCTCGTCCCGATGAGCGAAAGGGAAGTCGATGTGATAGTCGGTAAGGCCGCCGTCGCGGTAGATGGCCTGAGGCGCGTCCGGCAGCTGCACGCCGTGCAGGAAGCCGGGAATGGCCACTGTGCCCATCAGCGCCTGCCGCAGATTGGCGGCATTCAGCGCCAGCAACTGGGTGGGAATCGCATCCTCCGGCTTGAAGCGCAACGAACTGCGCGGGTCGTGGCAGATCACCCGGCTGAAACTGTGCCGCAGCAACGGCCGCGCAACCATGTTCAGCGCGGCGGCCACCGCCAGGCCGGACAGCAGCGCCGGTTTGGCCTCGCTGTTGGCCAGGCCGTGGGACTGCACCAGCAGCAGGCTCAGCCGGTAATGCGGATGATCCAGCAACCTTTCCAGTCCCTCGATGCCCAGGATGTCGTCCAGCATGGCGCGCGTCTGCGCGGTGATCTGGGCGGTGGTGACGCGGCTGGAATAGCTTTCTTCGGTATAGCGCTCCGCCAGCCGGGCCAGCGCTTTGGCCGGGTCCGGCTGCATCGCGCAGGCGAAGCGCCAGCCGCCTATCGACGCGCCCACCAGTTCGCGCTCCCTCGGCGCGCCGGCCAGCCATTCGAATATCGCCTGATCCAGGCCGGTCAGGCCCACCGCCTTGGGGCCGCCCGCGGCGCCGGGGAGGGTGCCGACCTGTTGCGGCTGAAGGCCGTGTTGCAGGAGTTGCCGGGCTTTGACGCCGGCCTTGATGGTGAGCGCCGGGCGGCGGATATGAATGGCTGTCATTAGGATATAAGAGGTCGAAATGGCGAAGCGATGCCGGGTTTGGTATCCTGTTAGGTTTCGAATCGAAGCGCATCGCAAATGCGCCGCTGTTCAGGAGTCCTCATGATACCCGCAAGCCAGCTGACCGACTATCTGCGAGAGCAGGCGCTGAATCTGGATGTCACGGAATTGCAAATCGCCGTGATCACGCTGCAGGCCGTTCTCAGCGTCGACAAGCCCGCGCCGCGCCGCGACCTTTACCGCTATCGGGTGCCCAAGCTGGGGGAGGGCGGCAGCTGCTCGCTGATCCATGAGCTGGACGACACCCCGTACGACCTGTCGTTTGTGTTGGGCGGCGAATCCCCGGAGCTGACCGCCGCACTGGTCAACCTCAATGCGCTGGTCGATTCGGTAAACGCCAAGATCGGCGCCAACTGGCTGGGCATCTACCGCAAGATAGGCGTGGGCAAGGACGCGATCCTGGTCAAGCTGGCTTACCAAGGCGTGGAGAGCCGCGCCGAATTTCCGCTGACTGAGGCTTTTGCCGAGCACAGCAACAACAGCCGCGTCGGTCTTACCGGCTGGGCGGTGGTGGTGGACGACGTGGCGCAGTGGCGCGCCGAAGGCGGCGGCTACTATGAGTGCGATCCCAAGGTGAAAAGCGAGGTCTGCCTGCCGGTGCTGGGCCGCGACGACAATGTGCTGGGCATCATCGACGCCGAGTCGTTCGAGCCCGGCTATTTCACGCCTGAGCGTCAGGTATGGCTGGCCGCGCTCGCCATCGTGCTGGCGCCGCAGCTGGCCGCGCTGCCGCCGCTTGAAAAACCGGATTCCCTCCCCAACTAAACCGCATCCAGGCCGCTGCGGCGGCCTTTTTGCATTGCCAGACCCGCCTTGCGCATTCACCGTGTTGGAGAAGTCATGTCGTCGCACCTCCCGTCAGACCCCGCAGAACCGCTTATCCAGTATGTGGCCAGCTGCAAATTGCCCACCCCCTGGGGCGAGTTCGCCATGCACGGCTTTGAAGAGCCGGGCGGACAGGAGCATGTGGCGCTGACCCTGGGCGAGGTGGCCGACGGCCAGCCGGTGCTGGCGCGGCTGCACTCCGAATGCCTGACCGGCGACGCCTTGTTTTCGCTGCGCTGCGACTGCGGCTTCCAGCTGGAGGCCGCCATGGAGGCCATCAGCAGGGAAGGCCGCGGCGCTTTGCTCTATCTGCGCCAGGAAGGCCGCGGCATTGGCCTGATCAACAAGATCCGCGCCTACAAGCTGCAGGATGGCGGCGCAGACACGGTGGAGGCCAACGAACAGCTTGGCTTCCCGGCCGACATGCGCGACTTCCGCATCGCCCGTCACATGCTGAATCATCTAGGCATCGGCAGCGTGCGGGTGATGACCAATAATCCGCGCAAGCTGGACACCTTGCAGGCCGCCGGCATCAATGTGGTGGAGCGGGTGCCGCTGCAAGTGGGCCGCAATCCATACAACGATCATTATCTGGACACCAAGGCGGCCAAATTGGGCCACATGCTGATCAAATAAGGCCTGCCGCGGGATAATGCTCGCCAAAAGATAGCAAATGTTGTAGAATGTTCTTTCTTATCTGGGGGCGACCTGGTTTCGACGGGGGTTGCGAAGCAGATGGGGGCATACCGGGATTTCAGTCACCCCGTAAAACACTGAATTTTTTTAGTCGCAAACGACGAAACTTACGCTCTAGCAGCCTAACGGCCGGCTAGACACTACAACGGTTCGCAGATGGGCCGGGGGCGTCAAAACCCTGTAGTGTCACTTTACATCTGCTAGTGCTGTGTCGGGTTACTTGGCTCAGTGCGAAACAATAGGTAACTCGCCAAAGTCCAGCCTGTCCGTCGGCGTGGCAGCGGTTAAATCCAAATGACACGACTAAGTATGTAGAACTCACTGTAGAGGACTTTCGGACGCGGGTTCGATTCCCGCCGCCTCCACCAGTCAAAGAACGGCGGCAGACGGTTGTAAACGGTAATAAACGCTTTATCCAAGCGGGTTCTGTCCTAGAACCAACCGTGTGCAACCGTCTGCCGCCGTTTCAATTTCAGCACGTTTTTCGCACGCACATCGCACTTTTATCGCACTTAGACCCGCTAACAAAACCTGTCGATAAATCGCAGACAGATCAATGAGAAAGCCAGTTTGAGCAAGGCGTAATGCGTATCCAGCCGCCGTTCAAAGCGGATGCGCAACTTGCCGAAGCCCGCTAGCCAAGAATGGGTACGTTCTACCACCCAACGGTGGCGACCCAGTCTCTCGCTGCTTTCCACTCCGCGACGAGCAATTCGCACCAAGATTCCTCGCCGGCTCAGGTATTCACGGCAACGGCGGTAGTCGTAGCCTTTGTCAGCATGCAGTTTGTAAGGCTTTCGCCTGGGTCGCCCTGGCAAACCAGGAACAGCAGGAATCGCATCGACCAAAGTTTCGAAGACCATGGAGTCGTGCCGATTGGCGCGGGTCATGCTCAGTGCCAGTGGTAGACCTCGGCGATCTACGATGATGTGCCGTTTGCTGCCGCATTTCCCTCGGTCGGTGGGGTTGGGACCGGTCTCTTGGCCCCCCGGGGGCTGGCAACGCTAGCCCCATCAATGCTGGCCCGGCTCCAATCAATTTGATGGTGTTGGCGCAGTTGTGTCAGCAGGGCTAGATGTAGGCGATCCCAAATGCCTAGCGCTTGCCAATCCCGCAGCCTTCTCCAGCAGGTCATCCCGCTGCCAAAACCGAGTTCCTGTGGGAGGTCCTCCCAAGGAATACCGGTGGCGAGAACAAACAAGATGCCGTTGAGGGCTGCAAAATCATCGAACCGTGGCCGCCCACCCCGGCGGGAGCGCGGTGGCGGAGGGAGTAGCGGCATGTGATGGCATACAGGTTGGACCGCGGCAGACCAAGTCTGATAAGCGCGCAAGATCTAGAGCCCGCTTGTTAGCTGAGACAGTCTTCCGGCGAATTCCATCAAGGCCCGCGGATCTATCGGTCTGCAACAAGGCCGGATATAAGCGAGCAACCAACCGCTGCATGTCATTTATGAAACTGCCCTTGGCAAACGGGACGCGTCCATATAAGCGAGTCTTAATCATGGCTGCCCAAGCGTAAGCTTTTCCCGAGCTTGGCTCAGGCGGGAGCGTCAGTCTGCTTTGCTTGATGCCGCCATCGATTGGTCATGCAGGGGAAGGTGCTGGAGGCGGATCATCCTTTGGTCTGTTTGAGAGCGATGCGAATGCCCTCGCTGAGGTTGCCATTTCCCAGTTGCCGGGCAATCTTGATGCTTTCGGCGTCGAGGTAGACGTTTTTCCGGCCGCCGCCATTCAATCTGGCAGGCGCGCCAGCGCCGTTGCTTATCCCCAATGCGGCCTTGATGCGCCGCTGGTCCAGCAGACGAAGCACGCCAGCGGTGGCCATGTAATAGATGCCTGAATTCCAGTTTCGCACCAGTGCGCCGGCGCGGCTTCCCAGAGTGACCACGCCGATGGTTTCGTACCCAGGCAGCTCGTACAGCTGATACAGCCTGGGCTTGCCTGGCTGCTCAATGTGAATGCGGGTGTGGCTGTCGAAAATCATTGCCGGTTACCTCGCCAGCTCGATATTGTATTGCGATCGCCGATGGCCGCAATGCGCCGCGAACGAGTGGCGCATCGCTTTCAAGTTAATTAAGTACACACAAAATAAGATTGCAAGGGGTATTTTGTGTGTATTGAATTGGCTTTCAATCTGCGATGATGGGATCAGTTGAGCTTTATGGCGCGTTTCAATCGGTAAAATGCTTTTCCGCAGGCAGTCTTTCTCATTGCCAGACGTGATTTCCATGACTGAAAGAGTCCGCGCTATGCGGGCTTGATAGTATTGACCGCGTCGAGATGTGCGATCCGATCCAAAAGCCGGGTCAAAGCCGAATACCCGTTTCAGGCGATCAGACAACAACCCTGCCGGGTGAGAAACCGTTGCAAAGTCGTGGATGAGGTCTGAAGCAAGCGGCCAGTTGACGGCAGACTCCGCGTGCTGTTTTCCCCTCCTGACTTTTGGGTGAGCGGGCGCCTTGGCGCAAGCCCCGTGATGCGAGGCAAGTTTGCCGCGATGACGAAACAAAAGGCTTGCGTCAAGCAAGCCTTTTGTTTCCTGCATGGGTCGGATTATTGAGGCTGGTTTTCGTTGCTGGCCAGTTCCAGTTGCACTTTCTTCACCCGCTTGTCGGCGGCCAGCCTTTGCTGCAGACCCAACAGTTCGGTTTGGGCCGGGCTGTCATACACCACTACGCTTTGGGTGCGGAAGCGCACGGTCAGGCCGTGGTCGCGGGCAATGGCGGCTTCATCCTGCGGCGAAGCCAATTGCACCAGCACGGTGCCGCTGACGGTGGCGGGAGCCCATTGCTTGGGTGACTGCACCACGTCGCCGCGATTCAGCGCGACTGCGCCGCTGGTGCGGGCGCTTATGCCGCTGGCTGATTTTGCCGACTGTTTGGCCTGACTGAGCTGCTTGTAATAAGTTTTGCCATTGATGGCGACTGCCTGGCCCGCCGGCTTCGGCAGAAAAGGCAGCTCTGCGGCCTGGGCGCCGATTGTCAGCGCCAGCAGGACGAGCGAGGTTGTCAGGATGGTTTTTTTCATGCTGCGCTCCGATGGCCGAAGAAGCGGATCGACCAAGATTTCAGTTTGCCTTCCGCATTGGGGAGGGTGTAGGTGGTGTTCTGGCTGCCGACGCGGTGGATGAACTGGTAATCGCCGCCATTGGTGTCTATTACCCGGATGCGCCATTGCCCTTTGGCCGATTCGCCGTAGAAATGGTTGGACAGCAGCCGCTGCTGGTTGAGGCCGTAGTTTTCCGCCACCAGCGAGGTGCGCGGCGACAGCAGCACCGAGCGGGTGCCGGACGGCGAGATCAGTTCCACCGCCAGGTCGCTGGCGCGGCCGTGTTCGGCGTCCACCAGGATTTGCACCGCTTCCACGCTGAGATCGTCCGGCTGGGTATAGATGCTTTCCACGCCTTTTTCATCTGCGTCGGGGATGGCGATCTGGGCGGTTATGGTCTGCCAGCGGGTCTTTTCTAGCGGTGGCAGCGGGTGGTTGTAGAACAGCGCCTTTTCCACCGCCTTGTCGATATTGATCAGGCCGAAACCGTAAAACTGGTGGAAGGACAAGCCGGCGGCGTTTTTCTGCCACCCGGGAATCGCCTGGTAGCTGTGATTGCCGCCGCTCTTGTCCTTGAAAGCCAGGGTGACGCCGGGGTTGGCCGCATCGACCTTGCGGGCGGTGGTGATCAAGATGTGGCGCACGTCGCGGGCGGTGAGCGCCGGGTTGGCCGACATCACCAGCGCGAAAGAGCCGGATGTGGCAGGTGCCGCGGAGGAGGTGCCGTTCATCACGCCGTTGTAGTCGCAGTTGGGGTCCAGCGCGTTGCCGCCGTGCAGGGCGTTGTCCTTGCTGCCGGCGAGATTCCAGCCGCGCTGGCAACCGGACAGATCGGTGGTGATCATCGCTGGGGAGTCGGTGCCGTACTCGCCGCCGGGTGCGGCAAGCAGTACGTTGGCGCCCACCGACGAATACGATGAACGCACGCCGTCGGCATTCAGCGCGGACACCACCACGTTCCAGTAGTTGCTGTTGTCGGTGGTGAGGTTGGCATCCTGCACCGGCAGGCCTTCGTTGCCCTTGTAGCCTATCAGGTAGCCGCCGCTTGTCCGGAAGTAGTTGTAGGCGTTGCCGGCCGATTTGACGAAGACCGCGCCGCGGCCCCAGTGGCTGTTGCGGCTGACGTCCTCATAGGTTTCCTCCTCGGTCTTCAGTTCGATATCCTGGTCCGGGTTGCCTGGAATGGAGCGAATGGCGGAAGAGCCATAGCTCTGGTTGAACACGCGCGAGTCGGTGAAGGCCTCAAGGGGGCGGCCCCCGGGCTGTTTGCCGTGAGATAGAAGCCAGCCGTCCAGTGTTTGCGCCAGCAGCCAGTTGAAGCCTTTCAGGCTGGCGGAGGGCGCTACGCCGCGTCCACCTATGCCGTTGAAGCCGACGGCCGCGGCGATGCCGGCCACCGATGTGCCATGGGCATTGTCGGCGGAGTCTGGCGTGGGGTCGTTGCTGCCGGTCACCAGGTTTTTCGAGCCAGGCACGATATTCGCCGCCAAGTCGGGGTGCTTGATTTCCAGGCCATCGTCGATCACGGCGATGGTGGTGCCCACGCCGCGGATGCCGCGCAGATGGGTAAACGCCAGATTCAGGTCTACGCCTTTGACGCCGCCGCGTTTGGAGAAGGCATTCTGGCCGGTGTTCTGCAGATACCATTGTTGTTGCGCCAGCGGGTCGCCTGGCTGTAATGGGTAGTAACGGCCCTGTACCGGTGCGGCGGCTTGGCTGGATAGCGAAGCCAGCGCCAGCAGGACTGCGCTGCTTGCGATGCGAATGTGCATGGTTTATTCCTCTAATTTTGCCTTTGTTATATTCGGCACTGCCGAGATTCGATCTTATTTGTAAATTTTTATTGCGCAAATATTATTTTGTCATAATAAATGTCGCGACGAGAATTTATCGGTAGGGTCGGCAGGGGCGCAAGACAAAGCCGCCAGGAGGGATCGCGGCGGCTTGGCTGGACGAGCGGAGGGAGTGCGGCCGGGCTTCAGTCCATCTTGGAAAGGGTATCGAAGTTGCTGTGACAGCAATCTTCGAATTCCTGTTGCGGGTCTTTCAGCTTGATCTGGTAAGATTTCCCTTGCGCGGTGAGAATCAATTCCTTGTCGGTCGAGGTCTGGGTTCGGGGCATCAGGAACCAGCGCTGGCCTTTGCGCGAATTGGGCTGGGTGATGTAGATGGCGGTGAAGGGCGAGGCGTCGGAACTGATCGGGTCTTGCAGCGATACGCCGACCGGCGTCTGCCCCAGGATTTCGATTCCCACCTTGGTGCCGTTGTTCTGCCGCAGGATGCGGCGAATGATGCCGAGCAGCAACGGGTGGCTTTCGGTTTTCACCAGGATCAACCGTCCTATCGCCAACTGCTCAATGGTTTTGCCGATGAAGGTCAGGCCCATGCCGGTGCTGCTGATATCATTGATGCGCCACTCGTCCCCTCGCTCGGCATCCAGCGAACCCACGTCCTGCACCTTGATCTGGAACGCTACCCGCTCAAAGCCGATCGAGACCTGGGCATTGGAGGTATGCAGCGAGCGCTCGGACTTGCGCAGGGATTTGCCGCCGTCGTTGGACCAGCGTATCGCCAGCTTTTCGCACAGGTCGGCCCATTCCTCCCGCTCCAGTTCGCAGCCTAGCGCTGCCAGCGACGAGGGGATGCGGCTGTCCAGATCGAACATCAGGTCGGCCAGGCGGCTGGTGATTTCGTAAGCCGACCAGTAGCGGTGCCATTTGCCGGCCATGCCGCGCAACATGGGCTGCGGCGGCTCGGGAATGGACAGGTTGTAGACGAAAATCGGACCTTCCTGCTGGGCCTGCTTGTCCAGTGGAATGTGCTGGCTGAGCAGCATCAACAGCTGGTCCACCGCGACGATTTCCTTGTGCAGCATGTTCTCGGTTTGCGCCAGATGCAGCATGCCGGCCTGGATCAGCAGGTGCTCGCAGCTGATTTCCTGGCGCGAGTCCTGATACATCAGGATGGGCGTGCGGGAAAATCCCGCGTCTTCGGCGTACGTGTAGAAGCGGAAGCCCTGTTGCCAGGCGGAGCCTTCCGGCTTCAGGTAGCGCAGCGCGTTCCAGGCGATCAGGCGCATCTGGTGATGCAGGCCGCGGACGGTGACCAGTTGCAGGTCGGATTGCGTTGCCTGGCTGGAGCCGGCCTTGTTCATCCGCAGGCAGATCTGGTACGCGCTGGATAATTCATGCCAGTAGGCCAGTATGGTGGGGAGATAGCCCTTGCTGCCGCTTTTCGACAGCAGATAATCCTGGCACAGCTGGTGGTGGATGCCGGCGGCCTTGTCGTCGACATAGAGCAGTGTTTTCACCCGCTCCTTTTGCGACATGTCGGTGTCGGCATTGATTTTGGATACAGCCTTGATGATTTCCACCACGGCGGTAAAGTACTCGGCCTGCGGCAGATCGCGTACCAAAAGGGTGGCCGACTGCGCCACGCCCGAGGCTGGCGTGTTTTTGCTTAGGAGTGAGCTGACTAGGGATTTGAAATCAAACATTGAGCCAACTTTTTCTGGGTTTATGTTCTCGTTTATATGTCACTATATCTTACGTCACGCGTTGACGATGGTGGAACCATAATCTCAAAATTATCCGACATGCCAATCAGCAAGCCATTTACTTTTCGTCTGCTTATACCAGTATTGTCCATTTCAGGCCTATTTGGTCTCCTGCCTGCGCATGCCGCCGATGCGCGGCAAGTGCCTGAAGGCGTTGGCGTTGTTCTGGGCGGCGGCGGCGCGCGCGGCTTTGCTCATCTGGGGGTTTTGAAGGAACTGGAGCGTTTGCGGATTCCGGTTTCCTGCATCGCCGGCACCAGCGCCGGCGCGCTGATTGGTGGCATTTACGCCAACGGCTTGCCGCTGGGCGAGATCGAGCGCGAATTCAACTCGGCCGACTGGGACCAGATGCTGTCCGGCAAGCCGGCCCGGCCCGATATCCCGTACGACCGCAAGCGCAATGACTACAAGAACTATCTGGATGTCAGCTTCGGCTTGAAGGATGGCGCTTTGAGAGTGCCGCGCAGCGCCATCAACTCCCAAGGCATCGAGCTTTACATTCACAAGCTGACCCGCGACCGCGACATCGACGATTTCGACAAGCTGCCGATCCCGTTCCGAGCGATTGCCGCCGATCTGAGCACCGGCGATGCGGTGGTGTTCAAGCAGGGATCGTTGACCCGGGCGCTGCGCGCCAGCATGGCGGTGCCCGGCGTGTTCGATCTGGTGGAGGACGATGGAAGGCTGCTGGTGGATGGCGCCATCGCCCGCAATGTGCCGGTGCAGGATGTGAAGGGGCGCTGCGCCAAGCAGGTGATCGTAGTGGACGTTGGTACGCCGCTGATGAAGCCGGAGGAAATCCAGACCCTGTTCGACGTGGTGGCGCAAAGCTCCAATCTGGCGGTGATGCGCAACGTCCAGGAGCAGATGAGGCTGTTGGACAAGAAGGATATCGTGATTCGGCCGGACCTGACCGGCTATGCCGCCACCTCCTTCGGCGATCATCAGGCGATCGTCGCCCGCGGCGAGGACGCGGCGCGGAAGATGGCCAAGCAATTGTCGGCTTATTCGGTATCGGAGGAGGAGTATGCGGCCTGGAAGAGCAAATTGCAGCGGCCGCGCTATCCGGTATTGGACGAGGTCAAGGTAGAGGGTAAGGACGGCGGCTTCACCAAGCTTTCCGCGCTGCGCGAATCGCTTGCCTTCCCGGGGCGGACGGTGCCGGTGGGGGCGGCGCGCGCGCGGCTGGCGGAAATCTTCACCAGCGGCGAGTACGACAAGCTGGGTTACCGCGTGGACAATATTTCCGGTCGCAACGTGATGACCGTGATGCCGATGGAGCGCAGCATCGGGCAGAATTATCTGCACTTTGGCCTGAACCTGAGCAGCGATACCCCCGGGGATAGCAATTTCACCTTGCGCGCCTCGCATGAGTGGGCCTCGCTGAATGACG
Source organism: Chromobacterium sphagni (assembly GCF_001855575.1). Taxonomy (NCBI): domain Bacteria; kingdom Pseudomonadati; phylum Pseudomonadota; class Betaproteobacteria; order Neisseriales; family Chromobacteriaceae; genus Chromobacterium; species Chromobacterium sphagni. The sequence continues at coordinate 250,819 of NZ_MKCS01000004.1, forward strand.
CCGGCGGCTCTTGGCGCAACGATGTGGCCATAGGCCACGACAAGGGCATCAAGACCGAGCTGTATCAGCCTCTATGGCGCGGCAGCCCGGTATTTGTCGCAGCCTCGTTCGGTTACCAGCAGAAACCGTTCCAACTGTTCAACGATGATCACACCGTGTTCGCCACCTTCAAGGACAATATCCTTGAAACTCAATTGAATACGGGATTGGCTCTGGGCAAGTACGGCGAGTGGCGGGTCGGGATCTACAAGCAGGAGAACCGATTCACGCTGGCTCAGGGCGATCCGTTCGATCAGGACGCGCTGGCGTCCAACCAGTACCGCGATATCGGCGTGCAGAGCAGCCTGGTGGTGGATCAGTTTGACAATCCGCGCTGGCCGCGTTCCGGTTATTACTTCAACGGCAAGATCGGCGCCGGTTTGCCCAGCCTGGGCAGCGACGTCAATCAGAAGTTCTACGATGTCACTGGCGAGCTGGCGCATACCTATGGCGATATCACCGCGCGCTTCACCGCCAAGACCAAGGGCAGCGTCGATATCCGCTCCGAGGCGTTCATGCCGCAAAGTCTGGGGGGCTTCCTCAACCTCACCGGTTACCAGAGCGGCGAGTTGCTGGCCAGCCAGGTGGCCCTGGCGCGCTTGATGGTGTATTGGCGTGCGGCATCCTTGCCGGCGGTGCTGGGTTCGGGCGTGTATGCGGGCATGTCGCTGGAGGCCGGGCATCTGTGGGGGCAAACCTTCACCGATCAGTCTTCCGGGCGCTGGATTCCGGCCGGTTCGGTTTTCCTTGGCGCCGACACCATACTGGGGCCGTTCTTCATCGGCGTGGGCACGGCCCGCGGCGGCCAGTTGACCGGATACATTTATCTGGGCGTCGATTACTGATTCCTGGCACCGCAAACGCCCGGCAATGCGCGTCATTGCCGGGCGTTTTTCATTGCATCCGTCCGCGGCGGAGGGCGGGCAAGCGAAAACCGCCCGCGGGCGAGCCCGCGAGCGGTTTGGATGCAGGCCGGAGCAGACTCAGAAGAAGCGGTAGTCCACCGTCACGCCAACCGTGCGCGGCGTGCCGACCACGCCCAGGTTGTTGCTGCGGGACGCGATCTGGGTATACAGCACGCCGCGGTTGGTCAGGTTGTTGATGTAGGCGCGCACCCCCCAGCGGGCATCCTCGTAACCGGTGTTCAGGTTGACCACGGTGTAGTCGCCGGCCTTCAGGCTGGGGTCGTTGGTGATCTCCGAGTAATAGGAGCCGACGCGGTTCAGGCTGCCACCCACGTAGAAGTTGCGCGGCAGGCGCTGCTTGAAGCCCAGATTGACTGTCAGGTGCGGCGCGTAGTTGAACTGGTTGCCCATGATGCCGGGGTTGGCGGCGTCGGTGCCGGTTACCTTGGTGTTCAGCAGGCCGGCGCCGGCGCTGACGGTCAGCGTAGGCGTCACCCTGGCCTGGGTCTCTACTTCCAGGCCGTAGCTTTCCCCCTTGGGAACATTGGTGAAGCGCGAGGCCAGGATGGCCTGGTAGCCGGTGTACTGGTTGAAGAAGGCGTTGGCGTTGAGGCTGACCCGGTTGTCCAGGAACGCGGAGCGGCTGCTCAGCTCGTAGGCGGTGACTTCTTCCTTGTTGTAGGTGTAGTACACATAGTTGTTGTCCAGGCCGGAGCCGCCGGCGTTGTAGCCTTTGCGGGCGGTCAGGCCCAGCGTGGTGTCCGGGCTGTAGCGGTAGCTCAGGCCGGCCTTGGGCAGGAACAAGGTTTCGCCCACGTTGTAGCTGGCCTGGTTTTGCGCGGCGGTATCCGGATTGAACAGGGTGTTGCGGCGCTGCATTTCGCGTTCCACCCGTCCGCCCAGATTCAGGCTCCATTTGTCGCTTAGCGCCAGCGTGGCCTCCCCGTAGAGCGCTTCGGTCTTGAGGCGGTCCTTGGCCAGCAGATTGGGGAACTGGAAGGTGCGCAGATTCTGGTCGCGGTCGTAGTGGTAGACGCCCATCATGCCGCTCAGCCAGCCGTTTTGCGGCGCATAGGCGAGCCGGGCCTCGACGGTGTCGCTTTTCTCATCCAGGCGCATGTTCAGCGGCGGCGTGTCGGTGTCCTTGAACGCGCTGACATTGTCGGAATGGCCCAGCAGCAGATGGGCGCTCCAGGCGTCGTTGAACTGGTATTGCAGGTCGGTGCTGATGGTGTTGTTGGATGAATCCTGGTAGCGGGCCTGGGTGGACAGGCGATGGTACTGGTAGTCGAAGTAATTGCCGTCTACGTAGTTCAGGTATTCGCCCTTGTCCTTGCGGTGCGATACCGTCAGCTTGGCGCTGAAGCCGGGCAGGGCGCTGGGCTTCCACAGCAGTTTGCCGCGGTAGCTGCTGTGGTTGATCTGGGAGCCGTCCCAAGGCATCTGGCCCGGGTAGTCGATGAAGCCGTGCCCGTTCAGGCCTTCGGCGGTGACGCGGAAGGCCAGCTCGTCGGTGATCGGGCCGGAGACCATGCCAGCCAGCGTCGCCCGGCCGCCCTTGTCTTCGTAGCCGGCGCGCAATGCGCCCTCCCAGTCGAAGGTCGGGTCCTTGGTGTTGGCCACGATGGCGCCGGCCATGGTGTTGCGGCCCTGGGTGGTGGACTGCGGGCCGCGCAGCACTTCGATCTGTTCCACGTCCCACGGGCTGGCGTCGACATAACGCTGGCCGGTCCAGCTTTCCGCCATGCCGTCCACCGTGGTGCTGACGCGTGGGCGCGAGCCGGAAACCAGGGTGTTGTAGCCGGTGCCGGGGCCGGTGCCTTCCACGCCGCGGATGTTGACGATGCCGGCGCCGTTGAGGGTGGCGTTGGGCGTGGCGGCCGCAGCGTCGTAGACGGATTTGGTGTCGCCGGTGTCCGCGTTGCGCAATACCGTTACCGCGGTGGTGGTGTCCTTCAGCGAGCGGTTGACCTTCTCGCCGGTGACGGTCACGGCGGGCAGCGCGGTGGCGTTGTCCTGCTGCTGGTCCGGGGCGGCGGCCAGGGCGGAGTGGGAGAGCGTCATGCCGCCTAGGCAGGCCAGAGCCAGCCTGGTTGCTTGTGCCAGCGTATGGTTTCGCGGAGTGTTTTTCATCTTCTGGATTTCCTCATTGTTATCGTTGTCAGCTCGACCTGTGGCTGTCCTGTGCGTCGTCTGGCTGGCGAGGAATCGTTGGCTATTGCGGCGGATGGAACAGGCCGGGTAGATGCTGGCCCGGAGTGATCATTGCGATCAATTGTTGCGAATGATAATATTTATCATTAACAATATGCAATTGGTTAAGCCAAGTTGTTGCTTCGCATGCGAACCGATAGTTCAGGCGGATGGAATAAATGGATGAAAATATGAAATTAAATCAAACGGCTGTGCAAAGTGCGGCATGGCTGCAACATCCGGAGGCGGGAGCGCCTCAATGGTGGGACAGGCTCGCCTCTGCCGGCGCGCCGCTGCGCGAACGGCTGCCGGACGGACGGGTGTGCGTGACTTTCTTGTGGCGCGACCCCGCCGGCGGGCCGGCAAATTCCTCCATCCAGCGGGTCTATGCCGACGTCAACTGCGTCACTGACCACCACCGCCCGCAACCGCAGTCGCTGTCCCGGCTGGGAGACACCGACGTCTGGTGGTGGCAGACGGCGTTGCCGGCAAGCTGGCGCGGCAGCTACGCCTATATTCCGGTTGCCGCCGGGCAGGAGCCCCCGCTTCCGGATGCCGACGCCGGCCAGAGCCGCCTGCGCCATCGCCAATGGTGGCTGGGCATCATGGGACAGGCGGTGGCAGATCCGCTGAACCGCGCCGCCTGCTACCGCAGCGCTTGGGGCGCGCAACTGTCCGCGCTCCACCTGTGCGACGCGCCGGATCAGTCCGCCTGGCTGGCTTGGGATGAAAGCCGCCAGCGGGCCGACCCGCGCCGTCTGACGGAAATCCGCTGGGATAGTGCGCTCCTGGGCAAGGCGCGCCGGGTCTGGGTCTACCACACCGGCGCGGCGCCGCGCGAGCAATGGCGCGATAGGCCGCTCGCGGTGCTGCTGGACGGCCAGAACTGGGCGGAGCGCATGCCGGTGTTCGCCGCGCTGGACGAGGAGACCCGGCGCGGCAGCCTGCCGCCGGCGGTGTATCTGCTGGTGGACTCCATCGACGGCGACAACCGCGAGCAAGACCTGACCTGCAACGAGGCCTTCTGGCTGGCGCTGCAGCGGGAGTTGCTGCCGCAGGCGGCGCTGCTTGCGCCGTTCAGCGACGACGCCGGCCGCACCGTGGTGGCGGGGCAGAGCTACGGCGGCCTGGCGGCGATGTTCGCCGGCCTGAATTGGCCGCAACGCTTCGGCTGCGTGCTGAGCCAGTCCGGCTCGTTCTGGTGGCCCTATGTCGAGCTGCACGAAAAGGCGCGCGCCGCCGAAGGGCGCAGGCTGCCGGGCAGCCGCGGCCGCTTGACCGAGAGGCTGGAGGCGGGCGGGCTGCCGGCCGGCAGCCTCAAGGTGTTCCAGGAGGTGGGCAGCCGCGAAGACGTGATGGTGGACGTCAACGACAGCCAGCGCGCGGCATTGGAACGGGCCGGCCACCAGGTGCGCTATCAGATATTCGAGGGCGGGCACGACTGGCTGTGCTGGCGTGGCGGTCTGCTGCAGGGGCTGGGCTGTTTGTGGCGGCCCTGGGCCGCACCCTAAAATAAACCAGAACCGCCCGATTGGCGAGATGGCCTCCGCGCAGCGCGGCAGCACCATATCGTCGCCAGGCGGCTCGCTTGCTGGAGTGTTCGCGATGAGCGCGGAGCAAACCAATCCTTTCGATGATGAAAGCCTTTCCTTCCTGGTGCTGGCCAACAACCAGGACCAGCACAGCCTGTGGCCGTCGCAGCTGGCGACGCCGGCAGGCTGGCGCGCGGTGTTCGGCCCCGACAGCCGCGGCGCTTGCGTGAGTTATCTCGACGCCAACTGGACCGACATCCGGCCGCGTTCCCTGCGCAGCGGCTAGGCCGCGCCTTTGCCGCATCCGACAGTTCCGCCCGCGCCATGGCCGCGGGCGCGGCCGACTGCGCGCGGCGCGCCGGCCGCCGTTTCCGATTACCCGCACTCAGGGATGCACCGAGTTGAATATTGAAACCAAATTTCACGCCGAAGCGCGCGAGCTGCCGCTGTTCGGTTCGCAATTGGGCATCTGGCTCGCCGATCAGATCGCCGAACAGGGCAACACCTACACTGTCGCGCATTGCGTCGAGCTCTGCGGCGCCATAGACGCCGCGCGCTTGAGCCTTGCCATCCGGCAAGGCCTGGCCGAGGCCGACACCGTCGTCGCCCGCTTTGCCGAAACGGCCGAGGGCCCGGCGCAATTCCTGCCAGTCGGCTTCGACGCCGCCGCGCTGCCGCTGCCGCTGCCGCAGTGGCAAGACCTGAGCGCCGAGGCCGAGCCGGAAGCGCTGGCGCGGCAATGGATGCGCGCCGATCTGGCCGCCGACCTGCGGGCGGACGGCGACCGTCCCTTGTATTGCCACCGGCTGTTCAAGCTGGCCACCGGCGCCGATGAGCGCTGGTTCTGGTATCAGCGCTACCACCATGTTTGCGTAGACGGCTACAGTTTCGCCGCGCTGACCCGGCGCATGGCGGATATCTACCAGGCGCTCGGGCGGGGCGAGGCGCCGCCGCCGTCGCCGTTCGTTTCCTTCGCCGAAGTGGCGGCCGAGCGCGACGCCTATCTGGCCAGTCCGCGCCACCAGGACGACCGGGCGTTCTGGCGCGATTACGCCGCCGCTTTGCCGGAGCCGATCTCCCTGTCCAGCCGCGAGCTGGCCGGCGCCGGCGCCGCCAACGTGGAGGTGCTGCGCAGCCGCTTCGAGCTGGGCGGCGAGGCCTTGCGCGCCTTGTCCGGCATGGCGGCGGGGCTGGGCGCGCCGCAGCTGGCGATGGCTGCGGCGTTTGCCTACTTGGCCCGGATGAGCGGCCGGCGGCGGGTGGCGCTGGGCGTGCCTTTCATGCGCCGCATGGGGTCGGCCGCGCTAGGCGCGACCGGCCCGGTAGTGAACGTGCTGCCGGTGGCGCTGGATGTGGACGAGCGCGCCGGCCTGGCCGCGCTGGCGCGCCAACTGGCGGGCGAGCTGAAGCAGGTGCGCCGCCACGAGCGCTACGACGCCGAACAGATCCAGCGCGACAACGGCATGGTGGGCTCCGGCCGCGCGCTGTACGGCGCGACGCTGAACCTGAAGATCTACGACCAGTCGCTGCGGCTGGGCGAGGTGGCCGGCGTGACGCTGCCCCTGGCGGTGGGGCCGGTGGAAGACATCGAGTTCGGCATCTGGCGGCAGGGCGAATCGCTGGTGGTGGAATTGAGCGCCAATCCGGCGCGCTACGGCGCGGAGGAGCTGAACTGGCACGCGCTGCGCCTGCAGGGCTTTGTGGCGGCGCTGGCTGGCGGCATGGCGCTGGGCGACGCGCCCTTGCAGGGGGCGGAGGAACGCGCGGCGCTGCAGCAGTGGTCGCAAGGGCCGGAGGTGGCGGCGCCGGCGGGCGTGCGCACCGCGCTGGACGTGTTCCTGCTGAGCGCCGCGCGATACGGCGGCGAAACCGCGCTGGTTTGCGGCGGCGACCGGCTGAACTATGCGGAATTGAGCGCGCGCGTCGCGCAACTGGCCCGCGAGCTGCTGAGCCGGGGCATAGGCGCCGGCAGCGTGGTCGGCATCGCGGTGCCGCGCGGCGTGGATTCGGTGGTGTCCATCCTGGGCGTGCTGGCCTCCGGCGCCGCCTTCCTGCCGCTGGACCTGGATTATCCCGCCGAGCGGCTGGCGCTGATGTGCGAAGACGCCGCGCCGGCGCTGCTGCTCGCCCATTCCGGCGCGCAGGGCGGGCTGCCGGATCTGCCGGCGCTGTGCCTGGACCTGGCGGAGACGCGCGCGCGGCTGGCGGCGCATCCCGCCCATCCGCTGGATGACGCGGAAAGATTGCGGCCGCTGGACGGCGCCAGCCTGGCCTACATGATCTACACCTCGGGCTCCACCGGGAAGCCGAAGGGGGTGATGATCGCCCATGCCAGCTTCCTCAACCTGCTGCTGAGCCAGCAGGCGGGGCTGTTCGGCGATTTCATCCGCGGCAAGGGCCGGCGCGTGCGCACCATGCAAACCGCCTCGCTGTCCTTCGACGGCGCGCTGGAGCAGCTGTTCTGGCTGCTGCTGGGCCAGGAGGTCCACCTGTGCGACGAGGAGCTGCGCCGCGACGCGCAGCAGCTGGTGGAGCTGGTGCGGCGCGAGCGCATCGACGAAATGGACGTGCCGCCGTCCTTGCTGCTGCAGATGCTGGAATGCGGCCTGATGGACGAAGGCCAGCCGCAGCCGGGCATGGTGATGGTGGGCGGCGAGGCGGTGTCGCCGGCCTTGTGGAAACGCATGCGCCAGTACCGGCAGCTGCATTTCCACAATTTCTACGGCCCCACCGAATACACCATCTCGGCGTTGGGCGCGCCGGCGACGGCCGCCGAGGAGCCGGTGGTGGGCCGCCCGGTGGCCAATACCCGCGCGTTGGTGCTGGACGGCGCGCTGCGTCCGGTGCCGATAGGGGGGGCCGGCGAACTGTACCTGGCCGGGGCCGGCCTGGCGCTGGGCTATCTGAACCGGCCGGCGTTGACGGCGGCGCGCTTCGTCGCCAACCCCTTCGGCGACGGCGAGTTGATGTACCGCACCGGCGACCTGGTGCGCTGGAACGCGCGCGGCCAGCTGGATTTCATCGGCCGCACCGACCAGCAGGTGAAGGTGCGGGGCTTCCGCATCGAGATGGGCGAGGTGGAGCACGCGCTGGCCAGCCTGCCCGGCGTCAGCGCCGCGGTGGTGCTGGCCGAGCCAGTGGGCGGCAGCCACCGCCTGGTGGGCTACTGCACCATGGCCGAGCCTGGCCGGCATGCCGAGGAGGCGCTGCCCGCCGCGCTGCTGGCGCAACTGGCAGAAACCCTGCCCGACTACATGGTGCCGTCGGCGCTGGCGGTGCTACCGCAATGGCCGGTCAACATCAACGGCAAGATAGACCGCAAGGCGCTGCCGGCTATCCGGCCGCAGAGCGCCGGAGCGGGGCGCGAGCCGGCCGGCGAAGCCGAGCGCCTGCTGTGCGCCGGCGTCGCCAAGGTGCTGAATCTGGCCGGGGCCGGCCCGGACGACGACTTCTTCCAGCTGGGCGGCGACAGCATCTCGGCGATGAGCCTGGGCACCGAGCTGCGCCGCGCCGGCTTCATGCTGCGCCCGCGCGAGGTGTTTGCGCGCCGCACCCCGGCGCGGATGGCCCAGGCCTTGCAGCCGCTGGCCGCGGCCTCCGCGGCGGCCGACGATGCGCCGGGTCCGTTGGGCCGGCTGCCCATTGTCGGCTGGTTCGCCGAGCAATACGGCCTGCATAGCCGCTTCGTTCAGGGCGTGTGGCTGAAGGTGCCGGCCGGCTTGACCGCCGCGCAGCTGTCCTTCGGCCTGCTGGCCCTGCTGCGGGCTCATCCGGGCTTGCGCAGCCGCGCAGTTGACGGCCAGCTGAGCGCCGATCCGGCGCCGTCCGAGCTGGATGCGCGCATCCTGACGCTGGCGGAGCCGGACGCGGCGCCGGACCAGCTGTTCGAGGCCGCCAGCACGCGGATGGACCCGGAGAACGGGCTGTTGCTGCAGGCGGCGCTGCAAACCGGCAAGGACGATGGCCGGCTGCTGCTGGCCATCCACCACCTGGCGGTGGACGGCGTGTCATGGCGCGCGCTGCTGCCGGAGCTGCAGAACGCGTGCGAAGCGGCGATGGCTGGAGAGGCCGCCAGCTTGCCGCGCGAGGACTTCAGCCTGCGCGACTGGGCGCGGACCCTGGCCGGGCAGGTGCCGGCGCGTCGCGGCGAGCTGGCGATGTGGCGCGGCATGCTGGCCGCGCCGGCCGACGCCTTGGGCAGCCGTCCGCTGGATGCGGGGCGCGACGTCCACGCCAGCGCGAGGCAGCTGCGCGTGCTGCTGGGCAAGGAGGCAGGCGCGGCGCTGCTGCAGCGGCTGCCAGCCGCTTGCGGCGCCACAGTGGAGGAGCTGCTGCTGGCGGCGCTGGCGCTGGCTTGCCGCGGAGAGTTCGACGCGCCGCGGCTGCGCTTCGGGCTGGAATCGCATGGCCGCCACGCGCCGGACGCCATTGATCTGGGCCGCACCGTGGGCTGGCTGACCGCCGAATACCCGGCCTTGTTCGACCTGTCGGCCTTGCCGGCCGGCGATGCGGCGGCGCTGGCGGCCTTGCGCGCGGTCAAGCGCGCGATGCGCGCCATCCCAGACCACGGCCTGGGCTATGGCGTGCTGCGCTATCTGGACGACGAGCACGGTCCGGCGCTGCGCGCGCTGGAAGCGCTGAACCGGCCGGCGCTGCTGTTTAATTATCTGGGCCGTTTCCAGGCAGGCGACGGCGAGTGGACGCCGCTGGCGGCCGGGGGCCGCTTCGCCGACGCCTTCGCGGTGGACATCGATCCGGCGCTGCCGCTGCAGTATGGCCTGGAGGCCAATGTGTTCGTCGACGAAGCCGGCGACGAACCGCGCGTGGCGGTCAACTGGACCTGGGCCGAGGCCTTGTTCGACGCCGCGGCCATCGAGCGGCTGGGACGGCGCATGGAGAGCGCCGTCGCCGCCTTGGCCGCGCTGGCCGCGCGCGACCCGCTTGCCGCCGCCGACACCCTGGTGGCCGCGGATACGCTGGGCGGCGACGGCGCGCCGCTGACCGACGCCGAGCTGGCGGCGCTGGTGGCGCGCCACGGGCCGCTGGCGGCGGCGTTGCCGGTGCTGCCCTTGCAGCAGGGCTTGTTGTTCCATGCCCAGTTGGGGGAGGCCGCCGGCAAGTACAACTCTATGACCCGGGTGACCTTCGAAGGCCCGCTGGACGCGGCGCGGCTGCGCGCCGCGCTGGCGGCGGTGCTGCGCCGACATCCGCAACTGGCCGCGCGCTTCGACAGCGAGGCGCAAGCCGAACCCTTGCAGCTGCTGCCGCTGGCCTTGCCGGAATGGCCGTGGCGCGAAGCGGATCTGGGCGAACGGGATGCGGCGGCCGAGGCAGAGGCCTTGCAGGCGCTGGAGCGCGAGGAACTGGACCGCGATTTCGCGGTGGGCGGGCCCGGCACAGGGCCCTTGCTGCACGCCGTGCTGGCGCGGCATGGCGCGCGCCATACGCTGTTCCTGACCGCGCATCACCTGGTGGTGGATGGTTGGTCCACGCCTATCCTGCTGCGCGACCTGCTGGCCGCCTACGGCAATGGCCCGGAAACGCTGGCGCCGCCCCGCGTCGATTATCCGGGCGTGGTGCGCGCGCTGGCGGCGCGCGACCTGGTTCCGGCCAGGCAGTTGTGGCGGCAGGCGCTGGACGGCGTCAAGCCGACGCTGCTGTTCGGCCAGCAGACTGCCGCGCCGGAAGTGCGGGAGCTGGAGCTGGTGCTGCCGCCGGCGCTGGAGAGCGCGCTGACCGAGCGCTGCCGCGAGCATGGGCTGACGCTGAACACCGCGATGCAGGGCATGTGGGGCGCCTTGCTCAGCCTGCTGACCGGACGCGACGACGTGGTGTTCGGCTCGCCGGTGTCCGGGCGCTTCAGCCCGGTGGACGGCGTGGACGAGCACATCGGCTTGTTCAGCAACACCATCCCGGTGCGGGTGCGCCTGCGGCCGGAGCTGCCGCTGTGGCGGCAACTGGCCGAACTGCAGGCGCGCCAGATCCAGCTGCTGGAGCACGACGGCCTGGGCCTGGGCGAAATCCAGCGTCTGGCCGGCGCCGCCACGCTGTTCGATACCTTGCTGGTGGTGGAAAACTACCCGGAGCAGGACATGCAGGCGCGCGACTATCTGGGCGCGCGCATCGCCGGCCTGCGCAACCGCGGCCATACCCACTATCCGCTGACGGTGCTGGCGCTGCCGGGCGATAGGCTGCGGCTGCTGATCGAATACCGCAATCTGGTGCGCGAGCCGGAACAGCTGGCGGAGCGGCTGCTGGCGCTGCTGGAGCATATGGTGCTGCAGCCGGACCTGCCGTGGTCGCGGTTCCAGCCGCTGACCGGCGCGGAACAGGGCCTGCTGCAGCGCGTCAACGCCACCGCGGCGCCGCTGCCCGACGCCACGCTGCCGGCGCTGCTGGCGGTCCAGGCTGAGCGGACGCCTGACGCGCCTGCGCTGCTGGATGGGACGCATGCGCTCAGCTATGCCCAAACCCGCGCCCAAGTGCACGACCTGGCCGCCAGGCTGCGCGCGGCCGGCGTGATGCCGGGCGACATCGTGGCGGTGGCGCTGCCGCGCTCGGTGCATCTGAGCCTGGCGCTGATGGCTGCGCAAGAGGCCGGCGCCGCCTATCTGCCGCTGGACACCGGCTACCCAGACGAACGTTTGGCCTATATGGTGGCCGACGCCAAGCCTAGCCTGATCATTACTTGCGCCGCGCTGGCGGAGCGTTTCGCCGCCATGGGCGAGCTGTTGCTGCAGGACGGCCTGGCCGAAGCGCCGCAAGCCTTCGACGCTCCGGCGCTGACGCCGGAGCACGCCGCCTATCTGCTCTACACCTCCGGCTCCACCGGCCGGCCCAAGGGAGTGCTGATTTCGCACCGCGCCATCGTCAACCGCCTGCTGTGGATGCAGCACGAGTACCGCCTGCAGCCGGACGACGTGGTGCTGCAGAAGACGCCTTGCAGCTTCGACGTGTCGGTATGGGAGTTCTTCTGGCCGCTGATGGTCGGCGCGCGGCTGCTGATGGCGCCGCCGGAGGTCCACCGCGACCCGGAGGCGCTGCTGGACTTGATCGCGGCGCAGCAAGTCACCACGCTGCACTTCGTGCCGTCGATGCTGGCGGCGCTGCTTGCGCACATGCAGGGCGACGCGGCCGCCCGTTCGGCGCAGGCGCGGGGTCTGCGCCGGGTGTTCTGCAGCGGCGAGGCCTTGTCGCGCGAGCTGGCCGACGGCTACGCCGCGCTGGTGGACGCGCCCTTGCACAATCTCTACGGCCCCACCGAGGCGGCGGTGGACGTCAGCTACCAGCCGGCGGCCAAGCCGGCGCCGGAAGCGGCCAGCGTGCCGATCGGCCTGCCGGTGTGGAATACCGCGCTGCGCATTCTCGACGCCGCGCTGCGGCCGGTTCCGCTGGGCGTGCCCGGCGAGCTTTATCTGTGCGGCGCGCAGCTGGCGCACGGCTACCTGGGCCGGCCAGACCTGACCGCCGGCCGCTTCGTCGCCGACCCTTACGCCGACGGCGAGCGGATGTACCGCACCGGAGACGTGGCGCGCTGGCTGCCGGACGGCGCGGTGGAGTATCTGGGCCGCAGCGACGACCAGCTGAAGATACGCGGCCAGCGCATCGAGCTGGGCGAGATCGAGGCCGCGCTGCTGGAGCTGGACGGCGTCGCGCGCGCGGTGGTCCACGCCCGCACGCTGGGCGGGCAGGGCGCGGCGCTGGCCGGCGCGGATGCCCGCCAGCTGGTCGGCTACGTGATCGCGTCCGATCCGGAGAATCCTCCCGAGGCCGACGCGCTGCGCGCGGCGCTGGCGCTCAGGCTGCCGGCGCACATGGTGCCGGTGGCCATCGTGCAGCTGGCCGATTTCCCGCTCAGCGCCAACGGCAAGCTGGACCGCAAGGCGCTGCCGGAGCCGGCGGCGACCGCCGCCGCCGCGGGGCGCGCGCCCCGGCCGGGCCTGGAGAGCCGCATCGCCGCGCTGTTCGAAGAAACGCTGGACTGCGCCGCTGTGGGCGCCGACGACGACTTCTTCGCGCTGGGCGGCCACTCGCTGCTGGCGATGCGGCTGGCCGCGGCGCTGCGCCGCGAGCTGAAGCTGCCGGTGTCGGTGGGCCAGATCATGGCTTCGCCTACGGTGGCCAAGCTGGCGCGGGTGTTGTCGGACGACGCGCTGGCGTCCGACCCGGCGCTGGCCGGCTTCGGCGAGGTGCTGCATCTGCGTCCGGGCAAGGGGCGGCCGCTGTTCTGCATCCACCCGGCCTCCGGCTTCGCCTGGCAGTACAGCGGCCTGTCGCGCTACCTGGCCGATGGCCTCGCGCTGGTGGGGCTGCAGTCGCCGCGCCCGGACGGTGCCATCGCCAAGTGCGTGGACATGGACGCGGTGTGCGAGCGCCATCTGGCCAATCTGCGCCGGGTGCAGCCGCAGGGGCCTTACCATCTGCTCGGCTATTCGCTGGGCGGCACCGTGGCGCAGGCGCTGGCGGCCCGCCTGGCGGCGGAAGGAGAGCAGGTAGCCTTCCTGGGCCTGCTGGATACCTACCCGCCGGAGGGCCAGGACTGGACCGGCCCGACCGAGGATGAGGCGCAGGCCGAAGTGGCGCGCGAGCAGCAGCAGTTCATGGCCGCCACCGACGATGCCGCCGACGCCTTCATGCTGCGCGAGAAGACCGAGATGTTCGGCCATATCGTCGCCAACTACCAGGACGCGGTGCGCTTGCTGTCGCAGGCGCGCACGCCGCGCTACCCCGGCGCGGCCACGCTGTTCGTCGCCCGCCGCACGCTGCCGGCAGGAATGGACGTGCGGGAGACATGGCGGCCGCATCTGGGCAGCCTGGCGGTGCATGAGCTGGATTGCGCGCACGAGGACATCGTGTCGCCGCAATCGCTGGAGACCTTGGGGCCGTTGCTGGACGGCATTTTGAAGGAGGTGGACAGTCTGGGGTGATTTAAGCTGATATTGCTCTGGGCTCCTGCAGCCGTACTACAATAGCTGCAGGCCGCACACTTACCTACCACAGCCCTCGATCAACTTGGCCGCGAACCTTTGATGATCGAGGGCTTTCCCATATCTGATATTTGGCCAACGGGCTCATCCGCAAAGGGACCATAATGCCGAACATCTCCGCGATGACTGCTAAAGCGCACAAGATCAAAGAATCTCTCGATGAGCTACTGCTACGTGGCAGCGTATTAGATAGCGGCGAACATCGTGTCGCAGCTACCTTGTACCTGACTATTGCCGAACAGTTTGCAGCTACATTGCACTTGATAGAAGGTGGTTTCTCCTCCCATGCTTCAGCTATGGTGCGTTCAATGCTGGAGGGGCATGCAAACTTACTGAATCTCATAAAAGATTCTGCATTCGTCGATCAGATCAGATACGACAACGCACGTGCAGACATCGTGTTGTTCACTGAATATGCAGCGGATTCCGAAATGCAACAAGACCCAGATGCGCAAAGGAAGTTGGCTGAATGGAAGGCTCAGGCTGACCCGATAAAAGTTGAACTGGAGGGGAAAGGCTACGGCAAGCTCGATGTGTATCAGAGATTCAAGAAAGCAAACATCTTGTCTACATACGTGGCTTATCGCGTCTTTTGCTCGTTTTCGCACAACCAGCTCACCACATTATTGGCACGTCACGCTGGCAAATTTGAGCTTCGCTATCATGCTGAGGCGCCCAAGGAGTTGATAGTTGGTCTGCTCGATATTGCTGTCAGGATTTTGTGTCAATCGGTTGTTACTGCATCCCGCTATACCAACTTGACTGAGGCTGAGCTAAAGGAAGTACTTGATGCTGCTGATGCTGCTGATGCTGCATGGAGCGAAGTGCAGGTATGGGGCGAGTAATTCTCGACTTAACCGTTGCGATATGAATGGCCCCGAAAGGGGCCATTTTTCATGGGGCGGAAGAAAGCGAAATCAGCGCGGAATAACCATCGGCGTATGGCTGACCGGGTCTTCGATGATCAGGCAGGGCAGCCCGAATACCTGTTCGATCAACTCGGCGGTGACGATGCGCGACGGCGCGCCTTCGGCGACGATGCGGCCGTCTTTCATTGCGATCAGGTGGGTGGCGTAGCGGCAGGCGTGGTTGATGTCGTGCAGCACCGCCACCAGCGTGCGGCCGCCTTCGCGGTTCAGGCGGCGGAACAATTCCAGCAGCTCGATCTGGTGCGCGATGTCCAGATAGGTGGTGGGCTCGTCCAGCAGCAATAGCGGCGTCTGCTGCGCCAGGGCCATCGCCACCCATACCCGCTGGCGCTGGCCGCCGGACAGCTCGTCCACCAGGCGGTCGGCCAGGTCGGCGGTGCCGGTGGCGGCCAGCGCCTGGCCCACCGCGTCCTCGTCCTGCCGGCTCCATTGACGCAGCAGGCTTTGGTGCGGGTAGCGGCCGCGCGCCACCAGATCGGCCACGCTGATGCCGTCCGGCGCCACGGCGCTTTGCGGCAGCAGGCCCAGCTGGCGCGCCACCGCCTTGGCCGGCAGGCCGTGGATGTCGCGGCCGTCCAGGCATACCTGGCCGGACAAGGGCTTGAGCAGGCGGCTGAGGCTGCGCAGCAGGGTGGATTTGCCGCAGCCGTTGGGGCCGATGATGACGGTGAACGATCCGTCGGGAATCCTCAGGTCCAGCCCGTCGCAGATGACGCGCTGGCGGTAGCCCAGCCGCAAAGTTTCGCCGCGCAGTCGAGGGGAGGCTGGCGTTGCGGCGGTTTCGTCCGTCAGGCCGGCGGTCTGGTGTTTGAATGTCAGGGTGGTCACGGTTTTCGGCCTCCGGTTTGGCGCAGCAGCAGCCACAGCAGGTACAGGCCGCCCATGCAGATGGTGACGACGCCCACCGGCAACTGGCGCGGATAGAACAGGTGCTGGGCGCCATAGTCGGCGGCCAGCAGCAATAGGGCGCCGGTCCAGGCGGCGGTCAGCGGGCAGGTGGCGCGCGCGCGCTGCAGGCGCTGGGCGATCTGCGGCGCGGCCAGCGCGATGAAGGCGATGGGGCCGGCGGCGGCGGTGGCGGAGGCGATCAGCGCCACCCCCAGGGCCATCAGCCACAGCCGGGTGCGCTCGGCCGGCACGCCCAGCGCGCTGGCGCAGTCGTCGCCCATCTCCAGGAGCCGCATGCGCGGCTGCAGCGCCAGCGCCGCCAGCATGGCCAGCAGGCAGAGCAGCGCCGAGGGCAGGCCCTTGCTCCAGGTCATGCCGTTCAGCGTGCCGGCGCCCCAGATCGCGGCGCTCATCGCCGACTCCAGGCTGGCGTTGATCAGCAGCCAGCTGTTGAGCGCGCTGAGCATGGCGCTGACGGCGATGCCGACGATGATGAGCCGCAGCCCGTGCACGCCGTTGCGCCAGGCCAGCAGGTAGACCAGGGCGGCGGATGCCAGACCGCCTGCGAGCGCGCCGCCGGCGATCTGGAAATGGCTGCCGCCGGCCAGAGTGATGACCAGCAGCGCGCCGGTATAGGCGCCGGTGTTGAAGCCCACCACATCCGGGCTGCCCAGCGGATTGCGCAGCAGCGACTGGAACACCGCGCCGCTCATGCCCAGCGCCGCGCCTATGACCAGCGCCATCGCCACGCGCGGCAGCCGCCATTGCTGCACCACCGCCACTTCCAGCCGGCTGCCGCGGCCGTGCAGCGCGGCCCACACCTGCTCCAGGCTCAGGTGCAGCGCGCCGGCGCGCAGGCTGATCAGCGCCAGCGCGGCGCAGGCTGCCATCAGCAGCAGCGCCGGCCACAGCCGGTGCAGGCGCAGGCGGATATTGAAGCTGCCGTCGGGACGGCCCAGGCGCAGTTCCAGCGTCCTCATGCCGCGCTCCCGGCCGCGCGCTGGCCGCGCGCCAGCCAGATCAGTGCCGGCGCGCCGATGAAGGCGGTGACGATGGAGACCCGTAGCTCGCCCGGCGTCAGCAGCCGGCCGACGATGTCCGACAGCAAGAGCAGGATGGGGGCCAAGAGCGCGGTGAAGGGCAGGCTCTTGCGCAGGTCCGGGCCGGCCAGCCGGCGCGAGACATGGGGAATCATCAGGCCGACGAAGCCTATCGGCCCGGCGGCGGCAGTGCTGGCGCCGCACAGCAGCGTGATGGCGGCGACGGCGCCGGCTTGCGCCCACAGCGGCCGGCTGCCCAGGCTGACCGCCAGGTCGTTGCCCAGGGCCATCGCGCCCAGCGGCCGCGCCAACAGCAGCGCCAGCAGGCCGCCGGCAAGGATGGCGGGAGCGGCCAGGCCTACCGCGGCCATGTCGCGCACGTCCAGGGTGCCGGCGTTCCAGTAGCGCATCCGGTTGAAGGCGATGGGGTCGAGCAGGGTGATGGCGGCCGACAGCCCCATCAGCACGGCGCCGACGGCGACGCCGGCCAGCACGATGCGCAGCGGATCGGCGCGGCGGCCGCGCGCGCCCACCGCGTAGACCAGCAGCGTGGCGGCCAAGGCGCCTGCGGCCGCGCAGCCCATATAGCCTTGCGGGCTGTCCACCGCCAGCACGGCCACGCCCAGCACCATGGCGAAGCTGGCGCCGGCGTTGACGCCCAGCACGCCGGGGTCGGCCAGCGGATTGCGGGTCAGCGCCTGGGTCAGCGCGCCGGCCAAGCCCAGCGCCGCGCCGGCCAGGAGGCCGAGCAGGGTGCGCGGCAGGCGCCCCTGCAGCACGATCACGCTGTCCGGGCCGTGGTCGCGGCCCAGCAGGCTGTTCCAGACGGTGGACAGCGGAATGGGCTTGGCGCCCAGCGCCAGGCTGAGGACGACGGCTGCGGCCAGCAGCGCCAGACAGGCGAACAGCAGCAGCGTCCGCCGGCGGGGCGGCGGGGAAAGGCTTGTCGGCATGATCAAATGAAAATGATTCCTAATACGGATCGCCAATGTTACCATGCATATTCCATGAAGGGACACCCCGCCGTGGCATTATGCCGTCCGCGTTCCGCGTGCGATGGCCGCGCCGCGCCTCTCGAACCACTGTGTTGAAAACATGAAAAAATCGCCCATCCTAGTCGACTTCAGCCTGCTCAGGCTCAATCCGCATTTCCGTTCCATTTTCATCGCCCGCATGATCTCGGTGTTCGCCTTCGGCATCCTGATGGTGGCGGTGCCGGTGCAGATCCACCAGCTCACCGGCTCCACCCTGCAGGTGGGGGCGGCGATGGCGCTGGACGGCGTCGGCATGTTCGCCGGCCTGATGTGCGGCGGCGTGCTGGCCGACCGGATGGACCGCCGCCGCCTGATCCTGCTGGGGCGCGCTTCTTGCGGCCTGGGTTTCCTGGCGCTGGCGCTGAACGGCTTCATGACCAGCCCCTCGGTGCTGGCGCTGTACGTGGTGTCCACCTGGGACGGCTTCTTCAGCGGCATTGGCATCACCTCGCTGATGGCGTCCATCCCGGTCATCGTCGGCCGTGAGAACCTGCCGGCCGCCGGCGCGCTGAGCATGCTGACGGTGCGCTTCGGCGCGGTGCTGTCGCCGTTGTTGGGCGGGGTGATCATCACCGCCGCCGGCGTCAACTGGAACTATCTGCTGGCGGGGGTGGGCACGCTGGCCACGCTGATCCCGCTGACCCGATTGCCGTCGCTGAAGCCGCAGAACGTCGAGATTTCGCACCCGCTGCGCTCGCTGCTGGAGGGCTTCGAATTCCTGTGGCAGAACAAGGTGGTGGGCGCGGTGGTGGCGGTGGGCACGCTGCAGACGCTGCTGAGCGCGGTGCGCGTGCTGTATCCGTCGCTGGCTGAGGACGGCTACGGCGGCGGCGCCTTCGAAGTGGGCCTGATGTACTCGGCGGTGCCGCTGGGCGCGATGTTGGGGGCCTTCACCAGCGGCTGGGTGGGCGGCCTGCGCCGTCCCGGCGCGATGATGCTGGCCTGCGTCACCGCTTCGTCGCTGGCCATCGCGTCCTTGGGTGCCTTCACCCATCTGGCCTACGGCCTGGCAGCGCTGGTGGCGCTGGGCTATCTCGGCTCCATCGCCTCCTTGCTGCAGTTCACGCTGGTGCAGGGACAGACGCCCGACCATCTGCTGGGCCGCGTCAATAGCTTGTGGAACGCGCAGGATGTGGTGGGCGACAGCCTGGGCGCGCTGGGCCTGGGCGCGCTGGCGCGGGCGCTGGCGCCGTTGTTCGCGGTGGCCTGGTTCGGCGCCGGAGCGGCGGCGGCCGGGCTGATGATGTGCGTGGGCTTCGGCTCCTTGCGCCGGCTGGCCGGCGGGCACGGGCCGGAGGCCGAGGGCGAGCCGGCGCAGCAAGCGTCGGGGTCTTGAGTTTCCATGATGAAAAAAGCGGACCACGGTCCGCTTTTTTCATTGCTAGCGCAGGATGTCGACTTGACGCCGGCTTGCCATCTGCATCGTGTTGAATCCGCTGCGCGGATGGTGTCGGGCCTGCCTCCCGGCGCAGGTTTGAAGGGAGGCGGGGCGCATCGGAGGCGCGGTTTTCTTCGCGCCGGCCGGCGCGGCCCTGCCGGTGGCAAAAGACCGCAGGCCAGCTGTCGGCGTGGCGCGCGGCATCAGGCCGTTTTAGCCGAATTGCTTGCGCAGCCGTTCCAGCAGGTTGCGGGCGCTGTAGTAGTCGAGGCGGAAGGTGTCCAGGCCGGCTGCGTAGACCTGCTTGCCGCGCACCGCGGGATTGTCCGCCAGGAAGGGATTGGCCAGCACTTGCGCCACCTGGCCCTGGTCGGCGTTGAACAGCATGATGGATCGGCCGCGCAGGCCGGCGGCGAACTTCTCTCCGGACAGCTGGATGATGTCGTGGCGCAGGCCCATGCTGGTATTGCCCTTGACGCTGTCCGGCGCGGTGGCCAGCGTGAAGCCCAGCGACTGTAGCAGCTTGCCCTGCGCCGATTGCGGCGTCCACAGATTGGCACCGGAACCGTCTTCGTAATACACCAGCGCCGCGGTCGGCTGCGGCGGCAGCTTGATTCTGGCTTTGGCCGCGGCCGCCTCGGCATCGAAACCGGCGATGGCGGCGCGGGCGTCGGCCTCGCGGCCGGTGGCGTGGCCCAGCAGCGTGGCCAGTTCCTGCCAGCTCTTGTCGTCGTAATTGACCACCAGAGTCGGCGCCAATTGGCTCAGCTGCTCGTACAGCTTCAGCGCCGAGTCGCCGCCGGTGCCTGCCATCACGATCAGGTCCGGCTGGGCGGCGATGATAGCCTCGGCATTCGGCTCGCCCTGGTACAGCGGCGTCACGCCGCGCTGCTTGGCCACCTCGCTCCATTGAGTGAAGAAGCCCTGTTCGTCGGTGACCTTGGAATTGGCCGCGCTGGCGCCGCTGGCCACCACCGGGGCGTGGATGGCGAGCAGGGTGCCGGTCAGCGTCACGCTGGTGGAGACGATGCGTTGCGGCATGGCGTCCAGCGTCAGCTTGCCCTTGACGCTGTCCAGCGTGCGCGGCCAACCGCCGCGCGACGGCGCGCTTTCTTCTGGTTTGGCGCCGGAGTCGCAGGCGGCCAGGCATAGGGTAAGGCAGCTTGCCAGCGCCAGTCGCAGCGCGCGGCGGCGGTCGGCGGCGGGAGGGGTGCTCATGCGGAATCCTTGAAATAGTGGAATGGGTTGGTGCTGCATCGTTGCAAATGATAAGTATTATCATTAAGATTGTCGACCCAGACAGAGCACCGTCCGGCGGGCCGCGGCCTGCCGCGGCTCTGGATTCTCAACTCGAATGGGCTCGGCGTGCGGCGCTGCGGCCGGGTGCATTGCGCTATGCGAAAATGGATGATTGTGGCGATGACGGTCGGCGTGGCAGCTTGCCGTGGACCGGCGGAGGCTCCGGCGACTGACAAGCCGCCGGAGGTGGGCGTGGTGACGCTGGCCGCGCAGGACGTGACGCTGAAGGTCGAGCTGGCAGGCCGCACGGTCGCTTACCGCAGCGCCGAAGTGCGTCCGCAAGTGTCCGGCATCGTGCTGCAGCGCCACTTCGTCGAAGGCAGCCAGGTCAAGGCCGGCCAGTTGCTGTACCAGATCGATCCGGCCAGCTATCAGGCCGCGCTGCAGCAGGCCGAGGCGACGCTGGCTTCGGCGCGCGCCGCGCTGGCCAATCTGCGCAGCCGCGCCCAGCGCTACGCCGAGCTGGCCAAGATAGACGGCATCAGCCGCCAGGACGGCGAAGAGGCGGACGCGGAGTACCGCAAGGGTCTGGCCGCGGAGCGCGCCGGCACGGCGGCGGTGGCGGCGGCCAGGGTTGAATTGGCGCGTACCCGCGTACTGGCGCCGATTTCCGGCCGTATCGGCCGTTCCAGCGTCAGCGAAGGCGCGTTGGTGACGGCCGGGCAGAGCGCCGCGCTGGCCACCATCCAGCAGCTGGATCCGATCTATGTCGACGTCACGCAATCCAGCCAGGAGCTGCTGCGGCTGAAGCGCCGCCAGGCCGACGGCGAGCTGGCGCCGTCGGGCACGCGGGCGCTGCTGCGGCTGGAGGATGGAAGCCCATATGCTCAGGCAGGCCGGCTGCGCTTTGCCGAACTCAATGTCGACCGCCTGTCCGGCGCGGTGACGCTGCGCGCCGAATTCCCCAATCCGGACGGCCTGCTGCTGCCCGGCATGTATGTGCGCGTCGAGCTGGAGCAGGGCGTGCAGCGCAACGCGGTGCTGGCGCCGCAGCAGGGCGTCAGCCACGACGAGCAGGGCCGCGCCACCGCGCTGGTGCTGCTCGCCGATAAGCGGGTGGAGCAGCGCGTGCTCACCACCCAGGGCACCCAGGGCGCTTACTGGCTGGTCACCGCCGGCCTGGGCGCGGGCGACCGCCTGATCGTCGACGGCCTGCAGCGCGCCCGTCCGGGCGAGACTGCGACTCCGGTGGCGCTGCCCGCCAAGCAGGGAAGGGGCTAAGGCCATGCTCGCACGTTTCTTCATAGCCAGACCGGTGTTCGCCTGGGTGCTGGCCATCGTGGTAATGCTGGCCGGCCTCTTCGCGTTGCGCGTCTTGCCGGTGTCGCAGTATCCCGATATCGCCCCGCCCACGGTGATGGTCCGCGCCAGCTATCCGGGCGCCTCGGCCCAGGTGGTGGAAAACAGCGTGATCCAAGTGCTGGAGCAGGAATTGAAGGGTCTGGACCAACTGATGTATTTCAGCTCCACCAGCTCTTCGTCCGGCCAGGCCGAGATCATGCTCACCTTCCACCAGGGGGCCAATGCCGATACCGCCCAGGTGCAGGTGCAGAACAAGGTCAGCCAGATGCTGGCGCGGCTGCCGCAGCCGGTGCAGCAGAACGGCCTGTCGGTGGTCAAGCTGCAGGGCAATTTCCTGTTGATCGCCTCGTTCTTCGACGACAGCGGCCAGCGCAGCGACGCCGACATCGCCGACTGGCTGGCCAGCGCCGTGCAGGACCCGTTGAGCCGGGTGGACGGCGTCGGCTCGGTGCAGGCGTTCGGCGCGCCGCACGCGATGCGCATCTGGCTGGATCCGCACAAGCTCAACAGCTTCGGCCTGATGCCGTCCGACGTCGCCGCCGCGGTATCGCGGCAGAACATCGAGGTGTCGGTGGGCGAACTGGGCGCGCGGCCGTCGCCGCCCGGCCAGCAATTGAACGCCATGGTCACCGCCTGGTCGCGCCTGTCCACGCCGGAGCAGTTCCGCGCCATCGTGGTTAAGGCGCAGCCGGACGGCGGCGCAGTGCGGCTGGGCGACGTGGCCAGGGTGGAGCTGGGCAGCGAGGACTACAGCAGCAGCTCCCGCCTGAACGGCCATCCGGCTTCCGGCTTGGCGGTGATGCTGGCGCCGGGCGCCAACGCCCTGGCCACGGCCGAGGCGGTGAAGGCCCGAATCGCCCAGCTGGAACGCAATTTTCCGCCTGGCATCCGCGTGGCCTACCCGGAAGACACCACCCATTTCGTCCGGCTGTCCATCCAGTCGGTGACGCAGACCCTGTTGGAGGCGGTGGCACTGGTGGTGCTGGTG
Source organism: Chromobacterium sphagni (assembly GCF_001855575.1). NCBI lineage: Bacteria > Pseudomonadati > Pseudomonadota > Betaproteobacteria > Neisseriales > Chromobacteriaceae > Chromobacterium > Chromobacterium sphagni. The sequence continues at coordinate 273,333 of NZ_MKCS01000004.1, forward strand.
ATGTATCTGTTCCTGCAGAACTGGCGCGCCACGCTGATTCCGGCGTTGACGGTGCCGGTGGTGTTGCTGGGCACTTTCGGCGTACTCGCCGCGGCGGGCTTCAGCGTCAATACCCTCACCCTGTTCGGCATGGTGCTCGCCATCGGCCTGTTGGTGGACGACGCCATCGTAGTGGTGGAAAACGTGGAGCGCGTGATGCGGGAGCAGGAGCTGGACGCGTGCGCGGCCACCATCCGCTCGATGGACGAGGTGGGCGGCGCCCTGATCGGCATCGGACTGGTGCTGGGCGCGGTGTTTCTGCCGATGGCCTTCTTCGGCGGTTCGGTCGGCGTCATCTACCGCCAGTTCTCGATCACCATCGTCGCCGCGATGGCGCTGTCGGTGCTGACGGCGCTGACGCTGACCCCGGCGCTGTGCGCGACCTTGCTGCGCGTGGAGGCGCCGGCCGCCAGCGGTCCGCTGGCGGCTTTCGAGCGAGGCTTCCAGCGTTTGCAGACGGCTTATGCCGGCCGCTGGCTGCCGGCCGGCTTGCGCCGCCCCTTGCGCGGCGCGCTGGTCTACCTGGCGCTGGCCGCCGCGCTGGCGGCGTTGTATCCGCGCCTTCCTTCCGCTTTCATTCCCGATGAGGACCAGGGCACGGTGATGGTGCAGTTCACGCTGCCGGCCGGCGCCACCCATGAGCGCACCGAGCAGGTGGCGCGCGCGGTGGAGCGGCATTTCCTGAACCAGGAAAAGGCCAACGTCGAATCGGTATACCTGATGTCCGGCTTCAGCTTCGGCGGCTCCGGCCAGAATGCCGGCATGGCCTTCGTCGCGCTGAAGGACTGGTCGCTGCGCAAGGGGGGCGAAAACAGCGCCCAGGCGATTGCCGACCGCGCCACCGCGGCGCTGGCGTCCGAACGCGACGCCGAGGTGTTTGGCATGGTGCTGCCGCCGATAGGCGGACTGGGCCAGACCAACGGCTTCGAATTCTGGCTGCAGGACGCCAGCGGCTTGGGGCGCGCCGGCCTGGCGACGGCGCGCGACGAGCTGTTGCGCGCCGCGCAAAGCGATCCGCGCCTGAGCGCGGTGCGCTCCGGCGCGTCCGACGACAAGCCGCAGTTGCGGCTGGACATCGACCAGATGAAAGCCGCCGCGCTGGGGCTGGACGCCGCCGACGTGGCTGCCACGCTGGGCACGGCCTGGGGCGGCAGCTACATCAATGATTTTGTCGACCGCGGCCGGGTGAAGAAGGTGATGGTGCAGGCCGACGCGCCTTATCGTTCGCGGCCGGAAGACCTGGGCTTGTGGTTCGTCCGCGGCGCGGACGGCGCCATGACGCCGTTTTCCGCTTTCGCCAGCGCCCGCTGGGAGAATGGACCGACGCAGCTGAGCCGCTACAACGGATTGCCGGCGCTGCCGCTGTCGGGCGCGGCGGCGGCCGGCGTCAGCTCCGGCGATGCGATGCGGACGATGGAGGCGCTGGCCGGCAAGTCGCCCGGCACGCAGTATGAATGGAGCGGCTTGTCCTATCAGGACAAGCTGTCCAGCGGCCAGACGCCGCTGCTGTACGCGGTGTCTATCCTGTTCGTATTCCTGTGCCTGGCGGCGCTGTATGAAAGCTGGCTGGTGCCGTGCGCGGCGATGACGGCGATCCCGCTGGGTGTGCTGGGCGCGGTGCTGGCGGTGATGGCGCGCGGGCTGGCCAACGACATCTATTTCCAGGTGGGCTTGCTCACCACCATGGGCCTGTCGGCCAAGAACGCCATCCTGATCATAGAGTTCGCCGAGGCGGCGCTGCGGCGCGGCGAAGGCGCGCTCGACGCGGCGCTGGCGGCGGCGCGCCAGCGTTTGCGGCCCATCCTGATGACTTCCCTGGCCTTCGGCGTCGGCGTCGCGCCGCTGGTCTGGGCCGACGGGCCGGGCGCCGGCAGCCAGAACGCCATCGGTGCCGCGGTGCTGGGCGGGGTGCTGTCCGCCACCCTTCTGACGCTGTTCTTCGTGCCGTTGGCCCACCTGTTGATCCGCGGCGCGGCGGGATGGCTGGGCCGGCGCGGCTGGCGGCTGGCGGGAGCCAGGCTATGAGGCGCGCGGCGGGAGGATTCTGCTGCGCGTTGGCGCTGAGCGCTTGCGGCACCTTGCAGCCGGTTTATCCGCTCCCGGTGGCGCCGGTGCCGGCAAACTGGCCGGCAGCGGCGGAAAACCGCGCGGAAGCGCAGGTCGGTTGGCAGCGGTTTTTTGTCGATCCGGGACTACGCGCGGCGATAACGCTGGCGCTGGCCAACAACCGCGATCTGCGCGCGGCGGCGGCCAATGCGCAGGCGGCGCGGGCGCAATACCGGATACAGGACGCGGCTCGTTTGCCAACCGTGCAATTGCAGGGCGGCTCCAGCCGCCAGCGCGTCTGGGGCGGAGACGCCGAGCTGGGCGCGGACAGCGTGAGCCACAGCCTGGGGCTCGGCGTCAGCGCCTTCGAGCTGGACCTGTTCGGCCGCGTGCGCAGCTTGAGCGACGCGCAATGGCAGCGTTACCTGGCCAGCGAGGCCGGCGCCCAGGCGGTGCGCGTCAGCCTGATCGCGGAAACCGCCAACGCCTATCTTGCCCTGGCGGCCGACCGCAGCCAGTTGGCCGCGTCGCGGGAGACGCTGGCCAGCGCCGAGCGTTCGTTGGGGCTGACGCGCGAGCGCTTGCGGCTGGGCGCGGCTTCCGGGTTGGAATTGAGGGCGATGGAGACGGTCTGCCTGCAGGCGCGGGCCGATGCGGCCCGTTACGCCGGGCAGGCGGCGCGCGGCGCGCAGGCCTTGCAACTGCTTGCAGGCGTGGAGTTGACGGAGGCGCAGTTGCCGCCGGCTTTGGCGGAGCGGAGCTATACCTTGGACAGCTTGCCATTGGATGCGCCGGCCAGCGCCTTGCTGCGCCGCCCCGACGTGCGCCAGGCCGAAAGCCTGCTGCGCGCCGCCAATGCCGACATCGGCGCGGCGCGCGCGGCCTTGCTGCCCAAGTTGGGGTTGAGCGCCAGCGTCGGCTGGAGCGATTTGACGCTGGGAGGGCTATTGGGCGCGCCGGCGCGCGCGCTCAGCCTGGCGCTGGATGTCGGCATGCCGCTGCTGGACGGCGGCGCGGCCGCGGCGGGGGTGGATCAGGCGCAGGCGTTGCGGCTGGCGGCCCAGGCCGGTTATGAAAAGGCGGTCCAGACCGGCTTTGGCGAAGTGGCCGAGGCGCTGCTCCTGCGCCAGGCGATATTGGATGAGAAGCTGGCCAGGCAGGCTTCCTTGGCCAGCGCCGAAGCCGCGCTGCGTTTGGCCGAGGGCCGTTACCGGCTGGGACTGGATGGCTATTTGAGCCTGCTGGAGGCGCAGCGCGCGACGCAGGCGACCCGCCAGCAATGGATAAGCGTGAGGTTGGAGGAGGCGAGCAATATGGTGGCGCAGTACCGGGCGCTGGGTGGAGGTGTGGACGGCTAGCGTTACTGGCAGAGTGGCCAGTTGTCCAGCTATCTTTTAGACAAACGTTTGAATTGTTGCTGGATTTTGCGTTTGTCATGCTCTATCCCGATATAGGCCGCCAGTTGGCGGCCTGAAATCATATGAATAATTGGGAGAGATAATGAAACACCTGTTGTCGCGCAGCGCATTCGTCCTCGCCTTGCTTCTGCTGCCGTTCGCATCTGCTTTGGCTTCCAGCGGCTATACCCAAACCCGTTACCCCATCGTGCTGGTGCACGGCATCTTCGGCTTTGGCCAGTTGCTGGGTGTCGATTACTTCTATCAAGTGCCGGCCGCGCTGAAGGCGGACGGCGCGCAAGTTTACGTAGCCGAGGTCTCGGCTACCGACAGCAATGAGGCCCGTGGCGAGCAACTGCTACAGCAGGTGCAGCAGATTCTGGCCATCACCGGCGCGCAGAAGGTTAATCTGATCGGCCATAGCCAGGGCGGGCCCACCGCGCGTTACGTAGCAGGGGTGCGGCCGGATCTGGTGGCTTCGGTCACCACCGTCGGCGGCGTCAACAAGGGTTCGTTGGTGGCGGATATCGTCCGTGGCGTGGCGCCTCCCGGAACGGTCACCGAAACCGTTGCCGCCGCCATAGCCGGCGCGCTGGCCAAGGTGATCTCCTTCTTCTCCGGCGCCAGCGATCTGCCGCAGCAGCCCATCGCCGCTTTGAATTCGCTGACCACCGCCGGTTCGCTGGCCTTCAATGCCAAGTTCCCCGCCGGCGTGCCCAAATCGGCCTGCGGCGAGGGCGACTACCAGGCCAACGGCGTGCAGTACTACTCGTGGACCGGCGCGGCCACCACCACCAATGTGCTGGACCCGCTGACCATCCCGATCGGCACGCTGGGCCTGGCTTTCGGCTCCACGCCGTCTGATGGCCTGGTGGCGGTGTGCTCGGCCCACCTGGGCCAGGTGATCCGCGACAACTACAAGATGAACCACGTCAACGAGATCAATCAGAGCTTTGGCCTGGTCAGCCTGTTCGAGGTCAGCCCGGTCTCGCTGTACCGCCAGCAGGCCAACCGCCTGAAAAACGCGGGCTTGTAAGATGCGCAAGGTCCGTCTGGTGCTGACATTGACGGGCGTCTGCGCCGGCCTGCTGGTTTGGCAGGCCTGGCCGCAGGCGCAGAAGCCCTTGCCTGCGGCGGCGCAGGCCGGCAGGGATGGCGGCTTCGCTGCGTCGCTGCGCGGCACTCTGCCGGACGGCGCGGTCAAGGCGGCTGCCAACGGCCAGCTGCAGGTCAACCAGGAGCTGCGGCGGCTGTTCGACTACTACCTGGCCACGCTGGGCGAGCGCGAGCTGCCGGCTATCCGCGCCGAATTGCGCGGCTATCTGCAGCGAACCTTGTCCGCCGCCGCGCTGAAGCAGGCGATGGATCTGTTCGACCGCTACGTCGCCTACCGCCAGTCTCTGGCGGGCATGACGGTGGCGGCCGGCAGCGATCTGGCGCAGCGGCTGGCGCGGGCGCAGGCGGCGCGGCTACAGTATTTCTCGCAAGCCGAGGTGGAGGGCTTGTTCGGTGACGAGGACCGCTACGACGCCTTCACCGCCAAACGGCTGGCGATTCTGGCCGATCCGGTCTTGAGCGCGGCGGAGAAACAGCGACGTATCGCTTTGCTGGAGCAGCAGCTGCCGCCGGCCTTGCGCGCGGCGCGCGAGGATCCGGTCAAACACCTGGCGCTGGCCGAGGCCGAGGCCGAATTGCGCAAGCGCGGCGGCAGCGAGCAGGAGCTGTACGCCTTGCGGGCCGGAATGGTGGGACAGGCGGCGGCCGACCGGCTGGCGTCGCTGGACCGGGAGCAGGCCGCCTGGCAGCAACGGGTAGCCGATTTCAACCGCGACGCGATGGCCATCCGGCAGAATGGCCAATTGAGCGAACCGCAGCGCCAGCAGGCGATAAGCCAGCTGCAGGCGCAGCGATTCAGCCAGCAGGAGGCGTTGCGCTTGGCGGCTTTTCTGCCGGCTAAGTAGGAGGCGGCAAGGACGGGAAAGAAGACGGGCGCCGTTGGGCGCCCGTTGGCTTTACTGCGGAGCGGCGAACAGGCGCTCGAGCGCCTCGCCGGGCTCGGCCTCGCGCATGAAGGCCTCGCCCACCAGGAAGCTGTGCACGCCGCTGCTGCGCATCAGGCGCACGTCGTCGACGCTGGCTATGCCGCTTTCGGTCACGGCGATGCGGCCGTTGTCGATGCGGGGCAGTAGTTTCAGCGTGGTGGCCAGGCTCACTTCGAAGCTGCGCAGATTGCGGTTGTTGACGCCTATCAGCTCGGTTTTCAGCTGCAGCGCGGCGTCCAGTTCCTCATCATTGTGCACTTCCACCAGTACCGCCATGCCCAACTCGTTGGCCAGGGCTTCGAACGCCCGCATCTGCGGCAGCTCCAGCGCGGCGGCGATCAGCAGGATGCAGTCGGCGCCCATGGCGCGGGCTTCGTAGATCTGGTACTCGTCGACGATGAAGTCCTTGCGCAGCACCGGCAGATGGCAGGCGGCGCGCGCGGCTTCCAGATAGCTGGCGTCGCCCTGGAAATACTGGCGGTCGGTCAGCACCGACAAGCAGGCGGCGCCATGCCGGGCGTAGCTGGCGGCGATGGCTGCCGGATCAAAATCGGCGCGGATCACGCCCTTGCTCGGACTGGCCTTCTTGATCTCGGCGATCACGGCGGCTTTGCCCAGCGCGTGCTTGGCGCGGATGGCCGCCACGAAATCGCGGCGATCGCCGCGGGTCTCGGCGTCGGCGCGCACGCTTTCCAGCGGGCGGCTGCCCAGCGCGGCGGCGATCTCCTGATGCTTGGTGGCGATGATGGTGTTGAGAATGTCGGACATGCTGGCTTCTGTAGTGACAACAACGAATCGGCCATCATGCAGAACATCCCCGTTTCTGGCAAGCCGCTGGAGATGACATTTGAATTAAAAAGCGGAGACCATCGGGCCGCCGCTGCCTTTTGGCGCTGCAGTTCGCAGCTCAGCGCGAGACGAAACCGCCGTTGATGAACAGAGTCTGGGCAGTGGTCCAGCGGTTTTCCGGCGAGACCAGGTGCTTCACCAGCGGCACCAGGTCGGCCACCTGGCCCAGCTCGCCGTTGATGCTGGCGCGTTTCAGGTAGGCCACCGTTTCCGAAGTTTCCACCGAGTAGAAGAAGGCGGTGTCCATCGGGCCGGGCGCCACCACGTTGACGGTAATGCCGCGGTGGCCGACCTCCTTGGCCAGCGCGCGGGTGAAGTCTTCCAGCGGGGCCTTGCTGCCGGCGTAGACGCCGTAGTAGCCGGTGGTGGCAGCCAGCAGCGAGGTGCCGACGCTGACAATGCGGCCGTTGTCGCGCAGGCGGCGACCGGCTTCCTGCAGGCAGAAGAACGCCGCCTTGGTGTTGAGGGCGAAAATGGCGTCGAACTCTTCTTCGCTGACTTCGGTCACCGGCTTCTTCACCATCATGCCGGCGGTGTTGATCAGGATGTCCAGATGGCCGAAGCGCTGTTCCACCGTGTCGAACAGGCGGCGCACTTCCGTCACCTTGGTGACGTCGGCTTGCACGGCGAAGGCCTGGCCGCCGGCGGCGTTGATGCCTGCGGCGATCTGTTCTGCGTCGGCGCGGGAGCTGTCGCTGTTGTAGTGGATGGCGACTGCGGCGCCGTCGGCGGCCAGCGCCTCGGCGAAGGCGCGGCCCATATTGCGCGATGCGCCGACTACCAGCGCGGCTTGTCCTGCAAAGTTGGTTTGGCTCATTTCATTTCTCCGTTTGCGGTGCCGCAGGTGGCGGCGGGCTGTTGACGCTTTGCAGTGTATTGTTTGGATATGTTCTAATAAATAGGTTTGAATTGGTTACACTATCCATAAAACCTAACCAATTGGAGCGGCCATGGACCGGATTCAGGCAATGCGGGTATTCGCCAGCGTGGTGGACGCCGGCGGCTTCACCCGGGCGGCGCAGCAGCTGCAGCTGCCGCGCGCCACGGTATCCAGCGCGGTGCAGCAGCTGGAAGCGCAGTTGGGGGTGCGGTTATTGCACCGAACCACGCGCCGGGTGCAGCTGACGCTGGACGGCAGCGGCTTTTACGAGCGCTGCCAGCAACTGCTGGCCGATTTCGATGAGATCGAGGCGCTGTTCAGCCAGCAAGGCGCCAGTCCGCGCGGCCGCCTGCGCATAGACGTGCCCGGGCCGATAGGCAGGCAGGTGCTGGCGCCGGCCTTGCCGGATTTTTTCCGCCAGTACCCGGATATCGAGCTGGAACTGGGCGTCACCGACCGGCCGGTGGACTTGATCCAGGAGGGAGTGGACTGCGTGATCCGGGTGGGGCAGTTGAGCGAATCGCGGCTGGTGGCGCGCCGCATCGGCATGATGCGGCAGGGCAATTACGCCAGCCCTGACTATCTGGCGCGCCAGGGCGTGCCCGCGACGCCGCAGGATCTGGCCGGGCACCAGGTGGTGAACTACGCTTCGCCGGCCAGCGGCAAGGTGTTCGGCTGGGAATACCAGCTGGATGGCGAGCGGCGTGAGCTGGCGCTGCAGGGCAGGATCAGCATCAACCAGGTGGAGACCTATCTCGCCTGCGCGCTGGCCGGCTTGGGGCTGATCCAGCTGCCGCGCTACGACGCTGAGCCGCATGTGGCGGCCGGGCGGCTGGCGGAGGTGCTGGCCGATTGGCCGCCGCCGGCTATGCCGGTGTCGGTGCTGTACCCGCACCGCCGCCACTTGTCGCGACGGGTGCAGGTGTTTGTCGAGTGGGCGTCGGCGTTGTTGCGCGAGCGGCTGGGGCTGCTGGACTGAGGGCTGGGCAGGCCTCGGTTCTAGAGTTTTGGAACTAATTTGGACTGATGTTGCCAAAATAGGTTTGCTTTTCATGATTGATTGTCGCAGATGAGGTTTTTGAAGCGCTTGCTTGGCATGATGTTGCGGTTTGTCGGTTTGCCCGCGCGTGGGTGGGCCAGGTTGCGGGAATGGGGCTTCGGCCGGCGGCCGCTGCGCAACGCGGTTTTGCTGGCCGCGGTTCTGGCGCTGGCGGCTGGGGGCCTGCGCTACTGGCTGGCGGAGCCGCCGCCGCCGCAGGTTTTGACCGCCGCCGTGGAGCGCGGCGAACTGGAGGATGTGGTGCTGGCCAGCGGCGTGGTGCAGCCGCTGCGGCAGGTGGACGTCGGCGCGCAGGCTTCCGGCCAGTTGAAGACGCTGAAGGTGGAGGCCGGCGACAAGGTCAAGCAGGGCGAACTGCTGGCCGAGATCGACCCCGAGGACAGCCTGAACGATCTGAAGGCCAGCGAGGCGGCGCTGGACGCCCGCATCGCGCAGCGGCGCGCCAAGCAGGCGGCGCTGCAGCAGGCGGAGCAGGAGGCGGCGCGGCAGCGGCGCATGCGGCATGAGGGTTCCACTTCAGACAAGGAGCTGCTGGCGGCCGAAACCGCTTTTCTGACGCAGCAGGCCGGCCTGGACGAACTGCAGGCGCAGATCCGGCAGGAGAGGTCGCAGTTGGACAGCAAGCGCACCAAGTTGAGCTACAACCGCATCCTGGCGCCGATGGACGGCGAGGTGGTGGAAATTGTCACCCAGCAGGGGCAGACGGTGATCGCCATGCAGCAGGCGCCGGTCATCCTCAAGTTGGCCGACCTCAGCCAGGTGACGGTCAGGGCCCAGGTGGCCGAGGCCGACGTGATCCGCATCAAGGCCGGGCTGCCGGTGTACTTCACCGTGCTGGGCGCGCCCGACCAGCGCTTCCGCAGCCAGCTGCGCACGATTCTGCCGACGCCGGAAAAGATCAACAACGCGGTGTTCTACAAGGCGCTGTTCGATGTGCCCAACGCCGACGGCAAGCTGCGGGTGGACATGACGGCCGAGGTCAGTATCCTGCTGGCCAGGGTGGCGCAGGCGCTGAGCATTCCGCTGTCGGCGTTGGGCGAAGCCGGCAAGGACGGCCGCTACCCGGTCAAGGTGCAGGGCAAGGATGGCCGGTTGCAGGAGCGCCGGGTCCGGGTGGGATTGAAGACCGCCACCCGCGCGCAGGTGCTGGACGGCTTGCAGGCCGGCGAGAAGGTGGTGACCGGGGAGAGCGCCGACAAGCCCGAAGAGGGCGGCGCGGTGGTGGTGAGCGCATGAGCGCGGCCGCCCTTGAGCTTTGCGGCGTCTGGCGGCGCTTTCCGTCCGGCGGCGAGGAAGTGGCGGTGCTGAAGGACGTGTCGCTGCGGATAGAGGCCGGCGAGATGGTGGCCGTCGTCGGCGCTTCCGGTTCCGGCAAGTCCACGCTGATGAACATTCTGGGCTGCCTGGACCAGCCTTCGTCCGGCCGCTACCGGGTGGCCGGGCGCGAGGCGGGCGAGCTTGACGGCGACCAGCTGGCCGAATTGCGGCGCGAACACTTCGGCTTCATCTTCCAGCGCTATCATCTGCTGCCGCATTTGTCCGCGATCGACAATGTGGCGATGCCGGCCGTCTACGCCGGCCTGCCGTTGTCGCAGCGGCGCGAGCGGGCGCGGCAGCTGCTGGCGCGGCTGGGCCTGGCCGGCAAGGAGGATTACCGTCCCGGCCAGTTGTCGGGCGGGCAGCAGCAACGGGTATCCATCGCCCGCGCGCTGATGAACGGCGGCGGCATCATCCTGGCCGACGAGCCCACCGGGGCGCTGGACAGCCACAGCGGCGAGGAGGTGATGCGCATCCTGAAGGAGCTGCACGCCGCCGGCCATACCGTGATCATCGTCACCCACGACCCCGCCATCGCCGCCCAGACCGGGCGGGTGATAGAAATCCGAGACGGCGAAATCCTGCGCGACAGCGGCGGCGCGGCGCGCGTTCCGGCCGGAGCCGTCGAGCAGCCGCAGATGGCCGGCGGCGGCCCGGCGCTGCGCGAGCGGATGCGGGAAGCGTTCAAGATGGCGCTGCTGGCCATGCTGTCCAACCGCCTGCGCACGGTCCTGACCATGCTGGGCATCATCATCGGCATCACTTCGGTGGTGTCCATCATCGCCATCGGCGAAGGCGCGCGCGACTACGTGCTGAACGACATCCGCGCCATGGGCACCAACACCATCACCGTGTTCAGGGGCAAGGACTGGGGCGACGACAAGGCCGCCGGCATCCGCACCTTTCTGCCCGGCGACCTGAAGGCGCTGGCGGAAGAGGGCTATGTCGACAGCGTGACGCCGGAAACCTCCAATCCGCAGCGCATCCGTTACCGCAGCGTGGACGTCAACGCCTCGGTCAGCGGCGTCGGAGGCGATTTCTTCCGGGTGCAGGGCATGAAGATGGCCGAGGGCCAGGGCTTCAGCCGGGACGACATCCGCCTGCAGCGCCAAGTGGTGCTGATCGACAAGAATTCGCGGCGCAAGCTGTTCGCCGATGGCGAGGCGATAGGCAAGGTGATCCTGGTGGGCAGCGTGCCTGCCACCGTGGTGGGCGTGGTGGCGCAGCGCGACCGTGGTTTCGGCGGCAATGCTCTGCAGATGTGGATGCCGTACTCCACCGCGGCCAGCCGCCTGTTCGGCCAGCCGTATTTCGACCGCTTCGTGATCCGGGTGAAGGAAGGCCAGCCGACGGCGCTGGCGGAGAAGGCGATCACCCGGCTCTTGACCCAGCGCCACGGCGGCAAGGACTTCTTCACCCACAATATGGAGGAAGTGCTGAAAACGGTGGAAAGCACCAGCCGCATGCTGGCGCTGCTGCTGACGCTGATCGCGGTGATTTCGCTGGTGGTGGGCGGCATCGGAGTGATGAACATCATGCTGGTGTCGGTGACCGAGCGCACCCGCGAGATCGGCATCCGCATGGCGGTGGGCGCGCGCCAGGGCGACGTGCTGCAGCAGTTTCTCACCGAGGCGGTGCTGGTGTGCCTGGTGGGGGGCGCCATCGGGGTGCTGCTGTCCTACGGCATCAGTTTCGTGTTCGCGCTCCTGGTGAGCAAATGGAAGATGTCGCTGTCCTTGACGGCGATCGCGTTGGCGGTGGCCTGCTCGTCCTTGATCGGCGTGCTGTTCGGCTACCTTCCGGCGCGTAGCGCCGCGCGTCTCAATCCGATAGACGCGCTGGCCAGGGAGTGAGAAAGATGGACAAGAACCCGATATGGCGGCTTCTGCCGCTGCTGGCCTTGCTGGCCTTGCTGGCCTTGCTGGCCGGCTGCCAGGCCACGCCCTACCAGCGCCAGCCCTTGCAGACGCCTGCGCATTGGGCGCAATCGGCTGCAGCCGGTCAGGACATGGACCGCGACGCCTGGTGGGGCGGCTTCGCCGACCCGGCGCTGTCGCAGGTGCTGTCGCAGGCGCGCGGCCGCAATCCCGATCTGGAGATCGCGCTGCTGAAACTGCGCAAGGCGCGGATAGAGGCCGGCCTGGCCGACAGCGACGCGCGTCCGACGCTGAGCGGCTCGCTGTCGGGCGACCGCAGCCGGACGCTGGACGGCGGCGGCTGGTCGAACAGCCATAACGCCGGGCTGAAAGTGGATTACGAAGTGGATTTGTGGGGGCGGTTGGACGCGGCGCAGCGATCGGCGGGCCAGGCCTTCGTCGCCAGCGAGTATGACCGCGTCAGCGCCGGCCTGCTGTCCGACAGCACCGCCGCCAGCCTGTACTGGGACATCGCCGCTCTGAAATCCAGACTGGCGCTGAGCGAAGCGGCGCTGGCCGACGCCGTCCGGATGCAGGCGCTGGCGCGCTCTAAATGGCGCGCCGGCGCGCTGGCGGAGCAGGATGCGACGCAGGCGGACAACGCGGTGCTGGAGTTGCGCGCGGCATTGCTCAGCCAGCGGGAGCAGCTGCGCAAGAAGGAAAACGCACTGGCGCTGCTGCTGGACGCGCCGCCCGGCGCGCCGCTGTCGGAGATAGCCGCCTTGCCGGCAGCGCCGGCCATGCCCGGCATCGCCGCCGGCCTGCCCGGCGAGCTGCTGCAACGCCGTCCCGACCTGCAGGCTGCCGAGGCGCGGTTGCGCGGCAAGCTGGCCGACGCGGACCAACGGCGCGCCGACTTTTTCCCGCGCTTCAGCCTGAACGGCGGCCTGAGCCGCAGCGGCGCCGCGCCGGGCGGGCAACTGGGCCTGGGCGCCGCGCTGTCGCTGCCTTTCCTCAACTGGCGGCAACTGGATTTGAAGCTGAAATCCAGCGAGGCGGATTACGAACTGGCCGCCGTAGAATTCCGCAAGACGCTGTACGGCGCCTACCGCGAGGTGGAGGAGGGTTTGGCGGCGCGGCGGCGGCTGGCGGATAGCGCCAGCCTGCAGCGCGACGCGCTGGCGCTGTGCGCCCGCAATGAGGCGCTGGCAGAAAGCCGCTACCGCGCCGGCGAAACCGACATGCAGTCATGGCTGGAGGCCGCGCGCGGCAGGCGGCTGGCCGAGGAGAAGCTGCTGGAGCTCAATCTGGATCAGCTGAAGACGCTGGCCGAGCTTTACAAGGCGCTGGGGGGCGCGCCGGCGGCCTGAAACCGGCGCTAGCCGCGCCGCGGCACCGCCATCACGCGCGGCTGGTGGCCGGTGTGCCGCAGCAGCCGTTGCAGCTCCGCCACCGGCACGCTCAGCGTGGCGGTGTTGACCAGCGGATGGCACAGGATGGCGTCCGCCGCCCACAGCTCCGCGTCCACCACCACTTCCACCCGATGCCCGCTATCGTTGACCGCCGCCAGCAGCGTCACCGATCCGGGCTCCAGTCCCAGATAGTTCTTCAAACGCTCCGGCGAGGCGAAGCGCAGGCCCTTGGCCTCCAGAGCGTCTCCCAGCGCCTTGATGTCCACGCCGGCAGCCGCAGGCACCGCCACCAGGAAGTGCTGGCGGCCCTTGGCGTCGCACAGGAACAGGTTCTTGCATTCGGCGCCGGGCAGGTCAGGGATCAGCCGCGCGGCCTCCTCGCAGGTGTAGACCGGCGGGTGCTCGAAGCGCTGATAGCGGATTTGCTGCTGCTCCAGCAGGCGGTACAGGGCTTGTTCCATGCGGCGGGCTCCAGGTTGGTTCCGGATCAAAACTAACATGGCGGCCGCTTGGCCGTCATCCCTGCGCAGGCGCCGGCAAAAGCCGGATCAGCAACCCCAGGCTGGCCAGCGCCGGCTGCGCGCCGTTTTCCATCTGCGCGCGCACGATGGCGCCGTCCGCCGCCATGGCCAGCAGGCTGGCGCGTTCTTCCTTTTCCGCCGTGTCCGGCAGCAGACCGGCTATCGCTTCCCGCAGCGCCTGCTTGTGGCGGCGGGCGATCTCCATGGTCTCCGCGGAAACCGGTCCCAGCTCGCTCACGCCGTTGATGAAGGCGCAGCCGCGGAACTGCTCGTTTTCAAGCCATTCCCGCAGCGCCGGAACCAGCGCGCCGATGCCGCCGCCGTGGCGCGACAGCGCGTCGCCAAACCATTGCAGCCACAAAGCGTGGCGGTATTCCAGATAGGCGTGGATCAATTCGTTCTTGCTGGGGAAGTGGCGGTAGAAGGTGACCTTGGTCACGCCGGACTCGGCGATGATCCGGTCTATGCCGGTGGCGCGTATGCCTTCGAGGTAGAATAGCCTATGCGCGGTGAGCAGGATGCGTTCGCGCGCAGCTTGTTCCTTGAGGATTGGGGTGGGGGTCAGCATCATCAAGTTATTGTAGACAGGGTTGTCTACTTGGGTCTAGACTGATTTGCATGTAGACAGATTTGTCTACTTGATTTGAATCGCAAACACTGCAAAGAGACATCCCATGGAAAACCGTCCGCCGCTGCCGCCGTTCAACCGCGAAAGCGCAATCGAGAAAGTCCGCCTGGCCGAAGACGGTTGAAACAGCCGCGACCCCGCCCGCGTGGCGCTGGCCTACAGCCCGGACACCCGCTTGCGCAACCGGGTGGACTTCCCCGCCGGCCGCGCCGAGGCGCAGGCGCTGCTGGAGCGCAAGTGGAAGCGCGAGCTGGATTACCGGCTGATCAAGGAGCTGTGGGCGTTTGACGGCAACCGCATCGCGGTGCGCTTCGCCTACGAATGGCACGACGACGCCGGCCAGTGGTACCGCAGCTATGGCAACGAGAATTGGGAGTTCGGCGCCGACGGTCTGATGACGGATCGCCACGCCAGCATCAACGACATGCCTATCCAGCCGGGCGAGCGCAAGTTCTTCTGGCCGCTGGGGCGGCGTCCGGACCAGCATCCGGGGCTGAGCGAACTGGGCTTGTAGCGCGTTTCCGGCCAGCGAAGCGCCGGCCCGCGCGGGTCGGCGTGATTCCGGTTTGATGAAATTAGGATGGACAGAGAGGCGTATGACTGATTAGCATCAATGTCATTGACATTGCATCGCGCGGCTGCGGCCGCCATTGGATGGAGCCTCCCATGCTTGAAACTATCCGGCAGCGCTTTCAGGCGCTGCGGCCTCAGGTGGACTTCTGCTCGCTGCGCTATGTTGAGGCGGACAGCGAGCGCCTGCAGGTGCGCCAGGGCAGGCAGCTGCCGCTGAGCCTCAGCCGCGACCGCGGCGCGATGATTACGGTGATGGACCAGGGCGGCTACGGCTATGCCGCCACCGCCGACCTCAGCGAGTCCGGCCTGCGCGCCGCGATTGAGCGGGCGCGTGACTGGGCCCGCGCCACCGCCGCCTGCGGCGTGTTCGACTACCGCAAGATGGAGATGCCCAGCCCCAAGGGCAGCTATCTGGGCCCGGGCTGCGAAGGCGGGATGAAGTGGCAGCGCGCCGCGATGCTGGACCTGTTGCTGAGCGAGTCCGCCGCCGCCAAGGGCGACGACGCGCGCATCGTGGACTGGTCGGCCGGCCTGGTTCGGCAAGACATCCGCCAGCTGTACCTGACCTCGCACGGCGGCGAGGTGGAACAGCGCTTTCGCACCCTGACGCCATCGCTGGCGGTGACGGCGTTTGCCGACGGACTGGTGCAGACGCGCAGCCTGGGCGGCCAGTACGGCGGCCTGGGACGGCAGGGCGGAGAGGAGTTGATTGCCGAGGCCGGCCTCCATGGCGCGGGAAGGCGCATCGCCGACGAGGCCTTGCAGTTGCTGCACGCGCCCAACTGCCCCTGCGGCAAGATGGATCTGTTGCTGATGCCGGAGCAGATGATGCTGCAGATTCACGAAAGTATAGGCCATCCGCTGGAGCTGGACCGCATCCTGGGCGATGAGCGCAACTACGCCGGCACCAGTTTCGTCACGCTGGACATGTTCGGCCATTACCAATACGGCTCCAGCCTGCTCAATGTCACGTTCGATCCGTTGCGGCGCAATGAATTGGCCAGCTATGGCTGGGATGACGACGGCAAGGCCGCCGACAAGGTATGGCTGATCCGCAGCGGTCGGCTGGAGCGGCCGCTGGGCGGCGACATCTCGTCCGCCCGCGCGGGCCTGCGGGGTTTCGCTCTGGATGGCGTGGCCAACAGCCGCGCCTGCAACTGGAACCGTCCGGCGATAGACCGCATGGCCAATCTCAACGTCGAGCCAGGCGACCGGAGCCTGGAGCAGCTGATAGCCGGCGTCGAGCGCGGCGTGCTGATGCAGACCAACGTCAGCTGGTCCATCGACGATTCGCGCAACAAGTTCCAGTTCGGCTGCGAGTGGGGCCGCTTGATAGAGGACGGCGAACTGAAAGGCGTGGTGCGCAACCCCAATTACCGCGGCATCTCCGCCAATTTCTGGCGCTCCTTGAAGGCGGTGGGCGACGAGTCGACGCTGTCGGTGCTGGGCACGCCGTATTGCGGCAAGGGCGAACCCAATCAGGTGGTGAGGGTGGGCCATGCTTCGCCGGCCTGCGTGTTCGGCGAGGTGGATGTGTTCGGAGGGGCGGCATGATGCAGGGGCATTTCAAGAATCTGGCGGCGGAGCTGGCGCGGCAGTTGCATGGCGAGGAAGGCTTTACCTTGTGGCTGGAAGCCGAGTGCAGCGATTTTGTCCGTTTCAACCATGGCCAGGTGCGCCAGGCCGGCGCGGTGAAGCAGGCATACCTGGAGGTGCGGCTGGTGCGCGGCCAGCGCCAGGTCGTGCAGCAATTGTCGTTTTCCGGCGGCGAGGAGGACCTGGCCTTGTTACTGGACAGCCTTCCGGCCCTGCGTGCGGCGCTGGATGACGTGGCGGACGATCCTTTCCTGTTGCTGAACGACAGTCCGCAAAACAGCGAGCGCGTCGCCGCAGCCGGCTTGCCGTCCAGCGCGGCGATGGCGGCAGACATCCTGGCGGCGGCGCAAGGGCATGATTTGGTGGGCATCCTGGCCGCCGGCGACATGAGCTTCGGCTTCGCCAACCACCTGGGCCAGCTCAACTGGCAGCAGGGCGGTAGCTGGAGTTTCGACTGGAGCCTGTATTCGCACGGCGATAAGGCGGTGAAGCGCAGTCTGGCCGGCAGCGAATGGGATGCCGGCCAGCTGCGCCGGATCATCGCCGAAGCAGCCGATCAGCTGGAGCTGTTGAAGCTGCCGCCCAAGGCGTTGCAGCCGGGCAGCTACCGCGCCTATTTCACGCCGTCGGCGCTGGGCAGCCTGCTATCCATGCTCAACTGGGGCGGCTTGTCGGAAAAGGAAGTGCGCTCCAAGCGCAGCTCGCTGCTGAAGCTGGTGGACGGCGAGGCCAGGCTGTCGCCGCTGCTGACGCTGGTTGAGGCCGGCGCCGATGGTTTGGCGCCGCAGTTCCAGAGCGAGGGCTTCATCAAGCCGGATGCCGTGGAATTGATTGTCGGCGGCAAGCACCGCAACAGCCTGATTAGCCCGCGCAGTTCGCGCGAGTTTGGCCTGGTGCCGAATGCCGGCACGCACGAGGCGGCCGAGTCTTTGCAGATGGCGGCGGGAGAGTTGCCGCAGGCCCAGGCGCTGGAGGCGCTGGGCACCGGAGTGTACTTGTCCAATCTGTGGTATCTGAACTTTTCCGACCGTTCCGCCTGCCGTATCACCGGCATGACCCGTTTCGCCTGTTTTTGGGTGGAGGGCGGCGAGATCGTCGCGCCGCTGGGCGTGATGCGCTTCGACGACAGCCTGTTCAACCTGCTGGGCGATCAGTTGGAGGCGCTGACGCAGGAGCGCGAGTTGTTGGTGGACGCCGGCAGCTACGGCGGCCGCGCCACCGGCAGCCGGCATTTGCCCGGCGCCTTGGTGAAGTCGCTGCATTTCAGCCTGTAATCCGCAGTTTTGTCGCGGCGGCGCCATGTCAACCGGCATGACGTTGCCGCGGCGCCGTGATAAAGTAAAAGCCTAATTCAAACTTTCGCCGCCGTGGTGAAACGTTGTACCGGCCGGCCGCGATCTGCGCCGCCGGCCATACCGAAATCAAGGAATGCGTTGTGACCGATATCGCCCAACTCGAACCCAAAGCCGTCTGGGAACACTTCCAAACCCTGTGCGACATCCCGCGCCCGTCCAAGCACGAAGAGCAGGTGCGCGACTACATGAAAGGCTGGGCGGAGCTGCGTGGCCTGGAAACCGTTGTCGACCAAGTGGGCAACCTGATCATCCGCAAGCCGGCCACCCCCGGCTATGAAGACCGCGCCGGGGTGGTGCTGCAAGGCCACCTGGACATGGTGTGCCAGGCCAACAGCGGCACCGAGCACGACTTCTTCAAAGACCCGATCCGTCCGGTGCTGAAAGACGGCTGGCTGATCGCCGAAAACACCACGCTGGGCGCCGACAACGGCATAGGCGTGGCGCTGGGCATGGCGGTGCTGTCCGGCGACGACGTCGCCCATGGTCCGGTGGAAGTGCTGCTGACGCTGGACGAAGAGGCCGGCATGGGCGGCGCGCTGGGACTGGAAAGCGGCCTCTTGCAAGGCCAGTACCTGATTAATATCGATACCGAGGAATGGGGCGAGTTCTATATGGGTTGCGCCGGCGGAGTGGACGTGAATGTCACCCGCGCGTATGCCAGCGAAGCGCTTCCCGCCGGCTACCAAGTGGCCAGCCTGACCATCAAGGGTCTGCAAGGCGGCCACTCCGGCGCCGACATCCATTTGGGCCGTGGCAACGCCAACAAAATCCTGATCCGCTTGATCCGCGAGCTGGAAGCGGAAACCGAGCTGCGTCTGTCCACGCTGAAGGGCGGCACCGCCCGCAACGCGCTGTCTCGCGAGGCCTTCGCCGTAGTGGCCTACCCGGCCGCCGACGCCGCCAAGGTGGCGGCAAAGCTCGATGCGTTCCAGGGCCTGATGCGCTTTGAGCTGGCCGGCGTGGACGAGGGCGTGGTGGTGCTGTCCGAAGCCGCCGCCGCGGACAGCGTGCTTTCCCGCGCCGACCAGACCGCCATCCTGGCTGCGCTGCACGCCGCGCCGCACGGCGTCAAGCGGATGAGCCAGCGCGTGGCCGGCGTGGTGGAAACCTCCAACAACTTGGGCGTGGTGAGCATTGTCGACGGCAAGCTGTTCGCCAACCTGATGGTGCGCTCCCTGCTGGATTCCGGCACCTGGATGCTGGCGCGCGAGATCGAAAGCCTGTTCAAACTGGCGGCCTTCACCGTGGAAATGGAAGGCGGCTATCCGGGCTGGGCGCCGAATCCGCAGTCCAGCCTGCTGGCGCTGTTCAAGGATGTGTACCGCAAGGAGTTCGGCGGCGAGGCGGAGGTGCAGGTAATTCACGCCGGCCTCGAGTGCGGCATCCTGGGTTCCAAGTACCCGCAACTGGACATGGTGTCCTTCGGTCCGAACATCCGCGGCGCGCATGCGCCGGGCGAACGGGTGGAAGTGGAATCGGTGGGCAAGGCCTGGCAGCTGTTGCAAGCGGTGTTGAAAGCCATTCCGGCGCGTTGATCTTTTATAGCGTCAGATAAAAACGGCCAGGGCATCCTGGCCGTTTTTTTATATTCCACAATCAGGGAGCGTGGGATGCTCCGCGCCTGTCCACTAGGGTGAAGAAATCATGAGCCAAACCAGTTGCAATATCCACCTGCGCATCCAGTACCTGTGCAAGGGCGCGCTGGCGCTGTCCATCGGCGCGTTCGGCTTGCTGGCGGCCATCGGCAATATCATCGACTACCAGTCCAACTGGCAGTTCGTCCGCCATGTGCTGGCGATGGACAGCATGGAGCCGTGGTTCGACGACGCGGTTGTGCAGGGGCGGGCGGTGACCGACCCGTTTTGGCAGCGGCTGGCTTATCTTGCCATTATCGCCGGGGAGCTGGCCTGCGGCCTGCTGTGCGCGGCGGGCGGCACGGGTCTGGCGGCGGCCGCGGCAGGCACGGGCTGCCTGCGCTGGAGCAAGAGCCTGTTCACGCTGGGCGCGCTGTTGGCCATCCTGGTGTGGTACTTCGGCTTCGCGGTGGTGGGCGGCGAGTATTTCGCCATGTGGGCCAACAAGTGGAACGGCCAGATGAAGGCTTACGCCTTCATCAGCTTCATCGTGATCAGCCTGATCTATATCCGCCAGCCGGAGCGGGCGGATTAGCCGTTGACGCCGGAGGGGTGGCCGTGTCCCGAGAAGTGGCGGCCGAAGCCTATGATCACCAGCGCGGTGGTGAGGACGATCTGCAGATCGGCCAGCAAACGGATCGGCCAGTAGGTGGGATACATGTCGCCATAGCCGACGGTGGCGGCGGTGGCGATCGACAGGTGGAAGCAGTCCAGAAACAGCATGGCGGCGTTGCGGTAGAAGCCGGGCAGGAAACCGCCGTGGCCATCGTACAGCGCGGTCATGCCGTGGAAGGCGTTGCCCCGGGTCAGCAGCAGCGCGAACAGGTAGTACACCACGGCAAACTGCAGCACCAGGCCGATGTAGAGGCCGATCAGGTCGCCCAGCTGGCGCTGGCGCGGCCGCTGCAGGATGTGGCGCACGGTGCGGTAGAGTGGCCAGAAGAACACCGCCCACGCCAGCCACTCCTCGCCCTGGCGCGGCAAGAGGCCGTGCAAGTCCAGGCCGCGCCACAAGCAGCTGAACAGCACGGCGCTGCCTAGCGACAGCGCCGTGCCGGCGTGCAGTTTCAGCCTGGTTTCCAGGCGAGGCAGCGGCAGCGAGGCCATCAGCCTGCCAGGCGCCCGCGGATGCTGGCTTCGATGCCGGGGGCATCCAGGCCGCACAACGACAGCAGCAGGGCCGGATCGCCATGTTCGACGTAGTCGTCCGGCAGGCCCAGTTGCAGCACAGGCACGTTCAGCCGCAGCGCCTGCAGCGCCTCGACGCAGGCCGAGCCGGCGCCGCCCATCACCACGTTTTCCTCCACGGTGACGATCAACTCGTGGCTTTCGGCCAGCTTTTTGATCAGTTCCACGTCCAGCGGCTTGACGAAGCGCATGTCGGCGACCGATGCATCCAGCGCCTCGGCGGCGGCCAGAGCCGGGGCCACCATGCTGCCGAAGGCCAGGATGGCGATTTTCCGGCCCTCGCGGCGCAGCATGCCCTTGCCGATGGGCAGAGCCTGCATCTGCTGCTGGATTTCCACGCCCGGACCGGTGCCGCGCGGGTAGCGCACGGCGCTGGGACCGTTGTGCAGGAAGGCGGTGTACAGCAGCTGGCGGCATTCGTTCTCGTCCGACGGCGCCGCCACCAGCATATTGGGAATGCAGCGCAGGTAGCTGAGGTCGAATGAGCCGGCGTGGGTGGGGCCGTCCGCGCCCACCAGGCCGGCGCGGTCTATCGCGAACATCACCGGCAGGTTTTGCAGCGCCACGTCGTGGATCAACTGATCGTAGCCGCGCTGCAGGAAGGTGGAGTAGATCGCCACCACCGGCTTGACGCCGTCGCAGGCCATGCCGGCGGCAAAGGTCACCGCGTGCTGTTCGGCGATGGCCACGTCGTAGTAGCGGTCCGGGTGTTCTTGCTCGAATCGCACCATGCCGGAGCCCTCGCGCATCGCCGGAGTGATGCCTACCAGCCGCTGGTCCAGCTTGGCCATGTCGCACAGCCAGTCGCCGAATACCTGGGTGTATTGCGGCTTGCCGCCGCTCTTGCCGCCGGCGAGGCCGTTGGCCGGGTCGAACTTGGTGACGCCGTGGTATTTGACCGGGTCGTTTTCGGCCAGCTTGTAGCCGTGGCCTTTCTTGGTGACGATGTGCAGGAATTGCGGGCCCTTGAGGTTCTTGATGTTCTTCAGCGTGTCCACCAGCACGTCCACGTCGTGGCCGTCTATCGGGCCGATGTAGTTGAAGCCGAACTCCTCGAACAGCGTGCCTGGGGTGAAGAAGCCCTTGACGTGCTCCTCCACCTTGCTGGCGATCTCCTTCAACGGCGGGGCGATGCCCAGCACCTTGCTGGAGCCTTCGCGCATCGCCGCGTAGAAGCGGCCGGACATCAGCTTGGCCAGGTAGTTGTTGAGCGCGCCGACATTGGGCGAAATCGACATGTCGTTGTCGTTCAGCACCACCAAGAGGTCGGTGTCCATCGCGCCGGCGTTGTTCAGCGCTTCGAACGCCTGGCCAGCTGTCATCGCGCCGTCGCCGATGATGGCCACGCTCTTGCGGGCGATGCCCAGGGTCTTGGCCGCCACCGCCATGCCCAGCGCGGCGCCGATGGAGGTGGACGAATGGCCGACGCCGAAGGTGTCGTATTCCGACTCGTCGCGCTTGGGGAAGCCGGCCAGGCCGCCGTGCTGGCGCATGCTGCCCATGCGCTCGCGGCGGCCGGTCAGGATCTTGTGCGGGTAGGTCTGGTGGCCCACGTCCCACACCAGCCGGTCGTGCGGGGTGTCGAACACGTAATGCAACGCGACGGTCAGCTCGATGCTGCCCAGATTGGACGCGAAGTGGCCGCCGGTCTTGCTGACGGTTTCCACCAGGAATTCGCGCAGTTCGCGCGCCAGCTGCGGCAGCTGGTTGCGGGACAGCTGCCGCAGGTCGGCAGGGCTGTTGATGTTTTCTAGCAGCGGATACATTGTGTGGGTCTGCGTGGTATGGCTCGCCGGGCGGTGGGCCGCCCTGGTTCGATTGAATTCAAGACGAGCGGTTCAAAACGAGCGGGCGACGATGTAGTCGGCCAGCTGCTTCAGGCGGTCGGCTTGCGGGCCGAAGCCCTGCAGCGCGGCAAAGGCCTGATCGTGCAAATCTTTCGCCATCCGTTTGGCCTCGGGCAGCCCCAGCAGGCTGACGTAGGTGGGCTTGTCGTGGGCGGCGTCCTTGCCGGCGGTCTTGCCCAGCGTGGCGGTGTCGGCTTCGCAGTCCAGGATGTCGTCCACCACCTGGAAGGCCAAGCCGATGCGTTTGGCGAAGGCGTCCAGCGCCTGCTTTTCCGCGGCGGACAGTTCGCGGCCGGCCATGGCGCCCATCAGCACCGATGCGCGAATCAGCGCGCCGGTTTTCAGCATGTGCATGAACTCCAGCTCCGGCATGCTCAGCGGCAAGCCGACGCTGGCCAAGTCTATCGCCTGGCCGCCGGCCATGCCGGCGTGGCCGGACGCATGTGCCAGCGTATGTGTCATTTCCAGCTGGCTGGCGACGGCGACGCCGGCCATCGGCTGGGAAATCAGTTCGAAGGCGCGGGTCTGCAACGCGTCGCCCACCAGCAAGGCGGTGGCTTCGTCAAAGGCGACGTGACAGGTGGGCTTGCCGCGGCGCAGCACGTCGTTGTCCATGCAGGGCATGTCGTCGTGCACCAGCGAATAGGAGTGGATCATCTCCAGCGCAGCGCCGATGCGGGCCAGGTTGTCCGGCTTGGCGTCCACCAGTTCGCCGGCGGCGAAGGCCAGCAGCGGACGCACTCGCTTGCCGCCTTCCAGCGTGGCGTAGCGCATCGCCTGGTGCAGGCGCTGCGGCGCGCAATCGGCGGCCGGCAGCAGGCGCTCCAGCGCCGTTTCCATTTGCTGCTGGATGGCGGTCATCCAGCCGATGAAGGTTTCATTGGCCATTGGGCAGATCCAGCGCCTTCAGTTCATTATTTTCCAGGATTTTCAGCTGCTGTTCCGCGTCGGCCAACTTGCCCTGGCAGAACTTGATCAATTCGGTGCCTTGCTTGTAGGAGGCCAAGGCTGTCTCCAGCGGCATGTCGCCGCTGTCCATCGCCTGGATGATGTCCTCCAACTGGGTCAGCGCGCTCTCGAAACTGGCGGGCGCTTTGGCGGCTTTTGCCATGGCGGTCTTCCTCGTGCGTGTCAGGCCGACATTCTAGTCCAATTCCACGGCAAAACGACAGTAGCGCTGTCAGATGTTTGTCATGTTGCGGATTCCGGCATCCGAATGATTGGTGTAGGGTGGGGCGCTTGTCTATCGCAAGAGGTTTTTCCATGCCCGATACCCAAGGTACCATCCTGATCACCGGCTGCTCCAGCGGCATTGGCTACCATAGCGCGAAACTGTTGCGGCAACGCGGTTGGCGGGTGTTCGCCAGTTGCCGCACGGCGGAAGACGCGGCGCGTTTGCGCGCTGAGGGCCTGGAAAGCCTGCAGCTGGATGTCGACGATGCCGCTTCGATCCAGGCGGCGCTGGCCAGCGTATTGGCGCAGACCGGGGGACGGCTGGACGCGCTGTTCAATAATGCCGGCTTTGGCCAGCCGGGGGCGGTGGAGGATATCAGCCGCCAGACCATGCGCGAGCAGTTCGAGACCAATCTGTTCGGCCCGTGGGAGCTGACCAACGCTGTGTTGAGGGTGATGCGCGCCCAAGGCCATGGCCGCATCGTGTTCAACAGCTCCATCTTGGGTTTCGCCGCCATGCGCTGGCGCGGCGCTTACAACGCCAGCAAGTTCGCGATGGAAGGCCTGTGCGACACGCTGCGCCATGAACTATACGGCACCGACATCCATGTTTCGCTAGTGGAGCCGGGGCCGATAAAAAGCCGCTTCCGCCCCAACGCGCTGCAGCGCTTCCTGAAGAATGTCGATATAGAGGGCAGCTTCCACCGCGAAGCCTATCAGCAGCAACTGGCGCGGCTGAAAAAAGAAGGCCACGCCGCGCCGTTCACCCTGCCAGCCAGCGCAGTGGCAGAAGCGGTATGGAGAGCCATTACCAGTTCTCATCCGAAGGCCCGCTACCGGGTGACCTTTCCCACCAAGCTCTACTGGTTTCTGCGGCGCTGGCTGCCTCAGCGCTGGTACGACCGAGCCTGCCGCAGCGCTGCCTGAGGGCATGGTTTTCCTATTTGAATTTTATTGATGCCGACTTGATAATTTTTTGTTGATTTGCCTGGCATATTGGCTTTACATTCATTCGCGTCGCTCATGGCTGCTGTATGCAGCCCTCTGGGCGGCGACAAGAAGATGGGAGCCGAACACGGTTCCTGCGCTACGAAGGAGATAAAACTAATATGAAGCACCTGAAATGGCTGCCCATGCTGGCGCTGGGCGCCGCGCTCATGCCGCATGCTCAGGCGGCGGATCCGGGCAAAGTGCTGAGGGTGGCGTTCTCCGCGCCTGAAACCGGCTTTGACATGGTCAAAGTGCACGATGTCTATTCCATGGCTGTCGGGGAGAATATCTTCGATGGCCTGCTGACCTACGACTACCTGGCCCGGCCGCTGAAAGTAGTGCCCAATACCGCCAGCGCAATGCCGGAGGTGTCGGCCGACGGCAAGGTATTCACCTTCAAGGTCAAGCCCGGCATTTACTTTGCCGATGATCCCGTGTTCAAGGGTAAGAAACGGGAATTGACTGCGGCGGATTACGCCTACACCTTCAAGCGCTTCGCCGACCCGCTGAACAATGCTCCCAGCGGCGCGTCTTACACTGACTTCATCACTGGCTTGGAAGAAGCAGGGAAGGTCGCAGCCAAGACCGGCAAGTTCGATTACGATGCGCCGATTTCCGGCCTGCAGGTGCTGGACCGTTACACCCTGCGTATCGTATTGAAAAAGCCCAACTTCGGCTTCCTGTACACCATCGCAGCCAAAGATTCCGGTGCGGTGGCGCGCGAAGTGATAGAAGCCTACGCCAAGGACACCCTGTCCCACCCGGTTGGCACCGGTCCGTTCATGTTGAAGGAGTGGAAGCCGGGCAGCCGCATCGTGCTGGTCGCCAATCCAGGTTTCCGCAAGACCGTTTTCGACGGATTGCCCGGCAGTGAGCCCGGCGACGCGGAAATCTACCAGGCGCTGAAAGGTAAGACCCTACCTCAGGTGGGCAGGGTTGAGATTCGCATTATCGAGGAAGATCAGCCGCGCTGGCTCTCCTTTATGAACAGGCAATTGGACTGGATCGTCGTGCCGAAGTCGGCGATGAAGTCGGCTTTGAACATCAATCCGACCGACCCCTACGACACCACGCTGCGACCAGTGCTGGCCAAGCGCAACATCCGCCTCAGCCATACGCTCGGTTTGGATGTCACCTATGCCTATTTCAACCTGAAAGACCCGGTCATCGGCGGTTACCGCAAGGAAAAAGTCGCGTTGCGCCGTGCCATTGCGCTGGCCTACCCGTTGAAGAAGGAAGTGATCCCGCTTTTGTATGGCAACCAGGCGATCCCGCTGCAGGGACTGGTTCCTATGGGCATGGTGGGCTTCGATCCGCATTTCCAGGGGCAAGTTGGATATGATCCGGCCACCGCCAATGCGTTGCTGGACGAATTCGGCTACAAGATTGGACCGGACGGTTACCGCACCCAACCCAACGGCAAGCCGCTGGTGATAGAGCAGGGCACCCAGTCTTCCGCCCTGGACAAGCAGTTCAACGAGATCTGGCAAAAGGCTTTCGACAGTATCAAGATCCGCGTGCGTTTCAAAACCGCAAAGTGGAACGAAAACCTGAAGGCGGCTTATGCGTACAAACTGCAGATGTGGAGCCTGGGCGGGTCCGCCTCGACGCCGGACGGTGACGATTTCGTGTCCAGTTTTTCTTCGCGCTTGATTGGCCAGGGCAATCTGGCTGGCTATCAGGTTGCTGCTTACGACAAGCTATATGACGCTTCGCAGATTCTGCCGGATGGGGAAGAGCGCCTGGCTCTGTACGGTAAGATGAACCGGCTGGTCGCGGCGCAGCAACCCTATGTGCTGGGTGTCACCCGCTTCTACAACGAACTGACTCAAGGCTACGTTAGTGGCTTCAAGCGCCACCCCATTTCCACTTTCGGCGGCTTCTGGCGCTACGTGGACGTCGCGTCGCACTAATTGCCTGAGTAAGGGAAAATCATGTTTGCATATGTCATTCGCCGTCTCTGGCAGATGATCCCCACCATGCTGGGTGTCATGCTGCTGGTGTTCGTGCTGTTCAACTGGGTGGGCGGCGACCCGACCTTCATTCTGGAAGGCAAGCGGTTGACTCCGGAGATGATGGCCAATTTCCGCGCCCAGATGGGTCTGGACAAGAGCGTGCCGGAGCAATTCTGGCTGTTCGTCAAGCAGGTGCTGACTTACGACTTCGGCAACTCCTGGGCAACCCAGCACTCGGTGACGCATACGCTGGCCAATCGCGTTGGCCCGTCGCTGATGTTGGCTGGCAGCCTGTTGCTGCTTGAGCTTTTCACCGCGCTGCCCATCGCCGTGGCGGTGGCCTATTTCCGCGGCGGCCTGACCGACCGCATGGTCACCCTGATCTGCACGGTGGCGATGTCGGTCAGTTCCTTGGTCTACATCATCGTCGGCCAGTACCAGCTTGGTTTCGCGCTGGACTGGTTCCCGGTGATGGGCTGGGACGACGACAGCATGGTCGCCAATCTGTTCGTCTATCTGCCTTTGCCGCTGCTGCTGGGCCTGCTGGTGTCGCTGGCTCCCAGCGTGCGCTTCTACCGCAGCTTCATCGTCGAGGAGCTGAACCACGATTACGTGCGCACCGCGCGCGCCAAGGGCCTATCCGAGTCGCGCGTGCTATTCAAGCACGTGCTGCGCAACGCGCTGATTCCGGTGGTGACCAACATCACCATGTCGCTGCCCTTCCTGATGCTGGGCTCGATGCTGCTGGAACGCTTCTTCGGCATTCCCGGCATGGGCAACGAGCTGCTCAACGCTGTGGACAAGAGCGACTTCCCGGTGATCAAGGCCATCACCATCACCATCGCCGCCGCCGCCATGGCGTTCAACCTGCTGGCCGACATCCTCTACAAGTGGATCGACCCGCGCGTTCAGCTGAAGTGAGCGGGGGAGAGACAAATGACGACATTGCAGAATACCGCCGGTTCCGCGCCGGCCGCCGCTCCATCCCGCAGCCTGTGGGCACTGGGCTGGCAAAGACTGAAGCGCGACCGCATCGGCTTCGCATCCTTGTGGATAGTCATCGCCTTCATGCTGTTGGCGCTGGCCAGTTGGCTGGGCTTGGTCGGCCGCGGCTGGAACGACGAGATCGCCGAGTCCTATGCGCCGCCGACCTTCATCTATCAGCAGCAGGCGGTGCAGGCGGCAGGCAAACCTCAGCCGCAGGCCGCGTCTGTAGCGCTGGAAGGCTTGAAACCGTCCGAAGACCCGATCTGGGCGGAAATCCAGATCGCCCGCAAGAACCGCGACAAGTACGTGGTGCCGGAGGTGAAGAAAGCTGAATCGCTGACCTTCGGCGCCGACCAGCGCGGCCGCGACATCCTGGACAAGGTGATCAAAGGCACCTCAACCTCGCTGTTCGTCGGCTTCTTCGGCTCCCTGCTGGCCATCGTCATCGGCGCCTCGCTGGGGGCCTGCGCTGGTTTCTTCGGCCGCAAGGCGGACGATTTCCTGATGTGGTTCTACAGCGTGTTCACCGCCATGCCGGACATGCTGCTGCTGCTGGCTTTCGCCGCGGTGGCGGGGCGCGGCCTGGGCACGGTGATCCTGGTGCTGTCGCTGACCACCTGGACCGGCGTGTTTCGCCTGGTGCGCGCCGAGTTCATCAAGCTGCGCTCGCGCGAGTTCGTCCAGGCCGCCGACGCCATCGGCGCCAGCAGCGCGCGCAGGATGTTCGTGCACATCCTGCCCAATATCTCCCACTTGCTGCTGGTGCAGTTTTCCTTGCTGATGGTGGGCCTGATCAAGTACGAGGTGATCCTGTCCTTCCTGGGCTTCGGCGTGGATGTGCGCCAGGTGAGCTGGGGTTCGATGCTGGCCGAAGTGCCTGAAGAGCTGCTGCAGGGCTACTGGTGGCAACTGGCGATGGTGGTGGTGTTCATGTCGCTGCTGGTGACCGCCTTCAGCATGCTGACCGATTCCCTGCGCGACGCGCTGGACCCGAAGGTAAAGTGAGGATCACACCATGAGCAACAACAAGACTTTGCTGTCGGTCCGCAATCTGCGGGTGAGTTTCCGCCAGGAAGACGGCGGCCGCTTCGAGGCGCTCAAGGGCGTCAGCTTCGACATTCCCGCCCACCGCACCGTGGCGCTGGTGGGCGAGTCCGGCTCCGGCAAGTCGGTCACCTCGATGGCCATCATGCAGCTGCTGCCGCCGCAGGCCAGCGAGATCGACCCAGCGTCCGAGCTGCTGTTCCAGGGCCGCAACCTGCTGCAATTGTCGCGCGGGGAGCTGCGCCGGCTGCGCGGCAAGGACATCGCGATGATCTTCCAGGAGCCGATGAGTTCGCTCAATCCGGTATTCAGCGTCGGCGAGCAGATCGTCGAGACGCTGACGCTGCACGCCGGCCTGTCGCGCTCCGCGGCGTGGAAGCGCGCGGTGGAGCTGCTGCGCGAAGTGGGTCTGCCGGAACCGGAGAAGCGGGTGAAGGCCTATCCGCACGAGCTGTCCGGCGGCCAGCAGCAGCGGGTGATGATCGCCATCGCCATCGCCTGCGAACCCAAGCTCCTGATTGCGGATGAGCCGACCACCGCGCTGGACGTCACCATCCAGAAGCAGATCCTGCAACTGATTGCCGACCTGCAGAAGAAGCACGGCATGTCGGTGCTGTTCATCACCCACGACCTGGGGGTGGTGGGCGAATTCGCCGACGAAGTGATCGTGATGCGCCACGGCGAAATCCGCGAGCAGGGCACGGTGAAGCAGATCTTCGAAAACCCGCAGGACGCCTACACCAAGGCGCTGCTGTCGTGCCGGCCGCACCTGGACCGCCGCCCCGAGCGGCTGGCGGTGATCGACGACTTCCTGCGGCCGGGCGGCTATGTGGAGCCGGCCGAAAGGACACGCGGCTATGCCGCCGGCGACGAAATCGTGCTGGACGTGCAAGGGCTGTGCAAGAGCTTCGACATCCGCGAAGGCCTGTTCGGCAAGCGCCAGTTCCACGCGGTGAAGGACGTGTCGTTCAAGCTGGCGCGCGGCAAGACGCTGGGCATCGTCGGCGAGTCCGGTTCCGGCAAGACCACGGTGGGCCTGACGCTGGTGCGGCTGCACCAGGCGACGGCGGGCAAGGCGCTGTTCCACGGCCAGGACCTGATGGGGATGAGCGCCAAGGCGTTCCACGCCTACAAGCGGCGCATCCAGATCATCTTCCAGAACCCGTACGCGTCGTTGAACCCGCGCTTCACGGTGGAGCAGATCCTGACCGAGCCGATGTTGCTGCACGGTATCGGCCAGGATGGCGGCGGGCGGCGCAAGCTGGCGCAGGAGCTGCTGGACAAGGTGGGGCTGCCGGCGGGCGCGCTGGCCAAGTACCCGCACGAGTTCTCGGGCGGCCAGCGCCAGCGTATCGCGATCGCGCGCTGCCTGACGCTGAAGCCGGAAGTGCTGATCTGCGACGAATCGGTGTCGGCCTTGGACGTGTCGGTGCAGGCGCAGGTGCTGAATTTGCTGCAGGACCTGCAGGACGAGTTCAAGCTGTCCTATCTGTTCATTTCGCATGATCTGGCGGTGGTGAAGCACATCTCGGACCAGGTGCTGGTGATGAACAAGGGGCAGGTGGTGGAGCAGGCGGACGCGGACGTGATCTACCGTTCGCCGCAGGACAGCTACACCAAGAAGTTGCTGGGAGCGATTCCGCAGGGTTGGAGCGCGGCGCTGGCGCCGGCATAGCTTTTACGGTTTGTCAGAACAATGCCGCCCGCCGGATTCCGGCGGGCGGCATTTTCATTGCGCGGCGCCGCTTATTGATCGATAAAATCCATGGTCATGGTCCATGGCGTTTGTTGGCCAACCGTGTATTGCACCTTGGCGTCGCCGCCGCCATCGGTCACGCCTAGGTTGCCGCTGCGCGGCTCTTGACCGATCGACAGCTGATAGAAGCCGTCGCCGCCGTAATCGTAATCGGGACCGTCCGCGAAGATCACCCCCATCATCAGCTCATTGCCCTGGCCATCCCAGTCCACACTGATCTGGACCGACTGGTCCGAAGCCAGCAGATAGATGCGTTCTTGCGGCTGGCCGTCGATCAACAGTACCTGGTCGTCCCAGTTGGGATCGCCGTCGATGAAGATGTCGCGGCTGGAGTGGTTCTTCACGGTTACGATGGGCTTGCTCATATGCTTCTCCGGGAGTGGGGGGAGGTGGGGCTGCCGTGTACTTGGCAAGGATAGGTAGGGGAAGCAGAAAGCAAGCCTGTGACTGTTCTTTAAGTCAGGCAAGGTCGGGGTGTGAAGCTGGGTTGGCGCCAGCGGAATATGGATCCGGCACCCGCGCTGGCGTCATGTGCCGGCGCGCTCGCATCAGCGTCCTGGATTATGCTGGCCGTTGGCTTGCCGGCCTCCCTCTGGCGGCGCGGACTGCGCAAGCTGGTTCAGCAGCCACCCTGCGGCCTGTCCCAGCGGGCGGCGCGCAGCCCATACCAAGTCCACCGGAATCCGCTTGGGCCAATCGACTACCTCCAGCTGTTTCAGTTCTCCGCCGCCATAGTTGTTTACCAGCCAGCAGGGCAGCTCGGCCCAGCCTGCGCCAATGCGCGCCATGTCCAGCAGCATCAGGTAACTGGGGGCATACCAATGCCGCTGGCCGGGCGAAGGCGGGGCCTTGTCGCTGTAGGTGTTGAGTCGCAATTGCCGGTGTTGCGCCAGGTCGAGCTCGCCAACGCTGTCTTGCCGGGCAAGCGGATGGCCATGGGCGGCATACGGCGCCAGCTGGCTGGCTTCGGGCTGGCGCTGGTGGCTGATGTCCGGCGGATAGTGCGCCATGGCGCTGACGAAACCCAGTTGCGCGCGGCCGGACAGGATCAGTTCAACCACGTCTTCCTGCTCGCCGACCAGGCATTCCAGTTCCAGCAGCGGGAAGCGCTGCTCCAGTTGGCGGGCCACGGTTTTCAGCGTCTGCGACTGGAAGGTGTCGGACAGCACCAGCGTGAGCCTGGCCTCCACTCCCGCGCTCAACTGGTTGGCCTGCAACAGCAGGGTCTGGCTGGCGGCCATGATCTGCCTGGCTTGCGGCAGCAGCAAGCGGCCGGCCGCGGTGAGCTGCGGTTGGCGGTGGCTGCGGTCGAACAGGCTGCTGGCCAGATCGATTTCCAGATTGGCGATGGCTTCGCTGATGGTGGATTGGCTCTTGCCCAGCCGGCGCGCGGCGGCGGAGAAAGAGCCTAGCTCGGCGGCGAAGACGAAGGCGCTCAGCGCCTCAATGGAAATGGTCATATCGGATTTTCCGATCATTAATATTTTAAAAGTATCCGTAAATCCAATCATAATCGCAGGCATTGCACTTTTACAGTAGGGAGCCGTCCATGGATGCAAAGGACAAGACACTTGGCGAGCGGGTATTGCACGCGATGCTGTACGAGCTGTGCGCGATGGCGCTGCTGGTGCCGTTGGCATCGTTGGCGATGGATGAGGGTGTATTGCACATGGGCGTGCTGGCCTTGATGATGTCCACGGTCGCCATGCTGTGGAATATGGTTTTCAACGCGCTGTTCGAACGGTTGGAGCGCCGTTTCGGATGGCGGCGCGGTGCCGCGGTGCGCAGCCTGCATGCGCTGGGCTTCGAGGGCGGACTGGTAGTGATGCTGGTGCCGCTGGCGGCCTGGTGGCTGGGCGTGGGCTGGTGGCAGGCCTTGCTGCTGGACCTGGGCTTCTTCGTGTTTTTCCTGCCGTATACCTATGTATTCAACTGGCTGTACGACCATCTGCGCGCGCGCTTCGCGGCGCGGCGTGGTTTGGCTGCAGCCGCCGTGGAGCGATGAATGAAGATATGGTTGTTCCTGATGGGGGCCATTCTGTCGGAGGTGGTGGCTACTTCCGCCTTGAAAGCATCTGATGGCTTTACACGCCTGTGGCCGTCGCTGTTGACTGCCGGTGGCTATCTGCTGGCGTTCTACCTGCTGTCGCAAACTTTGCGCCATATCCCGGTAGGCATCGCCTATGCCTTGTGGTCCGGCATTGGCATCGTGCTGGTTTCGCTGATCGCCTGGCTGTTGTACGGGCAGAAGCTGGACCTTGCCGCGATGGCCGGGATGGGGCTGATCATCGCCGGAGTGGTGGTGATCAATCTGTTTTCGCAGTCGTCTGCACATTGAGCGACGGCGCGCAAGCCGTTTGTCAGGCCGCCCGTCAGGGCGGCCTTGTTTTTGTGATTTTACGCAGTGCAATTTAATGACATTTAATTTGCCGTAATGGCTTGGATGCCATCGAGCGCGAAATGCTGCATCAATTCTGCGATTGAGTATGTCATTGAAATTTATGACTTTGTGTTTGCAAGCAAGGGCTTTTCAGGACTTTTTCAGGAAAGCTCAAATGCAGTTTTGTTGAATATTAGCCTTTGTTAAGCTGTGTTATTTTAGGGGGTGTTTTGATACAACAGATTTCAAATATATTTACATGTCTAATTTACCTTCTTACAATCAACGGTTTACTCATGAATTGTCGACCGGTCAGCTTTCATTGAGGCTGTGCAAACTCTTTGAAGCGATGGCCTGCCGAATCTGCAAACTCATCCATACTGTATGCATCAAGACACTTCTCGTTTGCGTTCCCATCTCCAACGCCAGGATTTCCATTATCAGGAGGTTGGCCAGGATGCCGTAGTGACCGAGGTCTGCGAGCGCTGGCCGCTGCTCAAGGCCATCTACGGCGGCTTGGAGCGCCAGCAGCAGGACGTGGTGGTGGGGGCGCGTGAAGCGGCGAGCGATACGGCTTGATGGAGCGAGACATGGCAATTTTGGCGGTATGCGGCGTGAAGGGTGGTTGCGGCGCCACGACGGTGGCGGCGTCGCTGGCCTTGTTGTGGCAACGGCAGCAAAGACCAGTGCTGGCGATGGACCTGTGCCGGCAGAATCTGTTGCGCCTGCATTTCGGCATGGCTTGGGACGAAGGCGACGGCTGGCGCAGCCGGCTCGATGCCGGCGCCGACTGGATGCGGGCCGCCTGGGAGGTGGGGGACCATCATCTGACGCTGGTGCCGCATGGCCGGGTGGAGGTGGACGTCGACCAGGGCGAGCCGCAGGGCGACGATTGGTTGCGCGATGAGCTGGCGCTGCTTGAGAAGCAGGCGGGCCAGCGCACGGTGCTGGATCTGCCGGCGCGCGGCGTCGCCGAGCGGCAGCAGGGCTTGAATGCCGCCAATCATGCGTTGGTGATGCTGTCGGCCGAACCCGCGTCTTGCGCGCTGCTGGAGATGGCCGAGGCCGAACTGCTGGCCAGCGGCTTGCCGTCGGAGCGCATCCTGTTCGCCATCAATCATTTCAATCCGCTGCGGCAGCTGGATGGCGATGTCGAATTGATGCTGCGCAAGACGTTGGGACCGCGGCTGGCGCCGCTGCCCATCCATCGCGACGAGGCGGTGCGCGAGGCCTTCGCCAAGCAGCGGCCCTTGTTCGACTACGCGCCGGAGAGCCAGGCCGCCGACGATTTGCGCCAGCTGGCGACTTGGTTGTCGGTGCGGCTGGATGCCGACAGGGGCGGCGCATGAATCTACCGGCGGCGAACTGGCGCGAATGGGGCCTTCGGCTGCGCTTGCTGCATCCGGCCGATGCGCCGCGTTGCGCCTTGCTGCTGCTGTCGCTGTTTGTCGTCACGCCTGCCCATGGCTGGACCGCCTGGGGCAATGTGGCGCGCCAGTATTTCCCTCAAGTCGATTTCTCCCGGCCCAGGCTGGCCGATCCCCTGCGCATCCTGTTGCAGCTGGTCTGGTTGCTGCTGGTCAAGCCGCCGCGCGCGCAGGGGGCCAGGCGGCCGAAACCTTTGCCCTACCTGCTGGAGTTCAGTCGCCACGCGCTGGCCTCGGCCGCCGGCCAGCGCCGCCGCGCCGAGGTTTGGCTGGAAGCCCGCTTTCCGCGGATGTTCGACCCCGCCCATCTGCGCGGTTCGGTAGAGGGCTTCGCCGAGCATGCCTGGTGGCGGAACGCCGCCATCCGCACCGCTTGTTATCTGCTGGCAGGTTTGCTGGGCGTAGTGCTGGTGACCACGCCGTTCGATGAATACTCGCAAGCGGTATTCACCGTGGTGCTGCTGCTGATGGCCTTGTGGGTGAGGCGCATCCCTGGTCCGGTGCCCACGCTGATCCTGATGGTGTTCTCCATCGCGGTGTCCACCCGCTACATCTGGTGGCGCACCAGTTCCACCATCAATGACGACAGCTGGCCTAACCTGATCGCCGGCGTGATTCTGCTGGGCGCCGAGATATACGCCTGGCTGGTGCTGCTGCTGGGGTTTTTCCAGTCGTCCTGGATGCTGGAGCGCAAGGTGGTGCCGCTGCCGGCGGACGCTTCGCTATGGCCCAGCGTGGACGTGTTCATCCCGATCTACAGCGAGCCGTTGCGGGTGCTCAAGCCCACCGTGTTCGCGGCGATGAGCATGGATTGGCCGCCCGGCAAGCTGCGCGTGCATATTCTGGACGACGGCAGCCGCGACGAGATCCGCGAATTCGCTTCCCAGGTGGGCGTGGGCTACATCGTCCGCAGCGAGCACAAGCACGCCAAGGCCGGCAACATCAATCACGCGCTGGGCGTCACCGACGCCAGCTTCGTCGCCATCTTCGACTGCGACCACATTCCCACCCGCTCCTTCCTACAGACCACGATGGGCGGTTTCCTCAAGGACGAAAAGCTGGCGTTGGTGCAGACGCCGCACCACTTTTTCTCCGCCGATCCGTTCGAACGCAATCTGGATACCCGCGACAAGGTGCCGAACGAGGGCGAGCTGTTCTACGGCCGGGTGCAGGACGGCAACGACCTGTGGAACGCGTCCTTCTTCTGCGGATCGTGCGCGGTGTTGCGGCGCGACGCGCTGATGGCGGTGGGCGGCATCGCGGTGGAAACCGTCACCGAAGACGCGCACACCTCGCTGAAGATGCACCGCCGCGGCTACCATTCGGCCTATATCAACCTGGTGCAGGCGGCGGGCCTGGCCACCGAAAGCCTGTCCGCCCACGTTGGCCAGCGCATCCGCTGGGCGCGCGGCATGGCGCAGATATTCCGCAGCGACAACCCCATGTTGGGCAAGGGACTGACCTTGGGACAGCGCTTCTGCTATCTCAACGCGATGATGCACTTCCTGTACGGCATCCCGCGTCTGGTGTTCCTCACCGCCCCCCTGGCCTTCCTGCTGTTCCATGCCTACACCATCTACGCGCCGGCGCTGGGTCTGGTGCTGTACGTGGTGCCGCACATGGTGTTCTCGGTGATGTCCAATTCGCGGATGCACGGCGAATTCCGCCGTTCGTTCTGGGGCGAAGTCTACGAGACGGTGCTGGCCTGGTACATCACGCTGCCTACCACGGTGGCGCTGCTGTTTCCAGGTCTGGGCAAGTTCAACGTCACCGCCAAGGGCGGCGTGGTGGAGGAAGACCATGTTGACTGGAGCATCACCAAGCCCTATCTGTTTTTGCTGGGCTTGAACCTGCTGGGCGTGGGGTTCGGTGTGTACCGGATGTGGACCGGCCCCGCCAACGAGATCGGCACCGTGCTGGTGAACCTGTTCTGGGTGGGCTACAACACCTTGCTGCTCGGGGTGGCGCTGGCGGTGGCGCGCGAGTTGCGCCAGGTGCGGGTTTCCCACCGCGTGCAAAGCCGGCTACCGGTGTCGCTGCATCTGCACGACGGCAAGGTCTATCCCTGCCACACCCTAGATTATTCCGAGGGCGGCATGGCGCTGGAGCTGCCGGAAGGCCTGCGGCTGCGGCTGAAGCAGAACACCGAGCTGACGGTGTCGATGCGCCGCAGCGGCCGCAGTTTCGCCTTGCCTTGCCGCCTGGTGTTCTCCAAGGGCGGGCGCCTGAGCGTGCGCTTCGCAGGCCTGAGCCTGGACGAGGAGATGGCGTTGGTGCAATGCACTTTCGGCCGCGCCGACGCCTGGCTGAAAACCACGGAGCGCAAGCATGAGGGCACGCCGCTGGGCGGGGCCTGGGATATCTGGCGCATGGGTGGCCACAGCCTGTGGCAGCTGGCGCAGCAACTGTTTTCGCCGCTCGGGGCCCGCAGCGGCCGTTGGGTGGGCTTCTGGAATTGGCTGGGCAGTCTGCTGCCGCGGCAGCCGCATATTTATCGGAACATGAAATGATAAGCCGCATACCAAGAAAAACCCTGTCCATATTCCTTTCCGGCCTGCTGCTGGCGACGCCGGCGTTGACGGTTAATGCCAAGGAAGAGACGGTTGCCGCGCCGGAGCAGGCCAAGGCCGCGCCGCTGGTCACCACCCGTACCCTCAGCTTCAAGCAGATGGGCGCCGGCTATCCGCTGAAAATGCGCGGCGACAACAGCCTGGTGGGCGTCGGTTTCGGCAGCCGCGGCGACGAGGTGATCAGCGGTCTCACGCTGCATCTGCGCTATACCTTCTCGCCGGCGATGCTGGCCGACCTGTCGCATGTGCAAGTGTTGCTCAACGACGAGGTGGTGACGGTGCTGGCCTTGCCCAAGGAGCAGGGCGGCAAGCCGCAACAGCTGACCCTGCCGCTGGACCCGCGCCTGCTGGCCAATTTCAACCAGCTCAAATTCCGTTTGATCGGTCATTACACCAACCGCTGCGAAGACGAGACCCACAGCAGTCTGTGGGCGGAGATCAGCAATACCAGCGAACTGCAGTTGACGGTGCAAGCGTTGCCCTTCGTCAACGACCTCAGCTATTTCCCCGAGCCGTTCTTCGACCGGCGCGACTTCTCGCCGCTGAAGCTGCCTTTCGTGTTCGCCGCGCGCCCCTCACAAACCTCGCTGCAGGCGGCGGGCGAGCTGGCGTCGTGGTTCGGCGCCCAGGCCGGTTGGCGCGGCGTGCGCTACAGCGCCTCACTCAACAGCCTGCCGGCGGCGGCGCACACCATCGTCTACGCCACCAATAGCCAGCGGCCTGATTTCCTGGCCAAGCTGCCGCCGGTGTCGGCGCCCACCATCAGCATCATGCCGCATCCGGATCGGCCGGAGCGCAAGCTGCTGCTGATCCTGGGACGCGACGACAAGGACCTGAAACTCGCCACCGACGCGCTGGTGCTGGGCCAGGCCGGCATGAGCGGCAGCCAGGTGGTGGTGCGCGGCCTCAAGCTGGAGGCGCCGCGCAAGCCGTACGACGCCCCCAACTGGGTGCGGCCGGACCGGCCCACCAGGCTGGGCGAACTGGTGGACAATCCGCGCGATCTGCAGGTCACAGGCCAGCAGCCGGCGCCGATACGCATCTCCTTCCGCGTGCCGGGAGACCTGTTCACCTGGGGCAGCCGCGGCATTCCGCTGGATCTGAAGTTCCGCTACACCGGCCAGCAGCAGGCCGCCGGCTCGCGTCTCAGCATCGGCATCAACGAATTGTTCGTGCAAAGCCTGAATCTCAACGCCAGCGGCGTGGGCAGCACCCAGACCAGCCTGCGCCTGCCGGTGCTGGAAAACGGCCTGCTCAGCAATATCGACCGCATCCTGCTGCCGCCCTTCCGCGTTGGCAGCCGCAACGAGATGCAGTTCCAGTACGTGTTCGCGGCGGAAAAGCAGGGCGAGTGCGCCAACAATCTGGCCGACGGCAACCGCGCGGCGATTGATCCGGACTCCACCGTCGACTTCAGCTCCTATCCGCATTATGCGGCGCTGCCCAATCTGGGTCTGTTCGCCACCTCTGGCTATCCGTTCACCCGCATGGCCGACCTGTCGGACACCGCGGTGGTGCTACCCAGGCAGCCGGCGCAGCAGGACATCGCCGCCTTCCTCAATGTGATGGGCAAGATGGGCGAGTCCACCGGCTATCCGGCGCTGCGCTACCGGCTGGTGGACGAGGGCGCGCTGGACAGCGTCAAGAACTCTGACCTGCTGGTGGTGGGCAACGCCCGCAACCTGGGTCTGCTCAAGGCCTGGCGCGACAAGCTGCCCACCACGCTGGAGGGCGGCAACCGCAAGGTGGCCGAAGGCGAGGCCAACACCCTGCCGGCCGGCCTGGGCCAGACGCCGGAGCAGGCGGCAGGCGGCCGCATCAACGGCCAGGTGGACTTCTCAGCCCAGGGCCGGCTGGGCGCGCTGCTGGCGCTGGAATCGCCGCTGGCCAGCGGCCGCAGCGTGGTGATCGTCACCGGCAGCGAGCCGGACGCGATGGCCACCGCGACCGGCGCGCTGGCCGACGACGGCAAGGTGGCGCAGATGTCCGGCAGCGCGGTGCTGATCCGCGGCGACAGCATAGACAGCCAGCAGCTGGGGCCGGTGTACTACGTCGGCAACCTGCCGCTGTGGACCTGGGTATGGCTGTTCCTGTCCGCCCACCCGCTGTTGCTGGCGGCGCTGTCGGCGCTGGCGGTGCTGATCTTCGCCTTCGCCATCTTGCGCCTGTTCAAGGCGCTGGCTGCGCGCCGCCTCAAGGAGTCGTGAGATGAAGGCGCTGCAACGCGCGTGCCTGGCGGCGCTGGGCGCGCTGGCGCTCGCTGCCCAGGCGGGGCCATGCGACGGCTGGCCGGCCTGGCAGGACTTTCGCCAGCATTTCATTCCGGATGGCGGCCGGGTGCTGGACCGCGGCTCGGACGGCCAGCCGACCACCTCGGAGGGGCAGAGCTACGCGCTGTTCTTCGCGTTGGTGGCCAACGACAGGCCGGCCTTCGACAAGCTGCTGCAATGGACGCGCGACAACCTGGCCGCCGGCGACCTCAGCGCCCGCCTGCCGGCCTGGCAATGGGGCAAGCGTCCCGATGGCAAGTGGGACGTGATGGACGACAACAGCGCGTCCGACTCCGACCTGTGGATCGCCTATAGCCTGCTGGAGGCCGGCCGGCTGTGGCGCGAACCGCGCTATACAGCGCTGGGCAAGCTGTTGGCCTTGCGCATCCTGCGCGAGGAGGTGATGGACCTGCCCGGCCTGGGGCCGACCCTGCTGCCCGGCCGTTACGGTTTCACCAAGTCGGAGCTGACCCGGCTCAATCCCAGCTACCTGCCGCCGCAGCTGGTCGCGCGCATGGCGCACGCCTTGCCGGGCTCAGGCTGGGCCGTGTTGCGCGGCACTTCGCAGCGCATGTTGCTGGAAAGCGCGCCGGCCGGTTTCGCGCCGGACTGGATCGCCTATCGCAAGGGTTTCGCCGCCGACGATGCCAGCAAGGCGTCGGGCAGCTACAACGCCATCCGCGTCTACCTGTGGGCCGGCATGCTGGCGCCGGACGCGCCGGGGCGCGCCGCCTTGCTGGGCAAGCTCAAGCCGATGGCGCTGCAGGTGGCCAAAACCGGGCTGCCGCCCGAGATGGTGGACACCCGCAGCGGTAAGGTCCAGGGTTCGGGACCGATAGGCTTTTCTATGGCGCTGCTGCCTTTCCTGCAAGCGCAGGGCGAGCAGGCGGCGCTGCAGACGCAGTTGCTGCGCATCGAGGCCATGCCGCTGTCCGAGCGGCCGGACGCCTACTATGACCATGTCTTGACCTTGTTCGGCCAGGGCTGGCAGCAGGGCCGCTATCAATTCAAGGCCAACGGCGAAGTCAAGCCGGCCTGGGAGGGCGCATGCGCTGCATCCTGAGCGCCATGCTGGCGCTGGGTTTCAGCGGCGCGCTGCACGCCGCGCCCGCGGCGGTGGACCCGGCGCAGGCGCTGTTGGAGCAGGCGCGGCTGTGGCAGTCGCTGGGGAGGCCGCTGGAGGCGCAGCAGGCGCTGGACAAATTGCAGCGCATCCACGCCGCCAAGCCGCAGGACCGGGCCGAGGCCCTGACGCTGCAGGCGCTGGTCCAGGTGCAGCAGCATCAGGACAAAGAGGCGCAACAAACGCTGGCGCAGCTGCGCCGGCTGTATCCCGGCTATTCCGGGATCGCCCGGGTGGAGCAGATGCGCCGGGTGCTGGGGCCGGACCGCAACAAGCTGCTCACCGCGCGTTCGCTGTTCAATAGCGGCAAGGTAGAGCAGGCTTACGCCGCCTTCAACGAACTCTACCAGGGCCCGCCGCCGGAAGGCGCGCTGGCGCTGGAATACTGGCAGCTGGTGGCCCGGCTGCCGAACGGAGGCTGGGCGCGCAGCCAGGCCGCGTTGAAGAAGCTGATCCAGCAAAGCCCGTCCAACCACAAGAACCGGCTGGCGCTGGCCAGCATCTATCTGTTGCATCCGCCGGTGCCGCCGCAAGTGCTGGCCGAGATGAAGGCGCTGACCCAATTCGCCGACAGCCGCAGCGAGGCGCTGGGCTTGTGGCGGCGCGCGCTGCAGCAGGCCGAT
Source organism: Chromobacterium sphagni (assembly GCF_001855575.1). NCBI lineage: Bacteria > Pseudomonadati > Pseudomonadota > Betaproteobacteria > Neisseriales > Chromobacteriaceae > Chromobacterium > Chromobacterium sphagni. The sequence goes on from NZ_MKCS01000004.1 coordinate 313,871, forward strand.
ATGCCGCAGGACGCCTATCTGGCCTACCTGCAGGCGGCTCCCGAGGACGAGCAGATCAGCGGCAAGCTGGCCGCGCTGCGAGCGGGCAGGCGCAAGCAGCGCGAACTGCTGGCCGACCCGGCCTACCGCGCTTTGCTGGCGGCGGACAAGCAATTGGACGGCAACCAACTGGCCGCGGCGGAAAAGAGCCTGCAATTGGCGGCCAGCCGTTACGCCAAGCAGCCGCAGTATCTGAAGAGCCTGGGCCGCCTGCGCGAGAAGCAAGGCCGTTACGCCGACGCGGTGGCCAGCTACCGCCAGGGGCAGGCGGAGCAAGCGGGCGACAGCGGCTGGAAGCGCCGCATCGCCGACGCCCAACTGGCCGACATATTGGCGCAGGCGCAAACCGCGATGCAGGCGCAGCAATGGCAGACCGCGCGCGCGCTGCTGGACCGGGCCGGCAAACTGCAACCCGCCAGCGCCGACGTGCTGCTGGCCGACGCTGATTGGCAGGCGCGGCAGAACCATACCGCCCGCGCGCAGCAGCTGTACCGCCAGGCTTTGCAGAGCCGGCCGGATAGCGGCCAGGCCCTGGCCGGGCTGTTGCGCACCTATCTGGACGCTGGCCAATACGCGCAGGCCGACGCTATGCTGCGCGGCCTGCCGCAAAAGCAGCAACGCGCCTTGGGCGCTTCCTATCTATCCGCCCGGGCCGAAGTGGAGCGCGAGCTGGGAGACCGCCTGCTGGCCAAAGGCCAGTTGCAGCAGGCGTTGCCGCATCTGCAGCGCGCGGTGGACTTGCAACCGCAAAACACCTGGAACCGCTTCGCGCTGGCCAATGCCTGGCTGGCGGCCGGCGACGCCGGCAAGGGCGGCTCCATTCTGCGCCAACTGGCCGACGCTCCGGCTGCGAGTCCAGAGCGCCTGTACGCCTACGCCTTGTTCCAGGCCAAGCTGGACGACGACCGCGCGGTGCTGAACACCTTGCAGCGTATTCCGCCGGCCGCCCGCAGCGAAGGCATGACGGCCTTGCAGCGCCGCATTTGGCTGCGCGAAATCATCCGCCTGGCCGACGCCCGGCTGGCGCTGGGCCAGGCCGGACAGGCGCGGCAGAGCCTGAAAAGCGCGGAGCGCTGGATGCAGGGCGACCCGGCGCGGCTCTCCGAGCTGGCGCAAGCCTGGTTGCGGGCGGGCGACGCCGGCCATGCCCGCCAGCTGCTGCTGTCGCAATATCTGGAGCAGCCGGACACCGACAACGAACTGGCCTACGCCGACCTGCTGCTGGACCTGGACGATATCGCGGCGGCAGAGCCGCTGCTGGCGGCATCCGCGCAGACGCGACAGGACATGAGCGAGGATCAGAAGCGGAAGCTGGCGGACCTGCAGGCCACGCTGGCGGCGGCACAGGCTGATCAGGCGCAACAGGCCGGCGATCATGTCCGCGCGCAAGCCATCCTCAACCAGGCGGTGCTGGCCGCGCCGCAGGACGCGCGTTTGCAGCGCAAACTGGCAGATTACGACATGGAGGCCGGCCGCTGGGATGCCGCCCGCGCCCGGCTGCAACAGGCGCTAAGCCTGCGGCCGGACGATGACGAAGCCCGGCTGCAGCTGGTTGACCTGTATATCAAGACCGGCAACCGGAGTCTGGCCGTCCAGGGAGTGGACGCGCTGCTGCGGGACCAGCCCGGGCGCAGCCTGGACTTCCGCTTGCGCGCGCTGGCGCGACTGGGCGATGCCGGCGACACGCGGCGGCTGGACCGGGAAATCGCCAGCCTGCTGGCCCAGGGTGTGAAAAGCCCAGCGCTGATGGGGCAGGCGGCGCGGCGCGCGCGGCAGAAGAATCAGCCGAAGCAAGCGCTGGCTTGGTATCGCGCCGGCTTCGCTTCCGCAGCCGCGGGAGTGCAGACCACCGCCAACAGCGGCCTGTTGCTGAGGCAGCAACCCTTGCGGCCGGTGCCGGCAGAATCCGCGCAGCAGGAAACCCTGCACGAAGATTACGCCGAGCTGCTGGACGCGCGCAGCATCAAGATTTGGCAGGGCCTGGACCTGACCTACCGCAGCGCCGACAATGGCACGCCGGGTCAGTCGCAGATGACGATGTGGCAGGCGCCGCTGCTGGTGGAGCTGCCGGCCCCGCGCGAGGGCAAGTACTTCCTACGCGCCGACGCGGTCAGCATCAACGCCGGCTCCTTGGACAACAGTCCGGACAATAATTACGCGCTGCAGCGCTTTGGCTCCGTGGCCGCTTGTTCCTCCCTGCCAGGCAACAATGTCCAGAGCTGCGCCGGACAATTCGGCGCGCAGGCCGCGCAAGGCGTGGCGTTGGGCCTCGGCTACGAGAACGAGCATTGGCGGGTGGACATGGGCGGCACGCCGCAAAGCTTCCCGGTGTCCAATCTGATAGGAGGCGTCCGTTATTCGAACAGCGTCTCCCTCCTCAACTACAAGCTGGAGGCCTCGCGCCGTCCGGTGACCAGTTCCCTGCTCAGCTATGCCGGCGTGCGCGCCCCCTATACCGGCCAGACCTGGGGCGGAGTGGTCGCGACCGGTGTCGGCGGCAGCCTGGGCTACGACCAGGGTGGACGCTTCGGCGTGTGGTCCAATTTCGCCTACCAGCAGCTGACCGGCGAAAACGTGGCCGAAAACCGCAAGCTGACCGCGATGGGCGGCGTCTACTGGCGCTTGCTGAAGGAGCCCACCCGACAACTGACGCTGGGCGTCAACAGCATCAACTTCTGGTTCCAGAAGAACCTGGGCGAGTTCACTTTCGGCCAGGGAGGCTATTACAGCCCGCAGCGCTACAATTCGCTGTCGCTGCCGCTCAGCTACGCGGCGCGCAACGAGCGCTGGAGCTATCTGGCGCGGGCTTCGGCATCGATATCCAGCGCGCGCGAATCGGCGTCGCCGTTCTATCCGACCCGGCCGGACCTGCAGACGCAGGCCGGCAATCTCTATACCAGCGAAAGCTCCGGCCCTGGCTGGGGGGTGTCGCTGAGCGGCGCGTTCGAATACCAGTTAACGCCGCGGCTGGCCTTGGGCGGCATGCTGGAGTATCAGCATTCGCAGTACTACCAGCCGGGCCGGGCGTTGTTCTATCTACGCTACCAGCCGGATGGCGCGTCGCTGACGCTGCCGTTCCCGGTGGAGCCGCTGCAGCCGTATTCGAGCTTCTGAGGAGGATAGCGTGAGTGTGTTCAAGTCGATTGCATATTGCTGCCTGGCCATCGCCACGCTGCTGCCGGCGGGAGGGGCCGCCGCCGCTTCCGAGCTGGACGCGGCGCGCGCCTGGTACTGGCAGCATCCCTACCAGCCGGAGGCGATCAACCGCTTGGCTCTGCAACTAGTCAAGGCCGGCAGCGTGGGTAGCGCCATCGTGTTGCTGGAGCGGGCGGCGCGCATCGCGCCGGACCGCGAGGACATCCAGGCCAACCTGCTGCGGCTGAAGTCAGGTTCGCGCCGGGTGGCGAACGAGCCGTGGGCGGAGGCGGCCAACCCGTCTGCAGAGGCCACTGTCGGCGCGCCGATCGGCCAGCAGGCGCTGCCGGCGCCGTGGCCCTTGGCTGAGGTCAAGCCATAGCCGGGGCATGGCGTTGCGCAGGATGGAAGAAATGCCGGTCACAGAATGTTGTGGCCGGCATTTCTCTTTGATTGGCATCTGCGTTGAGGTTTGGCGCCTGCTGCGCGGGCGATAATGTTCATGCCGGTTCCGCCGGTCAGCAAGCGGGTGCGCAATCGCCGCCATAAAAAAAGCGGCCCCTGCTTGGGGCCGCGTCTTGCGATGGGCGGGCTGGCCGGGCAATGTTTACTGCACCGGGTAGTCGGTCCAGTCGCCGCCGTCCTGCTGCAGCAGGAAGCGCTTGCCGTTTTGCATCACGATGGAGCTGGCGCTTTCGGACACATACGGTGTCGTGGGCAGATCGCGGGCGAACTCGGCAGGCTGGTAGTCGGCGCCGAACGGACTTTTGTTCATCATCCGCGACAGAATGGTGGACACCGCCAGATAGCTGCTGGGCTGGTCGATCCGGGTCTGGCCGGGGTGGCCCTGGCCGCCTATAACCTTGATCGCCGCCGGCACGATGGTGATGTGCGGCGTGGGGATTTCGCGCAGGCCGCTGAACTGCTGCTTGTCGCCGCGCAGCGCCGCGCCGTGCTCCGGCACCAGCACCAGGATCAGCTTGCGGTGGCTCTTTTCCAGCTGGTCGATGAACTGATTGAGATCGGCGAACAGCCGGTTGGCGCGGTATTTATAGCTGTCCATGGTATTCAGCCCCGGCGCGTTCGGGATGCGGTTGCCGTCATGCAGGCTGATGGTGTTGTAGTAGGCGGCCACATGGGCGTTGCCATCCTGCTGGCGCTGCTCCAGCCAGCGGTTGAGCACCGCGTAGTCGCTGTAGATCGGGCTGTTGTCGAAGGAGCGCAGCCCCACCGGCAAGCCCTGCTGAGACATCAGCGGCTGGTTGAGCCGGCCGTCGGTGCGGATCTGTTTGAGGAAGTCATCGAAACTGCCATCGTGGTTCAGCGTCAGCTCGGTCTTGAAGCCCAGCGCCGCCAGGTTTTCAAACAGATAGCAGTCCTTGGATGCGCTCTGGTACAGTTCGCTGTGTTTGGGCTGGCCGCAGCTGGCGCGCAGCACGCGCAGCGCGGCCGGGCCGCTGTATGGCGTGGCGGAGTTGAAGTTGCTGAACAGGAAGTCGAAGCGTCCCAACAGCGGGTGCTGGTCCATGCCTATGGTGCGCAGATCGTCCCAGGACAGCGAGCAGATGTGCAGCAGCAGCACGTCGAAGCCGGGGTCGGCCAGCGGTCCCTGGAACTTCACCATGCGCTGCCCCTCGTTCTTGAAGAAGGTCGCCAGCTGCTGGTCCGGCGTCTGTGGGGCGCTTTGTCCACCAGCGGCAGGAGCGGCGGCGCTGTCGGCGGCCACCGCCGGGCTGGCGGGGGCGCGGTCCTGCCACAGCTGGCGTCCGCTCACGCCCAGCAGGGCTATCATCACCAGCGTGCCCAGCCGCAGATAGCGCGACAGCAGCCAGTAGCCGCACAGCAGGATCACCGCCCCGGTGAGCAGCGATAGCGACAACACCCGGCCGGCGAGGTCCAGCAGGTAATGCAGGCTGAAGCCCTTGAGCGTGGACAGCTGTTGCAGCGCCGTCTCCGGCGGCGGCAGCCAGCTGTCGTGGTAGAGCAGGGCCGCGCCGGCCAGCAAGGCTAGCGCGGCGCGGATGCGCAACCGGATCTTGCCGGCGACCGGTATCAGCAGCAGCAGCGCGAAGGCGAGGTTGGGCAGCGGATGGAAGTTGAGCGTGCCCTGCCAGGACAGCAAGAGCTTGGCGATGAAGTAGACGCTCCATGCGCCCAATCCCAGCGACAGGGCGGTGGCGTCTTGCGTGGCGGAATGGCTGGATTTCATGTTTGCTTGTGGCCCGGCTCGGCGTGCCGGCTCTTAGCCAGCGGCGCGTCGTCCTGCTGTTGCAGGCGTTGCAGATAGGGGTGGGGCTGGAAGTGGCGCATCCGGCGCAGCAGTAGGCGGCGGATCCAGGGCAGCAGACGCGCGTGCAGTTGGTAGCCGGCGATGCCGGCCGCCAGCGCGGCCAGCAGCACCATGAATTGCAGCTGGCTCAATTCGGGATTGAACATATCGATTTACCTTTACTGGCCACTGCGGCGGCGCAAGGGCGCGCGCTGCAGCGTGGGCGCGGTGTGGGCGTGGCGGCTTTCGCGCAGCTGCGGCGCGTTGGACAACTGGCGGCTCAGGTCCGGCAGCTTGTCGAAGCCGGGTTGCCGGGCCAGCTGCGACAGCGCCAGCAGGATGCTGTCGCTGTCCGCGCTGCGCACTTCCGACTGGGCCACTTCGCCTATCGGCATGCGGAACAGGTTGCCCAGCGCGGCGTCGGCGTCGCTTTCGCGGCAGGCGAATAGAAACAGATAGGCATGGTCGCGGTCGGCGGTGCACAGGTCGCCCGCGCGCTGGAAGCGGCCCAGCGCCAGCAGTTCGGCCGGGGTGGCCCCCAGCGCCGGCTGCAGCCGGATCAGCATATTGCTGACATCGATGGCGCGGCTGCGCTGCACCGTATTGTCCACCATGTCGACAAAGCGCGCCGGCGGCAGGTAGCCGCGGTCGGTTTCCGGGCGGCTGGCGGCGCGCAAGGCATCGGCCTCGACCTCGCCGCTGCCTTGGTAGACTGCCTGGCGCAAGGAGTGGACGATGCCGGTCAGGCTGGCGAAACGCAGCTCCGCCGGCAGCACGGCGTTGGCGCCCAGCCGCAATAGCAGTTGTTCTTCGTTCTGGCGCAGCCGGCGGTTGCCCACTTCGCGCACCACGATTTTCAGCCGCTTGCCGTTTTGCCGGCGCAATTGCGCGATGGCCTGGCCCAGCGCTTCCTTCTTGTTGCTGGCGGTGTCCAGCAGCACAGTGGCGGCCACCGCGTCGTGCGCGGCTTCCAGCAACTGCGGCAGGTCATCGAATAGCCGCCAGTGCGGGGTGGGCGGCGCGTTGCCGCTGAGGGCCGCATTGGTGGCCAGCACCAGCAGGGCGTCGGTGGCGAGGCGGGCGCCGCCGTCCGCCGCGCCAGCCGCATCGTTGTCGCCGGCTTCCCTCTGCGCGCTCAGCACATGGCGCGGGCTTAGCTCCAGCGTGCGCAGCCTGGCGGTTTCACCTGGGGCCGCGCCCAGCCAGTGGGCGATCTGCCAACCGTAGAGCCGGTCGCCGAGCGGATCGGCGTAGGCCATGCCGGCGCAGTCGCGGCCCAGCTGACTGAGGGCCGCCAACGCCGCGGCGTCCAGCTGGGAACTGTCCAGCAGCAATAGCAGCGCGTGGCCGTGGCGGGCTGCCCAATGGCTGCAGGCCTGCAGCACGCGGCGCGCCTGCGCCGGCTGCTGCAGCGGCAAGTAGTCTTCGGCATGGTCCAGCGCCACCGTCATGCCGCCATTGGCGGGCTGCAGCTGCTTGCGGCAGCGAGCCAGTTCGTCCAGGCAGGCGCTTGCCAGTTGTGCGGAAGGCTTGCGCGGCTGGCGCGGCGACAGCAACTGCAGATTGCCGGCATGGATGCGGCGATCCAGCCAGACGGTGTCTTGCTGCGACGCGGGCTGCTGCCTGCTGACGCAGACAAGGGGTTGGCTGCCGGCCGAGGGCAGATTGGCAAACAACAGCGCTTGGGCCAGCGCGGGGCCGGGCGCGGCGATCAGATAGAGCGCGCCGCAGTTCAGGGTGGCGGCTGACAGCGGCATCCCGTCTATGCCCAGGCTTTGGGATATGTCCATTGCGGTATTTTGTTTCCAGATTATTTAAATAGTATCAGTCGTATGCTTTGCAATCAAACGGCAGATCAGGTTTTCCAGCCATGGCATCGCTTGAGTGTAGGACAGCGGGCCGCCGGACAGACGGGGGAGCCAGGGCTTTTTGAGCCAGGTGTCCAGGTAGGGCTGGCGGTAGGTCTGGTCGTCTTCGATGTCGCCGTTGTGAGGGTGGGACAACAGTGCCTGCTGACGAAGCCGCGGCTCAGCTCCTTGGCCAGTTGCCAGCCTTGCTGGTTGCAGGGCTCGGCCACGGTGGCTTTCTGTTGCGAGATGCCCTCGCGGATGCGGTTCATCGCGGAGTTGGAGCCGTCGCTGGCGGGAATGTTGACGATGTCGGCGCGGCCCGACTGCTGCAGCAGAAAGTTGATGTTGTCGTAGCAGAGATCGTTGATGGCTAGGCTGTGGGTCCAGCTGCGGCCATGATCAGCATGAGAAACCGCAGCATGGCGAGGCACTGCGCTGCCTTGCTCACGGAAACCCTGGCGGGGAACGGGTGGGCAAATCGATTCTCCTGCTGAGGCGCGGGCATTTTCCATGCTCGAATATAGCAAGCGGCCGGCCCGTTGCCGGGCAGGCCGCCGCTTTGGCGCCGCTACTGATTCAGTCAGCGCTCAATGCGAACCGGCGCGCCCGATAGCCAGGTCGCGATGACCTTGATGTCGCGCAGAGGAAGCGCCGTTTCAGTCATCGGGTCGTGCTCAAGGATCACCAAATCGGCTTGCTTGCCCGGCTCCAGCGAACCGACCTGGTGGTCCAGGTGGCAATGCCAGGCGGCATCCAGCGTCACTGCGCGCAGCGCTTGTTCAGGGCTGAGTGTTTCTTCTGCGTTCAGTATCGGCTTGTCCTTGCCCGGGGCGCCTTCCTGTTTGCGGTAGATGGCTTGCTCAGCCATGCGCAACGGTCCCAGCGGCGATACGAAGTGATCGGAATGCAGGCTGACGCGCATTCCCTTGTCCAGCGCGGACTTGCAGCGGTCGAGCATTTCCGCCTTGCTCTGCCCGAAGATGGTGTTCTGGAACACATAGCCCCAATAGCCTACGTGGCCAATCAGAAAGCTGGGGTTGAGCTGGAGCGCGGCCATTCTGTCCAGCGCGGCATCGTCCATCAGCGAGGCGTGCTCGACGCGCAGCCGCAGAAGCTTGGCTTTCGCCGCGTCGATGGCGCCGTCCGGCGCGGTCATCGCTTGCTGGTAGCTGTCCAGCACGTCGCTCATCGCCCGGTCGCCGTTGGCGTGGATCAAAGCGGGCCAGCCCTGGTCCAGCACGCGCTTGAGCATGGCGGGAAAGGCCTCGCTTCCTGTATGTCCTTCATAGTTGCTTTTTCCGGTGGGCGGGACCTCCGGCACGGCGGGAATGGGCGGAATGCGCGGGTTCGCGAAGCAATCGTATTCTTCTTTCTGATAACCGGTCAGGCCCTGATTGGAGCCGTCGTAAATCATCTTGATGCCCTTGATGCTGAAGCGCGATGCCGGCGGGTTGTTCAGGTCCAACTGCCAGTGGCTCTCGTCACAAAGCCAGCTGTCCAGATTCTGGTTTTTGCTGGCGAACAGGCTTCCCGCCAGGCGCAGCGGGCCTAGTTCGGCGGTCAGGCTCAGGGCTGACAGTTCCAGGTTGTCGGCGCAATTGCGGCTGTCGTTTACGCCCATGCTGGGATCGAATAGCGTGGTGATGCCTCTTTGCGCGGCATTTCGCAAAACCTGGGCTATTCCTTGCGGAATTTGTTCTTGCGTGGTGGTCGAGGCGGCAACGATATTCATCGCCTGGGTGACATCCAGTTCGGTGAGCACGCCAGTGCTTGATGTGCTGCCTATCCTCGATATGGCGGCGCTGTTGGCATAAGCCAGATGGCCAGAGGCGTTGATCAACAAAATGGCGAGATTGAGGCCCTCGACTTGCCCATGGTGCAAATCGTCAAGCCAGGTTTTGTCGATGTTCCCCCAGGCGGTCATCAATGAGGGGTCTACCCCGTAGCCGATAAACCAGATGGTTTGTCCATCCTTGTCCTTCAGCAAGCTTTTCCCATCAGGCTCGTTCAGCGTGGATTGTATCCATCCTGCCAGCAACTCGATGGAGTAATTCGCATTGAGGGTCTGGCTGATTTCCGCGTCTTTTTCGGAGTTTCCTCGGAACGGCGACACATTGTGCCAGGCTTTATTCAGGGCGCTGCCCAGGATGTGCACGTGGGGGTCGATCAAACCGGGCAGCAGGGTGTGGCCATTCAAATGATGCTCGGTGACGTGGTGCCTGGCTCGGTCCATCTGCGCCCGCACCTCCTGGAGCGTGCCCGCCGCTACGATCACGCCTCCGCCGATGCCCACCGCCTCGACTCGTCGGCTGGCCGGAGCCTCCATCGTATGGATCGGGCCGCCGTGGAAAATCACCGCCTGTTGCGACTGCTGAGGAAAGGTCTTGCGCAGGACCTGCTCAATTTCGCCGAGCAAGTCTTGCGCTGCCGCGTCGCTGTTTGCGAGCTTGGGCAAGTGGCCGCAGCAGGCGCAGCCAAGGTGATGGTTGTGGTCATGATGGTGATGATGAGGCATGTTTGGCTCCTGAGTGATGGGATGGTTATTCCATTGTAATGTTTTGATTAATCTATTTTCATTAAAATTTTTAAATGAATTGCCAATGCGCTGCCTGAAGGTACTGCTGCGTGTGCCAGGCCGTAGAGCGTGACGGCATGGCTTGTCGGGGCGGGTTCTCGGAGAATGGCTAAAAACCGGTTATAATCGAACCATTTTTCCATTCAGAAAACCAAGATTAAGCACCATGGAACTTGCCAAGAGCTATGAACCGGGCGACATCGAGCGCCGCTGGTACGATCAATGGGAACAGGCCGGCTACTTCAAGCCGAGCATGGACACCTCCAAGCCGTCTTTCGCCATTCAGCTGCCGCCGCCCAACGTCACCGGCACGCTGCACATGGGCCACGCCTTCAACCAGACCATCATGGACGGCCTCACCCGCTATTACCGGATGAAGGGCGACAACACGGTATGGATCCCGGGCACCGACCACGCCGGCATCGCCACCCAGATCGTGGTGGAGCGCCAGCTGGCCGACCAGGGCCTGAACCGCCACGACATGGGCCGCGAAGCCTTCACCAGCAAGATCTGGGAATGGAAGGAAAAATCCGGCGGCACCATCACCAGCCAGATGCGCCGCGTCGGCTGCTCGGTGGACTGGGAGCGCGAATACTTCACCATGGACGACGCCCGCGCCGAAGTGGTGACCGAAGTCTTCGTCCGTCTGTACGAGCAAGGCCTGATCTACCGCGGCAAGCGCCTGTCCAACTGGGACGCCAAGTTGGGCACCGCCATCTCCGACCTCGAAGTGGTATCCGAGGAAGAAGACGGCCACATGTGGCACATCAAGTACCCGGTGGTGGATAGCGACGAGTACGTCACCGTCGCCACCACCCGTCCGGAAACCCTGCTGGGCGACGTGGCCGTGGCCATCGCCCCGGATGACGAGCGCTACCTGCATCTGGTGGGCAAGCAGCTGCAGCTGCCGCTCACCGGCCGCACCATCCCGGTGATCGCCGACGAGTACGTGGACAAGGAATTCGGCACTGGCTTCGTCAAGATCACCCCGGCGCACGACTTCAACGACTACGAAGTGGGCAAGCGCCACAACACCCAGCTGATCAACGTGATGAGCCTGGAAGCCAAGATCCTGGCCAAGGCGCAAATCTTCGGCTTCGATGGCGCCGCCCAAGGCACCATCGAGCTGCCGGCCGCCTATGCCGGCCTCACCGCCCAGGAAGCGCGCAAGGCGATGCTGGTCGATCTGCAAGCCCAGGGCCTGCTGCTGGAAACCAAGCCGCACAAGCTGATGGTGCCGCGCGGCGACCGCACCGGCACCGTGATCGAGCCGCTGTTGACCGACCAATGGTTCGTGGCCATGAACAAAGTCGCCGAAGGCGACGCCACCGGACTATCCATCGCCGCCAAGGCGATTGAAGCCGTGGAATCCGGCGAAGTGCGCTTCGTGCCGGAAAACTGGGTCAACACCTACAACCAGTGGATGAAGAACATCCAGGACTGGTGCATCTCCCGCCAGCTGTGGTGGGGCCACCAGATCCCGGCCTGGTACGACGAAGACGGCAACATCTACGTCGGCCGCACCGAGGCGGAAGCCCAGGCCAAAGCCCCGGGCAAGACGCTGCGCCGCGAGCAAGATGTGCTGGACACCTGGTTCAGCTCGGCCCTGGTGCCGTTCTCCACCTTGGGCTGGCCGGAAGAAACCCCGGACCTGAAAGCCTTCCTGACCTCCAACGTGCTGGTGACCGGCTACGAAATCATCTTCTTCTGGGTGGCCCGGATGATCATGATGACCAAGCACTTCACCGGCAAGGTGCCGTTCAAGGATGTCTACATCCACGGCATGGTGCGCGATCACGAAGGCAAGAAGATGTCCAAGTCCGAGGGCAACGTGATCGACCCGGTGGACCTGATCGACGGCATCGCGCTGGCGCCGCTGGTGGAAAAACGCACCACCGGCCTGCGCCGCCCGGAAAAGGCCCCGCAGATCGCCAAGGCCACGGAAAAGCTGTTCCCGGAAGGCATCCCGGCTTACGGTACTGATGCTCTCAGATTCACCATGGCCAGCTACGCCACGCTGGGCCGCAGCGTCAACTTCGACTTCAAGCGCGCCGAAGGCTACCGCAACTTCTGCAACAAGCTGTGGAACGCCACCCGCTTCGTGATGATGAACGTGGAAGGCAAGGACTGCGGCCAGGATGAAAGCCTGCCGCTGGAATACAGCTTTGTCGACCAGTGGATCATCGGCCGCCTGCAACAGGCCGAGATCGATGTCACCAATGCGCTGGAAACCTACCGCTTCGACATCGCCGCCCAGGTGATCTACGAATTCATCTGGAACGAGTACTGCGACTGGTACGTGGAACTGGCCAAGGTGCAGTTGCAAACCGGCAACGAAGCGCAGCAGCGCGCCACCCGCCGCACCATCGTCCGCGTACTGGAAGTGGCGCTGCGCCTGACTCACCCGCTGATGCCCTTCATCACCGAAGAGCTGTGGCAGACCGTGGCTCCGCTGGCCAACGCCAAGAAGGCGGAATCGCTGATGCTGGCCCCGTGGCCGGTGGCGGACGAATCCAAGATCAGCGCGGCAGCCAACGCCCGCATGGACGCGTTCAAAGAGATGGTCAACGCGGTGCGCAACCTGCGCGGCGAAATGGGCATCGGCCCGGCCGTTAAGGCGCCGTTGTTCATCGAAACCGCCGACGCCTCCATCGCCGACTTCGTGCCTTACCTGAAGTTGCTGGCCCGCCTGACCGAAGGCACGCTGGTGTCCAAGCTGCCGGAAGACGATGCCCCGGTGGCGATGTCCGGCGAAGCGCGCCTGATGCTGAAGGTGGAAGTGGACAAGGCCGCCGAAACCGCGCGCCTGACCAAGGAGCAGGGCAAGGTGGAGGCCGAGCTGGCCAAGCTGACGGCCAAGCTGGAGAAGCCGGGTTATGTGGACAAGGCGCCGGCGCACTTGGTGGAGCGCGATAGGGCTCAGTTGGCGGAGCTGAATGACAAGTTGGAGAAGGTGAAGGCGCAGCTTGTCAAGCTGGCTTGATAGTTAAATGTCATTCATGATAAAACCCCCATCATCGAAAGGTGATGGGGGTTTTTTATGTCTCTTGGACCAACTGGCCATATGATATTGTATAAATATTATTCTTGGGATACTTGGATTAATATTGTTTCAAAATCTAAGAAAGTACGTTTTTCAAACCCTCACGATTTTAATGACCCATTTGAGACTAAGGCGGCGGATCATCCGCTATCAAATACTGCATGGTTTGAAGCCGACCTGGAAAGGTTCTCAGGGATTCGTGAGAATGTGGTTGTTTTTTGTTTGACGCGGAATCCACTTAATTCGTTGATGTGGTCCCATTACGGAGAGTCTCACCGAGGAGTTGTAGTGGGTTTTGATATGGTTGCCATGGGGTTTTACGACAAAAGGAAGTGCGTGCTTCCATGTCAGTTTGGAAGTGTAATTTATACCAATACAAAGCCAAAAGGGTTTTATTCGGATTCTTTTAATGATGGGGTATTCTCACTTCAAGAATTTGATCCAATGTATCTTGAAGCTTTGCAGAGAAATTATTTGTACAAAAGCCAAGAATGGGCTTATGAGGAAGAGGTGAGAATTGTGTGCCATAGGGAGGCGCTTGGCGGCGCGAGCAAAAAGACCTATGAGGCCTTTCTTGATGTGGTATTTGATCCCGCCGCTGTTAAGGAGTTGTATTTTGGTTGGCGATGTCAAAAAGATAAAAAATCGCCCCGTAGGGTGATGAAACAAGTTGCCAAGAGGATGATGTATGAATTTCCAAATGCCGAGTTGCGGGTTGTAGAGCCAGAAAGCGATACTTGGCGGTTAAATTTTCATCGTTTGAGTGATGATTTTTTTGACTTTTAGGCATTGATATTGTGCTGACTTCCTTCGTGGAGGGGATATGTGTACTCTAAATCAAGAAGAGCTAGCTAATATATTTTATGAAAATCTCAATCAAATTTCACAGGGCCTGATTTCTGCTTTTTCGTTGAAGTTCGAGAGGGAGGTGGATCATCTTTCCTTGCCACTTCTCCGTTGGTTGGATTTCAGACTGCGCTATGTAAATCCCCGGCCTAGAAAGGTTGTTCTATCGGATAAATTTCCTATCTCTGGGTTGTCGGATGAGGCATTGTCAGGATTAAATAGGCTAATAAGAATATTTGAGACTGGTGGTGATGTGAATCCATATCAAGGGCAAGGATTAGTAAACTTTAATGATACAAGTGGTCGACGTAAAAGTAATAGAACGGATGGGCTGTGGGCCGATTGGGGAGTGTCGCACTTCCATCTCTCAGACGGTGACGTGGTGGTGGGAGACTACTTTGTAAAGAGGGGGGATCATTTACTTTGCATTGTTGAGGAGGACAGAGTTTTGTTTATTGATGCGCGCTCGCACCTCAGAGGTGTCGAGTATGCAGATTTGGATATTGTGGAGATTATTGCCGGTAATTGGCCTGAAAGAATGGTGCAATTAAAAGGAGTGTTACCAGGCAAGGTTTGTGAGGGGGATGAAATTTATCAAATGAGAAGGAGTGGAGTAAGCGCTCCATTGGTTCTGGGTGGTAAGGTATATTTCATGGCGGGCTCGGGCATCACATCAGCTGCGACGGCGGATGTGGTCACTGTGGCTGTAAATAGGTGTAGGCTTTATGTCAAGAGGCTTGCTGAGTGGGTGGCAAGTCCTGATGGGGATTTTGTTAGAACTTGTCGATGGCTTTCTGTAGATAACCCAGCTTTTTGCTTGGCAATTACTCCGAGGGGGCTTTCAGTGTATGAGGAGAATTCTAGAGCAGCATTTTCCCTTAGTTATATGAATTTTAAATTAAATTGGATTGATGATTTAAATAGTACGGTGTTGCCATCGTGGGCGCTGAAGGTGTATTTGGAAGCTGCGGAATAGGCTTGGTGGCCAGGCTGAGTGCAATGTAGCTCAACTCTTGCTGTATCGGTTTGTAGGAATTTTTGTGTCCGCTTCGCGGACGGATGTTTGGGCGCCGGTTCCGCCCGGCTTGACGGGTCCATTTCTTTTGCTCCGCCAAAAGAAATAGACGAAAGAAAAGGCGGCCCAGCAGCGCTGCGAAACCCCGTCTTCAAAGCCATTTTCAAGGAGTCGCCGGAACTAGCGGCGCGCTACCGTCGCGCCGCGTCGAACAACCGGCGACTTAAAACCTTGAAAATGGCTTCGAAGCCGGCTTGCGCTGATGGGCGGGATGTGGATACGTTATAAGAATTGTGAGTGGTGTGGAATGAATTCAGTTGTAGAACAGTACTTTAAATTAAATCCAGAAAGCCAACGAAATGTCCAGCTTTTCCTTTGCGAGGTGGCTCTGGAAGTATGGGAGAAATTAATTCCTGAGAATTTTATTTATAGAGAGAGTGTTGCTGGCACAAGTCAAATATTTGATGTTACTCTTCCAAGGAAGGCATTGGACTCTGTTGATTCTATAGAGCTAATGCATCAAGTCTACGGATGTTATCGCGAACCTATAGTTGCATTGCAAGATGGTGATGTTGAGTTTTCTGAGAAAGCTGAATACGCATATTATGCAATATATAATTTTTTCCTATCTTCCTTGCATCGGACCTCGTCTGATCCATGGTTGATTCCAAGCCATGTCTTGTCAGCCGTAGGTATTGAAGAGGCTGAGCGGACACTGGAGCTAGCGATAAATTCTTTGAATTTGAAATGAATCAAGTATTTTGTAGTGTATAGGTATTTTTCCGCTGATCTTCTTGCCAGTCTTCCCGCTGTCATTTACCCTTGACCCTCTTGTGCCTGGGTTCTAGCCTAGTCGAGTCGTGTTCAATAGCACGATCAGGTTTGGCGACCTGGGACACATGGCAGACATTGCTGATAGAAGCTATGTCTGTCGCGCTTGAGCGCGCTCATGCACTCCATGGCGGGCCGGGCGGGGAGACCTACGGGTCTGCCGGGTCCATGTGTCCGGTTCGCCAACCCCGTTTCGGCCTGCCACCCCGTTTGGCGACGAGGGGGCAGTGGCTAATACCCACATGGAGTTTTACCAATGGCACAGTCCATCCAATCACCCGCGCCCCCATCTTTGCGGGAATTTACTTTCCTCGATAAACCCTTCCATCTCCTGCATCGCCACAACGGCCTGTGGTTCTTCGCCGATGACGTCGCGGCGGGGATCAAGTGCCGCAGCACAGCGGCGCTGCTCAGCAAACTCAACAAAGAAGAAGTCCGCACCCTGCCGGTAGGCGCGGAGGATGTGGTGTGCCTGTCCGAAACCGGCGTGGCCATGGCGATTCGGCGCTATCGCAAGCCGGCGGCGCGGCGGTTTCGGCGTTGGCTGGAGGAGGAGTTGCTGCCGGCCTTGCGGCGGGAGGGCGAGGAGGCGTTGACGGCGGATCAGCTGGAGCTGGCCTTGGCGCTGGCGGCGGAGGCGGCGCGGCAGGTGAGCCGGGCTGTGCTGGATGCGGTATTGGAGAATGACGAGGCGTGCTGGCAGCATAGCCGCTGGCTGGTGACGCTGGACTACGAGCGGCATAACCGCCAGAAACATCCGCTCGGCCGCATGATGGGCCTCAACAGCTCCGTTGCCACCTTGGATGCCCTGGCGGAGTTGATCGCCGTGCCGGACGGCATGCCGGCAACCGATACCGAGCTGGTGAAGCTGGCCGCGGCCTGCCATTTGCGCTTGGCCGAGCGGATGAGCCTGCGGGTAGCAGATGAGTGATTCGTAGGGTGCGTCACCCCGTAGGGGCGACACACCGATGGGCGACACACTATTTGCGTTGCATACCCTCAAATGTTGATCCGACGAGATGTGTTGGCGGTGCGTCGCCCCTGCGGGGTGACGCACCCTACTTTGGAGGTCGCTTGAGATTGGTCGAGTGGATGGGCCTTCGGAGTGAGGGGGTGGTAGCGTTCTTTCCGACGGGGCGACGCACCGTTTGTTTACAAAGCCTGAACCCATTGGCCGTGTCGCGGTCTATTTACTTAATGCTGCTATGCTGTGGCTACGGCAGCTCTCCTGCTGGCTTTCAATTCATCTTTCAGAATGGTCGCTTTGGCTGGCTTGGCGGTTCCGATGCCGGGCAGGCGGCTGTTCGTCAAAATAAGGAAAATCCATTGACTCATAGCACGATTCCGCGCTGGACCATTGTCACCCCTGTCTTGGCCTGGGCTGCCATCGCCGCGTCGTCGGCGGTGGGCGGACAGGCTTTTTATCTGGCGCTGCTGGGTATTTTGCTGGCGGGAACGGTATTCGCCGCGGTGCATCACGCCGAGGTGGTGGCGCATAAGGTTGGCGAGCCTTTCGGCACCCTGATCCTGGCGCTGGCGGTGACGGTGATCGAGGTGGCGCTGATCATTTCCTTCATGCTGGGCGGGGGCGAGGAGAAGCTGGCGCTGGCGCGGGACACCATTTTTTCCGCCATCATGATCACCTGCAATGGCATTCTCGGCATCTGCCTGCTGTTGGGCGGTTTGCGCCATCGCGAGCAGAACTTCCAGCTTAGCGGCGCCAAGGCGGCATTGACGGTGCTGGCGGCGATTTCGGTATTGGCGCTGGTGCTGCCCAACTATGGCACTAGCCAGCCAGGGCCTTTGCTGTCGTCGTCACAATTGGCGTTCACCGGCGTGGTATCGCTGGTGCTGTACGGCGCTTTTGTTTTTGTGCAAACCATTCGCCACCGCGATTATTTCCTGGTGGAGGGCAGCCATGACGAGAATGAGCACGCGCCGCCGCCCTCCAACAAGGTGGCCATGCTGGCCGTGGCGATGCTGCTGATTTGCCTGGTAGCGGTGGTGACCCTGGCCAAGCTGCTGTCGCCGTCGATTGAGCGTTTTGTGGTGGATGCCGGCGCGCCGGCGGCGGTGGTGGGCATTATCATCGCCGCCCTGGTGCTGTTGCCGGAAGGGTTGGCCGCCGCCAATGCGGCGAGGGCGGACCGGGTGCAGACCAGCCTGAATCTGGCTTTGGGTTCGGCGCTGGCATCGATTGGCCTGACCATTCCCACGGTGGCGATGATTTTCGTGTTCATGGGCGAGCCGCTGATCCTGGGCTTGGAAATCAAGGAAACCATATTTTTGCTGCTGACGCTGGTGGCATGCTCCTTGTCGCTATCGGTAGGGCGCACCACGATCTTGCAGGGCATAGTGCATCTGGTGATCTTCGCCTCTTTCGTGTTCTTTGCGATCAGCCCCTGAGCGAGCCTTGATGAGTTGAAAGCAAAAGCCGCCGGCATCAGTGCTGGCGGCTTTTCTGTTTTGGGCATGCTCGCCATGGCCGGCCACGTAGGGTGCGTCACCCCGTAGGGGCGACGCACCGTTTTTTTCATTCTCACAAATGTTGATTCGGCGGGATATGTTAGAGGTGCGTCGCCCCGTTGGGGTGACGCACCCTACGGGTGATCGCTGGACTCTTTCGGTTCGCCAAACCATTGCGCCAGGATTGGCGTAATTTCCTCCACATCGGGCGAGGTCTCGCTGGCCCAAACCACGAAGCCGTCAGGACGCACCAGAACGGCGCTCAGGCCAAGATTGTTTTTGACCGTGGCCGCGACATAGCCAACCCGCCCTTGCCAGCGCTTCATCCATGTTCGAAGCGGCGCAGCTGGGTTGAAATCCAGCAACAAGCCCCGTCCATTGCGCAACAGGTGGCTAATCTTCATCCCGTCTTCAAACTCGAAGTCCGGCACGCTGCGGCCTACCAGCGGATGCTTGCCCGCAAGGTCGTAGCGCAGGGACACGCCCCATACCCGTTCAGCGAAATATGTCGCGCCATCGCGAGTCGCGATCAGGTCGCGGATGATGGCCTCGAGCGCCCGCGTGCTTGGCGTGGGGCGCATCAGCGCAACCTGGGCGCGGGACCAGTCGAGCACGCGCGCGCCAACCGGATGCCGCTCATGGTGGTAGCTGTCGAGCAGTCCGGTCGGCGCGTCTTTGCGTATCGTCGCGGCCAGCTTCCAGCCAAGGTTGATCGCGTCGCCGATTCCGAGATTGAGACCTTGACCGCCCAGGGGGGAGTGAATGTGCGCCGCGTCGCCAGCGAGCAGCACGCGCCCCCTGCGATACGCCGTCGCCTGATAGGCGCGATCGGTCCAGGTGGTGGCTAGCCGAATGTTTGTCAGCGTAAGGTCTGTTCCAGATACGCGGCGCAACACGGCTTGTATGTGCGCCAGAGTGAGCGGCTGATTGCGATGGCACGCGCCGCCGTCGAACTCGGCCATCGCGATCACGCCGGGCCGCGCGTAGGTATACATACCAGTCGGCGTATAGTGCCGGCCGGGTTGCAGCGCGTGTGGGTCAGCCAACACCGCGTCGATGGAATAGCCGGTAAACTCGGGATCAGTGCCAAGGAATTCGAAGCCGCCAGCCTTGCGAACCTGGCTGCGGCCGCCATCGCAGCCAATGAGCCAACGTCCGCGAAAAACTTCGCCGCCGGCGTGAACTGTTACCTCGTCGCCTGAGGCAAGATAGCCATCGACACCGACGCCGCGCAGAATCGTCGCCCCCATAGCAGAGGCTCGGCGTGCTACGGCTGTTTCGAAGACCTCCAATGTGACCGCCATCGGTGTGTCGGCTGGACCTGGCAAACGGAAAGGCCAATTCGAGGTGTCGATGTCATCTAGATAGAACGGTATACCCGCGAAATGTCCGGCAGCGCGGCGCGGCTCTTGCATCCAATGCGCGCTTGCCTCTGTCTGCTTGGCCGCATCGTTCGTATTCGTCGCGGCGACGATTTCGTCCAGCAAGCCGCGGCGATGCAAGGCTTCAAAGGTGGGTACCGACAGGCCGCGCATGCCGAACGGAAGACGCTTCAAAGGAGAGTGTGAATCCTCTGCTTGCTCCAATACCAGGACCGAAAGGCCGAATAGGCGAAGCTCGCAAGCCAGGAAGAGTCCGACGGGGCCGGCGCCGGCGATGATGACGTCGTAAGGGGTGGAATGATGATTGTGCATGAGGGGCTCCATTGTCGATGTTCGACCGGAGCGTTCCTCATCTTCAGATCCGCACGGACGAACGATTGGACGCTTGCGGCGTCTGCTGTTCGTCGCGGGGATCTTGTGCGCGAGGCCAAAGACCAGAGCTTTCGTTACCGAAAGGACTTGGGCTTACCAGACCAAGTTTGCCTTTTCCGACGCGGTTTTATACCACGGTGACGGGCAGGCGGCAATGGCTGGCAAGAACGAGTAGGGTGCGCCACTTCAAGGGGGCGACGCACTATTTGTTTCCCACTTTCTCAAATATTGATCAGGCGAGGTATGTTTGCGGTGCGTCGCCCCTGTGGGGTGACGCACCCTACTTGATGGGAATGGACTGCGCGTGGTGGAAGTAGTCTTGCGGGTCCCACCGCTGCTTCACTTGCACCAAGTTGCGCGGCGCGCTGCGGTAGTTTTCCTTGAAATACAGCTGCATGGCTTGATCGATCTGGCCGTTCTCATGGGTGCCCAACTCGCAATCCGGGTAGTTGTAATAGCAGCCGTCCACCACGCCATTCTTGTCTTGCTCCGGATTGGGCGTGCCGCCATATTCGGCGTATACCGCCTGGTAAAAGCCATTGATCCAGTCCAGGTGCGCCTGGGCCTGTTCCTGGTGGCGTGATTGATGGCGCTGCCCTGGCGCGGAGGCGTTGTTCCAATAGGTTTGGTATTGCAGCTTCATGATGGAGCTGCGCTGCGGCACCGGGGTGGCGCTGCTGCTGCGCTCGTTGATCACGCCGCCGTAGCTGTCCACCTGCAGCAGGCTTTGCGCCAGAGCATCGGCCGCCAGCCCTTCCGGTTTATCATGCAGCCAGCGATAAATCTCATCCTTTTGATTTTGCGGGAATCCCTTGTTCATATAGGCGGATTTGTATTTGCCAAACTGGTTGGGGCCGGAGCCGTTTACTGTTTGCAGCGCTTCCAGATAGGTCAAGTGTTGCGCGCTGAGACTGGCGTGCAGCGTGTTGATCCAGCCGGGATGGCCGCCCATCGGCCGGCGCAGAACGGTTGCGGGCGCAATGGCGGCAAAGCGTTGTTGCAGGCTCTGGATGCGCGTCTCGGCCTGCTGGCAGTGCTGTTGGAAGCTGGCGCCGACGGGCGAGGCGATTTGCACCAGCAAACCGATCTGCGTGTTCTCGACTTGATTCAGCTTCAGCAAGCTGAAGTCGGTGTTGGGCATATGCGCGACGAAGTCGGCGTATTCGTCCAACAATTGGTCGAAGGCTTGTTTGGTGATCTTCTCCCAATCCCAGGCCAGCGTAAACTGCGTGGCATGGTCGGGCGCATCCGGCAGCGTGGCGAAATAATAGCGGACAATCACGCCGAAATTGCCGCAGCCGGCGCCGCGCAGGGCCCAGAACAGATCGCGTTCCGCCTGGTCGCCGATTTGCTCGGAAACATGGCGCAATTTGGCCTGGCCTTGCGCCGCATCCCAGGTGACGATGTCGACGGCGCTTAAATGATCGACGGTCAAGCCATGCAAGCGGGACAGCAGGCCGTAACCGCCGCCGGTGATATGCCCGCCAGCCCCGACTGAATAACAGGAGCCGGCCGGCAAGGTTTTGCCATAGCCATTGAGCAAGGCGCGGTACACGCCCAGTTTTCACAGCCGGCATCAACAAAGTACGCATTGCGTTCCGCATCGAAGCCCGCCTGGTTCATGGCGGACATGTCGATGATGGCGCGGGTGCTGTGGTTGTAGACGAAGTTCTCGTAACAGTGGCGGCCGGAGGCGATTTTCATATCGCGGCCATATTCGCTCAGCGCCGCGCCGACATATTCCTCTGCCTGCTCGTGGCGGGTGGGCACGTAAACGGCTTGCAGCTGAGGCGCGAACCAGCGCCGGTCAAAGCCTTGCTTGTCGCTCAAAATCAGCGGCTGATCGCCGCCCCGCGTTGGTGCTTGCTTCATCTCTCCCTCCTTTGCGTTTTCACATTCATCTTGTGGGTCATTTTCGAATGCCGCGCTTGGCGGCGGCCTGCCATCTGTCGGCCAGCCAGTTTCACGCCCGGCTGAAGGCGGAAACCGGGCTGACGCCCATGGCCTAACTGTGCCGGCTGCGGATGGAGCGGGCGCGCCGTCTGTTGCGGGACAGCCCCGACAGCGTGCTGGATGTGGCGCTGCAGGTGGTCTACCAATCGGCGTCGGCTTTCGGCGCGGCTTACCGCCTGCACTTCGGTCACGCGCCCAGCGCCGCGCGGGGCAGAGTCCGACGCGCTTAGACCGGAGCCTGGCGAGCGCGCGGCGTCCCGGCCCTTGCCATACTCTGCGGCTGTTTCAAGGCAAGGAGAGAGCAAGTGAACGAAATCAGCTGGGACGACTTTTTGCAGGTGGACCTGCGGGTGGGCACTATTGTCGGCGCCGCGCCCAATGTCCAGGCCCGCAAGCCGGCTTATGTGCTGACGGTGGATATGGGCGAGCTGGGTGTGAAAACCGCCAGCGCTCAGATTACCCACCATTATTCGCCGGACAGCCTGCTAGGCAAGCGCGTGTTGTGCGTCTGCAACTTCCCTCCCAAGCGCGTAGCCGGCGTGCGTTCCGAGGTGCTGGTTACCGGCGCCTATGACGAGGCCGGCAATGTGGTGTTGGCGGAGTTTACGCTGCCGCTGTCCAGCGGCAGCCGCCTGGTGTGAGGCGGGGCGCGGTAGAGCTGAATGTCGGCCGGTGAAACCGGCGGCGGTCTGCGTGTTCGCGCCTGACGGAGCGGATGAGCCGATGGTGGGCGGCATGCGCCAGTGGATTTTGCCTGAAACGCCGCATCAGCCGCGGGCTATGATGTATATGTGCAGGATGTTCCTGTGATGATTAATCCGGGTACGATTTTCCGTACAACCGCGCCTTAGCTAATTATGATGTCGCACCAACTTTGAGTACGGAGCTTTGTGCCGAAGTCATGGGTGAATAATCATGAAGAAATCGATTTTCCTTTCCTTGCTGGTTTTCTCCGGTTTCTGCCACGCCCAGGGTGGAGGAGGCTACGGTGGCATTCCATCGCTGGCCGAGCCTTTCATGCATGTCGATGCATGCCTGGACAAAAACGCCAGGATTATCGATGGCACGGCAGGCAAGAAGAAGGCCGGGCAATGCGAGATCGTCGGCATCGTCGTAATCGACAGCAAGAATGCCGAATTCGTGAAGCGGTAAGGGCATCGCAAAACAAGGCGTCTTCGGACGCCCTTTTCATGCCTGCCGCTCGCCTAATGCCCGCACCAGACGGCATGATCATGGCGGCAAGCATGGTGTCTCTGGCGTGGGTGAATGCCCGGCGCAGGCGCCATGCGCCGCCTGCAGCAAGGCCAGGTCCACGGAAAAACAAGATTGCGCCGACAATGCTGCGGCTTCCGGCGCGTTCGGGCGCTTGCTTGGTTGTATCGTTCATGAGCTTTCGGGGGGCAAACCATCTGAGGCTGTGGCGGTAGCTGGTAGCGCTGCATGGCGGTGATTTTTTATTTTAAATCAATTGCTTGTGTCTAGGTTTGCCCGTTTGCAGGCTTGGATCAATCTTCCCGCGCAGCCCTAAGCGCGGTTTGAATGGTTGATGGCTTGTTCGTGGCGCGCCGATTCGATACGGTGTTGCTCCTTGCCGGCATACATGCGTTCGTCGGCGACGGCATGCAGCTGGCTTTCGCTTAGTCCATCGGCGGGATAGACCGCCGCGCCGACGCTGGCGCTGACATGATATGGCCCCTCCGCGATAAGGATCGGGGCTTCCAGCGATTGGCCCAGCGCGTCGTTCACCTGTTTGAAGCGGTTGAGGTCTATCACCAGAAAGCCGAATCCGCCGTTGTCGCGGATGGCTTGAGCCACTGCCTGTTCGAAACGGTCGGCGTACAGGCGGCGGTTGGGCAGGCCGGTAAGCGTGTCATGGCCCGCCAAGTGGGTGGCCAGGCTTATCCGCTCTTCCAGCAGCACCAACATCATGCTGGCGGCGGCGAGGAATTTCGGCAGATTCCAGATTTCCGCCCCGATGTGGGCGGAAATCGCCGGAGCATGCAGGATCAGCAGCGAGTAGACCGGGAAAACCAGGCCCCAGAGGATGAACACGACGCCCATGGTCAGCTTCGGCGTCTGGCGCAGGAAGAAATACGCCACTGGGCAGGCCATAGGCATGCAAGGCCCAGGCCTGCAGCGCGTAGGCCGCCCCAGCCAGCGCGATGGAGAGCCGGGAATGCCAGGGGGCTTCCACGCTGTCGGCTGCGGCGAGCCAGATGGTGCCGGCCGCGCCCAGCGCAGTCAGCAGATAGAACGGCGCCATTTGTTGGCTGCCAGGATGCAATTCGGCATAGGCGGCGCTGGCAACGGCAAAGGTCAGGTTAAGCGCGCCCGCCACACCTACTCGCGATATGAGCCGTGATGAGTGGATGGTTGCCGGTCCTTGGTAGTAGGCGGCCAGGATGAACAGCTGTCCGGCCAAGACGAGGTTTCCCCGGGCAAGCACGTCGAAGGGAAAGCTTTGCGGCAACAGCATGAAGATGCCGGCATGCAGAAGGATGAGCAACCACCCGGCCAGCCAATAGCGCAGCCGGATCTCGCGCTTTTGCCTGATCAGGGCAAGCGCGATCCCCAACAGGATGCTGTAAGAGACAAACTCCGGAAGCCCATAGAAGTTGAAATTCACCAGACACGCTCCCTGAGAATGCCATGCCGCCAGGCCTGATGTTCCGCGCGGACATCAAGTTCGATGCATGGCGGCGCCAACCCTCATTCCAAATCTATACAACAAATGAAATGGGCTGTCGGGATTGTTTTGACATGGGAAGCAGATTGGTCTTGGCGGCGGCAGGAAGATGCGGGACGGGCCGGGCGTGTACTGCGGCAGATCGGTCCGTGCGTGGACGAAATTTTTCAAATGGCATTATTTATTGATATGGAATAAGTGTTTGTCGTTTCCATTTAGCACTGCTTATCGGAGGAATGGTATGATTTTCCGCATGAAAACGTCCCCCCACTCCTCTTGTCCCTTCCACGCCGGCAGCCAACCTCCGGCTCCGACCAATCAACCAGCCGGCAGCTGGCCGCCAGGCCCCAAAGCTGGTTTGACCGGCTGGGGGTTGCTGGGACGGATGTCGCGCGATTTGATGGGCACTTTGGCCGACTGGAAGCGAGAGTTCGGCGATTTGGTGCATGTGCGAACCTGGCCCGAGCATCAGATCATCGTGTCCGATCCACATTTGGCGCGCGAGTTGCTGGTAGGCCAGGCTGATGCCTTGCAGCGTTGGGAGCGCGCGCTGACGGTGTATCGCCGGGTGCATGGCCATAGCGTGCTGATCGCCGAAGGCCAAGCCTGGCGCGAAAAGCGGCAGGCCCTGCAGCCAGATTTCACGCGCAAATCCGTGCAGGCCTTCTCGCCATCCATTGTCGAGGCCGCCCGCCAGGCATTCGCGCAGTGGCCGGGCCGGAAGGATGCCTGGCCGATAGAGAACGAACTCACCTCGCTGACAATGGAGGTGATTCTGCGCATGATGTTTTCCAGCGGAGTGGGCGGCGAGGCTCAGCAGGCGGAAGAGGCTGTGCACACCTTGATGGTGGCCTCCACCGCGGAGCTGTGGCGGCCCGCCAGCCTGCCCGATTGGATGCCGTGGCAGCGTAAACGGCGCCGGGCGCGGCTGCTGTTGAACGATTTGATCGAACGGCATCTGCAAGCTCGGTTGGGCATGCCGCAAGAGGACTGGCCTGATGATCTGCTTGCCCGGCTGTTGCGGCTGCATTCGCGGCAGCCGCGTGACTGGCCGTTGCAGGCGGTGCGGGATGAGTGCAAGACGGCCTTTCTGGCGGGGCATGAAACGATTGCGGCTTCGTTGGGCTGGTGGGCGTGGTGCATGGCCTCCCATCCTGATATCCAGGAGAAGGCTCGCGCAGACGCGACGGCCGCGTGGCCAGGAGAAGAGAGCGGCGAGCCGGATGTGTCCGCGCTGCATTACGTGAGCCAGACACTGCAGGAAACCATGCGGCTCTATCCCGCCGTGCCGCTGCTGATGAGCCGGCGCGCGCTGCGGCCAGTGACGCTGGGCGGCTGGACTTTTCCGGCGAGGACGGTGTTCATGGTGCCGATGCAGCTGATGCAGCATGACGCGCGTTGGTTTCCCGAGCCGCTCGCGTATCGGCCTGAGCGCTTCGATCCAGATGAGGCCAGACCGCCGCAGGGCGCTTACCTGCCATTCGGCGGCGGGCCGCGCGTTTGTCTGGGCCAGCATCTGGCTTTAGCGGAGATGACGATAGTCGCGGCCGAGCTGCTGCGGCGTTACAGGTTGTCCGTGCCGGATGGCGCGGCTCCACCGCGGCCGGTGTTTCATGTGTCCCAGCGACCGGAGCGGCCTTTGGCACTGAATATTGCGCGGGTATGACGGGCCTGGCGCGCGGCAAAGCGCGTGGGCGTCATCATGCAAGGCGCGTCGCCCGAGAGGGCGGCGCGCTTTTTTCATTCCGCGTCGTTGGCAAAGGCGAGGAGCGCATTGCAGGTTGCCTATTTGCGGCCACGGCCATCGTCCGGATTGCAAGCGTGCGAGTTTGCCGGCTATCGCGCGAGGCATCGCCTAACAAGGCGGCGCGCTGTTGGCGCCAGCCGACAAGCGGAGGGCGGTGGCGACGCTATACTCAGCTCATCTGCATGAGCGGGCGGTGGAGCGAACCTGAAGCGATTGCGATTGACGTCGAGAGCGGCGCGAGACTCTTGGGGGGCGTGTATTGATGAAATGGTTGTCGATCGGGCTGCTCGCCGCCATCTCCGCGGCTTGTCACGCTGCGCCGGTGCTGGTGGCGGCGGCCAGCAATGTGGAGCCGGCGCTGAGCCAGATTGTCGCCAGGTTTGCCGAGGAGACCGGCGCCGAGGTCAAGGTGAGCTATGGCCCGGCGATCACGCTGGCGGCCCAGGTGGCGGGCGGCGCGCCGTTCGAATTGTATCTTTCCGCCAATGAAGAGTACCCCAGGCGGCTGAAGGCGCAGGGCTATTGCCTGGGAGAGCCGCGCGTCTACGCCATCGGCGCGGTGGTGCTGTGGACGATGGATAGCGGTTTTCATCGCGATGGCTGGCTGGACTGGTTGCGGAACGGCAGCGGCAAGATCGCGCTGCCGAATCCGGAAACCACGATATACGGCCAGACGATTCTATACATCCTGAACCACTATCAGCTTGCGGAGCTGCTGCGGCCGCGCTTCGTCAAGGTCCGCGATGTGGGGCGCACGGCAGAGTTGGTGATCAGCGGCAAGGTGGCGGGCGGTTTCGTGTCCAAGTCCGAGGTGATGCGGCCCGACTTCCGCGACAAGGGGCGGTGGGTGGAGATTCCAGCCGCCAGCTATCCGCCGATCCGGCAATCGATGATTCTGCTCAAGCCGGCGGCGGGCAATCCGCAAGCCAGGCAGCTGTTTGACTACTTGCTGAGTCCGCAGGCGCGCAAGGTCTGGCGCGCTTTTGGCTACGGCGACGGCTGAATGCCGAGGCGAGAGCAGTGTTCGTGTAGTTCTCGCAAGCGCGTCACCGCATGAGCGGCGGCGCGTTTTTGTTTTCCCGCCATCGGCGGCGACCTCTCCGCTTGAGCTCGGGCAGACATCCAGGCAGAGGGAGATGGCGCCCCCCGCGCTGCTTGCGGATTCAGGCGACATCATTTCGCTTGCACATGATGATTTTATATCTTAAGATATATTTTAAGATAGTAATCGTCGCATGCGCGGCGCTGTCGCCGCTATCTGCCGATGAGGAGAAGGCGGCTTTGCCTGGCTGGTAAAACGCGGCCATGGTTCAACTTTAGGGGGCAAGAAAAATGTCGCAGCAAGATAGGGAAATTTCGGGCTTTCACGCACATGTGTATTTTGACGCCAGCCATCAGACTCAGGCGAAGCGCTTATGGGATGCCATCCAGTCGCGTTTCGACGTGACTGCGCGGTACTGGCGCGAGGCCGCGTTTGGCCCCCATCCCTCCGGGGCTTACCAGGTGGACTTCAGCGCCGCGCTGTTTGGCGAATTGGTGCCTTGGCTGATGTTGCACCGGGAAGGGTTGGACATTTTGGTACACCCGCTGAGCGGAGATGATGTGGAGGACCACACCGACTATGCGATGTGGCTGGGCGCGCCGGTGGCGCTAGATGTCGATTTTCTGCGGCGGAATGGGCGGGGGCGAGAGAGGGGGTGAACTGGCCGGGCCTTGTCTGCGCGAAGGTCGGGGGAGGTTCGGCAGGCTTTGCGGACCTCGCGCTGTGATATGGAGTGGCGATCTGTTTTGTGCCCTGATTCTCGCTCTGAAGCTTTGAGTGTTCTACTTTCAGTGCCGCTTTTCCGCTTAAAAATTCCGATAAGTATAATTATCGGAAAAATAAACATTATTTTGTAAATTATTAATGTAATACGTAATATATTTACCTATTTGTTTTTGCTACACTGATGAAAAGTTGCTTATTTGGGCATGGAGAAGAATATGGCTGCAGATATTTACGCAAGAATCCGCCAGACGGCGTTTGAGCTGGTGGGGGAAGGCGTGTGGCCCACTGTGGTGGATGTGCGGTCCCGGCTGGGAAGCGGTTCCAACACCACCATCAACAATACGCTCAAAGAATGGCGGCAGGAGTTTCTGGGACGGGTGGCCGCCTCGTCGCGGAGGCCGGATTGGCCGCCCAGCCTTGCCGAGGCTTTCGAGCAGGTATGGCAGAAGGCTTGCGATGAGGCCGAGCAGCAACTGAGCGCTGTCCGTCAGGAGGTGGAGGCGGAAGTGGCGGTTCTGCGCCAGCAGGTGGAGGGCCTGCACGAGCGGGAGCAAAAGTCGCTTGCCGAGCTGCAGTCGCTGCGCCACGAACTGGAGCTGCGCGCCGCGCGGCAGGTGGAGCTGGACAGCAGTCTGCAGCGGGAGCGATTGCATGTGGAGTCGCTACTGCGGGAGCGGCAGGAACTGCAGCAGGCGGCAGAGTTACAACGGGAGGCGCAGGATTTGGCGCGCCAGGAGGCGGAATCCCGGCTGCTGGAGCTGGCGGACCGGCATGAGCAGCAGCTGCGGGAAGCGCAGGAGGAGGCAAGCCGCAAGGAGTCTCTGGCTTATGAGCGGCTGGAGGGGCTGCGCGTGCGGCTTTACCAGCAGGTGGAGAGCGAGCGGCAGGAAATGAAGCTGCAGCAGCAAAAGCTGGAGGGCGCGCTGCAGCAGGCGCGGCAGGATGGCGCCAAGGTGGAGAATCTGTGGCGGGAGAGGATGCTGGAGCGGGAGCGGGAAAATGGCGGTCTGCAGGCGCGGCTGGATTTGCTGCAACAGCAGGGCGAAGCCGTCAGGCAGGAGTCGCGCCTGCAAAAAGAGTCGGCGGAGGCGCAGTTGCTGGCGCTGACGGCGGAGAACGCCAGGCTGCAGGCTTTGCAATCGATGCGGCGCGAGCAGTGGCTCGACCGCTTGGGCGCGGCCTTGCGCGCGGGCGGCCTGCCGGCCGGGCCAGAGGCCGTCCAGTCCTGGCTTGCGGCGCTGCTGACCGAGACCGCTCAATAAAATCCATCGGATGGCGGCTCCCTCCGGGGTACCTGTCCTGCTGGACAATGCGGTTTCCCGGCGGCTTGCACGGCTTCGGCTATGCTGAATGAGTTTCAACCCATCCCAGCAAGGAGCCGATATGACAGCACAAGGGTATGCCGTTCTATATATGGCGTTCATCGTCGTATTGTTTGCCGCAATTGTCTGGAAAACCCCCATCTTGCGCGACCGGGGGCCGCTGCTGCCCGGTGTGGCCGACGGGCAGCAGACTTTCAGCCTGGCGCGCAGCCAGTTGTTGTGGTGGACGCTGGCTGTCGCCGTGGTGGCCGGCAGCCTGCTGATCGTTACGGGCAATCTGTTGTCGCCCACGCCGCAGGTGCTGGCTTTGCTGGGCATCAGCGCGGGCACCACCGGGCTGGCCAGCCTGGTGGATCAGCCCTCTGGCACAAGCGCGACGCCGCTGGGGCGCTCCCGGGGCTGGCTGCAGGACATACTGGATGATGGCCAGGGGATTTCCGTGCATCGCTACCAGTCCTTGCTGGCCAATATCGGAATCGGCCTTGCCTTCATCTATAAGTCGGTCGAGCAAGGGGCTTTCTATGCGATAGACCCGATGTGGCTAGGCGTGCTCGGCATCAGCAGCGTGTTGTATGTCGGCATGAAGTCGCGCGAAGGCGGCGTGGTCGGCGCAGGCCCGGTGCCGGTGGCCGCGCCTCAGTCGCCGGCTGTCAGCGCCGGCGGGACGTCTCCCGCGCTTTCCGCCTGAGCCGACGCCGGCAAGCGGTTCATCCAGAACCGGACAAAGGTCGCCGTTGGCGGCCTTTGTCAGTTGGCCCTCCCATGCGGCATTTTGATGCGGCCCATGGCCAGTACTGGCACAATCCCCTACAATAACGGTCAATTCAATAAGCGGCCTCTGCGTGCAATGCGACCGGAGTCCGCTTTTTCATTACGGAAAAACAAATGGAACCTGTACGCCTGTCAAAACGCATGGCCGAGCTGGGGCTGTGTTCGCGCCGGGAGGCTGACAGCTATATCGAGCAAGGTTGGGTCAAGGTGGATGGCGAAGTGGCGGTGCTGGGGCAGAAAGTGCTGCCGCACAACCTGATCGAAGTCGACAAGAAGGCCCAGGATGCCCAATCCGCCCGGGTCACCATTCTGCTGAACAAGCCGATGGGCTATGTTTCCGGCCAGGCTGAAGATGGTTATGAGCCGGCGGTGGTGTTGGTCACGCCGGAAAACCACTGGTCCGAGGATGGCAGCCGCAAACGCTTCCAGGCTTCGCACCTGCGCGGCCTGGCTCCGGCGGGCCGACTGGACATCGATTCGGTGGGCCTCTTGGTGTTGACCCAGGATGGTCGCGTGGCCAAGCACCTGATAGGCGAAAATTCGTCGGTGGAGAAGGAGTATCTGGTGCGGGTGGAGGGCGAGCTGAGCGCAAATGGCCTGGCGTTGCTCAACCACGGCCTGGAGCTGGACGGCAAGAAGCTGCTGCCCGCCAAGGTGAGCTGGCAGAATGAGGACCAGTTGCGTTTTGTGCTGCGCGAAGGCAAGAAGCGCCAGATCCGCCGCATGTGCGAAATGGTGGGTTTGCGGGTGGTCGGCCTCAAGCGCATCTCCATCGGCAAGGTCAAGCTGGGCAATCTGCCTACCGGCCAGTGGCGCTATCTGCGCGACGACGAGCAATTCTGATCTGATCTTTCCAAGGGGGCGGCATGTTCGAGCGATTGCTGCGCAGGTTGGGTCTGGACGGACAAAGCCGGCAGCGGACCAGGATGCTGGCAGGCCAGATCGAGCAACTGATCGACGCGTGCGACAAGCGTCTGAGGCTGGTGCCGGGCTATCTGGACGCGCTGACGCCCGGCATGCGCGCCTCGCAAGCCTATTTGTCCACGCTGATGGCCCAGCTGCCGCCGGTGCTGACCTTGTCGTTGCCGAGTTTCTCGCGCGATCCGCGCCTGGGCCTGCTGTTTGCCGGACCGTCCAGCCTGTTGGAACTGCTGGACGGCAGCGGGCCGCTGCACGAGTTCTTCCTCTCCGCCGGCAACGGTGACGAGGCCTGGGCGTTATTGACGATGCAGCGCAGCGAGACCAGCCGCTTCGGCGTGGCGATGGAGAACGGCGAGCTGCGCAATGATGTGGCGCAGGTGGTGGTGAGTTTCGACGGCCATAGGCTGGTGATGCCCAGCCCAAGCCAGGAGCAATTTCGGCGCAATTCCGGCGCCCATGCGCTGGAGGTGATGACCTCGGTGATCGCGCGGCGGCTCAGCCTGCTGGAACAGGCGCGCCAGCAGCTGGAGGCCGAGCAGGCGCGGCTGCAGTTGCGACGTCTGTCCCTGCAGTCAGACCGCTGCGTGGTGGTGGACTCCCAGGCTGGAGATGCGTGCCTGCCGGAAACCGCCGCCGGCGTGGATGCCCGGCTGGCAGAAATCGGCCCGCAACTGGACGAGTTGCGCGGGCAGGCCAGCCTGGATGGTCTGCTGCGGACCGTGCGCGAAGTGTTGGAGCAGCCAGCCGACTATTTCAGCCTGCAGACGGTGACGCTGAGGCTTAACCGAATGGGCATCAAGGTGGGCCGCGACGACGAGGCTACGGATTTGACGTTGGAAGAAGTGGTGCTGGGCAAGGCGATACCTGTCCGCCGGGCATTGCTGCCGGTGCGCGTTCATCGCCACGATATCGCCGAGTTGCGCCGCCAATTCGGCGCCGATTAAGCAAAAGCCGGTGCAGGCATCTACGGACCGGCTATGCTGAATAGAGCAAGAGTTTCAATCGGCCTCAGGGCGGTCGGTTGAATCTGCCCCGACCTTCTGGCCGGGGCTTTTTTTATGCCTATCCGCCGCGCGGCTTTCCATCCTGGCCGAACAGGATGGCGCGCGAGGCATCAGTCAGGGTGGGGGTGGTGTTGATGCCTTCGGCCAGCTTGTAGGCTTTTTGCACCGCGGGCCGCGCCGCGATGCGTTCGAACCAGCGCTTCAGCGCGGGGAAGTCGTGCAGATCCTGCCGCTGTTTTTCATGCGGAACAATCCACGGGTAGCAGGCCATGTCGGCGATCGAGTATTCGCCGGCGATGTAATCGCGGCCATCGGCCAGTTGGGTGTCCAGCACACGGTACAGGCGAGCGGTTTCGCGCACGTAGCGGTCCACCGCATACGGTAGCTTCTCCGGCGCGTATTGGGTGAAGTGGTGATTTTGCCCGGCCATCGGCCCCAGCCCGGCCATTTGCCAGAACAGCCACTGCAATGTTTCGTTGCGGCCGCGGAGGCTGTCGGCAATGAAGCGACCGGCCTTGTCGGCCAGATAAAGCAGGATGGCGCCGGACTCGAACAGGCTGACGGCTTCGCCGCCGTCCGCTGGCGCGTGATCGACCATGGCCGGGATGCGGTTGTTGGGCGCGATGCGCAGGAAGTCCGGCTGGAATTGCTCGCCCTGCGAGATGTTGACCGGGATCAGGCGATAGGGCAGGCCAGCTTCTTCCAGGAAAATGGTGATCTTGTGGCCGTTGGGCGTGGTCCAGTAATACAGGTCGATCATGGCATGCCTTCCTGCTGTTTGGTGGTTGGAGCAATGACATGGGGGCGGCGGTGGGTTTTCAAAGAGGCGCCGCGGGTATTTTGTCCTGCCGCATCGACAGCGGCTTTCCGCTTTATCGAGGCCGCTGGTCAATGCGGAAGAAAGCCAGCCGCCTGATCCCGCGCTCCCGCTCAGCTGGCGGCGCCCAGCGGGGCATGGCCGCCAAGCTCTTGCCGCAGCAGTGGTATGATGCTGGCCGTATACAATCAGCGCTATGCGTTACAGGTGAGCCATCGATGAGCGAGACGCCGTATTTCCACTCCAGAATTTTGCATGCAGCGGGAGCGCAAAGCGCGGCGTGGCGGCTGGAGGGCTGGCCATGTGCGTGAACTTCATTTCCGCGTCCCGCCGCCAGTTGCTGGAGCATTTCGGCATGGATGCCGGCGACTGGCAGTGGCCGGACCAGGCCTGGCAGGATTATCAGGCGCCCATTCTCACTCGGCATGGCCTCCGGCTGGCGTCGTATGGCTTCATTCCCAAGCGTCATCAGCCGCTGGGCGTACGGCTGTCCACCATGAACGCGCGGGCCGAAACCATAGGCGAACTGCGCAGCTACCGCGAGGCATGGCAGCGTGGCCAGTTGTGTCTGGTGCCGATGCAGGCCTTCTTCGAGCCATGTTATGAAAGCGGCCGCGCGGTGCGCACTCGCATAGGCCTGGCCGACGGCGCGCCGTTCGCGGTGGCCGGGCTGTGGCGCAAATGGCGTGAAGCCGATGGTTCGATCAGCGTCGCCTTCACGCAGATCACCATCAATGCCGATCATCACGCGCTGATGGGCCGCATGCACAAGCCCGGCGACGAGAAGCGCACGCTGGTGATCATTTCACCGCCGCAGTACGACGCCTGGCTGAATTGCCGCAATCCGGAAATGGCGCGCGCCTTCCTAACGGCCTGGCCTGTGGCGGGCATGGCCGCGGTGGCGGAAGTTCCGGATGTCCCAAGCCAGGGTTCCCTGTTCGACTAGCAGCAACAGCCGGTAACCCTCGGGAGTGGAAAGGCGCGCTGACCGCAAGAGAAATGAAGGTGATCCCCTGTTGCAGGAAGATTTCCTTGGCATCGCTGAGAGCCGCTATCGGTCCGGAGAGGACGACCTGAGCGTGTGAGTTGTAATTGGCGACGTCCAGCGCATCCAACCCATATTGAGACAGCAGCGCATGAACCTCGTCCGGGCTGCGATCGATGACCGCGGCCATGCCGCCGCCGCTGGCGCGCGCCATCAATTCGCCTCGTTTCTTGACCAGCTTGAGTCCGGTTTCGAATGAAAAGGCGCCGGCGGCGAACAGCGCGCTGTATTCGCCTATGCTGTGGCCGAACAGACGCGCGTGCTGCAAGCGGTCAATATGGCGCTGCAACTGACGATAAGCGAGACTCCGGAGCGTTTCGCCGAGGTGTTGATCCACCGGGATGAGATCGACCTCTCATTGCCGCTGCCGGAATACCGGCAAAAGCTGACGGCGCTGGCCCGGCGGCGGGGGCTGAAACTGGAGGACGAGCGACTGCGGCAGATGATCGAACGATCCGCCCGGATCCAGCAGGCGTATCAGGTGGAGCAATACCGTACCCTGCCGCTGCCCAGGGCGGAGGAGGTGGCATGCCATTACTTCCGCAATGCCGGCGGTTTGTGGATGGGTGCGTTGGAACCGTATTTCTCCACCGATAGCCGGGAATTCGCCGCGTTCAATCACGCCGATTATTGGCGCGAGTGGCGCCGGCAGCTTCCCAGGTTCGAGATGCGGGATGTGGTCTCTTCCAACCACATGACCCTGCTGAGCGAGCCCGAGCCGTTCGAAACCATCACGGGCTTCTGCGGCGAGTTGTACATGGAGAGTCTGGTGGCGGACGAGGCGGTTTGAGAGGTTCCGCGACGGCGCGGATGAAGCCGGGCAAGGCGCGCGAGTCAGGGCGCCTTGCCCGCTGCGGCTAGACGGTTTTCCGCAGCTGCCAGAGCTTGTACGCCAGGCGGCCGTTCTTGTAGGCCTTGACGCCGCTATCGTCGAAGAAGTGGAACATGGTGTCGAACGCGTGCCACACTTCAGGCGACAGCGAGCTGTTCTGCTGCTTTTTCTCGTTCACCAGCGTCTTGAGCACATGTTTCAGATGGCCGCGCTCGCTCTCGAACGCCCTGATCACGCCTTCTGAGATGTCGACATGATTCTCCACCGTGAAACCGGCTTGGTGGATCATCGCCTGATGCTGTTCCAGCACATTGGCGAAGAAGTCCACGCCGATCTTGTCCTGCTCGGACATTTCGCTGCGATTGTCGCCGCGCATGGTGTCTGCGTAGAAAAACAGGCCGCCCGGCCTCAGCACCCGGTGGACTTCCTCCCCAAACCTGTTCAGATCCGGATAGCAGTGCGAGGATTCGATATTCACTACCGCGTCGAATTCGCCGTCGTCGAACGGCAGATTCGTCGCGTCGCCGCCGATTAAGGAGAGCCCGTCCAGACGATGAACCCGGTCGCAGAACTCGATGTGGGCGGGGCAGAAGTCCAGGCCGGTCACCGACGCCGCACCGGCGTAGCGCGCCAGATAGGAGCAGTTGCCGCCGCGCCCGGAGCCGATCTTGAGCACGTTCTTGCCACTCAGGTCAGCGTCGCCCAGCAGCGTCCGGATCAGGTTGGCCGAGCATTGCTGCTCTCTATCCTCGTCGCGGAGCCAGGCCAGGTCGCCATCTTTCTCCAGATAGCCGTAGTTCAGGAAGGTCAGGCGGCTATCCGGAAACATCCGGGTCATCATGTTGTACCACTGGCTGATCGGCGAAGTGTTTTCTGCTACTGCTGCTGTCATGTATGCCTGATTTTCAAAGAGTGGATGGAATGGCGTGTGTCATGATCGAGTAGCGCCGGAAACTCGCGGCTGACAGTGCCCCTCTCTGCCATTGGACCGTCTTCGATAGGCCTGCTGGCCAATGTTGATATCGAGCCATCCAGTACGCCGCGGCAGGCGATAGGGAGTGATCGGAAGTCAGAAACAACGCAGGGAAACGGTGTGGCGATTTTGAAATCGCACAAATTCAAATTTCGCCATTTCCGCACGGGAAAATGGTCTGCGATGGCGCAGTTCAGCCCACCCGCTGCAGCCGATAGGTGTTGCGCCCCGCATCCTTGGCGCGGTACAGCCCCTCGTCGGCAATCTCCAGCAAGCGTTCGGGGGTGATGTCCGGGGTGAAGGCGTAGGCGACGCCGACGCTGGTGGTCATATTGTAGGTGTGTCCGTGCAGCTCGGCGCTCTGGCGTACCACCGCCAGCAGTTTCTCCACCACGTTGATCACGGTGCGTTCCGAATCCAGCCCGATCAGCAGGATGACGAACTCGTCGCCGCCCAGCCGCGCCACGTGGTCGGTGGCGCGCACATTGCCGCGCAGGCGGCGGGCGAACTCCCGGATCAATTCGTCGCCGGCCGCATGGCCCAGGGTGTCGTTGACCAGCTTGAAGTGGTCGATGTCCAGGAACAGCAGCGCCAGCGCCTGGCGCTTAATGTAGTGGTGCTTGATCTCGTCGCCCAGCAACTCCATGAAGGCCGTGCGGTTGAGCAGTCCGGTCATGGCGTCCAGCGTGACCTGGCTGCGCAGCTGCATCTCGCGCGCCCGCGCCTGGGTGATGTCCCAGATCATCACGTAAAAGCCCGATACCGAGCCATCGGCGTGCTGCTGCGGGATGTAGCGTCCTTCGACGTAACGGCTTTCTCCCCGCACCTTCATGTCGCGCTCGAACGAGGTGGCTTGGCCTTCCAACGCCTTGGCGACGTGGGGCCGGATCGCCTCATAGGCCTCGTCGCCCAGAAAATCGCGCATCTGCATGCCTATGATTTGTTCCGGCGAGATGCCGAACAGCCGCATATAGGCCTTGTTGCAATAGCGGTAGCACTCTTCCTTGTCGACGAAGGCCACCAGCGCCGGAATCGAGTCGGTGACCGTCTTGAGCAGGGCTTCGCGCAGCACCAGGTCCAGCTCCGCCAGCTTTCTTTGCGTGATGTCGCGCACGCTCACGCTGATGCTGTCGCCAGCGCGGACGATCTCGTGATGGATCCAGGCCGGGTGCGAGGCGTCGAACACCTTGGGCACTTCCTCGGAGATGGCCTTGCCGGTCTCGATCACCCCCTTATAGCTTTCGAAGTAATTGGGTATCCGGTACCAGGACATCAGGTCCTTGAATTTCTTGCCTATCGCCTCGTCGCGCCGCAGGTGCCACATCCGCTCCGCTTCGGCATTGATATAGACCACGCGAAAATCCACCACCGCGCCGTTGGCGTCGCGCAGGGCCTCCATGATGATGAAGGCGTCCATATTAGCCTCGGCGGCATTGCGGAAGCGCTCCGCCGCCAGTTCGGCCATGAGGTTGGACTGCAGCACTTCGCGCAGCAGGGGGTGGGTGCGCCAGCGCAGTATCAGCGCGCCCAGCGTCACCATCGCCAGCATGATCAGCGCGCTGCGCTCCAGATCGCGCCGGATAGGTGCCATCAAATCGGCAATCTTGATCTTGTAGCTGAAGGCCAGGCCGGTATCGTTGACCGGTTCGTAGGCGCCGATCACGTGGCGGCCGGAGTAATCGACGGTGCGCAATGCGCCATGCTTGCCGAAAAAGGCCGGCCACATGGTGAAATGCTGAATATTGCCTGCCAGCGGGATGGTGATGACCTGGTCCCGCGGCAATTGGGGAAAACAGCGCAGGTAGCGGCTATCGTGTCCGCACAGGGAGTAGATGCCGCTCAGATCCTGGCTGGGGGCGGTGTCCACGACAATGCGGTCGAACATGTCCAGCCGCTGCTCCAACACCAGCTTGGCCATGCCGGCGGAGGTGCGGTAGCTGGCCACGGTTCGGTACAGATAATGGCCGTTCCACAGCAGCCAGGCTCCGTTCGGCGAACGCATCGCCACTATCTGGCGCGGCTTGGTTTCGAAGTAGCCGACCTGCACCAGTGTGCGGCCAGCGCCATCCTGGATGGCGATGCCGTTGAGGCTCATGTGGTTCAGCGCGGTCAACCGGGCGGCGGCGTTCTGGCCCGATTGGCCGTGGCTGGCGGCTTCCAGAATTTCCTGAATATCGGCGCGCTGGTACAACCGGCGGGCGATGTCGTTGCTGAGCTCGAACTGGGCGTTCAACAAGGCGGCGCGCTGCCGCACGCTGTAGGACATCACAGTGCGCAGGCTCTGTTCGTGCGCATCGCTGGCAAAGCGGTAAACCAGCAAGCCGGTGGCAAGCGAAATGGCGATCAGCAGTGCGGTGGCGGTCAGGGAGACCGAGTTGGCCAAATCCTGCGAACGCAGGTGCCGCTGCTGCTCCAGCCGGGTCAGCGCGTACAGTCCGAGGCTGGCGAGGATGACGCCG
This sequence comes from Chromobacterium sphagni, assembly GCF_001855575.1. NCBI lineage: Bacteria > Pseudomonadati > Pseudomonadota > Betaproteobacteria > Neisseriales > Chromobacteriaceae > Chromobacterium > Chromobacterium sphagni. Next base: position 351,992 of record NZ_MKCS01000004.1, read on the forward strand.
GCCGCGGTAAGCAGCGCCATCCGTACCGACGCGCCCCAGCTGTACAGCAATTCCAGATTGATCAGATAGGCTACCGCGCCCAGCACGCCCAGCAACAGCGCGCCGCCAGCGCAGGCCCGCACCCCGTTGAGGCGAGCGTTGGCGGCGGGCAGCAGGCCCAGGCCGCCGGCCAAGGCGATCAGAGCCAGCGCGGTGGTGGGCGCCATCCGTCCAGGGTGGGGCGCCAGATCATGTTGCCAGGCGTGCAGTTGCGGAAAGTCTATCCACCAGGTGTGGCCGCTGGCATGTTCGAGCAACGCCAGCGTGGAGGCCGCCAGCACCAGCGCCGCCAGCAGCCGGTGGGCTTGCCAGTTCGGTCGCCACAGCGCCAGCAGCAGCCCCAGCCCGTACAGGATCAGACAGGCGGCGGTTGAGATTACCATATGGACGTTTTCCGGAACGGGGGAGTCTGAATGCGCAAACAGGCCGGCGATGACGCTGGTGCCCAGCAGAGTCAGCGCCAGGACCGCCGCGCAGATCAGCAGTCGATATCTGCCATGGAGCAACTGGCGCTTGAGGTCGGTAGTCGACAGGCTGATTCTTTGCACCGCATCTATCCCGCAGGCCGATAGTGAAGGGTCCTACTCGGAATGTTAGGACAAATATCCGATCTGGGAGGGTGTCGGATACGTGTAATTACTTGCCAGCGCCCAGGCCATGTGAATGGCTACTGATTTGCGGTCAAACATTCCAAAGGTATACATTGTCCCGGCCGGCTGTCGCGCGCAGCGGCCGGCGAGATCCGCGCTCAAGACGGACACGACACCCGATAAAGGAAGAGAGAGACCATCATGCCAGCATCCCGACAGAAGAACCCGGCGCTGATTGAGCGCCGTTCGATAGATTTCATTCCGGAGGACGAGCGCCACGGACGCGTCTTCAGCCAATTCACGCTGTGGCTGGCGGCCAATCTGCAGATCACCGCCGTCATTACCGGCGCGCTGGCGGTAGTGCTGGGCGGCGACGTCTTCTGGTCCATCATCGGTTTGCTGCTGGGGCAGATCCTGGGCGGAACGGTGATGGCGCTGCACGGCGCGCAGGGACCGAGGCTGGGCTTGCCGCAGATGATAGCCAGCCGCGCCCAGTTTGGCGTAAAAGGGGCGATGCTGCCGCTGGCGCTGGCCTGCGTGATGTATCTGGGCTTCAACGCCACCGGCATGGTGCTGTCCGGCCAGGCGCTGGGCCAGCTGCTGGGGGCGAGCGACCGCGCCGGCATCGCGTTGTTCGCCTTGACGGTGATGGTGGCGGCCACCCTGGGCTACCAGGCCATTCACAAGCTGGGCCGCTTCGCCAGCATGCTGGGCCTGCTGGCCTTCCTCTACCTGTTTGTCCGGCTGGTGGAGGGGACGGATCTGGCGGCCCTGGCGCTGGCGAAAAAGCATTTCGATCCGGCAGCCTTCCTCACCGCGGTGTCGCTGTCCGCGTCCTGGCAGATCGCCTTTGCGCCTTATGTGTCGGACTATTCCCGCTACCTGCCTGGCGCCACTTCGCCGGTGCGCACCGCACTGGCCATCGGTCTGGGTTCGGGGCTGGGCGCGCAGATCGCCATGTCGCTGGGCGTGCTGGTAGCGGCGATAGGCGGCGCGGCCTTCCGCGGGCATGAGGTGGCTTACTTCGTAGGCCTGGGGGCCAGCGGCGCCATCGCCGCCGCGCTGTTCTTTTGCGTGGCTTTCGGCAAGGTCACCATTTCCACGCTCAACGCCTACGGCAGCTTCATGTGCTTCAGCGCCATCGCATCGTCGCTTGGCGGGCGGTCCGCAAACATCGGCCCGCTGCGGCGCTGGGCCACGGTGGCCGCGATGCTGCTGGTGTCGGTGTGCATCGCCATCGTGGCGCAACACAGCTTCCTGCCGCTGTTCAAATCCTTCCTGCTATTTTTGCTGGCCTTCTTCACGCCGTGGAGCGCCATCAATCTGGTGGATTTCTATCTGATTTCCGGCGGCAAGGCGGACCCGGCGGCGCTGGGCGATAGTCAAGGCCGGTATGCCGGCTATGCCTGGACCGGGTTGGCCGTGTATCTGGCGGGCATCTTGTCGCAGCTGCCCTTCATCGATTGCGTCTTCTTCACCGGTTCCATGGCGAAGGCCTTGGGCGGAGTCGACATTTCCTGGCTGGTGGGCTGGTTGGCGTCGGCGGCGCTGTACTGGCTGCTGGCCAGGCAGCGGACTCTGGAACCTGCCGCGTCGAAGTCTTCCTGATGCCGGCCGGGCCGCCGGTACCATCCGCTCCCGACGGCCCGGCCTTATGTCACCACAAGCGATTGGCCGATGGGCACAGTGGCACCACCGGCGCGTTGCTGCCGGTGTCGAGGAAGCCGTCGCTGATCCAATGCCCTGCATCGGTGCGGTTCCAGATGTCGGTGCGGCCCCATACTCCGTCCACCGCCTCGCCGCGCACATGGCATTGCAGCGCCAACCGTTCGCCGCGGGCGGCGCTGCCGCTTATGTCGGCGCTCAGGCTGGGCGCGCCTCGCAGGTTGACGCGGGCGTCGCCGTCTCTGGGCCTGGCTGTGCCGACGGCGCCGCCCGGCGTCGGCGCATCGCCGCTGCCATAATTGACCAGCCGGCCGCCCACATTCACCCGGCTGCCATTGCGCGCCGCATAGCCCTGGTAAGCGCGGCTGCCGGCGAAGAATTGCCAGCCGCCCAGCCATTTGCGGTTGACCGGCTCGGCCTGGCCCTGATGGATCAGCGAAAAGTGCACATGCGGCCCGGTGGTGCTGCCGCCGCAAGGCAGGCCGTTGCCTATCGTGCCCAGATACGCTCCTTTGGCCACCTTTTGTCCGTCCGCGACGGTGTTGAGGTTGATCATGTGGTAGTAGGTGGACGAGTAGCCGTTGTCGTGCACCAGCTTAACCAGCGCGCTGCCATTGCGCATGCAGCTCTTGTAAATGACGCCGGCCTGCGGCGCCAGCACCCGGCCATCGCCGCCGGCGAAGTCTACCGAATCATAAGGCTGGCTTTCGCCGCTGTAGCCATGCGCGCCGCCGGTCATGTTCCAGGCCGCGCCTTCCTTCCATGGCAGCCCCAGGCCGGTGGCTTCCGGGGCCAGTCTCTTGCTGCGGATCTCCTGACTTTGCCAGGCGCGTTTCTCGTCCTGGCTCAGCCAGCCGCCTGGCGCGGCGGACAGCAGCGCGGCGAAGTCCTTGCCGCCCTCCAGCGCCAGTTGCCACCCCTGGCCGGTTTTGCGCGCCAGGAACAGGCGGGATAGCGGAATGCGGTCTTCCGCCGTGACGCCGGCCAACACGGGCAGGGGCTGGGTAACCGCCCCCAGCGTCCAATCGCCATCGGGGCTTTCCCGGTTTACTTCCACCAGCGGCCTCTCCTGCGCACCTTTGGCCAATGGCAATTGCGGCGAGAAGGCGGCGATTGCCGTCTGGCGCAACGCGGCATCGGATGTCTCCATGGCGGCGTGGGCGGCGGTTGCGCCAAGTCCGGTCGACAAGATGGACAGATATGAAAGGGCGGTTTTCATCATCACGGGCTCCTTATAGGGTTCTGCGACTTGGCCAGCAGACAAGCTGTTGGCCTTGCGACCATATAAGCAGTGATTGCTATTTTCATCTGTCCTTAAAGAGGGGCGATCCGCGGGGAACCATTTTCCAGATGGGATCGACACCGCTTTCCGCCTGGATCCCAGGCCCGCAAGGCCGTCTTCGCAGGCGGCTTGGCCGAAAATGGCGGCGGATGCGCTCTGCGCTTATCGCCGTTGTCGGCGCGGAGTCGGGCGGGAGGTGTCGGCGAGGCATTTCAGACCACAAATGCTGCAATGCAGCATACGAGATACTATGCTGAAGCAGGCCACCCACCGGAAGCCGCGCCATGACCATTCCCCTTGATGCAGACGCCATTCGGCTGAACGAACACTCGCAACGCCGCCAACTGAACCGCGAGGCTCATTTGCGGCCATCGTTGCAAATCGCCGTCGGCGCCCGAGTCAGTTATCTCGCCTATCTGCATCGCCACCTCAGCCGGGAGCAGGAAAACTGGCTGTACCGGGAGCTGGCGATACAATTGGACATTCCCTGTCCGCCGCAAGACGATGGGCAATTCCTGCTGGAAACCTCCATCGGCCGCATCAAGTGGGAAAGACATGGCGAATTCTCCTCGTTGGCCATCATGGCTCGCGAAGGGGAGTCCCGTCCCTTCGCCAAGCCGGCCTTGCTGGCGCTGCCAGCAACCTGGCTCGAGTTGCTGCCGGGCAATGTGCTGGTGGCGGCGCATGCCGTGCTGCTGGGCCCCGGAGCCTTGCCGCTGCGGGTGGAGGACATCGCCGCGCAATATTTCAGCGGGCACGAGCTGGTTGGCGCGGAGATCGGCGACGGCGCCGGCCGCGCCTATACCGATTTCCACATTCATGCGGATGGCTTTTCCCGGTATGTGTTGGCGGACTTCTACATGGGTCGCCGCCAGGCGGCGCGCATGCTGTTCCGGCTGCTGGAGCTGGAAACCTACCGCATGCTGGCGCTGCTGGCCTTGCCGGTGGCCAAAACCATCGCGCCGGAGCTAGCCAAGGTGGACGAGGAACTGGCGGAACTGACCGGCGCGATGTCCATGGCCTGCGGGGAAAACGAACCGCAGCTGCTGCACCGGCTCACCGAACTGGCCGGCGCGACCGAAAATGCCCTGTCGCGCACGGACCATCGCTTCACGGCCTCGCAGGCCTATTACGAAATCGCGCGCAACCGCATCGTCGAGCTGCGCGAGAAGCGCATCCAGGGCCTGCAGCCGTTTCAGCAATTCATGGAGCGCCGACTGGCGCCGGCCATGGACACTTGCCGCGCAGTGGCGGCCAGGCAGCGCGAGCTGGCGGAGCGGGTCAACCGGGCCACGGCCTTGCTGCGCACCCGCGTGGACATCCGCCGCGAACGGCAAAACCAGGCGCTTCTCTCCTCGATGGAACGGCGGGCGGCGATGCAGCTGCGTTTGCAGCAAACCGTGGAGGGGCTGTCCATCGCCGCCATCACTTACTATGCGGCAGGCTTGGCCGGCTACCTGTTCAAAGGCGCCAAGGCCGCTGGCCTGCCGCTCAATGTCGAGATCGCCACTGCCGCCATGGTGCCGGTTCTAGCGCTGGCGATCGCGCTGGGTCTGGGCAGGATGCGCGCCATGCTGCACCGCCAGGACGAGATCGGCAGAAGCCATTGACCCCGGAGGTGCCTGCGTGTGGTTTATGCCGTTCCGTCGGCAACTCGATAAGACGGCAATTCAAACCGCCTGGGTGTCCGCGGCCTTCAGTTCTCCCACTAGCGCCACGTACTCCCGCATCGCTTGCTCGCGCGGCATACCGCGGCGGCTTGCCCAGGCGTCATGCTTGGCGCGCCCCACCACATCCATCACGCTGGGACGCTCGCCGCTTGCGTCGCCACTGCTGCCCTGTTTGTAGAGCGCATACAACGCCAGCAGGGTAGCGTTGTCCGGCGCCTTGCGCAGCGTGCGCGACAGCGCGGCGGCGGCTTCGAACGATTTCTCCGCCTCGGACGGGCCGTCCGGCAGCGGCGCGCCGCCAAAATGGCGGTCTTCCGCCTCGACGTCGTCCGGAAACCAGCGCGCCTCCAGCAGGCGGCCCTGGCGCATCCGTAGCGACAGCGCGCCCGGCGAGGCGAGCGTCCCGGCGCGCAAGACTGCGGGCAGCACTGCCATGTCGGCGTTGAGTACCGCGGCGCCGAAAGCGGTGAAGGAAACGTCGCTCTGCGCCGCACCCAGCAGCCGGGACAGCCCCTTGCCGCCGCGAAACGCGCCGCTGCAGCGGTTGCCGCCGGGCTGCAGCCAGGCGAAGTCGGGGATGCCGCGGTGGAACAGCGCCGCGAAGTCGCCGTGTTCCAGGTCTTGCCGCGCCAGGTCCAACAGCTCGCGCATCTGTTGCGCGCTCATGCCGGGGTCCGTCATCGCGGCGGCAGGTGTGGCGGCTTCGAAGAACTCCAGCACGTTTTTGCCGACGATCTCGCGGTCGTTGTCCACGCAGATCATGTGATAGCTGTCTTCCAGCACTACCATGCGCGCCAGGCCGGCGCGCTTGCCGCCGCCGATGCGCTCCACCAAATAGTGGGCGGAGCGCAGGCTGGTCAGTTCGTCCTGACGCGCATGCACCACCAGCGTGGGGCAGTTTATGCGTTCCAGCCCCTTGGCTACCTGAGCGCGCAGGCGGTCCACTTCGCGGATGCAGGCCAGCGGCACCCAGCCATAATGGAAGTTTTCGCCGCGGCGGAACTTGGCTTTGACGATTTCGCGCAGTTGCTCGTTCTTGATGCCGTAAGGGTCCTCTTCCGCCACCTTCATCCACGCCGGGACGCCGGGTATGCGGTACAGCAGCGGCCGCAAGCCGCGATACCAGGGCGTGGCCCAGCCATCGATGAAGACCGGCGGCGCGAGCGCCACCAGCCGCCCCTTGCCGTGGCGCTCGCGCTTGACGGTTTCCACCGCCAACAACGCGCCCATGCACATGCCCATCACATGCAGCACCTCGTGCTGGTCCGCAATCTCGCGGTATTTCAGCCGCACCGCCTCCAGCCAGTCCTCCATGCGCACGCCAACCAGGTCTTCGGGGCGGGTGCCGTGGCCGGGCAGGGTGAGCGAGTGGGTGACGAAACCGGCATTCTTCAGCCGCTTGTGCATGGAACCCAGGTCGTACTGGGTTCCGCCCAAACCATGGATCAAAAAGACGCCCGGCTCAGTCATCGATAGCCTCCGCGCGCAGCATGGCCACCACCTGTTCCACCTTGCCGTCGGCGCCGCGGATGCCTGCCAGATGCTCGCGCACCCGCAGCCGCCGGCCATCGTCCAGCCGCAGGGTATAGCTTTGCTCGCTTTCCGGCGCAATGCCTTGGGCTACGTCGCTCCAGACTGCCTGCGCCAGCCCTCGCTCAGCCGGGTCTATCCGCTCCAGCCATTCCTCCAGGCTGCCGATGCCGGTGCCCAGCTGGACGCCTTCTCCCCATACCGCCTGGCCGGTCACCGCGTCGTACTCCACGCTGGCCACCCTCAGCGCCCGCATGGTGCGTTCGTAGCGCAGCCTCCAGTCGCGGGCCTGGTCCAGCGCCAGCCAGCGGTCGCGGGCGAGAGCCCGCACCATGATCATGACGCCGGTCCAAATCGCCACAAAGGCCTGCGCCTCGACCACGGCTTCGCCGGGAAAGCCTTCCGCCACCGCGAAAGGCCCACCGCCATGCGCGCTGCGGCCAATGATCAATAACGAACCCAGCAGCATGGCCAGCGCGCCGCCGCGCGCGCCCCACAGCGCGGCGGACGCCAGCAGAAAGGGCATGGGCAGATAGGCCAGGGTGGCGGCGACATGGCCGTAGCGCTGTTCGATGTTGTCGGCGAACACCAGGGCGGTCGCCAGCAGAAACGCCAGGAAAGCCAGCCCGCCGGCCAGAAACTGCGGCATCGGCATGCCGCCGGAGCGGCGGATGCGGAAGCCGCGGAAGGCCGTGGCGACGGGGGCCAGCAGCAGCAGGCCTATCGCGGTGGAAAAGGTCCAGGCGCGGCCTTCTTCCAGCAGATTGGCGCCGGGCCGCAGCCATTGCCACATCGGCATGGCCAGCAAGCCCCCCAGCGCGGCGGCGAACAGCGCGCCGGCGATCAGCAGCATCGCTCCGGCGCGGCTGTCCGGATCGTGGCCGCCCAGACGGGCGATCCAGGCGCCGGATGCCATACAGACCACCTCCAACCCTGCGAAAGCCAGCCCGCCGCCCAACCCCAGTCCATGCGCTGCCCAGGCCCAGACAAGGGAAGCGCCGGCAGCGCCGGCCAGAATCGCCGGCCACCACCAGCGCGATGAAACCAGCAAGGCGGCGAAAGTGACGCCGCTGCCGAGCCAGACCGGGGTGGTCAGGGTGGCGGCGTTGGCCAGTGAGCGGGACAGGATGGCCAGCGCCAGGAACAGCGCCGCCACCAGCAAGGCTTTGCGAATTTGCGGCATGAGAGTCACCTCGGTAGTCATGCATGCAGAATAGGCGGCAGCGATGCGGAGCGGCAAGGCAGGCTGTCTGGGGCAGGCTTCCGGTGCGGACGCCATCCAAGAGGTACAATACAGCCAAGACCCAGAAAAGGTTTGAGCAACTGTCGGATTTTGCGATGAAATCGATTTCGGTGGTGACTTACAACATCCAAAGGGGTGTGCCTCTGTAACTAATTGATATGTAATGAGAAAACTTACCCCCGCCACGATGACTCCAAAAACAATACAAAACCGTTGTTCGGGGCTCTGCACAAATTAATCCATATAGCGAGGCTTGGTAAGCTAGTGAGAGCTCTCCAAAGCTGACTTTCTAAGCAAGATTCAGGAAGTCTGCTTTCAATGAGTAAGCAGCTGATCTCCCTGTCTGCGGGGTGATGCAACCTCTTCTGTATGGCAACCCTAGAGAAAGGTTATACTCGAGTGGGAGGATTTTGCCTGGTTTTGGATAGCATGAAAAAAACATTGATCAAGCAACACGCACCGACAGCCATAGACCTGTTCTCCGGCTGTGGTGGATTATCTCTTGGCCTTAAGCAGGCAGGATTCCAGGTAGCCTGCGCGGTCGAGATCGACCCCAAAGCGCAGGAAACTTACCGTCTAAACCATACGGATGTCCGGTTGGTCCCTTCCGACATACGAAAGGTCCGAGTTCGGACGCTGATGCGTGAGCTAGGCATGAAAGCAGGTCAACTCGACCTGTTGGCCGGGTGCCCACCCTGCCAAGGCTTCTCCCGGATCAGAACCAGGAACAAGAGCAGCTCGGACGCTGACGCCCGAAATGACCTGATCTTCGAGTTCCTGAGATTTGTGCGCGGTTTCCGCCCCAAGACAGTCATGTTAGAAAACGTACCGGCGCTGAAAGACGACCCTCGCTTCGAAACCTTCTGGGCGGAAATGCAGCGTCTTGGGTACCGCGGCCAGCCGGAAATCCAGGATGCAGCAAAATTTGGGGTTCCGCAGCGCAGGAGACGCCTCATCTACTTGGCCGTCCGTGGCAGATACCCGCTGCCCGAGCTCGATGCTACCGGCGAGTTAAAGACCGTCCAGGATGTGATTGGGGCTCTCGCCCCAGCTGGCACATCTGGCGATCCTATACACGACATCCCCGAAAATCGTGAATCGAAGACGTTGGCGCTGATTAGGGCAGTTCCGCACGACGGAGGCAGTCGCACGGACCTGCCCGAACAATTTCGGCTTGCCTGCCATGAGACAACCGACGGGTTCAGGGACGTGTACGGCCGGATGAGTTGGGGGCTGCCGGCCCCAACTATCACCGGCGGCTGCCATAACCCTTCGAAGGGTAGGTTTCTTCACCCTGTCCATGATCGCGCGATTACGCTTCGGGAAGCCGCTCTCCTACAAGGCTTCCCGGCTTCATACAGATTCAATGCAGAACATGGCAAAGAAGCGATCGCACTGATGATCGGCAACGCTTTACCTCCACCCTTCATCAGCGCACATGCGACGGCGCTCATTAAATCGATTCGCAAACACAAGTAAAACAAACAGCAGAAGGGGTTTCCATGGACAAGATGGAGGTTCTAATTCGGAGCAAACTAACTCCGGATCAGGCTGATGCTGCGCTGGATGCAAGCAGGGAAGTGCTGTGTTTGGCCTGCGCTGGGTCAGGAAAGTCACAGACCTTGGCGTTCCGGGTCGCTCGTCTCATATCCGAAGGCGTATCGCCAACCTCGATCGTGGCATTTACGTTCACGGAGAAGGCCGCCGAATCCATCAAACGACGCATTGCGCAAACGCTTTCACTAGCAGGATTCAGCACAAACCTGATCGGACAGATGTATATCGGGACGATTCATTCCTTCTGCCAGAACGTGCTAGGAAAGGCCGACGCGAAGTATCGCCAATACGATGTTCTAGACGACAATCGGCTTACGCTCTTTCTCATGTCCCGTTATCCTGCCTTGCAGATCAAGCCGCTTAGGATAAGATTCGGAGACCGCTATTTCGAGACGATCAAAGAGGTGGCTGCTGCTTGGAAGCTCTGCCAAGATGAAGGCCTAGACGTTACGAGCGTGGCGACGAACGACCCGGAGGTTGGGACTGTCCTTCAGCTCCTCAAAGATCTACTCGACAGAGACCAATATATTGACTTCGGTTCGATGATCAGACTGGTCGTCGAGCATTCGATCGGTGGCAATGCTGCGGTGAATCGCGCACTCTCGGAGATATCCCACCTCCTTGTTGATGAGTATCAGGACGTTTCGCCTTCCCAAGAGGCACTGATCCAGGCCATCCATGCGCAAGGAGCGTCACTCTTCGTCGTCGGCGATGATGACCAGGCAATCTATTCCTGGCGCGGTGCTGACGTAAGCAATATCCTAACGTTCCGTGATCGCTACCAGGTCCAAGCGATACATAATCTTGATACGAACTTTCGAAGCACCCGTGCCATTGTGGACGTCTCCTCCGACTTCATCGCACAGGAGCTGGGCGCCGCCAGATTGCGGAAAGACCCGAGCAATCATCGCGACATCGCGCCACGTGAATTGGCCAACTATCTATTCGACGATCGGAGTGAAGAAGCCGATTGGGTCACCAACCGGATCGAACAACTACTCGGTACACTGTTCACGGAAAAGAACGGTAAGGTGCGCGGACTCACTCCCGGTGACATCGCCATTCTGATGAGATCGACTCGAGGAAGCGAACAGAGCGGAGAAGCGCGTCATAACCCCTTCACATCCCGACTGGCAGCTAAGGGCATCCCATTTTCCTTGGAGGCAGGAGGAAATCCGTTCGACCGCCCGCAGGTGGCGGCCCTGCGGGAAGTCTTCCGCTTGCTGGCAAATGGTAACCCCGATAGGGCGGAAGCAAAAGAGGTCTTTGACCAGGCGATCCTCCCTGGTTATCCAAAGGCGGACTTTGCACGATTTACTCGCGTCCTGTCCGACTGGGGCAGGAGGATTCATGCGCCGACGGGAGGTGCTCGCCAGCGCCTGCTCCCTCAAAACCTTGTATTCGATCTGCTTTCCGCTTTGCAGATTTCAACATACCCTCCAGCACCCGAGGTGATGAGAGAGATCGGACTTTTCAGCCGAATGATCCAGGACGTCGAAGGTGTCTACCTAAGCGTCGATTCTTCAGATCGATTCCGTCAGGTATCTCACTTCCTTGAGTTCGTCGCAGACGGTGGGTACAACGTCAGCACAGACGATGTAACGCAGCGACCCGATGCAGTCTCGGTAGCAACAGTCCATAGCGCAAAAGGACTTGAGTTTCCTGTTGTGTTTGTCGTGGACTGCCAAGCCGGCAGATTTCCCGGTAAGAACTCCAGCTATCGTGGCCTTATCCCGAAACAACTCGTACAGGCTGCGGTCCAGCGAGGTGCCTATATCGGTACTCGTGAGGCAGAAGCGAGGCTTTTCTATACCGCGTTGACCCGTGCGGAGGCATTTCTATACGTTACCGGGGCTGCCAACCTCCCCGGTGGAAAGCGTGCGAACAAGGCATCGCCGTTCTCCCTGCGGATGACCGACACTGAGCTGATCCCTGCCACCGATGTAGCCACCAGTTTCCCTACCGAACCTAGGCAGCCCCGAGTAGACCAAACGATCCTTCCGACCAGCTTCAGTGATATCAGGTACTACCTGCATTGTCCGATGGACTACAGGTTTCGGCGCGAGTGGGGGTTTAGCCCAGCCGTACCGGAGCTGTTCGGGTATGGGCGTGCCGTCCATGTTGCGATCGAGAAATTGCATGAGCTTCACCCGGTGCACCCACCTACGAGTGATGAAGCGGCAGCGGTGGCGATGGAGTCGTTCCACCTGAAGCACATTGCACCCAGCGGCGACCCGGTAAACAGGCCTGGTGCATATGAGCGAGCCAAGAACAAGGCAGTCGAAATCGCCCAGCAATACGTCACCGAGTTTGCTGAGGACTTCACTAGTCGCCGGCAAGTGGAGGCTAGGTTCGAAATCCCTGCAGCCGACTGCCTGATAACAGGTTCTATTGACCTGCTCGTGAACGAGAGCCAGGACGGCACAATCCGTGATGCCGAAGTCATCGATTTCAAGACTATGGAAGCAGGCAGCGATCCGTTCGCAGACCCGGACCTGGATTGGTTGGCTCTGTCGCTACAGGTTCAACTGTATGCGAAGGCCGCGCGCGAAGTGTTGCAGGAGAATGCAGTCGCAGGATCGGTCCACTTACTCAAGGATAATCGTCGAATTCTAGTGCCAGTTGATTCGAATGCTGTACAAGCAGCCGTGTCGAATGTCGAGTGGGCGGTTCGAGGGATTCTGGCTCGGCACTTCCCCGTGCGCCCAAATCCAACAAAGTGTGGGAAATGCGATTTCCAAGAACTTTGCAGCAAGCAGCCCCAGGAGTTTAACAAGGCGCTAGGCGTACCTCCCCCTATACATACGCCCAACGGCCAGTTTCAGGCGAAGGCTTTCAATACTATTGATTGAGTTGTGCACTGGCGGCAAAGCCTCATAGCAATATCTTTATCGCCAGCGCCAATCCGCACCACTGGCCTAGTATTTGCACTTGTCGTTGTTGAGGAGGCCGTAGTTAATCGTCACCCACTCCGCCCCGCGTGCATCCAGGTACAGATCGGTCGTGCTGGCGTTCTTGTGGCCCAGCAGCCGCTGGGCAAAGACCTTGCCATGGGTGGCTTCGTAAAGGCGGCTGGATAGCGAGCGGATCTCGTGGAAGGTGGTGGGGTGGTCCTCGCCGCCGAAGCCGGCCTTGTCACGGGCGTCGGCGAAGACTCGGGTGAGGAGGACGGGGCGTATGCCTTGGCCTGGCTGAACGCGATGCGCAACCTTGCGCGCGTGAATGAAGGTTTGCGGGTTGGTGGCGTTGCTGGCCAGGCATTCGTCGATCACTTCGCTCAGGGTTTGCGGCAGCAGGTCTATTTTCAGGGAGAGCGGTAGGCGCAGCTTCATGCCAGTTTTTTCCTGGATTACGTGCAAGTGGCCATCCTGCACGTCTTTGGGCGCCATGCGCGCCACGTCTTCTCTGCGCTGGCCGGTGATGAGCGCCAGCTTCAGCGCGCTGGCGGCCCAGGTGCGTTGTTTGTCTTGTTCCGCGTGCGCCAGGATGGCCAGGAACATTTCCTTGGTGAGGCGCTGGCGCTTGGTGCGGAGGCCGTGCACCTTGGTGGCTTCGCCTGGATTGTATTGAAGCCAGCCGGCGGCGATGGCTTCGCGGAAGTAGTCGACCAGGCGGCTGCGCGCCATGCTGGCCATGCGTTCCTTGCCGGCCTCTGTCCATGTCTTTAGCAAGTCGGCTACATCCAGAACGGAAATGCTTTCCAGGGTGCGATCACCCCAGGCGCGCATCGCCGCGCGCAGCTGGTCTTTGGCGGAGATCAGGCTGTTGGGCTTGACCCCGCGTTTCTCCAAGACTTCCAGATAGCGAAGATACCAGTCATAGCATGTGCGATTGGCGGCGCCGGTGAGGCGGTCTACCAGGCGGGCCGGGCTGTGTAGGCTGGCTATGAGCAGGTTCGCTTCCAGCGCCTGTTCCACCGCGGCGTTTCTATCTCTCCCCAGTCCGTACTCTTTTCCGTCGCGCGGATCGCGCCAGGCGAAATAGCCGTTTCGGTTGTAAAGGTTAACGGGGAGGTTTCGATTTTGAAAGGTGCGGCGCCGGGCCATTGTGCCTCTCCATGATGCGTTTGATGAGCGGGTTGCGTTGGAGCATCGCCGCGGTGGGGCGAACAGGAACCAGGTTGCCGGCCGGCAAGTAGGCCGCGCTTGGCTCAACAAGCCACTTGCGGCCCACTTTCTGGGCGGGCGGGAAGATGAGGCCGTCCCGGGCCCAGCGGCGCAGCGTTGCCAAGCCTGGCGCGTGTCGCCCAAATTGGCAGGCAGACCATTCCTCCAGGCTTTGCAGCATCAGGCTCCCTCCTTGGCAACGTTGAGGGAGATGAGAGGCGGTTTATAGGCGGGTTTGAATGGTTGATGCATGGCGATCTCCTATGCGCACAGGCCATACGAACTAACGCAGGCGGTTGGCTCAACCAGATCGACCAGCATGTCGAATTGACGGCCGCCGCGGCTGGTGCGCGCCCACTGAATGACGGCCTCTATCCGGTTTGCCTCGTGTACACGCCGATCTTGACCTTTGTCCTCGTGTAGCTCTTTGTTGAAGAATGTGCTGAACCCGCGCTTGGCGGCCTGGCTGACCAGTCGCTCCCAGCGTGACTTTTCTTCCAGGTGTTCAGGCCAGCGGGCGGCGATCTGATTGAGTTCGTCCTTGCCGGCATTGATGCATGGCATGCATCCAACGCGGCTGCAGCCCTGCAGATACAGTGGGTTGGGTTCCAGCGCCTCATTGCGGCAGTAGTTGAAAACGTCGCGGGCGGTCCAATCGACTAGCGGCCGGAAAGCGTAGAGCCCAGGGCCTAGTCGCTCTGCTTTCTTGGCATCGCGTCTATTCGGACTCTCGTCACGACGAATACCTTGCCAGCTGATGACTCGATACCCTGCATCAATCAGGTCGATTTGGTAGGCGACGGCCATGTTCCGCTTCAACTCCTCGGTGCAGAACTGGGCCTTGCGGCTTGGGAATCGTCCCTTCCACAGACACAGGTCGAGGAAGGGATTGCCGGTTGGGTAAAGCACTGAGAGCGCGCGACGTTTGGCCTTGTTGGTCCAGCGTACGCGACGGCCGCCGCCAATCTTGACGGTTTTCTGTACCGGTTCCAGGACGGTGACGGCGCCGCGCTTCACTTGCCGGGTGACAATGTTGCCGTGGCCATCCCGCTTTGGGACTGGGTTCCCTTCAGCATTGAAGACAGGGCGGATGTCGTACTCGCGGCGCGTGCGCTTGTCGCTGGCGATGAATCGGCGCTTGTTAGCGATCTGCTCATCAAAGTTCGCCACCAGGCGGTCGATTTGTATGTCCAGCGTCCTCTCCAGATAGGCCAAGTGCTGGTGCACCAGCGTATGTTCATTGCCGGTGTCGCAGAAGATGGCTCGCACGCTCTTCTTGCCTACTCGGTTGATGGCCAGCTTGAGGGTGGCAAGGCTGTCCTTGCCGCCACTGACGCTGACGACGTGAAGGCTTGGTCGCATCAGGCTCTCCACACAGTGATGGCGCGCGGGTTGCCCGGCGTGGCCAGGCTAGGCAGCAGCAGGTAGCTGGCCGATCCAGGCTGCGGCAGCACGCTGAGCTCGGCGCTTTGCGCAGCTTGCACGATGGCGCGGTGGGCTTGTTCGTCGTCCGCGTCGCGCACGTAGATTTCCAGCCCGGTTTGCGAGGAGTACAGCGGCGTGACGTTGAGGCCGTGGCTGGCGATGTCCGAAGCGATGCGCTCGCAGCGGTCAATCTCGGACTTCATGCGCTGCAGCGCGCTGAGGCCGCACAGAAATTCCTTGGTCAGCCGCTCCGCGGTGCGGGCAAACAGCGGGGTGGTTTCATTTTCTTGAGCGTGGTGCATGTTCATCTCCGGAAGTGTGGGCCGGCGAGCCGGCCTGCGGATCAAAATGCGAAGCGTGATTCAGTAGTGCCAGGCGAGGGTTGGAGGAGGCCGGCCCGGTGGGCCGGTGGTGGGCTATGCCGCGCGGCGGCGTTGTTGGGTCCGCTGGGTGGCGTGGTGGCTGAGCCGCTGGCGGCCCTTCAGCTGTTCGTGCTCGTCCGGGATCGGCTGTTGTTGGCGGGCGGCGCGGCGCAGCATCCAGCCCGGCGTGTTGATGACGAGGTGGTAGACGGCGCGGCGCAGGGCGAACACGAGGGCGCGGCAGGTGGGGCTGGGGAAACGGTCCAGGTCCAGCGAGATGTCGTCGGAACCGGAGGGCGCGCGGCCGCTGTTGGGCATGGCGCGAATGGCGATGAGGTGGAAGCGGCCATCGCAAAATCCTGCGTGGGCGCCGTCTACCTCGCTCAGCTCTGCGCCATAGTGCTGGGTGGCAATCTGGCTGGCCACGCGGGCGGCGGCGCGGCGCTGCTGCAGGGTGCCGCCTCGGATCAGTAGGGTTTTCATATTGATGCTCCGTTCTTGCGCAGTATTGATATGTCGTTGTGATATGCTGACTTTTCCAATTCACTACTAAGGGCTAAGTCATGAAGCGTGATTTAGATTTGATTCGTAAAATCCTTCTTCGTATTGAAAATCAGCCGCATGATGCTTGTGGATATTCCCTTTCAATGGAGGGATATGATCAAGGCATCGTTGATAGTCATTTGGACTTGATGCTTGAGGCCAATTTAATAAAGGGACACGTACTTCGTCACCAAGGCGTGGTGGCGCAATTTCTGGTTGATGGCTTAACGTGGGGCGGACATGATTTTATTGATGCCTCAAAAAATGACACGGTTTGGGCTGCAGCCAAGGAGAAGGTGCTAAAACCTGGCTTGTCCTTTACGTTTGATTTGTTGAAGGAATGGCTGAAAGCTGAATCAGCGAAGTACCTAGGATCGATCTAACTTCAGAAGCGCAATTGATATAAATCATGGCTGTGCTTTCAAGGGCGCGGATTTCAAATTCAGTTTTCTGAATATCCTTGCCTGCGCCCATTTCTTCTTTCGTCCTCTTGGCGGTAAATAATCTATTTCGCGCGCTGTTTTCCCATTGGGCGACAAGATCCATTAATGTCTTTTTGTCTATTTCTTCTGCGACGCGAATAGGCTCATGGCTGCGTCCTTCCAGATCGTCCATTCGATGTTTCAGGCGGTCGTGTTCGCGGGATATCTGCATGCAAAAGGTGTTTAGGGGCGGAATCTGCTGAGCGATCTGCGCGATCGAGGCGTTGACTTGATCGGTCAATGCCGTTAGTTGGAGCCGTAGCCCGCTCAGCTGCGCCTCCACTCCCTTCTTGTATGCCTCTTCCCGGTCTTGAACGGCTTGGGCGTCCTGCTTCATGTCCTGTTGCATGCTTTAGCTCCTAGAGGTGGCCCCACTTCAGGCCGTTGGTGATGATTTCCGCGGCGATCATGAGCGCCAGGACGATGGCGCCGCCGCCGATGCCGCGCAGGAATCCTGTGCCGATGGCAAGGAGGGTTTCGCGGGCGGTCATAGGCGGTTTGCCTCCCGCTCGATGCGCCGGTCCTCGTTGATGCGGCGGGCGGCGGCGCGGCGCCGATCGGCGTCGGTGATCTTGGGCTGCAGCGTGCGGCCGGCCAGCTCGTTGCTGACGGCGGCTGCGCGGCGTTCGTGGTAATCCGGGGCTGGGTAGTGGCGCATGATCAGCCCCTCCACACGGCGGTGAACACGGCTTGGCCACGAACGAAATGAGGGGATTTGATGATCCAGCCGTTTGCGCGCAGGGAGCGCGCTAGCTGGTCTGTCAGGTTTGTGATGGTGATAAACACTGTTGCACTCCCGTCGCGTTTTGTGAACGGAAGTATTAACTTTTTGGAAACGTCAGGCAAGCTTAAAGTGTGAACATCGTTTTCAAAGTGTGAAATTTTAGCAACATAGGGCGCAAAAAAACCGGCCGAGGCCGGTTTGTCGCTGAGTCGGTGAGGGGGCTATCCGCCGCGCCAGATCACGCGGCCCAGTACTTGAATGGCGTGCGTGGAGGTGTTCATCGGTGGGTGACGTTGATTGTCTGGATTGAGTAGCAGGGAATCGGCCGGCATTGAGTAGGCGCGGCGAATCACGCAGCTATTGCCGAACGCGATCAGGTAAACCGCACCATCGATAATTTCGTGGCACCTGGTGTCTATTAGTGCGAAATCGCCCTTGCTCAAATAGGGCTCCATCTGATCATTCTCTATCTGCATTGCGCGCAATGCGTTGATCTGCGTCCCGCTATCCAGCATGTCTTTGTTTAATGTGATTATTTTTCCATATGCCTGCCAGATTCCGCTGCTAGTTGGCCTGTGAAGTTCAATATGAACCGTGCCGCTCTCATCGATGTGAGTGGCGGTGGTTGTATTCTCTTGTCCAAATAGCAACTCCTGAAGCGACACGCCTAGAACGTCCGCAATGCTTTCCAGGACCGCCAAAGTCGGCTCCCTGTTGTTATTTTCATACTGGCTCAATCGTGGAGTATGTTCCCAGCCAAGCCGATTGCAGACCTCTCTCAGGGAGAGGCCTTGGGCTGTCCGTATAGTGCTGATCCTGCCGCCGATGTTGATCATGGCTTACCTCCTGCCCTCATTGTTCGCGCTGTGTTTGTCTTCCTCCACTTGCGTTTTGCGACTAATTGTTTCGACATTGGCTTGGCATCGTCGCGTTTTGTGAATATCATGAGCGCATGAACCCTACCATCATCAAATCAATCATCGAGGACGCTGGCGGCACCGGCGCGGTAGCAGAGGCCTGTGGCGGTGTTTCCGCCAGCACAGTGTCGAACTGGATCTCGCGTGGGCGGATTCCATTGCGTTGGTGCCCGACGGTAGAGCGACTGACCGCCGGGCGGAGGCGATGCGAGGAGATGGATTCGGCTGTGGAGTGGTCTGTGCTGCGCGCCAGTGGCGCTGAGGTTTTCTCCCCCGCTGAGAGTGCGACCTGACTCGGCGGTTTGCCGGCTATGCGCCGGCATTTTTATGTGTGCTGTCAGCGTAGCGCGCTGGCGGTGGTTTCGAAACCGGAACAGGCCTACTGACGGCCGGGAGGTTGTAGGTGGAAACAAATAGCTTGGACGCGGCACTGCAGAAAGATGCCGAGCAATGGCGGAGTGGTCATGAGGAGCTGAGCCGCGCCGTGTGCGGCAGCGGCCAGGGGCTGCGCCACAAACTCAGCCACTTCAAAGGCCAGTTCCTCCGGCCACACGAAATCATGTTGTTGCAGCTGGCGACTGGCGGGCGCCATTTCGTTTCCGAGCTGGCGCGGCAGCTGGGCGGGGTGTTTCTGATGATGCCGCCGGCCGCGGTGGAGTTGGATAACCAGGATTTGTTGCTGCAGGTGAACCACATGCATGCGGAGCTGGGCCGATTGCTGGAAAGCATGAATGAGTTTGTCCGCAACGATGGCGTGATCGACGGCAACGAGAAGTGGGCACTGGACCAGCAGGGGCATGAGGTGTACGCGCAGATCCTGCGATTCCTGTCCCTGACATATCGGGTGTACGGCACGCCGGAGGTGGTGGACGAGGTGAACGCCGAGCATGGGGAGGCGATGCCGGTATGAAGCAAGGTTGGATTCGCGGCCGGGTCCGGGCTGACAAGCGGTCTGTCTGGGCGTTCATGCCGTTTGTCGGCAAGTTTGGCCTGGCGCATTTCTGGACCCGAGTCGAGGGGCAGGGCGAGGACTGGATCATCACATCCGCCTGTGGGATGACGCACGCTGAATCTCGCGCGGTCGGCCTGATGGAAGAAGGGCCGGTGGGCCGTTGCAAGCGCTGTGAGCGCAGCCGCCGTCCGGGCGGCCCGATGCATGTTCCATCCGCGCCAGGTGGCGCTGGGTGATGACTAGGGAGGGGCATGATGAATTTCCGCCAGCACTTACTGATTCAAAAGGCGACCCGCGCCAAGTACGCGCTGCCGTGGAACAAGCAGCGGGAAGGGCGCGCCTTGCTGCGCGCGCTGCTGGAGATGCTTGAAGACAAGGAGGCGAGCCGTGTGGGACGGGCTGTGGATGCAGGAGAGCGGGGCCGTTGAGGCGGACGTGGCCTATATCCGCCAGCTGCCGACCCTGGCCATGCGCAAGGCGGAGCTGAAGCGGCTGGGTCGGGTGCATGGCGATGGCTATGCATGGGATGTCCGGCGCGCGTTGGATGGCAGTGCAGAGGATGAACGACTGGCGCCGCTGGAGTTTGAGCGCCATGCCGATCCAAGAGCGGCTGCATTGAGCGCAATTGCCCATGCCCGATGAGTTGGGCATTTGGTCCCGGCAGTTCAAGGCTGATGGAGAATTCGATGTGGCAATTCCCCGCTCGGCGCGGGGGAAAGGGGGCGTATGAATGTGTTTTTGTCTGAGCAAGAGCAGGAGGTTCTGCTTGAGTGCAGCCTGGAGGCGTTCCGCTTGTACGTTGTTGGGCTGCGCCCTTGTGTTGATCTGCGCTCAGGGGTGATTGGCCGAGGGTCTTCTGTAAGCCGGGCCGTGCTGGCAATCAACTGCCAGTATTCGCCGCCACGGGGTAGTAAGCGCCCGGCATGGAAACCCACTCTCAAGCAGATTGATTCCCTATTGGACGAGCTGGAACGGCTTGGTTTGGCCAGGCGCGTGTCGTTGGTGCAGGACGTGAAGAAATTGGTGCTGAAGCTGCCGCTTGTTTCATTGCGTCCACAGGAGGAACGGGACATGAACGGGACACCTAGAGCGGGACATGATCAGGATAGCGAGAGCATTGAAAATAAAGGGGTTAATGCTGGTTCTGAAAACGATGAGCCGGACATGAGCCGGCAGCCTGAACCGGACATATCTGTAAATAATAATATATATACACATACCGCATGCGCGCGCGACGGAGAGGCCGCTGACGCAACTCGCCGTATGGCAGTGTTGCTGGCAAAGGTGGGGAGGTCTGCAGGAGTGAAGATTGGCGGAGCGCAACATCCTGATGTGATTTGCTGGGTGGCGGACGGGGTGACTCCTGAGCGCCTGCGTCAGGCGGTTGGTCGGGCAAGGGTGCAGATCGCCTCTCCGGAGTGGATTCCGTCAAAGTACTTGAGTCGAGTTTTGGATTCGATGCGAGAGGAGGATGCTGCTAAGTCTCGGGGGCTGAAGGTGATTCGCGGCGGCAGGGTGCCGGGGTGGAAGGATGTGCCGGAGGCGGAGGCGTTCCAGGGGGGGGCTGTGATGAATGGCGATTTCAGCAACCGAGGCGGCGATGACTGGGTTGAATAATGTATTGAGCTATCTGCCATCGATGGTTGGCCGGCGCGGGCTGGCCATGGTTGCCGGGCATTGCGATGAACATGGCGATTTTGAGGCGGTTGTTTTGCCTGGCCGTGAGCCGGTATGCATGGTGTGTATGGCAGAGCGCGAAAAGGCGGAAGTTGTCTCCGAGCGGCTACGAGCTGCGCTGCTTGGTTGCGGCGTGCCAAGAAAATATCATCATGCCCGGTTTTCTGATTTGCGGCCTGTGTGCGATGAGCAGCGTGAAGTGATGGCCGCATTCAAGGGCTGGGTGGCGCGCGCCGGCCGCGACAGTGGCTCTGGCAATGTCGTGGTGCTGGGGACGACGGGGACGGGCAAAACGCATATGGCGTGTGCTGCAGCGCTGAACTTGATTGCCCGCCGTGGGCTGCGCGTTCACTACACGACTACAGGGCAGATCAAAGATGAGGCATGCTCGGCTTGGAATGCGATGGGGCGTGATGAGTCGACTGAGCTGCGCAGGTTTGCCAGCTACCCGCTTTTGATCATCGATGAGGTGGATTGTTTTGAGCAAGGTCCGGCGCTTCGGCAATTGAATGCGGTGATTGACCGCCGTTCGGCTGAGGGTCTGCCGACAATATTCATCAGCAATCAGACGTTGGGAGTTTTGACTGAGCGAGTGGGAGCGCGGGCCGTCAGCAGGATGATGGAGAATGCTCTGGTGCTACAATGCTGCTGGGAGGATTATCGAGTTTCGGAGCGGAGCCGTAAGCTTGAAAATTCTGGTTAATTCTTAGTTGATTAGATATGGCAGAGGGCTGGCATGATATTGCGAAACGATGATTTAGATGTGAATTTTGCTGATGATGTCGAGCTGTTCCGGCACGATCAAATTGATGAGTTCTGGGCTGCTGTTCGCAATGTGGGTAATGAGCCAAGTGTTTGGTTTGGTTTTTTTATGCGGAGGGCGGGGCAAGAGAGGGTGGGAGATGGCTTGGTGTTTTGATGATAGTGTTTCGCGGCGGTGTTGGTTTGCGTCAAGAAGGCGGGGTTGAACTTGGTAAGATTGGCCAATTCAAAAATACGCATGGTGAAGAAATACAAGTTACTTGCCATGACACGGATGTCGAGAAGGTTCGGGACGTAATAAGGCAGTACCTTGGTGTTATAAAGGGTTTCACCGCTTGGTACAAAAGCTAATCATAAATGGTAGAATGGCAGGACAAATAAAGCCCGGCTCTTGACCGGACTAGGGAGTCTCCAGGTGCAATAAATGGGAGGCTGATCCGTGATTGATTTGAATGATATCGATGGCACGCTGCGGTTTTGGGCAGAGCATGTGCTAAGGCGTGAGGACGGAGGGCTGGGATACGCCAGCCAAAGCATTTACCGCCAGATGGAGCCGGGCGAGGAGGCCGCGGTGGGGGCGGAGGGATCGAGGATGTTTGCCGGTGTGCCGCGCGGTGTGATGGACGCGGACGATGTCCGGAAGCTGGCGCTGGTGGAGCATCTGGTGATGAGGGTGCTGGATGGAGGATCGCGCAGCGCGCTGTTGGCGTTCTACCTGCAGCCGGGGACGGTGGACCAGAAGGCGAGGGGACTGGGAACGACGCGGCGGACGCTGTACCGCTGGGTGGAGTTGGCCCAGGCGAGCCTGAAGGCCAAGCTGCTGGCGGCGGCGCGCGGGGTTCGGCAGGAGGGGTTTGCGTTCCAAGTGGCGGATATGCCGCAGGCGGCGAACGATGGATTGTAGGATCGCTTGACAGCTGTGACACACAGTATGTACATTTCGGCTACGCTGTTTGTTATGGCGTCTTGAGAAAGCCCGAGGTTAACGCCTCGGGCTTTTTGCGTTCTACGTCTTGAATTCCAAGATTCGCGTTTCCAAAGTGGAACTGCCACTTGGCTAGTTCATGAAGAAGACGATCGGAATGGCAATTAGGCGAAGTTCCTTGTTTTATCGGCCCCGCCAATGCGCGGGGTTTTTTACGTCCACGGCTAGGGTAGCTCCCGAATTTCTGGCGCCAAGACTCCTGCACAACGCTGGCTGCCGTGGACTCCTCAACCCTTTGTGCAGGCAGGAGGCGATATGGAAGTGAAGATTTCGAACTTCGACGGTTTTGTGATGCTGTCGGGCGGTCATGTTCTAACCGATTCGCTACGGGTTGCGGAAAAGTTCGGCAAGCGTCATGGCGATGTTTTGCGGGCCGTGGACAGGCTCGATTGTGGGGATGATTTCTGGCGACGCAATTTTGCGTCACGAGAATATACGGACATGCGAGGCAAGTGCTGGAGGCTGGTGGAGATGACTAAGGATGGTTTCATGTTCTTGGTGATGGGCTTCACCGGCAAGCAGGCGGCAAGAGTCAAAGTGGCATTCATCAATGCGTTCAATGCCATGGCGGAGCAGCTAAACCGGCGAGACTTGACCCTG
Organism: Chromobacterium sphagni; assembly: GCF_001855575.1. Taxonomy (NCBI): domain Bacteria; kingdom Pseudomonadati; phylum Pseudomonadota; class Betaproteobacteria; order Neisseriales; family Chromobacteriaceae; genus Chromobacterium; species Chromobacterium sphagni. Next base: position 375,103 of record NZ_MKCS01000004.1, read on the forward strand.
TGGAAGCAATTGCAAGACTGGTCGATGCGCGAGGCGAATTCAAAGGTGAGGGCGTCTTTCGGATCGCATTTGATGCTGGTGCGAAAGAGAGAGAAGCCGAGGCTTGAGACCGAGCGGGTCGGCCTGGAAAACCAGATGCAGTATAGGTTGTTGCTTAACTGACCCCGGCTCCATGCCGGGGTTTCTCATTGGAGGCGGCGGATGGGAGAAGTCCTCAATGCGCTGGACCTGGTGCTGCTGGAACCGTGGGCTCGCGCGCAGCCGGTCCTGCATACGTGGTATTGGCAGTCGGATGGTCGGCAGCAGCTGATCGACGATCACCTGCGCAGTGGTTTCCTTGAGCTGGGCCGGTGTGATGCGGTGTCGCCGCGAGAGGCGGCGGTGCTGCTGGTAGAGGATTGATCCATGGCGACAGCGTGTGTGACCGGCACCGGTTGGATCGGGCTGGCCGTACAGGAGCGCATCCTGCGGCCGACGGCCAAGGCGCTGACCTGGACGGCGGCCGATGTGAAGGCGGCCCAGGTTGCCGAGATGCGCCGGGTGTTCGATCGGCCGACGGCCTATACCCTGCGCGGCGTCTACATGCGCGGGGCGTCGGTGGACAAGGGCCGCGACTATGCCGAGGTGTGGCTGAAGGACTTCGGCGGCAAGGGCGGCGCGGCTGCGGTGTACCTGAAGCCGCAGATTGAGGGCGGAGGGCGCCCGCTGAAGCGATTCGAGCGCGCCCTCCAACGTGCCGGCGTGTTGCCGGCTGGCATGTACGCCGTGCCCGGCCGCGACGCGGATCGGGACGCCAACGGCAACATGTCGCGCGCGCAGATAGTGCAGATCCTCAGCTGGTTCAACGGGCTGCAGGACAACACGCAATGGATGAGCGATCGCCGGCGCAAGGCGCTGGCGCGTGGTGGCCGGAAGCAAGGATTCAGCTACTTCGCCCTGCACCAGCGCAAGAACAAACTGCCGCCGGGCGTGTACAAGCGCCTGGACTACGGGCATGGCAAGGTGGTGTTGCGGCCAGTGCTGATCTTCATCCGCCAGCCGCACTACACGGTGCGCTACCGATTCTATGCAGTGGGGGAGCGGGTGGTGGCCGACCGTTTCCCCGCCCACATGCGGCGGGCGTGGGGTGGGAGATAGGTTCTTCCCGGGTGGGGGTGGCCTACGGGTGTTCGATCCCCGCCACCGCGGCAGGCTCTGGGCGTTCTGGCTAACTAAACTGTTTAGCCGGTTTAGTCCTTAACTTTCAATATTCGCTTTAAAAAAGACCATGAGCGACGAGATCACGAAAAGCGCGTTCGCCGAGCTTCTCGGGGTCTCGCGCGGCTATATATCCCAGCTCTGCACGGCCAATAGGCTGGTGCTATCGGGCGATGGGAAAAAAGTCCAGGTTCAGACATCCCTGGAGCTGCTGGCGAGTACCGGCTCCGCCGAAAAAATGGGCTTATCCGCCCGCCATGCGCTGGAGCGCTGGAAAAAGGGCGGCGCCGGCCTGACGGTGCAAGAGGCGGCCCAGGCCTTGCAGCCCGGACCAGACTCCACGCCACCCGCGCCGACGGTGCCTGGCGGGTTCGAGGGCGTCGATCTGCGCAACCCGATCGCCGCCTACAACGCGGCGCGCGCTGCCAACGAATTCAAGCGCGGTGAGCAGATCGACATCGATCTGGCCAAATCCCGCCGCGAGCTGATCTCGCAGGAAGTCTCGGTGAAGTTGATCGCTGACCTGGCTGCGACGACTCGTGCGTCGTTCGAACGCATCCCGGACCGCATCGCGACGAAGCTGGCGGCCGAATCTGATCCACATGTCGTCTACGCCTTGCTGGAGGAGGCCATAGACGAGTGCTGCGTGATGCTGAGCAAACAGGCCGCAAAGCTGGCCGGCAAACTCTGATGTGAGGTGCCCGCATGGATATGAGCATCTATGAGCGTCAGGCGCTCGATGCGGTCACGTCCGCGTGGTCCGACGCCTTCGCACCGCGCGTGCGGATGTTGGTGAGCGAGTGGGCGGATGCGCACCGGGTTCTGACCAGTGCAGAGTCGTCCATGCCCGGCGAGTGGCGAACCAGCGTGGTGCCGTTCATTCGCGAGATCATGGACTGCCTCAGCGCCGGCAGCGGCGTCGAGACGACGGTGTTCATGAAGCCGACGCAGGTCGCTGGCACCGAGTCGTTGATCAATTGGTCCGGCTATAGCATCGACCAGTCGCCCGGGCCGATGATGGTGGTGCAACCGACCATCGAGCTGGCCGAGCTGTGGTCGAAGCAGCGGCTGTCAAACATGATCGCCGGCAGCGACGCGCTGCGAGCCAAGATCCCACCCGCCCGCAGCCGCGACGGCGGCAACACCACGCTGCTGAAGGAGTACCCCGGCGGCGTGCTGCGGATGAGCGGAGCCAATTCCGCGACCAGCCTGCGCTCGATGCCGGTGGGCAAGCTGGGCCTGGACGAGGTGGACGCCTACCCGGACGACGTTGACGGCGAGGGCGATCCGATCGGCATCGTGCTGGAGCGGACCAACAACTTCCCGCGCCGGAAAATCTTCATCTGCTCCACGCCGACGGTGCGCGGGGCGAGCAACATCGAGAAATGGTTCGAGCGCAGCGACCAGCGGCGCTACTACCTGCCGTGCCCGCACTGCCAGCACAAGCAGCACCTGCGTCACCAGCAGTTCCGCTACAAATTCGCGGAGGGGCGCGATGGAGATCCGGATGGCCTGATTGATGCGGTCTACGTGTGCGAGTCCTGCGAGGATGAAATTCCGGAGCACCACAAAACCTGGATGCTCGAAAACGGCGAATGGATCGCCGCCTATCCGGATCGCAAGATCCGCGGCTATCACCTCAACAGTTACTACTCGCCGGTCGGGCTCGGGCGGACGTGGAAAGAACGCGCGGAGCAGTTTCTGCGTGCGGTGAAAGACCCGATCGAGCTGAAGCGTTTCATCAATACCGCCCTGGCCGAGACCTGGGAGGACCGCACCGCCAGCATCAAATTCAGCGAGCTGATGCAACGGGTGAAACCGTACCAGCAGCGGGTGATTCCTGGCGGCGTGCTGCTGCTGACCGCAGGCATCGATACTCAGGACGACCGGCTGGAGTGCTATGTGTGGGGCTGGGGCCGCAATCAGCGCTGCCACCTGATCGATCGGGTGATCCTGTACGGCGATCCGGCCGAAATCGGCACTTCGGAGCAGCCCAACGTCTGGCAGCGGCTGGAAGAGGTGCTGAACGGCAGCTACCGGAACCTGTTCGGCGTGGACATGCGCATCGAGGCTGCCGCGCTGGACACCGCCGGCCACCGGACGCAGCACGCGTACCGGTTCGTCCGCAACTGGAAAGGGCGCACACGCCTATTTGCCATTATCGGTAAGTCAGAAAAACCATTGGTCAGCCGTCCATCGTCAGTAGATGTGAAGGAGGGGGGCGAAACCATGAAAAATGGGTTGAAACTCTGGCACGTCGGCGTCGACCACGCCAAATCCACGCTGTACAGCTGGCTGATGGCGGACCGGCGGGCGTTCGAAGAGGGCGGCGAGCTGTTCGTCAACTTCCCGGACGACCTGGACGAGGATTTTTTCCAGCAGCTGACGGCCGAGGTCTACGACCCGGTCAACAAGAAATGGAAAAAACGCACCAACCAGCCCCGCAACGAGGCGCTGGACTGCTGGAACTATGCGTTTTTCGCCGCCTGCGCTCCGCCGTTGCGCATCCAGAACGCCCAGCCGGCGGACTGGGACCAGCGCGAGGCGATATTGCAGCCGCGAGTGCAGGACATGTTCAGCGCCAGTCCGGTGCCGGCCGCTCCAACACCGGCAGGCCAATCGGCAACCGAAACCAGCCCCGCCCCACGCGGGGCTTCTTCATTCCAGGATGCCGGGAAAGGCTGGCTGGACGATGTGAGGGAGGATTATCTATGACGACGAGGGATGAGCTGTCGCTGGCTGGTGAGTTGCCGCTGACTGGCGTTCAGTTTACCGATAGAACCCAGCGTGGCGGCCGAGTGATCGTGGTGACGACGCCAAACGGCATCACCAGCTACCCGCTTGAGGCGTTGCAGTCTCGACCTTTGCCGCAGGGGTCGGCCAGGTGGCAGGCGCTTTGGGCAGATGATGCCCAGCCACGGGGCGGGGAGTTGCTATGACCTCGTTGACCATTGAACACCTCCGCGCGCTGGAGGAGGCCATCGCCAGCGGCGAGCTGGAAATCTACCGCGACGGCATGCGTGTGCAATACCGCTCCATTACCGAGCTGCAGCGGGCCTACGAAATGGTGCGCAATCAGCTGGAGCGCACGGGGCAGCTGCAGCCCGCCGCGGCGGCGCTCCCCTCCGTCACCTATGCAGCATTCATCCGGGACTGAACCATGAACTGGCTCGACAACCTGATCGGCACATTTATGCCGGAGCGCGCGGTGCGCCGCTGGCAGGCCCGCCAGGCCCTGGGCGAGATTCGGGCTTACGAGGGCGCCAAGCGCGGCCGCCGGACATCCGGCTGGATCACGACTGGCAGCTCGGCCAACGCCGAGAACCAGATGGCGCTGCCGACGCTGCGCAACCGCAGCCGCGATCTGGTGCGCAACAACCCCTGGTGCAAGAAGGCGCTGGAGAGTTGGACCGGCAATGTGGTCGGCTCCGGCATCCGTTGCAATCTCGCCAGCCACAAGCGGTTGGGCAAGGCGTACAAGCGCTGGGCGAACAGCCGCAAGTGCGACGCCGACGGCCACCTGAACCTGTACGGCTTGCAGGCATTGGCCGCGCGGACGATGTGGGAAAGCGGCGAGGTGCTGGTGCGCGTGCGCTGGCGGCGGCCGCAGGACAAGCTGGTCATCCCGCTGCAGTTCCAGGTGCTGGAGCCGGACTACCTGGACAGCAACAAAATGGAGGACCTCGCCGGTGGCGGTTTCATCGTCGCCGGCGTGCAGTTCAATGCCATCGGCCAAGTGGACGGCTACTGGCTGTTTGACCGCCACCCGGGCGAGGTAGGCCGGCTGTCGCGCTCGCTGCAGTCGAAACTGATCCCCGCGGAGGAGGTGATCCACTGTTTCCGCAAAACCAGGCCCGGCCAGGTGCGCGGCGTGCCGGAACTGGCACCGGTGATCATGCGGGCACGCGATCTGGACGACTACGAAGACGCCGAGCTGACGCGGAAAAAAGTCGAGGCTTGCTTCAGCGTGTTCATCACCAGTGGTGATAACGGTTCCAGCGGCGTCGGCAGCGTTGAGCGCGAGGAGAAGCCAGGCGGCCGCATGGTGGAGAAGATCGCGCCGGGCCTGATCAAGCGGCTGGGGATGGGCGAGAGCGTGACATTCGGCCAGCCCACGCCTGCCGGCGGTTATCCGGACTACACCCGCGACCAGCGCCGCGCGCTGGCTGCCGGTGGCATGGTCACCTACGAAATGCTGACCGGCGATTACAGCCAGGTGAACTACAGCAGCTCACGCGCCGGCCTGCTGGAGTTCCGCCGCAATGCCGAGGGCTGGCAGTGGCTGACGTTCATCCCTGGCTTGTGCGAGCCGATGGTGGAGCTATTCCTGAAGGCCGCCGCGCTGAAAGGCTTGGGCGAACTGGAGGACGATTACGAGCTCGACTTCACCACGCCGCGCTGGGATTGGGTGGACCCGGTCAAGGACATGATCGGCGAACTGCTGGAGGTAGCGAGCGGCGTCAAGAGTCTGTCCGAGCTGGCGCGCCGCCGCGGCGTCGACCCGCAAACCATGTGGCAGGAGCTGGCGAAGGACTACGCGGAGCTGGAGGCGCTCGGCATCCCGATCAACCTGAACAACCTGATCACCAACGGCGCCGAAGCCCTCAGCGCCGAGGACGATCCGCCCGACCCGGCAGACAGCAAGAAAACCAAGCCCCGCAAACGCGGGGCTTCGCATTCCAGGAGGAAACAGCATGCCTGATACCCGCACCCCGGCGTCGCCGGAGGTGATCACCCGCAATAGCCTGCCGCTGGTCAGCGCCCGGGCGGCGGTGACGTCGGTAGATGTCGAGGCCCGTACTGTTGAGCTGGTCTGGTCGACCGGCGCCGCGGTGCGCCGCTTCGACTGGAACCGCTGGCAGCCATTCGATGAGGAATTGTCGATGGAGCCGGGCGCGGTGCGCATGGATCGCCTCAACAACGGCGCAGCGTTGTTGGACACCCATTTTCAGCTGAGCCTGGCTGGACAACTCGGCGTGGTCGAGGAGGCCAGGCTGCAGCCCGGCGAAGGCTGGGCGCGCGTGCGATTCAGCCGGCGCGCTGATGTGGAGCCTTATTGGCAGGACGTGGTGGACTGCATCATCCGCAATGTCAGCGTGGGCTACATCGTCCACGCCTACCAGATCACCGAAGCACCGGATGGCGGCGTGGCCCGCTATCTGGCCATCGACTGGGAGCCCTACGAAATCAGCCTGGTGCCAGTGCCGGCAGACGCCGATGCCGGAGTGCGCGGCGCCTGCCGGCCGGACAACGCGCCGGCCTACCCGGTGCGCTACCAGCAGACCGAGTCTGCGCCGCAACCCGAACCCGCCGCCGAGCCGGCACCCGAGCCGGAAACCCGCAATCAACCCGAGGACACCCCCATGCCGCAAACCGTAGACAACACGACCCAGCCGGTCAACGAGGCCGAAATCCGCGCTGCCGCCATTCGCCAGGAAAACGAGCGCCAGGCACAGATCCGCAAGCTGACCGATGTGTACCCGCAGTTCGGCGCCGACTTCGCCCGCTCGCTGCTGGACGATCCGGCCTGCACCATCCACCGCGCCCGCGAACTGGTGCTGGAGCGGCTGGCCGAGCAGAGCGGCCAGAACCCCACGCGCAGCCAGGCGAGCGTGCAGACGGTGCAGGACGAGACCGAGACCCGCCGCCGCGCCATGGGCGAGGCCATCTACCAGCGCTCGTTCACCGCCAGCCAGCACAGCGCGGAAAACCGCGAGCTGGCCCGCCAGTTCCGCGGCATGAACCTGACCGACATGGCGCGCGAGTGCGTGGAGCGCGCGGGCGGCAGCACGCGCAGCCTGACCCGTTCGGAAATCGTGGAGTTGGCGCTGAACAACAATCGCGGCGCCGGCATGCAAACCACCAGCGACTTCCCAGTGATCCTGGCCAACGTGGCCAACCGCGCCATGATGCAGGGCTATCAGCTGGCGGGGCAGACATTCTGGCCGCTGGTGCGCCGCGGCACGCTGGCCGACTTCAAGGAAAAAACCTTCCTGCAACTGGGCAACCGCGTGGACTTGAAGGAAGTGGGCGAGGCCGGCGAGTTCGAAATCGGCGTGCTGAACGACGCCGGCGCCGAACGCATGAAGCTGCGCACCTACGGCCGCATCATCAACATCAGCCGCCAGGTGATCATCAACGACGACCTGAGCGTGTTCAACGACCTGTCGTCCAACTTCGGCCGCTCCGCCGCCAACCTGGAGAGCAATCTGGTGTGGGCATTGATCATCGGCGCGCCGAAACTGGCCGATGGCAAGCCGCTGTTCCATGCAGACCACGGCAATATTTGCCCGGGCGCGGAGATCAGCATCGATGCGATCGACCAGATGGACCAGCTGATCGGCGCGCAGACCGAGCCGGGCACGGACTCCGATCTCAACCTGTACGGCAAATACGTGCTGGTGCCGCGCACCCAGCGGCTCAAGGCGCAGCGCGCCATCGGCTTTGTCTCCGCCACCAAGGTGGACGACCTGAACCCGCTGGCCGGCCAGTACGAAATCATTGCCGAACCGCGGCTGCAGCGCGCCGATCCGCGGGCCTGGTATCTGGCGGCTGGGCCGGAGTCCGCGCCGACCATCGAAATCGCCTACCTGGACGGCCAAGAGGGCATCTACACCGCCTATCAGGAAGGCTTCGAAGTGGATGGCGTGCAGGTGAAGGCGCGGCTGGACGTCGGCGTCGGCCTGATGGATTACCGCTGGATAGCCGGCAATCCGGGTGTCAAGAAGTAAGCCACGCCGGCATGCGCCGGCTGATTCCGCAAACAGGAGAGCAAGATGCGAAACAAAATTTACAACGGCGACACGCTGACCCTGCCGGCGCCCTACGACGTGCTGTCCGGCGATCCGGTGCTGATCGGCAACCTGTTCCTGGTGGCCTCGGTGGGCGCGAAGAAGGGCGAGCCGTTCAGCGGCGAGGCCGAGGGCGCGTTCAACCTGCCCAAGGACCCGGCGCTGGTGGTCGCCGTCGGCGATTTGATCTACCTCGACCCGGCCACGCGCGTGTGCGTTGCCAAGGCAGCTGGCAAGCACCTGATCGGTGCCGCCATCGCGCCGACTGGCAATGGCGCCGGCACGGTTGCGGTGCGTCTCAACGCCACCACCACCATGGTGGCCGCGTAGTGCGCTCGGCGCGTGAACGCCTGGCCAGCGCGGCGCGGCGGCTGGGCTCGCTGAGCCAGCAGGGCGAGATGATCAAGCTGGACGGCCGGGACATCCCGGCCGTTTTTCATCGCGCGCCGCAAAACGCCAGCGCGCTCGGCGGCATGGTGCTGGACGAGCAGTCCAGCGCCTGGCTGATCATCCAGCCTGAGCACCTGCCCGCCGGGAAGCTGGCAGGCAGACGGGCGGAGGCTGGCGGCCTGCTGTTCGAGGTGCGCGGCAAGCCGTTGCGCACCAGCGCCGGAGACTGGCGGCTGGATCTGAAGGAGGTCAAACCGTGAAACGCCGCACGCAAATCCAGCAGGCCATTGCCGACGTGATCCGCCCGCTGCTCAGTCCTGACGTGTTATTCAGCCTGGATCGCGAGGAGGGCTATGAGGCGGACCACCTGCCGGCGGTCAACCTCTGCCGGCTGAGCGACAAGCCGGTCGAAGCGGTCAACCACGATGCGGCGCTGCAAATGCGGCGCCAACTGGTGCTGAGCCTGGACCTCTACGCCGAAGGCGACGCGCGCTACGCCCTGCTGGACGACATTGAGCAGGGCATTACGCAGGCGCTGCTGACGCGGGAGCCGCTTGGCCTAGGCGGCGCGGAAACCATCAGCATGGGCGAGGCCGTGTTTGACCAGGAAACGCTGATCGCGGTGGTCTGCGCCAGCCGCATCCCCATCACCATCGATTACACCATCACTTTCTGAGGAGCCGACATGGCCAAACTCTACACCTACAAGGGCAAGGGCCAGCTGCATGCGGCCGTGCGCGGTAGCGGCCGCTTTGTCCCGCTGTGCAACATCGAAAAGCTGCAGTTCACCCCGCAGACGAAAGATAGCGAGCTGCTGAATACCCAGACCGTCGGCGGCGGCCAGCTGGACGTGCTGAGCGAGGTGACCGGCGTGGATGTTTCCATCGGCGGCATCAGCCAGTACAGCCCGGACAACCTGGCTCTGTTGCTGAAAGGAACGGCCAGCATCATCGCTGCAGGCACGGCCACCGAGACGGTCCGGATCAACCGCAACTGCCTGTCTCCGGTGTCCAAGCCGATCGACTGGACCAAGCCGGTGACGGTCAAGGCCAGCGCCAACGCCAAGGGCACGGTCAAAGAGCTGACCGAGGCCACGCACTGGATGCGCAGCGGCGCCGGCATTCGTGTGCTGGACGTGGCGGCGCTGATTGATGGCGACCCGGTGGACATCAACTACACCTCGTTGGCCATCACTCAGGTGGACGCGCTGACGGCACCCAACGTCGAGCTGGAGCTGCAGTTCGAGGGCCTTAACGCTGCCGACGGTGGCAGCCCGGTGATCGTCCGCGCTTTCCGCGTGCGCCTCGGCGCCGGCGGCTTGGACCTGATCGGCGATGACTTCAGCAAGTCGGAGCTCTCCGGCAAGCTGCTGATGGACCCGAGCCGCGTGGGAGTCGGTGTCAGCCAGTTTTTTACGGTACAGCAGGTTCAATAAAGGGAAGACGAAATGGCATTCACGGTAAAAACGAAAACCACCATCCGCTGGCCAATCAAGGTTCTGCTGCCGGCCGATGGCGGACTGACCGCGTCGCATGAGTTCCTGGGCGTATTCAACCGTCTGCCGCCGGCGGACATCATCGCGCTGGCACAGGAGGGGATAGATGAGCAGGCGGCGTTCCCGGACATGCTGCAGGCCAATGTGGGCAAATTCTCCCGGCTGCTGGTGGGCTGGGAGGGCGTGACGGATGCCGACGATAAACCGTTGCCGTTCAGCCTGGACCTGTTGCGTCAACTGGTGACCGGTCCGGACGGCGCCGCGTTCAGCCGCGGCATCTGGGAGGCCATCAACGAGCTGACCTACGGCGCCCGCGAAAAAAACTGATCGCCATCGGGCGCGCCCTGGCCGGCGCCGCATCCGATGTCGAGGTGTGGCCGGACTGCGTGCCGGCGCTGGAGCTGGCTCAGGCCTGCCGCAGTCAGCTGCTGGTGGCGCCGATGGGCGGCATGCTGGGCCTGCGCTATGAGGGCGTCGAGGCCGTGATGAACATGCGCGGCGTGCCGCAGGAACAGCGCGCCGAGCTGCTGCAGGATCTGCAGATAATCGAGATGGCCATGGTCGAGGCCATGGGGAAGAGGTAGGCAATGGGGCAGCCAATCAGCTCGATCGTGATCGATATCCGGGCGGACACCGCTAGCGTCCGCCGGGACATGAGCCAGCTGCAGTCCACGGTGGACAGCGGGTTTTCGCGGATCGAGAGCCGGGCGCGCGCCGGCGTGGAAAGCATCGAGCAGGTGGGCAAGTCGTTTTCCCGCCTGAACAGCGTACTCGGCGCCGTTGGCGGTTTCCTGCTGGCCGAACGCGCCATCAGCGTGGTGGCCGAGTCGTTGGGCAAGATCCCAGCGATGGGCTTCGAATTCGCCAACCAGATGGAAACCATGCAAGTCGGCATGGCCGGTACGCTGGCCAGCATGGCGACGTTGGACGGCAAAGCGCTGTCAATGAAGGACGCACTGGCGCTATCCAGCCAGTTGACCGCCAAGCTGGCCGACGATGCAGCGAAGACCGCCGCCAGCACGCAGGAGTTGGTCGGTGGTTTCAACGCCATGCTCGGCCCAGGCCTGCAGGCCAAAATGACTATCGACCAGATCCGCCAGCTGTCGACGGTGGGTATCAATGCGGTCAAGAGCCTGGGGCTGGAAGGCACGCAGGTGGTGCAGGAGATGCGGTCCATTCTGACCGGCAACATTTCTGCCGACTCGCAGCTGGCGGTGGCGCTGGGTATCACCAACAAGGACGTCGCCAAGATCAAGCAGGACGGCGGCAGCTTGTTTGACTACCTGATGCAGCGGCTGTCCGGTTTCGCCGAAAGTAGCGACTACTACTCCAAGACCATGTCTGGATTGATCGACTCGTCGAAGGAGTTGGTGTCCAAGGCCGCTGCCGATGGCGTGCAGCCGCTGCGGGATGCCACCAAGCAGTGGTTGACCGAGTTCAACAACTCGCTGAGCGACGATGCCAGCCGTCAGCAATTTGTCGGCGGCATGCGAGAAATCAGCGACGGGCTGGTGAGCGTGGCTCGGTTTGCCGGCAGTGCCGGCCAGGCGCTGTATGAGTACCGCGGCGTGATTGAGGGCGTGGTGGGCGCGTATGCGGCGCTGAAGGTGGCGCAGCTTGGCGGCGTTGTAGGCAAGCAAGTGTGGAAGCCGGTACAGAAGGCAACTGACTGGTGGACGACATCGGAATCGGATAAGAGCGCCAGCGAGGCTGCTGCTCGCCGCGCGCAGGCCGATAGAACCATGGCGCTGGCCGAGCTGGATGTGGCGCGCGCCACGGCAACGAGGACGGCGCAGACGGCGCTGGCGATACAGGCCGACCGCGAGAAGTTGGCGCTGGACGCCGCGCTGGCACAGGGCGCAGTGCGGCAGATCGAGCAGTCCGCCAGCCTGGCTACCGCCAAGGCGATGGTGGCCGAGGCCGACGTGGCGGCGCGCGCTGCTGCCGCTGAACTGGCCGCCGCCGAGCAGGCGCGCAATGCCGAGACGGTGCGTAGCGTCGCCAGCTATGAAAGGTTGGCGGCGGCCAAGGTGGCCAACGTCAGCGCGGCGGCGGATCTGGCGGCGGCTACCGCCATCGAGGCCGCCGAGCAGGAGAGGTTAGCCCAGGCGCAGAGCCGGGCGCTGGCCATGAGCAATGCATTGACGGAGGCGGATGCGCGCCTGACGGCAGCAGAAGCGGCGGCCGCGGAGGCTGCTACGGTGCAGACCGCGGCGACGGGGCGGGCGGCTGTCGCGGCGGAAGCTGCCGGGATGGCTCAGCGTCAGCTGGCGGTGGCTAGTCAGGAAGCCAGCGTGGCGTCGCAGGCTGCGGCAGTGGGCTTGAATGTGGCCCGCGGCGCAATGGCGATGCTGGGCGGGCCGATCGGTATTGCAACTCTGGCTATCGGCGGCTTGATCATTTACTGGAACGATGTGGCGGCAGCTGCCGGTAATGCCGCAGCCAAGCACGAATTAGCTGCCCAGCGAATTCAAAACGCGGCAATCAAGGCCAGCATCCCGGCGATCAAGGATGAGATCGTTGCTGCTCAGAAATTGGTGGATGAATACGGCAAGAAATACGACGCCTATATCCACAAAGGGAAGGTGAATCCTCAGGCTACGGCAGAGCATCTGAAGCGCATCAGCGAGGCGACCAAGCTGCGAGACGAGGCGAAGAAGGCGCTGGATCAGGCTAAGGAAAAGCAGGCGGATGAGGCGCTGAAGTCTGTTGAGAAGTATTCAGGCGAGCGCCGGGATTCAGCCGCCGGCCAGCAGGTAGTCAAGCCCAAATTCAACAACGCCCTGCAGAACTACCTGGAAGAGGGCAAGCACCAGACCAAGGACGAGAAGTACCGCCAGGAAAACGCCGCCTTCCGCGGAGCGGTGGACGGGCTGGAGCAGGGCAGCGCCGAGTACCAGAAAGCGCTGGCCGCCCACAACGCGCGCGTGGCGGAAATGCGGGAGGAGCATAACAAGAGCTCCGACGCCGCCGCGAAGAAGGCCGCGCGTGAGGCCGCCAAGGATATGGAGCAGGTCAGCGACCTGATCAACAAAAGCGCCGGCATCAGCCCCACCTACAACAACAAATTGGCCGTGCTGCAGAAGGTGTTCGGCCAGGGCAATATCTCGCTGGACCAGTACCGCGCCGCGGTGGAAAAGTTGATCGCCACCGCGACCGACCTCGGCAAAGAGGCCGACAAGCTGGTCAAACGCCAGCGCGAGGTGCTGTCCGGCATGAGCGCACAGGCGCAGGAGCAGGCCGAGGCCAATGCGCGGGAGAGTACCGGCCTGGGGCGAGGTGACCGATACCGGCAGGAAAGCGCGGCGTTGGACCAGCTCGGCAAGCGGGCCGTGGAAGCCAAGCGCCGGCTGGCCGAGGATCTGGACCTGAACCTGATTGATCCGGTCGCCTACCAGCGGGCGCTGGATGCGATCGACGCCAGCACCGGCCAGATGGTGGCAAATCAGCAGATGCATTTCGCCGCCATGCAGCAGGCGGCTGGCGATTGGTCGCTGGGCGCCAGCCGGGCACTGGAGAACTACATCGATCACGCCCGCGATGTCGCCGGGCAGACCGAGGAGATGTTTGCCAGGGCGTTCGGTGGGATGGAGGATTCGCTGACCAAGTTCGTGATGACCGGGAAATTGTCGTTCGGCGACCTGGCGAACAGTATCATCGAGGATCTGATCCGCATCCAGATCCGCCAGAGCATGGTCAGCATGTTTGGCGGGGGGATGAACAGCCTGATGTCCGGCATGTTCAAGAGCAGCGGACCGGCGGCGCCCATTGTGAACGGGACGGCTGGGTTTTCGACGGGCGGGGCGGTGACCGGTCCAGGCACGCCGACCAGCGACAGCATCCCGGCAATGCTGTCGAACGGCGAGTTTGTGGTGCGCGCGGCAGCGGTGGATCACTACGGCCTCGGCACGCTGCACGCGCTCAATGCCAAGAAGCTGGCCGCTGGCGGTGGAGTGGGGCGGGCATCGAGCACCGCCGCCAGCTACCGCGTGCCGGAGGCCGCCCGCCAGCAACAGCCGTCTGCGCCGGAGTCTATCCGGGTGGAGTTGATCAACAAATCAGGCCAGCAGCTGCAGGCCACCAGCGCGCAGCCGCGTTTCGATGGCCGCGAACTGGTGGTGAGCGTGGTGCTGGAGGACATCAAGCGCGGCGGGCCGATCCGCGACGCAATCAAGAGGATTTGACGATGGCGATGCCTGAATTTCCGGCCTATGCGCTGATGCTGGCCGATGGATATACCGAGGAGGCCAACTACGGCCTGCTGCGTACTGAGATGGACGGCGGCCTGCCCAAGCAGCGCCGCCGTTTTTCACAGCCGATCATTACTCGCACCATCACCATCAAGGTGCGCAGCGATCTGGAACGGGCGAAGTTCGACAACTGGTTCCGCTACGACATTGACGGTGGCGTCGGCTGGTTCATATTCCTTGACCCGATGGCTGGTACGCAAAAGACCGGCCGTATCAGCGGCGCGCCACCGTATCGCTGGCAGTGGGATGGGCGGCAAAGGTGGAGTGCTCAGTTGCAGATTGAGAGTATTGGGTGAAGTGCTATTCTACCTATCTGAACAGAAAAGAAATACAGTTATATCCTATATAAGCATGTTGCCAAGGAGGCTGTATGGAGCTATTAAGCGACTTGTTGAAAATGTTATTTTTCAGATTTGTTCTTCGGGAACATAATAAAAAGCCATATATTTTGACCTGTGGGGCTGAAGTTGCAAGGCCAAATTTGGGGGTGTTTTTGCGTGGTGTTTATGATAAGCCCTGTGTGGTTAAAGGCGTTTCTGGAATGCGACTTCTTGTTGCAAAGTTAAAAGATACGGCTTTCACTGAGGAGGATTATGTTGATTTGTCATGCGTTAGGCTAAGTAAGGTTGTATTTTCAAGAAATTTCAATGGCTATAATTCGATTTACGTTTGGTGGAGATATTTTCTTGCCGATATCACTAATTATCCGTGCTGGACAAATGCTTTTAGCAAGTGCTGTGTGAGAGTTGGCAGTGTTATGTTTAATAAGAAAAAGATTGTTTCTGAAAGGCAAATTAAAATCCTTGATACTATATTTTCACTTTCAATGAGGAGAGGGTATTGCATTACTGTTGAGTTGGTTGCAGAAGCCATGTATGGACAATGGTGGGATGTTCAGTCGGATAAAGGGATGATATTGGATAGAATTGGATTGTCCATGTCTGCACTTTGCGAGAATGGTGATTTAAAAGCCAGTGGGGCGCATTATGCGATAACTGGAAAAGGCATCGGCATTATTGAGGATTATGAAGAGCAGGAGAGAAAGCACAGGTCAAATTTAATAATTCAAGAATTGCTTGTGGTAATTGCATTTTTGGCATTATTTATGAGTGCTGCGCAGACCCAGCTAATTAAGTTCCCAACTTTAATTGATTGGTCAGGCTCGGGAAGCAAAAGCGACACCGGGTGTGTCAAAAAATGAATAAATAGATTGAAAAACCCCGCTCCGGCGGGGTTTTTGCATTTCTGGAGGATACAATGCCCCGCAGTTATTCCCAGCACGCCCGCGAACAGCTCAACGCCACCAGCGCCGCCGACATCCTGCTGACGCTGCTTGAAATCCGCCACCCGTTGCTGGCGGTGCCGGTCCGGATCGTCGGCGACACGCAGAACATCGTCGCCGCCGGTGACGAGTTCCTGGCCTGCGCCTTCGACATCACCTTGCCCGATGACTCCGACAACCAACTGCCGCAGGCGCGGCTGGAAATCGACAACATCGGCCGCGAGCTGACGCAATGGCTGGAGCAGTCGGGCGGCGGCGTGGGCGCCACCTGCCGCATCTTGCAAGTGATGCGTTCGACGCCGGATCTGGTCGAGTTCGACATCACGCTGGACATGAGCGGGCTGGCGATGGACCGGCAAAAGGTTGCCGCCACGCTCGGCTACGCCGACCTGCTCAATCAGCCCGCCGTTACCGTCTACTACACGCCAAGCACCGCGCCGGCGCTGTTCTGATTTTCGAGGTTTCCCCATGCATTGGTCCGATCGCTATGTCGGCCAGGACTACATCGCCGACACGGCCGACTGCGCCGTCCTGGCCTGCGATGTCGCGCGCGAGGTGCTGGGCAGCGACATCCAGCTGCCCGGCGAGCGCCGGCCGGGGCCATTTGGCCGCAACGCGCAAATCCGGCAATACCAGGATGCATTCGCCCGCCGCGTCGATGCGCCGCTGGACGCCCAGCCGGTGCTGCTGCTCGCGCGCGGCCGCGCCCAGCACATCGGCGTGATGTGCCGCCTGGCTGGCGAGTGGTGGGTGCTGCACGCCGACGAGGCCGCCGGATTCGTGCTGCGGCAACGGCTGCGCGAGCTGCCGCGCCAGGGTTACACCGTGGAGGGATTTTACGAATGGCTGTGACGCAACCGAATCTGGTGCATTCGCCGCACCCGCTGACCGCCGCCGGCCGCCAGGTGATCTACGAGCCGCACCGCCGCAACGAAACGCTGGGCGGTTACCTGCGCCGGCTGCAGATTGAAGTGGACCGCGGACCGCTGGCGGTATGCGTCAACGGCCGCCCGCTGCCGGACTGGCGCCGCTACCGGCTGCGCCGTGGCGATTTCATCGAGGTGCGCGCGGTAGTGGCCGGCGGCGGCGCCGGCAAAGTGCTGCGGACCGTGGCCATGGTGGCAGTGATGGTGGCGGCGGCCTACGTGGCCGGCCCCGCCGGGGCGGCGCTTTTCGGCTCGTCCGGCATGGCCACCGCCGCCGGCGCGGCCGTGATGATAGGCGGCTCGATGCTGGTCAATGCGCTGCTGCCGCCGCCGATGCCGGACATCGCCGGCGTCGGTGGCCGCGGCGATGCCAACATCAGCCAGAACTACGCGCTGTCCGGCGCGCGCAACCGCGCCCGAACCTATGCGCCGATGCCGCTGGTGATCGGCCAGCGCCGTTTCGTGCCGGATGCCGGCGGCAACCCGTTCACCGAGTTTGTCGGCCAGGACCAGTACCTGTATCAGGTCTACCATTTCGGCCTGCAGCCTGACCTGCAGCTGTCCGACTACCGCATCGGCAATACGCCGATCGGCGCCTACCAGGGCGTCGAGTTGATCGCCGCCGATGGCGCCGGGCGACTGCCGGGCGTGTTTGCCAACGTCGACACCGACGCCGGCCGCGAGGTCAAAAACTCGGACGGCTGGGTGGTGCGCCAGGTGGCGCGCGATACGGTCGGCATCGGCCTGGACCTGCAGGGCGTCGCCTACTACGCCAACGACAAGGGCGGCATGGACTGGCGCAACGTCGATACCGAAATCCAGTTCCGGCGCCTGCCGGATGGCGCCTGGCAGCCCTATGGCGGCGACCAGTACGGCAAATACCGCTTGGCCGGCAACAGCATCACGCCGGTCCGCCAGACGCTGCGGCAGGATCTGCCGGCGGCGCAGTACGAGATCCGCGTCCGCAAGACCAGCGGCGACGTCAGCAGCTCGCGCGAGCGCAACGATTTCGCGCTGGCCGGCCTGCGCGCCTACCGCCAGGACAGCACCAACTACGCCGGCCAGCGCCGCGTCGGGCTCAAGATCAAAGCGTCCAGCCAGCTGAACGGCGCGGTCGACGAGCTGTCGGCGATGGCGGTGGCCAGCTGCCCGGTGTGGACCGGCAACGGCTGGGCGACGCAGCCGACGACCAACCCCGCCTGGTGGTATCTGTGGTTCGCCCGCGGCGGCTTCGATGGCCAGGGCCGGCGGCGGTACGGCGCCGGCCTGCCGGACGCGCGCATCGACATCGACGCCATCAAGGTGTGGGCGGCGTGGTGCGACGCCAAAAAGTTGAGCATCGGCCTGGTGCTGGACCGCGCCTACAGCATCGCCGACGTGCTGACGATGATCGCCCGCACCGGCCGCGCGCGCTACACCTGGCAGACCGGTCGCCTGGGCGTGATCTGGGACGCGGCAGAGCTGCCGACGGTGGCGGTGTTCGGCCCGGCCAATATCCGCGCCGGTTCGTTCCGGATCGAGTACACCAACGAACAGACCGCCGACGAGGTGGTGGTCAATTTCAGCAACCCGGCCAAGGGCTTCGAACTCGACCAGGTGCGGGTGGCCGTGCCGGGCACCATTGCGCCGACCAATCCGGTGACGCTGGACTTTGTCGGCTGCTGCGACGCCGGCATGGCCGGCCGCGAGGCGAACCTGATCGCCGCCTCGCAGCTGTTCCACCGCCGGCGGGTGTCCTGGGAGACCGATTTCGAGGGTCTGGTGGCCACCCGCGGCGACGTGGTTCTGCTCAGCCACGACCTTGCCAGTTGGTCCTACTCCGGCCGGCTGCTCGGCGGCAGCCGCGGCCAGCTGTTGCTGGACCGCGCCGTGCCGCTGGGCGCCAGCGGTTGGGTCGGCATCCGCTTCCCGGATGGCCGTTATTCGACCTACCGGGTCAAGGCCGGCAGCGGTGACAGCGATACGCTGCAGCTGCGCGACCTGATTCCGGTGTCCGACGCCGGCGGCCCGCTGCCGGTGCCGGATGGCTCGCCGGACGATGTGCCGTATGACTGGATGTGGTTCTACGACAACGGCGCGCAGCCTGGCCGGCGCGTCAAAATCGTCGACGTCAAACCCAGCGCCGACGGCATCAAATTCACGGCCATCGACGACCTGCCCGAATACTACGCCGCCGAGTCCGGAGATTTCAGCAGCGGCGGCCCGGCGCCCAGCCTGCCGCCGGCGCTGGGCTTCCTGCGGCTGTCGGAATCCAGCCGGGTGACCGGCGACGGCCGGCGCGTGGCGGTGGTGACGGCCGTCTGGCCGCCGCTGCGCGGCGCGATCAATTACCAGCTGAAATGGCGGCGCGCCGGCGGCGCCTGGTCGGTGCAGGTGGTGCCGGACACCGCGTCGAGCTGGGATGTCGACCCCGGCCCGCTGGAAGCGTCGGTGGCGGCGGTATTCGCCGACGGCACGCTGTCGGCACCGGCGCTGGCGTCGTTGACGGTGCAGGGCCACGCGGTGCCGCCCGCGGCGGCCACGGTGTTTCAGGCGATCGGCGAGGCGATGCAGATCACGCTGCGCTGGGCCTACCCGGACCGGGCCGACCTGCGCGGCGCGCAGATCCTGGCCTCGATGGACGGCAAGAGCTGGTCGAAGCTGGCCGACGTGGCCTACCCGGCGGCCAGCTGGGTGCATATGGGCATCGCCCTCGGCGTGGAGGTGCGCTACCAGCTGGTGGTGGTCGATAGCTGGGGCAACGCTTCCGCGCCGGTCAGCGCCAAAGCGCAAACGGTGAAAGACCCCGCGCTGCTGCTCCAGCTGATGAAGGGCAGCGTCGATTACAGCCTGCTGGCGCCCGATGTGGCCGGCAGCATCACCAGCTCGGACGCGGCGGCCCGGGCGCTGCTGCGCGCGGTGCTGCAGGTGGACAGCAGTTGGTCGCAGGCGCGCGGCGCGCGGGTGGTCAGCGGCCAGGCCTCGGCCGCCATCGCCAGCGAGCAGCAGGTGAGGGCGGAGCAGCACACCGCCATGGCGTCGGACATCGACGTGCTGCAGGCGGCGGTGGCCGACAACGCCGGCGCCGTGGTCAACGAGATGATGGCGCGGGCGAGCGAAACCAGCGCGCTGGCGTCGCAGGTCAGCCGGGTGCAAACCACAGTGGCAGGCAACAGCGCGACCATCACCCAGCTGTCGCAGTCTATTGATGGTGTGCAGGGGCAATGGGCGCTGAAGGTGCAGTTAGACAGCCAGGGGCAGAATCCGCGCGTCGCCGGCATCCAGCTGAACAGCGGCGCCGGCGGCTCGTCGTTTGCGGTGCTGGCCGACTCGTTCCAGGTGGCGTTGCCGGATGGCACCAACCCGAAACCGGTGTTCAGCGTCACCCGCATCAACGGCCAGCCGGCCGTCGGCGTGGATGGCTCGCTGATCGCCGACGGCACCATCGTCGGTCGGCGGGTGATCGCGCTGGACTCGATCGATGCCGGTCAGATCAACAGCCGCGGGCTGACCATCCGCGACCAGGCCGGCAGCGTAGTAGTCGACATGACAGGCATGGGGGCCGGCTACATCAAGGGCCGGCTCACGGTCGGGCAGATCGACACCGAGAGCTTGCGCATCACCCGGAATGGCGCAGTGGTAGTCGATGCCAACGGCCTGGACGCCACCTACATCCGCAACCTGATGGTGGACACGCTGCAGATACGCGGCGAGGCGGTCAGCAAGAACGACACCCGCAGCATCACCGTCAACGGCTGGACCAACGCGTTCAATTACTCGTTCCAGTTCAGCTGCAGCGACAGCGGCACGCTGCTGGCGTTCGCCGATTCGCCGTTTGCCGATCCGGTGGCCACGCTGTATGGCCGCAACCGGTCGGTGCCGGTCAACGGCAGCGCGGTGCTGGTGCTCAACGTCAATGCCGGCGAGGTGGTCACGGTCGGGGTTTCGTCGCCGGCGATTCAAAAAAGCGGCGTGATCCGTTACGGCTGCGTGCTTTTCAGGAGGTAGGGATGCCCATCGACATCATCGAGTACGACGACGCCGGCCGCATCGTCCAGACCGGCACCAGCCGGCCGGAGAACATCCAGCTGGACGAGGCCGCCGGCAAGCGAATCCTGATCGGCGTGGCGGACCCGGTGACGCAGTATGTGCGCGCCGGCGCCATCGTGCCGCGCCCGCCCGCTAGCGCGGTGCTGGACGGCATGACGCTGCGCCAGTTGCCGGCGCCATGCCGGCTGATCCTCGATGGCACGCCGTACCCGTGCCCGGAGGAGTCATGCGAGCTGTCGTTCGCGCACCCTGGCCGCCACCAGATCGTGGTGGAGGCCTGGCCACAACAGACGGCGATTTTTGAGGTGACGACATGAAGATCCACCACGTTGGAGATCACGCCGCGGTGCGGCGCCAACAGTACCCGGACATCGGCGACCAGCTGGACGCGCTGTGGCGCGTGGTGGCCAGCTTGCCGCCCGGCCAGCTGCCGCCACAGGCGGCGCAAGTGCTGGAGCAGATCCGGCAAGTCAAACACACCTACCCGAAGCCCCGCGATGACAGCGGGGCTTCTGCTTTGGAGGCCTGATGGCAGACCCTTCTCTCGGCGACATCGCGGTAGCTATCACCCAGCTGATGCAGCGCTACAACCTGACCATGGACCAGTTCAACGCCTGGCTGACCGGCAACGGCATGGTGACGCTGACCGACGCCGCCGGCGGCAGCCGCACGGTGCCCAGCGCCGCAAACGTGCTGCGCGCCGACGGCTCCAACGCCAGCGGCACCTGGCCGATCTCGGTGTCGGGCGTGGCTGGCAGCGTGAAGTCGCTGCCGGGCGACCAGGTGCTGCAGGCGCTGGGCTACCGGCCGCCGCGGCAGGACAACGTCCCTGACACCAAGGCCGCCGCCGCTTACATGCGCCTGGGTACGTTCAACTGCCCGCAGGGTGGCGCCAAGCTGGCGCTGATGCTGTTGTTCGGCAACGGCTACAACGCCATCAATGGCCAGCTGGGGATGGCGACGCTGCTGTTCAGCACCAGCAACGGCGCCGCCCAGCAGCCTGGATCGACAGGGCCGTTCTTCGGCGCGGCCACCGCCATGGTGTTTGGCAGCGTCGGCTGCACCTTCATGGTGTGTCAGAACGGCACCACTTCATACACCGTGTACGCGCAGCTGCCGGCCTGGGCCGGCGCCAACAGCTGCAGCGCGTTCGGCGACACCACCAGCGGCGGCTGGGCGGCCAGCCCGGCCCATGTCGGCGCGGCGCTGCCGGCTGGCAACTACCTGGCCGTGCAGCCGCAGCCGCTGCTGACCACCAGCCAGTTCAGTACCGTGCCGGTGCCCGCGCCGGCCTACACCCGCGCCACCGCGCCGGCGGCAGCCGCCTATGCCGGCGCGACGGTCTACATCACCGACGCCGCCGGCGGCGCGGCGATCGCGTTTTCGAACGGCACGGCCTGGATCAGCGTCCGGACCGGCAACCCTGTGTGAGGAGAAACATGAACCAATACCCATATGAATTGCTGATCCGCATGTCGCCGGCCGGCGTGGCGGGCGTGTCGCTGCGCTTCGCCGCCGATCAGCCCAATCCGATGAGCCAGCAACTGCAGACCTATGTCGGCGAGCCCCGGCCGCTGGCGGCGGAGGATCTGCAAGCCGGCCAGCCGCTGGCCATCGCGCTGGGCGTGGCCGCTACCGCGGCGCTGGCACCATACGCACTACCGCCGCAGTAACGCGCGGGGAAGAGGGGGGCCGGCTTGTTCCGGCCATTTATATAGGGAGTGGTAGATGCAGGATCACGAGAAGGGATTGCTGGCGTTGCTGACCGTAGGCGCGCTGATCGGCCTAGGCAAGCTGCTGGTCAGCCAGGAAGAAATCACCGTCCGGCTGGCCGTGGGCCGCGCCATTCTGGGCGGCGCCACCTCCACCGTTGCCGGCGTGGCGTTGACGCAGTTTCCGGACATGCCGCTGCCGGCACTGGTGGGCATCGGCGCCGGCCTGGGCATCCTGGGCGCCCAGTACCTGGAGGCGTGGCTCAAGCGACGCGCTGACAATCTGGCCAGCTAGTCCGGTGTCAGCGCCTGGATTTGCTGTTCAAAGCAAGCGGCCGGCAAAACGTCCAGATCCTGGCCGACAAGCAGCTCGCATTTGACCGGCTCTTTATGGCTGCTCACCCAATCTGAGATCAGATACAGGCAAACCGAGATCATTAGCCCATACAGCACAACCGGAACGGCGCGTCTCATGACAACCCCCAGCAGTCATACGTCATGCCTTGTTTTAGCGAGTTGACGCCTATATCGACAACTGACCATTCGGCCCGCCGTGCGCGGGCCGAACTCTTTCAGGAGAAACCCATGAAAACCAATGCTCAGGGCCTAGTCTTGATCAAGCAATTCGAGGGCCTACGCCTCACCGCCTACCAGGACGTCGTCGGCGTCTGGACCATAGGCTACGGCCATACCGGTACTGACGTCCGAGCCGGGCTGACAATCACCAACGACCAGGCAGAGCAGCTGCTCCGCCAAGACCTGGCTCGGTTTGAGTCCGGCATCGGCCGGCTGGTGGCCGTGCCGCTCAACGGCAACCAGTTTTCGGCGCTGGTCAGCTTCTCCTACAACCTGGGCCTGGCCAATCTGCAGGGCTCCACCCTGCTGCGGAAGCTGAACGCTGGCGACTATGCCGGCGCCGCCGGCCAGTTCCCGCGCTGGAACCGAGCCGGTGGCCAAATGCTGCCGGGCCTGACCCGCCGCCGGCTGGCCGAGCAATCGCTGTTTCAATCGAAGGAGGATGCGTGATGGACTGGAAACAAATCGTGGCCACGGTTGCACCGTGGATCGGTACTGCCCTTGGCGGTCCGCTTGGAGGTATGGCAGTCAGTGCTGTGGCCGATGCGATCGGCCTGCCGGAAAAAACCGAGGAGGCGGTGAAACAGGCTCTGGCTGGCGTGACGCCGGAGCAGATGCTGGCCGTCAAACAGGCTGACCAGCAGTTCGCGGCGAAAATGCAGGAACTCGGGTTCCAGAACCAACAGGCGTTGGAGGCGATCGCCGCCGGCGACCGCGCCAGCGCGCGTGAACGGGAGGTCAAAACCGGCGATATCACGCCGCGGTTGCTGGCCGCCGTCGTCGTCGCCGGCTTCTTTGCCATCATGGCGCTGATGATTTTCCAGGAGCTGCCGCCTACCGGCCGCGACTCGCTGCTGGTGCTGGTTGGCGCGCTGGGCGCGGCATTCGGCTCCATCATCCAGTACTACTACGGCAGTTCGGCCGGCAGTGCCGAGAAGGCCCGCACGATCGATGCGATGAAGCGCAGTGGGGCTGGCCTGCAGTAAGAAAGCGGCGCGGCCTGCTGCGGGAACAGCAGGCCGCGCCATCGTTGCACTCGCAGCTATACCTGCGAGCCTTGACCGTGGGCTTTCCCAGCTGTCGACAGCATGGAAAGCCTACCACAGACAATTAAGGCTCGTCATGATTGAAGTACGTTGTAATTGTTGCAATAAGAAGCTGGCTGAAGGTGAATTCGTGAAATTGAATATCAAATGCCCGCGCTGCCGGGCTATGAACTGCTATGTCGCTACCTCGCCACTGCCGGGCGGCAGTCCGGCGGGGTGCCGCAGGCAGAGCGGTAATGGTGTCACGCCAACAACGAAACAGGAGTAGCAAATGATACCGACCGAATACCGCGATTTCTGCCGCGAACTGGCTGAATTGAGCCGCAAATACGGGATTGTGATCGAGGCGGTCGGCGGCGTGGCGACCGACGTCCCGGCCGAGCAGCTGGCCAGGCTGACCTACTGCGCCGATCTCGACAGCGGCGACCTGATGCCGGAAGGCATTTAACCCCGCCGGCATCTGCCAGCATTCCTCCGAGGGCCGCGCGCCCCCACTCCTGAGCCCCTGCGAGGGCCTGGGAGTCCTACATGAACGCATCCCCCATCATCCCCTGGATCGGCGGCAAACGTCGCCTGGCTGACCGCCTGCTGCCCCTGTTCCCGCCGCATAGCTGCTACATCGAGGTGTTCTGCGGCGGCGCTGCGCTGTTTTTCCTGCGGCAGCAGCCAGCGCAGTGCGAAATCATCAACGACGTGAACGGCGATCTGGTCAATCTGTACCGCGTCGTCCAGCACCACCTGGAGGAGTTTGTCCGGCAATTCAAATGGGCGCTGTCCAGCCGCCAGGTGTTTGCTTGGCTACAGGAGACCCGGCCGGAGACGCTGACCGACATCCAGCGCGCGGCGCGGTTTTTCTACCTGCAGCAGCACGCGTTCGGTGGGAAGGTCACCGGCCAGTCCTTTGGCACGTCGACCACGGCGCCGACGGTCAACCTGTTGCGCATCGAGGAGAATCTGTCGGCCGCCCACTTGCGGCTGGCCGGCGTGACGGTCGAGAACCTGGACTGGCGGCGCTGCATCGAGCGCTACGACCGCGAGCATGCGTTTTTCTACCTGGACCCGCCCTACTGGCAAACCGAGGGATACGGCGTGCCGTTCCCGTTCGCGGAATACGAGGCCATGGCCGAGATCATGCAGCGCGTGCGCGGCCGGGTCATGGTCAGCATCAACGACCATCCGGACATCCGGCGCGCATTCGCTGGCCACCACATGCTGGAGCTGGATATCAAGTACAGCAACGGCAATCAGCGCCAGGGTGCGCCGACGGCCTCGGGGGAATTGGTGATCATGAACTGGAATGCTGAGGAGTGTGGAGGCTTGTTTTAAAGGGGATGGCCCGGTGTTGGACCGGGCTATGTGCTTGATTTGATGATTACGCATTGTCAAGATCGTCACGATGTCAGCGTGGCCGTCATCCATATGGCCAACAGCAGTCTTCCAGTAGTCATATCGTGAACCTGTAGATGTTGCCGGTCTCAACAAAAGCGGCGCTGTGCACGTTCTCCGTATCAACGAAAGCGCCGCTCTTGATCTGCCGGCATCAACTTTCGCGCTTCATGTAGACATAGAACCAATTCTTTGGATAGGTCTCGTGCTCGCTGTATTGATCTTCTTTAACCGCGAACACGACTGTTAGCGGAACAGAATTTTTGACGGTTGTAAATTTATAAAAGGCATAACCGAGCCAATTATAGTCAGAGGAGTGGAATTTTCTATAATCATAGTAGGGTGAGAAATCTATTTTTTTTGTTTCACTCTTTAAGTCTGACATTAGAAATTTCTTTACGAATTTCAATTCCAATTTTCAAAGTCAGCCTGTCCGAATTAGTCAGAATTTCGACTTTGTCTGAATTGCTCATGGTGATGTTGCTATACTTCCAGGGAGCATCCCCATCTTTGCGATCTATATCGCTTGAGAAGCCTCCAACGATACCCCGTGTGGCTTGGGATGGGCGGCTAATTATATAGGTATATCCCACAAGTTCCGGTAACAACTGGATCTGTAGGAATCTTCGGAACAAACAAGTCCACCTTGATGCTTGCATCCTTATTGCCAACATCATCAAGGGAGACTTTCCCACTCAGGACGTCCAAGTTTGTTCCTATAAACCTCTCCAAGTTTTCCTTGTCAAGAGGCGTGAGTTTTTTACTCTTCATGCCATCACTTAAAAGTGATCATAGTTAACGACTGTGCCATATCGATCGGATATCTCATCAACGATCTTCGGAACTTTTTTCTCGCCACCTTCATTCATGATAAAAACTCCTAAAGCAACAAATATGATCGCAAGTATGGGCAATACTAATTTTTTTCTTTTCATTGCTCTTTAGGCTCTTTTGGCCAGTCTGCTGGATTGATAGTGGGGTCCGGCTTTTTTCCTGGATAGGCATTCCCGTCATGCATGAGATTGCGCCACTCAGTTTTATTCTGGCTGAGTCTTATTTCACCCTGCGGATACTTGTCATGAATGGCCTCATAGAAGGCGTATGGGTTTACGACATCCTCCATAACAACACCTTTTCCTATAAAACTAGAACCTCTGGGAACGCTCGACCAGCCCGCGACAATAATGTCTCGTGCACTTCTGGCACAGGTGAAATTCTGGAAGATATTATAATATCTCGCCCCTGCCAGCACTTCAGCTCGGTATTCTTTTCCCTTGGCAAGCATCTTTTCGTATTGATCCTCGCTTATGTTAAATCTGAAAAGGCGAGTGTCGCCTGGTATTTTGTATTCTGGAGACCCTTGTCCGTAGGCTCGCTGAACAGGGTTGTTATAAGCCGGGCCGAGGCTGTAGAAAAATGTGACCTTGAGATTTTTGGTTAAATACATGAACGTGTGGCCAGGGTCTTCCAGAACGTAATGAACCTTTCTCATGCCATTGGGGGCAACATACACCTCGCGGTAGGCATTCGGATCATTTACCTCAAACCCGATGATCAGGTGAAAGACATCTTCTCGATGTTCGGCCACGGCATTTTTATCTTTCGGCTGGGTCTTTGCCGTCGTTGTTTTTGGTTGCGCCCATAGCCACTATTCTTCCAAATTCATTCCAGTTGCACCATGGTCTAAATGGACCCGAGAGGTCATTTGGATCGCTGGTATGTATCCGCTGCGTCCTGCCATACTTGTCGGTCACGCCCCTTGAATATCTGCCCTTTGCCGTCTTTGAGGATGTAGGGCATATTTTTCTGGGATGTTGCCCTGAGCATCCTTCACCACGAATGAAAGGCTATTGTAATCCGCTGATGGCATGCCTTGCATATTCGTGCCAATTTGCGCCGGGCCTGAGAGGGCGATATTCTGTCCACGAATACTAACTGTGCCTGGGCAATGCACTTCAATATTGCCCCTGCTATCTGATGTAACCGCCGCCTGACATTTTCTCTCCAGGGTAGGGATGGTTCGGATTAGAAAATCAAATACATTATTCGCTCAGCATGACATTCATCATTGCAATGCAGGCCGAAGACAGCCTCATCGTCTCCGCCGACAACACGACGATCGCGTTCACCAATTCCACTGCCTTTAGGCGGAGCATTGCCTGCCAAAAACTCCACGAGTGGCCAGGTGGTGTGTTCACCGGCACCGGCGAGTATGGCGTCGTTCAGCGCACGCTAGGGCACCTCACCCGCGGAGCTGCCCTAGCGTCTCTGCCGGTGCTGCTGGCGCGCGAGAAGGAGTGTCGGCGCCAAGAGGCCGGCCCGAACGAACAGATCGACATCACCGGGTTGATTCTGTCAGCCCCTACGCCACAAGGCCCGCGGCTGCACATCGTCACGGATGACGCCATCGAGCAGATCGGCCCAGGCGAGCTGCTGATGTTCTTCCCGCTCAACCACGACTTCCTGTCGGCCTCGTCAGAGGCAATCCACGACCTGAACGCTTCGCTATGGGCCAAGTCGAACTTTGCCACGCCTGATGAGTGGATCAGCTTCTATGCGGAGAAGTTCTCGGAAATTTACGCACTGCAGAATCAAAACAACGAGCTAATCAGTAGGAGCTTCCATATCTACTTTCAGGCTGAAGAGCTGTCACTGACG
>NZ_MKCS01000005.1:0-10233 GCF_001855575.1 Chromobacterium sphagni
AAGTACAGCAACGGCAATCAGCGCCAGGGTGCGCCGACGGCCTCGGGGGAATTGGTGATCATGAACTGGAATGCTGAGGAGTGTGGAGGCTTGTTTAAAAGGGGATGGCCCGGTGTTGGACCGGGCTATGTGCTTGATTTGATGATTACGCATTGTCAAGATCGTCACGATGTCAGCGTGGCCGTCATCCATATGGCCAACAGCAGTCTTCCAGTAGTCATATCGTGAACCTGTAGATGTTGCCGGTCTCAACAAAAGCGGCGCTGTGCACGTTCTCCGTATCAACGAAAGCGCCGCTCTTGATCTGCCGGCATCAACTTTCGCGCTTCATGTAGACATAGAACCAATTCTTTGGATAGGTCTCGTGCTCGCTGTATTGATCTTCTTTAACCGCGAACACGACTGTTAGCGGAACAGAATTTTTGACGGTTGTAAATTTATAAAAGGCATAACCGAGCCAATTATAGTCAGAGGAGTGGAATTTTCTATAATCATAGTAGGGTGAGAAATCTATTTTTTTTGTTTCACTCTTTAAGTCTGACATTAGAAATTTCTTTACGAATTTCAATTCCAATTTTTCAAAGTCAGCCTGTCCGAAATTAGTCAGAATTTCGACTTTGTCTGAATTGCTCATGGTGATGTTGCTATACTTCCAGGGAGCATCCCCATCTTTGCGATCTATATCGCTTGAGAAGCCTCCAACGATACCCCGTGTGGCTTGGGATGGGCGGCTAATTATATAGGTATACAAGGTTCCGGTAACAACTGGATCTGTAGGAATCTTCGGAACAAACAAGTCCACCTTGATGCTTGCATCCTTATTGCCAACATCATCAAGGGAGACTTTCCCACTCAGGACGTCCAAGTTTGTTCCTATAAACCTCTCCAAGTTTTCCTTGTCAAGAGGCGTGAGTTTTTTACTCTTCATGCCATCACTTAGAAAGTGATCATAGTTAACGACTGTGCCATATCGATCGGATATCTCATCAACGATCTTCGGAACTTTTTTCTCGCCACCTTCATTCATGATAAAAACTCCTAAAGCAACAAATATGATCGCAAGTATGGGCAATACTAATTTTTTTCTTTTCATTGCTCTTTAGGCTCTTTTGGCCAGTCTGCTGGATTGATAGTGGGGTCCGGCTTTTTTCCTGGATAGGCATTCCCGTCATGCATGAGATTGCGCCACTCAGTTTTATTCTGGCTGAGTCTTATTTCACCCTGCGGATACTTGTCATGAATGGCCTCATAGAAGGCGTATGGGTTTACGACATCCTCCATAACAACACCTTTTCCTATAAAACTAGAACCTCTGGGAACGCTCGACCAGCCCGCGACAATAATGTCTCGTGCACTTCTGGCACAGGTGAAATTCTGGAAGATATTATAATATCTCGCCCCTGCCAGCACTTCAGCTCGGTATTCTTTTCCCTTGGCAAGCATCTTTTCGTATTGATCCTCGCTTATGTTAAATCTGAAAAGGCGAGTGTCGCCTGGTATTTTGTATTCTGGAGACCCTTGTCCGTAGGCTCGCTGAACAGGGTTGTTATAAGCCGGGCCGAGGCTGTAGAAAAATGTGACCTTGAGATTTTTGGTTAAATACATGAACGTGTGGCCAGGGTCTTCCAGAACGTAATGAACCTTTCTCATGCCATTGGGGGCAACATACACCTCGCGGTAGGCATTCGGATCATTTACCTCAAACCCGATGATCAGGTGAAAGACATCTTCTCGATGTTCGGCCACGGCATTTTTATCTTTCGGCTGGGTCTTTGCCGTCGTTGTTTTTGGTTGCGCCATAGCCACTATTCTTCCAAATTCATTCCAGTTGCACCATGGTCTAAATGGACCGAGAGGTCATTTGGATCGCTGGTATGTATCCGCTGCGTCCTGCCATACTTGTCGGTCACGCCCTTGAATATCTGCCCTTTGCCGTCTTTGAGGATGTAGGGCATATTTTTCTGGATGTTGCCCTGAGCATCCTTCACCACGAATGAAAGGCTATTGTAATCCGCTGATGGCATGCCTTGCATATTCGTGCCAATTTGCGCCGGGCCTGAGAGCGCGATATTCTGTCCACGAATACTAACTGTGCCTGGGCAATGCACTTCAATATTGCCCCCTGCTATTCTGATGTAACCGCCGCCTGACATTTTCTCTCCAGGGTAGGATGGTTCGGATTAGAAAATCAAATACATTATTCGCTCAGCATGACATTCATCATTGCAATGCAGGCCGAAGACAGCCTCATCGTCTCCGCCGACAACACGACGATCGCGTTCACCAATTCCACTGCCTTTAGGCGGAGCATTGCCTGCCAAAAACTCCACGAGTGGCCAGGTGGTGTGTTCACCGGCACCGGCGAGTATGGCGTCGTTCAGCGCACGCTAGGGCACCTCACCCGCGGAGCTGCCCTAGCGTCTCTGCCGGTGCTGCTGGCGCGCGAGAAGGAGTGTCGGCGCCAAGAGGCCGGCCCGAACGAACAGATCGACATCACGCGGTTGATTCTGTCAGCCCCTACGCCACAAGGCCCGCGGCTGCACATCGTCACGGATGACGCCATCGAGCAGATCGGCCCAGGCGAGCTGCTGATGTTCTTCCCGCTCAACCACGACTTCCTGTCGGCCTCGTCAGAGGCAATCCACGACCTGAACGCTTCGCTATGGGCCAAGTCGAACTTTGCCACGCCTGATGAGTGGATCAGCTTCTATGCGGAGAAGTTCTCGGAAATTTACGCACTGCAGAATCAAAACAACGAGCTAATCAGTAGGAGCTTCCATATCTACTTTCAGGCTGAAGAGCTGTCACTGACGTTCATTGCGGCCAACTCCTCGTAGTGCTAGCACAGCTTGGGACAGGTGATGGAGTGGAGTCACCTATGTAGGTCACCTCCTTGCCAAACATTGAGGTGGTGGCCGCTGCGCTGACGACTTTATCCTCCATGGTTAGTGGGGTCGCCGAGTCGGATAACGGGTTTCATCGGGATGAGGAGCTGCAGGATAAAAGATCGTGGAGACTACCATAATCCATTCTGCAGCTCTGCTGGGCATTTGGTCAGGTGGGTTTACTATCGTTGGCGGCCGTGGGGGGGGCCTCCGACTCAAATAGCAGTGTGGCGGCCACGGCTTGCAGCAAGTGGAACGTGGACTCGCCATCTAGCGTTGTGCCATTTGACCGATCCGCTATCAGCGAGCAATGCCCTTTGAGGAGGGAAGCGAGGTTTTCGAGTGTTTCCCTGGTGCTGGAGCCGATCATGGGGTTCAGGCAATGCGCGAGATCACGGGTGAGGTGCAGGTAGTGCATGTTAGCGCCTTATTTTTTTGGAGGAAGAAGCATTATCTCCACGATATACGCATATTTCATTCCCTGAAAAGAAGGGCTGCTCCGTCGCACTGGATGCAAAATTCGAATTAATCAGTACAGCTGAACAGGATTTTTACAAGGTGTCTTGAATTGTTCGCGCCATACCGTTCGACCATGCGATTGACATGGTCGGTGACGGTGGTCTCATCGATGCCGAGCGCGGCTGCTGTACTGCGGTAGCTTTCGCCCAGGCTGATGAGTTCGACCACATCCCGCTCCCGCGGCGAGAGCTCGAATAGCCGGTTCTTGGGTAGCAGGAGCCGCCGTGCGCACTGGACGATATGCGTCCATACCATTTCTATCATCCGGATTAGTTGGGCATCCTCTTCGGCTCGTTGCCCGGATAGGCTGAGGATCACCCGATGATTTCGCTGGTCGGAAATAAAGGAAACACCATGCGTCATGCCATTGTTGCGGCATGAGGCGAGGAATTTGCGCTGTGACAGGGTAGGACGTTTGAGCCTGGCGAACTCGGCGGACCAGTGCACGGGCTGGCCGGCTGGGGCGCTGAGGATGGGATCGGCAGAGCGGAATCCTGGGTCGTCGTAGCGCTCCAGCCAGTCGGCTGGCCAGTCGTGATAGATGACTCGGTGTAGTTGCGGAAGATAGCGACCGCGACCGGATATCGCAAGGAGGACGGGAGGCATGAGGGGTATGGCATTACGTAATCCACGGAGCCATTGAGTCAGTTCATCTACAGATGAGAGTGAAGCGAGTTGTTCATGTATCGCCAACAAGGAATACGCCGACCATGGCGGCACCTCGACTAGCAGCTGCCGAATGCGATCCTGCATGCAGACTCCCCGATCCCTGTACATCTGCTTCTCTTTATTTCAGTCCAAACAAGTACATTTACAGATGGGGGCTCATACTTGATACAGAAGCGTGGTGCAGGGTGAAGAAAAGCCCGTCAAATATGCAAAATGATTTCCGAAATCGATGCGTAAGTGCTTGATTTTAAAGGTGTGAAAGTTGTTGTTTTTCCTTGCAACTTACCTCAACTTAACTTCTTAAGTCATTGATATTTATATGAATAATGTATTGATATGCACTTATAACATCCAAAGGGGTGTGCCTCTGTAACTAATTGATATGTAATGAGAAAACTTACCCCCGCCACGATGACTCCAAAAACAATACAAAACCGTTGTTCGGGGCTCTGCACAAATTAATCCATATAGCGAGGCTTGGTAAGCTAGTGAGAGCTCTCCAAAGCTGACTTTCTAAGCAAGATTCAGGAAGTCTGCTTTCAATGAGTAAGCAGCTGATCTCCCTGTCTGCGGGGTGATGCAACCTCTTCTGTATGGCAACCCTAGAGAAAGGTTATACTCGAGTGGGAGGATTTTGCCTGGTTTTGGATAGCATGAAAAAAACATTGATCAAGCAACACGCACCGACAGCCATAGACCTGTTCTCCGGCTGTGGTGGATTATCTCTTGGCCTTAAGCAGGCAGGATTCCAGGTAGCCTGCGCGGTCGAGATCGACCCCAAAGCGCAGGAAACTTACCGTCTAAACCATACGGATGTCCGGTTGGTCCCTTCCGACATACGAAAGGTCCGAGTTCGGACGCTGATGCGTGAGCTAGGCATGAAAGCAGGTCAACTCGACCTGTTGGCCGGGTGCCCACCCTGCCAAGGCTTCTCCCGGATCAGAACCAGGAACAAGAGCAGCTCGGACGCTGACGCCCGAAATGACCTGATCTTCGAGTTCCTGAGATTTGTGCGCGGTTTCCGCCCCAAGACAGTCATGTTAGAAAACGTACCGGCGCTGAAAGACGACCCTCGCTTCGAAACCTTCTGGGCGGAAATGCAGCGTCTTGGGTACCGCGGCCAGCCGGAAATCCAGGATGCAGCAAAATTTGGGGTTCCGCAGCGCAGGAGACGCCTCATCTACTTGGCCGTCCGTGGCAGATACCCGCTGCCCGAGCTCGATGCTACCGGCGAGTTAAAGACCGTCCAGGATGTGATTGGGGCTCTCGCCCCAGCTGGCACATCTGGCGATCCTATACACGACATCCCCGAAAATCGTGAATCGAAGACGTTGGCGCTGATTAGGGCAGTTCCGCACGACGGAGGCAGTCGCACGGACCTGCCCGAACAATTTCGGCTTGCCTGCCATGAGACAACCGACGGGTTCAGGGACGTGTACGGCCGGATGAGTTGGGGGCTGCCGGCCCCAACTATCACCGGCGGCTGCCATAACCCTTCGAAGGGTAGGTTTCTTCACCCTGTCCATGATCGCGCGATTACGCTTCGGGAAGCCGCTCTCCTACAAGGCTTCCCGGCTTCATACAGATTCAATGCAGAACATGGCAAAGAAGCGATCGCACTGATGATCGGCAACGCTTTACCTCCACCCTTCATCAGCGCACATGCGACGGCGCTCATTAAATCGATTCGCAAACACAAGTAAAACAAACAGCAGAAGGGGTTTCCATGGACAAGATGGAGGTTCTAATTCGGAGCAAACTAACTCCGGATCAGGCTGATGCTGCGCTGGATGCAAGCAGGGAAGTGCTGTGTTTGGCCTGCGCTGGGTCAGGAAAGTCACAGACCTTGGCGTTCCGGGTCGCTCGTCTCATATCCGAAGGCGTATCGCCAACCTCGATCGTGGCATTTACGTTCACGGAGAAGGCCGCCGAATCCATCAAACGACGCATTGCGCAAACGCTTTCACTAGCAGGATTCAGCACAAACCTGATCGGACAGATGTATATCGGGACGATTCATTCCTTCTGCCAGAACGTGCTAGGAAAGGCCGACGCGAAGTATCGCCAATACGATGTTCTAGACGACAATCGGCTTACGCTCTTTCTCATGTCCCGTTATCCTGCCTTGCAGATCAAGCCGCTTAGGATAAGATTCGGAGACCGCTATTTCGAGACGATCAAAGAGGTGGCTGCTGCTTGGAAGCTCTGCCAAGATGAAGGCCTAGACGTTACGAGCGTGGCGACGAACGACCCGGAGGTTGGGACTGTCCTTCAGCTCCTCAAAGATCTACTCGACAGAGACCAATATATTGACTTCGGTTCGATGATCAGACTGGTCGTCGAGCATTCGATCGGTGGCAATGCTGCGGTGAATCGCGCACTCTCGGAGATATCCCACCTCCTTGTTGATGAGTATCAGGACGTTTCGCCTTCCCAAGAGGCACTGATCCAGGCCATCCATGCGCAAGGAGCGTCACTCTTCGTCGTCGGCGATGATGACCAGGCAATCTATTCCTGGCGCGGTGCTGACGTAAGCAATATCCTAACGTTCCGTGATCGCTACCAGGTCCAAGCGATACATAATCTTGATACGAACTTTCGAAGCACCCGTGCCATTGTGGACGTCTCCTCCGACTTCATCGCACAGGAGCTGGGCGCCGCCAGATTGCGGAAAGACCCGAGCAATCATCGCGACATCGCGCCACGTGAATTGGCCAACTATCTATTCGACGATCGGAGTGAAGAAGCCGATTGGGTCACCAACCGGATCGAACAACTACTCGGTACACTGTTCACGGAAAAGAACGGTAAGGTGCGCGGACTCACTCCCGGTGACATCGCCATTCTGATGAGATCGACTCGAGGAAGCGAACAGAGCGGAGAAGCGCGTCATAACCCCTTCACATCCCGACTGGCAGCTAAGGGCATCCCATTTTCCTTGGAGGCAGGAGGAAATCCGTTCGACCGCCCGCAGGTGGCGGCCCTGCGGGAAGTCTTCCGCTTGCTGGCAAATGGTAACCCCGATAGGGCGGAAGCAAAAGAGGTCTTTGACCAGGCGATCCTCCCTGGTTATCCAAAGGCGGACTTTGCACGATTTACTCGCGTCCTGTCCGACTGGGGCAGGAGGATTCATGCGCCGACGGGAGGTGCTCGCCAGCGCCTGCTCCCTCAAAACCTTGTATTCGATCTGCTTTCCGCTTTGCAGATTTCAACATACCCTCCAGCACCCGAGGTGATGAGAGAGATCGGACTTTTCAGCCGAATGATCCAGGACGTCGAAGGTGTCTACCTAAGCGTCGATTCTTCAGATCGATTCCGTCAGGTATCTCACTTCCTTGAGTTCGTCGCAGACGGTGGGTACAACGTCAGCACAGACGATGTAACGCAGCGACCCGATGCAGTCTCGGTAGCAACAGTCCATAGCGCAAAAGGACTTGAGTTTCCTGTTGTGTTTGTCGTGGACTGCCAAGCCGGCAGATTTCCCGGTAAGAACTCCAGCTATCGTGGCCTTATCCCGAAACAACTCGTACAGGCTGCGGTCCAGCGAGGTGCCTATATCGGTACTCGTGAGGCAGAAGCGAGGCTTTTCTATACCGCGTTGACCCGTGCGGAGGCATTTCTATACGTTACCGGGGCTGCCAACCTCCCCGGTGGAAAGCGTGCGAACAAGGCATCGCCGTTCTCCCTGCGGATGACCGACACTGAGCTGATCCCTGCCACCGATGTAGCCACCAGTTTCCCTACCGAACCTAGGCAGCCCCGAGTAGACCAAACGATCCTTCCGACCAGCTTCAGTGATATCAGGTACTACCTGCATTGTCCGATGGACTAC
The DNA here is from genome assembly GCF_001855575.1 of Chromobacterium sphagni. Classification (NCBI taxonomy): domain Bacteria; kingdom Pseudomonadati; phylum Pseudomonadota; class Betaproteobacteria; order Neisseriales; family Chromobacteriaceae; genus Chromobacterium; species Chromobacterium sphagni. Next base: position 7,906 of record NZ_MKCS01000005.1, read on the forward strand.
AGGTTTCGGCGCGAGTGGGGGTTTAGCCCAGCCGTACCGGAGCTGTTCGGGTATGGGCGTGCCGTCCATGTTGCGATCGAGAAATTGCATGAGCTTCACCCGGTGCACCCACCTACGAGTGATGAAGCGGCAGCGGTGGCGATGGAGTCGTTCCACCTGAAGCACATTGCACCCAGCGGCGACCCGGTAAACAGGCCTGGTGCATATGAGCGAGCCAAGAACAAGGCAGTCGAAATCGCCCAGCAATACGTCACCGAGTTTGCTGAGGACTTCACTAGTCGCCGGCAAGTGGAGGCTAGGTTCGAAATCCCTGCAGCCGACTGCCTGATAACAGTTCTATTGACCTGCTCGTGAACGAGAGCCAGGACGGCACAATCCGTGATGCCGAAGTCATCGATTTCAAGACTATGGAAGCAGGCAGCGATCCGTTCGCAGACCCGGACCTGGATTGTTGCTCTGTCGCTACAGGTTCAACTGTATGCGAAGGCCGCGCGCGAAGTGTTGCAGGAGAATGCAGTCGCAGGATCGGTCCACTTACTCAAGGATAATCGTCGAATTCTAGTGCCAGTTGATTCGAATGCTGTACAAGCAGCCGTGTCGAATGTCGAGTGGGCGTTCGAGGGATTCTGGCTCGGCACTTCCCCGTGCGCCCAAATCCAACAAAGTGTGGGAAATGCGATTTCCAAGAACTTTGCAGCAAGCAGCCCCAGGAGTTTAACAAGGCGCTAGGCGTACCTCCCCCTATACATACGCCCAACGGCCAGTTTCAGGCGAAGGCTTTCAATACTATTGATTGAGTTGTGCACTGGCGGCAAAGCCTCATAGCAATATCTTTATCGCCAGCGCCAATCCGCACCACTGGCCTAGTATTTGCACTTGTCGTTGTTGAGGAGGCCGTAGTTAATCGTCACCCACTCCGCCCCGCGTGCATCCAGGTACAGATCGGTCGTGCTGGCGTTCTTGTGGCCCAGCAGCCGCTGGGCAAAGACCTTGCCATGGGTGGCTTCGTAAAGGCGGCTGGATAGCGAGCGATCTCGTGGAAGGTGGTGGGGTGGTCCTCGCCGCCGAAGCCGGCCTTGTCACGGGCGTCGGCGAAGACTCGGGTGAGGAGACGGGGCGTATGCCTTGGCCTGGCTGAACGCGATGCGCAACCTTGCGCGCGTGAATGAAGGTTTGCGGGTTGTGGCGTTGCTGGCCAGGCATTCGTCGATCACTTCGCTCAGGGTTTGCGGCAGCAGGTCTATTTTCAGGGAGAGCGGTAGGCGCAGCTTCATGCCAGTTTTTCCTGGATTACGTGCAAGTGGCCATCCTGCACGTCTTTGGGCCCATGCGCGCCACGTCTTCTCTGCGCTGGCCGGTGATGAGCGCCAGCTTCAGCGCGCTGGCGCCCAGGTGCGTTGTTTGTCTTGTTCCGCGTGCGCCAGGATGGCCAGGAACATTTCCTTGTGAGGCGCTGGCGCTTGGTGCGGAGGCCGTGCACCTTGGTGGCTTCGCCTGGATTGTATTGAAGCCAGCGCGGCGATGGCTTCGCGGAAGTAGTCGACCAGCGGCTGGCGCCATGCTGGCCATGCGTTCCTTGCCGCCTCTGTCCATGTCTTAGCAAGTCGGCTACATCCAGAACGGAAATGCTTTCCAGGGTGCGATCACCCCAGGCGGCATCGCCGGCGCAGCTGGTCTTTGGCGGAGATCAGGCTGTTGGGCTGACCCCGCGTTTCTCCAAGACTTCCAGATAGCGAAGATACCATCATAGCATGTCGATTGGCGCGCCGGTGAGGCGGTCTACAGCGGCCGGGCTGTGTAGGCTGGCTATGAGCAGGTTCGCTTCCAGCGCCTGTTCCACCGCGGCGTTTCTATCTCTCCCCAGTCCGTACTCTTTTCCGTCGCGCGGATCGCGCCAGGCGAAATAGCCGTTCGGTTGTAAAGGTAACGGGGAGGTTTCGATTTGAAAGGTGCGGCGCCGGCCATTGTGCCTCTCCATGATGCGTTTGATGAGCGGGTTGCGTTGGAGCATCGCCGCGGTGGGGCGAACAGGAACCAGGTTGCCGGCCGGCAAGTAGGCCGCGCTTGGCTCAACAAGCCACTTGCGGCCCACTTTCTGGGCGGGCGGGAAGATGAGGCCGTCCCGGGCCCAGCGGCGCAGCGTTGCCAAGCCTGGCGCGTGTCGCCCAAATTGGCAGGCAGACCATTCCTCCAGGCTTTGCAGCATCAGGCTCCCTCCTTGGCAACGTTGAGGGAGATGAGAGGCGGTTTATAGGCGGGTTTGAATGGTTGATGCATGGCGATCTCCTATGCGCACAGGCCATACGAACTAACGCAGGCGGTTGGCTC